>NZ_JACHKA010000001.1:0-1200000 GCF_014203955.1 Sphingobium lignivorans
ATCATGTCGATGTCCGAATAGCCGCCGCCCGTATCGCGATCGCCGGCGCTGAAGCACAGGAACGTGCAGCGTTCCGTGCTGCGATTGACGAGATGATGGCCATTGGCGACACCCGCTGCCCAGGCCACGCAATCGCCGGGCCGCAGCACCGTCTCGCCCTCGTCCTCGATCAGCACGGCTTCGCCATCGAGCATCACGAGAAACTCGTCTTCCCCTTCGTGCCAGTGCCGCTGCGAGGACCATGCACCGGGTTCCAGGACCACATGGCTGACGCCCAGCGCGGTGAGGCCGGCATGGCGGCCGAGCCGCCTGTGCCAGCGGCCCTGCACGGCCGCGTCGAACGGCGCGGGATAGCCGGTGCTGTTGGCCTGCGGCACGGTGTCGATGTCGATGCGGGGCATGGTGCGTCCTTCAAGCGTTTTGCGCATCCTGCCAGCGCCGGGGACGCCGGACAAGCGACCACGATTCCCCACTCCCCTCTTCTCCCGGCCCTCTCTTCCCATGCGAACCGGCTTTGGCTAACGCGGGGGCAATGACACCCGCTCTCACCGATCCCGCCGCGCTGGCCGAAAAGCTGATCGCCTGTCCGTCCGTCACACCCGCGACTGGCGCGGTGTTCGACTGCCTCGAGGCAATGCTGCGGCCGCTGGGCTTCACGGTCGAGCGCTTCGTCGATGGCGACGAGGCGGAAGGCGGGCCGGTCGAGAATCTGCTGGCCCTGCGCCGATCCGGTGACGGGCCGCATTTCGCCTTCGCCGGTCATCTCGACGTGGTGCCGCCCGGCGAGGGCTGGACAAGCGACGCCTTCCTGCCCGAGCGGCGTGGCGAGCTGCTCTACGGGCGCGGCGCGGTGGACATGAAAGGCGCCATCGCCGCTTTCGTCGCCGCCGTGGCGCGCACGCCGGACGCTGGCGGCACGATCAGCCTGCTCATCACCGGCGACGAGGAAGGCGACGCCGTCCATGGCACCCGCGCACTCATGCGCCACATGGCCGCGCGGGCCGTGGTGCCGGAACTTTGTCTCGTCGGGGAGCCGACCAGCGTCCAGCGGCTGGGCGATACGATCAAGATCGGACGGCGCGGATCGGTCAACATGTGGATCACCGTGCCCGGCGTGCAGGGCCATGTCGCTTATCCGCATCTGGCCGACAATCCGATCCCGCGCCTGATCCGCGTCCTGTCGGCGATCGAGGCGATCGAGCTGGACGGGGGCACGGACTGGTTCCAGCCCAGCAACATCGAGATTACCGATCTGCATGTCGGCAATCCCGCCACGAATGTCATCCCCGCCCGGGCGGCTGCGCGCCTCTCCATCCGCTTCAATGATCTGCATCGCGGCGAGGCACTGGTGTCGCGGATCGCGGCGCTGGTCGAGGCAGAGGGCGGCACATTGCAGGCGAAGATCAGCGGCGAGGCATTCCTGACCCCGCCCGGCGCGCTCTCCACGCTGGTGAGCGACGCCATCACGGCCGAAACCGGCCTTGTCCCGGAGCTGTCCACCAGTGGCGGCACGTCCGACGCCCGCTTTCTCTCTGCACTGTGCCCGGTCGTCGAGTTCGGCCTCCTCAACGCGACGATGCACAAGCTGGACGAAGCGGTGGCCCTGCCGGACCTTGAAGGCCTCACCCGCATCTACATGCGCGTGCTCGCTGCCGCGCTCAGCCCGGCCGCCGCAGGATGACGTAAAGCGCGCCATCTCCGCCATGGCGGGGATGAGCCGCGCGGACGCTGGCGATGCGGTGCGCATGGGGACTGCGCGCCAGCCAGTCCCCGATTTCCGCCCGGATGGCGCCCCGGCGCCGCGTCTCGCCCGGTTCCGGTGCCGGGCGCGGCTTGCCCGTCACCACCAGCAGGACGCGCCAGCCCTGGCTCACCGCATCGCCCAATGCCCGGTCGAGGCGGACATGGGCCGCCGCCAGATTGTGCCCGTGCAGATCGATGCTGTGATCAGGCACGAGCCTTCCCGATCGGATGCGCCGCTCCCAGCTCGTGTCGAGCACGGGCACCGGCGCGGGGCGCGGCGGCGCCTTGGGCGGCTTTGCTGGTGTCGCCGGCGGCACGACGCTGGCCTTGGCAGCGGGGCCTTCGGCGGGAACGGGCGACATGGCTGCGGCATCATGCGCCCGGGCCGGGCTCCGGCGCAGCGGTGTCACCGTGCGGGCGAGCTTCTGCCAGAGCGCTCGTTCCTCAGGGGATAGGCGGCGGCGTGACATCTTGTCGGCTGCGCAGGCGCTGGTAAGTGCCGACGGGCAACAGCAGCAGCGCGCTGCCCCGTGCCGACATGCCGCCCGCGACGGCGCGCGCCCGCTCGCCCGCGCCCCAGAAGGTGTCGAAGCGATTGGCGCCCTTGATCGCGCCGCCGGTATCCTGAGCGATCCACAGGCCGCTGGCTTCCGCACGGTCCAGCGAGAGCAGCACCGGCGCCCCGAGCGGCACGAAGGTCGGGTCAGCCGCGACGCTCGCTCCCGGCGTCACCGGCAGGCCGAGCGCGCCGAGCGGCCCCGGCCCGGTCAGCTCGCGGAAGAAGATATAGCTCTTGTTCTCGTTCATGATCGCGCGCCCCTCGACGGGGTTGGCGCGCAGCCAGGCCATGATGTCCTGCATCGAGCCGGCCTGGATTAGCCCGCGATCCTTCATCAGCTTGCCGATGCCGGTATAGTCGCGGCCATTCTGCCCGTCATAGCCGACCCGCATCACGCCGCCGTCGGGCAGGCGCAGGCGGCCGCTGCCCTGGATCTCCAGAAAGAACAGCTCGATCGGATCATTGGCATAGGCGATTTCGAGGCCGCGTCCCGCCAGTGCGCCGCCGGTGATCGCTGCCCGGTCGTCATAGGGGACGAAGTTGGTGCCATCGACCTTGCCCCGGATGCGCCGGCCTTTCAGAGTGTCGCTGAACAGGCCCAGATCCACATCGATGAGGTCCTGGGGCCGCCGGTAGAGCGGCGTGTCGCAGCCCGCCATCCGCTGGCGGCAGCCGGTGATCTCGGGCTCGTAATAGCCGGTGGCGAAGGCCTTGCCGTCGCCGATCTGCACGGCTTCGAAATAGCGGCGGAAGAATTCGCGCGCATTGGCCTCGCTGAAGCTGGCGACTGCCGCGCAGGCCTGCTGCCAGTCGGAGGCGGATGTCAGGCCGCTCTGGTCCCGCCGTCTGGTGAGCGAGGGGCAGGAAATGCGAAAGGCGCGGAAGGCGAGGCGCAGGCGCTCCGTATCGGGCGGCAGCAGCGTCTCGATGTCCGGCGCCAGGGTCATCCCGGCAGCGACCGCCGGGCCGATCGCGGTCTCGCCCGGGGTCGGCAAAGGCGTCGGCGCGGGAGGGAGCGTGGGGCGTGGCTGGGCAGGCTGGGGCCGGACGCCCGGTTCAGGCGTAGCCCCCGGCGTCCCGGGCGGGATCATCCGCCCGCAGGCGGCGAGCGCAAGGCAGGCGGCCAGCAGCGCGAGCCACCGGCCAGGCCGGGCCGGGCGGGATTGAACGGAAGCAGGCATGAGGCAGCGCCGCATCCCTGGCCGTCAACCTTCGTCCGTCTCCGTCAATTGCCAGTTGGGGTCGCGGCTGCGCAGATCGCGGCTGAAGGTCCAGGTCTCGATCGTGGAAACGGCGTCGTCCAGCGAGCCGGCGACGACGGCGCCGCTGCTGTCGCGCGTCACGGCAGACAGGTCAGCCTCGAAATGAACCGCAACATGGGCGACGCCATCGTCCACGCGCGCGTCGACGATATTGGCCGTATCGATGCGCACCAGCTTGTTGTCCAGCGTCAGGCCGGCCGATTCGCGCTCGGTGATCGCGGCATCGAAGGCGGCATAGACGTCGGCATCGCACAAGCTCTTGAGCGTCTCGCGATCGCCTTTCCAGAATGCCTCGAGGATCATGCCATAGGCCGCGCGCGCGCCGGAGAGGAACTGCGCGACATCGAAGCTGCGATCGGCGGCGATCAGGGCGCGCAGTCCCGCCTGCGCCGGCACGGCGACGGCGCTTTCGGCAGCGCGCTGGGCGGGCGTGCGCCCGTCCTGCTGCTCACCGGCGGGCATGCGGGCGCCTGCCGGCCGATCATCCGCAGGCGCGGGGATCTGTTGCTGTTCATGGCCTGTCCGCCGCCCAAGCACGGAAAACAGCCGCAAGGCCAGCAGCGCAAAGATCATGGCCAGGACGACAATGACGGTCACGAGAACGAAACCCTTCCAAACAATCCGGAACCCACCAGACATAGGCGTCTTTGCGGCAAATTCAAACCTGCAACGTCCCGGGTAGCGTTCAGGTTACCCAGAGGCGGCAAAAAAAGCATCAACAATCTGGACTGGGCTCCGCGCCCGGCGGGCCGGGCCGCAGTGTCATGCGGGGACGTGGCCGGCGCGTGCGGGAGATTGCCCTGCCCCGGCCCGCCTGCTAAGCGGCCCGCCGACTGGGACGGCCGGGCGAGGACAAAGCCGGAACGCCACCCCCGCGACTTTTCAGCTATGGGTAGCGGCATGGTGGCCGGTGGCCCGGCAACAGCCTGAAGGACAGGAACGACATGACCGACGAAACCACTGCAAACGGCGCGGACAATCAGCCGCAGATCGGCCTCATCGCACAATATGTGAAGGATCTTTCCTTCGAGAATCCGAATTCGCCGGCGGTTTATCAGTGGCAGGAGCAGCCGCAGATCGACGTGAATTTCAACATCAGCAACAACAAGGTTGCCGATGACGTGTTCGAGGTCGCGCTCAAGGTGTCGGCCACCGCCGCGGGCGAAGCCGGCACGGCCTTTGCCGTTGAGCTGGTCTTCGCCGGCCTGTTCGGCATGCGCAACGTGCCGGACGAGCAGATGCGCCCCTTCCTCTATGCCGAGGCGCCGCGCCTGCTGTTCCCCTTCGCGCGCCGCATCCTCGCCGATGCCGTGCAGGATGGCGGCTTCCCGCCGCTGCTGCTCGATCCCATCGATTTCGGGGCGCTTTACATGCAGCAGCAGGCGCAGATGGCTGCCGGCGGCGAAGGCATGCCGATCGGCAACGCCTGACCACCTGCTGCTGAAGCAACGGGCGCCATGACCCGATGAGCCTGCTCCGCGCGACGGGAACCATCGGCGCCCTGACGCTCGTCAGCCGCGTGCTCGGCATGGTGCGCGACATGCTGATGGCGCGCTATGTCGGCGCGGGCTTCGCGTCCGACGCCTTTCTGATCGCCTGGCGCCTGCCCAACCTGTTCCGCGCCCTGTTTGCCGAGGGCGCCTTTTCCGCCGCCTTCGTGCCGATGTTCAATCGCATCATCGCGCAGGAAGGCGGGGAAGAGAGCGAGGCCGGGCGCCGGGCCGCGATCGCCTTTGCGGGGCAAGTGCTTTCCGTCCTGTTTCCCATGCTGGTCGTGCTCACCATCATCATGATGCTGGCGGCCGGCCCGGTTGTATGGGCGATGACCGGTGGATTTCCGGACGGCGGGCCGGAGAAGTTCGCGCTGGCCCGGCATCTCACCATCATCACATTCCCCTATCTGGGCCTCGTGTCGCTCGCCTCGCTGCTCGGCGGGATCCTCAACAGCTTTGATCGCTTCTGGGTGAACGCGGCCGCCCCCGCGCTGCTCAACATCTGCATGATCGTGGCGATCCTGTTCTTTCGTGGCGATACGGAAGTCGAGACGGCCATGACCCAGGCCATTGCGGTCACCGTCTCCGGAGCACTGCAACTGCTCTGGCTGATCTGGTCGTGCCGCAGGATCGGCGTCGTGCTGCGGCTCACTTTGCCGCGCCTGTCGCCACGGGTGAAGGCGCTGCTCGCCATCATCGGCCCCGCCGCCATCGGCCAGGGCGCCATCCAGTTCAATCTGCTCGTGTCCACGTCGCTTGCCGCGCGTTTCCTGCCGCAGGGCTCGGTGAGCTGGATCTATTATGCGGACCGGCTGAACCAGCTTCCACTGGGCCTTATCGGCATCGGCGTCGGCACGGCCATTCTTCCGATGCTCTCGCGCCAGATCGGCTCGGGCGACGGCAAGGCCGCGAACGACACGCAGAACCGCGCGCTGGAGCTGGCCCTGTTCCTGGCGCTGCCCGCTGCCGTCGCTTTGCTCGTCTCTGCCGTGCCGCTCATTCGCGGCGTGTTCCAGCATGGCGCGTTCACGGCGGAGGATACGCTGGGTTGCGCTGCGGTGCTCGCCGCCTTCGCCCCCGGTGTGCCGGCCTATGTGCTCATCAAGGTGCTTACCCCGGGTTTCTATGCGCGGGGCAACACCCGCACGCCGGTGCGCATCGCCTTCATGGCCATGCTCGTGAATCTCGTCGGCAATCTTGCGCTTATCTGGCCGCTGGGCGCCACCGGCATCGCGCTGTCGACGGCGGTCTCCGCCTGGGTGAACGTTGCCCTGCTCTACGCAGCGCTGCGGCGCGAGGACCATCTGACTCTCGACGCGCGTTTCCGGGCCAAGGCCCTGCGCATTCTCGCCGCAGGCCTGCTGATGGGCGGTGCCTTGCTGGCCGGCAATCGCGTACTCGATGCGTCCATGGCCGGCCCCTTCTGGGAGCGGATCGCGGCGCTGGCGCTGCTCTGCGGCGGGGGGGCGATCGTCTACGGGCTGGCGTCCATCGGCCTTGGCGCCTATCGCATTGCCGAACTCAAGGCGCAGTTGCGCCGCTCACCGAGACTTTGAGACCAATAGCAGAAAGCGGATCGATCCATGCGCGTGCTCTCCGGCATCCAGCCGACCGGCAATCTCCACCTCGGCAATTATCTCGGCGCGATCCGCAACTGGGTCGCCATGCAGGACAGCATGAGCGGTGATTCGCGCTGCTTTTTCTTCCTCGCGGACATGCACTCCATCACCGTGCACGAGACGCGCGAGCAGCGCCTCGCCAATGTGCGGGACATGACGGCCGCGCTGGTGGCTTGCGGCATCGATCCCGATCGCTCCGTGCTGTTCAATCAGGCCCGCGTGCCGGCCCATGCCGAGCTGTGCTGGCTGCTGTGCGGCACGGCGCGGATCGGCTGGCTCAACCGCATGACCCAGTTCAAGGACAAGGCAGGCAAGAACCGCGAAGGCGCGAGCGTGGGCCTGTATGTCTATCCGGTGCTGCAGGCGGCCGACGTGCTGCTCTACCAGGCGACGCATGTGCCTGTCGGGGAGGACCAGAAGCAGCATCTCGAGCTGACCCGCGACGTGGCGACCAAGTTCAATACCGATTTCGGCGTGGAGCTGTTCACGCTGCCCGATCCGATCATCCCGAAGGAAACTGCGCGCATCATGAGCTTGCGGGACGGCTCGGCGAAGATGTCCAAGTCCGATCCCAGCGACATGAGCCGGATCAATCTCACCGACGACAATGACATGATCGCCCAGAAAGTGCGCAAGGCGAAGACCGATCCGGAGCCGCTCCCCTCGGAAGTCGCCGGGCTGGCCGGCCGGCCGGAAGCGCTCAATCTCGTGGGAATCTACGCCACCATGATCGGCGCGACGCCCGACGCGGTCTGCGCGCAGTTTGCCGGGCAGGGCTTCGGCGCGTTCAAGCCTGCGCTGGCGGACCTGCTGATCGAGAAGCTGGCGCCGATCCGGCAGCGTTATACCGCGCTCAGGGCGGATCATGACGCGCTCGACGCCATTCTGGCCAGCGGTGCGGAGAAGGCATCGGCCGCGGCGGAGCCCACGCTGCGCGGCGCTTATGAAGCCATGGGCCTGATGCGCTGACCATCCGATCGAAAGTATTTTCGGGCCCGGGCCGGAACGCCGGCCGGATTGTCCGCCTGATCGCGCGCCGGGGCCTGCGGGTATCGGGGGCGGCGTTTCCAACGGCCCTCCGCTGCAACCGGAAAATCATTCGCGCATTCAAGTGGAGTTCATTTGCACCAAGGCAATCTGCTCCCTACTTCGTCTACAGGGCATCGGACGCCCGAGAAACGGACAAGATCATGACTTTCAAGCGCACTCTCCTGATCGCCGCGGCCTCTGCGCTGGCGCTGGGCGGCCTTTCGGCCTGCTCGACATCCTTCAAGGCAGACGTGGCGCGATTCCAGCAGCTTCCGCCTGCACAGGGCCAGAGCTTCACTGTCCAGCCGGCCGACCAGCGGCTCGCCGGCAGCCTGGAGTTCCAGCATTATGCCGATCTCGTCGCGCAGAGACTGACCGACCAGGGCTATACGCGCGCCACGGATCCCGCCGCGGCGCAGCTCGTGGTCCAGCTCGATTATGATGTCGACCGGGGCACCCAGCGCATCCGTTCGACCGGCTTCGGGCGCGATCCCTTCTTCTATGACCCGTTCTTCTATCCGGGCTATTATCGCGGCTGGCGCGGGCGCTACATGATGGGCTGGAATGATCCCTTCCTCTGGGGCCCCGGCTACAACGACATCGAGAGCTATCTTGTCTACCAGAGCCGGCTCAACATGCGGATCAACCGCGCGGCCGATGGCGAGCCGCTTTTCGAAGGCACGGCGCGCGCGCAATCGGTGAGCAACAAGCTCACTTATCTCGTGCCCAATCTGATCGACGCGCTGTTCACCGGCTTCCCCGGCCGGAACGGCGAGGAAATCAAGGTAACCGTGGCTCCCGAACCCCGCAAATAAGGACGGCGCGGGCTCGCCCGGCCGTCCACTTCGCCAGTCCGACGATGCGGCAACGCTGTCCGCGCCGGACGATCCGGCGCCGGGGGAATGCGCCGGTCAGGCGTTCGCCGGTCCCTGCAATCCCTTCTTGCGGAACAAGGTGCGATCAGGATCCTTGAAGGCGAGCCGCCAGACCAGCAGGCTGTAGACGCCCAGCATTGCCGGAATACCGATCACCAGTTCGACCCACTCGAAGCGCGCGGGCAGCAAAGTGAGGCTCATGCCGGCAATGGCGACGACGAGCCCGCAGATCACGAGACTGGCGCGCCAGATGCGGACCCGCTCATGCAGCAGGCGCCCCAGCAGCCAGGATTTGGCAAGCGCGCCGCAGGCCAGCGCCAGGGCCAGCGCCAGCGCCGGCATCGCGGCGATGTAGAGGTCCGGCAGGGCAAGGCGTCTTGCGGCCAGGATCAGGAGGACGGTCAGTCCGGCCTGCAAGGCGATGGCGAGCACCGAGATGGTGAGGTTGCGCATGCGGGCGAGATAGACCAGCGCCGCTTCGCTCACGACTGCGGGTGCGGCCAGCACCTCGGCCGCCAGCAGGCAGGCGAGCGCAATGGCGCCGCCCACGAAAGTCGGGCCCACCAGCCCCATCACTGCTTCGCCGGGAATGCCCAGGGCCAGTGCCACGCCCAGCTGCGCCGCGACGATCCAGAATCCCACCTGACTGACCTGCCGGGCAATCGCCGCATGATTACCGAGCCGGATGTTGCGCGTGATCACCGGGCCCAGAATCGGCTCGAAGCTCGTCTTGAGCTTCTGCGGCAGCGACGCGACCTGCTGCGCCACATAATAGATGCCCACGACATAGGGCGTCGCGAAAAGGCCGAGAATCGCCAGATCGAGCCTGCGGCTCCCCCATTCTATGGCATCGGCCGCGGCCAGCGGCAGGTTGCGGATCGCGATATGCCAGAGCCGTCCCGGGTGCGGCCGCCACTCGCGCGGCAGACCATAATGGCGCAGCAGTGGCCAGAGCGATGTCGCGAAGGCCGCGAGCATCGCGAGGACATAGGCAAGGATCAGTCCGTCCCGGGCCGAGTAGAAATAGAAGCCCAGCGCCGCGATGCTGATCGTCCAGGGCTCCACGATGGACCGGGCCCGGACGGATGCCGCGATGTTGAACTGATAGGCGCAGCCCGCCAGCGCGATGTCGGTCATCGCGATGGCGATCACGATGAGCGGCAGCAGCCGGTCCAGCCCGTTCAGGCCGCTGTTGGGGAACATCGCTTCCGGAAAGATCAGGAGCAGCCCCGCCGTCGCGCAGCTGCCGATGAAGCACAGCAGGAGCGCGTCCGCGACCACATGCGACTGGGGCCGCGCATCCTTCGCCAGTTGCTCGGCAAGCCCGCGCTTGAGGCCAAAGGTCGCAAGCTGCGCGGCGAACTCGATGACGAGCACGGCATAAGCGAAGCGGCCCAGCACGGAGGCGCCGTAGAGCCGGCCGGCAATGAACAGGAACGGCACGCGCGCCGCGAGGCGCAGCACGAAGCCGAACACATTGGCCCGCCCGCCCTTGGCGAGCGCTGCGATGTCGTCCCCCTCGGTCCGTTCGACCGGATCCCCCGCCTTCTGGCTCATGAAGGGCGCTCCCCGGCGCCATCCGCAGACGCGCGCATGGCCTTCATAGGGGGAACTGGACGCTGACGCAAAGTCTCCGCCCCCCTTATTCGGCGCGCAGGGGACGGGAGAGAAGCGTGCGGATGGCATCGTCCACGTCGAGCGTGCCGGCGATCAGGGCGCAAACCGCTGCCGTGATTGGCATGTCGATGCCGCGAAGCCGGGCGGCCTCGAGCAGCACGGGTGCCGTGAACGCCCCTTCTGCCACCGTGCGACGATCCACCAGCAGGTCACTGGCCTTGCGTCCCTCGCCCAGTTCCTTGCCGAGCGTATAGTTCCGCGAGCTCGTCGAGGAGCAGGTGAGCACGAGATCGCCCAGGCCGGAAAGCCCCGCAAGCGTCTCCAGTCGCGCGCCACAGGCGAGCCCGAAGCGCGTCATTTCCGCAAAACCACGGGCAATCAGCGCGGCGCGGGCATTCTGTCCGAGCGCCGCTCCCTCCACCACGCCACAGGCGATGGCGAGCACATTCTTGACCGCGCCGCCGATCTCGGCCCCCGCTACATCGTCCGTCACATAGGGGCGGAACGCCGGCTGGGCGATCCACTCCGCCAGCGTCCGGGCCAGCGCTTCGTCTTCCGCGGCGAGCGTGACGGCCGTCGGCAGGCCCGCCGCAACCTCATGCGCGAAGGTCGGGCCGGACAGCACGGCTACGGGGGAGCCGGGCATGGCCTCGCGCGCGACCTCGTGCATGAACTTGCGCGAATGCGCCTCGATACCCTTGGCGCACAGGAGGAGCGGCTGCCCCTGCGGTGCGAAGCCGGAGAGGATCATGCGCATATGCTGGGCGGGCGTCACCACCAGCAGCGCCGCCGCACCGTGCAGCGCGGCAGGATCGTCCGTCGCCCGGACGAGCGCCGACAGGGGACGGCCCGGCAGATAGACCGGATTTTCATGCAACGCGTTGATCGACTCCACGACCGAGCGGTTGCGTGCCCAGAGCGTGACCGGACGGCCGCCCGCCGCCAGCACCTGCGCGAGCGCCGTGCCCCAGGCCCCGCCGCCGATCACCCCGATGGGTGCTTCCATGCTCATGCTTTCACTCCGGCCCCGCGCACGGCTTCCGCCGCCGGATCCAGCGGCCAGCGGGGGCGGGCGGGGAAAGACAACGGATCGTTCGCACCCTGGGCGAACCGTTCGGCGCCCGCCCATGCGATCATCGCGGCATTGTCGGTACAGAGCCAGAGGGGCGGCGCCACGAAGGGCAGGCCATGGGCTTGCGCCAGCTGCTCCAGGCCGCTGCGCACGGCCCGGTTCGCCGCCACGCCGCCGGCCACGACCAGCGCGGTGGGCGCATCCGCGACGGCCAGCGCGCGCCGGGTCCGGTCCACGAGGCAGTCGACGACAGCCTTCTGGAAACTCGCGGCAATGTCCGCATCGCGCCATTGCCCGCTCTGCACTGCGCGCATCACGGCGCTCTTGAGCCCGGCGAAGGAGAAATGCGGCTCGGCCGTGCCCACCAGCGGGCGCGGGAGCGGGACGGCCGCGGCATCGCCCTCCGCAGCGAGCGCTTCCACTTTCGGCCCCCCCGGCATGCCGAGCCCGAGCAGCTTGGCGGTCTTGTCGAAAGCTTCTCCCGCGGCATCGTCGATGGTCGTCGCGCGCCGGCGATAATCGCCCGCGCCGCGCACTTCGAGAAGCTGGCAATGCCCACCCGAAACGAGAAGGAGGAGATAGGGAAAGCGCAAGGCGGGGTCGGCAAGGCGGGGGGAAAGAGCATGGCCTTCCAGATGATTGACCGCGATCAGGGGCTTGCCGGCGGCGTGGGCAAGCGCCTTTCCGGTCACCAGCCCCACCATGACGCCGCCGATGAGGCCGGGTCCGGCCGTGGCCGCGATGGCGTCGACATCGGCGAGGCTCATCCTGGCATCAGCCAGCGCCGCCTCGACAAGCGGGATCAGTGCCTCGACATGCGCGCGCGCCGCGATTTCCGGCACCACGCCGCCATAAGGACGGTGCGCGGCTTCCTGCCCCGCAAGGCGGTGGGCGATGATCGTCCTGTCGTCGGCCACCAGCGCCGCCGCCGTCTCGTCGCAGCTCGATTCCAGGCCAAGGATGATGGGCATGTATTTTCCTGTAGAGCCCCGAACGGCGAGAGCAACCCACACGGTCTGAATTGAACGGTTGCGTGTCCCGGAACCAACATGGGTGCTGGGTGCGCGCATGTCCATCGGGCGGACGGCGGGGCCATCACGCACGGCATCGAAAAGCGGTTCCCCCCGTTCCGGCGAATGGTCTAGGGCTGATCGACGTTCAGATGATGGTGTAGCGAAAATGGTGGTTTTTCGGGACCCGGCGCGCAGCGTACTTCAGGTACGTGAGCACCGGAAGCCCGGGAAAGCGCCATTTGCAGGCCGCTAGCGCTGAATGGCGATTAGCCCTAGAGGGTCGCAGCTATGACCAGCCTCTTCCCCGATCCCGACCGGCCCTTCCGCCTTGGCACGCGCGGCTCGCCCCTTGCGCTCGCCCAGGCGGAGCTGACCATCGCGGCCCTGATCGCCGCGCATGGCTGGCCGCGCGAGGCGATCCGCATCGTGCCTGTCTCCACCAGCGGCGACCGCATTCAGGACAGGCCGCTCGCCGAGCTTGGCGGCAAGGCGCTGTGGACGAAGGAGCTCGATCGCGCCTTGCTGGCAGGCGAGATCGATTGCGCCGTGCACTCGATGAAGGATGTGGAGACGATCCGGCCGGAGACCATTGCCATCGCCGCCATGCTGCCGCGGGCAGCCACGCAGGATCGCCTCATCGGCGCCTCGTCCATCGCGGCGATTCCTGAGGGCGCGGTGATCGGCACGAGCTCGCCACGCCGGGCGGCGCAGATGAAGGCGCTGCGGCCGGATCTCCGCACGAGCCTGCTGCGCGGCAATGTGGCGACGCGCCTTGCCCGGGTGGACAGTGGCGACATCGATGCCACGCTGCTTGCCGCGGCGGGGCTGGACCGGCTCGGCCTTGGCGACGTGGGCACGACGATTCCGCCGGAAACGCTCCTGCCGGCTGTGGCGCAAGGCGCGGTCGGCATTGAATGCCGCGCGGACGATGCCGTGGCCCGCGCCCTCCTTCAGGCGATCGGCGATGCGGCCACCGAGGCCTGCGTGCGTGCCGAGCGGGCGCTGCTGCTGGCGCTCGGCGGAAGCTGCCACAGCCCCATCGCGGCACTCGCGCAACTCGAGGGCGGAGGGATCCGCCTGCGTGCGCAGATCCTGAGCGAGGATGGATCCGAACAGGTGAGCCGCGAGGCAATGCTGCCGCCCGACGCTCCGGAAGCCGGTGCCATGGCGCTGGGCAAAGAACTGCTCGACGAAGCCAGCCCCGCGCTGCGGGCGCTCTTCCATCCATGAAGCGCCCGCTCGTGCTGTTGCGCCCGCAGCCGGGCAACGATGCCTCGGCCGAACGCGCGCGGGCGCTTGGCATGGACGTCATACAGATCCCTCTGTTCGAGATTGTGCCCACGCCCGCCACCGCGTTGCCGGACGGGCCTTTCGATGCGCTGCTGGTCACGAGCATCAATGGCGCGCGTCACGGGGACGCCGTGCTGCGCCAGTTCCCGCACCTGCCCGTCTTCACCGTCGGTGACGCAAGCGCGCAGGCCGTGCGGGATGCGGGCGGGCAGATCGTCATCACCGGCCAGGGCGATGCCGCCTCGACAATCCCTCTCATCCGGGAGGCGGGGCATGGCCGGGTTCTGCATCTGTGCGGGGAGCATGTCCGGCCGTTCGATGCCATGGGCATCGATGTCGTTCGCCATGTCGTCTATTGCAGCGAGGCGCGCGACATGCGCCCCTTCGCGAAGCTGCTCGCGACGCTGCCGCCCAGCGTGATGGCTGTGCATTCGCCGCGCGCGGGGCGGCGGCTCAATGCCCTGATGCCGCCGTCCTGTCGCAACCATCTTCTGCTCGCCATCAGCGAGGCGGCGGCGAAGGACAGCGGGGCGGGCTGGCGACGGGTCCATGTCAGCCCGGCTCCGGACGATACGGCCTTGCTGCGCCTCGCAACCTCGCTATGTATGGGCGCTTCTTGAGCGATCTGGCAGGACGCATGGCAAGCAATCCACCGGACGGCAGCGACAACATCCCGAGCGCAGAGCCGCCGAAACCTGGCCGGACCCGGCTGGTCATCGCGCTGACGCTGCTGGCGTTCGTCGGCGGACTGGCGGCCATGGCCTGGGTGATGGTGCATTGGGGTGGCGGTCTCGGCTTCGGTGACGAGGCGAGCGGACCGCCCGCTGCTGCCGCGCCGGGCGCCGCGCAGACCGGCGTTGCACCCAGCGACCCGGCGATCGACATCACGGCCGCCATGCGCGCCATCCGGTCCCCGCGCGAAGTGCTCACGGCGGATCAGCAAAGCGCGCGCGTCCTGGATCTGGAGCAGCGGCTGGCACGAATCACGATCGCGGCTCAGGCTGCCTCCGGTTATGCAAATCGGGCCGAAGCAATGATGGTCGCCTTTGCGGCCCGACGCGCGCTCGATGCGGGCAAGCCTTTGGGCTATGTGGAGGGCCAGTTGCGGCTGCTCTTCGGGGATGCCCAGCCCCGAGCTGTGGCGACGATCGTCAATGCCGCCGAGGAGCCGGTCACGCTGCCGGCATTGCGGGCCGGCCTCGAGGCGATCGGGGGCGCTGTCGAACGCGGCAGTCCCGGCGAGAGCTGGTGGGCGGTCACGATGCGTGAGCTCCGCGGGCTCGCCGTCATCCGTCATGCGGAAGACCCGTCCCCGCAGCCCCGTCAGCGGATCGAGAGGGCCCGCCTCAATGTCGAATCCGGTCAGATGGAAGCCGCGATCATGGAAATCGAGGCGCTGCCCCCTCAGCCGGAAATGGCGCGATGGCTGGAACAGGCGCGCCGCTACAATGAGGCGCATCGCGCCCTCGATGTGATCGAGGCCGCTGCCATTCTCGAGCCACGCGCTGCACCCATGGTCGCGCCGACCTCGCAACCGCCGGCCCAGACGCCCGCGCCTTCCGCCACACCGGCGCCGACGCAGTCCCCGGGCTGATCGGGCAGCAAAGAGTCAGGCCAGGAAGATCTCGGCGAGATCGGCCGGCACGCGCATCAGCCGGCCGGACGCCAGATCGATCATCGCCCAGGTCGTGCGGGCCGTCACGCGAAGCTTCCCGTCCGTGCCGAAGAACTCCGTCACCCGGTCAAAACGCGCGCCGCGGGGCGGGCCGTCGATTTGCGTGACGGCTTCGACCGTTTCGCCCTGCCGCACATTGCCGCGATAATCGATCTCGTGCCGGGTCACGACCCAGGCGACGCGCTGCTGCACGTCCATCGGGGCGAGGGCTTCCCAGTGGTGCGTCGCGACGATCTCCATCCACCGGACCCAGACGGCATTGTTGACGTGCCCCATCACATCGATGTCTTCGGGCTGCGCAACGAACGTCATTCTGAAAGCCGTGCTCATGGACTGTTCCTAAAGCTTCGCGGCCGACAGACATACACAAAAGGCCACTGCATGGCTGCGTGACTGTCGCTGGCGCTGCCCGGCTCCGGCGCGTAAGGAAGCGCTCATGCCCGAACTGCCTGAAGTCGAGACAACGGTTGCCGGCCTGCGGGCCGTGCTCCAGGACGCGGAACTCATCGAGGTCGAAACGCGCCGGGCGGACATGCGGTTTCCCTTCCCGGAGGACCTGCGCCAGCGGCTCACCGGCGCCCGGGTGACCGCGCTCGGCCGCCGCGCTAAATATGGGCTGATCGACACCGATCGGGGTGACACGATGATCTTTCACCTCGGCATGTCCGGCCGCTGGCGGATCGATCCGCCGGAGATCGGCAAGCATGATCATCTCCTCCTCGGGACCGCCCGGCACCGGCTGGCCCTGCACGATCCGCGCCGGTTCGGCTTCGTCCAGCTCACGGAGCGCTCGGCCCTGGCAACCTTCCCGGCCTTCGTCGCGCTCGGGCCGGAACCCCTCGGCGAGGCCTTCGACGCCGATTATCTGGCGGCGGCCTTGATGGGCCGCGCCGCGCCGATCAAGGCGATGCTGCTCGATCAGCGGATCGTTGCGGGACTCGGCAACATCTATGTGTGCGAGGCGCTCAACATGGCGGGCATCGCGCCGACCCGGGCGGCCGGGCGCATCGGCAAGGCGCGGCTGGCACGATTGGTCGACGCCATTCGCGACGTGCTCCAGGCAGCCATCGCCGCCGGCGGCTCCACCCTGCGCGATTATGCGCGACCGGATGGCGAGCTGGGCTATTTCGCTAAGGACTGGCGCGTCTACGGGCGAGAGGGCCTTGCCTGCGTCTGTGGCGGCATCGTGAGACGACGACTCGATTCCGGCCGGTCGACCTTCTATTGTGCGGCTTGCCAGCGATAGGCCGGCTACGGCAGATCGACAAAATGGTTATGGGGCAGGGAGAGGGAACAGCCATGATGAGATGGCCTGCAACAGCGCGGCTGGCTGCAATGCTGGTGGCACTCGTCGCCCTGTCCGGCCTGTGGATACAGTTCACCGTCTCGCTCGCGAAGACGGGGTCGCCGCAGGCGGCTTTGTGGACCATGGCGGGCTTCTTCACGATCATCGGAAACAGCATCGCGGCTCTGCTCTTCCTGGCCGTAGCGCTGCTGGGCGCCAGCGCGGCGCGGCCCGGCGCGCTTGGCGGCATCACGCTGATCACTGGCCTGATCGGCGTCGTCTACACCCTGATGCTGCGCCGCACGGAGCATCTGGTCGGTGCGGGGCAGTTGGCGAATGCGCTCCTGCATTATGTGATGCCGCTGCTTGTCGCGGCTTACTGGCTGGCCTTTGCGCCCAAGGGAGAGCTCAACCGGATGCATCCGCTGGTCTGGATGATCATCCCTCTGGCTTATTTTCCTTATGCGCTCGTCCGGGCGACAAGCGATGGTCGCTATGCCTATCCGTTCATCGACGTGACCAGTCTCGGCTGGCCGCATGTCATCGTGAACGCGCTCGTCATCGCGGTCGCCTATCTGCTGGCCGGCCTCCTGCTCGTCTGGCTGGACCGGATGATGGCCCCCCGGCCGCCATCCGCCTGACGGTCTCTCGCGGGTTTTTGCGCGGCCGGGCATTCCCGGCGACCGATCACAGCGGCGCGCACGCCCTTTCCAGCCAGGCCTTCGCCTCTCCTTCGAGCTGCGGACCGATGATCGCGAGCGTGCGGGCGTGATAATCGTCGACCCATTGCCGTTCCGCGGGTGTCAGCATCTCGGTGACGATGAGGCTGCGGTCGATCGGCGTGTGGCTCAGCGTTTCAAAGCCGTAGAAGGGCTTTTCCGCGCCGGGGATGTCCGCATCCACCACCAGCACGAGATTCTCGATGCGGATGCCGTAGGCGCCGGTGACATAATAGCCGGGCTCGTTGGAGAAGATCATGCCGGGAAGGATCGGCTCGTCGGTGCCTGCGCCGAACGTGCCGATGCGCTGGGGGCCTTCGTGGACTGAAAGGAAGCTGCCCACGCCATGGCCGGTGCCGTGCGCATAATCGAGCCCTTCCGCCCACAGGAACTGGCGGGCCAGCACGTCGAGCTGGTTGCCGCGCGTGCCAGCCGGGAACTTGACGCTCGCCAGCGCGATGTGCCCCTTGAGCACCAGCGTGAAGTTGTGCCGCATCTCCTCGGTGGGCGTGCCGATGGCCATGGTGCGGGTGATGTCCGTCGTGCCTTCGCGATACTGGCCGCCGGAATCGACGAGAAAGAGCGTGCCCGGTTCGACCGGACGATTGGTCGCCTCGCTGGCCTTGTAATGGACGATCGCGCCATTGGGGCCGGAGCCCGAGATGGTGTCGAAGCTGAGGTCGACCGCGCCCATCTCCTCGCGATAGCGCTGGAGCTGGTCGGACGCGCTGATCTCCGTCTGCCGCCCGGTCGGCCCCTCGATCGAGAGCCAGTGCAGGAACTTCGCCATCGCCGCGCCGTCCAGCGCCTGCGCTTTCTTCTGCCCGGCGATCTCGACCTCGTTCTTGATCGCTTTCGGCAGGATCGAGGGGTCCCGCACGGCACGGACGCTGGCACCCGCCTTGTCCAGCGTTTCGAAGATGGCGGCCACGGCCCGGTCGGGGTCCACCGCGACGGTCCTGCCGCCCAGGGCCATCAGCGCCTGCGTGAATTCGCTCCTGTCGCGCAGCGTGACCGCGTTGCCGAGATGCGCCTGCACATCGGCATCGATCTTCTCCGGCGCCACGAACAGTTCTGCCCGTCCGTCCGCATGCACCAGGGCATAAGCGAGCGCGACCGGTGTCCGCGCGACATCGGTGCCACGGATATTGAAGGTCCATGCAATGGAATCGAGCGCGGTGAGCACCGTCGCGTCGACATCCTCGTCCTTCATCCAGTCGATCATCTCGGCACGCTTCGCGGCGCTGCTCTTGCCGGTATAGGCATCTGCCTGCGCGATCAGGCGCGCCTTGCTCGGCTCCGGCTGGTCATCCCAGACAGCGTCCACGGGGTTGGCGGAGACCGGCACCAGCGTGGCGCCCCTCTTCGCCAGCGCCTTCCCGGCGTCCTGCACCCAGCGGCGCGTATGGAGCCAGGGATCATAACCGATGCGTGCGCCAGCCGGCGCATGTTCGGAAAGCCAGGCGGCGATGCTGGTCTGCGGCACGCTCTGATATTGCCATTGCCGTCCATCGACCTGGTCGCGCACTTGCAGCGTATAACGGCCATCGACGAAGATGGCGGCATCCTCGGGCAGCACGACGGCGCTGCCCGCGGAACCCAGGAAGCCGGTCAGCCAGGCCAGTCGCTGCGCATAGGCGCCGACATATTCCGAGAGATACTCGTCCGTGAGCGGCACGACGAAGCCATCGAGCGACTGTCGCGCGAGCTGATCCCGCAGGGCTTTCAACCGGTCTTCATGAGTGGACATCGCAGCTATCCTGTCTTCAATTCGGTCCCCGAAAAAGGGCCATTCGACGCGGTTTCTTGTCGAGACTCGGGGGTCGGGCGGGCGCCCTATCAGGCAACGAGCCCTAACCGCTTGTTAAGCTGCTGATCAATAGGCTAGGGCTGATCGACCTTCAGATGATGGCGTGACGAAAATGCTGGTTTTCCGGGACCCGGCGCGCGGCGTACTCAGGTACGTGAGCACCGCAAGCCCGGGAAAGCGCCATTTGCAGCCCGCCCGCGCTGAACGTCGATTAGCCCTAGGCCAGCATCGAATGACCGCAGTCAGTTCTCCGCCCCATCCGCTCACGCATAGCTGGCCTCTCTTCGAGGCACCGCGTCGCCTGCCGCCCTGCGCTCTGGGCGCGCCGGTTCGGTCCGGGCGGCACCGGCAGCGGGAGGAAACCGTGGGCCTGTGGAGTTGCCGGCTGAGCGACGACAGTCTGTGCTGGTCGCCCGCCGTTCACGATCTCTTCGGTCTGCCTCGGGACGAGATCATCCCCCGGCCGCTCGCGGTCTCGCTGTATCTGCCCGACTCGCGCCGCGCGATGGAAGGGCTGCGGCGTCATGCGATTGACCATCAGCGGGGCTTCACGGCCGATTGCCGCATCCGCCGCCCGAATGGCGATGTTCGCTGGATGCGCCTCACCGCCATCCCTGTCCTTTGCCAGGGCCGGGTGGTGCGCCTCGCCGGGACGAAACAGGATGTGACGGTCGATTATGACGGGCCAGGTTGAACGGCAGATGCCTCATCGAAACAGCGGGACGGAACGGCCATGACTCCTGATGCCCTGTTCGCCGTCCTGGAGCCCTACAAGCCGTGGATCGGCATCGTCATCCTTGTCGGGCTGTTCGCTGCCTTCATTCGTGAACGTTATCCTCCCACGGTGATCGTGGTGCTGGGCGTCTGCGCCTTCCTCGCCACCGGCCTTCTGGACAGCGCTTCACTGCTGCAGTCCTTCGCCAATCCCGCTCCGATCACCATCGCATCGATGTTCGTGCTGTCGGCGGCCCTGATGCGCACCGGCACGCTCGATCTCATCGGCAACTGGATCGTCGCGCGCGCGCGGCAGCATCCCATCAGGGCGATCGTGGAGCTGATTCTGGGCCTGTTTGCCGCAGCGGCCTTCATGAACAACACGCCCGTCGTGGTCATCATGATCCCGATCGTGCTGCGCCTTGCCGCCGCCATCGATGTCTCGGCCAAGAAGCTGCTCATTCCCCTCTCCTATCTCGCTATGCTGAGCGGCACGCTCACCCTTGTCGGAACATCGACCAATCTTCTGGTCGACGGCGTGGCGCGTGATCTCGGGATGGCGCCCTTCGGGATATTCGAGATCACGCCGGTGGGCATCGTGGTCGCGCTGGTCGGCACGCTCGCCTTGTTCGTGCTGGGGCAGTTCCTGCTCCCCGGCGGGGACGTGGCGCCCTATCACAGCGATGGCGACCGGATGTTTCTGAGCGAAGTGCGCATCCCGCGCGACAGTCCGCTGATCGGGAAGGCCGCAGGGCAGATCGGCGCCCTCAAGCGCGCGCGGGTGATCGCGATCCATCGGGGCGGGCAGCGCGAGGAAGATCCCGATCGGCCCCTGATGGCGGGTGATCGCATCACCATCCGCGCCAAGCTGGCCGACCTGATGACCTTGCGGAGCGAGAAGGACATCGAGTTGGGCTTCTCGATCGTCGGCGGCGCGCAGGCCGATGCGCCGGTGGTGGTCGAGGCCATCATCGCGCCGGGGCATCCGAGCATCGGCGCCCTGATGCGGGATATTCCGTTTCTCAGCGCACAGCCTGTCCGCTTGCTTGGAATCACGCGGCATCGCCACGATCCGGGGCCAAGCCTGACGGAAAGCCGCATTCGCGCCGCCGACACCGTGCTCGTCACCGGCTCAGCGGAAGCCATGAACGCCCTGCGCGAGAACCCCAATCTCATCGGGGTCGAGGAAACGGAAGGGGTCGCTTTCCGGCCCACCAAGGCGCCTGTCGCCATCGGCGCGCTCGCTGCCGCCGTCGTGCTATCCGCGCTCGGGCTGGTGCCCATCATGATCGCGGGATTAATGGCTGTCGGCGTCGTTCTTGCCGCGCGCTGCATCGATGGCGACGAGGCCTGGGCTTCGATCAACGGCGACGTCCTCGTCCTGATCTACGGCATGTTGTGCGTGGGCACTGCGCTCGAGCGGGCCGGGAGCATCCGTCTGCTGGTGGACCAGCTGACGCCTTTCCTGAAGGATCTCAGCCCCGTCATGCTGCTGTTCGTCATCTATACCTGCACGAGCCTGTTGACCGAGGCGATCAGCAACAATGCCGTCGCCGTCATCATGACGCCACTCGTCATAGGGCTCGGGACCGGGCTGGGGGTGGATCCGAGACCTCTTGTCGTCGCGGTGATGTTCGCGGCGTCGGCCAGCTTCGCGACGCCGATCAGCTACCAGACCAACACGATGGTCTATGCCGCGGGCGGCTATCGCTTCGCCGATTTCATCAGGATCGGCCTGCCCATGAATTTTGTGGTTGGCCTGACCACCTGCCTGGCGCTGACATTCTTCTATTGAACGGCGGCGGCCATGTGTCCCGCCGGACCGATCCCCGCCCAAGGGGCCCCGGCAAACACCATTGAGCCCGCGGGACGGGACGCCTATCTGCGTTTCATGAACGACATCCCCCGGCCGCCGATCGCGGCGCAACACCCCCATCAGACCATCCATCATGGCCGCACCCTTGAGGACCCCTGGGCATGGCTGCGCGATCCCGGCTATCCGGACGTCACCGACCCGGCGGTGCTCGACTATCTCAAGGCCGAGAACGCCTATTTCGAGAGCCATATGGCCGCGAAGAAGCCGATGGTCGACGCGCTGTTCGCGGAGATGAAGGCGCGCATCAAGGAAGAGGATCGCTCGGTCCCGCAGAAGGATGGCGCCTATGTCTACTGGAGCAGTTTCGAGACTGGCGAGCAGTATCGCCGGCACTGGCGCCGCCGGGTGGGCGCGCCCGAGGATGGTTCAGCCGACGAACTGATCGTGGATGAGCCCGCGATGGCCGCCGGCAAGGATTATTTTCGGCTGGGCGGCGTGGCGATTTCCAACGATGACCGGCTCCTGGCTTATGCCGTCGATGACAGCGGCGCGGAACGCTACACCGTGCGCATCAAGGATCTTGCGACCGGCGAGATCCTGCCGGACGTCATTCCGGACGTGCTGTCCGCGCTGGTCTGGACGCAGGATGATAGTGGCCTCGTCTATGCCCCGGCCAATGCCCAGTGGCGCACGGATCGCGCGATGCTCCATCGCCTCGGCACGGGCGCGCAGGAGGATGTGCTTCTCTATCACGAAAAGGACGAGGGCTTCCGGGTCTCGGTCGGCCTTTCGGCTGCGGAGGACTGGATCATCATCGCCACCGGCGATCATGTGACCAGCGAAGTGCGGCTCCTGCCCGCAGCGGACCCGCAGGCGGCACCCGTCCTCGTCTCGGCGCGGGTGCCGGAGCGGGAATATGATGTCGATGTGCACGGGGAGTGGCTCTACATCCGCACCAATGACACGCATCCCAACTTCCGGCTGGTACGCGCGCCTCTCGCTGCGCCGGATCGCTGGGAAGAAGTGCTGCCGCCTTCCGACCATTTCTATCTGACGGACGTCAGCCTCTTTCGTGACTTCTACGTGACGGAAGGCCGGAAGAACGGCCTCGACCAGATCGAGATCCGCGATTACGCGACGCATGCCGCGCGCCGCATCGACTTTCCCGAGGCGAGCTATGTCGCCGGGCTCGATGACAATCCGGAATATCATGTCACCAAGCTGCGCATCAGCTATGAGTCCATGGTCACGCCGGACACGGTCCTCGATTACAGCCTGGCGGACGGACATCGCGAGATCCTGAAGGTCCAGGAGATTCCCTCGGGCTTCGATCCCGCGCTTTATACGACGGACCGCCTGCTCATCCCGGCCCGCGATGGAACGTCGATCCCCGTCTCCATCCTCCATCGCCGGGATTTCCCGATGGATGGCTCGCGCCCCCTCTATCTCTACGGATATGGCGCTTATGGCATCGCCATCGAGCCGGGGTTCGGAACCACGCGCCTGAGCCTTGTCGATCGCGGCTTCGCCTTTGCGATCGCGCATATTCGCGGCGGCGATGACCTCGGCCAGCAATGGTACAAGGACGGCAAGCTCGAGAAGCGCACCAACACGTTCAACGATTTCGTTGATGTGGCAAAGGGCCTCATCGCACAGGGCTACACGTCAGCCGGGCGCATCGCGACGTCGGGCGGGTCGGCGGGCGGTGAGCTCATGGGCGCGATCGTGAACAGCGATCCCGAGCTGTGGGGCGCCGTCGTCGCGCATGTGCCCTTCGTGGACGTGCTCAACACCATGCTGGACGAAACGCTGCCGTTGACGCCGGGCGAATGGCCCGAATGGGGCAATCCCATCGAGGACGCCGCTGCTTATGACCTGATCGCCAGCTATTCGCCCTATGACAATGTGAAACCGCAGGCCTATCCGCCGATGCTGGTGACGGCCGGCCTGAACGATCCGCGCGTAACTTATTGGGAGCCCGCGAAATGGGTGGCGAGGCTGCGCGCGACCAAGACGGACGACCATCTGCTGCTGCTCAAGACCAACATGGAAGCCGGCCATGGCGGCAAGTCCGGCCGGTGGGAATCGCTGCGCGAGACCGCGGAGGAGTTTGCCTTCATTCTCTGGCAGTTGGGTGTGGACGCCTGAGTCCCGCGACGCGCCCTCTCAGAGCCAGGAGGGCCAGGGGAGAAGGAGCGGCGTCGCCAGGATCAGTGCGAGCGCGAGCAGAAAGCGTCGCTTGCCGGGGATGTCCAGAATGCCCGCGAGGAGGCCGTTCTGCGGTGCCCACAGAAAGGGGCAGGCGAGAACGGCGAGAGCGGCAAGGCCCGGCGCCAGCACCTCTGCCCCCGCGAGGCGCTTGTCGGCGCCCAGCGCAAGGCTGGAAAGCGTGAAGATGATCGTCAGCAGCCATGACAGCTGGCGCATAGGAATTCCCCGGGTCTGCTCAGGCGAAGAACGGATACGCGGGGGCGAGCTTTAGGCAGATCAGGCTGGAACCGGGATGCATAGGGCATGGCCTCGCAGCCCGAATCGGGCTAGGCGCAGGCCATGTCCCTCACCGATGACCTCGCTCTCGCCCAGGCCCTGGCTGACGCCGCCGGTGCCGCCATCCGCCCCTTCTTCCGCGCGCCATACGAAATCGAGGCGAAAACGGATGCCTCGCCCGTCACCGAGGCGGATCGGGCCGCGGAACAGGCGATGCGGCGGCTGATCGAGGCGGAACGCCCGCGCGACGGCATCATCGGGGAGGAGTTCGGCGCCGTCCGTGAAGCCGCCAGCCGGCAATGGGTGCTTGATCCGATCGACGGCACGCGCAGCTTCATCGCGGGCCGGCCGATCTTCGGCACGCTCATCGCGCTCATGCAGGACGGCTGGCCCGTGCTTGGCATCATCGACCAGCCGATCAGCGGCGAACGCTGGGTTGGCGCCGTCGGGCATGGCACACGCCTCAATGGCGAGCCGGTCACCACGCGCTCATGCCGCGCGCTCGACCAGGCAATTCTCGCCACCACCGGCCCGCAATATTTCCCGGGACACAGCGCCGAGCATTTCTCTGTTCTCGGCGGCCAGTGCCGGGACACCATCTGGGGCGGCGATTGCTATAATTACGCGCTTCTTGCCACCGGCCATGTGGACATCGTGGTTGAGGCGGGGCTGAAGCTCCATGATATCGCCGCGCTCATTCCCGTGGTGGAAGGGGCTGGCGGACAGATGTGCGACTGGCGCGGGGAACCCCTCACCCAGGATTGCGAAGGCGACGTGATCGCTCTCGGCGACCCGGCGCGCCTCGATGATGTCATCGAGGCGCTTTCGCACCACCCATCCCACTGATCGCCCCACCAGCCCGGGGAGTCGTCGACCGGGCCAACCAATGGCGGTTCAGTGCAAGCAGCAGTGCCCGGGCCGCTGGCGCACAGCGCCGTGCCTTGTTGCGGAGCGACCGATCCTGTCATGCTCGGGCAGGAACCGGTGATTCGCCCGCGTAATCCATCCGGCATCATTGCCCAAAGCCCGCAGGTTGGGCGAGTCCATTCGGATATGGAAGGTCCAGGAACAGGACGGCAAGATCTCAAGGCTTCATCCGTGAATCGTCTCGCCTTGAGTCATCAATCGTCGATGACGGTGCCT
Organism: Sphingobium lignivorans; assembly: GCF_014203955.1. Lineage (NCBI taxonomy): Bacteria > Pseudomonadati > Pseudomonadota > Alphaproteobacteria > Sphingomonadales > Sphingobiaceae > Sphingobium > Sphingobium lignivorans. Next base: position 25,222 of record NZ_JACHKA010000001.1, read on the forward strand.
ACGACGGCGCCCGCCGCGCCGCCGACAGCAGCGCCCTTGCCGACATTATTGCCGGTCACGGCAGCGGTACCCGCGCCGGCCGCCGCACCGATGCCCGCGCCCCGCAGGGTCGAGCAACCGCTCACGACGAGTGCGCCAGCCATGGTCAGCAGGATGCAGACCTGTTTCATCACGTCCTCCATCAGATAAACTGTTGATTGGAGAACGCATTGTCCCTGTTCACGTTCCCGCATGGGGGCGTCGGGGAGGCTGGCCTCAGCGTTCGTCCAACGCCTTGAGCGTCGCTGTGGCCGGCGGGTCATTCGCCATGGAGGCGGCCACTTTCTCGGCCTGCGCCATCACGCGGAGCATGTTGCCCCCGACGAGCTTCGCGATGTTCTCGTCGCTCCATCCGCGCTTCATCAATTCCAGCAGCAGGGGCGGGTAGCTTTCCACGCCATCCATGCCCTCCGGCAGCGCGGGCAAGCCGTCATAGTCGCCCCCGAGGCCGACATGATCGTGGCCGGCCACCTTGGCGATATGATCGATATGGTCGGCGACCATCTGGACGGTCACCTTGGGTTCCGGATTGGCCCTGAGCCAGTCATCCATGGCCGCCTTGGCCCGATCCGGCTGGCCGATATAGAGGCCCCCGAAGGGCGGCTGGTTGTAGAGCGCCTGTTGGGCCCCCTGTTCCGCACCCCACACGCGGCGCGGCTCGGAAATATAGTTGGGCGCGAAGGCCACCATCACGATGCCGCCGTTTTCCGCCACTTTCCTGAGCACGGTGTCGGAGACGTTGCGCGGATGGTCGCAAAGGGCTCGCGCGCTCGAATGGGAGAAGATGACCGGCGCCTTGCTGGCCGCGATCGCGTCCAGCATGGTCGCCTCGCTCACATGGGAGAGGTCCACCAGCATGTTCAGCCTGTTCATCTCGCGGACCAGCGCGATGCCGAATGGTGTCAGTCCGTCATGCTGCGGGTTGTCGGTCGCGCTGTCGGCCCAGCTGATGGTCCGGCTATGCGTCAGCGTGAGATAGCCCACGCCCAGTTCTGCATAAGCGCGCAGCACGGAGAAGCTCTCGTCGATCTGGCCGCCGCCTTCCGCGCCCATCAGCGAAGCGACCTTGCCCGCCTTGTGGGCCGCGCGCACCTCCGCCGCCGTCCGCGCAAGCGCGAAGTCCTGCGGGTAGCGGCGCACGATCGCTTTCACCAGGTCGATCTGCTCGAGCGTCTTCTTGACCTGTTCCAGCGGCGGAAGATTGGCCGAGACATAGACCGACCAGAACTGGCCGCCGACCATCCCCTGCCGCAGCCTGCCGATGTCGGTATCGTAGGCGACCGGATCGAGCTGCCGGAGATCTAGCGTCCAGCGCTTGTCTCCCGCCTCGCTCACCAGCGTCCCGGGCCAGTCATTATGGCCGTCGATCAGCGGCGTTGCCTTCAATATCTTCTGCAGGCGGGGCCAGTTGGGATCGCTCGGGTCGGCCGGCGCCGCCATCGCGGCAGAAGAGGCGACGAGCGCACCGGCGGTGGCCAGCAGGGCGGCGGCGAGGGAAAGAGGGTTCCTGAACATGGCGGCATTAGAGCAGGACCGCCGAAAGCTGGAAAGCCAAAAGCGCGGCAGGCGGAGAATGGCTTTCGTCCCGATAACCATTGCCGGCAGCATTTCGTTCGCCAGCATCGGGCGAGAGATGTCACCCGATGGGAAACTCAATCTGATGCACCAGATCGCAAGCCTGATCGAAGACCATGACCTCATGGAGGCGCTGGCCGACCGGCTGATCGCCATGGCGCGCCCCGGTCAGGGCGAGGCGGCGCTGTGCCATGCCTTGCTGACCGATCTGGCCCAACGGCATGCCTCCCACCAGGCGGTGGAGATGGAATTCCTCCGGGTCGACCGCTGCCGCCCGGCCTCCCCCTTCGACCGGGAAGTCGCCTTGTTCGAAGCCCAGTTCAGCACGCTGGACGAAAGCTGGAGCGATTATCTTAAGCGCTGGAGTGTGAAGGCGATCGGGTCGGATCGACTGGCGTTCTGCAGCGAGACCATGGACATGATGACGGCTCTCAAGCTGCGCTTTGCCTGCGAGAACGAGCTGCTCTATCCGCTTGCGCTGGAGGCCGGTCGCATTGCCTGCACGCCGGCGCCGCTACATTCGTCACTGCCGCGCCGCCTGGAACTCTGAAGGCCCAGGGCTCTTTCCGTTCAGCGCCAGGCGTGCCGCCCAAGGATGGAATGGAAGCGGACGGATGATTGCTCGCAGGCGAGGTCCAGCGGAACGGGCGCCTTGTCCTGTTCCCCGTCCACCAGCAGATCGAGATGCTCGCTCGATGAGACCAGCTTCAGTGCGGGCGCGACGTCGACGATCTCGGCGGGGCCATCGCGAAAGTCGCCCTTGAGCCAGGCGAGGCCGTGGCGAAGCAAGTCGCCGGCATCCCCGACCATGACGCCATAGGCATGGAGGCCATCGCCCCACGGCTCCACATAGATGGCGGGATAGCGTTCTTCCCGCCCGTCCACATTGACGCCCGGTGCCTCGAATGTCGCGTTAAGCGCGCGTGGCACCGTCTCGCTGAGCGAAGCGAGATCGCGATTGCGCAGATCCTCGCGGACTTCCCCCCAGAGCGCGGTCGGGCCGGCAATGATGCCGCAATAAGCGGTGAGGGTGCCGGCGCGGATCATGGGCACGGTCATCGCCTTGCCTTTGCCGGCGAGCCAGGCCTCGACGATCTCCCGGGGCGTATGATGCCCGTGCAGCGCATGGGCGAGGAGATTCATCGTCCCGCCGGGCAGGATGAGCAACGTGCCTTCCCAGCCCGCGAGCCTGTCCGCCGCCGTGCTGACGGTCCCGTCACCGGTGAGCATGACGATGAGGTCGAGCGCCTGCGCCGTCGCTTCCGCCGCGTCGGGCAGGTCCTCTTTCCCCAGCAGGACTGTCCGGTCGATCGGCTTTCCGGCCTTCTCGAACAAGGCCAGCAATTCGGTCACCAGCGCGGGGTTGAAGCTGCCGCTGCGCTCGTTGGCGACGAAGAGGCTGCGAATCATGACGTCGGATACCACATGCAGGCATGAGGTGGCCCGCGCGAAACCACAAATCAATGGCTTCTGCGGCGCAACGCCTTCCTCGGCCCTTGAGCCCCGCGGACCGACGCGCTAGGACGCGCCCACGTCCGCGCCGCGGCCCGCCGCGCGCCCTGCCAGGGATTCATCGAGCAATGGCCGAATTCTCACTTCCCGCCAACAGCGTCGTGCGCAAGAGCGGTAAGGTTCACAAGGCACCGGAAGGCGCTTCGAACGTCAAGACTTTCAAGGTCTATCGCTACGATCCGGACAGCGGCGAGAATCCCCGTTACGATCGCTTCGAGATCGATCTGGACGATTGCGGCCCGATGGTGCTGGACGCGCTCATCAAGATGAAGGGCGAGCAGGACAGCTCCCTCACCTTCCGCCGCTCCTGCCGGGAAGGCATTTGCGGGTCCTGTTCGATGAACATCAACGGCCGGAACGGCCTCGCCTGCACGACCGCGATCGAGGACTGCAAGGGCGAGGTGCAGATCACGCCCCTTCCGCACATGGACGTCATCAAGGACCTCGTCCCGGATTTCACGCACTTCTACGCGCAATATGCCTCGATCCAGCCCTGGCTGAAGACGGTGACGCCGCCGCCGAGCGGCAAGGAGCGGCTGCAGAGCCCCGAGGATCGCGAGAAGCTGGACGGGCTTTACGAATGCATCCTGTGTGCATGCTGTTCCACGAGCTGCCCCAGCTACTGGTGGAATTCCGACCGGTTCCTGGGGCCCGCCATCCTGCTGCAGGCCTATCGCTGGCTTGCGGACAGCCGGGACGAATATACCGGTGAGCGCCTGGACGATCTGGAAGATCCCTTCCGGCTCTATCGGTGCCATACCATCATGAATTGCGCGAATGTGTGTCCCAAGGGGCTCAACCCGGCGCGCGCCATCGCCGAGACCAAGAAGATGCTCGTCGAGCGCGCTGTCTGACGTCGCATTCCTTCGCGGCTGGCTCTGCCGGTCGTGTATTTGGGGCCCTTGGGCGCGGAATGGGGCTCTAAGCTGCTGTAAAAATATGCATATGGGGGCGGGTCGCACCTGCCCCCGTTTACAATCTGGTTAACCCACGTTAACCATCCGCCCCGGGTCGCCGACGGGGAAAAAACCCCGCACTTCCAACCATTCTGAACATCAGAATTTCGAAGGGAATCGACCATGTGGGATTCGAAAATTCTATTCATTGCGCCTGTGGCCTTGGCTGCGGCGCTGGCGACGCCGGCGTCGGCCTCCAGTATGGGAAACTGGGGTACGCTCGGAGCGAACGGCGTTGTCACGGCGTCGCCGGACGGCGGCACCTATGGCTATGTGTCGACCGATGGTGGCATTGAGGGCGCGGGCGCGCTGCCGGGCGTGGGTGGGACCACGGGCTCGGTCTACGAGAGCAGCAGCTTCTTCGCCAACGCCGGGTCCATGCTGCAATATTATTTCAATTACGTCACGTCCGACGGCGCCGGCTATGCCGACTATGCCTGGGCTGCGCTGCGTCCGGAAACGGGTGACGACATCATCCTCTTCACCGCCCGCACCACGACGTCCGGCGACACCGTGCCCGGCTTCGACCTGCCCGGGCTCGCGCCCGGTGTCGTCCTCGATCCGGGTAGCACGCCGATCATCGGCGGTGCGCCGACATGGAGCGCGCTGGGTGGTTCGTCGGGTAGCTGCTGGTCGGCTGGCTGCGGCTATACCGGCTGGATCCAGGCCAATTACAGCATCGTGGACGAAGGCAATTATACGCTGGTGTTCGGCGTCACCAACTGGAGCGATTCCGGCTATCAGTCCGGCCTCGCCTTCGACGGGCTGACGATCGACGATGAGCCCATTGACCCGACCCCGCCGGTTCCCGAGCCCGCGACCTGGGCGATGATGATCGGTGGCTTCGCGCTGGTCGGCTCGACCATGCGTCGTCGCAAGCTCCGGGTGGCCTTCGCCTGAAGGCAGTTGCCTTCGACGGCCAGATGATTCGGCGGCGCGGCAGGAAACTCTGCCGCGCCGCTTTTCCTTATGCGCCGCCTGCGCTAGGCGCGCGGGATGACTCGGCTGATCGATCGCTATGACATTCTCGTCGCCGCCGGCGAGCTGAGGCCCGATCCCGATCAGCGCGCCGCCGCGGTGCGGCTCACCCGCCTGCAGGCCGAACTCGAGGCCGCGCCCAAACGGGGGTCGGTCCTGTGGCGGATGCTGCGCAAGGCGCCGGAGCCGGTGCGCGGGGTCTATCTCTGGGGCGGGGTGGGGCGCGGCAAGTCGATGCTGATGGACCTGCTGCGCGACTGCCTGGACGGTCCGGCCAAGCGTCGTATCCATTTCCACGAATTCATGCTCGATGTGCACGCCCGGTTGCGCGCGGCAAGGGAAAGCGAGACCGGCGACCCCATCCCGCCGGTCGCGGCCGCGCTGGCCAGCGAAGTGCGCGTGCTGCTGTTCGACGAGATGGTGGTGAACAACATGGCCGACGCGGCGATCATGTCGCGGCTGTTCACGGCGTTGCTCGACGCCGGCGTCACGCTCGTCGCGACATCCAATCGCCGGCCGGACGACCTCTACAAGGATGGCCTCAATCGCGAGCTTTTCCTTCCCTTCATCGACTTGCTGAAGGACCGGCTGGACGTGCTGCCGCTCAATGGCCCGACCGACTATCGGCTGGACCGGCTGGGCGGGATGAACACCTGGCATGTCCCCAATGGCGACGAGACGACGGCCCGGCTGCGCGAGATCTTCTTTCGCCTGACCGATTATCCGCCCGAGGACAGCGCGCATGTGCCGAGCGAGGAACTGGCGATCGATGGCGGGCGCAGCCTTCATGTGCCCAAGTCCCTGAAGGGCGTCGCGGTCTTTTCTTTCAAGCGCCTCTGCGGCGAGGCACGCGGCGCGAGCGACTATCTCGCCGTCGCGCGGCGTTTCCATACGGTCATCATCGTCGGGATTCCCCTGCTCGGGCCGGAGAACCGGAACGAAGCGGCGCGCTTCGTGACGCTGATCGACGCGCTCTACGAGCACAAGGTCAAGCTGATCGCGGGCGCCGCCGCGGAACCGGCGGCGCTTTACCCGCACGGCGACGGCAGCTTCGAGTTCGAGCGCACGGTGTCGAGGCTGATGGAAATGCAGTCCGACGCCTATCTCGCGCTCGGTCACGGCGCCCACGCGGCATGAACGGGCCGCAGGGCATCGGCGCACCGACCGCCCTGCTTCCTGCCGCGCTCGCCATCATCGTGCCGACCTTCAACGAGGCGGCGAATGTGCGCCTGCTGATCACGCTGGTCGACAGGGCGCTTGCGGGGATCGCCTGGGAACTCGTGTTCGTCGACGACAATTCCCCGGACGGAACCGCCAGCGCCGTCCGCGAGATCGCGCGTGCCGATCCGCGCGTGCGCATTCTCCATCGCTTCGGCCGGCGCGGCCTGTCGAGCGCCTGCGTGGAAGGCATTCTCGCGACCGCCGCGCCAATCGTGGCGATCATGGACGGTGACCTGCAGCATGACGAGAGCGCCTTGCGGCCGATGTTTGATCGGATCGGCAAGGGCGATGTCGACCTGGTGGTGGGGAGCCGCCATGTAGCGGGCGGGAGCGACGCGGACTGGAACGAGAAGCGCCGCAGGATGAGCCGGTTCGCGACTCGCCTCGCGCTTCGGCTCACGCGCGTGCCGATATCCGATCCGATGAGCGGTTTCCTGATGATCCGGCGCGAGGCCTTCATGCGCTCGCTCCCCCGGCTCTCCAATGTCGGCTTCAAGATCCTGCTCGACATCCTGGCGAGTGCGCCCGTGCCCCTGCGGGTCGCGGAAATCCCCTATGTCTTCCGTGACCGTCAGCACGGCGAAAGCAAGCTCGATACGCTGGTGCTGTGGGAATATGCCCAGCTTCTTCTCGACAAGGCATTCGGGCAGGTCGTTCCCGTCCGGTTCGTCAGCTTTGCCATGGTGGGCGGGCTGGGCGTGCTCGTCCACTTTGCCGTGTTGACGGCAGCCTTCAAGGGCTTCGGCCTGCCTTTCGCGCTGGCGCAGGCGGTCGCGACGGCGGTGGCCATTTCGAGCAATTTCCTGCTCAACAACATCTTCACTTATCATGACCAGCGCCTGCGCGGCTGGGGCCTCCTGCGCGGCTGGATCAGCTTCAATCTGGTCTGCGCATTCGGCGCGGCCGCCAATGTCGGCGTGGCCGACTGGCTGTTCACGCACCGAAGCTGGTGGGCGCTCTCCGCTCTTGCCGGCATCATGGTGAGCGTGGTCTGGAATTATGTGATGTCGGCCTTCTTCACCTGGCGACGGCGAGACTGAAGCCGCATCGCGAGTCTCGCAAAGTTCCGGAAGTGATTGCGCCGCGCCGGACGGCCCGGCGCTCGACCAATATGATGCACTCGTCATCGCGCCATCCGTCCTCATGGCTGGCGCTGTCTTCATCCTCGGCGCAAATCACGTCGGTCGACTTGCCAGTCGTCGGTTCATCCGAGCTGGAGGAGCGGGCTGGGGCGGTCCGAAAATGCCGGCCGACCAGGTGATTGCGCCTCAGATCGCGACAGCCAAAGTGAAACGATCGACCATTAATGATATTGCGAACCAATTGCAAAGAAAGTCGGATTTCTGGGCCGATCTTCATTGAACGGTTAGGAAAATGGGCCTAAGGCCCGGCCATTCCTTCCACTGCGCAAAGGAGACAGAGGCGCATGGCTCGCAAGAAGATCGCTCTCATCGGCGCCGGCAACATTGGCGGCACGCTCGCTCATCTCGCAGCCCTGAAGGGTCTGGGCGACATCGTTCTCTTCGACGTGGTGGAAGGCGTGCCGCAGGGCAAGGCACTCGATCTCTCCCAGTGCGGCCCGGTGGAAGGCTTCGACGCGAAGATCACCGGCTCCAACGACTATGCCGACATTGCGGGTGCGGACGTCATCATCGTCACGGCCGGCGTCGCCCGCAAGCCGGGCATGAGCCGCGACGATCTGCTCGGCATCAACCTCAAGGTCATGAAGGCCGTGGGTGAGGGCATCAAGGCCAATGCGCCGGACGCCTTCGTCATCTGCATCACCAATCCGCTGGACGCCATGGTCTGGGCGCTGCGCGAATTCTCCGGCCTGCCGCACAACAAGGTGGTCGGCATGGCGGGCGTGCTCGACTCGGCGCGCTTCGCCACTTTCCTCGCCTGGGAGTTCGGCGTGTCGGTGAAGGATGTGAATGCCTTCGTGCTCGGCGGCCATGGCGATACCATGGTGCCCGTCACCAGCTACACCACTGTCTCGGGCATTCCGGTCGACGACCTCGTGAAGATGGGCAAGTCCAGCAAGGAAAAGATCGACGCCATCGTGGCGCGCACCCGCAGCGGCGGCGGCGAGATCGTCGGCCTTCTGAAGACCGGCTCGGCTTACTACGCGCCGGCCACCAGCGCCATCGCGATGGCCGAGGCCTATCTTGGCGACCAGAAGCGCATCCTGCCCGCTGCAGTGCATGTCGACGGCAAATACGGGCTCGATGGCCTCTATGTCGGCGTACCGGTGATGATCGGCGCGGGCGGTGCCGAGGAAGTGATCGAGATCGCTCTCGATGACGAAGCGAAGCAGAATTTCCAGGTCAGCGTCGATGCGGTCAAGGAACTGCTGGTGGCGTGCCGGGGCATCGACCCGAGCCTCGCCTGAGCGCATTCACCTGAACAGTTGCCGGGCGCCGCGTATCGGAGCCCGCAAAGGGGAAGAGAGACGGTATGAGCATCCTCGTCGACAAGAACACCAAGGTCATCACGCAGGGTATGACCGGTGCCACCGGCACCTTCCACACCGAGCAGGCGCTGGCCTATGGCACGCAGATGGTCGGCGGCGTCACGCCGGGCAAGGGCGGCACGACCCATATCGGCCTGCCCGTCTTCGACACGGTCGAGGAAGCGGTGAAGAAGACCGGTGCGACAGCCAGCGTCATCTATGTGCCGCCGCCATTCGCTGCCGATTCGATCCTGGAAGCGATCGATGCCGAGGTTCCGCTGATCGTCACCATCACCGAGGGCATTCCCGTGCTCGACATGGTGCGCGTCAAGCGGGCGCTCTCGGGCAGCAAGTCGCGCCTCATCGGCCCCAACTGCCCCGGCGTGCTGACGCCCGGCGAGTGCAAGATCGGCATCATGCCCGGCTCCATCTTCAAGAAGGGCAGCGTGGGCGTTGTTTCCCGGTCCGGCACCCTTACCTATGAAGCCGTGTTCCAGACTTCGAATGCGGGCCTCGGCCAGACCACGGCCGTCGGCATCGGCGGCGACCCGGTGAACGGCACCAATTTCATCGACGTGCTGGAGCTGTTCCTGGCGGACGACGCGACCGAATCGATCATCATGATCGGCGAGATCGGCGGCAATGCCGAGGAGCAGGCCGCGCAGTTCCTGATCGACGAGGCAAAGCGCGGGCGCAAGAAGCCGATGGCCGGCTTCATCGCGGGCCGCACGGCGCCTCCGGGCCGTCGCATGGGCCATGCCGGGGCGATCGTCTCGGGTGGCCAGGGCGGCGCGGAAGACAAGATCGCGGCGATGGAAGCCGCCGGCATCAAGGTCGCGGCGAGCCCGTCCGAACTGGGCACGACGCTTCTCGAGGTCTTGAAGGGCTGAGGTGACAGGGCCGGCTCTGCCGTTCGGGCAGCGCTGGCGGTAGAGCGAACGAGCCGCGTCATGCGGTGGATGACGTGGCGAAACGAGGATTCCGGCCATGGGTTTTGAGAATCAGGATTTCACTGGCCAGAGCGAGGTCGAGCAGGGTCCGAGCTGGGCCCGGAAGGGCTGGCCGCTCGATACGACGGACGATCTGACCGCCGCGCTCGATCCCACGCAGATGCAGCTCGCCGTCAAGGCTGCGAGCGCAAAGAGCGGCACCGCGCTGTCCGAAGCGGACATCGCGAAGGCGGCGGGCGATTCCATCCGTGCGATGATGCTCATCCGCACCTATCGCGTCCGCGGGCATCTGGCGGCCAATCTCGATCCGCTCGGCCTCGTCCAGCGCGACCTGCCGGCGGACCTGACGCCGGAATATCACGGCTTCTCGGGCGCGGATCTCGACCGGAAGGTCTATATCGGCGGTTCGCTTGGTCTTGAATGGGCCACGATCCGCGAGATCGTGGACATTCTGCGCGCCAATTACTGCGGCAATGTCGGCCTCGAATATATGCACATCGCTGATGTGGAGGAGCGCCGCTTCCTGCAGGAGCGCATGGAAGGCAAGGACAAGGAAATCATCTTCACCGAGAACGGGAAGAAGGCGATCCTGGCCAAGGTCATCCAGGCCGAACAATATGAGAAGTTCCTGGGCCGCAAATATGTCGGCACCAAGCGCTTCGGCCTCGACGGCGGCGAATCGATGATTCCCGCGCTGGAAGCGGTCATCAAATATGGCGGCCAGCTCGGCGTGCGCGAGATCGTCTACGGCATGGCGCATCGCGGGCCGGCTCAATGTGCTTGCCAATGTGATGGCCAAGGGCTTTCGTGTCATTTTCCACGAGTTCTCGGGTGGCACTGCCAATCCCGAGGATGTCGGCGGCTCGGGCGACGTCAAATATCATCTCGGCACCTCGACGGACCGCGAGTTCGACGGGATCAATGTCCACATGTCGCTGGTGCCCAATCCCTCGCACCTCGAGACGGTCGACCCCATCGTGCTCGGCAAGGTGCGCGCGCAGCAGGTTTTCCGGGACGATATCGGCCCCGGTCAGCACAAGCAGGTCCTGCCCGTGCTCATCCATGGCGACGCGGCTTTCGCGGGTCAGGGCATCGTGTGGGAATGCTTCGGCTTTTCGGGCGTGCGCGGTTACAATACCGGCGGCTGCATCCACTTCGTGGTCAACAACCAGATCGGCTTTACGACGAGCCCGCAATTCGCGCGCTCCTCGCCCTATCCGAGCGATGTCGCCAAGGGCGTGCAGGCCCCGATCCTGCATGTGAATGGCGACGACCCCGAAGCTGTGACCTTCGCCTGCAAGCTGGCCATCGAGTATCGCCAGACCTTCCACCGCGACATCGTGATCGACATGTGGTGCTATCGCCGCTTCGGCCATAATGAAGGCGACGAGCCCAGTTTCACGCAGCCGCAGATGTACGCGCAGATCAAGCAGCACCCGCCGGTGAGCGAAGTCTATGCCGCGCGCCTGCGCGAGGAAGGTGTGGTCGACGACGCGTTCATCCAGGCCACGGCCGACGGTTTCGTCGCGCTGCTGGAGGAGGAGTTCGAAGCCGCCAAGACCTACAAGTCCAACCATGCCGACTGGTTCGCCGGGCGCTGGTCGGGCCTGCATCAGCCGGCGGACATCGAGACGGCCCGCAAGAATGTCGAAAGCGCCATCTCGCCCAAGCTCTTCGAGAGCCTGGGACGCACGCTGACGACCGTGCCGCAGGACCTCAACGTTCACCGCACACTGCGCCGTATCCTCGACGCGAAGGCGGAGATGTTCCGTACCGGCGAGGGTTTCGACTGGGCCACCGGCGAGGCACTGGCATTCGGGTCGCTCCTGTCGGAAGGCTATGGTGTGCGCTTGTCCGGACAGGATTCCGGGCGCGGCACTTTCAGCCAGCGGCACGCGGTGTGGCTCGATCAGGAGACGGAGCGGAAATATATCCCGCTCTCCACCGTGCCCCATGGCCATTTCGAGGTCTATGACAGCCCGCTCAGCGAATATGGCGTGCTGGGCTTCGAATATGGCTACGCGATGGCCGACCCCAAGAGCCTGGTGCTCTGGGAAGCGCAGTTCGGCGATTTCGCCAACGGCGCGCAGATCATCGTCGATCAGTATATCGCCGCGGCCGAAGCCAAGTGGCTGCGGGCCAACGGGCTTGTGCTGCTGCTGCCGCACGGCTATGAGGGGCAGGGCCCCGAGCACAGCTCGGCACGCCTGGAGCGCTATCTCCAGCTCTGCGCGGAAGGCAATATCCAGGTCGCCAACTGTACGACGCCGGCCAATTATTTCCACATCCTGCGCCGGCAGATGCTGCGGCCGTTCCGCAAGCCGCTCATCCTCATGACGCCCAAGTCCCTGCTGCGCCACAAGCTGGCGGTCAGCAAGGCCGAGGACTTCATGGGCGACCGGCATTTCCAGCGTATTCTCTCCGATCCCAATGGTTCGGCGGATGCACAGACCCGCAAGCTGGTGCTCTGCACTGGCAAGGTCGCTTATGATCTGCTGGAAGCGCGCGATGCGGCCGGAGACAAGCACACGCAGATCGTGCGCGTCGAGCAGCTCTACCCCTTCCCCACGGAAGCGCTCTCGGTGCGCCTCAAGCGCCTGCCCGCGCTGGAGGAAGTCGTCTGGTGTCAGGAAGAGCCGCGCAACAACGGCGCCTGGTTCTTCGTCGAACCCTTCATCGAGCAGGCCCTGAGCGATGCCGGAAAGGGCCCGATGCGGGCGCGCTACGCCGGCCGCAAGCCTGCCGCCTCGCCTGCCACCGGCCTCGCGCGTAGACATGCCGCCGAGCAAGGCGCGCTGGTCGCCGATGCACTTGGTCATAGCGTGCGGACGGAAATCCGCCGCCAGAAGAAAGCTTAAGTCCCGCGAGTCGCGCGGAACCAGGAGGAATGACATGGCCACCGAAGTGAAAGTGCCCACGCTGGGCGAATCGGTCACCGAGGCGACCGTCGGCCAGTGGCTGAAGAAGCCCGGCGAAGCCGTGAAGGCCGACGAACCGATCGCGAGCCTGGAAACGGACAAGGTCGCCATCGAGGTGCCCTCGCCCGTGAGCGGCGTGCTAGGTGAACTGCTCGTCAAGGAAGGCGATACCGTGAATGTCGGCGCGGTCATCGCGACGATCGAGGATGGCGGGGCCCCGGCGGCCAAGGCGGCCAGCGCAGCGCCGGCCCCGGCAAAGGCTGAAGCAGCGCCTGCGCCCGCAGCCACGCCCGCGCCCGCCGCACCGGCCCCCGCTGCCGCCCCCGCGGCGGAATCCGAGAGCGCCTCCGGGCCGATCACGCTGTCGCCCGCCGTGCGCCGTCTGGTCCTCGAGCATGGCCTCGACCCCAGCCGGATCACCGGCACCGGCAAGGATGGCCGGCTGACCAAGGATGACGTGCTCGCGGCCATCGCCGCCGGCACCGCCGTCGCGGCTGCCCCCGCGGGCGCCAGCCCGGCCGCGTCCGCCGCGCCGGCCTCCGGCCCTTCCCGCGAGCAGGAGCGCGTGAAGATGACGCGCCTGCGCCAGACCGTCGCCCGGCGGCTGAAGGAAGCGCAGAACAACGCCGCCATTCTCACGACCTTCAACGATGTCGACATGACCGCCGTCATCGAGGCGCGCGCGAAGTACAAGGATCTGTTCGAGAAGAAGCACGGCATCCGCCTCGGCTTCATGGGCTTCTTCGTGAAGGCCGCGTGCATGGCGCTCAAGGACATTCCGGGCGTCAACGCGCAGATCGAGGGCGACGAGATCGTCTACAATAATTTCTGCGATATCTCGGTCGCGGTTTCCGCGCCCAATGGCCTCATGGTGCCGGTGATCCGCAATGCCGAGAGCATGAGCATCGCGGAGATCGAGAAGACGATCGCCGATTTCGGCAAGCGCGCCAAGGAAGGCTCGCTTTCCATGGCGGACATGGCCGGCGGCACTTTCACCATTTCCAATGGCGGCGTGTTCGGCAGCCTGCTGTCCACGCCCATCATCAATCCGCCCCAGTCCGGCGTGCTTGGCCTGCACCGCATCGAGGAGCGCCCGGTCGTCAGGAACGGCCAGATCGTGGCGCGGCCGATGATGTATCTGGCGCTGAGCTACGACCATCGCCTGATTGACGGGCGCGAGGCCGTGACCTTCCTTGTCGCGATGAAGAATGCGATCGAGGATCCCACCCGGCTGCTGATCGACTTGTAATCGATGCAGCAGGGGGCCGGGCTTGCAGGGCCCGGCCCATTGTTCAGGTAGCGCAGCCCTTCGACAGGCGGGGGCGAACGGAGCAGGAAGATGGCAGACCAGTTCGATTATGATGTCCTCGTGATCGGCGCCGGCCCGGGCGGTTATGTCGCGGCGATCCGTGCCGCGCAGCTTGGCCTGAAGACCGCCTGCGCGGAAAGCCGGGAAACGCTTGGCGGCACCTGCCTCAATGTCGGGTGCATTCCCTCCAAGGCGCTGCTGCATGCGTCCGAATATTTCGAGGCGGCGGCGGGCGGCAAGATGGCCGCCATGGGCATCAAGGTGAAGCCGGAACTGGACCTTGCGACCATGCAGGGCCAGCGCGTCGACGCCGTGAAAGGCCTCACCGGCGGCGTTGAGTTCCTCTTCCGCAAGAACAAGGTCGACTGGCTCAAGGGCCTCGCCACCTTCAAGGATGCGCACAGCGTCGAGGTGGCCGGCAAGACCGTGACGGCGAAGAACATCGTCATCGCGACCGGCAGCTCGGTGACGCCGCTGCCCGGCGTCGCGGTCGACAATGCCAAGGGTGTCATCGTCGATTCGACCGGCGCGCTGGAGCTGGACAAGGTGCCGGGCCACCTCGTCGTCATCGGCGGCGGCGTGATCGGCCTGGAGCTGGGCAGCGTCTGGCGCCGCCTGGGCGCCAAGGTCACTGTCGTCGAGTATCTCGACCAGATCCTGCCCGGCATGGACAGCGACGTGCGCAAGGAAGCGAACAAGATCTTCCGCAAGCAGGGCATCGAGTTCAGGCTGGAAACCAAGGTGACCGGCGCAACCGTGAAGGGCAAGAAGGCCACGCTGACCCTTGAGCCCGCCGCTGGCGGCGAGGCCGAGAAGCTGGAAGCCGATGTCGTGCTCGTCGCCATCGGCCGCCGCGCCAATACCGAAGGGCTGGGGCTGGACAAGATCGGCCTCGCACTCAACCAGCGCGGACAGATCGAGACCGATCACGACTTCGCCACGAAGGTGCCGGGCGTCTGGGCGATCGGCGATGTGATCCCCGGTCCCATGCTGGCGCACAAGGCCGAGGACGAGGGTATCGCCGTCGCCGAGAACATCGCTGGCCTTACCGGCATCGTGAATCATGACGTGATCCCGAGCGTCGTCTACACGCAGCCCGAGATCGCCGGTGTCGGCCTCACCGAAGAGGCGGCAAAGGCAAAGGGGTCTGTGAAGGTCGGCAAGTTCCCGATGCTGGCGAACAGCCGGGCCAAGACCAATCATGAGCCGGACGGGTTCGTGAAGGTCATTGCCGATGCGGAGACGGACCGGGTGCTGGGCGTCTGGATCGTCGCGTCGGTCGCCGGCACCATGATCGCGCAGGCCGCGCAGGCCATGGAGTTCGGCGCCACGTCCGAGGATATCGCCTATACCTGCCACGCACATCCCACGCACAGCGAGGCTGTGAAGGAAGCCGCCATGGCGGTGCTGGGCAAGCCGATCCACGTCTGACGGTCCCCGGGGGTGACGCAGCGCCTCCGCCGCCGGTTGAATCGCTTCCACGTCTGGCTGGGCTGGCTGGTGGCGGTTCCGCTGCTGCTATGGACGGTCAGTGGTCTCTTCATGGCGAGTTTCCCCATCGAGCAGATACGCGGCGCGCATCTGCGCCGTGAGATGCCGCCGCTCGACCGGGCCGTGCTTGTGCCACCGCAGCCGGGCAACCGGCCGATTTCATCCCTGACCGCCGAGCAGCAGGCGTCGGGGCCGCGTTGGGTCATCGCCTATGCCGACGGCAGTTTCGCGCGAGCCGACGGACGCACGGGCAAGCGCGTGGCCGCCGTGGATCGGCGGGAAGCCCTGGCCATCGCTCGCGCCGCCTATGCCGGGGCACAGGCCGTGCAGAGCGTGACCTTCTTTGCGGCGGATGCCAATCCGCTCGACCTGCGGCGCGCCCGGCCCGCCTGGCAGGTCCGCCATGCCGACGGAACGAATTTCTACATCGATAGCGAATCCGGACGTCTCCTCGCCGTCCGCAGTTCGCTCTGGCGCGTCTATGATCTGATGTGGGGGCTGCACATCCTCGATCTCCAGGATCGGGAAGACACGCATCATCCCCTTCTTTACGGCCTTGCCGCCATTGCGGCCGCGGCAGTGCTGCTCGGCACCATCCTCCTGCCCCTGACGCTCCGGCGCAGGCGCAGGATGAAAAGCTGACGCCCTTCAGGCAGTCGCGCGCTTCGCCGCTCCGGCGGACGCCCACCATTCCAGTTCGTCGGCGAAGGCGGGGAAGGCCTTTTCCAGCGCCGCGCCGCCCTCGCCGGTCGGTTGGCCGGCTTCATCGAGGCTCGCGGTGATGCCGCCCACCGCGACCGTCGCCGGCACCACCGCGATGCCGAGCGAGGCAAGCGTGGGATGCCAGGCCGAGCCGGACCGCGCACCGGCCATGCGCCCGGCGGAATAGGTCACGATCCCGGCGGGGCGCCGGCGCCACTCCTCGACATAGTGATCGACGAGATTCTTGAGGCCGGGCTGGATGCCCCAATTATATTCCCCCGCCACGAACAGGAAGCCGTCCGCCGCGCTGATTCGCCGCGCCAGCGCCGCCATGGTCTCTGGCGCCTCGCCCGGCCCATGGTCCATGTAGCGCTTGTCCAGCATGGGCAGCCCGATTGCCCTGGCGTCGACCAGTTCGACGGCATGGCCACGTTCGGCAAGGCGCTCCACGCAATAAGTGGCCAGCCGGATTCCGGCGCGGTTCTCCCGGTAGGATCCGTAGAAGACGAGAAGCGACAGGGACATGAGGCGGCTTCCTTTTCCATTGTGCCCGGTGGCGGGCGAGAAGGGCTCGAAGGCGAGGTTAGAGCGTCGCTGCGGATATCGCCAGCCAGCCAAGCAGGTGCTCGACAGGCTCCGGCCCCGGCAATAAAGCCAAGTCATGCCTCCGTCCGAGTTCAGTGTTCCAGTTGGCCCGATCCTGCAACTGCTGAGCTATGTCGGCACGTTCGTCTTTGCCGCGTCCGGGGCTCTTGCGGCGGCCCGGGCGCAGCAGACGCTCGTCACCTTCGCGTTCTTCGCGCTCATTACCGGCGTCGGCGGGGGGACGGTGCGCGATCTGCTGATCGATGCGCCCGTCTTCTGGATCCACGATGCCTGGATGGCGATCATCTGCATTTCCGCCGCCTTCGTCGTCTATCTGACGCCCGAGCGCTGGTGGCCCGCGCGTGCGCTCGACTGGATGGATGCGGTCGGGCTCGCGGCATTCGCCGTGTTCGGCACGGCCAAGGCCATGAGCTTCGGCGTCCATCCCTTCGTGGCGGCGCTGATGGGCGTGATCACGGGGTGCGTGGGCGGCATCATCCGCGATCTGCTGGCAGGGGAGCCATCGATCCTGTTGCGCCCGGAAATCTACGTGACGGCGGCGGCGCTCGCGGCGGGCCTCTACGCGCTGTTCCTCAGCCTCGGTCTTCCTTCCGCGCCGGCGAGCGCCCTTGCCGCGACTGCCGGGTTTGCCTTGCGGGCCATCGCGATCGCGCGCGGGCTGGCTCTGCCGTCCTATGGCGCGCCGGCCGAGCCACCCGGTCAGGCCGGCGGGCCCTCGGCATAGCAGGGTACGTCATCGGGCAGCGGCACCCATGGCTGCCGGGCGGATACCCAGATATGCGCGGACGGCGCAAATCGATCGGGTTCGTCCAGGCTTCCCATGGTGAGGCCGATGCTGTTCGTCGCGGCCCGCTCCGAGAATAATGTCGTGCCGCATTGCGTGCAGAAGCCGCGCCGCAGCTCAGCGGAACTGTCGGTGATCGTCACGGCGTCGAGCGGCACCATCACGCGCGCATAGAAGGGCGCGCCGGTGGCCTTCTGGCAGAGCCGGCAATGGCACGCCCGGACATTGATCGGTTCGGCATCGGTGGTGTAGCCGCACGCGCCGCAGAGGCAGTCGCCCGAGATCATGGGCATGTCACGAGCCCATCTGCTGCCGGAACAGGGCGGTCAACCACCCGCTGTTCGTGGCGGGGGCGGGCGCGCGGCCCGGCACGAACGCGCGGCACTCCAGGCAATCGGCCCGGATCGCCGCGCCGTCCATCAGCCCCTGAAGGTCAGCGACGATCCGCTGCGCGACCTGCTGCTGTCGCCGGGCAGCAAGGCTCAGCCAGTCACGCGGCGCAGCGCGGGCGGAAACCTCGTCCGCGCCGAAAATCGCTGCCAGCACTTGGGTGAACCGATCCGGCTCAGGGTCGAAATAACGCCCGCGGGCCGCACTGCCGCTCAGCTTGGCACGCCGCGCCGCTTCCGCGATGGCATCCTCGATGCCGCCGAACCTGTCGACGAGCTTGAGCTGATGAGCCGTGCCGCCATCCCACACGCGCCCCTGGCCGATCTCGTCCACGCGCTGCGGCGTGAGCTTGCGGGAGGCCGCGACGAGGCCGATGAACTTGCCGTAGATATCCTCCACGCTGGCTTGCGCCAGGGCGTCGAACGCCGGGCTGATGCCGCCCACCACGTCGGGCTCGCCGGAGAGCGCGGTCGCCTTGACGCCGTCGCTCGTGATGCCGATTTTCGCCAGAGTCTTTTCGAAGCTCGGCAGGATGCCAAACACGCCGATCGACCCGGTGATGGTGGCCGGCTCCGCGAACACCACGTCACCGGCGGTGCTGGCCCAATAGCCGCCGCTGGCAGCCACATTCCCCATCGATACGACCACCGGCAGACCCTGCGATCTGGCCGCGACAAGCGCGGACCGGATCTCTTCGGAGGCCGCCGCCGATCCGCCGGGCGAATCGACGCGCAGCACCAGAGCCTTGATCCGGGCGTCGCTCAGGGCATCGCGAATGAGGTTTGCCACCGTGGTGCCGCCCGCGAATCCCGGGGGCGCTTCGCCATCGACGATCTCGCCGGCGACGGTGATGATACCCACCTGCCCGTCCTGGCCCGAGGCGTGCCGGCGGGCATAAGGCGAGAAGGGAATGGCCTTGAAATCGCCGGGGCCGCCATCGTCCGCCGTCCCGGCCAGCTCGGCCACACGCTTGCCGAAGGCGATCTCGTCGCCGAGCTTGTCCACGAGCCCGGCAGCCTGCGCCGCCTTTGCCGTATCGCCGCCCTGGCCGCGCAGCAGCGCGAGCGGATCGGCGAGATAAACCTCCACCTTCGCCCTGGGACGCGCCTTGGCGACATTCTCGAGCCAGCTGCCCCAGACCGCCTTGACCAGCGCCTCGCTGGCTGCCCTGGCTTCCGGCGACTGGTCCGTCCGGATGAACGGTTCCACCGCGCTCTTGTATGTGCCGACGCGATAGACATGTGTCTTCGCGCCGAGCTTGTCGATGAGGCCCTTGTAATAGAGATTGCTGCCACCCGGGCCGGTCACGCCCACCATGCCCATCGGCGAGAGCCACACTTCGCTGGCATGGGCGGCCAGCAGATAGCCATCATCGTCATAATAGGTGGCGTGTGCGAGCACCGGCTTGCCGGCCGCGCGCACCTTGTCCAGCGCTTCGCCGACGCGCTCCATGGCGACCTGTCCGCCCCCGCCGAAGCCATCGAGATCGAGCACGACAGCCTTGACCGCGCTGTCGCTCGCTGCCCCCTCGATGGCGCCGACCACGTCGCGCAGGCGATATTCGGTCGGGCCGGCCGATCCGGTCAGCCGCGAGAAACCGTCCGCGCTGTGCGGCTGTTCCACGATCGGGCCATCCAGCGCGATGTGGAGTGCGCCGCTGGCCGGAAAACTGGTATCCACCCGCGCCATCTTCAGCCCGGCATAGAGCAGCGCAAAAAACAGGATGAGGAACAGGAGAACCAGTCCGTCCTTGATGGCCACCAGCAGTTTCCAGGCGCCTCTCACGATGCTGAGCACGATCAATCTCCTTCGCGAAGCGCATCGCCTAGCGCATCTTCGGCCGCGATGCACCCGGCCTTGTGCGGCCGGGGCGGGCGGGAGTGCGCTCCGTTGAAGGCCGGCGCAGGCCGAGCCTCATCCGGGACGGCCGTGGAGAGTCGTGGCGGCTTCACGGCGAGAGATAACTTTTCGCTGCTCTCCCCTTGACCAACTCCGGCGGTCGCCCATATGGCGCCTGCTAGCACTCACCCAGGAACAGTGCTAACAACCTGATTCACGAGCGGGGAACGAACCGAATCTGGTGATCACCGATGCCATCGGCAAGGCTCGATGCCATCAATACTGATACCGCCAGCCGGAACGGGCCACGCCCATTAGGAAAGGACAGTAGAGAATGGCATTTCGTCCGCTGCACGATCGCGTGCTCGTTCGCCGCATCGAAGCCGATGAGAAGACCGCCGGCGGCATCATCATTCCGGACTCCGCCAAGGAAAAGCCGCAGGAAGGCGAGATCGTCGCCGTCGGCACCGGTTCCAAGGCCGAAGATGGCAAGGTGACTCCGCTCGACGTCAAGACCGGCGACCGCGTCCTGTTCGGCAAGTGGTCCGGCACCGAGGTCAAGGTCGATGGTGAAGACCTGCTCATCATGAAGGAAAGCGACATTCTCGGCGTGATCGCCTGATCGCGATCCATCGCCGGCAAGTCCATCCAGAACCCAGAAAGTAGAGGAAAGCAATCATGGCAGCCAAGGACGTCAAATTTTCCCGCGACGCCCGCGAGCGCATCCTGCGCGGCGTCGACATCCTCGCCGATGCCGTCAAGGTGACGCTCGGCCCCAAGGGCCGCAACGTCGTCATCGACAAGAGCTTCGGCGCGCCCCGGATCACCAAGGACGGCGTCTCCGTCGCCAAGGAGATCGAGCTCAAGGACAAGTTCGAGAATATGGGCGCACAGATGGTGCGCGAAGTCGCCAGCAAGACCAATGACGTCGCTGGTGACGGCACCACGACCGCGACGGTCCTGGCCCAGTCGATCGTTCGCGAAGGCATGAAGTCGGTCGCGGCCGGCATGAACCCGATGGACCTCAAGCGCGGCATCGATCTCGCCGTCGTCAAGGTCGTCGATGATCTCAAGGCTCGTTCCAAGCCGGTGTCCGGCTCGTCGGAAATCGCGCAGGTCGGCATCATTTCGGCCAATGGCGATGTCGAAGTCGGCGAGAAGATCGCCGAAGCGATGGAGAAGGTCGGCAAGGAAGGCGTCATCACCGTTGAAGAGGCCAAGGGTCTCGACTTCGAGCTCGACGTCGTCGAGGGCATGCAGTTCGACCGCGGCTACCTCTCGCCCTACTTCATCACCAACCCCGAGAAGATGCAGGTCGAGCTCGCCGATCCCTACATCCTCATCCACGAGAAGAAGCTGTCCTCGCTCCAGTCGATGCTGCCGATTCTCGAGGCCGTGGTGCAGTCGGGCCGTCCGCTGCTCATCATCGCCGAGGACATTGAGGGTGAGGCTCTTGCCACGCTCGTCGTCAACAAGCTGCGTGGCGGCCTGAAGATCGCCGCCGTCAAGGCGCCGGGCTTCGGTGATCGTCGCAAGGCGATGCTCGAAGACATCGCGATCCTGACCAACGGCCAGATGATCAGCGAGGATCTCGGCATCAAGCTCGAGAATGTCACGCTGGGCATGCTGGGCCAGGCCAAGCGCGTCACGATCGACAAGGACAACACGACCCTCGTCGATGGTGCCGGCGATGCGGAAGCCATCAAGGGCCGCGTCGAGCAGATCCGCGCTCAGATCGAGACCACGACGTCCGATTATGACCGCGAGAAGCTGCAGGAGCGTCTTGCCAAGCTGGCCGGCGGCGTTGCCGTCATCAAGGTCGGCGGCGCGACCGAGGTCGAGGTGAAGGAGCGCAAGGACCGCGTCGACGACGCGCTGCACGCCACGCGCGCGGCCGTGGAAGAAGGCATCGTCCCCGGTGGCGGTACGGCTCTCCTCTACGCCACCAAGGCGCTGGAAGGCCTCAAGGGCGCCAATGACGACCAGACTCGCGGCATCGACATCATCCGTCGCGCCCTGCAGTCTCCGGTGCGTCAGATCGCCGAGAACGCCGGTGCCGACGGTGCCGTCGTTGCAGGCAAGCTGCTCGATGGCGGCGACGTGACGCTCGGCTTCAATGCCGCGACGGACGTTTACGAGAACCTGGTCGCCGCTGGCGTCATCGACCCCACCAAGGTCGTGCGCGCTGCCCTGCAGGACGCTGCCTCGGTTGCCGGCCTGCTCATCACCACCGAGGCGACGATCGCCGAGCTGCCGGACGACAAGCCGGCCGCTCCGGCCATGCCCGGCGGCATGGGTGGCATGGACTTCTAAGTCCTACGCCAGATCAATCGATTGGGAGGGCCGCCGGGCAACCGGCGGCCTTCTTGTTTTCCGTCGCTCTCTCTGTGCAGGGACCAGTGCCGTGCCTGGCTGCTGGCTGGATGCGCGGTTTGGTTCGGGCGTCGAATCACATCTGGCAGGACAGCGCGAATCGGCGGGCGTCGGAGCATCGACCCTCGATCCGGCCGCGCCGCGACATATAACAAGGCCGAGCTACAGGGCATTTTGGCCCGGCTTAGAGATAACAGAACGAAGAGCGCCGCCGCCGTTAACCAATAAAAATCTTTCTGCGCAAATCATACCTCCCGGGCTCGTGCAATTATGGGAATATTAAGGTTAATTTCCATAAATACATTTTGCGACAAATCTGTGCCTGAAGTTATGGCTGCTCACCTAATCAAGTGGGAGAACTTCAGTGCGTTCAGTAAAGACACTCGCCATCATCGGCGCCCTGATCGGCGCCACACCGGCTCTGGCCGTGGACTTCACCTTCACGGGCCCGACCGCCATTCCGGGCAACGGCACCTTCGGTCCGGCTGCTGACTTTCCGATCGAGTTCTCTGTCTCTGGCCTCGGCACCGTGACGGACGTGAACGTGACGCTCACCGGCCTGACGCATAGCTATTCGGACGATCTCCAGATGATCCTGGTCTCGGCCGCCGGTACGCGCGTCCTGCTCATGAACGAGGCTGGTGGCCCCGCGAACTGGAACAACGACACGGTCACCTTCGACCAGTCGGCGGCCGCTGCCATGCCGAACAGCTTCGGCGGCACGAACTTCAACATCCCGAGCGGCTCCTACAAGCCGTCGGCCTATTCTGTCGGCCCGGTGCTTTCGCTCCTGATTGATGGCGACAATCTCGACCTGTTCAACGGCGAGGATGCCAATGGCACCTGGAAGCTGTTCATCAGCGACGTCAGTCTCTTCGATGCCGGTTCGGTCCAGGGCGTCACGCTTTCGATCGACGCGCTGACCCCGCCGCCCGCCGTGCCTGAGCCGGCCACCTGGGCGATGCTGATCGGCGGTTTCGCCCTGACGGGTCTCGCGATGCGCCGCAGCGCCACGCGCGTTTCGTTCGCCTGACGGCGGCATCAACGACAAATCTGGACGGGTCGGGCGCATGTCGCCCGGCCCGTTTCCTTTTCCGCTCGTGAGAAGGGGGGAGGGCGGGGCGCCCGGAGCAGGCGAAGGACTTCCGCCATGCGCCTCACGCAAAATCAAATGGGGGCCGACATCGCTGCCGACCCCCACTGCACCATCGCCTTCCAGTCCGTTTCCGGACATCCGGCGACTGGCATGGCGCCTTCCCGCCGCAAGGGCAGGCGCGCCGGGCTTCCCGAAAGACGCGAGGTCCGTGAGAAGCCGCGATCCTGTCGGGCTGGGTAGCCATCGAGGATCAGGCTGGCCAGGCCGCCCGCAGGCAGCACAGGCCTCACCTTGCCGGATCATGTCGCTTGTCTAGACGACAGGCTTCATGATCCATCCCATCATCTCGCTGTCCACCCCGCAAGGCAGCCAGCATATCCGATGGGGCGGGATGATGCAGGAAGCGCGTGACCGCGCACACCACATAACCCTCGAAAATGCCGATAAGCTTCTGATTTCTCTTAGGCTTTTTGGCACTCCGTAAGAAGAATGCTCTCATGGGCGGCGAGTCGTGCCAAGTGGAATCTGGCTTCGCCAGCGCCATCGCCCCAGCAAATCTGTGGATTAAGGTGGATAAGTCCGGGGATAAGCCGTGCGGGTGGCCGGAAAGCGCGGTCTCGCGAGGCGCGTCATCCTCATCCACCGCGCTTTTCCCTGTCCTACGGCCCCTCAGCCATGGCAGGCCTGCCGGACGCCTGCTTCTGTCGGCGATAGCGCAGGCAAGGCAGGGCTCTTTCTCATGCTCGGGGTGCCATCGCCCGCTCAGGCCACACAGGCTTGGCGGGACAGGTTCTGGCGTCCGCCGCATTCAAAGGTCATGGAAGCGGAAGATGACGCGGACGTATCGTCATCTTTGTAAACTTCCAGACCGCAGCGCCCTGTTGGAGCGGCATCGTCGGGCCATTGGGCGGCGTTTCAGGGCGCTGAGCGACTTCCATGCCAGGTGCTCAGGTCCGCCTGAGCACGGCGCAGTGCCGGGAAGGAAAGGGCTCAGCTCGCAGCCCCGGCCATGCGCAGGATGCAGTCATATTCAGCGTCGGTGACCGGCGAGACGGACAGGCGCGACTGCCGGATCATCGCCATGCCGGCAAGAGCGGGCTCTGCCTTGATGGCCTTGAGAGTCACCGGTCGCGGTAATTTCTCCACCGGCGCCACTTCCACGGCGATCCATTTGCCGGTGGGATCGGTACTGTCCTGCTCGGCCGTGCGGACGATTTCCATGATGCCGACCGCTTCGAGGCCGATATTGCTGTGGTAGAACAGCGCGCGGTCGCCGAGAGCCATGGTCTTCATGTTGAGCTGGGCGGCGTGATTGCGCACTCCATCCCACTCGGCGCGCCCTTTCTCGACCAGATCGTCCCAGGAGAACACGTCGGGTTCCGATTTCATCAGCCAGTAGCGCATGTCTGTTCCTGTCGCGGATGGATGGCGGCCCGCCTTTCCACGACGATCCCGCCCGCGCAATCCCCTGCAGGTGACAGGCTGCCCGAGAAGGCCTAGTCAGGCGCCCATCGGATCCCTTCGTCAACGAGTCTCACGCATGTCCCAGACTATCCTGCCTGAGCAGGTTCCCGTCCTCTCGCTTGCCGGCCTCAGCGCCGACGACTTCGCCGACGCGCTCGGCCGCAGTTTCCGCGAATATGGCTTTGCCGTGGTGTCCGATCACGGCATGGATCCCGACCTCATTGCCCGGGGCTGGGCCCTGGCAAAGGCTTTCTTCGCGCTGCCGGACGAGGCGAAGCGCGCCTATCTCGTGCCCGGTGGCGCGGGGCAGCGGGGCTATACGGCCTTCGGGACCGAGATCGCCAAGGGCGCGAGCGAGAACGACCTCAAGGAGTTCTGGCACGTCGGTCGTGAACTGCCGGCCGGCCATCCGCTCGCCGCGGACATGCCGCCCAATCTCTGGCCGAGCGAGATCGAGGGCTTCCAGGAAGTGTTCTCGTCCCTGTTCGCGGCATTCGATGTCGCCGGGGCGAAGATCCTCTCCGGCGTGGCGCGCCATCTCGGACTGCCGGCGGACTGGTTCGACGCGAAGATCGACGAGGGCAATTCCATCCTGCGCCTGCTGCATTACCCGCCGGTCTCGGCGGATGCCCCGGGCATTCGCGCCGGCGCGCATGAAGACATCAATCTCATCACCCTCCTGCTCGGTGCGGAGGAAGGCGGCCTGCAGCTCCTCACCAAGAGCGGCAACTGGATCGCCGCGACGCCGCCGCCCGGCGCGCTGGTCATCAATGTGGGTGATATGCTCCAGCGTCTCACCAACCATGTGTTGCCCTCGACGAGCCATCGCGTGGTCAATCCGCCAGTCGAGCGGCGTCACATCCCGCGTTACTCCATGCCCTTCTTCCTGCATCTCGAGCCGGACGTGCTGATCGAGGCGCTGCCGCAATGCGTGACCGCGGACAACCCGCTGCGCGAGCCGCCGATCACCGCGCATGACTATCTGCACCAGCGGCTGCGCGAGATCGGCCTCAAGATGTAGGCGGGGGCGCCGGCGGTCATGGCCGCCGGCGACGGCCGGTCATTTGCGCCAGCGTGACAGCGTGATCCCGATCTTCTCGCCACGCTCGGAAAGCGCGAGCTTCACGATCTTGACCGTGACGTGCAGCGCTTTCCTGTCCTGCAGGAAGATCGTGTCGATGATGTGGTCGGCGACGGCCTCGATCAGCGTGAAATGCTGGCCACGCGTGATCGCGGTCGTCGCGGCGTGCTTGAGGTCCATGTAGTTCTTGGAGAGGCCGAGCGGCGAATCGGGCTCATAATGCCCGGCATGCGCCAGCAGCGCGCGCACGCTGATGCGCAGCGGCTGGGGCAGGTGCGTTTCCTCGGAATAGATGCCGGTGAGCACATCGACCTCCAGATCGTCGATCTCCAGCACCAGCATGTCGTCCATCGACATGGACTGCATTTGCGGCTGCACCATGACTAACCTCGAATTGCCCTTTTCATTTGGGCGCGAACCGCTAAAGGCCGCCGCCTCGGGCGCTATTGCCCGGTTGGAGGTCCAACGGCAAGCGGTGACACGGATCAGGGAACTCGCAGGCGCAGGCGATGCGGCAATCACCCGGTTGCTGGATGAGGCATTCGGTCCGAATCGTCACGGCCGCACGGCCTATCGCATCCGTCTGGGGATGGCCTGGTTCACCGACCTGAGCTTCGCCGCTTATGATTCGGACGATCGGCTCATCGGCACATTGCAATCCTGGCCCGTGGCCCTGCATGGGCCGCAGGGCGGGCCGGCACCGCTCGTCATGGTCGGCCCGGTCGCCGTGGTGCCCGACCAGCAGCGCCACGGAATCGGGCGCGCGCTCATGGACCGGCTGATCGAGACGGTTGATGCACATGGTGCCGATCCGCTGGTGATGATCGGGGATCCGGAATATTATGGCCGCTTCTGGGGCTTCTCCGCCGATGCGACGGGGCAGTGGGATGTGCCCGGTCCGGTCGAACGGCACCGGCTCCTCGTCCGGGCACCTGCCGACGCCGTGCTGCCGGCCATAGGCATGCTTGGTCCCCGCACGGCATTGCCGCAGCCATCCCTGCAGGCGACCGTCACGCCCTGAGCGCGCAAGCCGGAGGCTGTCCCTCCCGCTCGCGCGCGCCCTTTGCCAAGTCGCCTCCGCATGCCTATCTGCTGATCCATGACTGCTGCTCCCACCGGATCACCCCAGGAACCGACAATCGCCGGCGTGCCGGAAGAGCCGGCCGGGGACCGGCGTTACCCGGTCGAGCAGTGGCATCCCCCCCATTGCGGGCACAGTGCCATGCGGATCGATGCCGAGGGCAACTGGCATCATGAAGGTCGCCCCATTGTCCGCCCCGAGCTGACGCGCCTGTTCGCGCGGCTGCTGCGGCGCGAGCCCGATGGTCGCCATGTCCTGGTGACCCCTGTCGAGATGCTCGACATCGATGTGGAAGACGCGCCCCTGATGGCCGTGGACATGGCCTGCGAGGGCAGCGGCGAAGCGCGGCGGCTCCGCTTCCGGATTGGTGCGACCGGAGAGTGGGTGGAGGCGGATGCCGCGCATGCCATTCTCGTGGAATCCGGCGAGACGGGGCCGCGCCCCTATCTCCTGCTCGATGCCGGCCTGCGCGCCCGGATCACGCGTCCGGTCTATTATGCCCTTGCCGAAATCGCGCTGGAGGCGGGGAGCGAGGCGCCGGGTCTCTGGGCTGGCGGCGCCTTCCATCGTCTCGAGCCTCTGGCATGATGTTGCGTAGCCGCCTCGCCGCCGCGCTGGCGCCCGCGCTCGATCAGGCGCAGACGCAGGATGTCTTCCTGTACCGGGATCGTCCGACACCCGACGGTCCGTTCACGCCGGCCGCCGTGCTCATCGCCATTACCGACCGGCGGGATCCGGGGCTCATTCTCACGCTTCGTCATGGTGGCTTGCGCGCGCATGCCGGGCAGGTGGCGTTTCCCGGAGGACGCCTTGACCCTGAGGATGCCGATGCCGTTGCCGCCGCGTTGCGCGAGGCGGAAGAGGAAATCGCGATGCCGCGCGATGTGGTGGACGTGGTGGGGCGCTCCGACCAGTTCCGCACGGGCACGGGCTTCTCGATCGAGCCGATCGTGGGGATCGTCCCGCCGGATCTGGCCTTGCGTCCCTCGGAAGCGGAAGTGGACGCCATTTTCGAAGTGCCGCTCGATTTCCTGCTCGATCCCGCGAACCGGGCCCTGCGGACGGTCGAATGGCAGGGGGGCGAGCGCACTTATTATGAATATCTCTGGCAGGACCGGCGGATCTGGGGCGTGACCGCCGCCATGCTCGTCAATCTCGCCCGCCGCATCGAAGCGGCCGATTCGAATCTGGCGGGGACGCTTTCGTGACACTCTTGCCGGAGCGATTGCCCCCTGCCGACTGGCGCGCGCGCGCCGGACTCGCCGCCCTGTGCGACGCACTCGGCGCTGGCGAAGGCGCAGCGCGCTTCGTGGGCGGCGCGGTGCGCGATTCGCTGCTGGGCATCCCGGTCAAGGATGTCGACATCGCGACGGTCCTTCTTCCCGAGGAGGTGATGCGCCGCGTGAAGGCGGCAGGTTTCAAGGCAGTCCCGACCGGCATTGCCCATGGCACGATCACGGCCGTGCTCAATCACTGGCCCGTGGAAATCACCACCTTGCGCCGCGACGTCACGACGGACGGGCGGCGCGCGACCGTGGCGTTCGGCACGGACTGGCGCGAGGATGCCGCCCGACGCGACTTCACGATGAATGCCCTTTATGCCGATCCGCCGGACGGCACGCTGCACGACTATTTCGGCGGACGCGCGGATCTGGCGGCGCGGCGAGTGCGCTTCATCGGCGATCCCCATGCGCGGATCGCGGAAGATCATCTGCGTATCCTGCGTTATTTCCGTTTCACGGCCCGGTTCGGCACGATGGATCCGGACAGTGCCGATTATCGCGCCTGCGTCGCCCGGGCCGCCAGCCTGATGTCCCTGTCACGCGAGCGCATCGCCGACGAGTTGCTGCGCTTGCTGGGCGTGGCGGATCCGGGCGAGGTGGTCGCGGCGATGATCGCGGACGACGTTCTGAGGCCCGTGCTCCCGGAGATAGATGCGCAGGGCGTAGCGCGGCTGCGCACGCTGATCGCCCGGGAAGCCGAGGCGGACGTCGCTCCCGATCCGCTGCGGCGCCTTGCGGCCCTGCTGCCGCCGGACGAGGCGCTGGCCGATCAGATCGGTGCGCGCCTGCGCCTCTCCAACAAGGCCCGCGCGCGGTTGCGCAATGCGCTCGCGCCGATCGAGGCGGAAACGCCGGAAGCACTTGCCTACAGGATCGGCACGACCGGTGCGATCGACCGGATGCTGCTCGGCAATGCCTTTCAAGTGACGGATATCGCGACAGTGAAGGACTGGCAGGTACCCAGACTTCCGCTTTCCGGCGGTGACCTCATCGCCATGGGACTGGAAGCGGGGCCAAGGGTCGCGCGGGCGCTGCAGGCGCTGGAGCGGGCCTGGATTGCCGCCGGCTTCCCCGCCGAGGCGGAAACCCGGGCTCTGGCGACTCAGATCATCGTGCTCGAGCTGCGATCGACCCAGTAGCGATAGGCCTCCACGGGCGGCAGGGGACGGGCAAAGAAATAGCCCTGGCCATAGTGGCAGCCGAGCGCCGCGAGCGCATCGGCCATTTCGCGCTTCTCAATGCCTTCGGCCGTCGTCTGCATGCCCAGGGCGCCAGCCAGGGAGACAATGGCGCGGATGATGGCGACCTTGTCCTCGTCGCCGATCATGTCGGTGACGAAGCTGCGGTCGATCTTGAGCAGGTCGATCGGCAGCGATTGCAGGCTGGCGAGGTTGGAAAAGCCGGTGCCGAAATCGTCCATCGCCACAGTGACGTTCATGGCCTGCAGCGCGGCGAGGAGCTGCCTTGTCTTGTCGGGATCACTGATCAGCGCGCTCTCGGTCAGCTCGATCGTGAGACGGCTGCCATCGATCCCGGCATAGCGCAGCGCCTCTTCGACGGCGCGGGGGACATTGTCGCGCACCATCTGCACGGGCGAGAGATTGACGTTCATCGTCAGCGGGAGCGGCTCCCCAAAGCGCCGGTCCCAGTCCGCGAGCGTCTGGGCACATTCGCACAGCGCCCAGCGCCCGAGCGGAACGATGAGGCCCGATTCCTCGGCGACCGGAATGAACTCGGCAGGCGAGACCTGGCCCAGCACCGGATCGTTCCAGCGCGCCAGCGCCTCGAAGCCTTTGACCGCCCCTGTCTGGAGATTGATGAGCGGCTGGAACACCATGGTGAGCTGTCCGCAATCGATGGCTTCGCGCAGGCGATTCTCAAGCGTGAACCGCTTCAGTGCCTCGCGCAGCACATGCGCGCGATAGACTTCCAGCGTCCCTGACTTCTTGGCGCGCTTGACGGCCGCCTGCGCCTGGCGGAGCAGGTTTTCGGCCTCCTCGTCTTCCTCCGGCGCAAGGGCGCAGCCGAGCGCCACCTCGACATTGATGAGATAGGTCGAGAGCCGGATCGGTGAGTCGAACGCCTTGCGGACGCGCTCCGCGATCTGCAGCACTTCCGACAGGCCATGCCCCACATGCGCGAAGATCGCGAACTCGTTGCCGCCAATGCGCGCGAGCACGTCACCGGCGCGCAGGACGGATTTCACGCGCCGCGCGACGGTGATGATGAGTTCGTCGCCGGCCATGGCGCCCAGCGATTCGTTGATGCGGCTGAAGCGTATGAGATCGAGCGCGATGATCGCGTAGCCCGGCTTCCCGGGCACCGCCGCCTTGTCCTCGACGAGACATTCGATCTGCTCGACGAAGCCGATTCGATTGGGCAGCGAGGTGAGGCTGTCGGTTAGCAGTTCCTTGCGCAGGGTGCTCTCGGCCTTGCGCTCGCTGGTCCGGTCGGTGGCCGTGAAGAGCAGCATCTGGTGGTCGGCACCGGCCTCGTCGGTCGAGGCTCCGCTCACCCAGGTCAGCGTGCAGCTGAACACGCGAACCCCCAGTCGGCCCTGGAATTCGAGTTCGAAACGGTCGGAGGCGCGCCGGGTGTCGAACATCGCGAGCGCTCGCCGGCGCCAGTCGAAATCCCGGCCGGACCTGCGATCGGGTGAGGGAATGCTGGAACTCAGCTCCTCGTCGAATCGGGAGAATTCATCGTTGCCCGCGCAATAATTCAGGTCTTCGCCCTCGCGCGAGACCAGCGCCGCAGGGTAAGGCAGCGCCCGCAGCAACGCTTCGAATCCCGTAGGCGAGGCGCCCATTTGAGCGGCAAGACGCGAGACGCAATTCGAGGTCGTCCGCACCCGGGGAGCGGCCGTCGTGGAAGGCGCATCGCGTTTCGCGCGGACAGTCATGAGGGCGAGGCATAAGGGGCACTATGTAAAACAAGGTTAACAAACGCGCGCCCGCCGACAGCTTGCTTGGCTGTTCAAGGTGTTGCCTCGCAGAGCTCCCACGACGCCGCTCGCGCGGCCCCCTCCAGGCCCTGCCGGGTTCGGCCCCGGGCCGGCGGAGGCGCCGATTCTAGTCGAACCGGTTGTTGCGCGGAAATCCGTTCGGCGGCATGCGGCCGGCTGCACCCCGTGCCGCGCGCCAGGGCAGAAGGTCGGTTTCCGTCCGGACACGGCCGCGCTCGCCCCCCATCGTCCAGCTGAGCCCTTGGGCGAGTGTCAGCGCGGTGGCATCCGACAGGCCGCCGTCACGATATCGCTGCAGCGTCACGCCCTGCCCGCGCGCCATCTCGGGCAGTTCGGCGAGCGAGAAAATGACGAGCTTGCGGTTCTCGCCGATCACCGCGATCGAATCGGCGTCGGCCGCGATCGGCCGCACGACTTTCAGCGTGGCATTGCCCTTCAGGTTGACCACTTGCCGGCCCTTGCGCGTCTCGGCGATGATTTCGCCCATCGAGGCAACGAAGCCGCGGCCATCGCTGGCGGCGAGCAGCAGCCTCCCTTCCGGTCGCGCGGGAAGCAGAGCAACGATGCCCGTCTCGTTGGCCAGATCGACCATCAGGCGCACCGGCTCGCCGAATCCGCGCCCGCCCGGCAGCTTGTCGGCGCCGAGCGTGAAGAACCGCCCGTCGCTGCCGGCCAGCAGCAGCTTGTCGGTTGTCTGCGCGTGGAAGGCGAAGGCCGGCCCGTCGCCTTCCTTGAATTTGAGCGCTTCGGTCGTGTCGAGGTCGACATGGCCCTTCATCGCACGGATCCAGCCGCGCTGGGACATGATGACGGTGATCGGTTCCCGCTCGATCATCGCTTCCAGTGGGATTTCGCGGGCCGGCGCGGCCTGTTCGAGGCCAGTGCGCCGTGCGCCGATGCCCTTTTCCGGCGTGTAGCGCCTGCGCAGCTCCGCCAAATCCTTCTTGAGGCGCGTCTTCTGCCGGGCCGGCGATTCGACCAGCTTGTGCAGTTCCTCCCGCTCGGCCGCCAGCGAATCGCGCTCGCGCCGCAGCTCCATTTCCTCGAGCCGCCGCAGGGACCGCAGGCGCATGTTGAGAATGGCTTCGGCCTGCCGGTCGGTCAGCTGGAATTCCGCCATCATCACCGGCTTGGGCTCATCCTCCGTGCGGATGATCTCGATCACCCGGTCGAGATTGAGGAATGCGATGATATAGCCATCGAGCAGTTCCAGCCGGTTGTCGATCTGGTCGATGCGATGCTGTGAACGGCGGACCAGCACCTCGATCTGGTGCGCGAGCCAGGCCGTCAGCAGCGGCTTGAGCCCCAGCACGCGCGGCGTGTGGCTGGCATCCAGCACGTTCATGTTGAGCGGAAAGCGGCTTTCGAGATCGGTCAGGCGGAACAGGCTGTCCATCAGCACGTCCGGATCGACGGTGCGCGCGCGCGGCTCCAGCACGATGCGCAGCACCTCGTCGGATTCGTCGCGCACGTCGGCGAGGATCGGCAGCTTCTTGTCCGCGATGAGCTGGGCGATCTGCTCGATCAGCTTGCCCTTGGCCACGCCATAGGGGATCTGGTCGATAACCGCGATCCAGGTGCCGCGCCCTTCGTCCTCCCGGTGCCAGCGCGCACGCACGCGCAGGCTGCCACGGCCGGTCTCATAGGCATCGGAGATGACTGAGGGCGGATCGACCAGCAGTCCCCCGGTGGGGAAGTCCGGTCCCCGCATGAGCTGCATCAGCTCGCCATGCTCGGCGGCAGGATTATCGATGAGGAGGCTCGCCGCATCGATGACTTCCGCGACATTATGCGGCGGAATGCTGGTCGCCATGCCCACCGCGATGCCCGCCGCGCCATTCGCCAGCAGATTGGGGAACAAGCCGGGGAAGACTTCCGGCTCTTCCTCCTCGCCATTGTAGGTGGGGCGAAAATCGACCGTGCCCTGATCGAGCCCGGTCATCAGGTCCGCCGCCGCCTGCGTCAGCCGCGCTTCGGTGTAGCGCATGGCGGCCGCGTTATCGCCGTCGATATTGCCGAAATTGCCCTGCCCGTCGATCAGCGGCGTGCGCAGCGAGAAATCCTGCGCGAGACGCACCAGCGCGTCATAGACCGAGGCATCGCCATGGGGATGATATTTGCCGATGACGTCACCCACGACGCGGGCGCATTTCTTGTACGAGGTATTGTTGCGCTCCGGATTGGCAACCAGCACGTCCGGGGCGGGGCCGCTCGGCTCCAGGCGCAGCAGCCGCATGGCCCAGAGCAGGCGACGATGGACCGGCTTGAGCCCGTCGCGCAGATCCGGCAGCGAACGCGCCGTGATCGTGGAGAGGGCATAGACGAGATAGCGCTCGGACAGCGCGGAATCGAAGGGATGGTCCTTGATGCTGTCGAGCGGATCGGGAATGTCGGTCATGCCTCGCCGTTACCAAGCGCGGGCCGCCTTGGGTAGGGCGCATGAAGGGCCGGCATGCGAGCATGGCGCCGTCGCGGGGGACGAAGCGCTTGAAGCCGGGCCGGAGCAGGCCTATCCCGCCGCGATGAGCCATATTCACGCCGCAGCCTATCCCGCCCTCCGTCTCCGTCGCACACGCGCAACCGGTTGGAGCCGGGCGATGCACGCGGAGAACCGGCTTTCGCCCGCCGATTTCATCTGGCCTCTGTTCGTGACCGAGGGCCGGGATGTGAGCGAGCCGATCGCGAGCCTGCCGGGCGTCTCCCGCTGGTCGGTCGATCTTGCGGTGGCGCGCGCAAGGGAAGCCGCGGCGGCGGGCATCCCCTGCCTCGCGCTCTTCCCGAACACGCAGGCGGACCGGCGGAGCGACGATGGCGCCGAAGCGCTCAACCCGGACAATCTGATGTGCCAGGCCATCCGTGCCATCAAGGATGCGGTCCCGGACATCGGCCTGCTGACGGATGTCGCGCTGGACCCCTATACCGTTCACGGTCAGGACGGGCTGCTCGATGAGGCCGGCTATGTCGTCAACGATGCCACGGTCGACATGCTGGTGGGGCAGGCGCTCAATCAGGCAGCGGCCGGCGCGGACATCATCGCTCCCAGCGACATGATGGACGGGCGCATCGGCGCCATCCGCGAGGCGCTGGAAACGGAGGGCCATGCCAATGTTCAGATCATGGCCTATGCCGCCAAGTATGCGTCCGCCTTCTACGGTCCGTTCCGGGACGCGGTCAGTTCGCGCGGGCTGCTGAAGGGCGACAAGAAGAATTACCAGATGGACCCCGCCAACAGCGACGAAGCGCTGCGGGAAGTGGCGCTCGACATCGCCGAAGGCGCGGACAGCGTGATGGTGAAGCCGGGTCTGCCTTATCTGGACATCGTGGCGCGCGTGAAAGCGAACTTCAACGTCCCCGTCTTCGCCTATCAGGTGAGCGGCGAATATGCGATGATCGAGGCGGCCGCGGCTGCCGGGGCAGGCGAGCGGGACGCGCTGGTGCTGGAGACGCTGATGGCCTTCAAGCGCGCCGGTTGCGCGGGTGTGCTCACCTATCATGCGCTTCACGCCGCCCGGTTGCTGAATGGCTGAACCCGTCGCCCGGACCGAGCGGCTCCTGCTGCGGGGCTGGGACGAGGCGGATCTTCCCGCCTTCCTACAGGCGACGAACACGCCCACGGTCATGCGCTGGCTCGGCGGTGTCATGGACAGTGCAGCGCAGGCGGCGCTTCTTGAACGGGTCATGACCTGCCAGGCGCGGAACGGCTTCTGCTTCTGGATCGTGGAGCGCATCGCGGACGGCGCCATGCTCGGCTTCTGCGGCCTCAAGCGGGCGGATGCGCCCGGCTCCTCGGTCAGCGGCGAGATGGAGGTCGGCTGGCGCCTGCGCGAGGACGCATGGGGGCAAGGCTATGCCCGGGAAGCGGCAACCGCTGCCCTGGACCTGGGTTTCGGCCGATTCGGCGCGGACCGGATCGTGGCGCTGACCGTTCCCGGGAATGCCGCCAGCCAACGCCTCATGCAACGGCTCGGCATGCAGCGCCGGACAGACCTGGACTATCAGGACTGCCGTTTCGGGCCAGACCTCAATCCCACGATTGTCCATCTGATCTCCGCCAGCCAATGGGAAGCCAACTCATGACCGCTCCGCTCATCCTGCCCTTCGGTGGCAAGACCCCCAGAATTCACGACAGCGCCTTCGTCGCCCCCGGCTGCGTCATCATTGGCGATGTGGAGATCGGGCCGCAGGCAAGCATCTGGTATAATTGTATATTGCGGGCGGACATCAATCATATCCGCGTGGGCGCGCGTTCGAACATCCAGGACGGCAGCGTGATTCACGTCGAGACCGACTATGGCGATGGCGGGCACCCCGCCATCATTGGCGATGACGTGCTGATCGGCCATATGGCGCTGGTCCATGGTTGCACGCTTCAGGATCGCGCGTTCGTCGGCATGGGGGCGATCGTGATGGACGGGTGCGTGATCGAAGGCGACGCGATGCTGGCGGCGGGGGCCATGCTCACGCCGGGCAAGCGCATGCCCTCCGGTCAGCTCTGGAGCGGCCGACCTGCCAAATATATGCGTGACCTTTCGGAAGCCGATATTCTTGGGATGCAGCGCGGCGTGAATGGCTATGTGCATGAAGCCGGGCTTCATGCCGCCGCGCTCAAGGCAGTCGCAGAGCGCCCCTGAGCGAATCGAGCGCGTCGTTCTGCGCATCGACGAGGGCGAGCACCTGCATTCGGACCGGATCGATCGTCGCGAGATCCGCCATGACGCGCCCGCTGTCCTCGTTGTTCTGCCGTTCGACATGCAGCGTATCGAGGCTGGCGAGAGCTGCGATGCTCTCGTAGCGCGCGCCATCCAGGGCGCTCACCGCCATCTGGGCAGCGACCCAGGCCTCGCTTTCGGGCGCCGCGTTGCGCGCGGCGGAAACGAGCGAGCGTCCCTGGTCGAGCTGCTTGCGGAACACGGCATCGGCGCCGCTGGCCTTTTCCGCAAGCTGGCTGACCTGCGTGGCGAGCGCGGCATCCACGGAAGCCGGCTGCACGGGCGAGGGCTCGGGCGGCTGGCGATCGCGCGATTCGGCTGGCCGCTTCGCCAGCGAGGGATAACGCCCGCTCTCGCTCGTCTGCGCATGGGCATTGAGCGAACCGAGAGCGAAGAGGGCGAGGAAAGCGGTGAGGCGGCGGATCATGGTTCCGCTCATGTAAGCGACTGTCCGTCGTCCTTCAACGAGTCTCGGCGAACGAGCGGCCGGCAGGCTTTGATCATGGCCTCTGCGGGCCGTTTCCAGCCGGTCGGAGGGATTCCCGGCATTGACAGGCCTCCGATCGACCACTAAGGGGCCACTTTCCCGCGCGGGCACCCTTTGGCTGTGCCATATGCTCGCGCCAAGCAATTTGAGCGAAAGAAGTAAAGCCCATGTTCGCTGTCGTGCGTACGGGCGGCAAGCAGTATCGCGTCGCCGCCGGAGACAAGATCGTCGTTGAGAAGCTCGCTGGCAATGCCGGCGACACCATCACGCTGGACGATGTCCTGCTCGCGGGCGAAGGCTCGGAGATCAAGGACAGCAACGGCCTGGCCGTTTCGGCCGAGATCATCGCGCAGGCGAAGGGCGAGAAGGTCATCGTCTTCAAGAAGCGCCGCCGTCACAATTATCGGCGCCGCAATGGCCACCGCCAGCAGCACACGATCCTCAAGATCGTGTCGATCGGTGGCGAAGCGCCGAAGAAGAAGGCCGCCAAGAAGGCCGAGGCTGCACCGGCCGAAGCCGAAGCCTGAGCCGCAGAAGAAATTCGAGGAGTTAGACCATGGCACATAAGAAAGCTGGCGGTTCGTCGCGCAACGGCCGCGATTCGGAATCCAAGCGCCTTGGCGTGAAGAAGTTCGGTGGCCAGAGCGTCATCGGCGGCAACATTCTGGTCCGCCAGCGTGGCACGAAATTCTATCCCGGCCGCAATGTCGGCATCGGCAAGGACCACACGCTGTTCGCGCTGACCGAGGGCCGCGTGGTTTTCCACGATGGCAAGCTCGGCCGGAAGTTCGTGTCCGTGGACGTGATGGCGGAAGCCGCGGAATAACCGGACGATCGGTGGGATCGTCCAGCGGGACGATCCCTTGGTGGCCGGACAACCGGTTTACCTGAAAGCCAAGGGAGAAGGGATCGCCCCTCCTCCCTTTTTTCATATCTCCCCTGGAGCGATTTTCCCGGCCGGCAGTTGCGTCAGGCCAGGGACATCGAGGCATCCAGCGAGCGCGCCGCTTGCGAACCCTGTTCGCGGTGCCCGGTCAAAAGGCTGTCTCACAGGCGTCATCTCGGTGCGGCAGGGCCGTATCGACAGGAGTTGAGATATGTTCGCACGGACCCAAAGACTGCTGCTGCGTCCCGGCTGGCCCGAGGATGCGGCAGCTCTACATGCAGCGATCGCCGACGAAGGCATTGTTCGCAACCTCGCCAAGGCACCGTGGCCCTACACGCTTGCAGATGCGCATGCCTTCCTCACGCGTGAGCGCGATCCGCGCCTGCCGGCGTTCCTGATCGTCAAGCGCACCAATGGCACGCCTCATCTGGTGGGCGGATGCGGCATCGGCGTGCAGGAGGATGGCGAGCTCGAACTGGGCTACTGGATCGCGAGGCGCTACTGGGGGCTTGGCTTCGCCACGGAAGCGGCCGGCGCCGTCATGCGCATCGCCCGCGCCGCAGGCCTGCGCAACATCGGTTGCAGCCATTTTCTCGACAATCCGGCGTCAGGCAAGGTCGCCCGCAAGCTCGGTTTCCGGCCGGTCGGTCGGCCGCGGCAACGCTACGGCCTTGGCCGCGGTCGCGCCGATCTTTGCCAGCTCTACGAGGATACAGGCGAAGGCGAGATGCGTGACGATCCCGCGATGGAACTCTACGCGGACGTCGATTGTCTGGCCGCCTGACGGGCCGGCGCCATCCGATGCATGAGGACGATCGGCTCGCCATGGAAAGGCGGCCGGTCGACTTCCTCGAAGCCGAGCTTTTCCGCGACCCGCAGCGAGGGCGTGTTGCCCGGCGCCACGATGCAACCGGTGCGCGGTGCGTCGAGCGCCTGGTCCGCCCAGGTCAGCACAGCCCGCATGGCTTCGGTCGCAATGCCGCGCCCGGCCGCTTCCGGCATGCAGGCCCAGCCCGCCTCGGGCATCCCGGCGAGTCCGTCGAGGCCGCGCATGGCGTCCAGCAGGCCGCCCTCGCCGAGATAGGCGCCCGTGGCCTTGTCCTCGAAGACCCAGAAGCCGAAGCCCAGCATCGGCCACATGCCGCCATAGCGCAGCAGGCGGAACCAGACCGCCTGATCGTCCTGCGCCACGCCACCGATGAAGCGGATCGTCTCGGGATGCTGCCAGAGCGCCCGGCAGTTGGCGAAATCCTCCCGCCGGTGTGCGCGAAGCCGCAAGCGCTCGGTGTGGATCAAGGGAGCGGATGGAAGCATGAACGCGGCTTGCCGCTCCGCTAAGCCAAACACAAGCGCAAAGGGATGGCGCGTCGCCCGCCTTGCAATGGCTCTCTTGAACGCGCGCCAGAAGATCGTTGCGTGCCGTGGCACCTGACTGCATGATCCGATTGCGCCTCCATGCGACCGCGCGGGGAGGCGCTACCCCGGGGGCTGACATGTCGAAGTGCATTTTCCACATGGGCTATGCGAAATGTGGTTCGACGCTGTTGCAGGAAAAGGTGTTTCCGACGGTCGAGGGCGCGGATCTTCGCCTGACGCCGACGGGGGATTTCTTCGAAGGCATGGGCAGCGCACCCGTCCGGCGGCGTCTGGTCTCACAGATTTTCACTTGCTCGCCCGACGTGTGGGACAATGAAGAGATCGTGGGGAGGCTGTTTCCATCCGATGCCTCGAGGGATCTGCTGATCAGCGAGGAAGCCCTCTTCACCACCGATCCTTCCAACGCGCACATCGCGGCGCATGTCGCGGCCATGGCCCGGACAGCCCGCCGGCTGGGATATGAGAGATTCGAGCTGCTCGCCATCCACAGGCGGCAGGATGAACGCATCGCCTCGGCATATGCGCAGAATAGCCGCCATCTCGACAAGGCTGGCCAGGAGGATTTCGAGGCGGACTGCCGCCGCCTCATCGATCCCGCGCGAGACCTGTATCGCCGTTCCCAGCGGTTCGACTATGCCGGGCTGGCGAGCCTGCTTATCGATGCGCTCGGCAGGCAGGGTGTGAGCTTCATCCCTCTCGAACTGCTGGCGACCGACGCCCGGCGCTTCGCGGCGGACCTGGGTGCGGTGCTGGAGTGGGACATCGATCATGAGACGCTCGTGGATCGCAGCGTCAACGCCAAGCAGGCGGGGGCGGGGCGCTGGAAGATCTCGCCGCGCAAATATGAGCAGCGCGCCTCCGTTTATGATCGCCTTCGCGGCAGGCTGGCGCGCCGGCGCCGGCCGACCAGCTTCACGCTCTCCGAGACATTGGCGGGCGAGGTGCGCGCGGCATTCGAGCCCGGGAACCGGCGGCTCGCCGGGATCTTTGGGTATCCACTCGGCGAGCTTGGCTATTTCTGACGATTCGCCCCGGCATGGTTCATCGTGCCCGGATGGCGCCTGCTTCCCGCCGCATGTGCAGGGAGGGGAATCGCTCGGCCGTCCCTCTCCCCGGACCAGCCGCTAGCTGTCGATATTGCGCCGGAATGTTTCGGGCAGGAACAGCAGTCCGTTGATCACGGTCGCGACGGCGACGAGGACCGGATACCAGAGGCCATAATAGATGTTTCCCGTTGCCGCGACCATGGCGAAGGCCGTGGTAGGCAGGAAGCCGCCGAACCAGCCATTGCCGATGTGATAAGGCAGCGACATCGAGGTGTAGCGGATGCGGCTGGGGAAAAGCTCCACCAGCATGGCGGCGATCGGCCCGTAAACCATCGTCACCAGCAGAACGAGATAGAAGAGGATGGCGATCAGCTTCACCGTGTCGATCTGCGCCGGGTCGGCCTTTGCGGGATATCCGGCGTCCGTGAGAGCCGTCTGCAGCGAGGCCTGATAAGCCGTGATCGCCTCGGCCCGGTCGGGTGCGGAAAGCGGTGCGGGGTCCGGCGCGCTCAGGGTCGTGCCGCCGATTGCGACCGAAGCGATCGTCCCGGCCGGTGCTGCTACATTGCTGTAGTCGATGCCGTTGCGCGCGAGATAGGCCTTCGCGATATCGCAGCTCGAGGTGTCGAACCTGTTCTTGCCGATCGGATCGAACTGGAAGGAACACTCATCCGGATAGGCCGTGACGGTCACCGGGGCATTCGCCACCGCGACGGCCAGAGCCGGATTGGCCGCATTGGAAAGCGCGTGGAAAGCAGGGAAATAGGTGGCGGCAGCGAGAGCACAGCCACCCAGGATGATGTATTTCCGTCCGATCCTGTCCGACAGCCAGCCGAAGAACACGAAGAAAGGTGTCGCCATCGCGAGGGCAATGGCGATGTAGATGTTGGCTGTCGCGCCATCCACCTTGAGGATCTTCTCCAGGTAGAAGAGGGCGTAGAACTGGCCGGTATACCAGACCACGGCCTGACCGGCGACGGCACCGAACAGCGCGACGAGAACCCAGCGCAGGTTGGTCCACTGGCCGAAAGCTTCGGAAAGCGGCGCCTTGGAGGTTTTTCCCTCCTCCTTCATCTTCTGGAAAACGGGGCTCTCGTTGAGCTGCAGCCGGATCCACATCGAAACGCCAAGCAGCAGGATGGAGATGAGGAACGGCAGGCGCCAGCCCCATGAGCCGAAGCTTTCCTCGCCCATGACGGTCCGGAATCCGATTACGACCAGCAGCGCGGCGAACAGGCCGAAGGTCGCGGTGATCTGGATGAAGCTCGTGTAGAGGCCCCGCCTGTTGTTGGGCGCATGTTCCGCGACATAGGTCGCCGCGCCGCCATATTCGCCGCCAAGAGCCAGACCCTGGAGAATGCGCAGCAGCACCAGGATGATGGGCGCGGCAATGCCGATCGTGTCATAGCCGGGGAGGAGGCCGACCGCGAACGTCGAAAGGCCCATGATGCCCATCGTGACGAGGAACGTGTTCTTCCGTCCGACGATGTCCCCGATCCGGCCGAAGACGATCGCGCCGAACGGCCGCACCGCAAAACCCGCCGCGAAGGCGCCGAGCGCAAGGATGAAGGCTGTGGTCTCGTTGACCCCGGCGAAGAAGACCCGGGAGATGAACACCGCTAGCAGGCCGTACAGATAGAAGTCGTACCACTCGAAGACGGTGCCGAGCGACGAAGCGGTGATGACCTTCTTCTCGCTCTGCTTGGCGCGGTGATGTTTGGGCTCTTCTTTATGGGCGCTCGCCATGCTTCTCTCTCCCTCGGGCGCTATAGCGCATATTTTTGCCGCGACTTCCATGTGGTCCATGGTGCCGTCACGGTCTCTCACGGTGCGATACGGCCGATGCCATGGATAAGCGCATGCAGATCCGCGGCCCATCCCCATGGGAGGCTATGATGCAGGCACCGGAGCCCAGACAGTCGTCAGTGCTTCACCTTTGACGCCAAAATCCCTATGGCGCGGCGATGCATTTCCTCGATCAGGCCAAAATCTTCATTCGCTCCGGCGCGGGCGGCCCCGGAGCCGTGAGTTTCCGGCGCGAAAAATATGTCGAATATGGCGGCCCCGACGGCGGCGACGGCGGCAAGGGCGGCGACATCATCTTCGAGGCGGTGCCCGGCCTCAACACGCTGATCGATTTCCGCTACACGCAACATTTCAAGGCGCGGCGGGGGACGCCGGGTGCCGGCAAGAACCGCACGGGCGCCGGTGGCGGCGATCTGGTCATCAAGGTGCCGGTGGGCACGCAGGTCATCTCAGAGCCGGACGAGGAGGGCTACAGCGAGATACTGGCCGACTTCACCGAGCCGGGGCAGCGCATCGTGCTGCTGCGCGGCGGTGATGGCGGCCGGGGCAATGCGAGCTACAAGACCTCGACCAACCGCGCACCGCGCCAGCATGGCACCGGCTGGCCCGGCGAGGAGCGCTG
This sequence comes from Sphingobium lignivorans, assembly GCF_014203955.1. NCBI lineage: Bacteria > Pseudomonadati > Pseudomonadota > Alphaproteobacteria > Sphingomonadales > Sphingobiaceae > Sphingobium > Sphingobium lignivorans. The sequence continues at coordinate 67,217 of NZ_JACHKA010000001.1, forward strand.
GGTGTGGCTGCGCCTCAAGCTGCTGGCCGATGTCGGCCTCGTCGGGCTGCCCAACGCCGGCAAGTCGACCTTCATCAATCAGGTGACCAACGCGCAGGCCAAGGTCGGTGCCTATCCCTTCACCACCACGCGCCCGCAACTGGGTGTGGTGCTGCACAAGGGGCGTGAGTTCGTGCTGGCGGATATTCCCGGCCTCATCGAGGGTGCATCCGAAGGCGCCGGTATCGGCGATCGCTTTCTTGGCCATATCGAGCGCTGCCGCGTGCTCATCCACCTTATCGACGCGACGGGCGACGATCCGGTCGAAGCCTGGCAAATCGTGCGGAACGAACTCGCCAATTATGGCGAAGGGCTCGAGGAGAAGCCGCAGCTGCTGGCTCTCAACAAGGGCGATCTGCTCGGCGACGAGCTGATGAAGGACATCGCCGGAGATCTGAAAAAGGCCGGCGCGGGCAAGGCTTTCATCATTTCCGGCGCGACCGGCAAGGGCGTGGACAAGCTGCTGGATGCGGTGATTCCCTTGCTCGATGCGCCGAAGGAAAGCGACGAGGATGGCGCTGACGAGGCGGGAGACAGGCCTTGGTCGCCGATCTGACCCGGTCGGCGCGCGCGATGGTGCCGCAAACGGAGGCGAGGACCCCCGCTGACGATCTCACCGGCTTCCCGCCCGGCATTCTCCGCCGCTTGGTCATCAAGGTCGGCTCCGCGCTGCTCGTGGAGCCCGATGGAGCGGTGCGTCGCAAATGGCTGGAGAGCCTGGTTGGCGAGATCGCGCAACGGCGCGCTCAGGGGCAGCAGCTCGTCGTCGTCTCGTCCGGTGCGATCGCGCTCGGTGCCCGGCGACTGGGGCTCTCCCGGGGCGGGCGTGCCACGCTGGAAGACGCGCAGGCGGCGGCCGCCGTGGGGCAGATCATCCTCAGTCAGGTCTGGGCCGATCTCCTGGCAAGTCACGACATTGCGGCCGCGCAGATGCTGGTCACGCTTGGCGATCTCGAGGACCGGCGGCGCTATCTCAACGCAGCTGCGACGCTCGACCGGCTGATCGGCCTCGGCGTTGTGCCGGTGGTCAACGAGAATGACAGCGTGGCCACCGAGGAGATCCGCTTCGGAGACAATGACAGGCTCGCCGCGCGCATAGGGCAGGCTGCCCGCGCGGATGCGGTGGTCCTCCTCTCGGATATCGACGGGCTGTATACCGCCAATCCGCAGGTCGATCCCGATGCAACGCTCATCCCGCTGGTCGAGAAGATCGATGCACGCATCCTCGCCATGGCGGACGGCAACTCGGCCTCGGGCATGGGCTCGGGCGGCATGATCTCCAAGCTGCAGGCGGCCCGGATCGCGACCGGCGCCGGAACGCACCTCGCCATTGCCTCCGGACGCGTCGAGTCGCCCCTGAGGCATTGGGCGGAAACCGGCAGGGGCACGCTGTTCCGGGCTTCCGCCCGGCGGCGAGGGCGCAAGGACTGGCTCGCCGGGCGCCTCACGGTGAAGGGACGGCTGAGCGTGGATGCGGGCGCTGCTGATGCCCTGCGGCAGGGGCGCAGCCTGCTTCCTGCCGGCGTCACCGGGACGAGTGGCGCCTATGCCAGAGGGGACGTCATCGACATCGCAGACCCGGACGGCGCCGTGATTGCACGGGGGCTGGCGCAATATGACAGTCAGGACGCCGAGCGCATCATCGGCAAGCGCAGCGAGGACGTGGCAGCCCTGCTGGGCGGCACGCCGCGCGCCGCCATGGTCCATCGCGACCATATGGTGCTGCTCTGAGCCGGCTCGCCGTCACCGGGGGGACGGGGTTCGTCGGGTGCGCAACGCTGGATCGCGCGCTCGCGGCGGGCCACAGCGTCCGGGCCCTGGCGCGCCGTCCCCAGCCTCCGCGTGAAGGGCTTGAGTGGATCGCGGGGTCCCTGGAGGACCCTGATGCGCTCGACCGGCTGGTGGAAGACAGCGATGCCGTCATTCACATCGCCGGGGTCGTCAACGCGCCGGACCGGAAGGGCTTCGAGGCCGGCAATGCCACCGGCACGGCCGCGGTCATTGCAGCGATGAAGCGGGCCGGGATCAGGCGTCTTGTCCACGTCTCTTCCCTCGCCGCGCGCGAGCCCCACCTATCCGACTACGGTTGGTCGAAGGCGGAAGCGGAGCGACATGTCGAAGCCTCGGGCCTCGACTGGACCATGGTCCGCCCGCCAGCCATTTTCGGCCCGGGCGACGCGGAACTGCTTGAGCTGTTCCAGATGGCCGTTCGCGGGTTCGTGCTGCTGCCCCCGGCGGGTCGCCTGTCGGTCATCCATGTCGACGATCTCGCGGACCTGCTGGTGCGGCTCGGCGGCGTGGAAAGCGCGGCGACGAAGGAAGCGATCTACGAAGTCGACGATGGCCGGCCGGACGGCTGGAGCCATGTCGCCTTCGCCAAGGCGATTGGCCATGCCGTCGGGCGCAAGGCCGTCCGCACGATATCCCTGCCCTCGGTCTGCGTCCGGTGGGGCGCCCGTATCGATCGGCTGCTTCGCGGCGATCGCGCCCGGCTTACGCCGGACCGGGCTGCCTATTTCTGCCATGCGGACTGGGTGTCGCGCGCGGACCTGCGCCCTCCCGCCGATCTCTGGACGCCGGGCATAGCGACGGAAACTGGGCTCGAGGCGACGGCGGCAGCCTATCGCGCGAAGGGATTGCTGCCGTCCTTGTCGTCCGAAGGGGTGCGCCGGGCCTGATTGGCGGCATTGTCGAGAAGCATCGCAACCTGACGAACCAGCCGGATGCGCTCATTATGGCGCGGGTCCAGACTGTCGGCCGCTTCATAGCCGGCCCGGTGGCGCAACTTCTCCGCGAGGCTATCGAGCTGGTCGGAAACGGGAGTCGCTGCCTCCTCGATGATCACGTCGGCTACCCATTCCAGCCCTGCATCGTCCAGCCGGGGCCTCGCTCTCGCGGCGGCGAGGTTGGTGAGAGTGCGCGCGCTTCCGGCCGCCGCTCTTGCCCGCAGGTGGCGATGAAGCTGAAAGGCCAGATAGCCCCCGATCCACAGTCCGAAATAGCCGGACCAGAGCAGGACCCATCGGATATTCACTTCGACCGGCAATGGTTCCGCTGCCACGACTGCGTCCCACAGCGTCCGGACCAGCAGGACGACCAGCGCCGCAGGCACGATCGTCGCGATCATCGTCCCCGGACTGGCCCAGCCTTTCTCGAACTCGCCCTTGCCATATTTGAGCGCCAGCCAGAATGTTGCTGCCCCCGCCGTCACGGCCACGAGACGCCGGCCCGTCAGCAAATTGAATGCGTCGCCCATGGCGAGCTCGGAGCTCAAGGAGATTACAGCATAGGTGAACAGCCAGAAGAGCGCGGCCAGGATCAGGATATGATTGTCCGACGGGTGCCTTCTCTGGGCGGCGAAAAAGAGACTCTGGTCCATGCCGCCTCGCTAGGCCCGCTTGGTGAAAATTCCTAGGCCCTTGAAAGGATGGTGTAAGATCCGCGACGGACCGTGCTGGTGGCGCGTCGAAACCTCTAGTAGCCACTCGCTCCGCCCTGTCTTCCCTCTGCTCTGGAGGCGACCGGCCGACCGACCGCGGCACCGTGCCCGAATGCCGCCTTATTCGCTTGCCATAGGACTGCCGGACGGGGCATGCCCCCGCGCAACGAACCGCTTCAGGAAGAAAGCCAGCACTCATGTCGGATCGCCAGGACATTTTCGGGCAGGTCGCCGCGCAGATCGAGCCTTTCAACAAGAAGGGCGTGGCACTGGACGAAACCACCACCTTTGCCGGGGACCTTGAGTGGGACAGCCTCACGGTCATGGATTTCGTGGCCGCCGTCGAGGATGAATTCGACATCATCATCACGATGAACATGCAGGCCGAGATCGAGACCGTAGGCCAGCTCGTCGATGCTGTCATGAAGCTCCGGGCGGAGGGCTGAGCGATGACCGGGCTGACCGATGACAAGGCTGCAACCATGCGCGTGGCCGATGGCGACAGGGATCTGTTCTCGAAGTTCGACGCGCTGATCGCCGAACGCGAAGCGCTGCTGGCCACCGGTGTGCGCGATCCGTTCGCGATCGTGATGGACCAGGTGCTCTCGCCCACGCGCGCGATCATCAAGGGCAAGGAGACGATCCTGCTCGGCACCTATAACTACATGGGCATGACCTTCGATCCGGATGTGGTCGCGGCGGGCAAGCAGGCGCTCGACGAATATGGCGCCGGCACGACCGGCTCGCGCGTGCTCAACGGCACCTACCAGGGTCACAAGGCCTGCGAAGACGCGCTCAAGGATTTCTACGGCACCAAGCATGCCATGGTGTTCTCGACCGGCTATCAGGCCAATCTCGGCATGATCTCGACGATCGCAGGCAAGGGCGATTACGTCATCCTCGATGCGGACAGCCATGCCAGCATCTATGACGGCTGCTATCTCGGCAATGCCGAGATCGTGCGTTTCCGCCACAACAGCGTGGAGGATCTCGACAAGCGGCTCGGCCGCCTGCCCGCCGAAGCGCAGAAGCTGGTGGTGCTCGAAGGCGTCTATTCGATGCTCGGCGACGTGGCGCCGCTTCCCGAGATGGTCGCGGCCGTGCGCAAGCATCCCAATTGCATGATCCTCGTGGACGAGGCGCATGGCATGGGCTTCTTCGGTCCGAACGGCCGGGGAGTCTATGAGGAGCAGGGTGTCGAGAAGGAGATCGACTTCGTGGTCGGCACCTTCTCGAAGTCCGTCGGCACCGTGGGCGGGTTCTGCGTGTCGGATCACCCCAAGTTCGAGGTCATGCGGCTTGTCTGCCGGCCCTATGTGTTCACCGCCTCGCTGCCGCCCAGCGTGGTCGCAACGGCCGCGACGTCGATCCGCAAGCTCATGCATGCAAGCGAGAAGCGCGCCCATCTGTGGGAAAACAGCAGGCGGCTGCACCAGGGCCTGCGGGACATGGGCTTCCGCCTCGGCACGGAAACGCCGCAGTCCGCGATCATCGCCGTCATCCTGACCGACCAGACGCAGGCGGTCGCAATGTGGCAGGCGCTGCTGGAGCTTGGCCTCTACGTCAACATGGCACGCCCCCCGGCGACGCCTGCGGGTACGTTTCTTCTCCGCTGTTCGCTGTGCGCCGAGCACTCGAGCGAGCAGGTCGGGGAAATCCTCGAAATGTTCAGGCAGGCGGGGCGGCAGACCGGGGCCATCGCGGCCTGAGGCGCGATCTCGGGCTCGTTCGCGAAAAAGGCTCCCCAGCCACGCTCTCCTGGTCTAACCTGGGTTAGAGATGACAGAGGACGCAGAAGGCCTCGACGACAGCGTCGATGAGCTGCCTCGCTGGCGGCGGTGGGTGCCTTTTGTGCTTGCCGTGGTCTTCGCGATCGCGCTGGGCTGCCTCATCTATCTCGCCGGCCATGCGGCCGACCTGCGCGACCGGGCCATCGCGCTGCAGCGCCACAGCTACCAGGTCATGCTTCAGGCCAAGACGGTCGAAGCCCGGATCGGCAGCGCCGAGACGCTGCTGGCCCGCTACGTCATCAGCCATGATGCGGCGGTTGGCCGGCAGTTTCAGGACGAGTGGGGCACCGCCATGCGCGAGCTGGTGGCCCTGGAGCGCTCCACACGTGGCAACGCGCGCCAGAGCGCGGCCGTAGCGCGATTGCGCGCGGCGATGACCGATCGCGGATCGACCCTGACCGAGATCGCATTGCGGGTCCGCTATCAGCAGTCGCTCGGCGCGCTGGGGCAGCTGGAGGCAACCCGCAAGGAAGCATCGGTCCGCACCATCGCCGATGCGCTCAAGACGATCGCCGATCTCGCGGAGGCCGAGCGCGCGCGTCACAATGTTCAAGTCGACCAGTCGCAGTCGCGCGTGAACCGCCTCAACGACAGCTACAGCGTGATCGGGCTGGGCCTGTTCCTCGCGGCGATCGGGGCGCTCTGGTTTGCCAACGCCGCGCTCAATGAGCGGCGTTATGCGCGTCGCCTTGCCGCCGCCGAAGCGGCCCGCGTCGATAATCTTGAAGCGGCAGTTCTCCAGCGGACAGAAGAGCTGCGCGAGGCCAATGCCAAGCTCTACCGGGAAATGGAGGAGCGCATACAGGCCGAGCAGAGCCTGCGCCAGCTTCAGAAAATGGAAGCTCTCGGCAAGCTCACTGGCGGCATCGCGCATGATTTCAACAATATGCTCGCGGTCGTCGTCGGCGGGATCGATGTCGCCCGGCGGCAGATGGGCAAGGATCCGGAAAAGGCGATCACGCATCTGGACAGCGCGATCGAGGGCGCCAACCATGCCGCGGCTCTGATCGAGCGCTTGCTTGCCTTCGCCCGCGCGGAACCCCTGCTTCCCGATCAGGTGGACATCGACAGGCTGATCGCGGGAATGGAAGACCTGCTCGCGCGTGCCATCGGCGGCGGCGTTCGGGTCGAGCTCGCGCTCGATGCCGGGGACTGGCCTGTCTGGGTGGACCGGGCCCAGCTGGAAAGTGCGCTCGTCAACATGGCGATCAATGCGCGCGACGCCATGGACGGGCGCGGCACGCTGACGATCGCGACCGAACGCCTCACGCTGAAGGAGCAGGAGATCGGCCAGTGCACGGCGGGCGATCATGTCTGCCTCAGCGTGACCGACACCGGCACGGGCATGACCCCGGACGTGCTGGAGCGGATATTCGAGCCGTTTTTCACGACCAAGGCGATCGGTAAGGGCACCGGGCTGGGCATGAGCCAGATATTCGGCTTCGTCAGTCAGTGCAGGGGCGCGATCGACATTCGCAGCGCGCCGGGAGAAGGCACCTGCGTCCGGCTCCTGCTGCCCCGCCTGGCGGAGGGCCAGGGGTTCGGGGCGACATCGCCGAGCGTCGGAGCGTTCGCGCCAGCCGATGCGGCGGGTCCGGCCGGAGGCGGGCTGACCATCCTTGTCGTCGAGGATGATCCGCGCGTGCTGCGGTCCACGCTCGCCGCGCTTGCCGCGCTCGGCCATGCGAGCCTGCCCTGCGACCATCCAGGCAAAGCGGCAGAGCTTCTGGAAGCGCATCCAGACATCGATCTCATCCTGTCGGACGTTCTGATGCCCGACATGTCGGGGCCCGAAATGATCGAGACGCTGGGCGCCGTCCTGGCCCAACGGCCAGTGATCTTCGTCACCGGCTTTGCCGGCGACAAAGGCATGACCGCGCAGCTTGCGGGCTTCCCCATTCTCCGGAAGCCGTTCACCGTGGCTCAGCTTGCGCAAGCCATAGCCGATGCGGCGGCGTCTCCTCACGATGGCAAGGCAGCAGCCTAGGATTGATGTGAAATCACCGATTGTCGGCAACAGGGCTGGGCCGCGCACTTTCCTCCCGGAACGGGGGAGTGGTTGCGCGCCTTGCCGGCGCGATCCGTCGCGTCGAACCGCCCTGTGGGCCTTTTACGCGGCATTCGGAGGTTGCGACCTTGCCGGAAGCGCCTTACGGCCAAGGGCCATGTCCGCAGGCCCGCTGGACGAAACAAGAAGGTTTCTGCGAGACTGCCCATGCTGACCGCACTGGATCGCTACATGGCGCGGTTGATCGCCGTCCCGCTGATCGCGAGCCTGATGATCGCCGCCATGCTGCTCGTGCTGGACAGGATGCAGCGGCTGTTCGTCTTCGTCGCGACGGAGGGCGGGCCGGTCAGCGTGGTCTGGCGGATGCTGGCCAATCTCCTGCCGGAATATCTTGGGCTCGGTATTCCCATCGGCCTCATGCTCGGCATCCTGCTCGCCTTCCGGCGTCTTGCCCTGTCTTCGGAGCTGGACATCCTGCGCGGGGTGGGCCTGTCCTACACCCGCCTCCTCAAAGTGCCGTACATGTACGCCATCGTGCTGGCGGTTCTCAATCTGGCCATTGTCGGCTTCATTCAGCCGCACAGCAAATATGCCTATGAACGCCTGCGGTTCGAGTTGCGCTCCGGCGCGCTTGGCGCTTCCATCAAGGTCGGCGAGTTCAATAATCTGGGGGACGGCTTCACGATCCGCATCGAGCAGAGCGCGGAGGAGGGCAGGCGGCTCACCGGCATTTTCGCGCGGATGCAGAGCGGGAGCGGGCAGTCGCTCGCGGTCACGGCCGCGCGCGGGCAGTTTCTCGCGACGGATGACCCGGATACGATCATCCTGCGCCTGACCGAAGGGGTTCTGGTTCACGATTCGCCGAGCTACAATGAGCCGCGAATCCTGTCCTTCTCATCGCACGACCTGCCGATAGACCTGCCGAAGATCGAGCAGTTCCGCACGCGTGGAGACGGTGACGTGGAGCTGAGCCTGCCGGAGTTGTTCAAGGCAGGCCTTTCCAGCGCCAATACACCCCTCGACCGGGCCAAGGCCTGGTCCAATTTCAATTTCCGGGTGGTGGAAGTGGCGATGATGCTGCTGCTGCCCCTTGCGGCTGTCGCTTTTGCGATTCCACCTAAGCGGTCCACGTCGGCGCTTGGCGTCTTCCTGTCGATCGTCTTCATCGTGACTTATCACAAGATCAACCAGTATGCGGAATCCGTGGGCGCGTTGGGCCGGCTCGATCCCTTCCTCGCACTCTGGGGACCCTTTCTCGTCTTCGCCGGCATCATCGGCTGGATGTATTATCAGACGGCTTATGTGCCCGGCGGCCAGCCCATCGGTGCCCTCGAGCGTCAGTTCGCCAAGCTGCTCGGCCTGTTCAAGGCCCTCTTCAAGCGGATAGGCAATCGCCGGTACCGCAAGGCGCACGAGAGTTGACGCCATGTTCCTGAACTTCTTCCCCTCGCGCACGCTCGCCATCTATCTTGTCCGCACCTTCCTGTGGCGATGCTTCGCCATGCTGGCGATGCTGGTGCTCGTCCTGCAGATGCTCGATCTGTTGAGCGAGGCGGGCGCGGTGCTGGCCTATCCGGGCAATGGCGACGCGGAATTATGGCGTTATGTCAGCTTGCGCGCGCCGCAGATCATTTCGCGCTTCCTGCCCTTTTCGGTGCTTCTCGGCACGATCATCATGCTTACCACGCTCAACGCCAACAGCGAGGTGGTGGCCATGAAATCCGGCGGCCTCTCGGCGCACCAGATTCTCGCGCCGCTCATGCTGGCGAGCCTGGGTGTCGCCGCCATCAGCTTCGTGTTCAACGAGCGGGTCGTGGTGCGGGCCACCGCAACGCTGACCGCGTGGGAGCATGCGAAGTTCGGCCCGATTCCGGCAGATCGCGGCATCAAGTCCAACATCTGGGTTCGCGACGGCGAGGATCTGATGCGCGCCGGCACCATCACCGGCCGCGGCCGCGCCGTGCGGCTCCAGGACATCGACATCTATGATAGACACGGAGACAAGCTGATTTCCGTCATGAATGCCAAGCGCGGCGCCTACACCGGATCGGGCTGGCGGCTGGAGGACGTGCGCGTTTTTGACGTCGTGCGCGGCACCAGCCACGACGTGGCGACGATGACGGTGGGCAAGGACATCACGCCGGATCAGTTCACACTTTCCTCCGTCGATGCCGACGGCCTCTCCTTCTTGGAACTGCGCGAGTCGATCGACACCCTGCGGGAAGCGGGGCGGCCGGTGACTTCGCTGGAAGGCTCGCTCTGGCACAAGATCACCGGCCCGCTGTCCGCGCTGCTCATGCCGCTGCTGGGCTCGGTCGCGGCGTTCGGCATCGCACGATCGGGCAAGCTGTTCGTGCGCGCGGTCATCGGCATGGCGCTCGGCTTCGCTTTCTTCGTCGCCGATAATTTCGCGCTCTCGATGGGCAATCTGGGCGTCTATCCGCCGATGCTCGCCGCCTGGGCGCCCTTCCTGCTGTTCCTCTTCGTCGGCGAGGCGGTGCTCATCACGACTGAGGAATAGCCCCCCGGGCGGGGGCTGACGGCACTCAAGCGGCCCCGCCGGGTTTCCGGCATGACAGATGGAAGGCTTCGCCCCGCCTTCGGCATCCTCCCTCATCCCAGGGCGTTTTCACTCCACTGGGATAGAGGCTGGAGCCTGTCAACGCAGGCTCAGGCATCGCGCAGGGTGCCTCGAGGCGCGCCTTTGGACCGGGGGTGCGGGGAAAGCTTTACCCGGCCCGCATGGTGCTGCGCGCGATCTTCGCAACCAGCGGTGCCATGCCGCCATAGCTTGCCTTGCCATAGGTCGAGCCGTCGCCAAGATGCGCGACGAGGCGGCGATGCGTCTCGCCGAGCGAATGATAAGGCATGCTCGGCAGCAGGTGGTGAAGGGCGTGATAGCGCAGGCCCACCGGTGCCCAGAGCGCGGCCAGCGGCGCGGGCGGCGGCACGTTGACCGAATCGAGGAACTGCCCCGTCACCGTCATCGGCTCGCCTTCATTCTCCCAGAGATGGGCGACCAGCGTGCGAAGCTGATTGACCACGGCCACGCACGCGAAGATGACCATTCCGGTCAGCAGCGGGCGCCATCCGAGCAGGAAGATGCTGGCGACCAGCGTGATGGCCCACAGGCTCGCGCCGGCTTCCTGCCAGGCCCACATGCGGGCGAAATCGCCCTCCGGGGCGCGCCGGCGATAGGCCGGGTTGATCGACAGGGCCGAATAGCGCTCCACCACGATCCGCCGCAGCGGCGGAATGATGACGCTCAGCGGCGTCAACACCGCGAAGCGGAAGATCAGTGCCAGCGGCGCAAGCATCGCCGCGATGATGAAAAGGGGCAGCGACCATGGCTTCATCAGTGCGAGCGGCAGATATTCAGGATCGTCCGCCGTCCCATAGCGCGTCTTGGCATGATGTTGGGTATGCACGCCTTCATACATGAAGGATGGCACGAGCAGCGGAATGCCGACCATCAGGTTCCACGCCAGCCGGAAACCGGGGAGCGCGCCCTTGCGGATATGCGTCAGCTCATGGATGAAGCCGACCGCACGGTAAAGCGCGAGCGCGGCGATCACCCCGCCGAGCACGACCGCCCAGCGCTGATCGGCGAGAATCGCGACCGCAAGGCCGGCATAGCCAGCGAAGGCCGAAGCGAGGAAGTCGGGCCAGTAGATGGCAGCGCGGGCGGTGCCCAGGTCGCGCGTGAGCTCCACCGCGGCACGCAGCATGGCACTGTCTTCCGGCGTTCTGGCCAATCCCCCGGCAGAGAGCGGGGAAGATGCGGCGTTGCGAGCGTCCATTCTGTTGTCCATTGCGGTCATGACGTCTTCCTATAGGGCAAATGCGAGCAGATCATGGCAGCAATGTGGTTCGTTCCGTCCCGGGCTGGAGAGGTTCGTCCGGCGCGGGTTGACAAGTCGTCCGCCAGCCCCTCTGTGCTGATCCTTTCAGATTGAGCGTCCGATGCGGGCGCAGGACAAGGGCACGGCCGTGGCGAATGCCGATCTAGTCATCACACCCGTCTCGGGCAAGGCGGACCTTAAAGATTTCATCGATCTTCCATGGGCGATCTATGCCGATGATCCCAATTGGGTGCCGCCGCTCAAGGATGAAGTGCGCAAGCTGCTGACGCCGGGCCACAACCCCTTCCACGAGCATGCGGAGCATTGCTATTTCCTCGCCCGCCGGGGCCGGGAAGTGACCGGGCGCATCAGCGCGCATATCGATCATCTCGCCCTGTCCATGCCGCCTGAGCAGGGCATGGGGCCGGGTACCGGCAATTTCGGACTGTTCGAGGCGAAGGATGCCGCGAGCGCGGCCGCACTGATCGGCGCGGCGGAAGGCTGGCTGCGCGCGCAGGGCATGTCCCGCGTGCTCGGGCCGATTTCCCTTTCCATCTGGGAAGAGCCGGGGCTGCTTGTGAAAGGCTTCGATCATCCTCCCACGGTGATGATGGGCCACGCCAGGCCGGTCTATCAGGAGTGGATCCAGGCCGCCGGCTACACGCCCGCCAAGACGCTCAACACGTTCGAGCTGGACATCACCCAGGATTTTCCGCCGCTCATCCAGCGCATCGTCCAGTCCGGGGAGCGCAACGAGCGCATCAATATTCGCAAGGTCGACAAGTCGCGCTTCGATTCGGAAGCGGCCATCATCCTTTCGATTCTCAACGACGCCTGGGACCGGAACTGGGGCTTCGTGCCGATCACCGACCATGAGGTCGCCCATTTCGGCAAGGAACTGAAGCCGATCGTCCGGGAGGATCTCATCCGCATCGCGGAGCTGGACGGCGAGCCCGTCGCTTTCATGATGACCCTGCCCGATCTCAACGAGGCGCTGGCGCCGCTCAACGGCTCGCTGTTGCCCTTCGGTTGGGCGAAGCTGCTCTGGTGGCTGCGCCGGCCGCGGTGCCGCACGATGCGCGTGCCGCTGATGGGCGTGGTCCAGCGCCTGCAATCATCGCGCATGGCAAGCCAGCTCGCCTTCATGATGATCGAATATATCCGCCGCGACGCTGTCGTCGAATATGGATCGAGCCGGGGCGAGATCGGCTGGATTCTGGACGACAATCAGGGAATGGTGGCCATCGCCGAGGCGATCGACAGCCGCATCAACAAGAGCTACGTGATCTACGAGAAGCCACTGGGCTGACGGGCGCAGGAGCGGCCCGGTCTGCCGGACCCGTTCACGACGCTTGAGGGGGCCAGCTTGCTCCCCCGGGTTGCCTTGTGCCGGGGGCTGCCTTGCGCCGGAGGGTGCAGGCAGCGTAGGGATGCCGGTCTCATCAGGGAGTGCCGCGATGCTCAAGCGACTGACGCCGTCCATTTTCGTCTCGCCCCAGATCGATGTCGGGACCGTCGAGGAAGCCAGGGCGCTGGGTGTCACGCTCATCGTCAACAACCGGCCGGAAGGCGAATCGCCCGACCAGACGCCGGGTGCGCAGATCGAAGCCGCGGCGCAGGCGGCCGGCATGGACTATGTGGCCATTCCCGTGTCGCACAGCGGCTTCGCGCCCTGGCAGCTCGATGCGCTGGATGAGGCGCTGGGCGCCAGCGGCGAGGGCAAGGTGCTTTGCTACTGCCGGTCAGGCACGCGCAGCACGCTGCTCTGGGCCCTTGCCCGGGCGCGGGCCGGCGATGAGCCCGATGCGATCGCGGCGATGGCTCTGGACGCCGGCTATGATGTGACGCCGATCCGCGAGATGATGCACGCGCTGGCGGCCGGCACCATCTGACCTCCGCACACCGGCGGAATCAGCACGAAGTCCCGCAGTCCCGAGGGGTCTGTCGAACGGCGCCTGTGCGCACGTCGATTGAGGCAGGGTGCGCGAGGATGGTCTTCCCCACGCTCTTCGTGGATCTCAGCAGGATGCCGGCCTGCCGCGCCGGGCTCAGAGCGTGGCGCGCAGGGCGGGCCAGAGCAGCATCGCGATGCCGATGATGCTGACACCGAAGGCCAGCGTGCGGACCACGGGCACGCCAGCCGCGTAGAGCGGCAGGTAGACAATGCGGGCGCCCAGCCAGAAGACGGCGCCCCATGTCGTCCCGTTGCCCAGCAGGCCGGCAGCCCAGTCGATCAGGATCGCGACCGCGACGATCGGAAAAGTCTCGAAGAAGTTGGATTGCGCCCGGACCAGACGTCCCACGACAGGGTCGGCGGGCGGCAGCGCTTCATCGCGCGCGCTCATGTTCCACGTCGTGCCATATTGCCGGGTCTTCACATGCGCGGCCGCGAAGATGTGGATGAGCCCCAGCACGCAGCCCCAGGCGAGTATGGCAAGTTCGATCGGCATGAGCAGCTCTCCCGATGGCGGTTATGCGCTTCCGGCGGCCACAATGCAAAGCCGGTTCGCATCGCGACCGATGCATCGGCCGACATGTGGTGGCGCAGGTGATCCGGCCGCAGGGCGCCTTCGCATATGCATGCGCCAGCCCCGGGCCTGAGGCGCAGCGCACGCTCGTAGCAGGAACATCGAATCAAAAAGAGGCCGATGCGCATGGCACCGGCCCCAGGACTGTTCGCAGGAGGAACATCGTCGGGCCGGGCGGCGCCCCCCGCGGGCCGCCCGGCCAAGTTTGATCAGTTGTAGGCGCGCTCGCCGTGCTCGCCGAGGTCGAGGCCTTCCTGCTCGACTTCCGGCGTGACACGCAGGCCCACCGTGAACTTGGCGATCGTGAAGGCGATTGCGGCACCGACGGCGGCCCAGATGACCGCGACGGCCGTCGCGAACAACTGCGTGCCGAGCTGGGCACCGATCGCGTAGTCGGCATCACCCGGCCCGCCGAAGCCCGGCGCGTAAGTGAATGCCACACCGATCGAGCCGAGGATGCCCGCAATGCCGTGAATGCCGAACACGTCTGCCGTATCGTCAAAGCCCAGCGCCGGCTTGATCTTCGTGACGAAGACGTAGCAGAGCACCGAAGCGATCGCGCCGAGGATGATGGCGCCGAACGGACCGCTGTTGCCCGCGGCAGGCGTAATCGCGACGAGACCGGCGATCACGCCCGAGCAGGCGCCCAGCAGGCTCGACTTGTGACCGGCGACCTTCTCCACGACGAGCCAGGCAACCGCCGCCGCCGCCGTGGCGGTGAAGGTGTTGATCATGGCAAGTCCGGCCGCGCCATTGGCACCGAGCGCCGAACCGGCATTGAAGCCGAACCAGCCGACCCACAGCAGGCCGGTGCCGATCAGCGTCATCGTCATCGAGTGCGGCGGCATCGGCTCCTTGGGAAAGCCGATACGCTTGCCGAGGATGAGGCAGCCGACCAGGCCCGACACGCCGGCATTGATGTGCACGACCGTGCCACCGGCGAAATCCAGCGCGCCCCGCTCGAAGAAGAAGCCACCGGCCGACCACACCATGTGCGCCAGCGGGAAATAGACGATCGTCAGCCACACAACGGCGAAGATCATCAGGCCCGAGAACTTCACGCGCTCCGCCGTCGCACCGACGACGAGCGCCGCGGTGATGGCCGCGAAGGTCATCTGGAAGCTGATGAACACATATTCGGGAATGGTGCCGGACAGCGTGTCAGGCGTGATGCCGGCGAGGAAAAGCTTGCCGCCATCGCCGATGAACGTGCCCTCGCCGCTGAATGCAAGGCTGTAGCCCCAGCTCACCCAGACCAGCATCGCCACGCAGGCAATGCCAAGCACCTGAGTCAGCATGGACAGCATGTTCTTGGCCCGCAACAGGCCGCCATAGAAAAGCGCCAGACCGGGCACGATCATGGCGAGAACAAGCACGGTGGAGACGAGCATCCAGCCCGTGTCACCGGTGTCGAGCGTCGGGACCTCTTCCTGTGCCCATGCGGGCACCGCGGCGAAGAGCGAAAGGGCCGTTGCCCCCGCCACGCCGCAGATCTTCTTGATCGGTGTCATGCGTTACCCCCTTTGTTACAGCGCGGTCTCGCCGGTCTCGCCGGTGCGGATGCGCACGGCCTGACCGACTTCCAGAACGAAGATCTTGCCGTCGCCGATGGCACCGCTGTTCGCAGCCTGTTGAATGCCTTCGACCACACGCGGGGCGAGGGCGTCGTCGCAGACGACCTCGACCTTGATCTTCGGAACCATGTTCGTGGAGTATTCCGCGCCGCGATAGATTTCGGTCTGGCCTTTCTGCCTCCCGAAGCCCTTCACTTCGCTCACCGTCATGCCGGCGATCCCCAGGCTGGAGAGGGCTTCACGCACCTCGTCCAGCTTGAACGGCTTGATGATTGCCATGATGAGTTTCATGCTGCCCCCTTTGGTGGTATGCCAAGGCAGTCAAGCAAGCACCGTGCCAATCGATTAACGGAGCATTAAAGCGGGACCGTGCATCGGCGCACCTCGCTGCGACGCACAATTTTTAAGCAGCGGTTCCGGCCTGCTCAAAAAACAGGCAGCAGAAGAGCGGTTATTGTCCGGGAACTGGTCGGCTTAGGGAGTATGCGCGAGGGCGCGCGCCCGTTCCCATCAGCATTGCTTTTTTCCCTGTCCTACATCCCTTCCCTTGTGGCAGCCCCTGCCGCACGCCTCCTTCTGGAAACAGGCAGGCAAGGCACGGCTCATTCTCAATCAGGGACCTTCATCGTCCGTCGGGTCGCGCAGGCTTGCTGGAACAGACACTGGCGTCCGCCGCATCGAAAGGTGATGGAAGCGGAAGAT
This sequence comes from Sphingobium lignivorans, assembly GCF_014203955.1. NCBI lineage: Bacteria > Pseudomonadati > Pseudomonadota > Alphaproteobacteria > Sphingomonadales > Sphingobiaceae > Sphingobium > Sphingobium lignivorans. The sequence continues at coordinate 83,139 of NZ_JACHKA010000001.1, forward strand.
GACACGGACGGGTCGTCATCTTTGTGAACTTCCAGACCGCAATGCCATGTTGGACCGGTATGGCCGAGCCTCGCGCCGTCCGCGCTTTCCATCCTGTCCGCATGATCACCGGTCTTGTCAGGGCTCCGCGAATCATCCTGCCCAGCCCTTGAGCGCCATCTCCAAGCGAGGGGAGATCAGCCGTGGAGGGATCGCGGACGGGCCTGGCGGTAGCTGCCGAGCAGACGCACCCATTTGCTATGGAAGCTCAGCTCCTCGAGTGCACGATCCACGGCCGGATCGCCCGGCATGCCTTCGATGTCCGCATAGAATTCGGTCGCGGAGAAGCTGGCGCCGCGCTGGTAGCTCTCCAGCTTGGTCATGTTCACCCCATTGGTGGCAAAGCCGCCCATCGCCTTGTAGAGCGCCGCGGGCACATTCTTCACCTCGAACAGGAAGCTCGTCATCACCGGCTCATCGCGCGAGGGCAGTTCGGGGTCGCGAGCCAGGACGACGAACCGCGTCACATTGTCTTCGCTGTCCTCGATATTCTCCTCATGGATCACGAGGTCGTAGAGCTCGGCTGCCAGCGTGGGCGCAATGGCGGCCGCCCCCGGTTCGCGCACCTCGGCTACCAGAGCGGCAGCGCCGGCGGTGTCGGCATAGACGATGGGCCGGATCCCGTGCGCACGCAGATATTTCCGGCATTGGCCAAGGGCCTGCACATGGCTAAGCGCGCTGACGGGAGGCGTGGTATCCGCGCTCATCAGCGTGTGCCGAATGGGGAGGAAGAATTCGTCGGTGATATGGAGCCCGGACTCGGGCAGCAGGAAATGCATGTCCGCCACGCGTCCGTGCAGCGAATTCTCGATCGGGATCATGGCCCGGTCCGCTCGCCCTTCCCGCACCGCATCCAGCGCATCCTCGAAGCTGAAGCAGGGCAGCGGAAGCGCCTCGGGCGCGTATTTCATGACTGCGAGATGCGAGTTGGCCCCGGGCGCGCCCTGGAATGTGATGGCGCGCGCGGGAACGCCCGCAGCGGCGTCCATCATCTCGGCGACCAGGCGGCGTGCGGGGAGGGGATAATTGTCCATGTCGGCCGCAGCGCTTAGGACTTCGGGCCGAGCCGCGCAAGGCGCGGTCGCGGCGGGGCGGGGGCGAGGGCCTTTCCCGGACTTGCACCCACGCGGCGCAGTCATTAAGGGAGCGCGCACAAGGGGCGCCGGAGCATCGCGGTCGGAGGGTCGCGCCGGTCAATTCGGAGACAGAAACCGCATGAGCGATCGTTTCAACACCATTGCGGGCTGGGCACTGTTCGCCGGCATCATTGCGCTGGGCAGTGGCATTATCAGCAGCAAGCTGTTCCACGGTGAGCGGCCCGAGCCGATGGGCTACGCCATCGAGGGCGTCGAGGCAGAAGGCGCCGGCGGTGCCTCCGGGCCGTCGCTCAACACGCTGCTCGCGAGTGCTGACGTTGCGGCCGGCGAAAAGGTTTTCGCCAAGTGCGTGGCGTGCCACACGATCAATCAGGGTGGCGCCAACGGCATCGGTCCCAACCTCTGGGGCGTGGTCGGCGAGGAAATTGCTCACGGCCGTGGTGGCTTCGCCTTCTCCAACGCGCTCAAGGAAGTGGGCGGAAGCTGGACATTTGAACAGCTCGATCATTGGCTGGCCTCTCCCCGGGCATTCGCCAATGGCACGAAGATGAGCTTTGCCGGTCTCAGCAAGCCGGAAGACCGGGCGAATGTCATCGCCTACATGAATGCGCAGGGCACCAACCTGCCACTCCCGGCTGCCGATGCCGAAGCAGCTCCGGCAGAAGGCGACAACGCAGCGGCGCCCGCCGAAGGCGAGAATGCCGCAGCACCTGCCGAAGCCGGGAACGCCGCCGCGCCGGCCGAGTAAAATCGCATCTACCGTTGAATGCGGTCACGAAGGCGGGTGCTTGCACCCGCCTTTTGCGTATCAGCAACCCGGATCCGCGCCGCTTTCCCCATAGAATTCGTCGACCACGCGCCACGCCTCTTCCGCCGTCTCGACCCAGTTGATGAGATCCAGGTCGTGAGGGCTGATGACGCCTTCCTCAGCCAGCGCGTCGAAGTTGACGACACGCGTCCAGAACTCCCGTCCGAACAGGAGGATGGGGATTGGCTTCATCTTGCCGGTCTGCACCAGGGTCAGCAGCTCGAAGAACTCGTCAAACGTGCCGAAACCGCCCGGGAAGACGGCCAGAGCCCGTGCCCGCAGCGTGAAGTGCATCTTGCGCAGCGCGAAATAGTGGAACTGGAACGAGAGGTCCGGCGTCACATAGGGATTGGGATTCTGCTCGTGCGGCAGCACGATGTTGAGGCCGATGGTCTGCGCACCCACATCCGCCGCACCGCGATTGGCAGCCTCCATGATCGAGGGACCACCGCCGGAACACACGACGAAATTGCGGCAACCCGCGGCGTTCACCGGAAACTGGGCCGCGATGCGCGCGAGCTTGCGCGCTTCCTCATAATAGCGGGCTTTGGCCGCCAGCCGCTCGGCGACCTTGCGTTCCTGAGGCGTCCTGGCAGCCTCGATCCGCGCCTGCGCCGCTTCCGGCTCGGGGATGCGTGCTGAACCGTAGAAGACGAAGGTGGACGCGATCCTGGCCTCGTCCAGCAGCAGCTCCGGCTTGAGCAGCTCGAGCTGAAAACGCACCGGCCGCAGGTCGGGGCGCAGCAGGAACTCCGGGTCCTGAAATGCCAGCGTGTAGGATTTGCTTTCGGTCTGCGGCGTCGGAATGGCGCGCCGCGCATCCCGCGCTTCCTCGATGGCCGGGCGGAACTTGCTTTCGTTTACGGAACCATGCTCACTCATGCGCGGGCGCTAGACGATTTCCGGCGGGAAGGAAACGCCGGACTAGCGGCAGAAGCTGCGGCCGCTGCTTCCGGCGTTCGCCATGTCGAGATGAAAATGATCGCGGTGCGCAGCATTATAGTCGGGCCCCAGCACCGTGCGGAAGCGTTTGCAGGCGCTCTGGTGCAACACGCGGAGGAACTGTGCCGAGGGGCCGTCCCCGCGCCAGTCGTCCACGAGGCTGATTCGCCGGCCGTCGGCGAGAACGAACGCCGCCACGTCCACGGCATTTGCTTGGGCGTGCTCGCTGCGCTTGCCCGCGATCGTGCCGCCCGTGCCGCGCACGTCCCGGCAGGCATAAGTGCCGAAAGTCTCGATGCGGACCACTTCGCTGCCGAGATAGAGCCGCGCAGCGGGACGCACTGCATAGCGCGCCCAGGCTGCGAAATGGGCCGCAAGGGGGCAAGTCATCGGGCCGAGATTGGCTGTGGGCGTGCCGATATCCATGAGCTTGATGGTATCGATCGTCGCGCAGCCGCCGCCGCGGTCCTGATTGGGCAGGGGCTGGTAGCGCACCTTGGCGGCGTCGAGCTTGGCCGCGCACATGCGAAAGCTCTCGCTGTTCGGCATGGCCGAAGGCGGCGCGGCTGGTCGGGTCACCCTGCCCTGCCGCACGACGCTATGGTCCGCGCACGCGGCAACACTCGCGATCGCGACCAGCGCGGCGAGCCTGACAGACAAAGACGTCATTCCCGTCCCGACCATGACGCGAGCATCAGCATGGACATGGTTAACAAAGGGTTAAGCGCCCCGGCAGAGCGAGCCCAGCCGAGTCGAAACCGGGGCAGGCTGCCGTCGACGCTTCCTGGCGCCGGGCGTTCAGGCGCAGAGCGTGCCTCCTCCTGGGTCGGGGCTCGCGCGCCCATGAATGCGTGCGGAGGCCACAACGCGGCTTGACTTTGGCGTGGCTGAGCGTAGGGCCGCCGACGGGCCACGCGGTCCCAACGCCGCGCGTGCTCTCTGCAAGGAGACGCAACACATGACTGAGGTTACCAAGCCGGGCGTCAAGCCCGCGCGCCCCCATTTCTCGTCCGGACCCTGCGCCAAGCCGCCGGGCTACAGCCCCGACAAGCTGGCCACTGCCGTCCTTGGACGTTCCCATCGCTCGAAACTCGGCAAGGATCGCCTCGCATATTGCATCTCCCTGATGCGCGAGCTGCTGAACCTGCCCGAGACGCATCGCATCGGCATCGTGCCCGGCTCGGACACCGGCGCCTTCGAGATGGCGATGTGGACGATGCTTGGTGCCCGCCCGGTCACGACGCTCGCTTGGGAGAGCTTCGGTGAAGGTTGGGTCACCGATGCCGCCAAGCAGCTCAAGCTCGATCCCACGGTGATCCGTGCCGATTACGGCCAGCTCCCCGATCTTGCACAGGTCGACTGGTCGAACGACGTGCTGTTCACCTGGAACGGCACCACGAGCGGCGTGCGTGTGCCTGACGGCGACTGGATCGCTGACGATCGCGAAGGCCTCTGCTTCGCGGATGCGACCAGCGCGGTTTTCGCCTACGACCTTCCCTGGGACAAGATCGACGTCGCCACCTTCTCCTGGCAGAAGGTGCTGGGCGGCGAAGGCGGCCATGGCGTTCTGATCCTCGGCCCCCGCGCGGTCGAGCGGCTGGAAAGCTACACGCCGAGCTGGCCGCTGCCCAAAGTGTTCCGCCTCATGTCCAAGGGCAGGCTCGCCGAGGGCGTGTTCAAGGGCGAGACGATCAATACGCCGTCCATGCTTGCGGTCGAGGACGCGATCTTCGCGCTCGAATGGGCGAAGACAATTGGCGGCGCGCAGGGCCTCATCGCTCGCGCGCAGGCCAATGCCGATGCGCTCAATGCCATCGTGGAATCGCGCGACTGGCTCGGGCACCTGGCTGCCGATCCGGCGACCCGCTCGATCACCAGCGTCTGCCTGACCGTCGAGGGCGCCGATGCCGACTTCATCAAGAAGATGGCCTCGCTGCTCGAGAAGGCCGACGCCGCTTATGACGTCGCGGGCTATCGCGATGCACCGGCTGGCCTGCGCATCTGGTGCGGCGCCACGGTCGACACGGCGGATATCGAGGCGCTCGGCCCGTGGCTCGACTGGGCCTATGCCGAGACCAGGGCCGCGCTGAGCGCGACGGCCGCCTGATCCCATCCCTCGTCATTCCCGCGAACGCGGGAATCCAGACCACAGCAGCGCTTCATCGCCTCTGGATCCCCGCGTTCGCGGGGATGACGAAATTCCAAGGACAAGACACATGACCAAGCCCAAAGTTCTCATTTCCGACAAGATGGACCCTCAGGCCGCGCAGATCTTCCGCGAGCGGGGCTGCGAGGTGGACGAGATCACTGGCCTGAAGCCCGAGGAACTGATCGAGATCATCGGCAAATATGATGGCCTTGCCATCCGCTCCTCGACCAAGGTGACCAAGGAGATCATCGACGCCGCCACCAATCTCAAGGTGATCGGTCGCGCCGGCATCGGTGTCGACAATGTCGACATCCCCTATGCTTCGGCCAAGGGCATCGTCGTCATGAACACCCCGTTCGGCAACTCGATCACCACCGCCGAGCACGCCATCGCGCTCATGTTCGCGCTCGCTCGCCAACTGCCGGAGGCGGATGCCAGCACCCAGGCCGGCAAATGGGAAAAGAACCGCTTCATGGGTGTCGAGGTGACGGGCAAGACGCTCGGTCTGATCGGCGCGGGCAATATCGGGTCCATCGTCGCCAGCCGCGCCCTTGGCCTGCGCATGAAGGTCGTGGCGTTCGATCCCTTCCTTACCCCGGAACGCGCGATCGAGATGGGCGCGGAGAAAGTCGATCTGGAGACGCTGCTGGCGAAGGCGGATTTCATCACCCTGCACACGCCGCTCACGGACCAGACCCGCAACATTCTTTCCGCCGAGAATCTGGCGAAGACCAAGAAGGGCGTGCGCATCATCAATTGCGCGCGCGGCGGCCTGATCGACGAGGCGGCGCTCAAGGAAGGCCTGGAGAGCGGTCATATCGCCGGTGCCGCGCTGGACGTGTTCGCGGTTGAACCTGCCAAGGAGAACCCGCTGTTCGGCACGCCCAATTTCATCTCCACGCCGCATCTGGGCGCTTCCACCAGCGAGGCGCAGGTGAACGTGGCGTTGCAGGTGGCCGAGCAGCTCAGCGATTATCTCATCTCCGGCGGCGTCACCAACGCGCTGAACATGCCGAGCCTCTCGGCGGAAGAAGCGCCCAAGCTGCGGCCCTATATGGCGCTGGCCGAAAAGCTCGGCAGCATGATCGGCCAGCTCTCGCATGACGTCATCCCGCGCATCTCGATCCACACCGAGGGCGCGGCCGCCGAGCTCAACCAGAAGCCCATCGTCTCGGCCGTGCTCGCCGGTTTCCTGCGCACGCAGACGGACACGGTGAACATGGTGAACGCGCCCTTCCTCGCCCGCGAGCGCGGCATCGAAGTACGCGAGATCAAGACCGAGCGCGAAGGTGACTATCACACGCTGGTGCGCGTCTCGGTCAAGACCTCGCAGGGCGAGCGCTCGGTGGCGGGAACGCTGTTCGGCAATGCTGCGCCGCGCCTCGTCGAGCTGTTCGGCATCAAGGTCGAGGCCGATCTCGATGGCAACATGCTCTACATCGCCAACACGGATGCGCCCGGCTTCATCGGCGCGGTGGGCACCACGCTGGGCGAGGCCGGCATCAATATCGGCACGTTCCATCTGGGCCGGCGGGAAGCAGGCGGGGAGGCGATCCTGCTGCTTTCGGTCGACGGGTCCGTGCCGCAGGAACTGCTGTGCAAGATCGACGCGCTGCCGAGCGTGCGCCGCGTGACGCCGCTCAAATTCTGAACCATGAGGCGCACGCTTCCGGCTCCCCGGGGGCGTGCGTCTGGCGGTCGTTTCAGGACGGATGCGATGAATTTCTCCTCGCCTGCGCGCCCAAATCGACTAAATGCCCGGCCATGACCGACGCGATTGCTCCAGGCCTGCTACCGGAAGGTCTTGCCGACCGTCTTCCCCCGAAGGCGGAAGCTTCCGCGCGCCTTGTGCGCGAAGTGCTCGATACTGTCGCGGGGCATGGCTACCGGCGCGTGATGCCGGCGCTTGCCGAGTTCGAGGAAACCCTCGTCGCGCGTCTCCAGTCGGCGGCTGCCGAGGACCTGCTGCGCGCGGTCGACCCGGTTTCGCAGCGCACGCTGGCCATCCGGCCGGACATGACCGCGCAGGTCGGCCGCATCGCCGCGACGCGCATGGCATCGACGCCACGCCCCCTGCGCCTGTGCTATGGCGGGCCGGTGATGAAGCTGCGCGCGGACCAGCTTCGCCCGGAGCGCGAGCGCATGCAGGTGGGCGCCGAGATCATCGGCACGGACAGTGTCGCTGCCGCCGTGGAGATCGTGAACGTCGCCATCGAGGCGCTGCAGCGTGCGGGCGTGCAGGGCATCACCATCGATTTCACCCTGCCTGACCTGGTGCCGACGCTTGCCGCGGGACCGATGCCGCTGGCGTCATCGGAGGTCGAGGCGGTGCAGGCGCGGCTGGATGCCAAGGATGCCGGCTCTCTGGTGGAGCTTGGCGAAGGCGCGCGCGCTTATCTGGGCCTGATCGAGGCCACCGGACCCTTTCATGCCGCCATGGAGCGGCTGGAGGCTTTCGATACCGGGCCCGCTCAAGGCGCGCTTGTCGACCGGATCGCTGCGCTGCGCGCCATTGCAAAACCGATTGGCTGGGACATCACCCTGACCCTCGACCCGACCGAGCGCCACGGCTTCGAATATCAGAGCTGGTTCGGCTTCTCCGTTTTCGCGGAAGGGTTCATTGGCGAGATCGGGCGGGGCGGTGCCTATCAGGTTGCACGGCCGGATGGCACGAGCGAACCGGCGATGGGATTCTCGCTCTATCCCGATCCCCTGATCGATGCCGGCTTCGGAGCCGAATCGGCGCGGCGCCTTTTTCTGCCGCTCGATCACGATCCGGTTCGCGCCGCGGAATTGCGCAGGGAGGGCTGGGTGACGGTGGCCGCGCTCTCGCGGGACGACGATCCGCAGGTGCTGGGATGCGAGGCGCTGCTGGCGGGCCAAGACATTCGCGCTCTTTGAGCCCGCCTGCGGGGCGCCTGCAGGGCGAGAATCAGGCGGCCGGCAGTGATCCGCCACGGTTCCCTAGTATTATTCCTTATTTCGGGAAGAGCTTGCCAGGAGCACAATGATCTAAGTCAAACAGATCGGAGGTTTCCATGGCGCGAATGGACGTGCTGCCCGTCGCTCGAGCCTATAGCGACATCGCAGGCCTAGTTGCCGCTCCCCCTCGCTGCCGCAATTGCGCCGTGCGCGACTCGGCGCTTTGCTCGAGTCTGGACAATCGTGAGCTGAGCGCGCTCAGCGACATCGGCCGACGGCGGACCATCCCCGCAGGCCAGGTCGTCAGCTGGGCTGGTGATGCCAGCAGCAGCTGCGCCAATGTCGTGAACGGGACCCTGAAGGTCACTGCGACCATGGCGGACGGACGCGAACAGATCGTCGGCCTGCTGTTCCCGGGCGATTTCGTCGGCCAGCTTTTCTCCGACGAGACTTCGCTGACGGTGACCGCGCTTACCGACACGGATATCTGCAGCTATTCTCGCACGGCATTCGAGGGCCTGCTGGACGATCTGCCGCGGATGGAGCGGATGCTTCTCAAGCGCACCATGGCTTCGCTCAACGAAGCGCGCGACCGCATGCTGTCGCTGGGGCGCAAGAACGCGCAGGAGCGCGTGGCAGGCTTCATTCTCGATCTCGCCGATCGTTCCGGTCGCGAGGAGCATGATGGCAGCATCCATGTCCATCTGCCGATCAGCCGCGGCGGCATGGCGGACTATCTGGGCCTCACCATCGAGACAGTGAGCCGTCAGCTCACCAACCTCAAGTCCGCGGGCATCATCAGCTTCGCCAAGGGCGATCGGGAATGCCGCATCCTGGATCGTGACCAGCTGGAGGACATCGTCAATCCGGCGTGAGGGGAGCCTAGGGCGCCATCCAGCTTTCTTTCAGCGCGATGGCGCGGCGGCTTCCGTCGAAAAAGCAGCGAAGCATGTATGCCAGCTGGCCGACCTGGTCCCGGTCACCTTGTCGTGATTGCTGGAGGAGCGCGTTCACCAGGTCCTGCGCGTGCATTTCATCGAGTTCGTGCATCCGGCGTAGCGCGGCCAGCGCGGCATCGTTGGGACGCACGGCCGGCGGCAGGGCGGCGAAATATTGTTCCGCACGCTTGAAATGCGTGGCGGTGACATGCTCGATCCGCTCGCACAGATGCTGGATCTCCTGAGCGGCCGGAAGTGCGGGCAAGCCATCGGCCAGCGTTTCAAGGTCGCGGCAGAGCATACGCTGCACAATATGATCCTCCCGGATCGCATCGTAGCTGGGCGGCTCGGGCAGAAGGGAAGGGGGGAGGCTTGGGGGGGGCATCCGTCAGGTCTCCTCTCGCGAATGTCGCTCATCATGAGCGAGCGGCGACAAAAGACCTTGATCCCGGTCAAGGGCGAGGAAGCCGATGAGAAGGTCCTCTCCGGGATCGGCATTCTCTCCTGAGGAGAAGTGGAACGAGGCCGAACAGGCCGATTCGCGGAGTTGTGGCGAGACCGGGCCCATGAGGACCGGATGGAGGCGACGGCCTGCAATGCCGGTCCAACACGACGCTACGCTCTGGAAGTTCATAAAGATGAGGACACGTCCGTGTCATCTTCCGCTTCCCTGAACTTTGCGGCGAGATCAATCAGGCGGACGCCAGCGCCTGTTCCGGCAAGCCTGCGTGGCCCGACCGGATGATGGAACCCTCCAATGAGAAAGAGCCGTGCCTTGCCTGCCCCTGTCCACAGGGGCAGGCGTCGAGGATGGCTGCCACGGCAGAGGGCCTGTAGGACAGGGGAAAAGCGAGGCTGAGGTGGGAGCGGCGAGCCGCTATGCAGCGCGCTTCTCCGTCCCCCCAATGGGAATGGCGCGGGCCCCTGCATCAGCGCCATCTTCTGAGGGTGACCGAGCCCATAAAGGCACAAATTTTCCCCAGACCGCCTCGACGCGCATGTCCGTTGCGCATTGTCTATTGCGCATTGCACAATATTTGCGTTGATTGCCCGGATGCTCAAAGCCGCCGTCTATCACCGCACCGCCTATCACTACAGCCGGCCGGTCCGCCTTGGCCCCCAGATGGTGCGCCTGCGGCCTGCCCCGCATAGCCGGACGAAGGTGCCGAACTATGCTCTGCGCATCGAGCCGGACAACCACTTCATCAACTGGCAGCAGGATCCCCATGGCAACTGGCAGGCCCGGCTGGTGTTTCCCGAGCCTGTCGACCGTTTCGTGGTCGAAGTGGACCTGCTGGCCGACCTCGACGTCATCAATCCGTTCGATTTCTTCGTCGAACCTTATGCTGAAAATTACCCGTTCACATATGAGGCGGCGCTTGCCAGTGATCTTGCTGCCTATTTCGATCTCGAAGCGCAGGGGCCGCTGTTTGAGTCACTGGTCGCGCAGCATGCCGGGCATCAGGGCCGCACCATTGATTTCCTCGTCGACATCAATCGCCAGCTCGAACAGCGCGTCGGCTATGTGATCCGCATGGAGACGGGCGTGCAGACGCCCGAGGAGACATTGCGGGTCGGCACCGGCTCCTGCCGGGACAGCGCGTGGCTGCTGGTGCAGCTGCTGCGCCGCCTCGGCTTCGCCGCGCGATTCGTTTCGGGTTACTCGATCCAGCTCGTGGCGGATGTCGAGCCGGTCGAGGGGCCCAAGGGCGTGAGCCAGGATGTGGTGGACCTTCATGCCTGGGCGGAAGTCTATGTGCCCGGCGCCGGCTGGATCGCGCTCGACGCCACCTCCGGCATGTTCGCCGGCGAAGGGCATATCCCGCTCTGCGCCACGCCGCATTATCGTTCGGCCGCGCCGATCGAAGGCATGGCCGAGCCGGCCGAGGTCGACTTCCGGTTCGAGATGCGCGTCTCCCGCATCGCGGAAGCGGTCCGCATCACAAAGCCATTCACGGACGAGCGCTGGTCGGCGGTACAGGCGCTCGGCGAGCAGGTGGATGCCGATCTCGCCGCGCAGGACGTGCGTCTCACCACGGGGGGCGAACCCACCTTCGTGGCGGTGGACGGCGGACAGGAAGACGAGTGGAATGGCGGCGCCGTCGGCCCAACCAAGCAAGGCTATGCCGACAGGCTGACCCGCGCCTTGCGCGAGAAATTCGCGCCCGGCGGCATGCTCCATCACGGGCAGGGCAAATGGTATCCGGGCGAAAGTCTGCCGCGCTGGGCCTATGCCATCTACTGGCGCAAGGACGGCGCGCCGGTGTGGCGCGACGCCACTCTCATTGCGCAGGAGGATGGCGAAGGCAAGGCGCCCGCCACGCCCGCCATGGCGGAACGCTTCATGGCCGGGCTGGCCGCCGGGCTGGGCGTGGGGCCAAGCTATGTGCTGCCGGTGTTCGAGGACGAGGAGGAATGGGCGAAGAAGGAAGAAGCGCTTCCCCTCAACGTCACGCCCGAGGACAACAAGCTCGACGACATCGAAGCGCGTGAACGCATGCGCAAAGCCTATGAGCATGGGCTCTCCAACGCCATCGGCTACGCGCTGCCGATCCAGCGCTGGCAGGCTGCGCAACCCGCGCCGCGCTGGATGAGCGAAGTGTGGAGCGTGCGCCGGGGCCGGCTCCGCGCGGTGCCGGGCGACAGTTCGCTGGGCTATCGCCTGCCGCTCGGGGCGCTGCCCTATGTCCCGCCGGCCGCCTTCCCCTATATCCACCCGCGCGACACCAGCGAACCACGTGAGCCGCTGGCCGATTTCCATGTCCAGCGCACCGAGCGCGCGGCCCGGTCCGATCCGCGCGAGCAGATGGTCGCCTCGCGCAGCGAAGCGCCGGACACCGCGGCGCAGGAGCGCGTCGAGCAGGAATTCATCGAAGGCGCGGTCCGCACTGCCATCACGGTGGAACCCAAGGCGCATTATCTCTCCGTGTTCCTGCCGCCGGTCCGCGCGCTGGAGGATTATCTGGAGCTGGTGGCGGAAGTGGAAGCGGTGGCGTCCGCGCTGCAGGTGGAAGTGCGGATCGAAGGCTATGCCCCGCCGCCGGACCCCCGCTTGCAGGTGCTGAAGATCACGCCCGATCCTGGGGTCATCGAAGTCAACATCCAGCCCGTCGCGACATGGGCGGAGACGGTGGACCTCACCGAATCGCTGTATGACATCGCGCGCGAGCACGGGCTCACCGCAGACAAGTTCATGATCGATGGCCGGGCGGTGGGCACCGGCGGGGGCAACCACATCGTGCTGGGCGGGCCGAGCCTTGAGGATTCGCCGTTCATCCGCCGGCCGGACCTGCTCAAGAGCTTCGTCCTTTACTGGCAGCGCCACCCCTCGCTCAGCTATCTCTTCTCCGGCCTTTTCATCGGGCCGACAAGCCAGGCGCCCCGCATCGACGAGGCGCGGCATGACGGCCTCTACGAGCTGGAAGTCGCGCTGGCGCAGGTGCCCGTGCCGGGGGCAGGCGAGATGCCGCCGCCATGGCTGGTGGACCGGCTGTTCCGCAACCTGCTGGTCGACGTGACCGGAAACACGCATCGCACCGAGATCTGCATCGACAAGCTCTTCTCGCCCGACGGCCCGACCGGCCGCCTCGGTTTGGTGGAATTCCGCGGGTTCGAGATGCCGCCGGATGCGCGGATGAGCCTGGCGCAGCAACTCCTGCTGCGTGCCCTCACCGCCTGGTTCTGGCGCGCGCCGCAGGATGGCGGGCTCGTGCGCTGGGGAACCCGCCTCCACGACCGCTTCATGCTGCCGCATTTCGTATGGAGCGATTTCCTCGACGTGCTCGCGGACCTGCGACATGCCGGCTATGTGTTCGACCCCGCCTGGTTCGAGGCGCAGCGCCAGTTCCGCTTTCCGGTCCATGGCACGGTGCGCGCCGGTGGCGTAGAACTGGAGATCGCCCATGCGCTGGAGCCATGGCATGTGCTGGGCGAAACCGGCGCGATCGGCGGCACGGTGCGCTATGTCGACAGCTCGACGGAGCGGCTTCAGGTGCGGGTCAGCGGCCTTGTGGAAGGGCGCCATGTCGTCGCCTGCAATGGGCGACGCGTGCCGATGACGCCGACCGGCGTGGTGGGCGAGGCAGTGGGCGGCGTGCGCTACAAGGCTTGGGCGCCCTCGGACTGCCTGCATCCGCGCCTGCCCGTGAATGCGCCGCTGACCTTCGACATATTCGACCAGTGGAGCGGTCGGTCGCTCGGCGGCTGCGTCTATCATGTGGCGCATCCGGGCGGTCGCAACTATGATGACGTACCGATCAATGCCTATGAGGCAGAAGCGCGGCGCAAGGCGCGGTTCCAGGATCATGGCCATACGCCGGGATCGATGGCGCTGCCGCTCGAGGAGAAGACAGGGGAATTCCCATTGACGCTTGACCTGCGCCGCCCCCCGAACTTGTGACACGGATGGCAGGCGCCACAGTGACCATGGAAGATTTCGATCCCGCCCTGCAGCGTTACCGGCGGGAAGCCAGCCGCAGCGACCTGATGCTGAGCGCGCAGGGCGATCCGCGCATGGCCGCATGCTGGCAGTCCATGCTGGCCACGCTCGCCGGGCCGGACCGGGGCGGCCTTTCCGGCCTGCAGGAGCGTACGGCCCAGCAGGTGCTCGATCTGGGCATGGCCTTTCGGCTGACCGGCGAAGTGGAGGAGCGGGTCTGGCCGCTCAGCCCGGTTCCCATATTGCTCCACGCGACCGAATGGCGCGGAATCGAGGATGGCCTGGCGCAACGGGCCGACCTGCTCGAAGCCGTGCTGGACGATGTCTATGGAGCGGGACGCCTCGTGCAGGAAGGCGCGCTGCCTGCCGCCATCGTGACCGGCAGTCCCGACTACTGGCGCCAGATGCAGGCCATCCCGCCGCCGCATGGACATCGGCTGCAATTCTATGCCGCCGACATGGCGCGCGGGCCCGGCGGGGAATGGCGCGTGCTGGCCGATTATGTCCGCTCGCCGGTGGGGGCCGGATACGCGCTGGAAAACCGGCTGGCGATGACCAGAGCGACGGACGATGCGCTGGGCGCCATGAACTTCGTCCGGCTGGCGCCTTTCTTTGCCAGCTTCCGGCAGGGACTGGCGGCGATCTGCGCCCGCCCGGATCCGCGCATCGCCCTGCTTACGCAGGGGCGGTACAATCAGAGCTATCCCGAGCAGGCGCATCTGGCCCGCTATCTGGGCATATTGCTGGTGGAGGGCGATGACCTGACCGTCCGCGACGGGCAGCTGTTCGTCCGCACAATCGAAGGCGTCAAGCGCGTGGACGGTGTCTGGCGGCGCATGGGCACCGATCTGCTGGATCCCCTGGCATTCGACGCGCGCTCGACCATCGGCGTGCCCGATCTGTTCGAGGCGATCCGGACGGGTGGCCTCGCCATGGCGAACTGGCCGGGTGCCGGGCTGGTGGAAACGCCTGCCCTTGCCGCTTTCCTGCCGCGCCTGAGCAAGCTCCTGCGGAGCGAAGCGCTGCGCATCCCCAATGTGGCGACTTGGTGGTGCGGCCAGAAGAGCGAGCGCGAGCATGTGCGCGCGCATGTCGATACGCTGGCCATCGGTTCCGCCTTCGGCCTGCCGGTGCCTGCCATCCCGCACGGCCGCGCCCGGCTCGCCGCGCGGCTGAGCAGCTCAGAGCGCGCCGCCTTCCTGGCAGAGCTGGATCAGCGGCCCGTCGACTATATCGGGCAGGAGTTGGTGCGGCTCTCGACGACGCCGGCGCTGGTGGGTGGCGAACTCCTCCCCCGCCCCTTCATCCTTCGGACTTTCCTGGCGCGGGACGCGCAGGGCAACTGGTGCGCCATGCCGGGAGGCTTCGCACGCCTCGCCGCCCATGACGACATGCGCGCGGTGCTGATGGGCGAGGGCGACATGTCCGCCGATGTCTGCATCGTCGCCGACGAGCCGCAGCCGGCCATGACGCTGCTGGAAACCGGCAAGGCGATCAGCATCCGGCGCGTGGCGGGCACGCTGCCCAGCAAGGCGGCCGACAATTTCTTCTGGCTGGCGCGCTATCTGGAGCGCGGCGAAATGGTGCTGCGCATGGTACGCGTGCTCATCGGCGGCAGCATCGAGGCGGAAACCGCGTCCTCGCTCGATCAGCCGACCTTGCGCCGCGTCGCGGACGTGCTGATCGCCTGGGGCGCGGCGACAAACGCCGCCGTGACGGGCGGCATCCACCCGCTATGCGTTCATGCCCTGAGCGATCCGAAGATGCCCGGCAGCGTGCATGCGCTTTTCGAGGCGGCCGAGGCCATCGGGCGGGGCCTGCGCGAGAGGCTCGCGATCGATTTCTGGCGGCTGCTCAACCGGGGGCTGGGCGATGTCGCCGCGATGCAGGGCTCGCAGCTCATGGCGCATGTCGCTCGCCTCCTCGATCGCTGCGCGTCGCTTTCCGGCCTTTCTGCGGAAAACATGATGCGCGGGGCCGGCTGGCGCTTCCTCGACATGGGCCGGCGGCTCGAGCGCGCGGTGCACATCTGTCGGCTGGTCAAGACCTTTGCGGGCGACAATGCCAGCGCACACGATCTCAACCTCCTGCTGGACCTCTCCGACTGCCAGATCGGCTATCGCACCCGCTATCTCGCTGGCCTTGCGCTTGCCCCAGTGCGTGACATGCTGGTGCTGGAGCCGGGCAATCCACGGTCTCTCGCATTTCAGGCCGATGCCCTGCTGGAGCATCTCTCGGCGCTGCCCCCTCTGCGCGATGATGGCATGCCCGAGCGGCCGGTGCAGATCGCCAATGCCATCGCCGCGCGGCTGCGCGCCACGACGGCCGAGACGCTTGCCGCAGGCGATCTCGACTTCATCGAGCGGCAGCTTCTCGATCTGTCCGACAGCATCAATGACCGCTTCTTCCTCAAGGGGGAGGATGCCCCGCGCGCGTCGGGCATGACCCGGCTCGCATGAAGGTGCCTGCATGAGATACAAGGTCAGCCACATCATCCGGGTCAATTATAATCCGCTCGTGCGCCTGGCGCATTTCAACCTGCGCCTGGCACCGATTCCCTGGCCCGGGCAGCAGGTCGATCAATACGAGCTCGCCGTTGATCCGCTGCCGGATCGGCGGGAGGAGCGGCCGGGCGCCTATCCTTTCAAGCTCGTGCGCGTCGAGATCATGAAGCCTATATCGACGCTTGAAGTGCGCTCGACATTCATCGCCGAGGTCGGCGATGCGGAACTGGATTTCGCGGCCTCAGGGCTGACCATCGCGCAGGTAGCCAAGGCGGCCCTTGAGGTGCGGAGGCTGGATGCCATGGCGCCGCCCCATTATCTTTTCCCGTCCCGCCTGCTGCCTGCCACGCCGCAGATCGCGCAATGGGCAAGACCCCTCCTGCCGCCGGATGCGGACTGCCTGAGCAGCGCTCTCGCCTTGGCGCAGACCATCCGCTCCAGCTTCCAGTATGACACGAGCGCGACGCAGGCGGATACGCCGGTCGCCGACGCCTTCGCCATCAGGCGTGGGGTCTGCCAGGATTTCGCCCATGTGCTGATCGTGGCCCTGCGGTCGGTGGGGCTGCCTGCGGCCTATGTGAGCGGCTATCTGCGCACTTATCCGCCCCCGGGTCAGCCGCGACTGGTCGGCGCTGACGCGATGCACGCCTGGGTCGCCCTCTGGTGCGGGCCGCAACGGGGCTGGGTCGGCATTGATCCCACCAACGGCGTGTTGGCCAATGCCGATCATCTGGTCGTGGCCATGGGGCGCGATTATTCAGACATCTCGCCGATCGACGGGGTGTTCGTGGGCGGCGCCTCGCAGAAGACCTATAATTCGGTCGACGTCTCGCCGATCGATACGCGGACGATGGCGAGCTGACGCAACAAAAACGGCGCCGAACCCGTCGGCGCCGTCTTCAATATCCCGAAGGAATGAATTCAGCCGAGCGCTGCGACGCGCTTCGTCAGGCGACCGAACTTGCGGGCCGCCGTGTTCTTGTGCATCACGCCGCGCGCCACGCCGCGCGCCATCTCGGGCTGCGCAGAGCTCAGCGCTTCCTGAGCGGCCGACTTGTCACCCGCTGCCAGAGCCGCCTCGACCTTCTTCACGAGGGTCCGGATGCGGCTGAGCCGGCTACCGTTGATCTCGGCGCGACGCGCGTTGCGACGGATGCGCTTCTTTGCCTGAGGCGTATTGGCCATTGAATTCCTCGAACTCGAAACTGTTGCATGGAACGCGGCGCGAATCCCGGGAGGGAGCCAGCGAGCCCGCGTGGAAGGCCGGGCCATTAGCTGCCATTGGCTCGATCGTCAACCGCCTTATGGCAAAAGACGGTCGGTTCAGGCGGCTGTGCTCGTCGAAACCTTCCGCAGGCCGAGGCCCAGAAGGACGAGAAACAGACCCCTGAACAGGAAGCTGATTCCGACGATGATGGCGAGGAACGCCAGACTCGGCACGGGGCCCGAGAGGAGCAGGATCGCGCCCAGCACCAGATCGAGCAGGCCGAGGAACAGCCGCCACCAGCGGTCCACCGGAAAGCGCGCGGCCGTGACCAGTTGCATGACGCCGGACACCACCAGCCAGAAACCGATCGCCCAGACGAGCGACAGCGCGCCGAGAAGAGGTGCGAAGAGGATGCTGGCGCCGGCAAGAAGTGCGAGGATGCCCAGGATGAGTTCAATCCACCGTCCGCGCCGGGACAGCGACGAAATGGCGGACGCGATGGCGGCGACGCCATAGACGATCAGGACGAGCGCGAGGATGATGCCCGTTGCCAGGCCCGTGGCGATCGGATTGGTGAGCGCGAGAACGCCGATCAGGATCACGAGGACACCATATGCCACGATCCAGCCCCAGCCGGTGCGCAGGGGAGGATCACCGGGAATGGGCGATTCGTTGGTTGCCATGAACCTGTTTCCTCCGTGCGCTCAGAGTGTATCGACTGGTCGAGACCCCGCTGACGACTCGGCGGCGTCGCCCGGCACCATAGCGCTTTGCTCGGGCGCGCGCATGTCCGACACGATCGTCCATGTCGCGATGAACAGGGCCGCGATGACAGGGCCGATCACGACACCGCTGAAGCCGAACAACTCGATGCCGCCCAGCGTCGAGATGAGCACGACATAATCGGGAAGGCGCGTGTCCCTGCCGACGAGAATGGGGCGCAGGAGATTGTCGACCAGTCCGATCACGAACAGGCCGCACAGGACCAGGATGATCGACTTGACGATGGCGCCGCTCACGAAAAGATAGATCGATACCGGGACCCAGACGAGGCCGGTGCCGATCGCCGGAAGCAGCGAAAAGAACCCCATGAGGACGCCCCAGAGAAGCGCGCCTTCCACCCCGAGCACCCAGAAGACGAGCCCCCCGATCAGCCCCTGAAGGATGGCGACGACGATGCTTCCCTTGATCGTCGCGCGGATGACCAGCACGAACTGCTTCAACAGCGCTTCGCGCTGGGCGAGGCGCAGCGGTGTGCTGTTCATCAGCCGTCGCGACAGATCGTCGCCATCCCGCAGGAGGAAGAAGGTGAGGTAGAGCATCACGCTGAGCGCGATGAGGAAGCTGAAGGCACCCTGGCCGATCACCACCGCCTGCGCCGCCAGAACGCGCAATATGTCGGCGATGCCGGCATTGAGCCTCGCGCGGGCGGCTTCGAAGTCGGCGAAGCCGAGCCGTTCGAGCACACCCACTGCCCAGTCGGGGAGATTGTCACGCAGGCGCGAGAACAGCATCGCAAAGTCGATCTCGCCAGATTGGATGCGCCCATAGAACAAGGTCGCTTCCTGGATCAGCGCCATGCTGAGCAGGATCGCCGGCACGATCACCATGGCCACGATCAGCACAAGCGTGATGGCCGCGCTGGTGTTCGGCCGGCGCGGGAAAGCCGCAAGCAGGCGGTGATAGACCGGCGTGAAGAGGATGGCAGCGATCACGCCCCAGAGAATCGCCACGAAGAAGGGCTCGATGAGCAAGGCGAATGCAACAGTGACGAGCAGGACAAGGCCCAGGAAGAAGCCGTCCTCTACGCGCATTCCGGGGCGGGCCTGAGGCTCCATGGGCTCACTTTCAATCCGTTCCTGCCGGGAACCGGATGGGCTCCTGCGGCGACATCATCCCAAACGCGCATAAAAGGCAATCGGCTTCCGGGCGAAGCGATCTTCCCGGACATGACAGCGGGAAGGCCGCGCGCATCACCGCGTCATGCTCAGGATGCCAGTTCGCGCTCCCAGATCGCCGGCCCGAACCCGACCAGCAGGTGATCCAGCCCCGTCACCACCGGCCGCTTGATGAGGGACGGGCGCGCCACCATCAGGGCGATGGCCTTCGCTTCGTCGATGGCTTCCCTGTCTTCCTCGGGCAGCTTGCGGAACGTCGTGCCGGCCCGGTTGAGAAGGGCCTCCCACCCGGCCTGCTCGACCCAGCCCCGCAGTTCCGCGGGTTCAGGCGGCGCTTTCTTGTAGTCGCGAAAACTATAGGCAATGCCCTTCCCGGCCAGCCATGCGCGGGCCTTCTTCACGGTGTCGCAGTTGGGAATGCCATGCAGGGTGATCGTCATGGGGCCGGCCATTGCTCCGTATCGTGGTCGGGATGCTGGTGATTGCTGGCGCGGATGATCGGCGCTTCCTCGACCATGTCGTCCTCGGTCGCGCCGTGGTCCGGCAGCGTGGCGAGATGATCGATGAAGGGAAGGCGCCCTTCCATGCCGACTTGCGTCCGGGGCGGGGCCAGCGCGGGATCGTCGAGCGATCCGAGCGTGAGGGCGGTGCGCCCGCTGGTCTTGCCGCGATAGAAAAGCGGCGTGCCGCAGCGCGCGCAGAAGCCTCGTTCCGCGAGATCGGACGACGCGAAGACCGCAGGGGTGCCGCGCGTCCAGGTGAGACTGTCATTAGGGGCGCCGACCAGAGCGGCGAAGACATTGCCCACCGCCTTCTGGCACATGCGGCAATGGCAGATATGGGAATTGTCCAGCAATTGCCCGGCGCGGTAGCGCACCGCGCCGCACTGGCATCCTCCGGTCGCGATGATGTCGAGGCGCTTCATGCGAGCGCATCGGTGCTGACATCCTCGAACTTGTCGGCCAGCGTCAGCCTGTCGAGGATCGCGGCCGTCTCGTCACGGACCTTGAGCATGATCCGCCGCAGTTCGCATTCGTCTTCCGGCAGGCAGTTCTTGCAAGGCTGGTGCGCATAGCGGCTGGCGCAGGGGACAAGGGCGAGCGCACCGTCGGTCAGGCGGAAGATGTCGCCATAGCGGATATCGATCGGCGCGAGGGCGAGCCAGTAGCCGCCGTCACGCCCCCGGCGCGTCGCGACCAGCCCGGCCCGGCTCAGCTCGGAGAGAATGACGGTGAGAAACTTGGCGGGTATGTTCTGCGCCGCGGCGATGTCCGCAAGCTGGATCGGCCCCTCGCCATAGTGCCGCGCAAGATGCTGAAGCGCGCGGATCGAGTAGCGAGTGCGTTGCGAAAGCATACCAACCTATTTGGCAGAGAATGCGTCCGGTGCAAGGGGTTTGGCCGAATTTCAGCCATCATGCGCGCGCGGAGTGCCCTGTGGCCGCCCCGCTTCGCTTGCCCGAAAACGTGCTGAGCGCCTTCCGTTGGCTCGGACGATCCGCCTGACGGGCGCTATCGCGTACGAAGCGCCCGTCAGGCGTCCGGATCTGTTCTCAGGCGGCCTGCTTGCGCCGCTCGGCCAGTTCGTCGTTCAGCATCTCTGCCAGCAGGAACGCCAGTTCGAGGCTTTGCGCCGCGTTGAGGCGGGGATCGCAATGCGTATGGTAGCGATCGGCCAGGCTCTGCTCCGTCACGTCGACGGCGCCACCGGTGCATTCCGTGACATTCTGGCCGGTCATTTCCGCATGGATGCCGCCGCCGAAGCTGCCTTCCGCGCGATGCACGGCGAAGAAGCCGCGCACTTCGGCGAGAATCCGCTCGAAGGGGCGCGTCTTGTAGCCGGTCGCGGCCTTGATGACATTGCCGTGCATCGGATCGCAGGACCAGACCACCGGATGCCCCTCCCGCATCACAGCGCGCACGAGCGGGGGCAGGCCGGCCTCGATCTTGTCATGGCCATAGCGCGTGATGAGCGTGATCCGGCCCGCTTCGCGCGCGGGATTGAGCAGGTCGAGCAGGCGCAGCAGCACGTCGGGCTGCAGGCTGGGGCCGACCTTCATGCCGATCGGATTGCCGATGCCGCGCAGATACTCGACATGTGCCGAGCCCTCGAAGCGCGTGCGATCGCCGATCCACAGCATGTGCGCGCTGGTATCGTACCAGTCGCCCGTGAGCGAATCCTGCCGGGTCAGCGCCTGCTCATAGGGCAGGAGCAAGGCTTCGTGGCTGGTATAGAAGCTGGTGCCGCCAAGCTGCGGCACCGTCTCGGGTGACAGACCGCAAGCCTTCATGAAATCCAGCGTTTCGCCAATGCGATCCGCCATTTCCCGGAACTTCTTCGCCCAGGGACTGCGGCCCATGAAATCGAGCATCCAGCCATGCACCCGGTCGAGGCTGGCATAGCCGCCGGTGGAGAAGGCGCGCAGCAGATTGAGCGTCGCGGCCGACTGGTTGTAGGCGCGAATCATGCGCGCCGGGTCCGGCTCGCGGCCCTCGGCCGTGAAAGCGATGTCGTTCACATTGTCGCCGCGATAGCTGGGCAGCTCCACGCCACCCACGGACTCGGTCGCGGACGAACGGGGCTTGGCGAACTGCCCGGCCATGCGGCCGACCTTCACCACCGGCAGCTTGCTGGCAAAAGTGAGCACCACCGCCATCTGCAGCAACACGCGGAACGTATCGCGGATATTGTTCGGGTGGAACTCGGCGAAGCTCTCCGCGCAATCGCCGCCCTGCAGCAGAAACGCCTCGCCATTGGCGACTTTCGCCAGATCCGCGGTGAGATGACGCGCCTCTCCGGCGAAGACCAGCGGCGGGAAATTGCCAAGCTGAGCCTCGGCCGCGGCCAGTGCCGCGGCGTCGCGATAGTCGGGCATTTGCAGCCCCTCATGATCCCGCCAGCTTGCGGGGTTCCAGTTCGCCGTCATCGCCGAAAAAACTCCGTGCACGGTGCCGAGCGCCCAAGATGGGGCGCGCCGGACCGGGGGCAAGCCCCTACGCCTTCGGCGTGTCGGAAGCAAGGATGCTGCTGCGCACCCGCAGCATGGCGAGCGGGCAGGGCCAAGCGCCGCCCGGAGCCATGCGTCAACTGCAAGACCGCACTCCAGAATTGCAAACTGATATTCTGGATATCAATTGTCTGTCTTGATACATGAAGCGTCATGATGACGTCTGCCCAGATGCGCGCGGCTCGTGCCTTGCTCGGCATGGATCAGCGCCAGCTTGCCCAGCTCTCCGGGGTTTCGCTGCCGACGATCCGGCGCATGGAAGCCAGCGATGGCAATGTGCGCGGCAATGTCGACAGCCTCGTCAAGGTGGTGGACGCGCTCAGCGCGGCCGGGGTGGATCTCATCGGTGACGGCGCGCCGAGCCCCGATGGCGGTCGCGGCGTCCGGCTGAAGCCTCGCAAGGGAGCAAACGGATCATGAAGCCCAGCGTGGCCGCCCCCAGCTTTGCGGAACTCTTCACGCCCAAGCTCGTCACCGTGCTGCGGGAAGGCTATGATGCGCGCGGCCTCAAAGCGGACGCGGTCGCGGGCCTGACGGTCGCCATCGTCGCCCTGCCGCTCTCCATGGCCATTGCTATCGCATCTGGTGTCGGCCCCGAGCGCGGCCTCTACACCGCGATCATCGGCGGGTTCATCGTCTCGATGCTGGGGGGCAGCCGTTTCCAGATCGGCGGCCCGGCGGGCGCCTTCATCGTTCTCATCGCCGCCACGGTCGCGCGGCATGGCGTGGACGGCCTGCTGATCGCGACCTTCCTGTCCGGCCTCATGCTCATGGCGGCGGGCTGGCTGCGGCTCGGCACGTTCGTGAAGTTCATACCTTATCCCGTGACGGTAGGCTTCACGGCCGGGATCGGCATCATCATCCTGGCCAGCCAGCTCAAGGACCTGATGGGCCTCACGCTCGCGGGACCGGAGCCCGGCGAACTGCTGCCCAAGCTGCAGGCACTGGGCGCGGCCCTGCCCACGGTGAACGCGGCGGCGCTCGGCCTTGCTCTGGCGGCCATCGCCATCATCCTCGCCTGCCGGAAATGGCGGCCGCACTGGCCGGCCTATCTCATCGCCGTGGTCGCAACCGCCCTGCTGGCCACGCTCGTGAACCTGCCGGTGGAAACCATCGGCTCCCGGTTCGGCGAAATCCCGCGCGGCCTGCCCGCGCCGGGATTGCCCGATCTTTCCCTGAGTCGCGTGGTGGAGCTTCTGCCGACGGCCCTGTCCTTCACGCTGCTGGGCGCGATCGAGAGCCTGCTCTCCGCCGTGGTGGCGGACAGCATGAGCGGGCGGCGGCACCGGTCCAATTGCGAGCTGGTGGCGCAGGGTGCGGCCAATTGCGCCAGTGCGCTGTTCGGCGGGATGTGCGTGACGGGCACGATCGCGCGCACGGCCACCAATGTCCGGGCAGGGGCGCGGGGCCCGGTGTCGGGCATGCTGCACGCGGTGTTCCTGCTCGTCTTCATGCTCGTCGCCGCCCCGCTCGCAAGCTACATTCCGCTTGCTGCCCTCGCCGGCCTGCTGGCGACGGTCGCTTGGAACATGGTCGAGCGCGATCATATCGCCACGCTCGTGCGCGCCTCGCGCGGGGATGCGCTGGTGCTGGCGGTCACTTTCCTGCTGGTGGTGCTCGAGGATCTCAGCCTCGGCATTCTCGTGGGCTTCAGTCTCGGTACGCTGATCTTCCTCAACCGCATGGCGCAGGCAGTGGAAGTGGAGACCGGCAGTCCCCTCGTGGAAACCGACCGCGCGGACGATGAACGGACCGGCGGGCGATCAGGCTATGAGCCCGCCCCGATCGCCGATCAGGACATCGCCCTTTGCCGCATCTCGGGCGCCTTCTTCTTCGGCGCGGCCGGCGCGGTCTCCGCCATGCTGGACCGGCTAGACGAGCATCCGCGTGCCTATGTCATCAACATGGCAGACGTGCCGATGCTCGATTCGACCGGCGCCGCGACCATGGAGGCCTTTGCGCGCAAGGCGGCTCAGCGCGGCGCGGCGCTCTACATCGCCGGTGCGCGCCCGGCCGTCCGCCGCGCTCTTCTGAGCCATGGCATCCGCCCGCCCCATGTCCACTATCGCGCGAACATGAAGGACGCCATCGAAGCGGCCCGACTGGCGAAAGTGAGCGGCGAAGAAGAAACGCTGCATTGATGAGGCGGGGTGCGCCCGCCAGCCCTCAGTATCCCCGGCTCAGGTCAACGACATGCTCGAGCGGCTCGCCGGCGAGATAATGGCGCAGATTCTTCAGAAAGCGCTGGGCACCCCGGCGGAAAGCGCTGGTCTGGCTCTGGCCGGACAGGTGCATGGTGACAAGCAGGTTCGGCGCATCCCATAGCGGGTCTTCCGGAGGCAGCGGCTCCGGCGTGGTCACGTCGAGGAAGGCGCTGCCGATCGCGCCGGACCGCAACGCCTCGATCAGCGCGGGCTGATCGACAAGTTCGCCCCGGGCGATGTTGATGAGCCGGGCATCGGCCTTCATGGTGGCGATCTCCGCCGCGCCGATCATCGCGTGTGTCTCGTCCGTGCTGGGGGCTGCAAGGATCACGATGTCGAATTCGCCAAGGCGGGGGCGCCAGTCGTCCGGCCCGATCACGCCGGGATCGCCGGAGTCCGCGGACCGCCGTACGCCAGTCACGTCGACGCCGAAGGCCCGCAGCCGCGTGCCGATCTCGCGTCCGATCGCGCCATAGCCGATGATGAGCGCCTTCGCGCCCAGCAGCTCGAACGAACCGGGCGGCCCGCTGCGGATCCAAGCCTTGCGATCATGGGCGCGGACCACCTCGTCCAGCCGCTTGGCGAGGGTGAGCACGCCAAGCACGGCATAATCGGCAATGACATCGGGCATGAGGCCATTGCCATTGGTGAAGATCTGCCCGCGCTCGCGGATTTCCTTCACCGGAAAAGCGTCGAGTCCGACGGTGACGGTGTTGATCCACCGGGCAGACGTCGCGGCGCGAGGGCCCTGGACATAGGCGCCCGATGCCCAGTCGTCGAACCAGCCGATCTCGGCTTCCGGCGCAAGCGCGAGGCATTCCTCGAGCGTCGAGAAGCCCCTGATCTCCACGCCCTCCGGCAGCATGGCCGAAAGCTGGGCGCGATAGCGCTCGGGAAAGACGATCAGAGGCTTATGTGCCATGCTCCAGCTTCCACTCCCATCCCAGCGGATCGCCATCCATCACCTCGACTCCGGACGCGATGAGCGAATCGCGGATCGAATCGGATGTGGCGAAATCCTTTGCCGCGCGCGCCTCTTTCCGCTGCGCCAGAGCCGCATCGATGTCGGCTTCCGCGATGGTAGCGGCTGTGGGGCGCAACCGCAGCGCCGTGCGGTCGAGCGTGAGAAGATCGAGCCCGAACACCGCGTCCATCCGCTCGATCAGCGCGCGCTTTTCCTCGGCCGGCACTTTCTTCATCGCGATCGCTTCCTCGACGACGATGAGCGCGGCCGGCGTGTTCAGATCATCGCTCAGCGCCTCGTCGAACCGCGCCAGCAGGGGCGCCAGGCGGGGATGCGTCACGGCGTCCGCCGCGTCCACGCCCCGGAGCGGTCCGACCGCCATCAGCATACGCTTCAGGCGCGTGAGGGCCGCCGCGAGATTGTCCCAGCTGAATTCCAGTTCCGATCGGTAATGCGCCTGCAGGCACAGCAGCCGGTAGGCCAGCGGGTGATAGCCCCGGTCGACGAGCAACTGCAGCCGCAGGAACTCGCCCGAGGACTTGCTCATCTTGCCGCCGCGATCGATCAGGAAATTATTGTGCATCCAGATGCGGGCGCCGCTGTTCTGGGCGCAATCGAGATGGCCATGATGAGCATCGAAGCCCTGGATCGCCTGATTCTGCGCGATCTCGTTGGGATGATGAATCTCGCGGTGATCGATGCCGCCGGTGTGGATGTCGAACGGCAGGCCGAGCTCGGCCCGGCTCATCACGGAGCATTCGAGATGCCAGCCTGGCGCGCCGCGGCCCCAGGGCGAATCCCATTCCATCTGGCGTGTCTCGCCCGGCGGGGTCCGGCGCCAGATGGCGAAATCCGCGCCATGGCGCTTGCCTTCCACCTGCTCGATCCGGCCCTCGCCTTCTTCCGTGGCCGCGCGCGCCAGCCGGCCATAATCGGCGACGGTCGACACGTCGAAATAGAGGCCCGAGGGCAGCTCGTAGCAATGCGTATCGGCGATGGCTTTCGCCGCCTCGATCATCTGCGGCACATAATCGGTCGCCACCGTCCATTGCGCGGGATCAGACACATTCAGCCATTTGAGGTCGCGTTTGAACTCGGCCGTGTAGAAGGCGGCGATATCCCAGGCCGACTTGCCCTGGCTCGCGGCGGCCTTCTCCATCTTGTCATCGCCCGCATCGGCATCCGACGTGAGATGGCCGACATCGGTGATGTTGATGACATGACGCAGGAGATAGCCTTTGAACCGCAGCGTACGGCCCAGCGTATCCGCGAAGACATAGGCCCGCATGTTGCCGATATGCTGGTAGTTATAGACGGTCGGCCCGCAGCTGTAGACGCGCGCCTCGCCGGGATGGACGGACTCGAACGGCTGCATCGCGCGCGTCAGGCTGTTGAACAGGCGCAGGGGCGTGGCTTGGGTCATGGCGGGCCATGTGAGCGTTGCCGGCGCCAGGGTCAACTCCCGCCCGCAGCGCAGGATGCAGCGACTCCGAAAAGGAAGGCGGCGGCCTGTCCGGCCGCCACCTTCTTCGCCTTCCCGCGCCCGGCTGCGCCAGTCGCGAGCGGGCGCTTTCCTTCAGGCGAAGCTGAGACGGACGCGACGGCGACGGAGCGCACTGCCGACTACGCCCAACCCCGCGATCATCATGGCCCAGCTGGCCGGTTCCGGAACGGCTGCCGGGGGCGGCACATCCTCGATCGCCCGCACGTCGAAGCGGATGTTGTCGAGGCCGACGTCATAAGCATCCGGTCCCCAAACAAGCTTGATGCCATCGGAGAACCAGCCGCTGTCGACGGCGAGCGTGCCGTGGGTGGGATAGAGCGTCGGCGCCGAGCCGGCCGCGATCACCGTGCCGCCCAGCGAGCTGATGTCATAATTGATCGTCTGGCAGCTGCTGCGATTCTGATAGCAACCAAAATCGAGGGAAATCAGCGACACTTCATAGCCGGCCGCTGCGGTGAAGATGATCTCGCTGGCGTGGACCGTCGGCCCCGAGCCGCCCCAGACGATGTTCAGCAGATCGCCGTAGCCGGCCGCCCAGTGCTTGAGGAAGCTCTCATAAGTGACCCCAGTGCTGCTGTTGAAGGACCGGTAGGACACGTCCACCTGCCCGGCGATATCCCCGTAATTCTGGCCAATGGCCGAGCCGTTACCGCAGGCTTCGTTGCCAGCAGCGCCGCAGATATTTCCGCTGAAATCGAGAACCGACACCGCGCCCGCGGCGGAGGGCAGTGCCATCAGGCTGGTGCCTGCCATCGCCGCGAGGACAAAGTTTTTCACAAACATATCAATCTCCCACATCATCAATCTGGAAGGCGCGCATGCACCCCTCCGACAGATCAAGCGGGAAATCGCCGCGAATCGGACCAGCGGTTCCGCACGGACCGCCGTCCCGAATCGAGATTGCGCAAATTTCTGGTGGCCGGCGCGGCGAATGGCGCCTTATTTGGGCGCCAGCACCATGAGCATCTGGCGACCTTCCATGCGGGGATAGGCCTCGACCTTGGCAATCTCGGTCACGTTCTCGGCAACGCGCTGAAGCAGCGCCATCCCGAGTTGCTGGTGCGCCAGCTCACGGCCGCGAAACCGCAGCGTGATCTTGACCTTGTCGCCCTCGCCGATGAAGTCGTGGACCTTCTTCATCTTCGTATCATAATCATGATCGTCGATGTTCGGACGCATCTTGATCTCTTTGAGTTCCTGCGTCTTCTGGGTCTTGCGAGCGATATTGGCCTTTTTCTGGGCCTCATATTTGTACTTGCCGATGTCGAGAAACTTGCAGACCGGCGGATCCGCCGTCGGCGAGACCTCGACGAGGTCGAGGCCAACATCGGCTGCCTGCTCCATCGCCTCGCGCGTGAACATCACGCCGAGATTTTCACCATTCTCATCAATGACGCGCACCTTGGGCACATTGATGAATTCATTGTAGCGCGGGCCGTTGAGCGGCGGGGGCGGCGCCATCGGGCGGCGCATCATTGGGGGACGTATAGCCAGTTCTCCTTTAATGACAGTTCGAGGCCTCTTAACTTAACGATTTTCGATGGCAACTGAAAGAGGCGTGCTACGCAAGGCACGCCGGTGCGGCGCGATAGCAACAGTGCGTTAATGAGCCGCCAAGATGCCGCGCGCCATCTCCCCATATAGGAATGATGGCGCGCGATTGCGAGACATCCGGCGGACATGCCGGCGTGGCGCCGATCGCCCGCGATCCTTCGATGACGTCCGGCGCCGGACGAGGCTCGCCGGCGCGCGGACGCCTATCGCAGATCGGGCGGCGTCGCTTCGGCGACGAGCATGGCGATGAGATCGTCCACCTTCATGACCTTCTGATGCTCGTCTGAGCCGAGTCGGCGCAGGGCCACGGTCCCTTCCTCAGCCTCGCGGCGGCCCACGACCAGCAGGTTGGGAACCTTGGCAAGGCTGTGCTCACGCACCTTGTAATTGATCTTCTCGTTGCGCAGGTCCGTCTCGACGCGCAGGCCCGCCGCCTGCATCCTGGCGGCGACGTCCTTGGCATAGTCGTCCGCATCCGAGACGATGGTGGCGACAACGGCCTGCACCGGGGCAAGCCACATCGGGAACTTGCCGGCATGGTGCTCGATGAGAATGCCGATGAAGCGTTCATAGCTGCCCAGGATGGCGCGGTGGAGCATTACCGGGCGATGGCGCTCGCCATCCTCGCCGACATAGCTGGCGTCGAGCCGCTCGGGCAGCACCGTGTCCGTCTGGATGGTGCCGACCTGCCATGTGCGTCCGATCGCGTCGGTCAGGTGGAACTCGAGCTTGGGCGCATAGAAGGCGCCTTCGCCGGGCATTTCCTCCCAGCCCCATTCCGCCGTGTTACGGCCGGTCGCGGCGACTGCGTCCCGCAGGCTCTGCTCGGACCAGTCCCACATCTCGTCCGAACCGAAGCGCTTCTCCGGGCGCAGGGCGAGCTTGATGGCGTAATCCGAGAAGCCGAGGTCCTTGTAGACCACATCGAGCAGGTCGCAGAAGGCGGCCACCTCGCTCACGAGCTGATCCTCTCGGCAGAAGATATGCGCGTCGTCCTGCGTGAACTGGCGCACCCGCATCAGGCCGTGCAGCGCGCCGTGCGGTTCGTTGCGGTGGCAGCAGCCGAACTCGGCCAGGCGCAGCGGCAGGTCGCGATAGGATTTGATGCCCTGCCGGAAGATCAGCACATGCGCCGGGCAGTTCATGGGCTTGAGCGCCATCCATTCCGCGTCCTGCGAGACGACGGGGCCTTCATCCTCGGTATTCGGCGTCTCGTCGGGGATGACGAACATGTTTTCGCGATACTTGCCCCAGTGGCCGCTCTGCTCCCACTGGCGCGCATCCATGATCTGCGGCGTCTTCACTTCCTGATAGCCCGCCGCGTCCAGCCGACGGCGCATATAGGCCTCGAGCTGCCTCCAGATGAGATAGCCCTTGGGGTGCCAGAAGACACTGCCATGCGCTTCCTGCTGGAGATGGAACAGGTCCATCTCCTGCCCGATCTTGCGATGATCGCGCTTCGCCGCTTCCTCCAGCCGATGGAGATGCGCGTCGAGCTGCTTCTTGTTCAGCCAGCCCGTGCCATAGATGCGCGAGAGCATGGCATTGCGCTGGTCGCCGCGCCAGTAAGCGCCGGAGACGCGCGTCAGCTTGAAAGCATTGGGATCGACCTTGCCCGTGGAAGCGAGATGCGGCCCTCGGCACATGTCGAGCCACTCGCCGCCGGACCAGTAGACGGTCAGATCCTCATCGCCCGGCAACTCGGCTGCCCATTCGGCCTTGAAGGATTCGCCCTGCGCGGTCCAGCGCTCGATCAGCGCCTCGCGGCTCCAGACCTCGCGGCGCAGCGGCTTGTCGGCCAGGATGATCTCGCGCATCTTCGCTTCGATGGCGGGCAGGTCGTCCTCCGTGAACGGGCCGTGATCGGCTGGCGGCGCGACGTCGTAATAGAAGCCGTCGTCGGTCGCCGGACCGAAAGTGATCTGCGTGCCGGGGAACAGCGCCTGAACGGCCTCGGCCAGGATATGCGCATAATCGTGGCGCGCGAGCTCCAGCGCATCCTTCTCGTCCTTCGCAGTGACCAGCGCGAGATTGGCGTCCGCCTCTAGGGGGCGCGTGATGTCGACCAGTTCGCCGTCCACCCGGGCCGCGAGAGCTGCCTTTGCGAGCCCCGGACCGATGGCCGCCGCGATCTCCGCCGGCGTCGTGCCCCGCGCCACCTCGCGCTGCGAGCCATCAGGGAGCGTGATCTTCACTAGTTCCGTCATCGGTTTTGTTCCTGTCTGCGGCGATGCGCTTAGGGAAGCGCGGCCGTATTGAAAAGAGGCAGGAAAGGGAGGACGCCGTCCGCTTGCCCATTCCCCCGTCGGATGGGCCTCTGGCGACGTGCGTCAGCGGCGAAGCATGACGCGCGTGCCGAGGCCCCCGGTAGTGGTCCGGGTGATCGTCGTCGACCTGATGAGCGCGAACGGTCTCGGCATGGCCCACAACATAAGGGGAGCACGCCGGTTTGTCACGCCTCCGGCTCCCCTGCGTGGACAGCGACCACGCCGGATGCGCGCCGGTCGGGTCCACGAGGGGCGCAACCTGACAAGGGTGCTTGACATCAAGCATCTAATAGTCAACTATCCTTTACATAGATTCAATGGAGCTTGACTATGACCATTCTGTTCAAGGCGCTTTGCTGGGCGGCCGCGCTGATACTCCTGGCTGTCGGTGCACGGCTCGGCGTCGTGTCCGAGCGTGCGATGCGAGTGCTCATGATCGTCCTGCCGATTATCGCCGTGCTCGCCTTGCGCGGCGGGCGGTGCAGCCATGCCGCTCGCGAAAGGGCCTGAGCCATGGCACGCGCATCCACGAACATCGCCTACCGGCGCTATCTGCGGCGCATGGTGCCGATCAGCCTCGCTTATGTGGCGAGTGTCGCACTCGCCACGCGGCTCATTCCGGATGACGCGCCCGCCGATACCGTCACCATCCTGATCGCGCTGGTGCCCGGCCTTGCCGTCTTCGGCTGGATCTGGGCCATGGCCCGGCTGCTCATCGAGCTGGACGACGAGTATTTGCGTCTGCTCGAAGTGCGCAAATTCCTCGTGGCGACCGGCGTGACTCTCGCGGGCACCAGCATCTGGGGCATGGTGGAACTCTATGCCGACGTGCCCCGCCTGCCGGTCTTCTTTGTCTTCCCGCTCTGGTGCGTGGGCCTTGTCATCGGCCAGATCGTCAATCGCCTGACGCTGGGCGACGGAGGCTGCGCGTGAGAAATCGCCTGAAAGTCCTGCGTGCCGAGCGGGACTGGACGCAGGGCGATCTGGCCGACCGGCTGGCAATCAGCCGACAAAGCGTGAATGCCATCGAGACGGGGAAATATGATCCTTCCCTGCCGCTGGCATTCCGCATCGCCGATCTGTTCGGTCTGCGGATCGAGGAGATCTTCCTGCGCGATTGAAAAGGATGAGCCGCCAGCGGCGGCATCAGTTCTTCTCGAGCACCAGCACATAGCCCATCGGCATGACATCGTGCATGCGCCGGCTGAGCGGCGCCAGTGGCGCGAAGAGCGCGCCGGTCATATAGTGCACGATCCAGGCCGGGAGCGGGAAGCGGCGCGTGTAGACGATCTTGGTGAGCAGATCGCGCACGACATCCAGCCCGCCGGCATAAGCGCGACCCTCCACCACCGCGAAGCCATGACGCGCCGCGAAGTCGCGCAGCTTGTGAATGGTGTAGCGATGATGATCGTGCGGCTCCTCGTGCAGCCAGTAAAGAAACGGCACGCCGATGATCGCTCGCCCACCGGGACGCAGGACGCGCGCCACCTCGGCAAGCAGCCGGTCAGGCTCGCGCAGATGCTCCAGCACGTCGGTGAGCAGCACGGTGTCGAGCGAACCACTGCCGATACGCAGTGGCTCTTCCAGATCCTGCGCGACATCGGGTGCGATGAGCCTGTGTGGTCCGTCCGGGCGATCCACCCACAGCATCGACGTGACGTGCGGCGCGTAGATGCCCGCCAGCGGCGCGTTGCCGCAGCCCAGGTCGGCAAGCGCGCCGCAGGCATATGCACGGATCGCGGCGACATAGCTTTCCAGCGCCTTGTCCGCGGACAGGCGCGAAGCGATGCCGACATGACTGACGGCGCTGCGCCATCGGCCGCGCCGCTCGACGAACTTGCTTGGCCGCCAGCCTCTGGCGACCAGTTCTTCCAACTGGACCATATACCGCCTGATCTGCCCCCTGCGGTCGATTCGTCTGCCGGGCCCCCACCCGACTCTTCCGATATAGCGTCCAAAGCTTAATTGTCGCTGCTTGACAGCGCGCGGGCCGGCGGTGTTCTTCCGCTCGAGGATGCGGCGTCGAGGATGCGGCGTCGAGGATGCGGCGTCGAGGGGGCGGGCGCAGGGGGAAGGACATATCATGGAGGAACCGGACGCCGGCGCGTTCGCATTCACCGGCGACTGGCGAGATTATGCGCCGATCGCCTTCACCAATCTGCTGCTGACCATCGTCACGCTGGGGGTCTATCGCTTCTGGGCGACCACGCGCACCCGGCGCTATCTGTGGAGCCGAACGCGGTTCATCGACGAGCCGCTGGAATGGACGGGCACCGGCATGGAGCTGTTCATCGGCTTCCTGCTGGTGCTGGCGCTGTTCGGCATCCCCCTGCTGTTCCTTCAGTTCGGCATGCAGACGCTCATCTTCAACGGGCAGGCGCGGCTGGCCTTCAGTCTTGCCTTTCTCGCCTTCGCCATGATCTTTTACCTCAGCGGCGTCGCGCGTTTCCGCATGCTGCGTTACCGGCTGAGTCGGACCTGGTGGCACGGCATCCGTGGCGGCAGTGACGAGAAAGGCTGGGCTTATGGCTGGTCCTATGTCTGGCGCTATGTGGTGGCCGCCTTCTCGCTCTACCTGCTGATACCCTGGGCCATGATGTCCCTGTGGAACGACCGCTGGAGCGCGATGAGCTTCGGCCCGTTCCCGTTCCGCGCCAAGGCAGGACCGGGGGCCGTCTTCAAGCGCTTCCTGCTCTTCTATCTGTTGCCTCTCGCCCTGTTCGTCCTGCTGACGATCGCCGGCATCGGCATGCGGGAAGGAGAGACGGCGCTCGATCCCGCGGCTGCGGCGATGATGGGCTTTCTGTTCCTCTTCATCTACGCCGGACTCGGCGTCATCGCGCTCGTCTTCTACGCCAAGTTCTTTCGCGTCGCGGTCGGGGGCATGTCGCTCTCCGGACTGCATTTTCATTTTCGAGCGCGTTCGCGGGACTGGCTCATGCTCATCCTGGGCGACATCGCGCTGGTGGTGCTGACGCTCGGGATCGGGGCGATCTTCCTGTCCTATCGTCACTGGAAGTTCTTCATCACGCATCTCGACGCCACCGGTGAGATCAGCCTGTCCGAGCTCACCCAGTCCACCACGGCGGCACCGAGGCAGGGCGAAGGCCTCGCCGATGCCTTCGACATCGGGGCGATCTGACAAGGGGGTGGGCATGGGATCATCCCGTTCCGGCAATGCATCGCAGGCGGCGCCCGGTGGGCGGAGGGCGCGCGCATCATGACGAGCGCCGGGCCTGACGAGCGCATCTGGCATTATGACGGGCAGGACGCCACGCGCCACCATCCCAGGATCGACTGGCATGCGGAGGGTTTCTCGCTCGTCTGGCCCGGCGGCACGAGCGGACCGCATCGGTGGAGCGATCTGGTGCCGCAGGGCAATGCGGGCGGCCGCTCGGTCTATGGTTTGCGCGGGCAAGGCGGCTGGCGGCTGGTCTTCGCGGGCCTGCCGCCTCATGATTTTGCCGTGCATCTGCCGCTCCCGGCTCGCTATGGCCGCTGGATCGACCGCATCGGCCTGTGGCCGGCCATCGGCCTCTTTGCCCTGATCGCCGCGATCCTCCTCTTCGTCGTCCTGCGCGCGCCCGCCTGGGTTGCGCCGCTGATCCCGCGAAGCTGGGAAGACCGGCTCGGGGACACGATGATCGGCGATTTCGGCGGCAGGCTGTGCGAAACGCCCGAGAGCCGCGCTGCGCTCGAGAAACTGCGGCGCGAACTGGGCGACGCCGTGCCGATCCGCCGCATCGCCATCGCCAATATCAAGATGGTCAATGCCGTGGCGCTGCCTGGCGGACATATCATCATTTTCAGGGATCTCATCGAAGAAGCCAAGTCGCCCGACGAACTGGCCGGGGTGCTCGCGCATGAAATCGGCCATGTGCGCAATCGCGACACGATGACGGCGCTGGTGCGCCAGCTCGGCCTCAGCGTCCTGCTGGGCGGCTTCAATGGCCAGGTAGGCGGCACCATCAATGGACTGCTCGCGCTCAGCTATGGCCGCGATGCCGAGCGGGAGGCGGACCGCTATTCCATCGAGGCCCTGCGGGCCGCCGATATCTCGCCGCTACCGACCGCGGCCTTCTTCGAACGGATGGAGAAGCGCTCCGGCGGCGAAAGCATCGAGCGAGCGATGAGCTGGATGGCGTCTCACCCCGTGTCCGCCGAGCGCAAGGCCGCGTTCGAGGATTCAGCCGTGAAGGGCGGACATTACAAGCCGGCGCTCAGTGCCGCTGAATGGAAAGCCCTCGTCGATGCCTGCGCCCATGACAAGGATGTCGCCCCGCCGCCGTTCGACTTCTAGGCAAGGGTCAGGCGGTGATCTCTTCCAGCGGTGCGCGCATCTTGAGCGAGAAACCGGTCGGCGCGTAGCGCCGGACCACGTCGCTGCGACTGCCGAGGCCCCTGTCGATCAACCGGGAGCCGAAGCCCGATTGTCCGGGCCCGGCAATTTCCGGCCCGCCGCTTTCCTCCCACGCGAGGCGGAACATGCCATCCTCGATGGTCCAGAGCAGGCGGATGCGTCCCTCCGGACAGGAGAGCGCGCCATATTTGACCGCGTTGGTCGCAAGCTCGTTGAGCATGAGCGACAAGGCGAGCGTGGCATGGGAGCCGATGGGGCAGTCAGGCCCCTCCAGATCGATCTGCCCCAGCCCGTCATGCGGGGCAAGCGAATCGCTGATGACGCGGCGCAGCGAGACCGCAGACCAGCCCTGCCGCAGCAGGATGTCATGCGCATGGCCCAGCGCCGTGAGCCGCTCGCCGAAGGCATCGAGCGCAGCGGCAGGCGTCGCGTGGCGCAGCGTCTGGAATGCGATTCCCTGCACAACCGCCAGCGTGTTCTTGAGGCGATGCGCCAGCTCCTGGTTCACCGCGGCCAGGTCCGCCTGGGCGCGCACCGTGTTGCTGGTCTCGATCACGGTATCGAGCATGCCCGCAATCGTTCCGTCCGCGAGGCGCAGCGGGCTGTAGCAGAATGTGAACCATGCCTGCTCGGGGCCACCGGAGCGATGAATGACGAGTGGAAAATCCTCGATATAGGTCGGCGTTCCGGCGAAGGCGCGCTTCACGATCGGTTCGATATCGGGCCAGACTTCCGACCAGATGTCCGCAAAGGAGCGTCCCAGCGCATCCGCCTTGCCGCGAAGAATGGGCAGGAAAGCGTCATTATGGATCGTCGTGAGCTGAGGGCCCCATATGACCGCCTTGGGAAAACTCGAATCCAGAATCTGGCGCGTGATGATCTTGAGCTCGGATGGCCAGTCAGCCTGGGGGCCGAGCGGCGTCGTTGCCCAATCGAAGCGGTCGATCCGTTCGCTCATCGGCTGGGAGGATCGACTTGTGGGATCCCCGGTTCCTTCAGATGTCGTGGAAGCCGAGCATGCGTATCCCGCCGCCTCTGGCCTGTTGGTTCCATCCATCGCTTTGCTCCGCTTGCGCAAGCCCACCTTCGGATGGTTTTTCGGCCGAACGCGTGTTCGAATCCGGACCGGTTGCCGGATCGTTCCTGCTTATTGTCCCGATTTAGGCCCGTCCAACCGATTCCGATGAACTGAACAGATGGTCGGACCGGAGACACGGTCTCGTCAGTTCAATCTCGCAGCAAAGCAGGCTAGGACAAGGCGATGAGCGATATGCCCCTGGAGCCGCCGACCTTCCTCTCTCGTCCGGACCAGCCTCGGCTGGCTTACCGGCACCGGACCGGAGCCGGACCGACAACCGTGTTCCTCCCCGGCTACATGTCCGACATGCTGGGGGGCAAGGCTGCCGCGCTGGACAGCTGGGCTGCGGCGCGGGGGCAGACGATGCTGCGGCTGGACTATGCCGGCTGTGGCGAAAGCGACGGCACCTTCGAGGATGGGACGCTGGCGAACTGGCGTGACGATGCGCATGCCGTCATCGACCACGCCGCACCCGACGGGCCGCTGGTGCTGGTGGGATCGTCCATGGGGGGATGGCTTGCGCTGTTGCTTGCACAGGCGCTCGGTCGGCGCGTGGTCGGGCTGGTCGGCATCGCCGCCGCGCCGGACTTCACCGACTGGGGCTTCGACGCCGCGCAGAAGGACGCGATCCGGCGCGAAGGGCGCCTGGTGGAGCCCACGCCTTATGGCGACCAGCCTTATGTGACCACGCGCGCCTTCTGGGAGTCCGGGCAGGCGCTGCGGCTGCTGGAGGGCGAGATCGCCATCGATTGCCCAGTGCGGCTGATCCAGGGGCAGGCCGATCCCGACGTGCCATGGCAGACGGCGTTGCGGATTGCGGACCGGCTCCGTTCAGCGGACGTGCAGACGATTCTCGTCAAGGACGGCGACCATCGCCTCTCCCGCCCGCAGGACATAGCCCTGCTCTGCGGGACGGTGGCGACCCTGACGGAGCTCTGATCCCCGCATGTTCCTGCCCATCGCGCTCGCCCTTGCCCAGCTCGCCCAGCCCGCGCAGCACGATCCCGAGATCGAGGCGCTGCTGCGGCGACGTGACGAGCGCAGGCGCAGCGAAGCGCTGGAACAGCCCGTGCAGCGAAGCGGCGCGGATGCGGAAACGAGTGACGATGCCGGACTGGGCCAGGTCCTCCCGCCGCAGATTGCCGAGCGGCTGGCGGCATGCCTCGCGAAAGCCGATGGCGATCCCGATGCCGGGCTTGCGGACGCTGCAGCGTGGGCGAAGGCGGGCGGGGGTGCCTATGCGGCGCATTGCGAGGGTTATGCATTGGGGCAGGCCGGGCGCTGGACGGAAGCGGCCGATGCTTTCGCGCGCGGTGCCGGGACGAGCGGGCTCGATGTCGAGACGCGCGCGCGGCTCTGGTCGCAGGCCGGCAACGCCGCTCTGGTGGCGGGTGATGTTCCGCGAGCGATCCGTGATCTCGATACGGCATTGGCGAATCCGCTGCCCCGCACCCTTTCCACCGGCGAAATCCATCTCGATCGCGCCCGGGCGCGCGTTGCGGCCGGCGACCTTCCAGGCGCGCGCGCCGACCTTAATGAAGCCGTGGTGCTCGCGGCTTCCGATCCGCTCGCATGGCTGCTGTCCGCCACGCTGGCGCGGCGCATGGACGACTTGCCGCTGGCGCGCCTTCATATCGGCGAAGCCGCAAAGCGCGCGGGCAATGATGCAGCCGTGGCTCTGGAGCAGGGCATCATTCTGGCGCTTTCCGGCGAGCGGGACGATGCAGCCCGTGCCGCCTTCTCACGCGCACAGGAGCTGGCGGGGCCGGACAGCGCGATCGGCAAGCAGGCGGCGGACTATCTGGCACAGCTGGGCGCGGAGCCCGAGGCGCCGAAAGAACCAGCTGTCGAACCGGGGCGGTAACCGCCCTTTTTCGTGACTGATCCGGAGCAGGGTCAGGAAAGACCCGGCCTGCTCAATCCTGCGCCTTGCCGCCGTACAGGGCATCCAGCTGCGACTGGTACTTCGCCCGGATCACATGCCGGCGGATTGATTGCTTGGGCGTCAGCATCTCATTCTCGATGGTGAAGGGCTCGTCGGCCAGTGCGAACCGCCGGATCTTCTCGATGACGGAAAGGTCGGCGTTCACCCGATCGACCGCCGCGCGAATGGCGGCGAGAAAGGCGGGGTCCTCGCGCAAGGCGATGAGCTCCGGGGATTTGTGCCGCGTCGTTGCCCATTGCGCTGTCCATTCCGGATCGGGCACGATCAGCGCCACGATATGCGGGCGCCGGTCGCCATGGACCATGACCTGGCCGATCTCCGGCTGGAGCGTGAGCATGCCTTCCAGCTTCGCCGGCGCGACATTGTCGCCCTTGTCATTGACGATGAGGTCCTTCTTGCGATCCGTGATGCGCAGCCGGCCGCCCTCGTCGAATTCGCCGATGTCTCCAGTGTGCAGCCAGCCGTCGCGAATGGCGCGCGCGGTCTCGGCCGGGTTGTTCCAGTAGCCTTTCATCACCAGTTCGCCGCGCACGAGGATTTCGCCATCGTCCGCGATTCGCACTTCGACATCCTTGAGCGGTGGCCCCACGCTATCCATGCGGAGGCCGCGCGAGGGGCGATTGCAGCTGACCACCGGCCCCGCCTCGGTCTGGCCATAGCCTTGCAGCAGCGTCAGTCCCAGCGCGTCGAAGAAGGCGCCAACATCGGGATTGAGCGGTGCGCCGCCCGAGACCAGCGCCTTCATCCGTCCTCCAAACCGGCTGCGGACCTTGGGAATGATCGTGCGATTGAGCACGGCCTGGAGCGGCCGGTCGAGCAGGGGAAGCCGGCCGCCATGCGCGCTCCGCTTGCCCCCAAGGCGCTGGGCCTGCTCCAGCAGCAGCGCCGGCAGCCGCCCCTGCTTCTCGACCGCCCGGGATACGCGCATGCGCAGCAGCTCGAACAGGCGGGGGACGACGACCATGATCGTCGGGCGCACCTCGGCAATGTTCGCGCCGAGCTTCTCGAGGCTCTCGGCATAATAGATCTGCCCGCCAAGGCCGATGGGCAGGAACTGGCCTCCGGAATGCTCATAGGCATGGCTGATCGGCAGGAAGGAGAGGAAAACCTCCTCGTCCCAGGCGAAATCGCCCGCGAT
The DNA here is from genome assembly GCF_014203955.1 of Sphingobium lignivorans. Lineage (NCBI taxonomy): Bacteria > Pseudomonadati > Pseudomonadota > Alphaproteobacteria > Sphingomonadales > Sphingobiaceae > Sphingobium > Sphingobium lignivorans. The sequence goes on from NZ_JACHKA010000001.1 coordinate 122,102, forward strand.
AATGTCCACGCAGCCCTCGACATTGCAGAGGATCGCGCCGTGATGCTGGACAACGCCGCGGGGCGCGCCGCCAGTTCCGCTGGTGTAGATGATGCAGGCGGTGTCCTCGCGCGTGGCGGTGAGCGCGTCTGCGCAGGCCCGCGGGTCGGCGGGGTGGAGCGCCAGCAGCGCGTCCCAATCATGGATGGCGACGGCACTGCTCTGCATGGACTTCACCGGCTCGATGGCGACCGCGAACTCGATCGGCGAGCGCATCACAGCGGGCATGAGAGTCTTCGCGATCTTGGCGGTCGAGAAGATGACCGCGCGTGCCCCGCTATTGGCGATGATATGCTCATGGTCGCGGATGGTATTGGTGGTGTAGGTGGGCACGGTGATGGCGCCGGCGGCCATGATCGCGAGATCGGCGATGCAGAATTCGGGCCGGTTCTCGCTCACCAGCATCACCCGGTCGCCCGGTTCGATGCCGAGCGATTGCAGCGCCTTTGCCATCGATGCGACCTGTCGTGATGCCTGGGACCAACTCGTCGATTGCCAGTCATCCTCGTTCTTTGCCCAGAGGAAAGGGCGATCACCGCCCTCGGCCGCCCGCGCGAAGAACATGGCGGTGAGGCTCGGGAAATGTTCGAAAGCGCGCAAGCAGGCCTCTCCCTCGATATGATATCGCCGTCTGACGCGGCATGAACGCGCCGTATAGGCTGGCCGTTCCGTAAGGGCCAGAGCCAAGCACGCCAGTCCATGCGGTGCGAGACTGGGCATGCGGCCCTTGCCTTGTCGGCATCGCTCTCCCACTGTGCGGGGATATGCATGTCTTGCACGGCCTGAAGGGAATACCGCCGCATGAGTTTTCTCCGTCCGCTCGTCAGCTTCCTTGCCGCTCTCGCGCTCGGCGCATGCGGTGCGGGCACGGGCACAGCGCCGCAAAGCGCCTCCGCTCCGCCGCCGTCTGCCAGTCCGCAGCCGCGCCACTTCGCCATCGCGTCCAATCCGCTGGCCGTGGAAGCGGGACTGGCGGTGCTGCGTAGAGGCGGCAGCGCTGCGGATGCCGCGATCGCGGTGCAGGCCATGCTCTCGCTGGTCGAGCCGCAAAGCTCAGGGCTCGGCGGCGGCGCGTTCATGACATGGTTCGATGGCGCGCGCGGCACCGTCACGGTCTATGACGGCCGGGAGACAGCCCCCGCCGGCGCCAGCGAGACGATGTTCCTGGATGCCGCGGGCAAGCCGCTGCCCTTTGGCGACGCCGTGACCAGCGGCCGGGCGACCGGCGTGCCCGGCGCGGTGAGGATGCTCGCCATGGTGCATGGCGAACATGGCAAGCTGCCCTGGGCATCGCTGTTCGACGATGCGGAGCGGACGGCGCGCGAAGGCTTCGTCATCACGCCCCGGCTCGGACGTTTCCTGGGCGGGCGTTTCCCGCAGCTCGGCGTGGCGGACGCCCGTGCCTATTTCTCGAATGCCGACGGCACGATGAAGAAACCGGGCGACCGGCTGGTCAACACGCCTTATGCCGATTTTCTGTTGCGGCTCGCGGCGCAGGGGCCGGACGCGCTCTATACCGGAGAGACCGCACGGCGCATCGTGGAAAAGACCACGTCAGGGACCTTGCCGGGCACCATGACGGTGGCGGACCTTGCTGCCTATCGGCCAGTGAAGCGCGAGGCGCTGTGCAACCCCTATCGTGTCTATCTGGTCTGCGTGCCGCCGCCGCCCTCCAGTGGCGTTGGTTTCCTCGAATTGCTGGCGCTGCTCGAGCGCACGGATATCGACAAGCGCGGGCCGGACGATCCGCAGGCATGGTTCCTCTTCGCGCAGGCCAGCCGCATCATGTATGCCGACCGTGATCGCTATGTGGGCGACCCTGCCTTCGCACAGGTGCCCATCAAGGGCCTGATCGACCCGGCCTATGTCGCGGAGCGGGCACGGCTGATCGGCACGACGGCGGGTGCACCGCCGGTCGCGGGCATTCCCCCAGGCGCTGCGCTCGCCGGGGTGGATGCCACGGTCGAACCGGGCGGCACCTCGCATTTCATCGTGGGCGATGCGCAGGGCAATGTCGTTTCCATGACGACCACGGTCGAATCGATCTTCGGCACGGGCCGGATGGTGGATGGCTTCTTCCTCAACAACCAGATGACCGATTTCTCCTTCGTGCCGCGCGATGCGGAAGGGCGGCCGGTCGCCAATGCCGTGGCGCCGGGCAAGCGCCCCCGCTCGTCCATGATCCCGCTCGTGCTCATCGATGAGGCAGGCCGGTTCGCCGGCGCTTTCGGATCGGCGGGCGGCAACGCGATCCTTGCCTATGTGGGCAAGTCGCTGGTCGCGGCCATCGACTGGCAGCTGCCTGTTCAGGAGGCGCTGGCATTGCCCAATCTCGTCGCGCGTGGCGCCGCCTTCCAGGGAGAAGTCGACAAATTTCCTCCCGATGTGATCGAGGGACTTAAGGCCCGCGGCATCGATCTGCGGCCGGGGCAAGGCGAGGATTCGGGTGTCCATGCGGTCATGATCCGCGAGGGGGACCGGTTCGATGGCGGCTACGATCCCCGGCGCGAGGGGCGCGCCATCGCCGAGCCGAAGTGACCCAAGCGCCCCCGGAGCCAGGTCGAGCCTCCCCGCTGTGCCCGATTTGCCGACCGGAAACGGGAAGCCGCGATCCGCATCCTGACGCGGCTCTCCCTCAGCGCGAGCGTGCGGCATGATCCTTTCCGCCCTGTTCCGGGCTCTTCCGCAGATCGCCCTGCCGGACATCCGGGCGGTGCTCTGGCGCAGCCTGGCGCTCACGCTCCTGGCGTTTGCCGGACTGGGTGTGGCGGTCTGGTGGGGCTTGCGGACCCTTTTCATGCGAACGGGCTGGCTCGCGGCGGACGGTTTCGCCGGCGCGGCGCTGGCGGGGCTGATCGCGGCGCTCTGTGCCTGGCTTCTGTTCCGCGCCGTGGCCATCGCGGTGGTCGGCCTCCATGCCGACCGGATCGTGGCAGCCGTGGAACGGGCGAGCTATCCCGGCCGGCATGCCGCCGCCCGGATCGTGCCGGTGACGCAGGGTGCGGCCGGCGCGATCCGCTCCGTGGCGCGCACAATCGGCTGGAATCTTCTCGTGCTGCCGCTCTATCTCCTCCTGCTTGCCACCGGGATTGGCGCGCCGCTGCTGTTCTTCGCGATGAATGCCTGGCTGCTCGGCCGCGATCTCGCCGAGCAGGTCGAGGGACGTCATCCCGACCTGCCGCCTCTCAGCGCCGGTCAGCGATCGCAGATCGGTCTCGTTTCGGCTCTGATGTTCCTGTTGCCTGTCCTGAACCTGCTTGCGCCTGTGCTGAGCGTGGCTATGGCAACCCACATGTTTCTAGGGCGCAGGGCGGACTGACGGCATGGTCCGCGCATTCATCATCCGGCATGGCGGCGCGGCAGCACTGATGCTCGGCCTGCTGCCCGCGCTGGCAGCCTGCGGTGCCGGCGTCGTTCCTCCGGGCGATGCCGCGCGGCCGGCGGTGGGGTTCACGCCGGCCAGGAAGTCGCAGCCTGGCGGCCTGATGGGGGCCGATGCGCGGGGACTGACGCGCCTCTTCGGCGAGCCGCGCCTCGACATCCGCGATCCGGCCGCGCGCAAGCTCCAGTTCGCGAACGGGCGGTGTGTGCTCGATGCCTATCTCTATGCACCCGCCGCCAATCGCGAACCTGTCGTCACGCATGTCGACGCGCGCGACGGCAACGGGGCGGACATGGACTGGAACGCCTGCGCGAAGATGTTGCGCGACCGCTAGGCGGATCAGCCGGTCTGGTCGCCCGTTGCCGTGATTTGCGTGGCGAGCCGCTCCAAGGCCCAGCGCGCCGCTTCCGCCACGACAGCGTCATCATCGTCCACCAGCCGTTGCAGCGCAGGCACCAGTGCGGGATCGGCGCTGTTGCCCGCAGCGATCGCAGCGTTGCGCACCATGCGGTTGCGCCCGATCCGCTTGATCGGCGAGCCGGCGAACACGGCCCGGAAGGCCGCGTCATCCAGTGCCAGCAGATCGGCAAGATCGGGCGCCACCAGCTCCGCGCGCGGCAGATAGGCCTTGTTGGCTCGCGCAACTTGCGCGAACTTGTTCCAGGGACAAACGGCGAGACAGTCGTCGCAGCCATAGACATGATTGCCGATGCCCGGCCGTAACTCCTCCGGGATCGGGCCCTTGTGCTCGATGGTGAGATAGGAAATGCAGCGCCGCGCATCGAGGCGATAGGGAGCCGGAAACGCATCGGTGGGGCAGATGCGCTGGCATGCGTCACAGGAGCCGCAGCGGTCCCGCGCGGGCGGATCGGGTATCAGGTCGGCCGTGGTGTAGATCGAGCCCAGGAACAGCCAGCTCCCCTCGGTACGACTGACCAGATTGCTGTGCTTGCCTTGCCAGCCGAGACCTGCAGCCGCCGCCAGCGGCTTCTCCATGACGGGGGCGGTATCGACGAACACCTTGAGCGCCACGCCGCTGTCTTCCGCCAGCCAGCGGCCCAGTGCCTTGAGCGCCCGCTTCACGACGTCATGATAATCCTGCCCCTGGGCGTAGACCGAGATGCGGCCCGTGGAGGGATAGTCGGCCAGCGCCATGGGGTCGGATCGAGGCGCATAGCTCATGCCCAGCATGATGACGGACTGCACCTCCGGCCAGAGCGCGGCGGGGCTGCCGCGCTGCTCCGCACGGTCCTCCATCCATCCCATCTCGCCATGGCATCCGGCGGCAAGCCAGGCGCGCAGACGCTCCGCCGCCTCCGGAATCGCATCCGCGCGCGTGATCGCACAGGAGGTGAAGCCGAGGCGCAAGGCTTCCGCCTTGATTCGCTCTTCCAGCGTCCGGGAGTCCGGCCGTGCCATGGCGGCGCTGCCTAGCCGAAGCGGGGGGACTTGCGAAGCCCGTTCGCGCGCCCACATCAGGGCGATGGAACACGGGACCGGACAGGACCGACGAGCGATGCTGAGCAGCGCGGCCTCGCTGGCGCTTCTCTCGCTGGCTGGCATCGGGCGGGCAAGCGCGGCTGAGCGACCCGGCGCGCCCTTTCAGCTCACCGATGCGGAATGGCGCAAGCGGCTCGGGCCGCAGGCTTATGCCGTCCTGCGTCGGGCGGCGACGGAACGCGCCTATAGTTCGCCGCTGAACGGGGAGAAGCGCAAGGGAATCTTCGCCTGTGCCGGTTGCGGCCTTCCGCTCTTCTCCTCCGCCACCAAATATGACAGCCGCACCGGCTGGCCCAGCTTCTGGCGACCCTTGCCCAAGGCGGTGGGCACCAGCACCGACCACATCCTGGGTTATGCCCGGACGGAAGTACATTGCGTGCGGTGTGGCGGGCATCTCGGCCATGTCTTTAACGATGGGCCAAGGCCGACGGGCCTGCGCTACTGCATGAACGGCGCCGCCTTGAAATTCATCTCGGCTGCGGCCTCCGGCTGACCAGCTGGCGAACTTGCGGCAGAAATGAGGCGGAACCAGGCGGCGCCTGCCCGCATCCGAACGCGCCTTATCGCACCGGAAGCCTGACCCGGTACACCAGCACGCTTTCGCCGGGACGCATCGGCACCGGTTCCAGCCAGTCGGGCGGGTTCCCGGAGGCAAGGACTGCGGCGAGGCCACGCGGATTGAGCTGGCGGTACTTGCGCACCTCGTTCTCCTGCGCGCACAGCACGACATAATCGGCCCCTGCGCGCGCGACGATCGCCTGCGCGGCGGATGGCATCGCGGTCATGCCCTCGATGACCATCTTCATGCCCTCGATGTTGCGATGATGGCCGGTGCCGATCACGGCATGGGGCGTGTAGGCCAGCACATGCGCGCCGATGTCGAGCGGCGTGAACAATGTCGCGGGAGGCAAAGCGCTCAGCCCCCGCAGGCGGGAAAGACTGGCGCAAGCGACAGATTTAGGTGCCCCGTCGCTGTCCCCGGCTTCCTGGTCGTGATGCAGGGCGGCGGTTGCCGAGACGGCCCCAAGGGGTGTGGCGATGGCTGTGGCCGCCGTGAGACCCACGCGCAACGGCATGAACCTCAGCCGCTGCGCCGCCGCTATCAGGCGCCCGAGCAGCACGGCATTGCCCGGAAGCGCGACGAGATGCGCAAATGACATGGCGCGCATGACGCTGAGGGAAACCGCTAATGCACCGAATTGGAGGATCAGTATTGCAACCCAGGCCATGCGCTCCAGGCCATGCCCGGCTTGCCGCAGGCCGATGATGCTCCCGACGAGGCCGAGCAGCGAGGGCAGGACGATCATCGCCTGCATGTCGGGCGTCTGCGCCGTCAGGGGCAACCCTTCGCGGACGGAGAGATACCAGTGCCGGTAAACGAGGGGATCGAGCGTATCGAATGGCCCAGCCAGGCATTGCCGCGACAGGGCGAGAAAGGCGGCAAGACCGGCCCCGCCCGCCAGAGCCAACGGCACCGCGCGCTGCAGGCGCGTGCCGCCTGGAAAGGCGCGCTGCGCGCCGATGAGCACGATCGCGGCGAGCGCGAGCGGCACCAGATAGGCCGGCGAGACGCTGTCGCACCATGGAAACAGCGCGTCAGTCGGCGTGTGGGTGCCGAACAACAATATCACCGAGAGGCCAGTGAGGGCAGCCACATAAGCGAGCAGGTCCGGCCAGCGATCGGTGCGGGCAACGTGGCGAAGTCCGAATATGCTTCCGACCAGCACCGCATAAGGCAGGCCCTCGATGGATATCTGCAGCCAGCCCGCCATCGCGACGCCCGCCAGCAATCCGGCTCGCCCGTCACGCCAGTCCGCCCGCGCCAGGGCCAGCATGGCAAGAGCGCCCATGACGATCTGCATGCCATGATGATCGATACGCATGGGCGCGAACCGGATGAGGATCGACGCGGAGGAGAGCAGCAGGATGACCGCCAGCAGCGCCGGTCCGCGATGAAGCCCCAGCGCCCGCGCGGTGGCATGGACGATGAAGCAGAGCGCCAGCAGCATCAGGAGCGGTATTGCGACCAGCGTCACGCGTTCGGCCAGCACCACGCCCAGCACGGGCGTGAGGAGGGCCAGCATCGATGCGATCGGCAGATCGACCAGCCGTGACCAGTGCATGGGCACGCCGGCCGGTGGGTGGATGCGGTGCTGCAGACTGTCGAACCAGCTCTGCCCTGCCAGCAGGTCCCGCACCTGCACCAGTCGCAGGGCATCGTCGGGATCAAGGAAATAGAGGGCGGTGATGTACGGCCAGTTGATCGCGACCATGACACTGGCTGACAGCAGCCAGAGCATGAGGATCAGCACGCGCGGGCCCGGCGCGAAACTGGCCGATCCGCTCACCATCCGGAAAAGACGATGGACCGGCGCAGCAGCCATGTGACCTGGAAACTGATGACGATGGCCATCAGCTTGGCGAAGATCGGCAGCAGGCCCAGCAAATGGCCAAGGCTCACGATGACGGTGGTGAGCGCGAGCCCCGCCAGTGCGGATCCGACGAACAGCCCCTGCTGGCGAAGCCTCTCCGGCCCGGGAGGCGCTGCGCAATCGGGGAAGACCAGCCGGGACGACATGAGCCAGTGCACGGCGATGCCGATGCCATAGCCCAGCGCGGCGGCGAGCGCCGGGGTCAGGCCGGCATGCAGGAACAGGACGAACAACCCGACATCACAGACGAGCGCGGCGAGGCTGGCGACGCCATAGCGCATGTAGCGCAGCGAGATGAAACCGGTCATGATGCGGACTCAGGCAGCACGCACGGGTGCCGGCACCGCGCGTGTGCTGGCGAGTGCCGCCCGTTCGCCCGCCGTCAGGTCAGGTCCCGAGAACGCGCCTTCGCGCCCTGCCTCGTGATATTCGGCGTCCTCGTTCACGGCCCAGATATCGTAGATTTTCCTGCCGGCCTGGATGTTGCGCACGGTCAGCATCGCCGTCATCATCGCATGATCCTGATTGTTGTAGCGATGCATGCCGTTGCGGCCGATCAGGTGAAGCGTGGGATAGGCCTCGTCCAGCTCTGCGCGGATCGCCTCTACATTGGCGGCGTAAGTCTCGTCATAGACCGGATAGGCCTTTTCCTGACGCACCACGGCGCCGCCGACCACCTGATCGGCAGAGACGAGGCCCATCAGTTCCATCTCACGCGTGGCCAACGCGATGAGGTCCGCATCGCTGGCGGACCACAGGCCATCGCCTTCGAAGCAGAAATATTCGAGGCCGACGCAGGCAATGTCGGGATCGGGCACCATCTCGGGCGACCAGCTCCGGAAGTTCTGCACACGGCCCACCTTCACGCGCGGATCGTGAATGTAGATCCAGTTGTCCGGGAAAAGGTCTTCGGAGCGGATCATCAGGGCCACGGTGAGAAAGTCGCGATAATTCAACGCAAGCGCATTGCCGAGCGTCTTCGGCACCGGATGGATGCGGCCCGCCAGCTCGCGCATCGGTGCGGAGCTGATGACATGGGCGGCGCTGATCGTGATGGTCTCTCCGGCTTTCGTGCTGGCAACCACGCGCCAGCGACCGGTCACCTGATCCCGCGCCATCCGGTTCAGCGCATGTCCCATCAGCACCCGGTTGCCCCCCGCGAGCACATGGTCACGCGCGGCGTCCCACATCATGCCGGGGCCAAGACGTGGATAGCGGAAATGCTCCAGCAGCGTCTTCGCGCCCATGCCGTCGTTCGGCTTCCTGTTGAGGCCGAGGCTGCGCCGGAGGCCATCCAGCACCGCTGCGCCGAGGCTCAGACCCTTGATGCGTTGTGCGGCCCAGTCCGCGGACATTTCGTCGCAGGGCATGCCCCACACCTTCTCGGTGTAGGTCTTGAAGAAGATGGAATAGAGCTTGCGGCCGAACTGGTTCACCACCCAGTCCTCGAAGCTCTTCACCTGCCGGATGGGGCGCAGCTTCGCGCGAAGGTAGCTCGCCATGCAGAGTGCCGAGCGCAGCAGGCCGAGATTGCGGAGCGCCTCGAACGCGCGCAGGGGATAGCTGTAGAATTTGCCCTGATAATAGATGCGGCTCATCCGGGGCCGCTCGATGAAGTCGTGCGGCAGGATCTCGTTCCACAGATCGACGACTTCGCGCGACTTGGAGAAGAAGCGGTGGCCGCCGATGTCGAACCGGAAGCCCTCATGCTCGACCGTCCGGCTGATGCCGCCGACCTGCGCCGGGTCCTTTTCGATCACGGTGACGCTGTAGCCGGCCTTGGTCAGCAGATAGGCGGCCGTGAGGCCCGCGGGGCCAGCGCCGATTATCGCGACGTCGACCGGCTGGTCAGGACGAGACATGCAGGCAATTCCCCCGGATAGATTGTCCTCGCCGGGAAGTGAACGAAATGGCCTAACAAAGCGTTAAACCGGCCTCAGCCGGGCCCTTCCCGTTCGCCATATTCGATGCGGATCCGCACCCAGCTCCCGACCATCGGCTTGCCGTTGATGCGCGGGGGCAGGACGCGGAACTGCCAGGCCGCCTCGCGCACGGCGCGGCCGAAGCCGGAGCCCAGCGGCGATTCGCCCAGCGTCCGGCAATCGTCCACGCGGTAATCCTCGATGGTGCGGCAAGCGATGAGACCCCAGCCCCGGCGCGGGCGATTGGCCGGCAGATAGCCGGCCAGTTCCGCGTCGCTGGGCTTGCGATACCAGTCAGCCTCATAGAGACGCGCGCCGCCCGGGCCTTCTCCGGGGCCATAGGCAGCCTCGCTGTCGGCCTCCTGCGTCGCCGAGCCCCGGCTGCGGCTATGCGAAGGCATGCGGCTTATATCGGCAGCCGCGAATTCGGCGCTGGTCATTGTCAGGTAATTGGGCAGGACAGGCGCGGGGGAAGGCTCGGGCTTTGGCGGATCGGGCGGGCTCGTCGCCGGTTTGGGCGCCTCTCTCGCTGCCTCTTTCGCCTGACGCTGCGTCCGCGCCTTCGAGGCGTCGGCTTGCTCGGGCTTGGAGGCCGGCAGGAAAATGGTGGTCAGCGATTGCTCGACCGTGCGTGGAATGGGCATCGAGCGGTGGAAGAGAAGCAGCGCGATGACCAGTGCGTGCAGGGCCAGCGTGAGCACAAGCGGCCCAAGCTTGCGCGCGCGGGCCGACACGCCGCCATAGCGCTCGCCGGCAGGCATCAGCGGCAGCGTCCCGAGGCAGCGAGAGCCGGGAAGATGAAGTCTGCAATCAAGGGCGGCACGATCTCGAGCTTATCCTCGCTTCGCCGTGTGTGCACGCATCTTAACGGCGGATGACCGGTATGGGCATTCCTGCTGAACTGAGCCCGCCTGCAAACGCGAGATCCCCCGCCGCCGGCCCTCTCCCGGCGACGCCGAAGATCGACCAACAGCAGTGTTCTGCGTTCTTTCCGAGCTGTCCGGCAGCGTGGCTTTCAGCGCAGCTCGTATGCCTTGCCTTTCACGATGACGCGCTCGATCCTCATCTCGGCCGTGCCGTCAGTGCGCGGGTAGCCGATCAATGTGACCGTACCGCCCGGCTTCATCATCGCCTCGGTGAGGCCACGGGCTTCCATGCGCGCGACCGGGGCGAGCACCACGTCCCAATCGCGCCCGTCATGGTGGACCGTGGCTGCGCCATGAGGGTTTGCCCAGCGCAGCGTCTTGAGCGATCCCTCAATCTCGATCGTTTTCCTGGCATCATAGCTGCTCCAGCCATGGTGAGCCGCAGCCAGTGAGGACAGGGGCAGCATCAGGGTCAGCAGACCCGCATGCGCGATATGGCAAAGTCGCATTGGCCAGACCTTTCATGAAAGAAAAGACTCGCCCCCGGATCACCAGTGTAGCGACATGGTGCTGCCGGCAAAAGGCCGACGGTCAGTCGAACATCGAGGCGATTTCGCTGCCCCGCGCCGTGCGCAACGCGGCGCAGGCGCGAATCTGCTCGATGGCCCGGTCAAGTTCGAGCGCGCCGCGCTGATACTGGACCACCTTGGGCCGCAGTGCCGCCTCCGCGCGATCGGCTTCCGCCGCCGAGCATCCCGACTGGGTGATCCCGGGCAGGCTGGCCGCCGCGAAGATGCCGGCGCCGGTCACCACCGAATCATAGTTCGCGACCAGCCAGTCGATTGCCAGGGCCCGCGTGGCTGGCTCGCTCGCCATCCCGCGCACCATGCGCAGCGTGTCCGTCGGCCGCAGGCCCTCCTGCCCAAAGCGGGAGATCAGCCATTGCGCGATCGCCTGATCGCCACTGCCGGCCAGCGCGCTCAGCATGGCGCCGCGCCGCACCGTATCCTCGCTCGCGAGGGCGCGAGTGAACAGATCGCCAGCCACGGCCTGCCCGCCCTGCGCCACATAGGCGCCAAGTGCGGCGGAGAGGAAGGAGAGGTCGAGCGCACCGGCATCTCCGGCAAGGTCGGCTTTCATCGCGGCGACGAGGGTGTCGCGCACGCCCTTGTCCTTCGCTTCGCCGGCCAGCAGCGAGACGAGGCTGCCGCGCCGCGCGCGACGATCCGGATCGTCGGCAGCATAAGCGCCGGCGCGGGGATCGAAGCCAAGCTCCGCCAGCATCGGCGCATAGATCGCATCGAGCGTGGCCTTGTAGGCATCCAGCGTCTTGCCGGGGAAAAGCCCGCGCCGGCGCAGTCCTGCCAGGCGATCGCCGGCCTCCGTCGCAGCTTCAGAATAGGCATGGCCGGCCATGCTCCGCGCCGCCTTGACCAGCAATGCGGGCGCGGCATGCCCTGCCCGCATGTCCGCCCAGAGACTGTCATTGAGCGCCAGTGCCTCGCCCGGTTCGAGGCCGGGGCCGGCCTCGATCAGCCGCACCCACTCCCCCTCATCCAGCGAGAAGCGGTAATAGCCGGTGCCGCCAGCATTGGGCATGATCGCGCCCGCTCCGGTGAGCGGCAGCGATGCCGTCGGCCGATCGAGCAGCGAGCATTGCCGTGTCTCGCCAAGCTTCACGCAGAGCGGAATCAGCCACTCCTGCGGCGGCACCTGGCTTCCGAGAAGATGATAGCGGGACTGGCTGACCGTCAGGCCATTTGTCGCGCGCGCGAGCTTCACGACCGGAACGCCCTGCTGGTGGACGAAGCTCTTGAGCGCTTCGACGATCCGCGGGTCGCCGGCCGCCTCGGCCAGAGAAGCGAAGAAATCCTCGCTGCTTGCCGAGCCATAAGCGTGGCGATCCATGTGGAGGCGGACGCCGTTGCGGAACTTCTCGTCACCCAGATATGACGCGATCATGGAGACGACCTGGCCGCCCTTGCCATAAGTCACCGCGTCGAAGGCGCTGTCGATCTCGGCATTGCTCTTGATCGGCTGACGGATCGGGCGACCCGCGGTCAGCGCGTCGGTATTCATGGACTGGAACGCCTCGTCGATGGCGCCAAGGCCGATCTTCAGATCCGGCCGCCATTCATTGCCGATGCGGTAGCCCATCCAGTTGGCGAAGCTCTCGTTGAGCCACAGGTCGTCCCACCATTTCGGCGTCACGAGATCACCGAACCACTGGTGCGCCAGTTCATGGGCTACCACCATGCCGAACAGTTGCTGCTGTCCAACGGGAGGATTTTTGCCGAGCAGCAGGATCGGGTCGCCGTAGATGTCCGCCCCGGCATTCTCCATGGCGCCCTGCATCACGGGCGAAGCGATCTGGTCGAGCTTGGGGAACGGGAAGGGGGTGCCGAAATAGCGTTCCAGCAGCGTCACGATCGGCCCGGTGTTCTCCAGCGCGAAAGCCAGCTTCTCCCTGTTCGGCTCGGTCGCGACGATGCGCACTGGAAGCGGCTTCGCGCGCTCGGGCGTCGGCGCGACGCTGCCTTCCGCTACGGCCATCGGCCCCACCACGAATGCCATCAGATAGGTCGGCAGCGGCAGAGTGGGGGCGAAGCTGTGCTTCACCAGCGCGCCGGCTTTCTCTTCGCCGGTCTGCGGTGCATTGGTGAGCGCGGTCTGGCCGGCCGGGGTGGTCAGGCTGACCGTGAAGGGCGTCTTGTGGCCCGGTTCGTCGAAACCGGGGAAAGCGGCGCGGGCATCGATCGACTGGAACTGGGTCCAGGCATACCATTTGTCGGCCACCTTGACGCGATACAGGCCGGACGGGCTCGCCCCGAACGGTGCGTCATAATCGAAGACCAGCGTCGCTTTGCCTGCAGGAAGCGGACGAGCGAAATCCAGCCGGGCCACGCCCAGTGAATCGACCTCGGCATAGCTGGCGGTGATCGTCTGCCCGCCGACCCGGGCTGTCGCCTTGTGCATCGCGAGATCACGGCCATGGATGAACAGCGACTGGGAGGCTTCCTTCACATCGATGTCGATCTCGACATGACCGGAAAAGCGCTCCCGCTCCGGCACGATTGTGAGATCGATACGATAGGCGGAGGGCGCCGCCACGGTGGGCAGCAGCCCCTGCGGGACGGACGGCGAACTGGCTTGCTGGGCGGGCTGCGCAATCAGCGGCGCGGCAGTGGCCAGCAGGACCGGAGCGAAGAACTGACGGAAAAAGCGCATGGCCCTGATCCTCCCGATGAATGATGCCCTTAATGCCGGAAATGACGCATGCCGGTAAAGACCATGGCGAGCCCAGCCTTGTCCGCAGCGGCGATCACGTCCGCGTCCCCCAGCGATCCGCCGGGCTGGATCACCGCAGTAGCCCCGGCCTCGGCAGCGGCGAGCAGACCGTCCGGGAAGGGAAAGAAGGCGTCGGACGCAACAGCCGAGCCGGCCGTGCGCGGCTGCGCCCAGCCCGCGATCTCGGCGGCCTCGCGCGCGCGGATCGCGGCAATCCGGGAGGAATCCCGGCGGTTCATCTGCCCCGCGCCAATGCCGGCGGTCACGCCGTCCCGGGCATAGACAATGGCATTGGACTTGACGTGCTTGGCCACGGTCCAGGCGAAGAGGCAATCCTCCAGCTCGCGCTCCGTGGGCGCGCGCTTCGTCACCACCTGCAGCGACTCGCGCGTCACATGGCCATTGTCGCGGCTCTGCACCAGCACACCGCCCGCGATGCTCCGCAGCGTCATGCCCGTCCGTGCCGGGTCGGGCAGCGGGCCGGTGAGGATGAGCCGCAGGTTCTTCTTTGTCGCGAAGGTTGCCTTCGCGACATCATCGGCATCGGGTGCACACACGACTTCCGTGAAGATCTCGGTGATCGCTTCCGCCGTTGCCCCGTCGAGCGGGCGGTTGACCGCGATGATGCCCCCGAAGGCGGACACGGTATCGCACTGGAAAGCCGCCCGATAGGCTTCCGCCAGCGTCTCCCCCGTCGCAACCCCACAGGGATTGCCGTGCTTGACGATCACGACCGTGGGCGGGCCGTCGCGAAACTCGCTGATGAGTTCCAGGGCAGCATCGGCATCGTTGAGATTGTTGTAGGAAAGCGCCTTGCCCTGCACTTGCCGGTGATCGGCCAGCGTCCCGCCCGGCGCGAATGCGGGCAGATAGAGCGCGGCCTGCTGATGCGGATTTTCCCCGTAGCGAAGCGACTGGCCGAGCCGCAGCGGCACGGACAGGCGCGGCGGGAACATCTCGCCCTGATCGGCGAGCGCGAACCAGCTTGCGATCATGGCATCATATTCGGCTGTCGCGGCATAGGCCTTGGCAGCGCAGAGCCGGCGGAAATCATAGCTGGTCGCGCCGCCCTGCGCGTCCATCTCGGCCACCAGCCGCGCATAGTCGGCCGGATCGGTGACGATCGTCACGCTGGCGTGGTTCTTCGCGGCCCGAGCGGACCATGGAAGGACCGCCGATATCGATATTCTCGATAATCTCGTCCCGGTCCGCGCCTTTCGCGACGGTCTGCGCGAAGGGATAGAGATTGACGACCACCAGATCGATCGCCCCGATCCCGTGCTCCTCCATGGAGGCGAGATGCCCGGGATCATCCCGCACGGCGAGCAACCCGCCATGCACGACCGGGTGCAGCGTCTTGACGCGGCCGTCCATCATCTCGGGAAAGCCGGTGAGATCGGAGATATCACGAACTTCGAGGCCTGCTTCGCGCAGCGCCTTCGCGGTGCCTCCGGTCGAGACGAGCTCCACGCCATGACCGGCGAGCGCCTTTCCCAGATCGGAAAGCCCGGTTTTGTCGGACACTGAAAGCAGTGCCCGGCGGATCGTCACATCCCGCATCATTTCCTGTCCTTATCCAGATTTCCTGAGCAGCCAGCCAATGCTCATGCCGCCCGCTCCGGCGACGGCGTTGACCACCAGTTGCTGCGTGGGATGGGGTCGGCCATCGCCGTCCACCCACAGACTGTCTTCCACGGCCAGTTCGCCCGCGCCCACGCGGAACTGCCAGAGTGCGCCATTGGGCAGGCGCAGCAGCGCGCCCTGCCGGTCCGCCGTCAAGGTGGGCTCCACGTCCGTGCCGAGATGGAAGCGGATCGCCAGCGGGCATTCCGCGATCTTGCGTTTCCTCTCGACCGGCAGGAGCACGTCCTCGCCGCGCAGTTCCCGGCCATCGCCGCTGAGCATGAGAATGCGCCGGCAGGTGAAGCCGAGACGGCGCGCATAGCCGTCATGCCCCACGTCCAGCCGGCTGCCCTGCTCGAGTTCGTGGCGCTCCAGCTCCACTTCCACCACGCCCTTGCCCAGCGTGCCGTCCGGCAGAATCGCCGTGGAGTTGCTGTCGTCCAGAACCAGGGTGCTGTGCGCGGCGGTGGTGCGAAGGCCCTGCGCCAGATCCGCAGGCAAGGTCGTACCTGCCATCACGGCGCCGCCGCAATTGACGATGATGCGCGTAGGCCCGTCGGAAAGCTCGAATGCGCCCGTGGATGCGCAGCCGTTGCGCGCCAGCCGGGCAACCGGCGGCGGTGCCGCGTCCACCTGGACGACCGCCTGCCCGGCGGCGAGGCGCTGATAACCCCAGTCGCGCGCCTGACGCAGCGGTCGCGTCCGAATGCCCGAGGCCGCCACAATCGTGGTGATCCGCGACGGGTCGATCGGCACGCCACCTTGCCAGCATCCCGGCGCGCCGTCTCCGTGCAGGATGCCGAGCAGCGCGGCCACGACGCGCTCCAGCGTCTGGTTCACGAAGGCCGGCATATCCTCGCGGCGGACATCATAGACGGCGCGAAGCATGGAGAGCAGCGTGATCGCCTCGATCTGCTCCATCGGCGAGCGCGAGATGATGCCGCCGTCGGCGTAGAAGGCGCCTTCCAGCGCCCGCTTGAGCCCTGCCTCGCCAAAGACGCGGCGCGGCTCGCCGCCCGGCAGCAGCAGACTGGCCGCAACGATGCCCGTCCAGGCGGTGACGCGGGGTAGCCCCATCGGTGCCTTGTCGGCGCCCCGATCGAGATGGCGAGCGGTACGGGCAATGCCATTGAGGACCAGGCTACGATAAACGAGATCACCGCTCGACAGGATCAGGGGCGAATAAGCGGTCCAGTGGAGAATCCGCCAGGCGGCATTGTCCACGCGCCAGGCCGGTTCGCTCGGGGTCGCGGCGTGCGCGTCGAGCCAGGCGCGCATCTGCGCCTCCGCCACCGGGACGGCATTGTCCCGGCTGGTTGCGGCAGCGAGATCGCGCAGCCAGCGGAAGCTGTGCAGATAATCGACGAATGCCTCCGGCTGGTCGATCTTCCGCCAGTCGAGCGCCGCAACCGGCTGCTTGATGCCCCGGAACAGGAAATAGCCGGCGCGCAATGCCTTGCCTGCGCGCGCGTCGCCGGGGATGACATCATCCGGAACGGCAAGCAGCTTGAGCGGATATTTTCCCTTCAGGCGCATGCTGTGGAACGGCGTCGCCCAGGTCATGCGGTAGAAATGGTTGGCGAGACGCTGGGCCAGAGACACGCTTCGATCGTCCGAGAGGCGAATCAGCCGCTTGCCCTGTTCGATGCCGTCTTCCTCGGGCGGCTCCGGAACGGGCGCGGGGCGAGGGCGCGCGCTCATGATCCGCGCAATCTCCGGATATTCTCCGCATAAGCGGTCGGCCCTCCCCGGAACGTGGCTGTGCCGGCGACCAGCACGTCGGCGCCCGCCGCGATCGCGCGGGGCGCGGTGTTCACGTCGATGCCGCCGTCGACCTCGAGCGCGATTTCCCGGCCGGACTTGTCGATCGCCCTCCGGACGGCCTCGATCTTGCGCAGCTGGCTGTCGATGAAGCTCTGGCCGCCGAAGCCTGGATTGACGCTCATCACCAGCGCCAGGTCGATCTCATCCATGAGATAGTCGAGCATCTTGGCTGGCGTGCCGGGATTGAGCGAGACCCCTGCCTTCTTTCCCAGCGCCTTGATCCGTTGGATCGTGCGATGGATGTGGGGGCCGGATTCCGGGTGGACGGTGATGACATCGGCACCCGCCTCCGCAAAGGCATCCAGAAATGGATCGACCGGCGAGATCATCAGGTGGACGTCGAAGGTCTTGGTGCTGTGCGGCCGGAGCGCCTTCACCACCATCGGCCCGATGGTGATGTTGGGCACGAAATGGCCGTCCATGACGTCGACATGGATCCAGTCCGCGCCCGCCTCGTCAATTGCGCGCACTTCTTCGCCCAGCCGCGCGAAATCGGCCGAGAGGATCGAGGGCGCAATACGGATGGATGGCACCATGGCTGTCGCTTAGCCCTGCGATTGGGCCAGCGCAACCGGTCGGGGGATAAAGTTGTGGATGGATTGGCCGGATTGGCTGCAAGTGACTCGCTACGGGACAGGGTGCCGCTTCAGGATCGCTCCATCAGCGCCATGAAGAAGCCATCCAGTCCGCCCGTTTCGGCCAGCTGGCCGGGCAGGGTGCGCACGCGGCCGGGGGCGGTTTCGGCAAGTCCCGCTGGCAGGACGCCGGCTGCTATGGCGCGCGGGCGCATGTCGCTTCGCTTGGCCAGCAGGGCGTCGACCTGCGCTTCGCCTTCGGAGGGTTCAAGCGAGCAGGTGGCGTAGACTATCCTGCCGCCCGGTTTCAGCCAGCCCGCGGCGCGATCGAGCAGCGTGGCCTGGATTTCCGTCATTTCGGCGATCTGCTTCGGGCCCACGCGGTGGAGCACGTCGGGATGGCGGCGGAAGATGCCCGTGGCGCTGCACGGCGCGTCCAGCAGGATGCCATCGACCGGCGCGGACGGCTCCCAGGTCAGCAGATCGGCTTCCACCACCTCGGCGGAAAGGGCCGTGCGCTGCAGATTGGCGCGCAACCGCTCCACGCGGCGGCGCGACTGATCGACGGCGATCACGTGCCAGCCGGCGGCGACGAGCTGCATCGCCTTGCCGCCCGGCGCCGCGCACAGATCCAGCATCACCCGTCCCTCGCCGGCCCCCAGCAGCCGGGCCGGCAGGGATGCTGCAAGATCCTGCACCCACCACGCGCCTTCGCCGAGACCGGGTAGCGACGCGACTTCGGTCTCCGCGGGCAGGCGGACATGGCCCGGGAGAAGCGAGATGCCGCCAAGCCGCTCTGCCCACTCCGCGGTGGCAGCGGCATCGCGCAGGGAAAGGTCCAGGGGCGGGCGCACGGCCATCGCCTCCCGGGCCGCTGCGACCATAGTCTCGCCCCATGCGGCGCCCCAGCGTGCTTCCACGGGCGCCGGCAGCGCTGGCGGAGCGGGAAGGTGGAGGTCCCGCTTCAGCAAGGCGCTCAGCACGCCGTGGACCAGTTTGCGTGGGCCCCCGTCGACCAGTGGCAAGGCGGTGGCCACGACGGCATGATGCGGTGTCTGGAGCAGCAGGGCTTGCGCCAGGGCCAGCCGCAGCACCATGCGGGCCTTGGCGTCGTCCGGCAGCGCCTGCCGTGTCGCGCTGTCGATCAGCGCGTCGAGATCAGGCAGATGGCGCAGCGTGACGGCGGTGATGTTGTGCGCGAGCGCCCGGTCGGCCGGCAGGGCGATGTCCCGGGTCGCCGTCGCCAGCGCCTGCTCGAGCGGCATGCCCCGCCGCAGCACGGCATCGAGCAGCCGCAATGCCGCACGCCGGGCCGGGAAGCCGGCCGGTTCGTCCTTGTGCCCCGTCGGGCCTTTCTGGCTGGGTCTGGTCATGAGGGGCGGCCTATAGCAGCGATGAGCGATTTTGGACTCCCGAATATCGCCCGATCGGCATCGAGGCCGCGCACACCTCGAACCGGTGCTGGCCTCAGCGCGGCCAGGCCGGTGGGCCCGCCAGCAAATGAGGCCCCGCATCGCGCGCCCGTCCGCAGCCGGTGAGGGCGAGGCCGGCGCGCAGTTCCGTCGCCATCTGCGCCAGCATCCGCGAGACCGCTTCCTCGCCGCCCGCCGCCAGCGCGAAGGCCCAGGGGCGGCCGATCATCACGCCCTTGGCGCCGAGCGCGAGCATGCGCAGGATGTCGAGTCCATTGCGAACCCCGCCATCGGCAAGCACCGTGAGCCGTTCTCCCACAGCGGCGGCAATCGCGGGCAAAGCCTCAGCCGTACCCGTCGTGGCATCGAGCTGGCGTCCGCCATGATTGGAGACGACCAGTCCGTCCGCTCCGATATCCGCAGCGCGGCGCGCATCCTCCGGATCCATGATGCCCTTGAGCACCAGCGGCCCATCCCAATGGCTGCGGATGAACTCAAGGTCCTTCCAGGTGACGGAAGGATCGAAATTGCGCCCGCTCCAGCTCAGGAAGTCGTTGAGCCGGACATTGCCCTTCATGATCGGCACCAGATTGCCCAGCGTATGCGGCTTTCCGCGAAGGCCGACGTCCAGGGCCCAATGCGGGTGGCTCAGAATCTGCGTCCAGCGCCGCCACTGGCCAGTGAGGCCGGGGGGGCCGGAGAGGCCCGAGCGTTGGTCCCGCCAGCGCGGTCCGGGTACGGGCAGGTCGACCGTCATGAACAGCACCGGGCAGCCAGCCCCCTTCGCGCGCGTAAGCAGGTCCATAACGAAGCCGCGATCCTTGGCGACATAGAGCTGGAACCAGAACGGCGCCGGAGTTGCGTTCATCACCTCGTCGATCGAGCAGAGCGCGACAGTCGACATGACGAACGGCACGCCATTGGCCTGCGCGGCCCGCGCCGCCTGGATCTCGCCCCGCCGGCGCAGCATGCCACCCATGCCGACCGGTGCGAGCATCAGGGGCATGTCGAGCCGGTGACCGAACAGGTCGGTGGAGAGGTCCGCTTCCGAAACATCGTTGAGCACGCGCTGCCGGAGCGCCACGGCGCGCACGGCTGCGGCATTGCGCGCCAGAGCGACCTGATCGAAACTGCCCCCGTCGACATAATCGAACAGGAAGCGGGGCAGGCGCCGTCGCGCGGCATCGCGCAGATCCGTGAAGCTGTGCGGCCAGACCATCTCAGGCGTTGCCCCGGCCGTGAAGGATGGAGGCGCAGGAAGCTGGCGTGCTGTTCATGGTCATCCTCTCGTCTCTTCACCCGGTCCGGATGAACCGCGGCGCGCGAAGCCCGGTGTCATAACGGCAAGAGATGCGGACAGCTAGCTTCCTATCTTTGGCGGCAGGGGCAGCTGTTGGGACGGCTTTGATCTCGCCATGAAAATGAGGGGTCACTTGCACCGGTTTTTCCGGCGATTTTCCGCCTCAATGAAAGTCCCGCGAGCGCGGCAACAGTCGGACGTTGCGGGGATGCTGCGCCATGCGCTGCGGCGCCTTGTGGCGCGGATGCTGCGGATGGAGGAAGACGTCGGCACGGCTGAGCTGGGCACGCGGCTCGTGCAATTCCGACAGATGGCCGAGCAGGTCGCTCCTGTCGATGATACGGCTCGCCATGACATGGAGAACACCCTCCCGGCTGCGCTGCAACTCGCCATCGACGATCATCAGTCGCGCCGCCATGACCTCGCGCCGATAGCGCTCGAAGCGGCGGGCCCAGATCACGATATTGGCAATGGCATCCTCATCTTCCAGCGTGACGAAGATGGCGTTTCCCTTGCCGGGCCGCTGGCGTACCAGCACGATGCCGCCCGTGCGGACATGCGCACCGGCCTTCGCATCGCGTAGCGCGATGCAGGGGAGCGCGCCTTCAGCGGCAAGGAATGGCCGCAGCAGGGCCATGGGATGCGCTTTCAGGGACAGGCGATGCGTCTGATAGTCCGCCGCGACCTGTTCGCCGAGCGCCATGGGCCGCAGCGCAACGGCCGGTTCCTCACCCAGTTCGCGCGCCCGGGCGGCCGCGAAAAGCGGCAGCTCGTCGGTTGGCGTGCGCCGCGCCTCCCACAGTGCCTCCCGCCGGCCATGCCCCAGCGAGCGCATGGCATCGGCATCCGCCAGCAGATGCAGCGCGCGGGACGGCAGGCCTGCCCGCCGCGCGAGATCCTCCACATTCGCGAACGCGCCTCCCGCGCGTGCCGCGGCGATGGCGTGGCCCCATTCTTCCCGGAAGCTGCCGATCTGGCGGAAGCCGAGACGCAGGGCGAGGGCGGAGGCGCTCGCGCCAAGCCCGTTTTCCAGCCCATTATCCCAGTCACTGGCATTCACGTCGATCGGGCGCACCGCGACGCCATGCTCAATGGCATCGCGGACAAGCTGGGCCGGTGCGTAAAAGCCCATGGGCTGCGAATTGAGCAGCGCGCAGGTGAAGACGGCGGGCTGATGGCACTTGATCCATGCCGAGACATAGACGAGCCGCGCGAAACTCTGCGCGTGGCTTTCCGGAAAGCCATAGGAGCCGAAACCCTCGATCTGCCTGAAACAGCGCTCGGCGAAATCGCGCTCATAGCCACGCGCGACCATGCCGCCGACCAGCTTGTCCCGATAACGGTCGATAGTGCCGAGATTGCGGAACGTGGCCATGGCGCGGCGCAGGCCATTGGCTTCGTCATTGCTGAAGCCCGCAGCCGTGATGGCAAGTTTCATCGCCTGTTCCTGAAAGAGCGGGACGCCGAAGGTCTTGCCGAGCACGTCATGCAGTTCATTCGGGTCGTGCGGCGGGTGCGGTGCGGGATAATCGACCGGCTCCTCCCCGCAGCGGCGACGCAGATAGGGATGCACCATGTCTCCCTCGATGGGCCCCGGGCGAACGATGGCGACCTGCACGACGAGGTCATAGAGGTCGCGCGGCTTCAGGCGCGGCAGCATGTTCATCTGCGCCCGGCTCTCGACCTGAAAGACGCCGATGCTGTCACCGGTGCACAGCATGTCATAGACGGCCTCGTCGTCCGACCGGAGATCGATCTCCAGGCTGTGGTCGCCCAGGCCATGCCGGCGCATCAGCTCATAGCTCTTCGCGATGCAGGTGAGCATGCCGAGCGCCAGGACATCCACCTTCATCAGGCCAAGCGCGTCGATATCGTCCTTGTCCCATTCGATGAAGGTGCGGTTGTCCATTGCGGCATTGTGGATCGGCACCATCTCGTCCAGCCGGCCCTGTGTCAGCACGAACCCGCCGACATGCTGGGAGAGATGGCGTGGCAGGTTGAGGATGCGCTGCACGAAATCGTTGAGCCGCGCGATCTCGGGATTGTCAGGGTCCAGCCCCGCCTCGACGACGCGCTTCCTCTCATAGGATGCCGCGTAACTGCCCCAGACGGTGCTCGCCATATGCGCCGTCACGTCCTCGCTGAGACCCAGCGCCTTGCCCACCTCACGCACCGCGCTGCGGGGGCGGTAATGAATGACGGTCGCAGCAATGCCGGCGCGCGCGCGGCCATAGCGCCGGTAAATATACTGGATCACTTCCTCGCGGCGCTCATGCTCGAAATCGATGTCGATGTCCGGCGGCTCTCCCCGTTCGGCGGACAGGAAGCGGGAGAAGAGCAGGCGGTGCTCGGACGGATCGACCGAGGTGACCCCCAGCAGGAAGCAGACGATGCTGTTCGCCGCGCTGCCGCGGCCCTGGCAGAGAATGGGCGGCTTCTGCGCCCGGGCGAAGCGGACGAGATCATGCACCGTCAGGAAATAATGCGCATAAGCGCGATCCCGAATGAGCGCGAATTCCTCGGCGATGCGTTTCGTCACATCCTCCGGCAGATCCGCCCCATAGCGCTTGTGCGCTTCCTCCATGACGAGATGTTCCAGCCACTGCTGCGCATCCCAGCCGAAGGGCACGGGCTCGTGCGGATATTCGTAGCGCAGCTCTTCCAGCCGGAAGCCGACGCGGCGCGCGAATGCCTCCACCTGCAGCATGGCGTCCGGGCAGGCGGCGAACAGGCGCAGCATTTCCGCCGGGGGCTTCAGGTGCCGCTCGGCATTGGCATGCAGCACCCGTCCGGCTTCCCGCACGGTCGTGCGCAAGCGAATGGCGGTCATGACATCCTGCAGGGGGCGGTCTTCCGGTGCAGCATAGAGCGCATCATTGAGCGCGATGAGCGGCACGCCCGAGGCGCGGGCGAGCGTCTGTGCACGCGTGAGCCGCCGCGCGTCCCGCCCCTCGCGATTCATGGTGGCGCCGAGCCAGACCCGACCCGGTGCGGCAGCGACAAGGCGGTGCAGCAAAAGCGATGTTGCGGCTTCGCCGCCAAATTGCTGCGGCAGGACGATCAGCAGCAGATCCTCGATATGCGTGAGCAGATCATCGATGCGCAGGTCGCATTCCCCCTTCCTCGCGCGAAGATTGCCGGTGCTGAGCAGCCGGGTGAGGCAGCCCCAGCCATGGCGCGTGGCGGGATAGGCAAGAATGTCATCCGTCCCGTCCGCAAAGACGAGGCGCGCGCCCGGGAGGAGGCAGAAGTCCTCCGGCACGACGGCCTCGCCATCTTCGCGCAGGCGATCGAGCGCGATCTTGGCGCGCACCACGCCGGCCACCGTGTTGCGATCCGCAAGGCCGATCCCGCGATGGCCCAGCGCCACGGCCCGCGCGACCATTTCAGCCGGCGCGCAGGCCCCGTGCAGGAAGCTGTACGCGCTTGCGCAGCCCAGCTCGACATAGAAGGGCACGTCCGCCGTCATGCGAACAATCCGTGGAGATACCAGAGCGGCGAGACGGCCTCTCGCCCGTAAAGGCCATGGCAGAAGACCCAGAAGCGGCGCCCCGCCGTATCCTCCACGCGGTAATAATCGCGCGTGAGGCCGGGGTCGGCGGCATGACCGTCCGGCCGGCGCCACCATTCCGGCGCGATCCGCTCGGGGCCTTCCTGCCGGACGATGTGATGCACCGCGCCGCGCCAGCGGAACTGGCGAGGCGGTCCTTCCGGAACCTGGGCGATCACGTCGATGCGCTCGGGCGGATCGAGCAGGCTGATCGGCCGTAGCGGCGGCTCGCCGGGCTGCGGCCTGGCCCATGGCCGCGGCGGGGAGGATGCCGGCGCCAGCCGCGTCGCGCGCTCGGGCACATGCGTTTCGCGGGGAGCGAGGCGGCGGAAGCGGCCCGGCCCGGCCCGCACGCCCAGCCGGTCAAGCAGGGCGGAGAGGTCGGACGCCTTCACCGGATCGCTCTCCAGCCCGCCCTGCTCGGCATCGTGCGCCTCGGCATGCGGCACGGCAAGGCGCACGAGGTCGAAGCCGAAGCCCGGATCGAGCGGATCGGCCAGCGTCGCGACCCGCTCGTCGAACAGGCGGAGCACCACGACGGGGTCGCGCACCGGTTGCCCGGTTTCCACGACGAGATCGCGCATCGCCCCATCGCTGCGATAAAGCCGGACCGCGAAGGCGCGGCCGCCCTGATGCCGGTTGCGCAACATTTCGCAGACTTCGGCCAGCAGGTCCGCCAGGATCGCCATGACCGTCTCGACCCGCGCTATCGGCTCGGGAAAGCGACGCTCGGCATGGATGGTGGGCGGCAGGCGCCGGGGCGTGATGCGGCTGTCGGTGTGCCCGAGCAGGCGGTCCAGTGCATCGACCATGGCAGCCCCGAAACGCGCCGCAAGAGGCGCGCGTGGCAGTCCGGCCAGATCGCCGATGTTGGTGAAGCCCGCCCGGCGCAGCGCCAGCGCGACATCGGGATCGAGCCGCAAGGCCAGCAGCGGCAAATGGCGAACGGCTTCGGCCTCGTCCTCGTAGCGGCGTTCTCCCAGACGTGCCAGTGCCAGCGCCGCCTCGGGGGTTGCGGCCCGGGCGACACGCACGCGCAGGCCCCGCGCGCGCATGAAGTCCCCCGCCTCGCGCGCGAGGCTCGCCTCGTCGCCGAAGAGATGCGCACAGCCGGCAACATCCAGCACAAGTGCATCGGGCGGATCGATCGCGACCATGGGCGTGAAGCGGTCGCACAGGTCCGCCAGATGCTCCAGCAACCGCATCTCGCCGTCCGGATCATGCGGCACGGCCCGGAGTGCGGGCAGCCGCGCCCGCGCATCGGCCAGCATCATCCCCGGCTCCAGTCCGAGCCTCAGTGCGTCCGCGTCCAACGCCAACAGGCGACATGCGCCGCGCTGCAGGGTGACGAAGACCAGCGGCGGCTCTTCCGCCATGCCGGACGATCCGAGAGGAGAAGTCGCGTCAGACCGCGATGCGCCAGCCGCCGTCATTCCCGGCATCGCGCGCGCTTCCCGCATCCGGAACAGATCCGCTGCCAGGAAGGGGAAAGCGAGAGCCAGGAAGCGCCGCCGGCCTGAAACAGGCTGCTTCATGATTCCACTCCACGGTCCAGTCGAGCCCTGCCGCGCCGCCGCGCTGGCGCAGCAGGGAAATATGCAATGCCGGATGACCAGGCGCATCGGCTTCCAGTGGGGACGATGGCAAGGACGCCACCTGCCATCGCGTCTGCGCCGCGCTGGGCATCGCCCGTCCGCCCCGCAGGCGCAGCAGCAGTGGCGTCACGCCCGATGCCTCGGCGGCGAGCGTGAGTCGGCGGGTTGCGGTCAGGTCAAGCAAGGGCGGATTGCCGCCCAGTTCCAGCACCACCACGCCCAGTGCGGCGCAACGAAGTGCATCCACGCTCGTGCGCAGCAGGGCCCGGGCATCGGGCAGCACGCCCAGCAGCAGATGCGCGGGATCAAGCCCCAGATCGGCAAGGCCTGGACCATGCAGCCCGGCGCCTCGCTGGGCTGCATCCTCGCGCAGCCAGAGAATGGTGGGCGCGGCGCCTTGTGCCTGCGTGAGCAGGCAAGCCAGCATTGCCGCAAAGCCGGCGGTGCTGCCTTCGTCATGCCCTTCCCGGGGAAAGACTTCATGCAGCCGCCCGGCCGCAAGACCGCCGCCCAGCACCCGGTCGATCGTCTCCATGCCGAACGGACGCAGCGCCGGCGCGGCTACGCCACGGGGCGGCCCACCGGCGAGAGCCCGCTTGAAAGCAGGGTGAAGGCGACTCGTCTCATGCATGTTCTTATTATGTTCTCAAGTGCGCCATGGGAGTCAAGGGACTTGGCCGAGCCCCGGGTCTCTGCCCTGCACGGGCTGGCTGGCTTTGGTCCCGCGTTCCCGCACCAGAAAGACTGTCATTCCGTAACGGAAAAAACATCACGGACAGCACGGGGCTTTGCAGGAAAATTCCCAACCCTTGGGTTTGATTGCAAACTGATGGGAAATCATCAGGCCGCAAGCGCTTCCGCAAAACTGATAATATCCTTTAAAAACAATGATATGCCTGTTTGGCACGCTTAATGCACTAAGTCAGGTGCAAGCATCCCCCGCTTGCAAGGTTCAAAGTGAGGAGAGTTCAAAATGTCGAAGTTCAAGTCCCCCCTGGTTGCCGCTGCTGCTCTCGGCCTGTTCGCTGTTTCCGCTCCGGCGCTGGCCGGTACCGGCGAGCCCGTCCGCCACTATCAGGCCAAGACTGTCGAGACCGGTGGCGAGCCGCTCTACTGCGTCAAGGAAACGGTTGCCGGCTCGATGATCCCCCAGCGCGTCTGCATGACGAAGCGCGGCTGGACCGAAGCGGGCGCCCGCGTTGTCGAGAAGGATGTCGAGGTGCTGGCAGTCAACGCCACCAAATATCCGCGCCGGTGATGCGCGAAGGCCGCGGCGCTGCTCCATTCCCCCCTCAGGAGCGGCGCCGGCAGGCCCTGCATTCATTTCCAAGGCAAACTTGCGGCCGCGACGCCAGAGACGTCGGCGGCCGTTTCACTTTCATTGAGGGCGTATGTTTCCCTCAAGGGCCTCGGCTGCCTTTCCGGCCTCCCGTCGGCGACGCGCCATGATGTTGAGCCCCTCCACCAGCGCCGAGAAGGCCATGGCGGCATAGACATAGCCCTTGGGCACATGCGCGCCGAACCCTTCCGCGATGAGCGTGGTGCCGATGAGCATCAGGAAGCTCAGCGCCAGCATGACCACCGTGGGATTGCGCTCGATGAAGTTGGCGAGCGGCGTCGCGGCGAACAACATGGTGCCGACCGCCACCACCACCGCGATTACCATGATGGCGATATTGTCCGTCATGCCCACAGCGGTGATGATGCTGTCGATCGAGAAGACGAGATCGAGCAGGATGATCTGGCCCACTGCGGCGCCGAAGCCGATCCCCAGTGCGCCGGCATCGAACATCTCGTCGCCCGAACGGGGGTCGATATTGTGATGGATTTCCTTGGTCGCTTTCCAGACGAGGAACAGGCCGCCCGCCACCAGGATCAGGTCGCGCCAGGAGAAAGGCTGGCCGAATGCCTCGAACAGCGGCGCGGTGAGTTGCATGATCCAGGCGATGGATGCGAGCAGCACAAGCCGCATGATCAATGCGAGGCCGATGCCGATCCGCCGTGCCCGGACCCGCTGATGCTCCGGCAGCTTGTTGCTGAGCACGGAGATGAAAATGAGATTGTCGATGCCCAGCACCACTTCCATGGTGACGAGCGTGGCGAGGGCCACCCAGGCGGCGGGTTCGCTCGCCAGGGCGGCAAGGCCTTCCATCATGACCAATCAGACCTTTCGGCAGCCGGGAGAGCGCTTCACTCGCGCTCGCCGGTCAGGTTGAGCAGAAGCTGGAAGATGTTGACGAAGTTCAGGTAGAGCGACAGCGCCCCGAACACCGCCATCTTGCTCAGCGCCTCATGGCCAAGGCTTTCGGCATATTGCGCCTTGATGTTCTGCGTATCCCACGCGGTGAGACCCACGAACACCAGCACACCGACGATCGAGATGACGAGTTGCAGCGCGCTGGAGCCCAGGAAGAGGTTCACGAGCATCGCTATCAGCACGCCGATCAGGCCCATCATCAGGAAGCTGCCGAAGCGCGAGAGATCGGCTTTGGTCGTATAGCCGTAGAGGCTCATCGCCGTGAACATCGCCGCGGCAATGAAGAAGGTCTGCGCGATGCTGGTGCCCGTGAAGACCAGGAAGATCGACGCCATGGAGACGCCCATGGTGGCCGCGAAGGCCCAGTAGGTCGCTTGCGCGGCGAACGCGCTCATCTTCTCGATGCGGAAGGAGAAGAAGAACACGAAGGCCAGCGGGGCGAACATGAAGACCCATTTGAGCGGCGTGCCGAAGATGGCGCTGACGAGCGCCGGCGTCGACGCCACGACCAGCGCCACGATGCCGGTGAGAAGAACGCCCGACGCCATATAATTGTAGACGCGCAGCATGTGCGCTCGCAGGGCCGGCGTCAAAAAGCGCCGCATCCTGAGGCACGCCGCCGCGTGAGAGAACCCGCTCTTGTTCGTACATGGCAAAAAACCTCGTTTGCTTGCTGTCCAAACGAGTGGCTCTTCTGCCGTTTTCAGGAACATCAACAAAACGGCCGGCATCGAGCGCACTCGATGCGGTCCGACATCACGACCGCCGAAACGATCGCCAGAGGGGCCCGGCCCGCATTGCTGCCATAAATAGAGGTATGGACCCCGCAAATCAATGATCCTGCGCAGCGGGCGCCTTGCATAGCCAATATTCTTCGCGTGGTGCGCGCCGAGGGGATCTCCTTCGCAGTCGCAGCAAAATAGCGCTTGATTCCGGAAGGCCCCGGTGACAGGAGCCCACGGCCCACTGGAAAGAGGCGGTGGGCTCCATTATATCTTCAAACCGTCCGATCGAAAGGTCAGGCCATGCGCACGCGCCCCTATCCGCTTACCGACCTGGAAGACATCCCCGGCACGACCGTGTTCACGGCCCGGCGATCGCGCGAGGCCTATCACCTGCACAAATTCTGCATGTCGCTGATGGAAGCCGCGAACCGCGCTGCCTTCAAGGCCGACGAGCGCGCCTATCTCGAGCGGTTCCGGATGAGCGAGGCGCAGAAGCAGGCCGTACTCGCGCGGGACTTCAATCGCCTCATCGATCTGGGCGGCAACATCTATTTCCTCGTCAAGCTGTCGAATACGGACGGCTGGAGCACGCAGCGGGCGGTCAGTTCGATGACCGGCATGACTGCCGACGAATATGCCGCGATGATGCGGAGCGGCGGGCGTTCGCCCGAGGGCAACCGCTCGATCCGCGAGGGCAACTGATGGCCCGGATCACCGCAGGCGTCGCGACGAGCCATGTTCCCGCCATAGGCGCTGCGTTCGACCATGGTCGGACCGGGGAAGCCGACTGGCAGCCCATCTTCGCCGGCTATGAATGGGTGAAGGCGTGGGAAGCGCAGGAAAAGCCCGACGTGGTGATCCTGTGCTATAACGATCATGCGTCCGCCATGATGCTCGACGTGGTGCCCACCTTCGCGCTGGGCTGTGCCGAGGAGTATCAGCCGGCCGACGAAGGCTGGGGCGCGCGTCCGGTGCCGACCGTCTACGGCCATGTCGAACTGGCGGCCCACATTGCCGAGCAGCTCGTGCTGGACGAATTCGACATCACCATCATGAACCATATGGATGTCGACCATGGCTGCACGGTGCCGCTCAGCCTGATGTTCGGCCAGGTCGAGCAATGGCCCTGCAAGGTCATTCCGCTCGCCGTCAACGTGACGCAGTTCCCGACCCCGTCGGGCAATCGCTGCTGGATGCTGGGGGAAGCCATCGCTCATGCGGTGGAAAGCTTCCCGGAAGATCTCAACGTCCAGATCTGGGGCACGGGCGGCATGAGCCACCAGCTCCAGGGGCCGCGCGCCGGCCTCATCAATCCGGAATTCGACAATGCCTTTCTGGACAAGCTGATCGACCGGACGGACGAGCTGCGCCAGATCACGCGCCTGGAATATCTGCGGGAATCGGGCACCGAGGGCATCGAGCTCATCATGTGGCTCATCATGCGCGCCGCGCTTGGCGAGCAGGTGGAGCAGCTCCAGCGCTTCTATCATGTGCCCGCTTCCAACACTGCGGTGGGACACGTCGTGTTGCGTCCGGTTGCGAGCGGCGTGACGGCGCAGGCGGCGGAGTAGCCACTCCGGACCGCGGCTGCGCGCCGGCAGCCTGTTGGACGGACGGGCAAAGCGCATTATGGGCCCTGCATGATCCGCCTTTCCGGCCTCACCCTCCCGCTCGACCATCCGGCCGAGGCCATGGCTCCGGCCATCTGCGCGCGGCTGGGCATTCCAGCCGAGGACCTGCAGCATTTCGAGATCGTCCGGCGCGGCAATGACGCGCGGCGCAAGAGCGCGATCCTGCTTGTCTACATGCTCGATGTCGCGCTGCGTGACGAGGCCGCCGTGCTGGCGCGCTTCGCAGGCGATCACGAGGTCCGCGCGCGGCCGGACACCGACTATCATTTCGTCGCGAAAGCGCCCGAAGGCTGGTCCGGCCTGCGCCCGGTCGTCATCGGCGCCGGGCCATGTGGCCTGTTCGCCGGGCTCCTGCTGGCACAGATGGGCTTCCGCCCGATCATTCTCGATCGGGGCAAGGTGGTGCGCGAACGCACCAAGGATACCTGGGGGCTGTGGCGCCGGTCAGTCCTGAACCCGGACAGCAATGTCCAGTTCGGGGAGGGGGGCGCGGGCACCTTTTCCGACGGCAAGCTCTACTGCCGCGTCAAGGATCCGCGTTTCCTCGGGCGCAAGGTGCTCGAGGAGTTCGTGAAGGCCGGCGCGCCGGAGGACATCCTCACCGAGGCGCATCCTCATATCGGCACGTTCCGGCTCGTCACCATGGTGGAGAACATGCGCCGCACCATCGAGGCGCTGGGCGGCGAATATCGCTGGCAGACCCGCGTCGATGATCTCGCGCTGGAGCGGGACGGGGAAGGCCGCATGGCCCTGCGCGGCCTGCATCTGCAGGATGGCAGCTTTCTGGAAGCCGATCATGTGGTCCTCGCCATCGGCCATAGTGCCCGGCCCACTTTCGAGATGCTGCATGCGCGCGGCGTTTATATGGAAGCCAAGCCCTTCTCCATCGGCGTGCGAATCGAGCATCCGCAGAGCTGGGTCGATGAAGCGCGCTACGGGGCCTGCGCGAAACACCCGATCCTGGGCGCAGCGGCCTACAGCCTCGCGCATCATTGCGACAACGAGCGCACGGTCTACAGCTTCTGCATGTGCCCCGGCGGGCGTGTCGTGGCCGCCACATCCGAGGAAGGACGCGTGGTGACCAACGGCATGAGCCAATATTCACGCGCGGAGTTCAATGCCAATAGCGGGCTCGTCGTCGGCATCGAGCCCGCGCGGGATTATCCGGACGGGCCGCTCGCCGGTATCGCGCTGCAGCGTCACTGGGAGAGCCAGGCCTTTCTTGCCGGCGGTTCCGACTATCGCGCGCCTGCGCAGACGGTGGGTGACTTTCTTGCAGAACGCCCGTCAACAGCCACCGGCTCGGTCATCCCCAGCTACAAGCCGGGCGTCACGATGACCGATCTCTCCGCCTGTCTACCCCCGTTCGTCATCGAGGCCTTTCGCGAAGCCTTGCCCTTCTTCGGCAAGCAGATCCGCAACTATGACCATCCTGACGCCGTGATGACGGGCGTGGAGACGCGCACTTCGTCTCCCGTGCGAATCACGCGTGGCAGGGATTTTCAGAGCCTGAACGTGGCGCGGCTGTTTCCGGCCGGGGAGGGCGCCGGCTATGCCGGAGGCATTCTCTCGGCGGCAATGGACGGGATCAAGGTCGCGGAAGCCGTCGGGAAAAGCATTCTCGCGCGCTGAGCAGCGGTTCGGGAAGGCGGCCTGCGCGTTTCCCGCGCGCAGCTTCTAGAATTCCCCTTGACCTTATTACTCTACTTAATAGATTGAGTTTCGTGCCCGATCGGGATCTTTGATCACAGGCGCGCCCGAGGCGACAACGCCAGGTCCGCGGTTGCCCTTCCGAAATGCGGAAATGCGCCGCAATGCTTTTCAGACGCTCGGCACCCCTCGTGGCTCGAGGTCCATTCATGCTGCATTCTTCCTTGCGTCCGTTCATCACGCCTTTTCAGCAGGCCAATCTTCGCCGGCATGCCGCGTACCTTCTGTCGCTTCCCGCTGGTTACGAAGCGTTCGACATGCGGCGCATCACGAGTGAAGGCGCCCGGGGAGAGAGCCGCGCACCAGCCTATCTGCCAGCGGACGGGATCGTCTGCTGCGCGATCGGCCATGGACCAAGAGCGGGCTTCGCGCCGGACGGAACGGAGAACTGGTATCGCTACTCCTGCCGCTATTTCATCGATGCCGGCGCAGGCTATTGGAGCGATGACGAGGAGTCTCCGGCGCGGGAGGCGTGGCTCTGGTGCTTCGACACGCTCTGGGCGGCCAGCGACAACAGCAGCGAGGGGGCGGCTCGCCGCATCCTCTGGCTGCTGGATCACGGCCTGCCTCCTTTCGCGGAGGCCCAGCGGGAAGGACTCGCGCCCTTATGCTATCGCTGATTGCGATGTGTGTGTGAGAGCGCCGGCTCCCTCTCAGCCGCTGATTTCCGCGACCAGGGCCTGTCCATCGGCGCCATCCCATTCGAGCGCGCCGATGACCCGGGCCACTTCCCGGCCTTGCGCGTCATAGAGGATCGTGGTCGGGAGAGTCCCCGTGCCGTAATGGAAGCCCAGCGCATTCTCAGGGTCGAGCCAGGTCTTCAGGGTGGAGAGCTTGCGGGCCGTCCAGAAGGCCGGGACGCCGCCCGGCTCCATGTCCTGCGAGACGGCGACGACAGCCACGCCCCGGCGCGTGCCGGCGGCCGCGAGCTTGTCCAGCGCGGGCAGTTCCGCGATGCAGGGCGCACACCATGTCGCCCAGAGATTGACCAGAAGGGGCTTGCCGCCGGCGATCTCTTTCAGCGTGGCAGCCTTGCCTTCCAGCGTGGTGAAGGGCTTGTCCGGCATCGCTTCGCCCTTGTGGCTGCGGTCCACCACGTGCTTGAAAACGGCTTCGGTCCCGCCGCTCGCCGCGGACGGCACTTCATCGGCGGTCACTTCGTCAGGCGTGACTTCGTCGGGTGCCGCCGCGTTCGCGCCGCTGCCTTGCGCGGTTTCCCCGGAACGCCTATCGCACCCGCTCGCGGCCAGCGAGAGGCCGATGAGGACAGCAAGGGCAGCGGAAAAGCGCATGGCAGACTCCGGTAAAAAGGACGCGAACAGCATGTGGGGCGGCCGTTTCGAAGCCGGTCCCGCTGCGGTCATGCGCGAGATAAATGCCTCCTTGCCATTCGACAAGCGGCTGTGGCGGCAGGATATCGCCGGCTCCATCGCGCACGCAAGGATGCTCGGGACGCAAGGCATCCTCACTCTCGAGGAATCGGAGACGATCATCGCCGGGCTGCAGGCGATCCATTCCGAATATGAGGCAGGCGACCTGCCGAGCGATCTGGACCTTGAAGATATCCACATGGCCACGGAGGCCCGGCTGGCGGACAGGATCGGCCCGGTCGCCGGACGCCTGCACACGGCGCGCTCCCGCAACGATCAGGTGGCCACCGATTTCCGTCTCTTCGTCCGCGATGCGATGGATGATGTGGATGCGGGACTGGCGGCGCTCCAGCGCGCGCTCGTCGATCGGGCGGACGAGCATGCCGCCTCCGTCATGCCGGGCTTCACGCATCTCCAGAGCGCCCAGCCGGTGACGCTCGGCCACCATCTCATGGCCTATTACGAGATGATCGCGCGCGACCGCTCACGCTTCGCCGATGCGCGGGCGCGGATGAACCTCTCGCCGCTCGGTGCTGCCGCGCTGGCCGGCACAGGCTTCCCGACCGACCGGCACATGACCGCTGCCGCGCTCGGCTTCGACGGGCCGACGCGCAACAGCCTGGACAGCGTCTCGGACCGTGATTTCGCGCTCGATTATCTGATGGCTGCTACGCAGTGCAGCCTGCATCTTTCGCGCCTCGCGGAGGAGTTCGTGATCTGGGCGAGCCAGCCTTTCGGTTTCATCACACTGCCCGATGCCTATTCAACCGGCAGCTCGATCATGCCGCAAAAGCGCAATCCGGACGCCGCCGAGCTGGTGCGCGGCCATGCCGGGCGGATCATGGGCTGCATGACGAGCCTCGCCGTCACCATGAAGGGCCTGCCGCTCGCTTATTCCAAGGACATGCAGGACGACAAGCCGCCGCTGTTCGAGGCGCATGATCTGCTCGGCCTGTGCATCACGGCGATGACCGGCATGATCGAGACGACCCGCTTCCGCACGGACCGGATGCGCGCGCTCGCGGAAGCGGGGTTCTCCACCGCCACTGACCTTGCGGACTGGCTGGTGCGCGAGGCGAACGTGCCGTTCCGGGAAGCGCATCACATCACCGGCCCGCGCCGTGAAGGCGGCGGAGGACGCCGGCAGCACGCTGGCCGACCTGCCGCTCGAAACGCTTCAGGCCATCGATCCGCGCATTGACGGGCGTGTCTATGCCGTGCTCACTGTCGATGCCTCGGTGGCAAGCCGCCGCTCTTATGGCGGTACCGCGCCGGAGCAGGTCCGCGCCCAGATCGTCGAGGCGCGCGCCGCGCTGGACAAGGAGACGGCCCGATGAAAGCCATTCTGGCCTCGACTTTCCTGCTGGCGACGCTTGCGGCCTGTGGCTCGGTCACGCCGCTGCGCCCGCAGCAGGGTATGGGCGAAGTCCCCAAGGCGGCTGCAGCAGAGCGGCGCGAGACGCCGGCGGAACTCATGACGCCTTCCACGCAGGCGCAGCCCGAACGGCGCGCCGACCTGCTGACCCGATCCGCCGAACGCGAGGAAGACCCCTTCGCACTTCCCCCGGGGCCGGACAACGGCAAGCCCAAGGACTGAGGCCGCCCAGCCGGATAGTGATTCGGCGCAACCCTGCTTTCGCGCATGCAGGGAAAAGTTGGTTCCCTTCCGCTCGCCCGCTCTCTAGGGGCAGCACATCATGGATCATTTCGCCTACAAGGATGGCGTGCTGCACGCCGAGAACGTGCCGATGAGCACGATTGCCGATGCGGTCGGCACACCGGTATATGTCTACTCCCGTGCCACGCTGGAGCGGCATGCCCGCGTGTTCCGTGAGGCGCTGGACGCAGTCCCCCGCAAGCACATCGCCTTCGCGATCAAGGCCAATCCCAATCTTGCCGTGCTGCGCGTGCTGGCGCGCGAGGGCTATGGTGCGGACATCGTGTCGGGCGGGGAGATGCAGCGGGCGCTCGCTGCCGGAATGCCGGCGCAGGACATCGTCTTCTCCGGCGTGGGCAAGACCCGCGCGGAGCTGGCGGCGGCACTGGAAGCAGGCATCGGCCAGTTCAATATCGAGCTGGAGGAGGAAGGCGTTGTCCTTGCGCAGATCGCGCAGGAAATGGGGCGTACTGCCGATGCCGTGCTGCGCGTCAATCCGGATGTCGATGCGGGCACGCATGCCAAGATCTCGACCGGCATGAAGGAGAACAAGTTCGGCGTGCCGATCGATCAGGCGGGCTGGATTTTCGCGCGGCTGGCAACGCTGCCGGGTCTCGCCATGCGCGGCATCGCGATTCACATCGGCAGCCAGCTCTTCGACCTCGCCCCGCTGGAAGCGGCCTATGGCAAGATCGGAGCGCTCATGCGCGATCTGCGTGCGGCCGGTCACGTCATCGACCGGGTCGATCTTGGCGGTGGTCTGGGCGTGCCTTATGAACGCGACAAGATACCGCCGAGCCCCGCCGACTATGGCGCGATGGTGGCCCGTGCGACGAAGGACTGGGACGCGACGCTCTATTTCGAGCCGGGCCGCGTGATCGTGGGCAATGCCGGCGTGCTGTTGACGCGCGTCATCTGGGTGAAGCCGGGGGTGATCCGGCCCTATGTGATCGTCGATGCCGCCATGAACGACCTCGCCCGGCCTGCCATGTATGATGCCTGGCACGATTTCGAGGCCGTGGCGCCGACGGGCGAACACTTCGTCGCCAATATCGCGGGCCCGGTCTGCGAGAGTGGCGACACTTTCGCGATGGCGCGCGATATCGATCTGGTGAAGGCGGGCGACCTTGCGGTGTTCCGCACGGCCGGCGCTTATGGCGCGACCATGGCGAGCACCTACAACAGCCGCCCACTGGTGCCCGAGGTCATGGTGGATGGCGACCGTTTCGCCGTCGTGGCCGATCGCATCATGCCCGAGGCGATCATTGCGGCCGAGCGCATGCCGGACTTCCTCCAGGATTGAGTGCCATGCACAGCCTGCCGCTCTTCTTCAGGATCGCAGGCAGGCCGGTGATCCTGCTCGGCGCCGGCGAGGCGGCACAGGCGAAGCGAAGGCTGATCGAACGGGCCGGCGGGATTGCGGTCGGCGAGGCGGATGAGGCGGCGTCCCTTGCCTTCATCGCTTTAGATGACCCGGAGGAAAGCGCTCAGGCTGCGGGGCGGCTGCGGGCCCGGGGCATTCTCGTCAATGTCGTCGACCAGCCCGCCCTTTGTGATTTCACGACGCCAGCGATCGTCGATCGCGATCCCGTGCTGGTGGCCGTCGGGACCGGCGGCGCGTCGGCGGGGCTGGCCAAGGCCGTGCGCCAGCGCATCGAGCGACTGCTGCCCCCCGACCTCGGCGCGCTGGCGCAGGCGCTGGCGGAGGCACGCGCGGCGCTGCGGGCGCGCTGGCCTGATGCTCGCCAGCGTCGCCAGGCGCTTGACGAGGCACTGCGCGAGAAGGGGATGCTCGA
Source organism: Sphingobium lignivorans (assembly GCF_014203955.1). Classification (NCBI taxonomy): domain Bacteria; kingdom Pseudomonadati; phylum Pseudomonadota; class Alphaproteobacteria; order Sphingomonadales; family Sphingobiaceae; genus Sphingobium; species Sphingobium lignivorans. Next base: position 158,556 of record NZ_JACHKA010000001.1, read on the forward strand.
TCCGCTTGGAGAGCGCCCTGCCGACGCCGTGCGCCTCTGGCTGGACGGTGCGGGAGAGGATGGACCGGCAGACCGCGCGGAGACCATCCTGCTCACGTCGTCCGACCCGGATGATCTCAGTCTCCGCGCGGCGCGTCTGCTCGGCGAGGCGGATCGCATCCTTCACGACCCGACGGTGCCCGAGACGATCCTCGCCCGGGCGCGCGCCGACGCGTCGCGGGTGCGCCTGACCAGCGAAAGCCCCCGGCCGGCCGGGCCCGGCCTGACGCTGATCGTCACATGGGCAAAAGCGTCCTGAAACTGCTCCGATCCGGAGCATATGTTGCGTCGACAGGTCGCTTTTCGGCCTAGCTTTCCGGCGATGCCCGCCTCCTGCGGCGGGGCGCGGCGGGGCGCCGCGAGAGGCGTGAGAAGGCGAACGTGCAGCGTATCGAGATCTGGCTTTGCCACCATGATGACGCGCGGGATCGCCGGCTCGCCATTCTGATGCGCGCCCTGCGGAGAGCCAATGTAGCCGTGCATCTGCGCACGATCAGGCCGAAACATGCCGGCACCGCTGCCCGTTCGCCGGACAACGCTCTCTGCTGGCAGCGCCGGGATGATGTGCGCGCGCGCATCCGTATTCTGGCGGCCGGTGCCGTCGACGTCATCGGGCCATGGATGAGCGAAGGTGAGGCGCTGGCCCGCAGCTTGCGCCATGCCCGCGCGGTGGCCGTGGCAACGCCTTTTGCGCGTCCCCGCGTCCGCCTGGGCGAACTGGAGATCGATCTCATGCGCCGTGAGGCCTGGCGTCTCGGCCGCCCGCTTGGGCTCGTGCAGCGCGAGTTTGAGTTGCTGCATTGCCTCGCGCTGCATCCCGGCCGGCCGCAGACGCGGGAGGCCTTGCTCTGGTCCGTCTGGGGTGTGGGTTTCGATCCGGGCACCAATGTGGTCCAGGTTCATGTCTCGCGCCTGCGCGCCAAGCTCGACCGCGATTTCGACTGGCAGATGCTGCGCACGATGCGTGGCGTGGGCTATGCCCTGGTCGCGCGTCCGCGCGCGCCCGGCGCGGGGCACACGGGAGCGGCGGGGACGCCGATCCTGTCCGGTGCGTCCCGCCCTGCCGTCGTGCCTGGAGGGCATTTTGCGCCGGACTGCCTTGCCCCACGCCGCGAAACACGACATGCCCATGCGCGATGACTTCTCCCATCGTCTCCGTCGCGCTCGATGCCCATGCCGATCTCGGCGAAGCGCCGCGCTGGCACGCCGCCGAGCGCCGGCTTTACTGGGTGGATATCAACCGCAACGCGCTTCACCGATTCGATCCGGCAACGGGCGAGGACGACCTGCGCCGCTTCGATCAACCTGTCGGCTGCTTCGCCTTTCGCGTTGGTGGCGGATTTCTGCTCGCGATGAAGGATGGGCTGGCGATGCTGGACGGCTGGGAGGCGGAACTTCGCCCCTTCGGCAATCCCATCCTCGCTGGCCGGCCGGACCTGCGCTTCAACGACGGGCGCACCGATCCTTCGGGACGCTTCTGGACAGGCACGGTCAACACGGCCAAGAGCGCGCGGGACGCCGCGCTCTACCGGATCGATCCGGACGGAACCATCACCTGGATCGAAGGCGGGATGCTGACCTGCAATGGCGCGGCCTTCAATGCGGATGGCACCGCTTTCCGCCATGCCGACACGCCGAGCCATGTGTTGCGCGGCTATGATGTTGATCCGGCGTCGGGCAGCTTGTCCCGCGCGCATATCGTGCACCGCTTCGAGCAGGGCACGGGGCGCCCGGACGGAGGCTCCTTCGATGCCGAGGGCTGCTACTGGAGCGCCCTGTTCGACGGCGGGCGCGTCGTGCGGCTTTCGCCCGAGGGCGAGATATTGCAGACGGTGGCCTTGCCGGTCAGCCGGCCGACGATGATCGCCTTCGGCGGCGCCGATCTGCGCACCGCTTATGTCACCAGCGCGCGGACGGGGCTCTCCGAAGCCGATCTCGCTGCCCAACCCCATGCCGGGGCGATCTTCTCGTTTCCCGTGGACGTTCCCGGACTGCCGGAGTGGCCGTTCGGGGCATGAGGATGTGCCAGCCGGGAGGGATGAAACGCCATCCCCCTCCCTTCACCCCTCCTCGGTCCGCTCAGGGCTGGGAGGCAGTGCGGTAGCGGCCGAACCATTCGAGGATCGCTGAAGCCTTGGCGGCAGACTGGCTGGGCCGGGCCGCAAAGCCGCCATGGCTGGCGCCCGGCACCTTGACCAGAGCCGTTGGGATGCCCCGCAGCTTGAGCGCGGTATAATATTGCTCGGACTCGCTGACCGGCGTGCGATAATCCTCCGAGCCCACGACGACGAGCGTCGGCGTCGTCACATTGCCCACAAGGCTGAGCGGCGAGCGCGTCCAGTAGCTGTCCGGATCTTCCCACGGCTTCTTTTCGAACCAGTAAGGCGAATAGAAATTCGAGCCGTCAGAGGTGAGTACGAAGCTGGACCAGTCGATCACCGGCTTCTGCGTCGCGGCTGCCTTGAAGCGGTTCGTCTTGCCCACGATCCAGGCCGTGAGCACACCGCCGCCCGATCCGCCGGTGACGAAGAGATTGTTCGGGTCCGCGATGCCGGCCGCGATGGCCGCGTCCACGCTTGCGATCAGATCGCCATAATCGTCGCCGGGATATTTCTTGTCGATGAGATTGGCGAATTCCGCGCCATAGGAGGTGCTGCCGCGCGGATTGGTGTAAAGCACTGCATAGCCCGCCGCTGCGTAGAGCTGCACGTCCGTCGAAAAATAGGGGCCGTAGGCGGCGAAGGGTCCGCCGTGGATCTCCAGGATGAGAGGCACGCGCTGCCCTTCCCGGTGGCCGGGCGGCGTGGCGAGCCACGCATCGATGGCGCGGCCATCGGGGGCGGTGACCGGCAGCTTGCGCACCTGCGCGAGCGATTTGGCGCCCAACCACTCGCTGTTCAGCCGGGTCAGGCGCTTCCCGTCCTTGCCGTCGGCCAGATAGATGTCAGCCGGGCTGAGCGGGTCGCCGCCCGAATAAGCAACGATGCCCGCCTTCGACACGCTGAACCCGCCGCCCGTATAGGGCCGATCCAGCGAATCGCCGGCCAGTCCCTGCGCCACCGGAGTCATCCTGCCGTCGAGCCCGATACGGCCGACGCGGCTCTGGCCATGATCGTCGTAGGATATATAGAGCGTGGCGTTGCCAGCCCACTGCGCATTGTCGATGCTGCGGTCCAGGGTGGCTGTGAGGGAGCGGAAACCGCTGCCGTCCGCGTTCATCACATAAAGCTGCACATTGTCGTAGCCGCGCCGGCTGTCGTCATAGCCGAGATAAGCGATTTTCGAGCCGTCCGGCGAATAGCGCGCGCCGCCATCCGGCCCGTCGCGGCTGGTCAGGGCCTTCACCGCACCGCTGGCCACGTCCAGCGCATAGACCTCGCCGTTCACGGGATTGAGTTCCCAGTCCTCATTGCGGTTGGACGAGAAGAGGATCGTCCGCCCGTCCGGGGACCAGCTCAGCGGACCGCCATCGTCCCACTTGCCGAAGGTGAGCCGGCGCGGCGCGCCGCCATCGGCCGACACCACGAAGATCTGGCTGACCCCGGGCTTCAAATAGCCGGCGCCGTCCGCGCGATAGGTCACCTTGTCGATCACTTCGAGCGGTTCGGCCCACCGGGCGCCCTCCGGCTTCTCCGGCGCCTTGCCCAGCGTGGCACCGGTCCCCGGCACTTGCATGGTATAGGCGATCCGCCGTCCGTCCGGCGACCAGGCGACGGCACCGGGGCTGTCCGGCAGGCCAGTGATCTTCACGCTGGCGCGGTCCGCCAGCCAGAGGACATGGAGCTGCGGCGCCCCGTCCGACGCGGAGACATAGGCCAGGCGCTTGCCGTCCGGTGACCAGCGCGGCGCCATGTGCGCGCCCGGACCGGCGACCAGAGGCTGCTGGGTGCCGCTCGCCACGTCGATCAGCCAGATGGTCGGCCGGGCCTTGTCGGTCATGATGTCGTTCGACTTGCGGACATAGGCGATCCACTTGCCGTCCGGGCTGATCTGGGGATCGCTCGCGGCTTCCAGCGAAAAGAGATCGCGCCCGGTCAGGAGAGGCTGGGGCCCTTCGACAGCCGGTGGCGGCACCTGCGCCGGCGCGATGGAGGGAAGACCGAGCAGCAGCAGGGCGGGAGCGAAACGACGCATGCATGTGTCTCCTTGCCGGAGCTGAAGCCGGCGCGATGAGGCGCGCGCACCCGGTCGTCGGTGAAGACGGCAGGCCGCGATCAGGCGAGCTTAAGCGGCGACGCGCCGTTCGGCAACGGTGCGGCGAGGCGGGCGGGCTGCCTGCGTCTCGTCGGCGCAGGGAAGCGTGGCATCCAACGGCGCTCTCGCTTCCGGCGGCCGGCGCCGCTATATGTCCCGCATGAGCATTCATCCGGCGAGTTCCCGTCATGTCCGAGCATAATCCCGGCCTGCGCCCCTGGCGCGACATCGCGCGGCGCGAATGCCGGCAGATCATGGTCGGCAATGTCCCCGTGGGCGGCGGCGCGCCGGTGACCGTGCAGACCATGACCAACACGCCGACCTCGGATGCGCGGGCGACGATCGACCAGATTCGCCGCTGCGAGGATGCAGGGGTGGACCTGATCCGCGTCTCCTGCCCGGATGTCGAGAGCACCGCCGCGCTGAAGCAGATCGTGCGGGCGGCGCGCGTGCCGATCATCGCGGACATCCATTTCCACTATAAGCGCGCGCTGGAAGCGGCCGATGCCGGCGCTGCCTGCCTGCGCATTAATCCCGGCAACATCGGGTCCGCCGCACGCGTCAAGGAAGTGGTGGATGCGGCCAAGGCCAATGGCTGCGCGATCCGCATCGGCGTCAATGCCGGGAGCCTCGAGAAGCATCTTCTGGAGAAATATGCCGAGCCGTGCCCCGAGGCGCTGGTGGAAAGCGCGCTCGATCATATCAGGCTGCTCCAGGACCAGGACTTCCATGAATATAAGGTGGCGGTAAAAGCCAGCGACGTGTTCCTCGCCGTTGCCGCCTATATGCAGCTTGCCGAGGCGGTGGATTGCCCGCTGCATCTGGGTATCACCGAGGCGGGCGGGCTGATCGGCGGGACGGTAAAGTCTGCCATCGGCATCGGCAATCTCCTGTGGTCCGGCATCGGCGACACCATCCGCGTCTCGCTCTCTGCAGAGCCGGAGGAGGAAGTGCGCGTCGGCTACGAGATACTGAAGGCGCTGGGCATCCGCACGCGCGGCGTCCGCGTCGTCTCCTGCCCATCCTGCGCGCGCCAGGGATTCGACGTGATTCGCACTGTCGAAGCGCTGGAAACGCGCCTCCAGCACATCCACACGCCGCTCTCGCTTTCCGTGCTCGGTTGCGTGGTCAATGGCCCGGGCGAAGCGCGCGAGACCGACATCGGCATCACCGGCGGCGGCAACGGCAAGCACATGGTCTATCTCTCCGGCGTGACCGATCATCACATCAACGATGCGGACATGATCGAGCATATCGTCCGGCTGGTGGAAGCCAAGGCGGCCGAGATCGAGGCCGCGAATGGCGCGAATGCTGATCCGGTGGCTGCGGAATGAGCATCCAGCCCGTCCCGAAGACCGAGACACCAGCCCCGGCTCCGGCCTCTCGAGGGGCAGTCGCCACGGGCGCCTCGGCAACCGGTGCGTCAGCGACTGGCGCTTCGGCCACCGGTGCCTCCGCGCTGGGCGCCGTCGCCATCGGTGCGCTGGCCCTTGGGGCGCTGGCGCTCGGCGCGCTGGCCATCGGTCGCCTGTCGATCGGGTCCGCACGCATTCGGCGGCTGCGGATCGACGAACTGATCGTCGGCAAGGTCTCGCGCGCCGATGGTTCGGCCGTCAAGTGAAGCCCGGCCTTCCGGCAAAGCGATGATTGTCGGCCGCCGCCATGTGCTGTCCGGCGTGATGGGGACGGCCCTTCTCGCGCTCGCCGGATGCGACAAAAGGGCACAGCCACCCGAAGAACCTGACAACACAGCCGATGAAACCGCGCGGCAGGCACTGGCCGCCCTCGAGTCTCGTTCAGGCGGCCGGCTGGGCGTGGCGATGCTTGACGCACGAGACCTTGCGCTTGTCGGGCATCGGCAGGACGAGCGCTTCACGATGTGCTCGACCTTCAAGCTCTCGCTCGCAGCGGCGATGCTCGCCGGGATGGACTCGGGAGCGTTCGGGGAGCAGGAGCGACTTCTCATTACGCGAGACGATGCCGTGGGTCACGCACCCGCCGTTCGGGCTGCGCTGGAAGATGGCGAGGACAGCATGAAGGTGCTGGATCTCTGCGCGGCCGCGCAGATCGAGAGTGACAATGGCGCTGCCAACATCCTGCTGCGCAAGCTTGGCGGTCCCGAGGCCCTCACCCGCTTCTGGCGCGCGCTGGGCGATGATGTGTCGCGGCTGGACCGTTACGAGCCGGCGCTAAACACCAGCCATGGTGAGGATATTCGTGATACGACCAGCCCCGCCGCGATGGCGGGGGCATTGCGCGCGATTCTGGCCGGAGAGGTGCTGAAGCCCGCCAGCCGGGAGCGACTGACGGGCTGGACCATCGAGACGCGGACGGGCCTGCGGCGCCTGCGGGCCGGGTTGCCGGCGGACTGGCGCGCCGGTGACAAGACGGGCTCCTTCTGGGGAGACCCGGCTTTCGGCGACAAGCTGAACGACATCGCCATTGTCTGGCGTCCGGACAGGCCGTCGCCGTTCTTCGTCACGGCCTATTTCGAATCGCCAATCGGGGGCGGAAGGGCCTTGCGCCCGCAGGACGAAGCCGTGCTGGCCCAGGCGGGGGCCATTGCCGCGCGCTGGATCGCGCACCGGACCTGAGCGCCATCGGGAAATCCGCTGTTCCTTGCCCGCCCCGCGGCGGGCGTCTCAGAAATAGATGTCCACATAATCGGTGAGGCCGTCGCAGGCTTCCATCTCCTGCAGGCGCCAGTAGCGCCGGTTCTGGGTCACCCGGAAGGTCATCTGGCCTTCGCGTCGACAAACCCGGCCGATGTCGGGCGTGTCGATGATGTCGATCCGCCCGTCAAAAGTGAAAGAGTCCCGGTCGATGCGTGTCACCACCCCGTCCAGCATCAGCTTCCCGGGACCATCGCTGGCGGACTGCCCGCCGCGCAGGCGCAGCAGGTCCGTCGCATAATCCGCCGCGAGGTCGCCGCGTCGGTCCCAGCCGATCCATTGCAGCGTGATCCCGCTGTTGCCGAGCAGGCGCTCGAGCGCTTCGCGGTCGGCAATGATCGTCCGGTCGGGCCGGGGATGGGCGGCCGGTGCCGGTCCGGGCGCGGCGGTATGCGGCAGGGCGACCCCATGCCTCCCATCGGGAGAATTGGGCGCAGGCTGCCCTGCGCAGCTGGCGAGAAGGAGGAGGGCGGGAAACGGACGGAGCGCGTGTGCCATGCCCCCCGGTACCAGCTTTCCGCGCTCATCAACATGGCTCTCGCTTCGCGATCGTGGCTGGCATAGAGCATGGCCGGCTCGCGAGTCGGGCGAGGCTCCGGCGTCTGCCATCCCGCCCGTCACTGCCGCCGGCCAGGGGACTGTTTTCGCGAGACGCCATGCCATCGACCCGTGCCAACCAGGCGCTCGTGCCTTTCGCGGTCGCCTGTGCCGCGATCGCGATCTTTGCGGGCATGGACGCGGTCATGAAGACGCTGTCGATCGCGATCGGCGCCTATAACGCGCTGCTCTGGCGCGCGATCATCGGCACGATCGTCCTGACGCCGCTGTATCTCCTTCGGGTACGACGCATTCCGGACCGACAGACGATGCTCCTGCATCTGGGCAGGAGCGGGGCCGGCGCCGTGTCAGTCCTCCTGTTCTTCTGGGGACTGGTGCGCACGCCGATCGCGCAGGGCATCGCCTTGTCCTTCATCGCGCCGCTCGTCGCACTCGCCCTCGCCGGGTTGTTCCTCAAGGAGAAGATCAGCAGCCGGGCTGTCATGGGGTCGCTCGCCGCCTTCGTGGGCGTGATCGTCATTCTCGCCGGCCAGTCCGGCGCGAAAGGGCAGGCCGGCACCCTGGAAGGCGCGGTCGCCATTCTCGTCGGCGCGGTGCTCTATGCGGTCAGCCTGGTCATTGCCCGCCGCCAGTCGCTCGCCGCAGGGCCCATCGAAGTCGCCCTCGCCTTCAACCTGATCGGCGCGGTGCTTTATGGCCTTGCCGCGCCGTGGCTGGGGCAAGTGCCGGACATGGCGCACTGGCCATTCCTGCTGCTCGCGTCCGCCGGCGGCACGAGCGCGATCATGCTGCTCGCCTGGTCCTATGCCCGCGCGGAAGCGCAGCAGCTTGTCGTGGTCGAATATACTGCCTTCATCTGGGCCGTCCTATTGGGATGGTGGATTTTCGGAGAGACCGTCCTTCCCACCACTTATGCGGGCGCGCTGATGATCGTAGCCGGTTGCCTCTGGGCAGCGCGGGCGCGACAGATCGCACCACGCACCCTGAAACCGGAAATTCTGCAATGACGATCCATATCCGTTTCGCCGAGGCCCGCGACATCGATCTGATTCATGGGTTCATCCTTGCGCTGGCGGATTATGAACGCCTCGCCCATGCGGTGCGGGCGGATAAGGCCGTGCTGGCACATCATCTGTTCGGTCCCCGACCGGCAGCGGAAGTGCTGATCGCCGAAAAGGACGGGGCGGCGGCCGGCTTCGCGCTCTTCTTTCACAATTTCTCGACCTTCGAGGGGCGGCCCGGCCTTTATCTGGAAGATCTCTACGTGTCGCCGGAAGCGCGCGGGGCCGGCATCGGCCGCGCCCTGTTCGCCCGGCTCGCCCGCATCGCCGTGGAGCGGGACTGCGCCCGGATGGAATGGGCCGTGCTTGACTGGAACAGCCCGGCCATCGCCTTCTACCGATCGCTGGGCGCCGAAGCGATGGATGAGTGGACCGTAAACCGGCTGGACGGCGCAGCGCTCGCCGCCCTCGCCGGGGCGCCGACCTGAGCGGAAGGACGCGCGCCCAACCCGCCGACTCTTGACGGCGAGTCCGCGAAGGAGGATTGTGCCGCGACGGAACATTTCGGGATCGACGCGCTGCACTGGCGTCGCCCGACGCAGGGAGTCACAGGCACATGGCAAGCCGGGCAAGCGGCCCTCGCACTCCCGAATGGCAGGCGATGCTCCGCCGCAGCCTCGTGCGCATCGGCACGTTCCTGGGCGCGGTCGGCCTCTATGCGCTCGCCCTTTTCCTGTTCCTGGCATTGCTGAGCTACAAGGTCGGCGATACCGCGCTGAATACCGCCGCCGGGCCGGATGTGCGCAACCTCATGGGCGCGGCAGGGGCCTGGGCCGCGGATTTCCTGTACACGATCGCGGGCGTTCCGGCACTGCTGCTGCTGCCGCTGATCCTTGTCTGCGCACGACGGCTGTGGGCGGATCAGGACAGGACCGGGTGGCAGGGGCAGGTCGCCAAATGCGCCGCCGGCCTGGCGCTGATTGGCACCGGGCTCTGGCTGCTGCAGCCCGAGCCGCTTGTCGGCCTGCCCGCCCGCTGGGGCGGTGTCATCGGCTTCCTTTTCGCTCAGGGCCTGACGGCGCTCACTGCCAAGCTCGGGAATCCGGCCGACCAGATCCTGCAATGGCTTCTGCTCGTCCTTTGTCTGGCCGGCGGCCTGTGGCTCTGGGTCCGCAGCCTCGCACTGGAAAAGCCGCTCTGGCACCTTGCCCGGCCGGCCCTTCCGCTGCTGCCCAGCATGCGGCTGCCGCGTCCGGGCTTCTCCGGCAAGGAGAAAGCGGCCGCGGACACAGCTGAAAGCGGTCCGGCGGCCGGGGCCACGCGAGAAGCCGAGCCGCGCCGCCCGGTCGAAGCGACGGCGCGTCAACCCATCACCATCCAGACGCCCAACGCCCATGCGGTCACCAAGGCATTCGCGCCCGTTTCGGGGCAGAGCGATCTGTTCGGCAATGGCGCTCTTCCTTCCGCCGACCTTCTCTCGCCCGCCCCGGAAACGCCGGGAAGCCGCATCGACCGGCAGGGGCTGGAGCGCAATGCCCGCCTGCTCGAATCCGTGCTGGACGATTTCCATGTGAAAGGCGCGATCACGGAAGTGCGGCCGGGGCCGGTCGTCACCATGTACGAGCTCGAGCCCGCGCCGGGCATCAAGGCCAGCCGGGTGATTCAGCTCGCCGACGATATCGCCCGCAACATGTCGGCTCTTTCGGCTCGCGTGGCGACGATTCCCGGCCGCACCGTCATCGGCATCGAGCTGCCCAATGCGGACCGCGAGTCCGTGGTGCTGCACCAGCTCATCACCAGCCAGCAGTTCGCGGACCAGAAATCGGCACTGCCGATCATCCTGGGCAAGAACATCTTCGGCGAGCCGGTGATCGCGGACCTTGCCGCCATGCCGCATCTGCTCGTCGCGGGCACGACCGGCTCGGGCAAGTCGGTCGGTCTCAACTGCATGATCCTCTCGCTGCTCTATCGGCTGACGCCGGATGAGCTGCGGCTCATCATGATCGATCCCAAGATGCTGGAACTGAGCATCTACGATAATATCCCGCACTTGCTCTCCCCGGTGGTCACCGAGCCCGCCAAGGCCATCCGTGCGCTCAAGTGGGCCGTCGAGCAGATGGAGGACCGCTATCGCATGATGGCCTCCATCGGCGTGCGCAATCTCGCCAATTACAACGAGAAGGTCCGCTCCGCCCGCGCGAAAGGCAAGACGCTGGGACGACGCGTCCAGATTGGCTTCGACGAGCAGACGCGCCAGCCTGTCTATGAGGACGAGGAGCTCGATTACCAGCCGCTGCCGCAGATCGTGGTCGTGGTGGACGAGCTGGCGGACCTCATGATGACGGCGGGCAAGGAAGTGGAGTTCCTGATCCAGCGTCTCGCGCAGAAGGCCCGCGCGGCAGGCATCCACCTCATCCTCGCCACGCAGCGCCCCTCGGTCGACGTCATCACCGGCGTCATCAAGGCCAACCTGCCGACCCGCATCAGCTTCTTCGTCACCAGCAAGATCGACTCGCGCACGATTCTCGGCGAGCAGGGGGCCGAGCAGCTGCTGGGCAAGGGCGACATGCTCTACATGGCAAGCGGCAAGGGCCTGGTGCGCGTCCATGGGCCGTTCGTCAGCGATGACGAAGTGCGCCTCATCGCCGACCACTGGCGTTCCAAGGGCCAGCCCGATTATATCTCCGCCGTCACCGAGGAGCCGGAGGACGGCAGCTTCGCGCTCGATGGCGTGGACCTGGGCGACGACAGTGCGGATGCCAAGCTGTTCCGCAAGGCCTGCCAGCTCGTCTTCGAGAACCAGAAGGCCTCGACCAGCTGGCTCCAGCGCCAGATGCGCATCGGCTACAACAGCGCGGCGCGCCTGATCGAGCGGATGGAGAATGAAGGCATGGTCGGCGCGCCCAATCATGTCGGCCGCCGCGAAGTGCTGCGTGACGAGATGGGCAATCCGAAATAGCGGCCATGGGCGTGGCGCGGTCGGTTGACGCGAGTCGTGCGTCCCGCTCGTCGAGCGAAGGCGCACATTCAGTGGACATTCAAGGCCCGCACCCTATCTGCGCGTTCATGACGAACGCTTCTTCCCGCTTCGCCCGCGCGCTGCTCATCGGCGGCGCGCTTGTTCTTCCCCTTGCCGGATTCGCCGGTGTCCCGGTCGGCCAGGCTCAGGCGCAGTCGCCGGCGGACGACCTCGCCCTCGTCAATCGTGCGATCCGCGCGATCACGACGATCAGCGGCAATTTCACGCAGACGGATCGCAACGGGCAGGTGCAGACCGGCAAGCTGCTGCTCAAGCAGCCAGGGCAGATCCGGTTCGATTATGGCGGCACGGGCAATGATCTGCTGATCGTTGCCGATGGGCGCTCGCTCTACATGGTCGATTATCAGGTCAGCCAGGTCCAGCGCTGGCCGATCCGCAATTCGCCGCTGGGCGCGCTGCTCGATCCAACCCGCGACCTCACCCGCTATGGCAAGCTGATGCCGACGGGTGATCCCCGCGTGCTCTCGATTGAGGTGCGCGACCCCGATCACCCGGAATATGGCCTCATCAATCTCATCTTCACCCGCAAGGCGAGCGCGCCCGGCGGACTGGAGCTTTACGGATGGGTGGCGAAGGATGCGCAGGGGAACCGCACCAACATCCGGCTGACGAATTTGTCTTATGGTGCAGCCATCGCGGATTCAGCCTTCAAATGGCGCGATCCGCGTCCGAACCGCGCCGGCCCCAGGCGATGAACCGAGGCCCGCGCGCGATGACTGGCGATGCGGCACCGGCCGTTCATCAGCCGCTCATCTGACCGGAGCTATCCAATCTTCGTGGCGTCGGAGCGCGCCGGGATTTCCCCCCTGTTGCCCGACCGTCCCGCGCCACGCCTGCGCCAACAGCGCTTTGGAAACCCCCGTTCCTGCCCCCCGGAGCGGGGGTTTTTCGCGCCCCGCGGCCGCGCCTCCATTGTCAAAAAAAATGCGTCGACCCTTGGGTTCGCTGCCAAGGGTCGCTAGGGACATCCCCCATGCCGACAAAAAGCAGTACACAGACTCTCAAGGTCGCATCCTGGAACATCAACAGCGTTCGTGCCCGGGCGGAGATCGTCGAGCGTTTCCTCACCGAGCACCAGCCCGACGTCCTCTGTCTGCAGGAAACCAAGGTCGTGAACGACTCCTTCCCGGAAGGGCTGTTCCGCAGGCTCGGCTACAATCACATGATGCTGAACGGCCAGCGCATGCATCACGGCGTTGCGATCATCAGCAAGCTTCCCATGCGCGACGAGGATCGGCTGGACTGGCAGGCGAATGGCGAGGCGCGGCATATCGGCGTGCGGCTGGAGAACGGCCTGCGCATCGAGAATGTGTACGTACCAGCCGGGGGTGACGAGCCGGATCGCTCGGTGAATCCCAAGTTCGGGCAGAAGCTCGATTTCATCCAGCGCATGATCGACTGGTCCGGTCGGCTGGACGGCTCGACATTGCTGCTTGGCGATTTCAATGTCGCGCCGCTGGAATGTGACGTGTGGAGCCACAAGCAGCTTCTCAACGTGGTCAGCCACACGCCGGTCGAGGTCGAGCTGCTGACGGCCCTGCAGAATTCGCACAATTGGGTCGATCTCGGCCGCCGGTTCGTCCCGGCGCCGGAGCGGCTCTACACATGGTGGAGCTATCGCGCGCTGGATTGGGCCAAGTCCGATCGCGGACGGCGTCTCGATCATATGTGGATGAGCCCGGACGTGGCGACGGCGGCGGTCGGCCATCAGGTGATCGAGGGCGCGCGTAGCTGGACCCGCCCGTCCGACCATGCCCCCCTGATCACGGAATTCGCGTTCTGATGGACGGCCGCGCGGCGGCCCGCGCCATCGACGCGCTGCGCCGGGGATGGCCGGTGCGCCTCGCCGGCAAGGCGGGCGCGCTGGCGCTGCTGCCGGTGGAAGGCGCGACGCCGGAAACGCTCGCCGCTTTCGATCCGGACGGTTCCGCGGCACTGCTGCTTTCGGCAGCGCGCGGCGTGACGCTCAAGCTCGCCAACCAGCGAGAGGCTGCCGATCCGGAGGCGCCGGTGCTGATCGCGCGGGAGCGATGGATCGATGCCCCGGCTGCCATGGCGATCGCCGATCCGGTGCTCGATCTTGCCACGCCGTTCAAGGGGCCGTTCCGGGCACTGCCCGTGCCGCATGCGGACGCGGCCGGCGCCGCCCTCAATCTCGCACGGCTCGCCGGGCTGCTGCCCGCCTATTTCGTCGGCGATGCGGACGCGCCGACCGAGGCCCAGTGCACAGTCGCGGACATTGCCGCTTATGCCGATCCGCATCGGCTGGCCATCGCCGCGCGCGCCCGCCTGCCGGTCGCGGCGAGTGTCGAGGCGGAGATCGTCGCCTTCCGCTCGGTGGAGGATCCGCGCGAGCATGTCGCGCTTGTGCTGGGCGAGCGGGACGGCACCCCGCCGGTCGTGCGACTGCACAGCGAATGCCTGACCGGCGATGTGCTCGGCTCGCTCAAATGCGATTGCGGCCCGCAGCTTCATGGCGCGCTGCACGAGATTGCTCATGCCCGCTGGGGCGTGCTGCTCTACCTGCGGCAGGAAGGGCGGGGCATCGGCCTCATCAATAAGCTGCGGGCCTATGAACTGCAGGATCAGGGCTTCGACACGGTGGATGCCAACACCCGCCTCGGCTTTGCGATCGATGCGCGTGATTTCGGCGTGGCCGCCCGGATGTTGCACCTGCTCGGCATCGGCGAGGTGCGGTTGCTCACCAACAATCCCGCCAAGGTGGCGGGGCTGGAAGCGCAGGGCATCAGGGTCATCGAGCGCTTGCCGCTCGCCTTGCCGAGTAATCCGCACAATGAGCGCTATCTGGCCACCAAGCGTGATCGAACCGGACACGATCTGTGAGCCGGTGCAGCGGCGGGATCCTGCGGACTCTCCCGGGATGAGGGGCGCGCACCTGATGCCGGTGCCTCTCATCCGCGTCGATGGCATGGCGGGACGGCTCTCCATTGGCGATTGGTCCTGCCCCTGCGTCATCGGCAAGGGCGGCCTCCTCGCAGCAGCCGACAAGCGGGAGGGCGATGGGGCGACGCCGCTGGGCGACTGGCCGGTCCGCGCCGCCCTTTTACGTCCCGGCCGCATCGACCGGGCAGACGCCCCGGCAATTCCCTGGCGCTGGATCAGGGACAATGACGGCTGGTGCGATGATCCTGCCGATCCCGCCTATAATCGCCCGGTCCGGCTTCCCCGCGCCACGAGCCACGAGCGCCTCGCGCGCGCGGATCAGGCCTATGATGTCATCATCGTCCTCGGCCACAATGATGCGCCGCCGGTGCCGGGCATGGGCAGCGCCATCTTCTTCCACCAATGGGTCATCGGCGCGGACGGCTCGCCAAAAGCGACCGAAGGTTGCGTGGCGGTAGCACCGCAGGACATGCGCGAGGCGCTGGGACGACTACAGCCGGGAACGGTTCTGCGGATCGGGTGAATCCATGCGGCCCCTGCGCGACCGACCATCAGGGCTTTACTGAAACGCTCACGGCCTTGGCCTCGCAGCGATCCGGCGCAGCCCCTGCGGTCATGAAGCGCGATACGACCTTCACGAAGCAGTCCGGCGCCACCAGCGGCAGGAAATGCGCCGCGCCCGTCACCGTCGTGAACCGGACATCTCCGCCGGCGCCAGCAAGCGCTGCGGCATGGAGCTGGGCGCCCTCATAGGGCGTATTGGGGTCCAGCGTGCCGTGGATCACCAGCGTGCGCGGCAGTCGGGCCGGCACGTGCCCGAAAAAGGCGTCCCGATCATACAGGGGAGCGGGGCTGCCGACCAGCAGGCCGGGTATGGCGCTGGTGAACAGGGCATCCTTTGCTTCCTCCGTGACGATGCTTGCGGTCAGGTCGCGGCGATGATTGTTCTCCGAGCCGCCGATGAGCATGATCAGAGGCATTGAAGGTGGGGACTGCGGATAGGCGCCCAGCGCCTCCATGCGGCCTTGCAGGTCAGCCGTCACTTGAGCGAGCGGCGCGGTATCATTGCGCAGAAGCCCGTCGATGATCGTCGGAATCTGGTCACGCAAATCTGAAAAGCTGAGCAGATGCCCCATGAACCGTCGCAAGTCGCCTCCCGGAACCGCCGCGCTCCAGCCGGGCTCCTTCTGAGCCAGCAGGGTCCGATAACGCTCGGTCTGTTCCGGCGTCAGGGTTGCGCGCCCTACCGCATCGACGACCTGCGTGCGGCGACTGAGATCCCATCGCTGGTCCGCCTCCGGCGGCACGAGCCCGTCGAGGATGATTCCGTCGACCCTGGCTGGCGCGGCCTGCATCATGCGCAGGATGAGCTGGGTGCCATAGGAGACGCCATAGAGATAGACTTCGCCGGTCCCCCGGTGCCGGGCGATCAGAGTCGAAAGATCATGGGCGGCATTGGTGATGGTAAAGGCCCGGGTGCGAGCGGCGTTGGCATGCATGAAGCCAATGCACGGCCCCCATTCCTGACCGGCCAGGGCGATGCCTGCGTCACTTTCGGGCGCCTCCTCCCGGGGACAGATCTTGGAGGAGTAACCCGTCCCGCGATGATCGGGAATGATGAGGTCGTGGTCGGGAAATGCGCGTTTCAGGACCGGAAGAACCGGCAGGAAGGAGGCGCCCGGTTCGCCGGGGCCGCCGGCGACCAGCCAGATCTCGCCCCGCCGCCGGTCCGAGTTGGCGGCCGGGAACTTCCGCACGAACAACGCGATCATTTCCTTGTCGGCTGTCGACGCGCCCCCGGCGTCCAGCGGCACTGCGCTCTCGATGCACAGCGAGCCTGCGAGGACAGGAAAGGAGGTCGCGTCAGCGCAAGGCTCGAAGACCTGCGCAGCGGCCGGCTCGGACATGAGCGCAGCAAGCGCGAGCAGGCCGGGCATCAGGAACTTTTTCAGCATCAAGGCCGCCTATAGCGTTTTCGAGCCGGATGGAATCATCTGCTGATCCGAAAAATGCAGAGAAAGGGACCATCATTGCAGGGGGTGACGGTCGATCCGGACGGCTCGCCAAAGGCGGCCGAAGGCTGCGTGGCGGTAGCACCGCAGGACATGCGCGAGGCGCTGGGACGACTACAGTGGGGAACGGTCCTGCGGATCGGGTGAAGGTCCGCCTCCGGGGAGGCGGACCGCATCGTTTCAGCCGAAGCTCACGGTCAGCTTGCGACGCCGCAGCGCTGCGCCGGCAAGCCCCATGCCGGCGATCATCATGGCCCAGGTCGCGGATTCGGGCACCGGCGAAACAGTCACTTGTGTGGCCGTGAAGGTGATCCGGTTTTGCCCATCGGAGGTCAGCCAGTCGACCCCTCCATAAGGCAGGCCATAGGCCAGGACAGCGGACGGCTTGTTCGGCAGCGTGAAGCCCTGGCTGGCGGTCGCGCTGTTATCCTGCCAGTTGAGGAAGAGATCGTGGAAGGCCATGCCGTTCACGTCGGCGGCATTTGCCTCATAGTCGTCGATCAGGAAACGGTCCATCGCGCCGCCGAATTCGTCGTCGGTCACGAAAGCGCGCGCGCTGTTGCTGAACGTCGCCGTATAGCCGCTGACGCTGATAAAGCCGCCGACGACAGCGTTCGAAAACAAATAGGTGTCCGGATAGAATTCGGAGCCCATTACGCTTGTGTCCAGCAGCAATCGCGCTGTCACTTCATCACCAAGCGAGAAACGCGATTCGACCGACTCGGATACCTGGTAAAGATTGCCGGTGATATCGATCTTGATAATCGCAGCCTGCGCTGGAATGGCTGAGGTCATCAACAACAATGCCATGAATTTCTTCACTTTTACCTCCCACATCGTAAAGTGAATGCCTTATTGATGGCAGAACTGACAATGGGAGTCCAGTTTCCGCTTAAACCGGCCATGACGAAATTGGGACAGTTCTCGGTGTGCGAAGAATAAGTGTCGGAAAAGACCTGCTGATCGGGCTATTCGTTCAAGTATGAAGGGGAAGGTGGCACACCACCGTCATTCCGCCGCATCCTCCAGCCGCCCGCTCCGCCGCACGGCGATCTCGCCCGCTTCCGGGTTCATTCGTTCAGCTGCCTGTCGTGCCCACATCTGGGCGTAGATCCCGCCGCTGGCGAGCAGGGATGCATGCGTCCCCTGTTCGGCAATGCGGCCATCCTCCAGCACGATGATGTTGTCCGCGTGGACGATCGTCGAGAGTCGGTGCGCGACGATGATGGTGGTGCGGCGCGCCGAGACGTCCTCCAGCACGCCCTGGATCGCGGCTTCGGTGCGGCTGTCCAGCGCACTCGTCGCTTCGTCGAGGATCAGGATCGGCGGGTCCTTCACCAGCGTCCGGGCGATGGCCACGCGCTGCTTCTCACCGCCGGAAAGCTTGAGACCCCGCTCGCCCACCCGCGTGTCGTAGCCGAGCGGCTGCGTCTCGATGAAGCGGTCGATCGCTGCGCCCCGGGCTGCGGCCTCGATGTCCGCCTGCGTCGCATCATCCCGGCCATAGCCGATGTTGAAGCCGATCGTGTCGTTGAACAGCACCATGTCCTGCGGGACGATGCCGATGGCGCGCCGCAGCGAGGTCTGCCGGACTTGCGCGATGTCCTGCCCGTCGATGAGGATGCGGCCGCCCTGGATGTCGTAGAAGCGGAACAGCAGCCGGGCGATGGTCGACTTGCCCGCGCCGCTGTGCCCGACGATGGCCAGTGTCGAGCCCGGCGGCACGGTGAAGGAGACGTCCTTGAGGATGGTCCGCTCCGGCTCGTACCCGAAGACGACATGCTCGAACCGCACTTCGCCGGCGCGGATCTCCAGCGGCGGGGCGTCCGGCCGGTCGCGGATCTCGGCATCGGTGTCGATCAGGCGGAACATGGCTTCCATGTCGATGAGGCCCTGCCGGATCGTGCGATACACCATGCCCAGCAGGTCGAGCGGGCGGAAGAGCTGCATCAGCAAGGCATTGACCAGCACCACGTCGCCGGGCGTGAAGCGCCCCTGGCTCCAGCCCCACACGGTGAAGGCCATCGCACCGCCCATCATGAGGTTCGTGATGAGGGCCTGCCCGATATTGAGGAAGGCGAGGCTGTTGTTGCTCTTGGTCGCGGCGTCCATGTAGCGCCGCTGCGCCTGGCTGTAGCGCGCCGCCTCGCGCTCCTCGGCGCTGAAATATTTCACCGTCTCGAAGTTGAGCAGGCTGTCGACCGCATGGGCGGTGGCGCCGGTGTCGAGGTCGACCATCTCCCGGCGCAGATTATTGCGCCATTCCGTCACCTTCTGCGTGAAGCCGATATAGGCCGCGATCATCACCAGCGTCGCGGCGACGAGGCCGAAGCCGAACTTGATCTGGAAGATCACGCAGACGGCCACCAGCTCGATCGCGGTGGGGCCGATGTTGAAGATCAGGAAGTGGAGCATCGTCTCGATCGACGACGTGCCCCGCTCGATGACGCGCGTGACGCCGCCGGTCTTGCGGTTGAGGTGAAAGCGCAGCGAGAGATTGTGCAGGTGGCGCAATGTCTGTTCGGCGATCAGCCGCTGCGCGTTGCGCCCCACCCGCTCAAAGGCGACATTGCGCAGATTGTCCGAGAGCACGCCGCCGAACCGCGCGCCGGCATAGGCAAGCACCAGCGCGATGGCGAGGGCCACGCCGCTCTCCATGCCCGGCCCCATATTGTCGATCACGCCCTTGTAGGCGAAGGGCATCACCAGCGTGATCGCCTTGCCGGCCAGCACCAGCAGCAGCGCCAGGAGGATGCGCGCTTTCAGGCGCGGCTCGCCGGCGGGCCAGAGATAGGGCAGGAAGCGCCGTAGCGTCACCCATGCCGATGGCGTGGTGGTCCCCTCGCCACCGGCAATCCCGTCTGCCTGCTTCATCGCCATCCGGCCCCACCTAGGCGCGGCCGGGGCGAATGCCAATAGGGTCGGCCGGCGGGGAAACGGAATGGGGGTTGGACCGGCTGATTCACAGAGCCGGGGCGGGAGCGGCGCCCCATCAGGATGGGAAGGGGAGCGACGGCCGGCGCGTGAGCTCCACGAGGGGTCGGGAGGCCGTCCAACATTGCGCAGCGGTCTGGAAGTTCACAAAGATGATGATACGTCCGTCTCATCTTCCGCTTCCGTGACCTTCGCGGCACGTTCGATGCGAGGGACGCCAGAGCCCATCCCGGCAAGTCTGTGCGGCCAGACCGGATGAAAATGCTTCCAGTGAGAAAGAGCCATGCCTTGCCTGCCCTGCTTTCAGGAGGAGGTTTCACCATGGCTGCCATGGTGGAGGGGGTGTAGGACAGGGGAAAAGCGAGACGGTTCGGGAAAGGGGGGAACTACTCCCCGCGCCAGCTCGTCCGCGTGTGCCAGGACTGGTCGATCGAGCCGTGGCTGCGGGGACGAATGCCGAGGCCATGGCGGCGCGCTCTATCCCGTCATGAACGACGTCCTCCCGGACTCGATCCGGGATCCCGCTTCTTCCGGTTTCTCAAACCGGCTCGACCCGTGATCCTCGAGGCAGCTGGATCCCGGATCAAGTCCGGGAGGACGAACAAAAAGGGCTGAAAAGCCTGCTTCTGGCTCCCTCAAAGTCCGCGGATGTGTCCACGCAACTAGGCCGTGAACTCATAAACGATGGAATGCGGGTCGCCCCGTGATATGATGGAATATGGATTTTTCCTTCATCCTAGTCATCGGCCTAAGCGCGATCCTGGCCTCTGCCTCGATGATTTTCGCTGAAGTGACGTCGCGGCGCGTTTCAATCTTCCGGCTACCCTTCTTTGCGGCCTACCTTCTCGGCCTAGTTTTGATGCAGCCTTGGCGCGTCACGTCTGCCGAAGAGGCCGGGATGTCCGCAATGATGCTGGTCTTTATGGCTTTATGGGTTGCAATAGGATGGATCATAGGAGCGATCCCGACCGCTCTGATTTTGTCGATTGTCAGGTGGGTGTCTGCAACCATGAGAAGACGCGCCTAAGGTTCTTCGCGGCTTTCATTTTTCATCGGCTTCTAATTCAGGCTCAGCATGAGCCGATATGATCTTACCGACTTCGAGTGGCGCGTGATCGAACCGCTTCTGCCCAACAAGCCGCGAGGCGTGCCGCGCGTCGATGATCGCCGTGTGCTCAACGGTATATTCTGGGTGCTGCGCTCTGGTGCACCGTAGCGCGATCTGCCCGAACGCTATGGCCCGCGAACGACCTGCTACAACCGCTTCGTGCGATGGCGAACGGCGGGCGTCTGGGATCGGATGATGGATGCCATCACCGCCGCGCACGATGGCGACATCCAGATGATCGACAGTACCCCTGTTCGCGCTCACCAACAGGCCGCGACGGCAAAAAAGGGGGATCGAGATCATTGTCTCGGTCGCTCCAGAGATGGGCCACGACCAAAATCCACGTGGTCGTCGATGCGCAAGGACTCCCGATCCGGCTCAGGAAACCCTGCTTCAGCAAGCGGCTCTATCGCGAGCGCAACCTGATCGAGCGGTTCTTCTCCAAGCTGAAGCACTTCCGCCGCGTCGCTACCCGTTATGACAAGCTGGCAAGCAACTTCCTCGCCATGGTCCAACTCGCTTCAATGCGGCTGTGGCTCCGAGCTTATGAGTCTACGGCCTAGATCGGCACATTCTCGTCAACGACGATCGTGACCTCCGCCGTATAGCCTGCCGAGGCACTTCCGGTGGCGACGAGGGTGCGCGCGTTGTTCTGAGCGGTCGTGTTGTTCCCGAAGACATTATCGTTGGCGACGGTGACGCCGGCGAAATTGGTCGCGGAACCCGGATAGGTGGCGGTGTCCGCATAGGCGGCCGTGCACATCGCCGCCGGCAGGATGAGCTGGGTGACGAAACGGGCATTGCTGCCGATCGTCGCATTGGCCAGGCTCGAGAAGATCTCGACATAGATGTGGGGATAGCGCCCCGCGATGCAGCCGGGCACGATGGTCGTGAATGTCACCTTGCCATCCGCGCCGGTCTGCTGGACCCCGCGCAGATAGGATTCGGTCGGGATCGGCTGATAGAGCGAGAAGCGGCCCTGCGCATCGGCATGCCAGATGTAGACCGCATAGTTGGCGAGGGGGCCGCACTGGGTCCGGACATTGGCAAGCGTGATGGTGAGCGACAGTCGTACGCCAGCGGCCGTTGTCGTGGAAGTGCCCAGGAAGCTGGTGCGGATGTCGCTGCGGACAACCCCCGTCTGCGAGAGAATGTTGTTGGTGATGCCGTTGCTGGCCGTGGTGCCGTCAGCCGGATAATCGCCTTTCGATTCCTCAGGCGTGACCTCGCACGTCACCGGCGGTGCGGTGGGCGTGGGGCTTGGGGTCGGCGAGGGGCTCGGCGTGGGCGAGGGCGTCGGTGTCGGGGGAATGACCGTGTCGCCACCCCCGTCCGAATCCGAGCCGCACGCCGTGAGCAGCGCGAAGGTTCCCGCGCCCGCAAGCCAGCCGACGACGCGCCGCCGGCCGATGGAGGACCATTGTTGTTCTGGTATTTGACCATGATCCTCGACGTTGCGGTTTTCGGACACGCGATCGGACATGGTCATGGCATCTCTCCCACTCTGCCTCCACGGGCTCTCCAACGCCGAACGCGGCAAAACGTTCCCGTGCATCGTTGAGGCGGGGATCAGGCCCGTGCCCTGAATATGCTCCAGCCAGTCGCTTCGGCCAGTCTTTCGAGCGCCAGCGTGCCCAGTTGGGAGTTTCCACTCGCGTTCAGTCCGGGCGACCAGACGGCGATGCTCGCCTTGCCCGGCACCACCGCGAGGATGCCCCCTCCGACGCCGGATTTGCCGGGCATGCCGATGCGGAAGGCGAAGTCTCCGCTGGCGTCATAATGGCCGCAAGTGAGCATGAGGGCATTGATGCGCCGCGCGCGCCGCGGGGAGATCACGCGGCCGGCGCCGGGCTGCATGCCGTCCAGCATCAGGAAGCGGCCCGCCATGGCGAGCTGGAGGCAACTCATCGCGATGGCGCACTGATGGAAGTAGCAGCCCAGCACCAGCTCGACGGAATGATGGATATTGCCGAAGGCGCGCATGTAATTGGCGAGGGCGATGTTGCGATAGCCTGTCTCGGCTTCCCCGCGCGCGATGGCCTCATCCACCACGATCGTCTCGTCATCCGCGAGGAAGCGCACGAAGCGCAGCAGCTCACCGATCGACTCGCGCGGCATGTGCCCGGAGAGATTGACGTCCGCGACGACGATCGCCCCGGCATTGATGAAGGGGTTGCGCGGAATGCCGTGCTCGGCCTCGAGCTGGACAATCGAATTGAAGGCATTGCCCGAGGGCTCCCGGCCGACCCGGCGCCAGAGCTGGTCGCCGATCTTGCCGAGCGCCATGGTGAGCGCGAACACCTTGGAGATGGACTGGATGGAGAAGGGCATTTCCGCGTCGCCGCCCATCGCGGTCGCGCCATCGGCCGTGACGACGGCCATGCCGAACCGGTCGGTAGATAAGGCCGCAAGGCCGGGAATGTAGCGGGCCGGTGCGCCTCGCTCCGTCTCGGCCGCCATGGCGGCGACGATCTCGTCGACTATGGCCTGCAGATTTGGCGTCATCCCGGCGTCGTCAGGCCATGTCCGGATCGGGAACCCGGTCCCGGCTGAGGCTTGATATGACCTGCGCGGCGACCAGATCGCCGATCACGTTCAGTGTCGTGCGACACATGTCGAGGAAGCGATCGATGCCCAGGACGAGGCCGATGCCTTCCGGCGGAACGCCCACGGTGCCGAGGATGAGCGCGATCACCGGCAGGGAGCCCGCGGGCACGCCCGCCGTCCCGATCCCGCCCAGGATGCAGACCAGCATCACCACGAACTGCTGCCCGAGCGTGAGATCGATGCCGAAGAACTGGGCGAGGAAGAGGACCGTGACTCCCTCGAACATCGCCGTGCCGTTCTGGTTGGCGGTCGCGCCGATGGTGAGCACGAAGCGGGCGATGGGGCGCGGCAGTCTGAGCTTGTCCTCCGCCACGCGCAGTGCGGTGGGCAGGGTCGCGTTGGAGGAGGAGGTGGCGAAGGCCATCACCATGGCCTCCTGTGTCTCGCGGAAGAAGGCGACGGGACTCTTGCGGGCGATGGTGGAGAGGATCAGCGGAAAGACGCCGAACATCTGCAGGCCGAGCGCCAGCAGCACCACGAAGACATAGGCCGAGAGCCGGATGATGAGATCCCAGCCGAACTGGGCGGCGAGATTGAACATGAAGCAGAAGATCGCGATCGGCGCGAGCTGGATGACGAGGCCGATGAGCCGCATCGACACTTCGAACACGCCGTCGAAGGCGGCCTTGAGTGTCGCGGTCTTGCTGTCGTCCACCAGTAGCAGGCCGATGCCGAAGAAGAGCGCGAAGAACATGACAGCCAGAATGTCGTTGCTGCTCATCGCGGCCACGAAGTTCGTCGGAACGATGGCGAGAAGCGCGTCAACGCCGCTCTTTGCTTCGCCCGCTCCCTTCAGGATCGAGGATGCGCCTTCGGAGGAGGCGGCGATCAGCCCGTTCGCCACCTCGGGATCCACGCCCGCGCCGGGCCGCAGCAGATTCACCAGGAGAAGGCTGATCGCCACGGCGATGGCCGAGACGATGACGGTGTAGATCAACGTGCGCAGGCCGATGGAGCCGAGCCGCTTCGCCTCGCCCATTTCGGCGACGCCCACGATCAGCGCGGATACCAGAAGCGGTATGACCAGCATGAACAGCAGCCGCAGGAAGATCTGCCCGAGCGGCTGCGTGACATAGCCGATGACGACATCGACCCAGGGCGCACCGGCGGCGAAGCTGTGGACGATCAGACCGAGCACCAGCCCCGCCAGGAAGCCTCCAAGCATCCGGTATTGCAGGCGACTTTCACCGCTTTCCGACGCCGCGCCGGTTGCATTCATGGCGATTGCTCCCTTGCTCGCTCCCATCACCTAACAGTGGCGGGGCGGGGGCGCAAATCCGGCCTCAGATGTTGGGCTGCTTGGGTCGCAGCATGGCCCGGCGCGGGCGGGTGAACAGCTTGCCGTGCTCGGCCCACAGGATGAAGCCCAGGCCGATCAGGCCGGTGAGGAAGAAGCCCTCCGCCAGCGGCTGGGTCGTCCCGTCGAACCGCTGGCCGGTGAGCGCGCCGATGAGCGTCGCCACGGCCATGCGCGCGAAGCTCTGGAAGCTCGCGGCCGCTCCGGCGATATGGCCGAAGGGCTCCATCGCGATCGAGCCGAAATTGGAACCGGTGAAGCCGACCATGCCCATGTTGAGAGCGATGAGGGCGAGGAACAGCAGCATCGGCTCGGGATGCAGCTGGCTGGCCCCGAGCTGCGCCAGGCTCAGCACGATGAAGGCGATCAGGGCCGTATGCGAAACGCGGCGGGCCCCGAACCGCTCGACGATCCGGCTGTTGGAGAAGTTGGCGATCGCCATCGATCCCGCGACGCAGGCGAAGGCGAGCGGAAAGATGTCCGCCGCATCGAACACGTCGAAGAAGATCTGCTGGGCGCTGTTGAGGAAGCCGAACATCCCGCCCATCATGATGCCGGCGCCGAGCATGTAGCCCAGGCCCTGCCGGTCCGTGACGACGGACAGCCAGTTCCGCGCGATGACCGTGGGCGCGATGGGCTGGCGATAATCCGGATCGAGCGTCTCGGGCAGGCGGAACCAGGCCCAGACCAGCACGCCCGCGGCGCTGACCGCGAGCACGTGGAAAATCTCCCGCCAGCTCGCCACGATCAACACGAGCTGGCCGATGGATGGCGCGAGTACCGGCACCAGCAGGAAGATGATGATGATGAGGCTCATCACGCGGGCCATGCGGTCGCCTTCATAGCGGTCGCGGATCACGGACACGGCGAGCACGCCGAGGCCGGCGGCGAAGAAGCCGTGGATCGCCCGCATGGTGAGCAGCGCTTCGTAAGTGGGTGCGACCGCGCTGGCGAGGCCGCCGAGCGCCGAGCATGTGATGCTGACCAGCAGCATGGGCCGGCGCCCGAAGCGATCGGACATGGGCCCCGCGACCAGCGAACCCACCGCATTCGCCAGCATATATGACGTGATCATATACTGCAGCGAATTGGGATCGGCCACGCCCAGCGATGCGCGGATCGCGGGGAAAGCGGGCAGCATCGCATCGATCGCCAGCGCATTGAGCGCCATGATCGACGCCATGAGCGCCACGAATTCGCGATCGTGCATCGGAAAGGGCTTCGCCTGCGTGGCCATGGCTCCTGCTCTTCATGGTGGTCGGTCGGATGCCTATGCACAGGCCGGCGGTGCTTGGCCAGCCCCGCGGCGCGCTTTCATCGCATGGATGCGGCGGCCGGCAAGCCGGCGGCGATTCATCCCCTCAGCAGGAAGACCGCATGTTCGGCGAACAGATTGGCATTGGCGGAGCCGGTTTCCCGGCCGTCGTTGAGGAACCATTGCCCGTCGATGGTCCAGCCGCGCTCGCGCACCATCGCCCGGAAATCGTCGATCGTCACATGGTGGATGTTGGGCGTGTCGTACCAGCGGTCCGGCAGCAGCCGCGTGACGGGCATGCGGCCGCCGAACAGCAGCGAGAGCCGCCCGCGCCAGTGCGCGAAATTGGGGAAGGACACGAACGCCTGCTTGCCAATGCGCAGCAGGGACTCGACCACCTTGTCCGGCCGGCGCGTCGTCTGCAGGGTCTGGCTGAGGATCGCGAAATCGAAGCTGCGATCGGGATAATAGCGAAGATCAGTATCGGCATCGCCCTGCACCACGGCAAGCCCGCGCGCCACGGCGGCAGCCACGTTGGCGGGGTCCAGCTCCAGCCCGCGCACATCCGCCCCGGCCGTGTCGCGCAGCGCCGCCATCAGCGCGCCGTCGCCGCAGCCCACGTCCAGCACGCGCGCGCCGGGCGTCACATGGCGCGCGATCAGCGCCAGGTCGGGGCGCAGGACTTCGCTCATGCCGGGGCGTCCCCGCCGCCATTGAGCAGGGCGTCGAACGCGGGGTCGAGACGCTCCATGTAGCGATCCGGCTTCTTCAGCGCGCGGAAGCCGAGCGCGGCATAGACGCCATGGGCATCGAGCGTGGTGAGGCCGATGCGGCGCATCCCCTGGAAATCGGGATGATCGAGAAACCACTGCACCATCCGGCGCCCGAGCCCCGCCCCGCGCGCGGCCTCGTCGATCCACACGTCGCTCAGCCAGCCGAACGTCGCATGGTCGGTGATCATCCGCGCGAAGCCGATCTGGATGCCGTCCCGATAGGCGCCGAGGCAATGCGATCCGTCGATCGCCCGGTCCACGAGCGCGCGCGCGATGCCGGGCGACCAGTAGCTCGAGGCCAGCCAGCCATGGATGCGCGCGCGATCCAGCCGCGCGGGATCGTCGCTCAACTCGATTGCGTCCTGCGCCTCGTTCACGCGCCCGCCCTCAGGAAGCCGTCCAGCACGCGATTCATCTCCGGCGCTTCCAGCAGGAAGCTGTCATGGCCGAAGGGACTTGAAAGCTCGACGAAGCTCGCCGCGCGGCCGGCGGCATGCAGGGCGTGGACGATGTTGCGCGATTCCGCCGTGGGATAGAGCCAGTCGGTGTCGAAGCTGATGATGCAGAAGCGCGCGTTCGTCCGCGCGAAAGCGCTGGCGAGGCTGCCGCCATGATCCTCTGCCAGATCGAAATAGTCCGTCGCGCGCGTGATGTAGAGATAGCTGTTGGCATCGAACCGCTCGACGAAGCTGATGCCCTGATGCCGCAAATAGCTCTCGATCTGGAAATCGGCATCGAAACCGAAGGTCTTGGCTTCGCGGGCCTGCAGCTTGCGGCCGAACTTCTCGGTCAGCCCCGCCTCGGACAGATACGTGATGTGCGCGGCCATGCGTGCCACCGCCAGGCCGGCCGTCGGCGCGTTGCCGTCCGCATAATAGTCGCCGCCGCGCCAGCGCGGATCGGCCATGATCGCCTGCCGCCCCACTTCGTGAAACGCGATGTTCTGCGCACTGTGCCGGGCCGTGGAGGCAATGACGATGGATGCGCGGACGCGCTCGGGAAAGAGCGTGGGCCACACCAGCGCCTGCATGCCACCCATCGATCCCCCGACGACCGCCGCCAGTTGCGCCACGCCCAGATGATCGAGCAGCATCGCCTGCGCGCGCACCATGTCGGCAATGGTGATAACGGGAAAGCGCATCGCATAAGGCGTGCCCGTGGCGGGATCGACACTGGCCGGCCCCGATGAGCCAAGGCAGCTTCCCAGCACATTGGCGCAGATGATGAAGTGGCGCGCGGGGTCTATCGGCTTGTCCGGGCCGACCGCGCGGGTCCACCAGCCGGGCTTGCCCGTGACGGGGTGCTCGGAGGCGACGAACTGGTCCCCGGTGAGAGCGTGGCAGATCAGGACGGCATTGCTCCGGTCCGCGTTCAGCGTGCCATAGGTCTCATAGGCAATGTCGACGGGCTTCAGCGCGGCGCCGCTGTCGAGCAGCAGGGGGCCCGGCAGGCGCACGGAACGGCGCAAACCATAACGCTGGTCGCCCGGTTGTGTCGCGATCTCGCTGTGCGCGGTCATGACCGGAGCGCTTGAGCCGATGCGCAGGCGTTGTCAATCGGGGCTCCGCCATGCAGGCGCCGTCATGCCCCCCGCCACGACCGGCGGCCCCCGGCGCGCCGCTTCCGATCGGGCACCGATCGCTGCCTTTGCCAATCGCGCCGCGCGGAGCTAAAGGCGCTGCCATGGCAGAGACAGACAGCATTCTCGTGGCGCAGGCGCCCGTCCCCAAGGACTGGATCATGGCGATCGCGCCTTATGTGCCCGGCAAATCGAAGACCGATGATGGGCGGGCCGTGGCCAAGCTGTCGTCCAACGAAAATCCCTTCGGCACGTCGCAGGCCGCGCGGGACGCCTTCATCTCCGCCGCCGAGTGCCTTGAGCGCTACCCCGACGCAGCAGCCGCCGAGCTGCGCGAGGCTCTGGGCGCGCATTACGGCATTGAGCCGGAGCGGATCATCTATGGCACCGGCTCCGACGAAGTGCTTCACCTGGCGGCCGGCGCCTTCGCCGGGCCGGGCGACGAGATCATCTATTCGCGCTTCGGCTTCTCGGTCTATCCGATCGCCACTCGCCGCGTGGGCGCGACACCCGTCGTGGCGCCCGACAAGGAATATGCGACGGATGTGGACGCCATTCTCGCTCGCGTGACCGAGCGCACGCGGCTGGTCTTCATCGCCAACCCGAACAACCCGACCGGCAGCTATTCCACGCGGGAGGACATTGCGCGGCTGCATGCCGGTCTGCCGCGCCATGTGCTGCTCGTGCTCGATCAGGCCTATACCGAATATCTCGGCCCGGATGAGGATGACGGTGGCCTGGAGCTCGCCCGCACGCAGTCCAACGTGCTGGTGACGCGCACCTTCTCGAAGATCTTCGGGCTTGCCGCCGAGCGGATCGGCTGGGGCTATGCCAGCCCGGAGATTATCGCCGCGATGCATCGCATCCGCGCGCCATTCTCCTTCGGCATCGGTGCGCAACGCGCCGCCATCGCCGCTCTCGCGGACAGGGCCTTCGTGGCGCACAGCTACGCCCATAACCGCCACTGGCGCGACTGGTTCGAAAAGGAGATCGCCGCGCTTGGCAACAAGGGGCTGCGCGCCGTCCCCTCGCGCGCCAATTTCAGCCTCGTTTTATTCGAAGGCGAGACCAGCGCCGAGACCGCCTACAAGGGGCTGATGGACGCGGGATATATTGTGCGCTGGCTGCCGGGGCAGGAACTGCCGCATGGCCTGCGCATCACGATCGGCACGGCCGAGCAGATGACGGGCCTCGTGGCCGCCCTGCGCAAGATCGTCGGCGCGGAGGCATGATGCCCTTCACGCGGGTCGCCATCATCGGGCTGGGGCTGATCGGCTCCTCGCTGGCGCGGGGCATTCGCGCGAGCATGCCGACGGTGCGCGTGACCGGCCATGACATGGATCCGGCGGTGCGGGACGCGGCGCGGCGCCTCGACCTGTGCGACGACATGACGGACCATGCGGGCGCGGCGGTGAGCGACGCTGATCTCGTGCTCCTGTGCGTCCCCGTCGGCGCGATCGGCGCGGTGGCGGCGGAGATCGCGCCCGACGTCCCGGCGGATGCCGTGGTGAGCGATGTGGGCTCGTCCAAGGCGGGCGTGCTGGCGGCGATGCAGGCGGCGCTGCCGGGGCGGGCCATCGTTCCCGCTCACCCGGTGGCAGGCACGGAGAACAGCGGGCCGGAGGCTGGTTTCGCAACCTTGTTCAAGGGCCGCTGGTGCATCCTGACCCCGCCCGAGGGCGCCGATCCGCTGGCGGTGGAGCGTGTCGCGGCCTTCTGGCGGCGGCTGGGCGCCGATGTCGAGCTGATGGACGCTGCCCATCATGACCTGGTGCTTGCCGTCACCAGCCATTTGCCGCACCTCATTGCCTATACGATCGTCGGAACCGCCAGTGATCTGGAGGACGTGACACGCAGCGAGGTCATCAAGTTCTCGGCCGGCGGCTTCCGCGACTTCACGCGTATCGCCGCCTCCGATCCGACCATGTGGCGCGACGTGTTCCTCGCCAACAGGGAGGCCGTGCTGGAAATGCTCCAGCGCTTCACCGAGGATCTGACGCAGCTCCAGCGTGCGATCCGCTGGGGCGATGGCGACATGCTGTTCGACCATTTCACCAAGACCCGCGCTGTCCGCCGCTCGATCATCGAGCAGGGGCAGGACGATGCCGCACCGGATTTCGGCCGGCATCACGCATAAGGCGGGTCCGCCCCCATCCGGAACCAAGGCGCGGCTGGCCCGTTAGCGCAGCGATATCGTCATTGCCGAAAAAGGGGACCGATGATGACCGTTTCGTTCGCGGGCGTCGGCGCCATCGTCGCGCCGGCGCTGCTGATGGCCGCGCCCGTCTTCGCGCAGGATACGCCGCCGCGCCTCTCGCTGGGCGTCACCGGCGGCACGCTCGGCATCGGCCCCGAGGCTGGCCTCCGCTTCAATCGCACCGTGGGCGTGCGCGCGAGCGCGGCCTTCCTCGATTTCAGCCATGAATTCGATGTCGACGACATCGATTATGACGGCCGGGTGAAGCTCGAATCCTATGGCGCCATGGTGGACATCTACCCGACCGGGAGCGGCCTGCGCGTCTCGGGCGGCGTGCGTGTCGATCGCAACCGGGTGAACGTGACTGCGGCGCCGACGGGCAATGTGACCGTGGGCGACATTAGCTTCACGCCGGAGCAGATCGGCACCTTGCGGGGCCATGCCGATGCCGACGACGTCGCGCCGCTGGTGACGATCGGCTATGCGGGCGGCCTCACGCGTGGGATCAAGTTCGGCGTCGACGGCGGCGTGATGTTCCATGGCCGGCCGCAAGTGCGGGAGCTGACGGCGGACGGCAGTTTCGCCGCGAATCCGATCTTCCAGGAAGAACTGGCCAAGGAGCGCGTGAAGCTCTCCGACGACGTGGACGGTTACCGCATCTATCCCGTCCTGCAGTTTTCGGTCTTCTACGCTTTCTGAACGCCCGGGCTGGCAAGGCGCCGTTCGTCAGCGCCGCTTGACCGGACCGCGTTTGCCCGACGTATGGCGGATATTGGCGGGCCGCCCCTGCCGGCGGATGGTGCGCGGCCCGCCGGGCGGGCGGCCACTCCGCCGGTCCCGGCCTGTCGGCATATGGCTGGCACCCTCCGGCAACTCGAACCGCAGCGCGCCGTTGATCGGGTCCGACTCGACGAGGCGCAGATCGATGTGGTCGCCAAGTGCATAGCGCTCGCCCGTTTCCTCGCCTTCCAGCGCCTGATGGACTTCGTCATAGCGGAAGCGCTCATGGCCGAGCGTCGAGACCGGGACGAGACCGTCCCCGCCCAGCTCCTTCACCGTGGCGAAGAAACCGAAGCTCTGCACGCCCGTAATGCGGCAGGCCATGATCTCGCCGACATGGCTCGCGAGGAACGCGGCGACATAACGGTCCACGGTCTCGCGCTCGGCCTCCATGGCGCGGCGCTCAAACTGGCTAATCCGCTCGCCGATGGGTGTGAGGTCGGCCGCGTCCTCGGCTGAGAGGCGGGTTTCCCTGACAATCGCGCGATCCTTGGGCGCCGGCAGTTCAAGGCCATACGCGCCGACCAGCGCGCGATGGACGAGAAGGTCCGCATAGCGCCGGATGGGCGAGGTGAAATGCGCATAGCTGCCCAGCGCGAGGCCGAAATGACCGAGCCTCTGGGGGCCGTAATAAGCCTGCGTCTGGCTGCGCAGAATCTGCTCCATGATCTGCGGGCGTGCCGCGGCATCGTCGGGAATACGCTCGATGATGCGGTTGAACGTCTTGGTGGTGATGACCTGTCCCAGCGTCAGGGGGATATCGAACGTGTCGAGATAGTCCTTGAGCGAAGCCAGCTTCTCGCGCGTCGGCGGCTCGTGGACGCGATACATGACCGGAGCCTTTTTCGCTTCCAGGGCCTTGGCCGCGGCCACATTGGCGGTGACCATGTAATCCTCGATCAGCCGGTGCGCATCGAGCCGCTCGCGCACAGCGATGCTGACGATCCGCCCCTCTTCATCGAGCACCACCCGCCGCTCCGGCAGATCGAGGTCCAGCGGCCCGCGCGCATCGCGATCCCGCGCCAGCAGCCGCCAGCAGGCCCAGAGCGGCTTCAGCGCCACCTCGACGAGATCCTCCGGGCCCTCGTTCCATGCGAATGCGGCGGGGGCATCCGGGCGGTCCTTGCCTTCGGCCCTGTCCATGGCGGCCTGCGCCTGCTCATAGGGAATGTTCGCCGCCACGCGAATGAGCGCGCGCGTGAAGCGCCAGGATTGCACCTTGCCGTGACGGTCGATCACCAGATGGCAGGCCATGGCCGCACGATCCTGCTCGGCGCGCAGCGAGCACATGTCCGACGAGAGGGCATGCGGCAGCATGGGCACGACCCGATCGGGGAAGTAGACGCTGTTGCCGCGCTTGCGCGCCTGCCGATCAAGCTGCGAGCCCGGCCGCACATAATAAGAGACGTCCGCGATGGCGACGATAGCCTTGTAGCCGCCCTCATTGGCGGGATCATCGTCCGGCGTGGCCCAGACGGCATCGTCGAAATCGCGTGCGTCCACCGGATCGATGGCGACGATCGGCAGCGCGCGCAGGTCTTCGCGCGCCTCGGCATGGAGCGGCAGGTCATGGACCTTCGCCGCTTCCTCTTCGGCTTCCTCCGGGAAGGCGTCGGGAATGCCATATTTGTGAATGGCGATGAGGCTGAAGGCCCGCGGCTGAAAGGGGTCGCCCAGCACGTCCGTCACGCGCGCGGTGATGCGTGGCGGCCGTCCGGTCTTCTCGGCAAGGACGAGATCCCCCGGCACGGCCTCGCCATGCTCGCTGATCGGCGTCTCGCGGCGGATGCGCTTGTCGACGGGGCGCAGGACCAGCTTGCCGCGCTCGTCCTTCGCCACCACGCCGAGCATCTGCTCGGCCGCACCGGCAAGCTTCTTCATCGGATGGGCGACCCAGCCATGGCCCGCCTGCTCGGTGCGCGCGAGGATGCGATCCCCCACGCCCAGAGCCCCGCGCTTGCCGCGTTCGATGACGCGCAGCTTCGGGATTGGGTGCCCCTCCGCTTCCCAGCGCTCCGGCACCGCGATGACCTGCGCGCCTTCCGTGTCGATGACGCGCAGGACCGTTACCTTGGGCACGCCGCCCATCTGGTGGAACGCGCGGGCCGGGCCGATATCGATCAGCCCCTCGTCCGCCATGTCCTTCAGCAAGGCCTTGAGCGCGATCTTTTCGCTGCCCTTAAGGCCAAAGGCGCGCGCGATTTCCCGCTTGCCGGCCGGCTGGTCCGATGAGGCGATGAAATCCAGGATCTGCTGGCGGGAAGGGAAACCGGCGGGGCGGGGCTTTTGGGGTGATGCCATGGGACCGATATAGAGGCGGCGGCGCCAAGGGCCAATGAAATGCGGGCAGGATGTTACCTGTTCTCGCCCGGACCATGGCCGGACCGCGCGGCCGGACCGGGTTTGACATGGCGGACCCCACAGGGCAGGGTCCGACCCTCCCCATCCCCTTCAGGAGTATTCGCCGGCCTCGCGGCAGGTCGGCCAAATCATGCCCATGATCGATTTCACCATGTCCACCGCTGCTTTTCCCTGGCTCGGCGACGTTCCTCTCTGGACAGAGACGCTGATCGGCCTTGCCCTCCTCGCCGCGGCCTCGTGGCTCGGCAACTTCCTCGTCAAGAAAGTCATCCTCCAGCTCGTGATGCGGGTGCTGCCGCATGACGGACCGACCCCGGTCAATGCGGTTGCGCGGCTGGCCAACATCGTGCCCGCCGTCATCATTTCGCGCGGCATCGCGGCCGTGCCGCATCTTTCCGAGGGGGTGATCGTGGTGACGCGCAATGTCGTCAGCGCGTTCATCATCCTCACGATCGTGCTGGCGCTGAGCACCGCGCTCACCTTCGCGAACGAGCTCTACCAGCGCCGGCCCGATGCGGCGAGCCGGCCGATCAAGGGCTATATCCAGGTCCTCAAGATCGTGCTGTTCGCGGCAGCGGCGATCCTGATGATCGCGGTGCTCATGGAGCAATCGCCCCTGCTGCTGCTCTCGGGACTGGGCGCGATGGCGGCGGTGCTGATGCTGGTGTTCAAGGACACCATCCTCTCGCTCGTCGCTTCGGTGCAGCTCACCTCCAACGACATGCTGCGCGTGGGCGACTGGATCGAGATGCCCCAGCTCAATGCCGACGGCGACGTGATCGACATCGCTCTCCATACGGTGAAGGTGCAGAATTGGGACAAGACGATCACCACCATTCCCACGCACAAGCTCATCGAGCAGAGCTTCAAGAACTGGCGGGGCATGTCCGAATCAGGTGGCCGGCGGATCAAGCGCGCGCTGCTGGTCGACCAGACGAGCGTGCGCTTCCTCACGCACGAGGAGGAAAAGCATCTGCGCCGCTTCGCGCTCATTGATGATTATCTCGACCGCAAGCAGGCCGAGATCGACGCATGGAATGCCACGCGCGTGGTGAAGGAGGGCCGGGATCCCGTCAACAGCCGGCGGATCACCAATATCGGCACGTTCCGGGCCTATGTCTTCGCCTATCTGCGCGCGCATCCCGGCATCACAAACGACATGACGCTGCTGGTCCGCCAGCTCCAGCCGACGGCACAGGGCCTGCCGCTGGAAATATACTGCTTCACCGGCACGACCGCCTGGGCCGTCTATGAGGACATACAGTCCGACATTTTCGACCATCTGCTCGCGGTGATGGGCGAATTCGGGCTGACGGTCTTTCAGGAGCCCAGCGGCGCTGATCTTGGCGCTCTGGCTACCCATCTGGGGAATCGATCACAGGCGACCGCCGGCCGAAGGTGAATTTCATGGTGGGAGGGGGCGGTTTGCCTCTCCCGCCATGGGTCAAGACGGCCCGCTCCACGGCTCGTCGCACAAATGCCCGGACGAGCGTCCCGCGCTACCTTTTCTTTACGGAATTAACCCTATCGCCCGTGGGACTCGTTTGGGAGCCTCCAGCTACAATGGTGCATGATGACGAAATCGCCGGGCGGGCCGAGGCCGTCTGGGCGGCACTGGATCGCTCGCAGGCGATCGTCGAATTCTCGACCGACGGTTTCATCCTCGATGTGAACCAGAACTTCCTGACGATCTTCGATTATGATCGCGCCACGCTCATGGGCGAGCATCATCGTCTGCTGTGCAGTCCCGAGGAAATCGCGACGGACGCCTATCGGGAGTTCTGGCGCCGGCTGGGACGGGGCGACTATCTGTCCGGTCGCTTCCAGCGTCGCGCGAGAGGCGGCCGCATCCGCTGGATTCAGGCGACCTATAATCCCATTCTGGACGGCGCCGGGAAGGTCGCGCGCATCTTCAAGATCGCCAGCGACATCAGCCGGCAAGTCGAGCTTGAGGAGGAAGTGAAGGCCAGTCTCCGGGCGGCCGAACGCTATCAGGCGGAGCTTGCGGACCGGAAGGCCGAGCTGGAGAGCGCGATGGACCGGATCGGCGGGATCGTGACCGCGATCGACAGGATTGCCTCCCAGACCAAGATGCTCGCGGTGAATGCTGCCATTGAAGCATCACGGGCGGGGGAAGCGGGCGTTGGTTTCGCGATCGTGGCCAATGAGGTGAAGAAACTGGCAGGCGATACGCGCAGCGCGACCGAGCAGGCGCGCCTCATGATGACTTCCGCAGGCACCGTGGCCAGTCCCCGGGTGCTTGTTCCGCTGGCGGCCTGAGCCGCTCGGCGCTCAGGAAATGCGGTCCCGACGGAACGAGGGCCGCATCCCCTGTCTGCCTCGCCGCAAGCCTGGCGCCGGATGTCTCCATCCGGCGCGGCTTGAAGCAGTTCAGTCGCGCAGCAGATCGTTGATGCCGGTCTTGGCGCGGGTCTGCGCATCCACGGTCTTGACGATCACGGCGCAGTAAAGGCTGGGGCCGGGCGTGCCGTCCGGCAGCGGCTTGCCGGGCAGGGCACCGGGCACGACCACGGAATAAGGCGGCACTTCGCCGATGAAGACCTTGCCGGTGGCGCGGTCCACGATCTTGGTGGACTGGCCAATGAACACGCCCATGGACAGCACCGATCCCTTGCCCACGCGCACGCCCTCGACCACTTCCGAGCGCGCGCCGATGAAGCAGTCATCCTCGATGATGACCGGGTCCGCCTGCAGGGGCTCCAGCACGCCGCCAATGCCCACACCACCCGAGAGATGGACGTTGCGGCCGATCTGCGCGCAGCTTCCCACCGTCACCCATGTGTCGACCATGGTGCCTTCGCCGACATAAGCGCCGATGTTCACGAAGCTCGGCATCAGGATGACGTTGCGGCCGACATGGCTGCCGGCGCGCACGATGCTGCCCGGAACGGCGCGGAAGCCCGCCGCCCGGAACTCGGCCTCCGTCCAGCCGGCGAACTTGCTGGGCACCTTGTCCCACCAATGGCCGGCGCCGGGACCGTTGTCGATGAGGGCATTGTCGTTGAGGCGGAAGCTGAGCAGCACGGCCTTCTTCAGCCACTGATTGACTTGCCAGCCATCGCCGGCCGGCTCCGCCACGCGTGCTTCACCCGAATCGAGCATGGCCAGCGCGCGGTTCACCGCGAGGCGCACGTCGCCCATGGTCGAAAGGCCGATGTCTGCGCGATCCTCCCACGCGGCATCGATGGTGGCGATCAGGCTTGTGTCGGTCATGGCGTCCTCTTCCGGAATGATAAGGTCGCGCGCCCCTTAAAGTAATTTCGGGCCGGGTGGAAACAACCGAAGACGCGAAGAATGCCGGAAAGCAGAAGCACGGAGCGTCGGGGGTCGGTCAGAGCGCTCGTGCGGCCTCAAGGGCTAGCCGGCTCACCGTGGAGGTAGTGCCGAGCGTCGACAAACCCTGAGAATTCGAACGATTTGCCTCTATCGCCTTCGGCCTGCCCTCGCTATGCCCCTTGAGGAATCGCGCGGCCTCAGCCGCCAGCCAGCGGGAGGAAGTCATGAGTCAGATCACGCTCGAACAGGCCAATGCCATCATTGCCGGTGCTTTTGCCAAGGGACGGGAAGCGGGCTTCAAGCCGCTGAGCGTTGCCGTTGTGGATGCGGGTGGACATCTGATCTCCTTTCAGCGCGGGGACGGCGCATCCTTTGCGCGCGCGCAGATCGCGACGGGCAAGGCGGCCGGCGCGCTTTCGCTCGGCGTTTCGTCGCGCAAGGTGGGCGACATGGCCGTGGAGCGGCCGTGGTTCATCGGGGCGTTCGCCTCGTCCGCGCCGCATCCGGTCATTCCCGCAGCCGGCGGCGTGATCGTGGTCGACGGGAGCGGCGCCTTCATCGGCGCGGTCGGCGTGACCGGCGAGACCTCGGACAATGATGAGATCGCAGCTCTGGCCGGCATCGCCGCCGCCGGACTTGCCGCGCAGGGTTGAGCCAGGGAGAAGACGGTCATGACGAAGATGGTTGAACGTGCCGGCCTGTCGGTGGCTGCGGATCTGGCGGCCTTCATCGAGACGCAGGTGCTGCCGGGAACCGACCTTCCCGCCGACGCCTTCTGGGCCGGCACGGCGGGCATCTTCGCGCAATATGCGCCACGCAACCGGGCGCTGCTCGCCACGCGCGACAATATGCAGGCCCAGATCGACGCCTGGCACGCCGCGCGCGCCGGCAAGCCGCTGGATCAGGCGGAATATGAGGGCTTCCTGCGCGAGATCGGTTATCTGGTCCCGGAACCGGCGCCCTTCACCATCGGCACGAAGGATGTCGACGCGGAGCTGGCGGTGCTCGCCGGCCCCCAGCTGGTCGTGCCCGTGCTCAATGCCCGTTTCCTGCTCAATGCCGCCAATGCGCGCTGGGGCAGCCTGTATGACGCGCTCTACGGCACCGATGCCCTGCCCGGCGCGCCTGCCGGCAAGGGCTACGATCCCGCGCGGGGGGCGCAGGTCATAGGCTGGGCGAAGGCCTTTCTCGACGAGGCGGTGCCGCTCGCCAGCGGCTCATGGGCGGACTGGACGGGGCAGGGCGATCCTGATCTCGCCGATCCGACCCAGCTTGCCGGCTGGTCCGGCGACAACATCCTGCTAGCCCATCACGGCCTGCACATCGAGCTGGTGGTCGACCGCGCCCACCCGATCGGCAAGGATGATCCCGCCGGCATCGCGGACATCCTCCTGGAATCGGCGCTGTCCACCATCGTCGATCTCGAGGATTCGGTGGCCGCGGTGGATGCCGAGGACAAGGTCGCGGCCTATGCGAACTGGCTCGGCCTGATGAAGGGCGATCTCACCGCGACATTCGAGAAGGGCGGGCACAGCATGACTCGCACGCTCGAGGCCGACCGCCGCTACGATGGGCGGGACGGCGAGGAATTGCTGCTCAAGGGGCGCAGCCTGCTGTTCGTGCGCAATGTCGGCCACCTCATGACGACGCCGGCGGTGCGGCTGCACGATGGCAGCGAGGCACCGGAAGGCATATTGGACGGCATCGTCACCAGCCTGATCGCCCTGCACGACGTGCGGGGCCTCGGCACGTTCCGCAACAGCACGACCGGCAGCATCTATATCGTCAAGCCCAAGATGCACGGGCCGGAGGAGTGCGCCTTCACCAACGACCTGTTCGATGCGATCGAGGATCTTCTGGGCCTCGGCCGACACCAGCTCAAGGTCGGCGTGATGGACGAGGAGCGCCGCACCTCTGCCAATCTCGCGGCCTGCATCCATGCGGTGAAGGACCGGGTGGTGTTCATCAACACCGGCTTCCTCGACCGCACCGGCGACGAGATCCACACATCGATGCGGGCCGGGCCGATGATCCGCAAGGGCGACATGAAGACGTCCGACTGGATCAAGGCCTATGAGGACCGCAACGTGCAGATCGGCCTTGCCTGCGGTTTCTCGGGCCGCGCGCAGATCGGCAAGGGCATGTGGGCAGCGCCCGACCGGATGGCGGACATGCTGGAGCAGAAGATCGGCCACCCGATGACAGGCGCCAACACGGCATGGGTGCCCTCGCCCACCGCCGCGACGCTCCACGCCACGCATTATCACCGCGTCGACGTGCATGCCCGGCAGGAAGCCCGGGCGAAGGAAGCGCCGGCATCGCTGGGCGCCTTGCTCAGCATTCCGCTGGCGCATGGCGTCAACTGGTCCGAGCAGGAAGTGCGCGAGGAGCTGGAGAACAATGCGCAGGGCATATTGGGCTATGTCGTGCGCTGGGTCGATCAGGGCATCGGCTGCTCCAAGGTGCCGGACATCAATGATGTCGGGCTGATGGAGGACCGCGCGACACTGCGCATCTCTTCCCAGCATATCGCCAACTGGCTGCTGCACGGCGTGTGCAGCGAGGCGCAGGTCAACGCGGCGTTCGAGAAGATGGCGGCCAAGGTGGATGCCCAGAATGCAGGCGATCCGCTTTACCGGCCGATGGCGGGCCATCCCGACAGCATCGCGCTGCAGGCGGCGCGCGCGCTGGTGTTCGAGGGCGTGTCACAGCCCAGCGGCTATACCGAGCCTCTGCTGCATGCCTATCGCGCGAAGGCGAAGGCACAGACCTGAGGTTTACCATGCCGTCCGAAGCGCCGGCGGCTGGCGGCGGCGCGATACGGCGCTTGTCACCAATCTAACGATGATTGTCATCGGACAGCCCTCGACCGCACCGCTAGGACAGGCGCACAGCATCTGCCTGCAGGGGGTGGGGACCGAGGCATTCTCCGGGATGCGCGGGCCGCCAGCGGGTAGCTTGCCGCAGGCAGGTGGGTAGGCCGGCGGCAGGAACGGGCGGCGCACGCAGCGACCCGGTGCGCCGCCCGGCCCCGAGCGGGCCTTGCCCGGCCTGCGCCGGCATTGTGCCCTTCGCGCGAGCGGATATACCGGGGAACCAGATGGCCAGCCTGAACATCCTCTATGTCGAAGACGATCCTCTGGCGGCAAGCGCCGTGCAGGCGCTGGTCACGCAAGGCGGGGACCATCTCGCCTGGGTGCAGTCAGGCCGCGCCGGACTGCAACGCGCCGCAGCGGACCGGTTCGACGTCATCATCCTCGACCGGATGCTGCCGGATCTGGACGGCCTCACCATCGTCTCCCGGCTGCGCGCCGCCGGCATCGAGACGCCGGTCCTGATGCTCTCGGCGCTCGGGCGCAGCGAGAACCGGATCGAAGGGCTGGACGCGGGCGTGGACGATTATCTGGCCAAGCCATATGAGCCGCAGGAGCTGCTGGCCCGGGTGAAGGCCCTGCATCGCCGTTCCTCGGGCAAGGTGCATGGCGCCGTCATCATCTACGGCGCGCTTGAATGCCATCTCAAGGCCCGCACTGCCTTCCGCGCCGGCCGCCACATCGCGCTCAGCCCCCGCGAGTTCGAGCTGTTCCGCTACTTCATGGAAAATGCCGGCGAGACGGTGACCCGCGAGATGCTGCTGCGGGACGTCTGGAACATGAGCTTCGATCCGCAGACCAATGTCGTCGACGTGAATATCGGCCGCCTGCGCCGCAAGCTGGAGGACGGCTTCACCACGCCGGCGCTCGAGACGATCTGGGGCGCGGGCTATCGACTGACCGCTTGCGAATGAGGCCGGAGGCGGGCGCCCGGCGGCGCGGATCGATTGTCTGGCGCGTCGCTGCGGCCTCCCTGCTGATCGCGGGGCTGGCCGTTACGCTGCTGTTCGCTGCGTCCTGGTCCACGCTGCGGCGCGGCACCAGCGAAGCGCTGGCGGCGACCGTGACCACCGACATTGCCGGCCTGATCGACATCCATGCCAGCGGCGGGGAGCGCGAACTGCTCCGCCGTGTCGCCGATCGCAAGGATGTCGTGAGCCTTGAGGGGCGGCGGCCCCATTATCTCGTCGCCCGCGCGAACGGAACGCCCCTGGCCGGGGACATTCGCGTCTGGCCGCCCCTGTCCGCCGCATTGTCCGAGCAAGGCTATGTGACGCTGGCGGGGGGAACACCGGTCTATGCGCGGGCAGCGAAGCTCGGCCCGGACCTCCAGCTGCTCGTCGCGCGGGAATATGCCCAGGATCGTGAGACGATGCGGCGCCTCACGCACATCTTCCTGGCGGTGGGCGCAGCCATCGTGCTTGGCGTCGGCGCGGTCGCGATGCTCACGGCGCGCGGCCTCGCGCGGCGGATCGACCATGTGAATGCAAATCTGAGGGCGGCTGCGGAAGGCTATCCGGCCGCGCTCGAAAGCCCCGGTACGCCGCGCGACGAGATTGACGAGCTGGCCTTGCAGGGCGCGCGGCTGCTGGCCCGGCAAGCCCGGCTCGTGCGCGTGCAGAAGCATGTCTCGGACCATGTCGCACACGAGATCCGCACGCCGCTGATGCATCTCGACGCCCGGCTCGCCGCCGCGCTCCAGGAGCGGTCCGAACCGGGCGGCAGCGGAACGCTCACCCGATCCCGCGCGGACATCCGCACCATCGTCGCCATGCTCGATTCGCTGCTGGACATCGCATCCAACGAAGGGCGGCGGGGCGATCTCGCCGGGCTGTCGGAACTCGACCTCTCCGCCCTCCTCACCGACGTCGCCGCGCTTTACGAAGGCAGCGTGGAGGAAGCGGGGCTGGCGCTGGAAACCGCCATAGAGCCCGGCGTGACGATGCTCGCGGAGCGCATGCAGATCGTCCGCCTCGTCTCCAACCTGCTCGACAACGCGATCAAATATGTGCCGGCCGGCGGCACCGTGCGCCTCGCGCTGACGCATGGCCCGCGCATCATCATCGCCGATGACGGGCCGGGCATTCCGCCGGAGGACAGGGCACGGATCTTCGAGCGCTTCGCCCGCAGCGCCGGGCAGGTGTCGCAGCCGGGCCACGGCCTCGGCCTTGCGCTGGCCCGCGCGATCGCGCAGCGTCACGGACTGGTGCTCCGCCTGGATGAAACCGCGCGAGGCGCCTGCTTTGTGGCGGAGCCGGAGACATGAGGCAGACCACCCTCGCCGCCGTCCTCACAGCAATGCTTGCCTCGCTGACGGCCGGCTGCGCCAGCCCGCAGGCGCGCGGCGCGTCGACTGTCCCATCGGCACCCGTCACGCGCGCCGACATGGTAGCGCGTCTCCTCGTGGCTGCGGAACAGGCCGCCAATGGGCCCGATCCGCAGCCGCGCAGACTCGCAGAAGCGCTTGCTGCGCTCGACCGGCTCGGCGCGCGTCCCGCGCCCGGCGCGACGGATAGCCTGACCGATCCTCTCCCCGGCTGGCGCACCAGCGTGCCGGACACGGCGAGGCCGGCCATGCGGGGGCGGCTGCTCGGCCCCGCCTATCGCCGGGGCCTTCTCGAACCGGGCGCGACGACGACGCTCGCCCAGCTCTTCGATGGTGGGCGCCAGGCCCGCGTCGCCATCGCCGCCGCGAGCGGCGGACCGCTCGGCATCGCCGTGCTGGACGGCACCGGCAAACCGGTCTGCCCCGTCCGGCAGGGCACCGGCAGCCAGTGCAGCTGGGTGCCGCCCTTCAGTGGCCGGCACCACATCAGGCTCAGCAATCCCGGCGCGATGCGCGTGGCTTATTATCTTGTGATAGAGTGACGAATTCCCAGTAACGCACGGAAAACAGGCTACCAAGCCTGTGGATTTCGTCAGGATCGGGGCGCGCGTTCACGCTTCACTCGTGCCGCTTGGCACGCGCGAAGTGCATCCGAATTGTTCCCTCCTGGATAAGTTTCCGACGTCGCTTTGGACCACTCAGG
The DNA here is from genome assembly GCF_014203955.1 of Sphingobium lignivorans. Taxonomy (NCBI): domain Bacteria; kingdom Pseudomonadati; phylum Pseudomonadota; class Alphaproteobacteria; order Sphingomonadales; family Sphingobiaceae; genus Sphingobium; species Sphingobium lignivorans. The sequence continues at coordinate 201,066 of NZ_JACHKA010000001.1, forward strand.
CCACGATCCGGATCAGCGCATCTGTCAGCCATCGGCGCAGCGCACCGGTTCCGTGTCAGGGGAGGATGAAAGTGAATTGGCATAAGCTGGATCGCGCGAGCGTCATGGGAACAAGTGGGAGCTGGGCTTCGACGGTATCCGCTCTGGCGCTCATGTGTGCCGCTGCGCCTGCGCAGGCACAAGATAACACTGCACCGCAAGCGGCTTCAGAGGGCGAAGATGGGGCGGCCATTCTGGTAACAGGTACGCGCATCAAGCGCGACGGCTTCAATGAGCCGACGCCAGCCACCGTGATCGGGGCTGATCTGATGGCCAATCTTGGCCAGGTGAACATTTCAGAGACGCTGCGCGTCATTCCGCAGAACTCGAACTTCCAGTCGGATGCCACGGCAGGCATTACCGCAGGTGCGAATGTCGGTGCATCCTTCGCGAACCTGCGCGGGCTCAACCCATTCAACGGCACCCGCACACTGACGCTTGTCAATTCCCGACGGTTCATCCCGACCTCCGATGGCGGGGCGATCGATCTCAACGTCATCCCTTCGGCGATGATCCAGCGCGTGGAAACCGTGACCGGCGGCGCTTCGGCAGCTTATGGTTCCGACGCGATCGCGGGCGTGGTCAATATCATCCTCGATACGCGCTTCGAGGGTATCAAGGCCCAGGCGGACTATGGCCAGACGACGCGCGGAGACGGCAAGAGCTATCATGCCTCGCTGATGGGCGGCACCAGCTTCGGCGGCGGGCGCGGCCATATTGTCGCGGGCATCGAGTACCAGAAAAACGAGGGGGTCGGCGACTGCGCGAAAGTGCGTCTCTGGTGCGCGGAGAGCTATGACATCTTCACAAATGCCAATTCGATCCTGCCGGGAACGACGGCCCGGACGGGCTACAATATCCCCGGCTCGCCGACTTACGGTCTGCCGCATTACATCATCGCGCCCGGCTCCAAGCAGGCCTTCAATGATCCTCGAGGCGTGGTGCGCGACGCGACGGTCACGAATCCCGCCGCCCGCTACAAGCGCTTCAATGATGAAGGGACCGGCGTCGTCGATTTCGACCCCGGCCGTTTCCTTGGTGCGGCGCTGATCGGACCAAGGCAGGGGGGTGACGGCGCGTCGACTTATGACGACAGCGACCTGCAGACGCCGCTCAAGCGGTGGGTCGGATATCTGTATGGCGAATATGAGCTGACGGATACCCTCACGCTCCAGACCGAACTGACTTATGCGCAGCGCATCGCCTCGAATACGAGCTACATCGTCGGTCCGCGTTCCACTTTCTATGTTCAGCCCGACAACCCCTATATCCCGAATGACTTGAGGGCCCTGCTCGCGGGAACCCGTTTCAGCCTCGGCAAGGATCTGGATGGCGTTCTCACCTCGGAAAACCGGGCTGATGCCAGGGTGTTTCGCGGCCTGATCGGACTATCCGGACCGCTGTTCGGCGACTGGACCTGGGATGCCTATTATCAGTACGGTCGCAATAAACGGCACCAGGACCGGACCAACAACCGCGTCAACCAGCCCTTCCAATATGCTCTGGATGCCGTTGACGAAGGGCTCGTGACCACTGGCGTTGCCTCCGGCAACATCGTTTGCCGGGAGCTCACACGGGCCAATCCCGATCCGCGCGCGCAGGGTTGCAAGCCCATGAACCTTTTCGGTCTCGGCAATGTCGATCCCGCCGCACTCGCTTACGCCTACCGGCCCGTGGTTGAGGACTTCATCTACGATCAGCACGTCCTTTCGGGTTCTGTGCAGGGTACGGTGTTCGAAGGCTGGGGCGCAGGACCTATCGCGGCAGCCGCGGGTGTCGACTGGCGGTCCGAGGGGGGCGATGTCACGCACGGGAACATTCCCGATTACAACGACTATGCCTTCACATTCGGCCTCGATTATTCGGGCCAAATCAATGTGCTCGAGGGCTTTGGGGAGCTGAATGTACCGATCTTCCGCGACTCCGCGATCGGCGATCTCCTCGAGCTGAATGGTGCTGCCCGCTACACGCGCAATCACGCGCGGAACAATGATAGCAGGGAAAAGAAGACCTCCGAGGCGGTGAGCTGGAAGGTTTCGGCGGTGTACGACATCATTCCGGATATCCGTATCCGGGCTTCACGGTCGCGCGACATCCGGGCGGCGGGCTTCCGCGAACTTTTCCTGCGCAACGTGCCGACCGAGCCGGGCTCGACGAGCGGCATCGTCAATAACTGGTGGCTCGATCCGGTGGGACAGCAGACCGGGAACGACTGGACGCCCATCCTCAATGGCGGCAGCTTTGCGCTGACGCCGGAGAAGGCGGACACCACGACGCTGGGCGTGGTTCTCCAGCCGAGTTTCATTCCTGGTCTGCGGGTGTCGGCGGACTGGTACCAGATCAAGATCAAGGATGCGGTCACAACGCTGACCGGCCAGCGCATTGTCGACTTCTGCTTTGATTATGAGCTGTTCTGCAATCGCATCACCTTCGCGACGGCGGACCGGAAGGACGTCAGCTTCATCGATGCCCGTCAGGTCAACCTGGCCAAGATGGTGCTGCGCGGGTTCGACTTCGAGGTCGACTATCGCATGCGTCTTTCGGACGTCCGATCGGAGTGGGACGGGGCCGTCAGCTTCCGGCTGCTGGCCAACCGGCAATATGATTTCATCAGCCAGGCCAACCCATCGGTTCCGGAGATCAATTATGCTGGCCAAACCGGCCCGGTCGTCGATGGCGGTGACTTCAACCCATCGCCGCCGTGGATCTGGAATGCCTTCCTGACCTACGACAATGGCGGATTCAACACGACCTTCTCCTGGCGACGCTATAGCGAGGGCATCTTCAATGTCCTTCGCACCGGGCCCGAGGACGAAGGCTATGATCCGACGCAGGCGAACAGCATCAGCACGAACCGTGTGAAAGGCGCGAGCTATTTCAATCTGGCGATGACCTATCGAATCCCGATGGGCAGTTCGGATACGCGCTTCGTGGAATTGTTCGGCACCGTCGACAATCTGTTCGACCGCAAGCCTCCGGTGGCGCCCGGCGGCGGTGGTGGCGCAGGATCGAACTATCCCACCAATCCCGTCTTCTTCGATACGTTCGGATCACGGTGGCGCGCCGGCATCCGCGTTCGCTATTGATGATGGGTTGAGGGCATGCAGGCCATGCCCACTCACAATCAGGCCGCCGGAGAGTCATGTCCTCCGGCGGCTTTATTTTTCCTGAGGCTTGTCACACGCCGTGAATGGCCTCGGATTGGGCTCATCATTGTGACGGTGCAGCTAGGAGGTGTCGGGGCTCTGGCTCAAAATCTGTGGAATGCGAGGACATCGGCGAATTGGCATGCATGCCACGCAGATGGAGCAGGATCAGGTCCCGCACCGCCGGCTGCGCCACCGATGCGGGTCGAATGTCGAAAGTGTCGGTCATGGGGGCCGTCATAGCCACGCGCGCGGGCTCATGGAACTGGCGCCATGACGCCCGAACAGATACGCATGCAGCGCATCGAACGACAGCTTCGCTGCCCGCGGGATGAAGCGCGCATGCGTCTGCCCCAATCAGAGATGGCCGTAACGTTGATCGAAGAGCGCCATGTCTCCGCGCGCCAGCAAGCGGGCCTGCGCGATCCACTCATCGCGGATGATGCTGCCCTTGAAGGCACCGAGACTGCCGTCGATCCGTTCGATGTCTTCCGGAAGCCAGCCCGCAATATCCTCGAACCGCTGGACGCCCTGGCTGCGCAGGAGAAGTTCCAGTTCCGGCCCGATCCCCTTGATCCGCGTAAGATCGTCCGGTGGCAGGAGGGCTTCCACCTCCGGCGCCGCCGGCATCGCCACAAAATCAGCGTCAGGCGCCTCACCGGCCGATGGCGCGTCCGCGATATTTGCATCATCCTCCTCCGGCCTGCTCGCGGCGATCACCGGGCCAAGCACATCCGCTTCCCCAGTGCTCGCCGGTTCGGCCATGGTCGGCCGATGGCCGATATCGTTGGCCGGCGCGACAGGCACGGGCGAGTCGACGCCAACCGAGGCCACTGGGTCTGCTGGCGACGGGACCGGATCGGCCGGCGCATGCCATGCTCCGTCCGGATCGAACGGGATCAGCTCCACGGCCGCTCGCCGGCCCCAGCTATGCCAGGCGGTGAACAGGCCGATGGCGAACGACAGGAGCAAGGCCGGCCAGTAATGGAGGACGAGCGCGGTCACCGGCGCCTCCAGATCGCCGCACCAGCCACGAGCCCGAGGGCAAAGACCAGCAGGAACAGGGCAAGCGTCTCCACCAGCAGCGGCATCAGCTTGTCTCCCGGGATACCGTGAAGGTGATACGCCGGCTGGACGGACCGCCATTGGCAAGCGGATGACTGGCCCCGAAGCCCCGCGCCGAGAGTAGCTCGGCCGGCGCGCCATGTTCCACCAGCAGGGCGCGTACGCGATCGGCACGCTCCTGCGACAGGGCGCGATTGACAGCCTCGCTCCCCCTGCCATCGCTATGCCCGCCGACTTCCAGTCGGTAGCCCGAACATTCCTTCAACGCCGCGGCGACATCCGCAACGATCGCGCGCGTCGTCGGGTTGAGCCAGGCACTGCCGGAGCGGAAGCTGAGCGGCCGGTTCGCGACGGCAGCATCGACGCCGCGCTGGCATCCGTCCGGCCCTGCAAAGGCGATCGCCGCGCCTCCCGTGGGCGGCGTGAGAGGCGGCTTGGCGGATGCGGTGTCGGATTTCGCAGCTGGCGTGGCGGCGGCGGCGCTTGCGACGGGAATTGCCGGCGCGGGCTGAGTGCTACGAGCGACACCGCTCTCGCTCCAGATGGCACCGCCGCCGCCAGGCAGCGCGCGCACCACCTGCAGCGCATCGCTCTGCCGCACGAGATCCGCGTCACCGGACAGGACGGCGGTGCGGACGAGTGGACGTTGCGGATAGCGAACATGGATGTCCCCCAGCCCATGCGCGGCCAGCGCGCTCTCGGCGCGCTGGCCGAGATGGGCCAGGAAGGCTTCGCCCTGCCCGAGAGGACCATGAACCAGCAAGGCCAGCAGCCCGGTGGCGCCAGCGCCGAGCATGATTTTCAGGCCGGCCTTCATGATGTCGATTCTGCCCCCGCGGAATTGGGAGCAAGCTGACCCATTAGGCCGGAACCATCAATCCCTCATGGCAACCGATCGTGCCGTTATGACACGCCTGAGCGCCGCCATGGCAGGGACGGTGCAGCACCAGCTGCGCCCTCAATCGAGGTAGAAGTCCACGGTCGTGACGACCCGGACCTTCTTGTACGGCGTATCGGCCGCGCCATAACCGCCGGACTGCTCCCCGTCGCGCGGCTCAATGGAGAAATACCCCTGCGTAGCGCTCTTGATCCCGCCCACAGCAGTACCGGAATCCTTGGCAAACTGCTCTGCCGCGCTGCGCGCATCCTTGGTGGCGGCGGCCACCATCTCGGGCTTGATATCGTTGAGCTTGGTGAAGCTGTAGGTCATGCCCGATCCCTCCTGCAGCGTCACGCCGCGCCGGACGAGGTCGAACTGACTGGCCACGGCGCGCTGGGCGCGGGGGATGTCGCTCGTGCGTAGTTGCATGCGCTGCGTGATGGTGATCGTGTTGACGCCATTGTTCATATATTGATTGACGCCGGCGCCCGTCGCGCTGAGCGCATCGGCGGGGAAGCCGAGGTTGCGGAAATAATCGCGCAGGGCCGTGGTGTTGGCCTCGATCTCCGCGCGCACCGAAGGCAGATCCGTGCCATTGGCGGAATAAGCGACGGTCCAGGTGGCGAGATCGGCGGTCACGTTGCGCTCGGCCAGACCGCGCACCGTCACGGAGCGCTCCGCCGCATGGGCGCGGCGCAGCCCATCGCCCAGCAAATAACCACCCACGATCAGGCCGCCGGAAAGCACCACCGCGCCCGCCAGAGCGACCTTGTTGACATCCTGTAACCAGCCCATCAGCAATTCCTCTCTTTTCCCGCTCCCGCGCCGAGCTTATCTCAGCAGGACCGAATTGCCATCCCAGAGATGAACCGTTGCTGACGAGCGACGAACGGAGTTGAAGCTGCATGCCCAAATATCTCCACACCATGATCCGCGTCACCGACATCGATGCGACGCTGCGTTTCTTCGAGCTGCTCGGCCTCAAGGAGGTCCGCCGCTTCGATAACGAGGCTGGACGCTTCACGCTCGTCTTCGTCGCCGCACCAGGCGACGAGGACGCGCAGGTGGAGCTGACCTACAACTGGCCCAAGAAGGGCGAGGAATCCGAAGCTTATGGTGGTGGCCGGAATTTCGGCCATCTCGCCTATCGCGTGGAGAATATCTACGAGACCTGCCAGCGGCTGATGGACGCCGGCGTCACCATCAACCGGCCGCCGCGCGACGGGCACATGGCCTTCGTGCGCACGCCTGACGGCATCTCCGTCGAGCTGCTGCAGGACGGCAGGCTGGAACCGGCCGAGCCATGGGCCTCCATGCCCAATACGGGCGTGTGGTAGCGCCATGCCGGCGCGCCACCACGCGCGCCCCGGCTCGGCAGGTTGAGACCGAATGACCGGACTGCTCGTCATGTTTGCCGATCCGTTCGGCCATGGCTTCTGGCTGATCCAGTTCAACAAGGAGGGCTATGATGCCATCGCCTGAATCTTCCCCGCTCGAGATCGTCCGCGTGCCGGTGCTGAACGACAATTATGTCTGGCTGGTCCATGATCCGGTGAGCGATGAAACGCTGGTGGTGGACCCATCCGTCGCGGAGCCTGTGCTGGCGGCGGCGGACGCGCGCGGCTGGCGCATCGGCCAGATCTGGAACACGCACTGGCACGGCGACCATATCGGCGGCAATGCCGGCATCGTCGCGGCAACCGGCGCGACGGTGACGGCACCGGCCGCCGAGCTGGCGCGCATTCCCGACGTGGATCGTCCCGTGAGCGAAGGCGACCGGGTGCGACTGGGCGCGCACGAGGCCATCGTCATGGCCGTGCCGGCACACACGGCTGGGCACATCGCTTATCATTTCCCCCAGGACGGCATCATCTTCGTGGGCGACACGATGTTCGCCATGGGCTGCGGCCGCCTGTTCGAGGGCACGGCCGAGCAGATGTTCAACAACATGCGCCGGCTTGAGGCGCTGCCCGACGAAACGCGCGTCTACTGCGCGCATGAATACACACTCTCCAACGGTCGCTTCGCCTTGCGCGCCGAGCCGGACAATGCGGCGGTGGTGGCGCGGATGGCCGAGGTGGAAGCTGCCCGCGCGCGCGGTGAAGCCACCGTGCCCACGACCATCGGTGCGGAACGGGCAACCAATCCCTTCCTGCGCGCAGGCAGCGTCGCGGAACTCGCGCGGCGGCGGGCGGAGAAGGACAAGGGTTGAGCACGGGCCGGCCGGCGGCTGCGCGCGCTGTCGAGATGACGCACCGCAGCCTTCTCCAGGCCAAGGCGAACGCCGGACGACTCCGTCGAAGGAGATGCGAGGCGGGTCGAAAGCTGCTAGGCTCGCCCGCAACACCCGCGCATCCGTGCGCCGGGAGACAGACAGGGGTAAGAGGAGCAAGTGCGATGAAGAGGATATTTCTGGCACTGGCGCTGCTTCCCATTGCGGGCTGCACGCAGACCGAGACGGAGCCCAAGCTTGGCGTCCGGGAGGAGACGGAGCTGGCCAAGGCGATCGAAGGCAAGGTGGCGGGCGAGCCCGTGTCCTGCATTTCCGGCTACAACGCCACGAGCATGCGGGTGCTGGGCGACAACACGCTGCTGTATCGCGTCAACAAGGATTTCATCTACATCAACAGGTTGCAGGGCGCCTGCCGGGGGCTCGCACAAGGCGACACGCTGGTGCTGCGACGGACGACGAGCCAATATTGCCGGGGCGATATCGGCCAGGTGATCAACCTGCCATCGGGCATGATGAGCGGCAGCTGCGCGCTGGGCGACTTCATTCCCTACAAGACTGCCGGCAAGTAGCGCCGGGCGGGGCAGCGAGCCGCCGCGACCGGGGAGCCGTCAGGCAGTGCCGGCTGACGTGACCGCGTCCTGTTCCGGCTGCGTGGCGGCCTCGCGCGCCGCTTCCCGCCAGCCGATGTCGCGACGGCAGAATCCACCCGGAAAATCCACCCGATCGACGAGCGCATAGACGGCCTCACGCGCCTGCGTGACGCTGGGTGCGCGGGCCGTCACATTGAGCACGCGGCCGCCGCTGGCCACGAGTTGCCCATTCCTGAGCGCCGTGCCGGCATGGAAGATCATCGCGTCGCCACCAGCATCCGGCAGGCTGATCGGCGCGCCTTTCTCGGGCGTACCGGGATAGCCGGCAGCGGCCATGACGACCGTGAGCGCTACGTCCGCCGCCATGGCCGGCACGGCACGCCCGGCAAGGTGCCCCTGCGCGACAGCCAGCAGCAGATCGGGCAGATCGCTTTCCAGCCGCATCATCAGCACCTGGCACTCGGGATCTCCGAAGCGGCAATTATACTCGATGAGCTTCGGTCCCTGCGCGGTCAACATCAGGCCCGCGAACAGGACGCCGCTATAAGGCGTGCCCCGCGCCGCCAGTGCCTCCACGGTCGGGCGGATGATCCGGGCCATCACCTGCTCTTCCAGCGCCGGGGTCAGCACGGATGCCGGGCTGTAGGCGCCCATGCCGCCGGTGTTCGGGCCGGTATCGCCCTCGCCCACCCGCTTGTGATCCTGTGCGGAGCCGAAGGCCAGCACGTCCTTGCCATCCGTGAGGGCGAAGAAGCTGGCTTCCTCGCCTTCCATATATTCCTCGATCACCACCTGCGCGCCCGAGGCGCCGAAGCCGCCATCGAACATATCGCGGATCGCCGCGTCCGCCTCGGCGCGCGTCGTGGCGATGATGACGCCCTTGCCGGCCGCCAGCCCATCCGCCTTCACGACCACGGGAATGGTGAAATCCGCCAGCGCGGCCAGCGCGGCCTCCGCGCTCTCGCAGCGCACATAGCGCGCGGTCGGGATATCGGCCTCGCGGCAGAGATCCTTCGTGAAGCCCTTCGATCCCTCGAGCTGGGCCGCTGCCGCGCCGGGCCCGAACACGGCAAGACCGGCCGCGCGCAGGCTGTCCGCGATGCCATCCACCAGCGGCGCTTCCGGGCCGACAACGACCAGATCGACCGATTGCGCCCGGCAGAAGGCGATGACGCCCGCATGATCGGCAAGGTCGAGGTCGACCAGCGTCGCATGAGCCGCTATGCCCGGATTGCCCGGCGCGGCGAAGAGCGCGGTGCAGCGTGGCGATTGCGCCAGCTTCCAGGCGAGGGCATGTTCGCGGCCACCACCGCCCAGCAGAAGGATGTTCATGGAAGAGGGTCCAGTCCGGTTCGATACGTCGGGCCGCCTGTTAGCGCAGGAGCGTCAGGGGGACAATCTGGCCGCGCTCAGCGTCTCGGAATTGTCCTCGCTGCTCAAGCGGACCGTGGAGGACCGCTTCGGCCACGTGCGGCTGCGCGGCGAGATTTCCGGCTGGAAGCGGGCGGCATCCGGCCATGCCTATCTTTGCCTCAAGGACGACGCGGCGCTGATCGACGGCGTGATGTGGAAAGGCACGGCGGGGCGCCTCGCCTTCGCGCCGGAGGACGGGCTGGACGTGATCGTCACCGGCAAGGTGACCACTTATCCCGGCCGGAGCAAATATCAGATCGTCATCGACAGCATGGAACTGGCCGGCGAAGGCGCACTGATGCAGCTGTTCGAGAGGCTGAAGGCGAAGCTGGCGGCCGAGGGCCTGTTCGATCCGGCGCGGCGCCGCCCCATCCCGATGCTGCCGCGCGTCATCGGCGTCGTGACTTCGCCCACCGGCGCGGTGATCCGCGACATTCTCCATCGCCTTGCCGATCGCTTTCCGAGCCATGTGCTGCTGTGGCCCGTGCTGGTGCAGGGCGAAGGCGCCGCCGCGCAGGTCGCCAGTGCCGTGCGCGGTTTCGGCGCACTGCCGGCCGATGGCCCCATCCCCCGGCCGGACGTGCTGATCGTGGCGCGCGGCGGCGGCTCGATCGAGGATCTCTGGACCTTCAACGAGGAAATCGTGGTGCGCGCCGTCGCTGCCTCGTCGATCCCCGTCATCTCGGCCGTCGGCCATGAGACGGACACAACCTTGTGCGATTTTGCCGCCGATCTGCGCGCCCCGACGCCCACCGCCGCCGCCGAGATGGCCGTGCCGGTGCGCGCGGAGCTGATGGCGCAGGTGGCCGAACTGGGCGCCCGGATGGGCCGCTGCGTGTCACGCGGGATCGACCGGTCGCGCGAGCGGCTGGAAGCGCAGCGGCGCCTGCTCCCCCGGCCCGACGTACTGCTCGACCTCGCCCGGCAGCGTGCGGACGAGCTGGGCGACCGATTGCGCCGCGGGCTTGCGCATCGGCTGAGCAATGCGCGGCATGAGCTGGCCAATGCGACCGGGGCGCTGCGGCCGGCGCTGCTCGACGCGCGCGTGGCGCATGCGCGACAGACGCTGTCTGCGACACGCCTCACGCCCGCCCTGCTGGAGCGCCGGCTCGCCGATGCCCATCGCCAGTTCGACGCGCTCTGGCGACTGGCGCAGTCGCTCAACCCCGATGCCCCACTCAAACGGGGCTTCGCGCGGGTGATGGCGAACGGCGCGCTGGTGCGGACGAGTACCGAAGCGCTGGCTGCCCGCCACGTGATGCTCAAGTTCCATGATGGCGAGATCGCTGCCGTGACCGGCGGGGGGGAGGAGACGCCAAGGGCGCCCGCCGCCACCGTCAATGCCACGTCAGGCGCCCCGCGTTCCACCGGCGGAACGCGCGCCCGCAAGTCCGATCCGCCCCCCGGAGCACAAAGCGACCTGTTCGACTGATCTCATGAGCCAATCGGCGGACCGACCTTGCATCGGCCGGGCGCTATGGGCCATGGTGACGGCATGATTGCCTCGCGCCATCGCATCGGTTCCGTCCGACGCTGCCTGCTCATGCTGCCAGTCTTACTCGCAAGCTGCGTCTCACCGGGCGGAGGCCCCCGCGTATCCGCCCCGCCGATGCGGATGCCCGCCCCCGTATCGCCACCCGCCTCTGCGCCCGTACCCGCTGGCCCAGAAAGACTTCAGCTCCGGGGAGAGGCGCGGCAAGGCGGCCTCATGCGTGGCCTCGTGCCCGCAGGCACCCGCATGCTGATGCTCGACGGCGCACCCGTGCCTTTCGACGCGGAAGGCAATTTCATCATCGCCTTTGATCGGGATGCCCCCGCCGCTGCCACGCTGGTCGCGACCCTGGCGAACGGCGAGACGCAGACGCGTACGTTCGGCGTCACCCCCGGAGAGTGGCGGATCGAGCACATCAATGCCTCCATCAGCGCGGGCGTCCCCAGCGAGGAATTTCAGCGCCGCCGTGCCGGCGAACTAGCGCGAATTGCAGCGGCCCGCGCGCGAGACAACCGCAGCGAGGGCTGGCGGCAAGGCTTCATCTGGCCCGTCAAGGCGCGGATATCGGGCGTGTTCGGATCCCAGCGCATCTATCGCGGCACGCCGGGAAGCTACCATAGCGGGCTGGACCTCGCTGGCGGCGCGGGCACCGTCTATGTCGCGCCCGCCGATGGCGTGGTGACCCTCGCGGTCGACGAACCTTTCACCCTGGAAGGCCGGCTGCTGATGATCGACCACGGCATGGGTCTCAACAGCGCATTCCTGCACAGCGAGCGCCTGCTCGTGAAGGAAGGCGACGTGGTACGGCAGGGTCAGCCGATCGGCATCATCGGCGCGACTGGCCGGGTGACAGGCCCGCATCTCCACTGGAGCATGAAATGGGGGCCGGCGCGGATCGATCCCCGGCCGCTGCTGCCTACGGAGTGAAGGGCCGGGGGGCAGCTTCCAGCTTGAAAGCCGGCGGTCCTCTCAGTTCACCCGCTTGGCCCGAACTGTCCGCCCAGAGCCCTCGAACACTGCGAAGTAACCGCCGAGCGCCGCCCGCTTGAGAACCACGGACTTGCCCTTCGTCGGCTGCCCGTAGACCACCGCTTCGGTGGTGACCCATTGCGCGCCGTCCTCCAGCGCGAAGGCCCATTTCCCGTAACCGAGAGACTTGGTCGAGGCTATGGTGGCGGTCAACTGAGCTTCGCCTTCGCCGTCGGGCTCGCCTTCGTCACTCTTGCCGCCGCCGAGGAAAGGCAAGGGCGGGAGCGCGAGGCCGAACAGCGAGCGGCGTGTCTTGCGAACATCCTCCTTGTCGAGAACCGCGATCTCGTTCGCGGCGTCCGCCGCCTCGAGCGAAGCGCTTTCCCGATCGAAGCAGGCCAGCCGATCCTCCGGGACAGCGACCTTCCGGCAATCGAGCAGCGGACGGATGGCCGTGGGCCGCGCCCCGGCCTGCGCCCATGCGGGGTCGCCCGCCGCCGAGAGACATGCCGCGAACAGGACGGCAATCCCGCTCGCCTTGCTCATGTTCAGCCGAGCCATCATGCCTGCCTCCTGTGTTTTCAATTCACAACATCTGTCGTCGCGTGTAGTCGCGGCCCTACCTGTGCAACGCCGTGCGCGTCGTCAAGCGCTGTCGTCCCGCCGCCGCGTCGCTTTCCGCTGTTGCGAAGACGCCTCTCCCCAGAACTCTTGTTCCTTTGCTGCAGCAAAGACATCTGCAGCATACATTCTTGGCGAAATGCGGCGCGCTTGCGCAATTTTGTGTTGCAGCGCGCAAAGTTTGCGTTCGAATCCGGCCTCATTCATGTTGCGTAAATGTTACACCCCCTTCAAAACAGCCCTGTTCCTGCCGTCTTGCGCTTTACAGGCCGGGTACCGCCGCGCAGTTTTGCAACAGCACGTGCAGGGGAATCACGTGAGCACCAAGCATGCGTCCCTTGCCGTTCGGCGTCGGGTTTTCCCGGCGCGCCTCATCATTCCAGAGCAAGGGACTGGATCGTGAAAAAATTCTCCAACCAAACATTGCTGAAGGTCGCTGCGGCGCCGGCCGTGCTGGGCCTCGCCCTGCTGTCGACGGCGGCCAACGCGCAGGAGCCGCAGGGTGCGGACGACGCGGAAACCGGTGACGTCATCATCATCACCGGCTCGCTCATCAAGAACCCCAACCTGCAGGGCTCGACGCCGGTCAATGTGACGACCGCCGACGAAATCGACCTTTTGCAGTCGAACGTCGCCGAAGAGATGCTGCGTGAAATCCCGGGCATCGTGCCGAGCATCGGCTCCGCGGTGAACAACGGCAACGGCGGTAACTCCTTCGTCAACCTCCGCGGTCTGGGCTCCAACCGCAACGTCGTGCTCCTCGATGGCGTGCGCATCGTCCCCGCCGACCTGGTGGGCCGCGTCGACCTCAACAACATCCCGCTCGCCCTCATCGAGCGCGTGGACGTGCTGACCGGCGGCGCCTCGACCACCTACGGTGCCGACGCCATCTCCGGTGTCGTCAACTTCGTGACGAAGCAGGACTTCACCGGCCTCGAAGCCACCGCTGCCAGCCAGATCACCGAGCGCGGCGACGGCAAGACCTATCGCTTCGACGTGACCACGGGCGTCAGCTTCGACGACGGCCGCGGCAACATCGTCCTCTCCGTCGGCTATCAGCACGCCGATCCGGTCTATCAGGGCCAGCGCAGGATCGGCATGAACACCATCGGTTCCTACACCGGCGCTTCGGCCGGCTCTGGCACCGCGGTTCCGACCCGCTTCAGCGTCCCGGGTTCGGGCACGCTGCAGATCGCGCCCGACGGCCAGTCGCTCGTCGGCACCTATGCGCCGTTCAACTTCGCGCCGGACAACATCTTCCAGACGCCGTTCGAGCGCTACAACATCTACTCGGCTGCTCGCTATGAAGTCGCCGACGGGATCGAAGTCTATTCGCGCGGCCTGTTCACGAAGAACACGGTCGACACGATCATCGCGCCGTCAGGTGCATTCGGTATCGCCGTCGACATTCCGCTGAGCAATCCCTACCTGCCCACCGGCATCCGCAACCAGTTCTGTTCGGCCTTCGACATCTCGGGTGCGGATTGCGCTGCAGCCGCCACCGCGACCGATCCGAGCGATCCGGCCTACCGGGAAGTGACCACGGCCATGTTCCGCCGCGCGGTCGAAGTCGGTCCGCGCATCAGCGAGTATTCGAACACCGTGTTCGACTATCGCCTCGGCCTGCGTGCCGGCGTCACGGACTCGATCGATTTCGACGTCTATGGTTCTTATGGCGAGGCCGAGCAGGTCCAGACCATCATGGGCTACACGCTGAACTCGCGCGTGCGTGAATCGCTGATGGCGACCAACACCACGACCTGCCTCGACGGCACGCGTTCGGACTGCGTCCCCGTCAACTGGTTCGGCGCCACGCCCGGTGGCTTCACTAGCGAGCAGATCGATTTCCTCACCGGCGAGAGCACGGTGCGCGTCAAGACGTCGCTTACCCAGGCCCACGCCACCCTGTCGGGTGATTTCGGCGTGGCCAGCCCGCTCGCGGCTGACCCGATCAGCTTCGCCGTCGCCGGCGAGTACCGCAAGTACACGGCGCAGCAGGCATCCGACACGCTGGCAGAGAGCGGCGATCTGGGCGGCTCCGGCGGCCCGGCTCCGAACATCCGCGGCGCCTTCGACGTCTACGAGGCCATCGGCGAGCTGGTTGTGCCGGTCGTGACCGACAAGCCCTTCTTCGAAGAGCTGACGATCCAGGCAGGTATCCGCTACTCGAGCTACACGATTGATGCCGTGGGCACGCCGAGCTTCGATACGACGACCTGGAAGGTGCAGGGTACCTGGACCCCGACGCCGGGCTTCACGCTCCGCGGCGGTTACTCGCGTGCCGTTCGTGCGCCGAACATCAACGAGCTGTTCGCGCCCGTCAGCACCGGCCTCACCAGCCTGAGCTCCGATCCGTGCGCCTCGATCAACGACGAAGGCGTGCGCATCTCGCCCGGACCGACGGGTGTTCTGCGTGACGTCTGCCTCGCGCAGGGTGCAACGCCGGCCAACGTCGACTCGATCAACGTGCCGATCGCCAGCCAGGCCAACCAGACGAGCGGCGGCAACATCAACCTGAAGCCGGAAACGTCGAACAGCTACACGATCGGCGCGATTTTCCAGCCGGCCGCGCTGTCGGGCTTCTCGGCCACGATCGACTACTACAACATCAAGCTGACCGGCGCGATTTCCACGCCGACGCCGGGTGACGCGATGGATGCCTGCTTTGCAGGCAGCAACCTGAGCCCGACGAACCCGGCATGTACGGTCATCCGTCGCGATCCGCTCACGGGCGGCTTGAACGGTGATCCGACGACGACGCCGGGCCTCTTCCTGGCTTCGTCGAACCTCGGTGAGCTGGCGACGGACGGCATCGACCTCACGATGAACTATCGTCATCAGCTTGGCTTTGCCGATCTGGCCCTGAACTTCGTTGGTAACTGGACGAACAAGTCGACGTTCAAGTCCTCGCCCAGCGCTGTTGCACTGGACTGCGTCGGCCTGGTCAGCGCGAACTGCGGCTCGCTCCAGCCCGAACTGCAGTGGTCGCTCCGTACCACGCTGGCGTTCAGCGGTTTCGACGTGTCGTTCCTGTGGCGCCACATCGACAGCTTCGTGCATGAAGATGCGCCCGACCTCTTCGTCGGCGTGCCCTTCGGCTACACGGAGTCGTTCGACTTCAACCGCATCAAGGCCTACGACTATTTCGACCTCACGGCGCGGTTCAACATCATGGAGAATCTGTCCCTCACCTTCACGGTGCAGAATCTCTTCGACAAGGATCCGCCGCTCGTCGGTTCGGACGCTGGTGGCACCGCATGGAACAGCGGCAACACCTTCCCGTCGACCTACGACGCGCTGGGCCGTCGCTACGGCGCCCAGGTCAAGCTGCGCTTCTGATCGAAACGCAGAACGAAACAATGGAAAGGCGGGCCTTCGGGTCCGCCTTTTCTCTTTGGGGTTAAGGGCATGGCCGCAGGAGAGCCCCGACGCCGATACAATCGGGTGCCGATAATGCCGATGGCGACCCACGGCGATGCGCAGCCAATCCCCTTAGAGTCTGTCCTGATTAGATTGAATCGTTTGGGGATTCCCAAGGTGGCTTTGTTGTGATTCAAGCTGCTTGCTGGGGAGGAGGCCAGCAGCGATGGCACGAGCCTATTCTGACGATTTGCGAGATCGGGTTGCAGCGGCAGTTTTGTCGGGCCGCTCGGTTCGCGAGGTTGCTGGTGCGTTCGGTGTGAGCGTGGCGAGCGCAGTGAAGTGGTCGCAGCGTCTGCGTGATACGGGCAACGCCGGTTCACGTCCGATGGGAGGCCACAAGCAACGGGTATTGGCGGGGGAGCAGGAATGGATGCTGCTTCGTCTTGAGGAATGTCCGCATCTGACGGTGCGCGGGCTGGCGGTCGAGCTGGCCGGGCGCGGTCACCGAGTCAGCCCCAACACGGTGTGGTCGCTGCTGCGCAAGGCTGGCCACAGCTTCAAAAAAAAGCCTGTTCGCCAGCGAGCAGGACCGCCCGCAGGTAGCTCGGCGGCGGACGCAGTGGAAGAAGTACCAGGGCCGGCTTGACCCTCGCAGGCTGGTCTTCATCGACGAGACCTGGGCCAAGACCAACATGACCCCGTTGCGGGGCTGGGCAAAACGCGGCGACAAGCTGATCGCCAAGGCGCCGTTCGGCAAATGGAAGACGCTGACCTTTGTGGCGGCGCTTCGTCACGACCGGATCGATGCGCCCTGCGTCCTCGACGGCCCGATCAACGGCCAGCTCTTCCTCGCCTATGTCGAGCAGTTCCTCGTGCCCACCCTCGTGCCCGGCGACATCGTCATCATGGATAACCTCGGCAGTCACAAGGGTCAGGCCGTGCGCAAGGCAATCCGTGCGGCAGGGGCCAAGCTCCTGTTCCTGCCGCCCTACAGCCCTGACCTCAATCCAATCGAACAGGTCTTCGCCAAGCTCAAGCTGCTACTGCGAAAAGCCGCCGAGCGCACCGTCGAAGCCACATGGCAGCGGATAGGCAAACTGCTCAATGCCTTCCCACCCCATGAGTGCGCCAACTACCTCAGGAATAGTGGCTATGCTTCAATCTAAACAGGACAGACTCTAAAGGTGATGGATGACCACTTGCCTCGGCAGGCTGGAGAAGCGCCGGGAAAGTGGCCGATGGCCGGAGCGTCAGTCCAGCAGTGGCGCCGGCAGGGTCAGGTCAATGCCCGCATGATCGGCGACCGCGCGCGCCCATGCCGCCGTCTTCTCGATCTCTTCGGCATGCGCCGCAGCGACGGCATCATGCTCCCGGGTGCGGGTTTCGCGATCATAGGCTTCCCCCCATTTGGAATGGCGGGAGAATGTCGCGGCGACCGTCTCGCTCAAACGCTGCGCGCCGGGCGCGAGCCCGAACAGATCCATCGCAGCCGCCAGCGCGTCGGCCGGGCGCGCCAGGAAAAGCTGGCTGTCGATGGTCTTAACCCGATCCGGCCCGAACCGCGCGCACAGATCATGGAACAGCTTGTGCTGCGCCAGCCAGCCGACGGCGGCGCATTGCAGATCGGTATGGCGCAGATAGTCCTCGCCCGTGAAGCCGAGGTCGATCACGCCATCCTTGAGCTGGCCCACCACCAGCTCGCGCGCCCAGAGGCGGCACCACATGCCCTTCTTGGCGACGGAGGTGAGGAAAGTTTCGAGAGGCGCGACCATGAGCAGCGCACGCGAAGCCGGCTTGAGCGCCAGTGCCGCGGCGGCCAGGGGATTGAGGATATTGGATGGCTTGACGATCACGGCTTCGCCCGGCTCGAACGGCTTGGCCAGCAGCGTCCCCGCATTGTCGAGCAGGCGGGCGATCTCGCGCGGCTCCCCGCCACGTCGGCGCCATCCCACCACATCCTGAAGGATCAGCGGTTCCTTGAGCGCCATCGAGATGCCGGGCATGTCGAAGGCGCGCGCGGCCAGCGTGGAGCAGCAGAAGGCGGAGTGAAAGATCCAGTGCAGCGGCGCAGGCGAGGCATTGGCCGCCAGCGCCGCCTGTCGATCGACCTTCTCGACTGTCGCGGCCGGCCCCAGATATTCGTCGGTCAGGAATACGGCCTTGCCGTGCTCCCCGCGCGTCACCCGGCGATACCAGATCGTGTCGGTGAGCGGGTCATGGCGATGGGCCAGCCATTCCGGTCTGCCTGCCAGCATTGTCGGATCATCAGCGCCCATGCTCACCATCCTGCCATGACGTCCGCAAAGGAAGAACCCTCCCTTGCAGACGCGTCTTCGCAGCGAAAGGCCGGAGTGCCGACCGCGTCGGACGGCTCTAATAAGCTGTGCCAAAGCTGGCAAGGAAGGCGGGCGGGCTCTTGCACCTGCACAATCTCTATCATAGGATAAACCATGATTTTCCGCGCCAGCCGACATCCGTGAGCGATCGGCAGACAGAGCAACTTCTCGCGCAGGCGATGCAGGCCGCAAGGCGCGGCGATGGCGCGGCGCAGCTTGCCTTTCTGGATCGGGCCTGTGCCACTGCCCCCCGGGATCCGCTGGTACTCAACAGCCGCGGGATGCTGCATCTCCAGCGACAGGAGTATGCCGAAGCGGCCGACATGTTCGCACGTGCAGCAAAGGAAGATCCCAAGGCCCCGGCGCTCTGGATGAACCTCGCCAAGGCCCAGCGGCTGATGGGCGATGACGAGGGCGAGCGAAAGAGCCTGGAACAGGTACTCTCCCTCGACAGGCGCGATTTCCTGGGCCAGCTGCGCATGGCCGAGTTGCATCAAAGGCTGGGCGAGACACAGCAGGCATTGCAGGCTTGGCATGCCGTCCTTCAACTGGCGGCCGGCTCTGCCCAGATCGCGCCGGACCTGCGCCCCGTGCTGGACCAGGCCCGCGCCTGGATCGCACGCGAGCAAGCCCGGGTGGGAGAGGCCGTCGCCGCGGCGACCGATCCCTACATCGCGCCCCTCTCCCAGCGAGATGCGCGCCGGACCCGTGCCTTCATCGATCATGCGCTCGGGCGGCGGCGCATCTATGCGAACGAATGTGCCGGCGTCTGCTATCCGTTCCTGCCGGCGGACGAGTTCTTCGACAGGGAGCATTTTCCCTGGATGGCGGCCCTTGAGGCGCAGACGGACGTCATCCGGGAGGAGTTGTTGGGGATCATCGCCGATCCCGGCGACGCGCTGCGTCCCTATATCCGCCTCGACGAGGGTTCGCCGCAGTCCAAATGGACGCCGCTCGACCGTTCGCTGGATTGGGGCGCCTGCTTCCTGTGGGAATATGGCGCGCCCAATGCGCCGGTGCTGGAGCGATGCCCCGCCACCGCCGAGGTGCTGCGGGCGATTCCGCGCGCAGATATTCCCGGCCGTGGACCGACGGCCTTCTTCTCGCTGCTGCGCCCGCGCAAGCGCATTCCGCCGCACACGGGCGTCACCAACACGCGCACCATCGTGCACTTGCCGCTCGTCGTGCCTCCTGGCTGCGCCTTCCGGGTGGGCGGCGAGACGCGGCCCTGGCGCGTGGGCGAAGCCTTCGCCTTCGACGACACGATCGAGCATGAAGCCTGGAATGACAGCGACGAACTGCGCGCCGTGCTGATCTTCGATGTCTGGAACCCCCATCTTTCCCTCGAAGAAAGGGACGTCATCGCGCGCTATTTCCGTGCGGCCGACGCAAGCGGGGGCGGCGGAGGCGGACCGATCTGACAAAAGGGCATTTACGCGATCGTCACACGATGCGACGATCAAGAAACAGAGACATCAGACCAAAGAAAGGGATCCTCTCGTGCATATGCTTCTCCTGAGCGCGATCGCGCTGAGCACCTCTCCCGCGCCGTCCGCCTTTGCCGATGCCGATGTGATCGCGGCGGAAGAAAAGCTCCCGCGCGATCATCCCCAGGCGATCCGCTGCAAGCGGCTCTCCGTGACCGGATCGCTGGCCCGGCGCGAACGCATCTGCAAGACGAACGCCGAGTGGCTCGCCATCCGCGAGCAGCAGCAGGATGATGCACGCGATCTGGTCGTTCGCTCGCGGGCCGGCATCGATTGCGGCGCACCGGGCGGCGCGGGCTGCTGAGCCACCCGCCCTCATATGTTGCCGCAGCGAACCATTGTGCGCTGCGGCAACTTGTCTTCGCGTTCTGTTTTTGGCATATTCACCTCATCTGCGGCTTATCCGCCTGCCTGAGGATGTGATTCATGCGTCTTGCGCTCATTGCTCTTCTCCTTGCGACTCCGGTGGCGCCCGCCATGGCCCAGCCGGAGTCGGCCGAGCCCGCCAAGCTTCCCAAGGATCATCCCGACGCTGTGCGCTGCCGCCGGCTCGAGGTCACCGGATCGCTCGTGCGCAAGCAGCGCGTCTGCAAGACCAATGCCGAATGGCTTGCAAGCCGCGAACAGCAGCAGGGCGATGCGGATGATCTGGTGACGCGCAGCCGCGGCATGGGCGCGGGCATGGTCGGCGGCTGAACGCCGGCACGACTTTGCCGGATTGCCCGGCCAGAACCTGATGCTCCGGCACCAGGGGACATGAAACACGAAAAGGCGGCGACCCTTTCATGGGCGCCGCCTTTTGCGTCAGGCCTGTTCAGTCATTGGATCGGGCCTCCGCCGGGCGCAAAGACAGGAGTCGGGAGGGAGCGTCCCCTTTGAAGCGGCGACGCCCCTTTGGCCGATCAGCCCACCTTCAGGCTGAGGCCGCCGTCCCCTTCATCGACATGGACCGTCGCGCCGTCCGGCACTTCGCCGCGCAGGATGAGATCGGCCAGCGGATCCTGGAGATAGCGCTGCACCGCCCGCTTGAGCGGCCGCGCGCCATAGACCGGATCATAGCCCACCCGGCCCAGCCAGGCACGCGCGGCATCCGTGAGATCGAGCGTGACCTTGCGGTCCTTGAGCAGTCGCCCGACGCGGCTGACCTGGATGTCCACGATCGGGCCCATATGCTCCGCACCGAGCCGGTGGAACAGCACGATCTCGTCGAGCCGGTTCAGGAACTCGGGCCGGAAATGGGCCCGCACCACGTCCATCACCTGATCCTCGACCTTCTCGACGGGCTCGTCATCGGCAAGGCTGGCGATGAACTGGCTGCCGAGATTGGAGGTCAGCACGATGATGGTGTTGGTGAAATCCACCGTGCGCCCCTGCCCGTCGGTCAGGCGACCATCGTCGAGCACCTGGAGGAGCACGTTGAACACGTCGGCATGCGCCTTCTCCACTTCGTCGAACAGCACGACCTGATAGGGCCGGCGCCGTACCGCCTCGGTGAGCACGCCGCCTTCCTCATAGCCGACATAGCCCGGAGGCGCCCCGATCAGCCGCGCGACGCTGTGCTTCTCCATGAACTCGCTCATGTCGATGCGGACCATCGCGTTGTCATCGTCGAACAGGAAGCCGGCGAGCGCCTTGGTCAGCTCCGTCTTGCCGACGCCTGTGGGGCCGAGGAAAAGGAAACTGCCGAGCGGCCGGTTGGGGTCCTGCAGGCCGGCCCGCGAGCGGCGCACGGCGGTGGAGACCGCCTTCACTGCGTCGGCCTGACCGATCACGCGCTTGCCCAGCTCGACTTCCATGGCGAGCAGCTTCTCGCGCTCGCCTTCCATCATCTTGTCGACGGGAATGCCGGTCCAGCGGGAAACGACGCTCGCGATATCCTCGCTCGTCACTTCCTCACGCAGCATCGCGCCCTGGGATGCGGACTGCGCCTCGGCGAGCTGCTTCTCCAGTCCGGGGATGGTGCCATATTGCAGCTCGCCCGCCTTGGCATATTCGCCATTGCGCTGCGCCTGCTCCAGCGCGATGCGCGCCGCGTCGAGCTGCTCCTTGAGCTTTGCCTCGCCGGCGATCTTGTCCTTCTCCGCCTGCCAGCGCTGCGTCAGCTCAGCCGACTGCTGCTCGAGATTGGCAAGATCCTCCTCCAGCGCGGCAAGGCGATCCTTGCTGGGCTGGTCGCTTTCCTTCTTGAGCGCCTCGCGCTCGATCTGGAGCTGCATGATGCGCCGGTCGAGATTCTCGATCTCCTCGGGCTTGCTCTCCACTTCCATGCGGATGCGGCTCGCGGCCTCGTCCATGAGGTCGATCGCCTTGTCCGGCAGGAAGCGGTCGGTGATGTAGCGGTTCGAAAGCGTGGCGGCCGAGACGATTGCCGCGTCCGCGATCCGCACACCGTGGTGCGTCTCATATTTGTCCTTGATGCCGCGCAGGATGGAGATGGTATCCTCCACCGTCGGCTCACCGACGAACACGGGCTGGAAGCGCCGCTGGAGCGCCGGGTCCTTCTCGACATATTTGCGATATTCATCGAGCGTGGTCGCGCCGATGCAATGCAGCTCGCCGCGCGCGAGAGCGGGCTTTAGCAGATTGGAGGCGTCCATCGCGCCTTCGCTCTTGCCCGCGCCGATCAGCGTGTGCATCTCGTCGACGAACAAGATGATGTCGCCCTCACCGGCCTTCACTTCATCGAGCACGCCCTTCAGCCGCTCCTCGAACTCGCCGCGATATTTGGCACCGGCAATCAGGCTGCCCATGTCGAGCGCCATCAGCGTGCGGCCCTTGAGCGTATCGGGCACGTCGCCATTGGCGATGCGTAGCGCAAGTCCTTCCGCGATGGCGGTCTTGCCGACGCCGGGTTCGCCGATCAGCACGGGATTGTTCTTGGTGCGCCGGGCGAGGATCTGGATGGTGCGGCGGATCTCTTCGTCGCGGCCGATGACCGGATCGAGCTTGCCCGCCCGCGCCGCTTCGGTCAGGTCGCGGGCGAACTTCTTGAGCGCGTCGTAGCGGTCCTCGGCGGACGCTGTGTCAGCGGTCTTGCCTTTGCGCAGCTCATTGATCGCGGCATTGAGCGCATCGGCTTTCACGCCCGCCGCCTGCAGCGCCTTGCCAGCGCTGGTGTTGAGGCTGAGCGCCAGGGCGAGCAGCAGCCGCTCGACGGTAACGTAGCTGTCCCCCGCCTTCTGCGCGACCTGCTCGGCCTGATCGAGCACGCGCACGGAATCATTGTTGAGGCCGGGCGCCTGCTGGGCGCCGCCACCGGACACGGCGGGAATCTTCGAGAGGGCGAGGTCCGTCTCGCTGAGCGCGCGCTGCGCGTCACCGCCAGCAGCGCGGATGAGTCCGCTCGCCATGCCCTGCTCGTCCTCGAGCAGTGCCTTGAGAAGATGGTCCGGCGCGATCTGCTGATGGTTCATGCGGATCGCCACGGTCTGCGCGCTCTGGAGGAAGCCCTTGGCGCGGTCAGTGAATTTTTCGAGGTTCATGGTCTCTCCCTTCGCGGCCTTCCAGATAGTGTTGCTGATGTGCAACACAAGGGTGCAGGCATGGGAATCTTAATCCGCGCAGTGCCCCGCTCCCGTCCTCGATGGGGACCCTGCCCGGCCGCATGTGGGCGCGCCTTGACGCGAGTCAACCACAAGAGAAGCGCGCGGCGAGCACGAAGCCCGCCACGCGAGACGTATCAGGGCTTCCAGCTGCGCGCCAGTTCGTCGAGCAGGCGCACGCCCCAGGCGGTCGCGCCCTTGGGGGTCACTGCGTCGCCGCGGTCGGTCCAGGCCGTCCCGGCGATGTCGAGATGCGCCCAGGGCGTGCCTTCCTTCACGAAAGAGCCGACGAACCATGCGCCGATGCTGGCCCCCGGCCCATCCCCGCCATGCTTGAGGTCCGCGATGGGGGAGCGCAGATCATCGGCATAGCTGTCATGCAGCGGCAGGCGCCACACCGCCTCGCCCGTGGGGGCGCCGACGGCATCGATCGCCTCGATCAGATCATCATGCCGGCCGAACAGCGCGGTATACTCGTCGTCCAATGCCCGCACCGCGGCCCCGGTGAGCGTCGCGATGGTGATGACTGCGGCAGGCTTGTACCTGTCGATCACATATTCGATGCCGTCGGCCAGCACCATCCGCCCCTCGGCATCCGTGCTGATAATCTCGACGGTCTTGCCGCTCATCGTGCGCACGACATCGCCCGGCCGCTGGGCATTGCCGCCGGGCATGTTCTCGGCCAGCGCGGCCACCGCCACGACATTGACCGGCGCCTTCGCCTTCGCCAGCGACAGGACGGTGGCGACAGCAGTGGCAGCGCCGGACATGTCGGTTTTCATCCGTCCCATGCCCGCCCCGGGCTTCAGGCTGATACCGCCGCTGTCGAACGTGATGCCCTTGCCGACGATGGCAAGCGGCGCGGCCGGCGCACCGGCGCCCTTGTAGCTTACCACCATCATGCGCGGCGGTCGCGTCGAGCCCTGCCCCACGCCGAGGATGGACCCCATGCCGAGCTTGCGCATCGCAGCCTCGTCCAGCACCTCGATGCTGACGCCGGGCACACCGGCCAGGGCGGCACGCGTCCGCTCCACGAAGGATTCAGGATAGATCACATTGGCCGGCTCCGTGGCGAGGTCGCGCGAGAGCGTGACCGCTTCGGCCTGCGCGGCAAGGCGATCACGCCACAGCGCGCCCATGGCTTCCGCATCTGCACTCACGAACGTCACCGGATCGACCGGCGGCGCCTTGCGATCGCTCTTGTACCGGTCGAACCGATACTGGCCGAGCGCATAGCCGAGCGCGAATTCGGCCGTCTGCGCAGCCGCGCCGAGACCAGCCGGTACAGCGAAGACCACCGGCTGCTTCTCGCTCACCAGCGCCTGCGCGGCACGGCCGCCGGCATCCCGCAAGGCGGCACGAAGCGCTTCGCCCTGCGGCAGCGGGCCCGTGCCCACCAGCAGGATCTGCGCCCAGCCGCCAATCCCGCGCAGCGCCAGCGTTTCCTTCTTCCCACCCTTGAAGCCGGCATCTCCGATCGCGCGGGTCACAGCAGCGCGGCTGGCCTCATCGAGCGTTACGCCGGACAGCGCGGGCAGCGCGGTGCCGCTCATGGGCACCACCAAGGTGCCCTGCGCACTGGCCTGCGTTGCGAAGCGGAAGGGGCGCGGCTCGCTGTTCGGCACGGTGCTCGGCGGCACGGCGGTCCCGACCACGGCTTGCGCGGCAAGCGGCGCGGAAGCGAAGGCGGCCAATGAAAGGGCAAGAGAAGCGACGACTGGACGCACGAGTGGATGTCTCCTCTGAAGGCAGGATCGGATCTTTGCGCCCGAAGGCGTGTCCTTGGAGCCAGACTAGGCCGGAAAATGATCCTGTCCAGACAGCAGACGCATTGCACGGCCGCGCCACGCGGCTATGGTCCCGCCATCCTGAGGCGCCGCCGTGGCACGGCCGGCCGCCCGCCCTGCTCCTGGAGTTCCGCATGGCTCTGATTTTCCCAAAGCGCTCCCTCTCCTTCTTCTCTGGCGTCTGCAGCGCGGCGCTCGTCCTGTCGCTGAGCACTGCGACCCCGGCCTGGGCGCAGAGCAGTCCCGCAGCCGCCGCAGTGAAACCCGCGCCGCTGACCGACCTCGTCCGGCAAGTCGACATTCCCTATGAGATGTTCACGCTGAAGAATGGCCTGCGCGTGATCGTCCATACAGATCGGAAAGCGCCGGTGGTCGGCGTCACCGTCTATTATCGCGTGGGCTCCAAGAACGAGCCCGAAGGCAAGACCGGCTTTGCCCATCTCTTCGAACATCTGATGTTCGGGGGATCGGAGAATGTGCCGACGCCCGACGAAACGCTGATGGGCGCGGGCGCGAGCGGGCTGAACGGCTCCACCTGGTTCGACCGCACCAATTATGTCGAGACGATGCCGACCGGCGCGCTCGACCTCGCCCTGTTCGCCGAGGCGGACCGCATGGGCCATCTGCTGGGCGCGGTCACGCAGGCCAAGCTCGACGCGCAGCGCGCCGTGGTCCAGAACGAGAAGCGCCAAGGCGACAACCAGCCTTATGGCCTCGTCGAATATGCCCAGCTCGCCGCCCTGCTGCCGAAGGGGCATCCTTATGCCCACTCCACCATCGGCTCGATGGCAGATCTGGACAGTGCCAGCCTGGAAGACGTGAAGACCTGGTTCCGGGACAATTACGGACCGAACAACGCGATTCTCGTGCTCGCTGGCGATATCGACCTGCAGACGGCGCGGGAGAAGGCGGAGAAATATTTCGGCGCCATTCCCGCCGGTCCGGTCGTGAAGCCGGTCGTCTCCCCGGTGCCGACCCTGCCGGCGCGCATCGATCAGGTCATGAAGGACCGCGTCGCGACCACCCGGCTCCACCGCATGTGGGTGACGCCGGGGCGCAACGACAAGGATTCCTCGCTGCTCGCAGTGGGCGCGGCCGTGCTCGGCGGGCTCTCCAGCTCGCGGCTCGACAACGAGCTGGTGCGCAAGGAACAGGTCGCGGTCGGCGTGACGGCAAGCCTGCAGCAATTCGAGCAGATCGGCTTCGTCGAAGTGACGGCTGACGTGAAGCCGGGCGTCGACCCCGGGCTGGTCTCACGCCGGCTGGACGAGATCATCGCCGATTATGTGAAGACGGGCCCGTCTGCCGATGAAGTGACGCGCGTCGCGACCCGGCAGGTTTCAGCGGAAATCGCAGCGCTGGAAGTGGTGGGCGGCTTTGGGGGCAAGGCGACGACCCTTGCCGAAGGGCTGCTCTACGCGGGGGATCCGGGCCAGTACAAGAAGGACCTCGCCGCCATCGCCTCCGCCACGCCCAAGGGCGTGACCGCGGCGATGCAGCGCTGGCTGACGCGCCCGGTCTACGCGCTCAAGGTCGAACCTGGCGAGCGCGAGGACTATGAGGAGGCCGCCGTGAGCGCGCCGGGCGACGCGGCTGCGCAGGAAGCGGCGCCTGCCGCCGCGCCGAAGCTGGCACTGCCGGACGTGAAATCGAGCCCGGCGCTCGATTTCCCTGATGTCGAGACCGCGACGCTCGCCAATGGCATCAAAGTCCACCTCGCCCGCCGCGCGACGGTGCCTGCCGTGCGGATCGCCGTCAGCTTCGACGCCGGCATCGCGAGCGACCGCAAGGACCGGCTGGGCCTGAGCGCGCTGATGCTGAGCCTGCTCGACGAAGGCACGACCACACGCTCGACGATCCAGATCGCCGAGGAGCAGGAACGGCTGGGCGCCAGCATCTCGACCGGCCAGAGCATGGACCGCACGTCCGTCTCGCTCTTCGCGCTCAAGGCCAATCTCGCGCCCTCGCTTGACCTGCTGGACGACGTGGTGCGCAATCCCGCCTTCGCTCCGGGTGAGGTCGAACGCCTGCGCGCGACTCAGCTTGCCGGCATCGCCGCGGAAAAGACGCAACCCCAGGGACTGGCGAGCCGCGCCATCTTCCCGCTGCTTTATGGCAACCAGCATCCCTATGGCAGCTCGGCCAGCGGCCGTGGTGACGAAGCCAGCGTGAAGGCCATCACTCGCGAGGACCTCCTGCGCTATCACAGCTCCTGGATGGTACCCAGCAAGGCCGAGATCTTCGTGGCGGGCGACATCACCATGGCGGAGATCAAGCCTCTGCTTGATGCCCGGTTCGGGCACTGGCCGCAGAACCGCATGGCCTCGCCCACCAAGGACTTCGCCGTGACGATTCCGGACCCCAAGCCCGGCGTCTATCTGATCGACCGGCCGCAATCGCCCCAGTCGATGATCCTGGGCGGCGTGGTCACGACCGCGAAGGGCAGCGACGACCTGCTGGCCTTCAGCACGGCCAATGTCATCCTGGGCGATGATTTCCTGTCGCGGCTCAATACCGACATCCGCGAAGTGAAGGGCTGGTCCTACGGCGTGCGCGCCTATCTCACGCCGCGCGTGGAGCGCAGCCCCTATATCGTCGCGGCGCCGGTACAGGCGGACAAGACGGGGCCTGCCATCGCCGCCATGCGGGACGATATCGCGCAGTTCGTGGGCTCCAAGGGCGTGACGCCGCAGGAGTTCCGCCGCGTCATCAGCGGGGAGATCGCCAAGCTGCCGGCGCGCTTCGAGACCACGGGCGCGGTGCTTGGCCAGATGCAGGCGGACGCGCTGTTCGGCCGGCCGTTCACTTATGTGGAGACGCTGGGCCAGCGTTATGCCGCGCTGACGCCGGATGAGCTGGACAAGGCAGCCCGCACCCTGATCGATCCCGCCCGGCTGAGCTGGGTCGTGGTCGGTGACAAGGCGAAGATCAGGGACCAGCTCGATGCGCTCGGCATGCCCGTGACGGAGATTGACTCGGACTCGCCGGCCGCTCAATAGCCCGGCCATGCTATGAAGGAGACAGCCATGACCAAGGTCGACGGCGCCTATGACTGCATCACGAAGACGCCGATGGGCGAGCAGCCCAGTGTTTTCACGATCGTGACGGACGGGGCCAGGTTCAACGGCACGAACGCCGGGCCGCTCGGTTCGCTCGACGTGAAGGACGGCAAGGTGGACGGCAATCGCCTGAGCTGGACGATGGAAATGACCATGCCCATGCCGATGACGCTGAAATGCGAGGCGGTGGTGAACGAGGGCACGATCACCGGCACCATCGACGCCGGCGCCTTCGGCACGCTCACCATGTCTGGCACGCGGCGCGGCTGAACCGGAACGGGGGCCTCCTGCCCCCCTTCTGCACGGCGCAGGATGCCCGATGGCAATCATCGGGCAGTCGGGAACGGACATGCGGAATGAACGGCATTATGTCGTTGGCGCCATCACGGCGTTCCTGAACCGCACCGGCAGCGGTCAGGACTGGGACGACTTCACCGCATCGCCGCTTCGCGATGTCGAGCTGGACCGCATTCGGCAATGCGCCGGCGCCATCGACCTGCCGCTCGATGCCGAGGGCGAAGCGGCCTTGCGAGCCCTGCTCCAGCAAGCCGACCTCGTCAGCGTCTATGATGGTCCGGTTCCGTGGCGCCTGTCGGTCGGGGCTTTCGCGGGCTCTTGCTGGGCGCCATCCTTTGGTGGTTCCACCATCTTCCCGGCGCGGGGCTCTTTCACGATCTCCATCTGCTGGTGGTTCCGGCGGCACTGGGTGCTTTCCTCGTGGCCTTGCGCAACAGCCGGATGAAGGTCGGGGCGCATGACCCGCGGATCGTCGCCCAGAACAGGCGCGGGCGGGTCTGACGGGCCCGGGCACTGCGGGCGCAACGGCCGGCCTTGCTGACGGCGCCCCACGACACCTGCACGACGCCCTGCTTCGCGCCTCAGAGCATCCCTCGCCTCCTCGGGGCGGAAGCGGGCACGAAAAAGGGCGGTCGCAGTGACGACCGCCCTTTCCATGTGATCGATGTCTGCTTCAGTCGACCGTGACGGTGACCGCGCGGCGATTCTGGGCCCAGCTGGCTTCGTCCGATCCCAGCGCCACCGGGCGCTCCTTGCCATAGCTGATGGTCGTAATGCGGCCGGCGTCGATGCCCAGGGCCGCCAGATAATTCTTGGCGGCATTGGCGCGACGCTCGCCCAGAGCGAGGTTATATTCGCGCGTACCGCGCTCGTCGCAATGGCCTTCCACCGTGATGCGCTTATTGGGATAACGCATCAGCCATTCGGCCTGGCTGCGCAGCACGGCGCGATCTTCGTCATCGATGTCGCTCTTGTCGGTATCGAAGAGGATAGTGTCCGACGTGACGCTCGCGATGAAATCCGCCTGGCTGCCAGCGACGGGGCCGGACGGCGGCGGCGGCGGGGTCGGCGTGGTCGGAGCCGTATCGGCCGGCGGCGGCGGGATTTCCTCGGGTGCTTTCTTCGAGCAGGCCGACAGTGCCAGCGCGGCACTGGAAACAAGTAGCATCACAGATGTCGTACGCATGGGTCTTCTCCTATTGTCCTCGCTCAAAGGGTAACCGTTCATCGCATGCTCGGGGCGTTTTGCCGACAAGTCAACCATCAAACGTCATGAATTCGTTCAAAAATCTCATTGCAGCAGCGGACCCCAGGCCGGGTCGGAGCCATCCACCGGCGTCTGGATCTGCCGCAGGTTCACGCCGGTCAGGTCCACTTGCCAGATCGACGAGCGGCCACCACGCCCCTGGCTGGTCCGGAAGAACTGCAGCACCCGGCCGTTGGGGGACCAGGTCGGCGCCTCGTCCTGCCAGCCATTGGTCAACAGGCGCTCGTTGCCGCCGCCCGGGCTCATCACGCCGATGCGGAAATTGCCCGCGATCTTGGTGAAGGCAATCAGGTCGCCGCGCGGGCTCCACTCGGGCGTGGCATAGCGCCCGCCGCCGAAGCTGATACGGCGCTGGTCCGAACCATCGGCATTCATCACATAGATCTGCTGCCCGCCCGAACGATCGCTCTCGAATACGATGCGCGCGCCGTCCGGCGAGAAGGAGCCGCCGACATTGATGCCCGGCGTGTTGGTCAGCCGGACCGGCCGCCCGCCATTCACCCCGATCTTGTAGATGTCGGTATTGCCGCCGCTCGCCATAGAATAGAGCAGCGTGCGGCCATCCGGCGACCAGCGTGGGGCGAAAACTGCGTTGTTCGTTTCGAGGATGGCGCGCTGGCGGCCCTGATCCACATCGTAGATGTAGATGCGCACCGTCTTCCCGACATAGCTCACATAAGCGATCGACTTGTAGTCGGGCGACCAGCGCGGCGTGAGCGCGAGGCTCTGGCCATTGGTGATGAAGCGGTGGTTCGCGCCGTCGCTGTCCATGATCGCGAGACGCTTGACCCTGTTATCCTTGGGGCCGGTCTCCGCGATATAGGCGATGCGGCTGTCGAAGAAGGGGCTCTCGCCCGTGAGGCGGGAGTAGATGAGATCCGCGCAGCGGTGCGCGGCTCGGCGCCAGTCGCGCGGCGCGACGACATAGCCCTGCCGCGTCAGTTCGCTCTTGAGCGCGACGTCGAAAAGATAGCAGCCCACGGTGATTTGCGAGTCTCCGCCGGCCGACCGCACGAAACCCTGCACCAGCGCCTCCGCGTTCATGGCGGACCAACGCTCGAACTCGGGATTGGTGACAGCCGCAATCGAAGGGCGCGGCATGCCATCCGGCCCGAGCGGCGTGAACAGGCCGCTGTTGCGCAGGTCATTGGCAATGACTTCGGCGATTTTCTGCCCGAGCAGTTCGGTCGAACCGGCCGGCGTCTCGACATTCTGCTGCGCCGGCATGGGCGGAATCGCGATGCGCAGATCATTCTCGATCTGGCCGGTCACGTCCACGCTGAGCTGCGCGGCGGCAGGCGCAGTGACGAGAACGGTGGCGAAAAGACACATGGCGCCGCGCAGGCGCGGAAGAATGGACAAGGTCATTGGGACAGTCTCGCGTCAAATCTGAGGGGCTGGAGCCATTTCCATTGGTCGTAATATTCCGGCGGCAGGTTACGGAACGGCGAGGCGCGCGTCACGGCCTGGATGGCGCGTTCTGCATGCAGGTCCGCCTGGGCGCGATTGCTCGCGGTGATGCCTTGCTGGCCCACCACTTCGATCCGCCCGACGATCGCGCCGTTCCGGTCTAGATGGACGCTGAGCAGCGTCACGAGCCGATCGGCATCGGCACCGGAAGGCGGGCGCCAATGAGGCTTGATCTGCCGGTTGATCTCCGCATTGAGCGCGCGCGCTGCCACGGCGCCCATCGGCGCGGCCGATCCGCTGGTGGCGGGCGCATTCCGGGATGGCGGCGCGTCGCTCTCCAGCCCCTTGAGAAAATCGCTGCCAAGGCGGGAGGCGCGCTGGGGCCGGGGCTTTTCCTGCGGCTTGGCCTCCGTCTTCGCAGGCGCGGACTTCTCGGGCTCCTTCGGCGTGGCCTTGGGCGGTGTCGGCCGGGGCGTCTCGCGCGGCTTGGGCGGTGCGGGCTGTGTGGCGCGGGGCCGCTCCGGGGCGGCGGGCTGCGGCGGGGGCGCGAGGGGCGCCGGCGCGGCTTCCACGGGCTCCGGCGGCGCCGGGTCGGGCTCCGTCTCGCCCACCTCGGGCGCAACGGCGCTGGTCGCGGTTTCCGCCGCAGGCTCGGTGGTCCGGCTTTCGAGAGCTATGCTGTCCGCGAGCGAGACGTCGATCGTCGCGGGCGGCGGGGGCAGAGTCACGCTGGTCGTGAGCAGGCCGAGCGACAGCGCACCGAACAGCAGGACATGGCCTGCCGTCGACACCCCCAGTCCGAGACGTTCGCTCCGGTCCATCATGAACGGCCTATTGATCGCCAGATGAACGCGTGCTGGACGAATCCGATCCAGTTGTGCCAGCCGTCGTGACGAGCGACACGCGGTCCAACCCCGCCCGGTTCAGTTCGCCCATCACACGCATCACCGTGCCATAATCCAGTCCGGCATCAGCGCGCAGGAACAGCTGGTCGGTGGGCGAGAGCGTCTCGCGCAGAGCGGCCAGGCGCTGCGGCAGCGCCTGTTCCGGCACCGGCTCGTCGTTCAGGAACAGCGCGCCGTCCCGGTCGATGGACAGAACGCTCGGCCGCTGATCCTGATCGAGCGCGCGGGCGCGGGATTCGGGCAGGCGGATGGGAACGCCGGTGACCAGCAGGGGCGCTGTGACCATGAAGATGATGAGCAGCACCAGCATGACGTCCACCAGCGGCGTCACGTTGATCTCCGCCATGGGAGCCCGGCGCCCGCCGCCGCGCCGGCCGGGAGGAAGGCTCATCGCCATCAGGCTTCAAGCTCCCGGCTGAACGTGGTGTAGAGGCCGTCCGAAAAGCGCTGGAGCCGCGCCTCGAGCCGGTTCACGCCATGGCTGAGCCGGTTGTAGGCGATGACGGCCGGAATGGCCGCGAAGAGGCCGATCGCGGTCGCGAACAGCGCTTCCGCGATGCCCGGCGCCACTACGGCGAGGCTGGTGTTCTGCTCGCCCGCGATCGCTGTGAAGCTGCGCATGATGCCCCAGACGGTGCCGAAGAGGCCAACGAAGGGCGCCACGGAGCCGACGGTCGCCAGGATGTTCAGCCGGTCCGAAATCCGGTCGATAGTGCCGGCAAGGGCCGATCCCATCGCCGTCGCCAGCCGATCCCGCGTGCCTTCCGCCTGCATGCCCCGCAGGGCAGTGGAGCGCCGCCACTCCCCGATCGCGGCGGACAGCAACTGCGCGCTCGGCAGATCCTCCTTGCCCCGCTCCTTCACGAAGGCGTCCATGTCCTTGGCCTGCCAGAACGCGCGCTCATACTCCTCGCAGCCCTTGCGCAGGGTCTTCAGGCGGCCCGAGAAGCTGACGATGATGCTCCAGGTCCACACGCTCGCCGCCAGCAGGCCGAGCATGACGATCTTCACGACGATGTCCGCTTCCATGAACAGGGTGAGCGGCGACAGGGTGATCGGACCGGTCGAGGCCGGCGGCAGCGCAGCGGCAAGGAAAGGCGGCAGGGTCATGAGCGAATCAATCTCTCCGGGCTTGTCTGATGCTCTTGTCGAGCGGGGATAGCGGATGAGGCCGAGTGCAAGCGACCGGCCTGGAGGCACGAGTCGCTTGGGCAGCACAAGGTGAACCGCAGATGAATCTCATGCCGCGCGCAGGCGGTTGAACCGCTCTATCCAGTCGGCCGGCTGACGACGCGGGCGCCCCGTGGGATCGACGAAGGCCACGGTCACGTCCGCCTGTGCCAGCAAAACGTCGCCCCGCCACACGGTCTGGGCGATCACGCATCGCGCGCCGCCCACATCCTCGAGGCGACTGCGCACGAGCAGGTCATCGTCCAGCCGGGCGGGCGCACGATAGCGAAGGTCCGCACGCGATACGGCATAATGGCCCAGCCCCTGCTCCACGGCGGCGCGCTGGTCGATCCCCGCCACGCGCAGCATGTCCGAGCGCGCGCGCTCCATGTAGCGCAGGAAATTGGCATGGTAGACGACGCCCGACAGGTCGGTATCCTCATAATAG
Source organism: Sphingobium lignivorans (assembly GCF_014203955.1). Classification (NCBI taxonomy): domain Bacteria; kingdom Pseudomonadati; phylum Pseudomonadota; class Alphaproteobacteria; order Sphingomonadales; family Sphingobiaceae; genus Sphingobium; species Sphingobium lignivorans. The sequence goes on from NZ_JACHKA010000001.1 coordinate 234,585, forward strand.
ACGCGCAGCGGGAACAGGTGCTCCGCGCCCTCGAAAAAGCCCGAGGCGGGCAGAGGTTCCGGCTTGGTCGGCATGAAGCGACCATAAGGGAGCGGATTCGCCTGGGGAAGGGAAAATGCCCCCGCGCTCCGCTCGCGCCGGTCCTTTTCCGGGCGACCTTCCCGGCGCCCGCTCCAGCGGCACCTTCGGCGCTGGCACGCCCGCTTCCAAAAGACGCGCGATGGCACCGAAAAGGCCTTGATCTCGGGACCGGCGCGATGAAGGAATCATCGCGGGTCATGACGGGGTGGGGATCGCATGAAGACATATCTGGCCGGCTGGGGCGCCGTTCTTGCACCGCTGCTTCTCATCGGTTCGGTCATGCCGGTCGTGGCGAAAGCCCCCGTGGATCGCAGCAGGCTCGATGACCTGATTGCGCGCTCTGATGCCGCCGACCCCGATTCCGATCCGGAAGCTTACCGCGCGCTGGGCGCGGCGGCGCTTGCCGAAGCGAAGCGCCTCTACCCCGCCGGTCATCCCGAAGTCGCGGCACGGGAGCTCTCTGTAGCGCAGAGCATGGCGGCCCGCGGTGAAATGGCCGACGCGCTGGCGATGCTGGAGCGGATCATCCCCGTGCTGGCGGGCGCCGTCTCCGATTCGGCCTACCGGGCCTCCTGGCGCAACGCGCTGGGGACGCGGGGCTATATCCTGAACTTCCAGGGCGATCATGCCGGCGCCTTGGTCATCACCGAGCAGGTCGTCGCCGATTTCGCGGCCGATCCGGCGGCCGGACTGTCCAAGGACCGGGCGACAGCGCTCAGCAACCTTGCCGCCTCCTATCTCGAGCACGGTCGGCTGGAGGACGCGCTCGCCCGCAATGCCGAGGCCATCGACATCGCGCTGAAGCTGCCGCAAGTGCCGGTCGACGTCGGCATCTGGTATGGCAATCGCGTCGTCTACCTCTACACGGCCGGCCGCACCGAGGACGCGATCACCACGGCGCAGACGGCGATCGCCCGCCTCGGCCCGGCCATCGGCCCCGAGCATGCGATGATGGCCAATCTCCATGCCAATCTCGGCGCCATCATGCTGCGGGTGAACCGGCCCCGCGACGCCATGCCCATGATCCGGCGCGCTTACGAGCTGCTCGAGAAGGCCGCCGGCGCGCCGACGCAGACCAGCGCGACGATGCGCGTGCAGTTCGCGCAGGCCCTCGTCCGGGCGGGGCAGTTCGAGGATGCCGTCGCCTTCCTGGAGGTGGCGACGCCGATCATCGACGTGCAACTGGGCAACCAGAGCGACCGGGCCCTCAATGCGCGCGACACGCTGCTCGTGGCGCTGATCGGCGTGGGCGATGGCGCGCAAGCGCAGGCGCTGGCGCAGCAGCTGGTGGCGGTGCGGGACGAGCGGTTGCCGGCGGGACATCGCGACCGGGCCAATGCCCGGGACAATCTGACGAAGGCGGCGTTCGCCAATGCCGACTGGCCCACCGCCGCGCGCGCGGCGGAGGAAGCGGTGAGCCTTCGCGCGGCAATGCTCCCGGCCAGCCATCCCGACCTGTTGCTCGCCCGGGCCATGATGCTGCGCGTGCAGGACCGTGCCAACACGCGCGATGTCGCCGCGCTGCTCGCGGAGGCGCGGAGCCTGTTCGAAGCGCTGGTGCTCAATGCCAATCTGCTGCGCGGCTCGGCGCAGGCAGAGCGGCAGCGTCCCGCTTATGGGTGGCTGGCCGAGCTGTTCGCGCGGCGCGGCGCGGTCGAGGAGGCTTTCCAGGCGCAGCAATGGGCAGCGCGCACTGCGCTCGACGACGTGCTGGCCATCGCCGCGCTGGAGCGTGCTACCGCGACCGGCCCGGACCTCGCCGCGCTGATCGGTGAGCGGCGCCAGCTCCTCGCGGCACGGCAGGGGCTGGAAGCCCAGCTGGACGCCAATCTCGGCAAGCCGGACGCGACATTCGATCTGGCGGGCCTCTCGACGGCGCTGGAAGCGAACCTTGCCGAGATCGCGCGGCTCGATGCATCGCTGGACGCTGAAGAGCGGGCGCGCCTGTTCTTCCGCCCTTCCACGCTGGCGGAGGTCCGGGCCGCAAGCGATCCGCGCACCCTCACGCTCATGATCACCGCGCTGGACCAGAGGCATCTGGTGACGGCCATCGATGGCCGCAGGGTGCGGCAATATGAAATCGACGCCGCCGCCCCCATAGACGCGCTGGTCGCGCGGCTGCGCTCGGCGCTCGACATGGGCGAGGCGTCGCCATTCGACAGGGACGCGGCGGCGCATCTCCATGCGCTGCTCTTCCCGCGCGACATCGCCGCGATGATGCGGCCCGCCCGGCGGCTCGCGATCATCGCCAATGGCGCGCTGGGCGCTCTCCCCCTCGGCCTCCTCGTACCGGACATCCGGTCGCGCGACTATCTGGCGGACCGCCATGTGATCAGCCGCCTCGTCCGCGCGCCCCGCACCAGCCAGTCGACGCAGGAGGCGGCGATATCGGGCGCGGCGCTGATCGCGCTCGGTGGCGTGGAAGGGCGGCAGGCCGGCGCGCGAATGGCCATGCGCTCGGCCGGGACAGCGCAAGCGATCAATGCCCTGGCCGATCTGCCCGAGGCCCGCCGGGAGCTCGCCGCGCTGGCGCAAGCGCTTGGCGCGCAAGCGCCACAGATCTTCACCGGGGCGGCGGCGACCAAGGCGCGGCTGCGCGCTCTGGATGTCCCGCCCGACGCCATCCTCGCCTTCGCGACGCATGGCCTCGTGGCCGGCGACCTGGACGGGCTGGCCGAGCCTGCCTTGCTGCTGACGCCGGAAGGCGAGGACGACGGACTGCTCAAGCCCAGCGAGATCGGCCGGCTTGACCTGCCGGCCGCGCTCGTCATCCTCTCGGCTTGTAACACCGCCGGCGCGGCTTCGGGCGATCGGCCGCAGCTGTCCGGCCTCGTGCAGGGCTTCTTCCTGGCCGGGGCCCGGCGCGTGATGGCGAGCCACTGGCTGGTGCGCGACGACATGGCCCGCCGGCTCTCGGTCGGCACGGTCCGCGCCATCCGCGAGGGCATGGACCCGGCGACCGCGCTCGGCAGGGCCATCCGCACGGTCCGCACCGGCAAGGACGGCGAAGCCGCAGTGGACCATCCGGCACTCTGGGCGCCGTTCGAACTTTTCTCTGGTTGAGGGCTCCGCGCGCGCGGAGCGGATGGTTCGGAAAGCCGGCAACCGGGGACAGGCCGGTCGCCGAGAGGCCTACTTCTTCTTGCCGAAGTCGATCGTCACCACGTTCGAGCCCTCATCGCCATCGATCGCGGGCTCGTCATTCTCCGCCGCGTCATGGGGATCGGGCTCGTCGCCGCTGTCCTGCACCTGGAACTCCAGGCTGAAGTTCACCGCAGGGTCCACGAAGAAACGCAGCGCGGCAAAGGGGATCACCAGATGCGCCGGCACCTGATTGAAGGTCAAGCTCACCTCGAACGTGTCCGCCCCGACCTTCAGGTCCCAGAACTTGTGCTGGAGCACGATGGTCATCTCGTCGGGAAAGCGCTCGACCAGCCGCTGCGGAATGCTGACGCCGGGTGCCTGCGTCTTGAATGTGATGTAGAAATGATGGTTGCCGGGCAGCGCCCCGGTCCGCTCGATATCCTTGAGCACGCGCCCCGGTATGGCGCGAAGGGCTTCCTGGACGATCTCGTCATAGGGAATCAAGCTGTCAGGCGTCTCGTCCGTCATGGCCACAGTCCTAGCGCAGAGGACGGGGTGGTCAAGCGGGGAGCGGCGCCGGGCGTTCATGTCGCGGCGCTCCGGCCATGGGAGAAGCACGTTGCGCCCCCGCGCGAGCGCGCTATAGGCCGCAGCCATGCGCACGGCAGAAGTCAGCAGGAAGACCGCGGAAACGTCCATCGACGTGCGGGTCAATCTCGACGGGACGGGCAACTACGCCATCTCGACCGGTATCGGTTTCCTCGATCACATGCTCGAGCAGCTTTCGCGCCACTCGCTGATCGATCTGGACGTGAAGACGGTCGGCGACCTGCATGTCGACCAGCATCACACCACGGAAGATACCGGCATTGCGGTCGGCGAGGCGATTGCCAAGGCGCTGGGCGACAAGCGCGGCATCCGCCGTTATGGCGAAGCGCATTCGCCCATGGACGAGACGTTGACGCGCGTCGCGCTGGACATCAGCGGCCGGCCCTGGCTGGTCTGGAAAGTGCAGATCGGCATGCAGCGCCTCGGCGAATGGGATACCGAGCTGATCGAGCACTGGTTCCAGAGCTTCACCCAGAGCGCCGGCATCACGCTTCATGTCGAGACGCTGTACGGCTCCAACAACCATCACATCGTCGAAAGCTGCTTCAAGGGGCTGGCACGGGCGCTGCGCAGCGCGGTGGAGATCGACCCGCGCAAGAGCGATGCGATCCCCTCCACTAAGGGCGTGCTGTAGGGCGCCATGACCGTCGCCCTCATCGATTATGGCGCCGGCAACCTGCACTCGGTGCACAATGCCCTGAGGGCGGCCGGCGCGCATGGCGTGGTCATCACGGCCGATGCCGAGGTCGTTCGCCGCGCGGATCGTGTCGTGCTGCCGGGTGTCGGCGCGTTTCGCGCCTGCATCGAGCCGCTGCGGGCCATACCGGGCATGATCGACGCCATGCGGGAAGCAGTGTTCGATGGCGGACGGCCGTTCCTGGGCATCTGCGTGGGCATGCAATTGCTCGCCGATGCGGGCGAGGAATTCGGCCGTCACGCCGGTCTCGGCTGGATTCCCGGAACGGTGCGGCTGATCGAGCCGACAGTCCCCGGCATCAAGGTGCCGCATATGGGCTGGAACGATGTGACGCCGGCGGCGGCGCATCCCTTGCTCGTTCCCGGCGAGGCCTATTTCCTGCACAGCTATCATTTCGCGGTGGCTGATCCTGCGCATGTCATGGCCGTCACGGACCATGGCGGGGCGCTGGTGGCGGCCGTCGGCCGGGACAATATCCTCGGCGTGCAGTTTCATCCCGAGAAGAGCCAGGCTTACGGTCTCGCGACGCTCGCACGCTTTCTGGAGTGGAAGCCATGAGCGCTGCCGGCGGCGTCCCGCCCTTCATCGTCTTTCCCGCAATCGACCTCAAGGGCGGGCAGGTCGTGCGACTGGCGGAAGGCGACATGGACCGCGCCACTGTCTATGGCGATGATCCGGCCCATCAGGCGCGGCTGTTCGCCGAGCAGGGCTCCGATTTCCTCCACGTGGTGGATCTCGATGGCTCCTTTGCCGGCCGTGCCGTCAATGGCGCGGCGATCGCTTCGATTGTCGCGGCCTTTCCCGGGCATGTCCAGCTTGGCGGCGGCATCCGGGACGCGCAGGCGGTCCAGGGCTGGTTCGAGGTCGGCGTGTCGCGCGTGGTCATCGGCACGGCAGCGCTCAAGAACCCCCAATTCGTGAAGGACATGGCGGCCGCTTATCCGGGCGGCATCGTGGTCGCCGTGGATGCGCGCGACGGCATGATCGCCACGGACGGCTGGGCCGAAAAGTCGGACATGCCGGTCGTCGATCTGGCGCGCCGGTTCGAGGATGCCGGTGTGGCATCGCTGCTCTTCACGGACGTGGGACGCGACGGGCTGCTCAAGGGCGTCAATATCGAGGCGACCGTCGATCTTGCCCGGGCGGTGGACATTCCGGTCATCGCCAGCGGCGGCGTGGCCGGCATTTCGGACATCCGCATCCTCAGCCTCCATGCGGGAGACGGGATCGAAGGCGTCGTGACCGGGCGCGCGCTTTATGACGGCCGGCTCGACCTGCGGACGGCGATCGAAGTGGCCTGCGCGGTATGACCGTCCGCACTCGGATCATTCCCTGCCTCGACGTTGCCAACGGCCGGGTGGTGAAGGGCGTCAATTTCGTCGACCTGCGGGACGCCGGCGATCCGGTGGAGCAAGCGCGAGTCTACGACGCGGCCGGCGCAGACGAACTGTGCTTCCTCGATATCACGGCCAGTCACGAGGATCGTGGCACGCTGCTCGATATCGTCGCGCGGACGGCCGAAGTCTGCTTCATGCCGCTCACTGTCGGCGGGGGCGTGCGCTCCGCGGCCGATGCGCGCGCCCTGCTGCTTGCCGGTGCGGACAAGGTAGCGGTGAACAGCGCCGCCGTCGCGCGCCCGGAGCTCGTGGGCGAGATCGCCGACAGGTTCGGCAGCCAGTGCGTCGTGGCCTCGGTCGATGCGCGGCGCAGCGGCCCGGGACGATGGGAGATCTTCACCCATGGCGGCCGCCGCGCGACAGGCATCGACGCGATTGCCCATGCGCTGCGCCTGGCAGCGCTGGGAGCAGGCGAGCTGCTCGTCACCTCCATGGACAGCGATGGGACGCGGCAAGGCTATGACATTGAGCTGATCCGCACGATCGCCGATGCTGCACCGGTGCCGGTGGTGGCGAGCGGCGGCGTGGGCACCTTGGATCATCTGGTCGAGGGCGTGAAATCGGGCCATGCGAGCGCGGTTCTGGCGGCATCCATCTTTCACTTCGGGCAGCATAGCGTTAAAGAGGCACGGTTCGCGCTTGCGGCCGCCGGGGTTCCCGTCCGCAGTGCATGAGTGCCTGAGGGTCGCATTCCTTATCGTGACGAACGCCGGCTCGAGCCGGGCGCGATGACAGTGATTGTCCTTGTGGGGGGACGGATATGAAGCTTGGCATGGGCTTGCGCATGCTGCTGGCGGCTGTGCTTATCGGCGGAGCGATGCTCGGCATCGCTGCGATCTTCTATGCGCCCCCAAATGACGCGGCACCAGGTTCCCGAACGCCTGACTGGGCGCTCCTCGCTGCGGCAGGAGCGGCTTTCCTCATCGGCAGGCTGGTCATCCGGAGCGGTCCGAGGCCCCGCCCGAAGCAGCGCCGCTGAACACCGCCGAGCCAGCGACAGGCGGCAGCATCCACTCGCCTGCGTCGCACCGGAAACCCCATTCCCAAACGCTGGTCCCGTCGCGCACGCCGCGCAAAATCCATTGACGGCGGACGCCGCAGCGGCAAGGACGTCGCCCCATGGAGACATTGGCTCGCCTCGAGAAACGGATTCAGGACAGGCGCGGCGCCGACCCCGCGACTTCTTATGTCGCGAAGCTCTTCCGGGCCGGCCGGCCCAAGATCGCGCAGAAGCTGGGGGAGGAAGCGGTCGAGACCGTGATCGCCGCTCTCGGGAGCGATCCGGATGCGCTGACCGGCGAGGCTGCGGACCTGATGTTCCATCTCATCGTCCTGCTGTCCGATTGCGGCGTCAGCCTGGCGGATGTCTGCGCCGAGCTGGACCGGCGGGAAGGCGTCTCCGGCATCGTCGAGAAATCGTCCCGCCCGAAGGAGTAGAGCCGTGCCCATCGATCCCACGCTGCCCTATGACGAGGGAAATATCTTCGCGCGGATCCTGCGGGGGGAAATCCCGAACAAGACGGTCTACGAGGATGAGCATGTCCTCGCCTTCCACGACATATCGCCCAAGGCGCCGACCCATGTCCTGGTCATCCCCAAGGGCGCCTATGTAAGCTGGGATGATTTTTCCAGCCGCGCCAGCGATGCGGAAATCGGCGCTTATGTCCGCGCCATCGGGCTGATCGCGCGCGAGGCGGGGCTGGTCGAGCCGGGCTATCGGCTGCTCGCCAATGTCGGCGAGGACGGCGGGCAGGAAGTGCCCCACCTCCATGTTCACATCTTCGGCGGAAAGCCGCTGGGGCCGATGCTGGCCCGCTGACCCTCGGCCGGACGCATCGGCGGGTTTCGCGCCACCGCGCCGGACTGCTTCGCACTTGCACCCAATGATTTAGTCTCTAGTCTGCCTCCCCATTCAGGGGGACAGCGGCACATCGACCGCTGCACATCGAAAGAGACAAGCGCATGATTTTTGGCCGCATCAAGCCGCTGGACGCCATTCTCGCTACTGCCGAAAAGAAATCGCTGCACCGCTCGCTGGGGGCTTTCCAGCTCACCATGCTGGGCATTGGCGCGGTCATCGGCACCGGCATTTTCGTTCTGACCGCCGAGGCCGCCCAGAAGGCGGGCCCGGGCATGATGATCAGCTTCATCATCGCCGGCTTCGTCTGCGCCGTCGCGGCGCTCTGCTATGCGGAAATGGCCTCGATGGTGCCGGTGTCCGGCTCGGCCTACACTTACAGCTATGCCGTCATGGGCGAGATCATCGCATGGATGGTCGGCTGGGCACTCATCCTCGAATATGCCGTGGCGGCGGGCGCCGTGTCGGTCGGCTGGTCCGGCTATGTCATCGGCCTGATCGAGCACGCCTTTTCCATAGACATACCTGACCTGCTGGTGCTGGGCCCGTTCGATGGCGGCCTCATCAACCTGCCGGCGATGCTCATCGCGGGACTGGTGACTTGGCTGCTGGTCATCGGCACCAAGGAAAGCGCGACCGTCAATGCCGTTCTCGTCGCCATCAAGGTGACGGCGCTCACCTTGTTCATCATCCTGGCGATCCCGGTCATGAACAGCGAGCAGTTCTCGCCATTCGCGCCGACCGGCTTCCTGGGCATCTCGATGGCGGCGGCATCGATCTTCTTCGCTTATGTGGGCTTCGACGCGGTGTCGACGGCGGCTGAGGAGACGAGGAACCCGCAGCGCAACATGCCCATCGGCCTGATCGGCAGCCTTCTCTTCTGCACCGTCTTCTACCTGCTGGTGGCGGCGGGCGTCATCGGTGCGCCGGGCCTCTCGAGCCAGCCGGTGCGTGACGCGGCGGGCCTCGTGCTCGAGCCCGGCAGCCGCGAACTCGCCACGCAGTGCGCGGCGCGCGCAGCGGAAGGCTTCAAGGACGTGGTCTGCTCCAAGGAAGCGCTGGCCTTCACGCTGCGCGAGATCGGCTGGCCGCAAATCGGCAACCTGCTCGGCCTCGCCGCCGGGCTCGCCCTGCCCTCCGTCATCCTCATGATGATGTTCGGCCAGACCCGCATCTTCTTCGTCATGAGCCGCGACGGGCTGCTGCCCCCGGCCTTCTCGAAGATCCATCCGCGCTTCAACACGCCGCACGTCATCACGATCATCACCGGCGTCTTCGTGGCGCTGTTCGCGGCCTTCTTCCCGGTCGGCCAGCTCGCCAACATCTCCAACTCCGGCACGCTGTTCGCCTTCGCCGCCGTGTCCATCGCAGTCCTTGCTCTGCGCCGGACGGACCCCACGCGCCACCGGCCGTTCCGTACGCCCGCCGTCTATCTCACGGCGCCGATCGCGATTGCCGGCTGTGCCTATCTGTTCGTCAGCCTCGATCACAAGAGCATCATTCTCTTCCTGATCTGGGCAGCCATCGGCCTGGCCGTCTATTTCGGCTACAGCCGCAAGCGCAGCCATGTCGGCCTTGGCCATGTCGAAGTGCATGAGGACGATCCGGACGCGCCGCCGCAGCCGGTGCCGCCCGTCAACTGATCCGCTCGCGAACGGGACAAAGGAAAAGGGCCGCCCGGGATCACCGAGCGGCCCTTTCCTGTTTCATCCGTGGGGCAGTGAGCGCCCCGGCGCGTTCTCAGGCGCTACCCCAGACTTCCTCGGCCACTTCGACCACCAGCTCCATCTTCGCCTTCTGCTGCTCGACCTCGATGTCGTTGCCGTGCACCGTCGAGGCGAAACCGCACTGGGGCGACAGAGCGAGCTGATCGAGCGGCGCGAACTTCGCGGCCTCCTCGATGCGCCGCTTGATGTCGTCCTTGGTCTCCAGCTCGCCGAGCTTGGTGGTAACGAGGCCCAGCACCACGATCTTGCCCTTGGGGAGAAAGCGCAGCGGCGCGAAATCGCCTGAACGGGCGTCATCATATTCGAGCAGGAAGCTGTCGATCGCCAGCTCGTTGAACATGATCTCGGCGACCGGCTCATAGCCGCCCTCGGCCGCCCAGCTCGAGCGGAAATTGCCCCGGCACAGATGCACGGCAGTGAACATGTCGTCCGGCGCCGTCGCGATCGCATCGTTGATCATCTTGGCATAATGGCGCGGCAGATCATCGGGATCGAGGCCCCGCTTGCGGGCATTCTCGCGCTGCGTGTCGTCGCACAGATAAGCGAGGTTGGTGTCATCGAGCTGCAGATAGCGGCAGCCGGCATCGGCGAGATCGGCGACTTCCTCCTGATAGGCGGCCGCGACGTCAGCGAAGAACTCGGTCATGTCGGGATAGGCCGCCTCGCTGATCCCTTCGCGCCCGGCGCGGAAATGGAGCATCGTGGGGGAGGGAATCGTGACCTTCGGCGTCTCGCGCGTGACGCTCGCCAGGAACTCGTAGTCCGCGCGCTGGATCGGCTTTGCATGGCCGATCTTACCGGTCACCACCATCTTGGGCGGGGCGAAATGCACATCCTTGCCGATGGCATTGTGGAACGCCACTTCCATGCCGCCCTGCTCCTCGATGCCGGCGAGTTGGAGCAGGAAATCGGTGTGAAAGAACTTGCGGCGATACTCGCCGTCCGTGATGGCCTTGAGGCCGACGCCTTCCTGAAAGGCGACCACGCCACGGATCGCTTCGTCCTCGACCGCGCGCAGCGCCGCCGCGTCGATCTTACCCTGGGCGAAGTCGTCCCGGGCGTCGAGCAACGCCTTGGGGCGCAGGAAGCTGCCGACATGATCGGCGCGAAACGGTGGTTTAGACGGCATGATCTTCTCCTTCGGGTGCGGCGCGGGGGCGACCCGTCCGCTCAATCTGGCAGAAACAGCATATAAAGCATTCTTTATATATAGGAAGCTTTATGTCGCGAAAGGCCGCCAATTCCATTCGTTCGCAGAACACGGCCCGGAGGGCGCGAGCCGCCAACCTGCACCCCGCAGGAATGCGCGCGTTGTCTCTGGCGATGAAAATCCGGCTCCGGTCGGCCTCGAGCCGTCTGGAATTCAGGCGCCCAGAAGATGCAGGGCGATCTCGCGATGGTGCGGCCTGCGGCGATGTTCCATGAGGTAGATGCCCTGCCATGTGCCGAGCGCCAGCGCGCCGCCGATCAGCGGGATCGAGAGCGTGACACCCGTCACCATGGTCCGGATGTGCGCGGGCATGTCGTCCGGCCCCTCATCGTCATGAGCGTAGGGATGATCTTCCGGCGCGGCCCGGTCCAGCCAGTCGAGCAGGTCGCGGCGGACGGCCGGCGCGGCATTCTCCTGGATGGTCAGCGAAGCGGAGGTATGGCGGCAGAGCAGCGTCAGCAGCCCTTCGCTCATGCCTTGCCCCGTCACCCATGAAGCGATCTCGTCCGTAATCTCGACCAGCGCCCGACCGGGCGTGCGCACGCGGATGATGCGGCTTGCCTGCCGCAGCTCAGCCATGCAGGGAACGGCGGCTCAGGCGCATCCCTCGACCCACTGGACCTGTTCCCAGTTGCCGAAACGGTAGCTCTGCACGGTCTTGCCGTTCGTCTCCACGATCAGGCCGCGCGGCGCGCCTGCCTCATGCACCACCAGATAATGACCTTCCGGCCCGGTATAGGGATGCGGCTGGACCACGGCGCGGCCGCCAAGCCGCCGCAGCGCCTCGGCCTCGCTCTGTCCGACGCGGAGGCCGCCCAGGGTCGGATGTGTAGGCGTCGCGACATCGATCCGCGTCACGACCGGCCCGTCGAGCATGAGGAACACGTCCGGCAAGGACGTGATGCGCGCATAGGAGCAGGTCGAGCCGGGCAGCGGCTCGTCGGTCCGGATCGCGACGCCCGCACTGCGCAGATCGGCCGCGCGCGCGCCGATGCGCACGGGGCCGAGCCGGTCGAAGGGATCGCGGTCCTCATCGGGCGCTGTCTCGGGCGCGTCTTCTTCGGGAACAATGACGGTGTCGACGTCATTGGCCGCGGCGAGATTGGCTTCATCCTCGCGCGTCGGCCCGCCGCAAGCGGCAAGGGCGGCGAGCATCAGCAGCGGCCAGGTGCGTGTCATCCACATTGGGCCCTGTGTAGCAGCTTCTGGTCGGCGAGTACCAGTGCGACCATGGCCTCGACCACCGGCACGCCGCGAATGCCGACGCAAGGGTCGTGCCGGCCCTTCGTCCTGATCTCGGTCGCCTCGCCCTCGCGCGTGACGGTCTCGACCGGGATCAGGATGGAACTGGTGGGCTTGAACGCTACCCGCACCCGGATCGGCTGGCCCGTGGCGATGCCTCCCGCGATTCCGCCGGCATGGTTGGCCAGGAAGATGGGCGTGTGGCCATTGCCGGGCCGCATGGGGTCGGCATTCTGCTCGCCGCGCAGGCGGGCGGCCGCGAAGCCATCGCCGATCTCCACGCCCTTGACCGCATTGATGCCCATGCAGGCTGCCGCCAGTTCGCTATCCAGTTTCGCATAGAGCGGCGCGCCCCAGCCAGCCGGCACGCCGGTCGCGACGCACTCGACCACCGCGCCGAGCGAGGAGCCGTCCTTGCGCGCCGCGTCCACCAGCGCTTCCCAGCGGGCGGCTGCCTTGGCATCCGGGCAGAAGAAGGGATTGTTGCCGATCTCGGTGGGATTGAAGTTCGCCGGATCGATCGCATCGCCGCCGATCTCGCTCACATAGCCGGTGATCTGCACCTGCGGGATGACCAGCCGCGCCACCGCGCCCGCCGCGACCCGGCTCGCCGTCTCGCGCGCGGAGGAGCGCCCGCCTCCGCGATAGTCCCGGAAGCCATATTTGGCATCATAGGCATAATCGGCATGGCCGGGCCGGTAAGCCTGCGCGACTTCGGAATAATCCTTCGAGCGCTGGTCGACATTCTCGATCATCAGGCTGATGGGCGTGCCCGTCGTTAGCCCCTCGAACACGCCCGAGAGGATCCGCACTTGGTCGGGCTCCTGCCGCTGCGTGGTGAAGCGGGAGGTGCCCGGCCGGCGCTTGTCCAGCCAGGGCTGGATGTCGCTTTCCGAAAGCGCGATGCCCGGCGGGCAGCCATCCACCACGGCGCCGATCGCCGGGCCGTGGCTCTCGCCCCATGTGGTGAAGCGGAAGCTCCGCCCGAAGGTGTTGAAGCTCATGCGCGCGTCAGCTGAGCGCGATGTCTGGCGCGTCCTCGGCTTTCATCCCGATGACATTATAGCCCGCGTCGACATGGTGGATCTCGCCAGTCACGCCCGAGGCCAGATCGGACAGCAGGTAGAGGCCGGCGCCGCCCACATCCTCGATGGTGACGTTGCGCCGCAGGGGCGAGTTCAGCTCGTTCCACTTCATGATGTAGCGGAAGTCGCCGATGCCGGATGCCGCAAGCGTCTTGATCGGCCCGGCGGAAACGGCATTCACCCGGATATTCTCCGGCCCCAGGTCCATCGCGAGATATTTGACGCTCGTCTCGAGCGCCGCCTTGGCAACGCCCATGACGTTGTAATGCGGGATGACCTTCTCGGCGCCGTAATAAGTCAGCGTCAGGATGGATCCGCCATTCGCCATCATCGGCACCGCGCGCTTGGTCACCGCGACGAAGCTGTAGGCCGAGACGTTCATGGTCAGGAGGAAATTCTCCAGGCTGGTGTCGACATATCGGCCGCGCAGCTCGTTCTTGTCCGAGAAGCCGATGGCGTGGACCAGGAAATCGATCGTCGGCCAGCGCTCGGCAAGCTGTGCGAAGCAGGTGTCGATCGACGCCATGTCCGAAACGTCACAGGAGAGGAGGAAATCGGATCCCAGCTCCTCCGCGAGCGGGCGCACGCGCCGCTCCAGCGCCTCGCCCAGATAGGAAAAGGCAAGCTCCGCCCCCTGGGCATGCAGCGCCTTCGCGATACCCCAGGCCAGCGACTTGTCGTTGGCGAGGCCCATGATGAGCCCCCGTTTGCCTGCCATCAGGCCTGTCATGCAGTCGGCTCCTCCGTCTCTTCCGCTGGCTCTTCTTCCTCGTCATCCTCGGGGAAATCGGCCAGCGCCGCATTGAGTTCGGCGCCAATTACCACGCCGAGCCCGATGATGAAGAAAAAAATGAGAGCCAGCATCGCGCCTGCCAGACCACCATAAGTGAGGCTGTAGCTGGAGATGCGGGAAAGGAAGAGAGGCAGGAGCAGCGACGTGCCATACCACCACAGGGCCGTGAAGGCAGCGCCGGGCCATTTCGGGAACGGGCCGGTACGATAGCGCCCCGGCGTCAGCGCGACGAACAGGAAATAGAGCGCCAGGAACAGGAAGGCGGTCGGCACCAGCCGGTAGGCCGTGATGAGGCCGAACGCCTTGTCCGCCACCGGGAAGAATTTCTCGATCACGGTTTCGACCGCAGCGAGCAGCACTTGCAGCGACAGCGCCACCAGCGCGCCCAGAACGCTGAGGATGATCAGGCCCATCGCACGCAGGCGATAATGCCAGAAGGGCTGCTTGGAGCGCGTGCCATATGCACGGCGCAAGATATCCCGGATCGTCTCGATGAGGCTGCCGACGGTCCACAGGCCGACCAGCGCGCCGATCCACAAGAGATTGCCCGTCCGCGCGCTCAGCACATCCGTGATGGCGGGGCGCAGCACGTCCGCCACATTGGGGGGAACGGTGAGCAGGAAGCCGTTCACCGTGGCGATCCCCGCCTGTGTCCGCCCCAGCAGCTGCGCGATGGCGGCGGCGAGGATGAAGAAGGGAAACACCGCGACGAGAGTCAGATAGGCAAGATTGCCCGCGTGAATGAACCCGTCCGTATAGACGCCCACCGCCACCCGCTTCAGGACCGTGATCGCGCGGGCGCCCACCCGGCTCCGCCGGATGCCGGCATGCAGGCGCGCACCGCGCTCGCGCAGCCGGCGGCGCCGGGCTTCCGGCGATTCGGGAGACAGCCCGAGCATGGATCAGATCTCCGGGCGGGATGATGTCATGCGTCCAGCCGATCCCTTACATCGCGAGCCCGGCGCCCACGGCGCGGGCCCGTGCTTTCGCAGGATTGCGCGCCGCTTTCAACGCCGCTGGCCCGGCAATCGGCCGATTACACGCCCAGATGGGCCCGTAGCGGCCGGCTGTCCGACCAGTCCTCGGCAAAGGCCTTCAGTGCCGGATCGTGCGCCGGGAGATCGATCAGCAGAGTCACGAGCTGGTCGCCGCGCCCGCCCTGCTTGTGCGTGAAGCCCTTGCCCTTGAGCCGCAGCGTCTGTCCCGAGCGCGCGCCGGCCGGCACGGCGAGCATGACAGGCCCGTCCACCGTCGGAACCTTCACCCGCGCGCCGTTCACGGCCTCGTTGAGGCTGATCGGCAGGTCGAGCCGGACGTTGTCGCCCTCCTTTTCGAAGAAGGGATGCGGCGCCACCTCGATAGTGACGATGGCATCGCCTGCGCCGGCCGGCCCCGGCTGGCCCTTGCCGGAGAGCTTCATCTGGGTGCCGCTCTCCACGCCGGCGGGCAGCTTGAGGTCGATCGTCTTGCCATCCGCGAGCGTGATGCGCTGCGGTGCAAGCGTCGCGGCGTCCACGAAGGGAACCGAGAGGCGATAGCTCATATTGGCGCCGCGCTGGGGCGGCGCGCTCCGTCCGCCGAAGCCGCCGAAGGGGCCACCGCTGCGGCGCCCGCCACCGCCGAACAGCCCTTCGAAAATGTCGCCAAAGTCGGCGCCGCCCGCCCCGAACTCGAATTCCGCGCCGGGGCCGCCGCCGCGCGAATAGGTCGAATAGCCCTGGCCGCCGCCATTGCCGAAGCCGAAAGGATGAGTGGGATTGCCGTCGGCATCGATCTCGCCACGGTCGAACTGCGCGCGCTTGTCCTTGTCGGACAGCAGATCATAAGCGCGCGTGACCTCGGCGAATTTCTCCGCGGCCTTGGGATTGTCCTGGTTCCGGTCGGGATGAAGCTCCTTCGCGAGCTTGCGATAGGCGGACTTGATCGCTTTCTCATCCGCGCTACGCGAGACACCCAGCAGGGAATATGGATCAGTCATTTCGTTCAATCACCCGTTCGCCCCGGCACGCATGCGCCACCTGCATTCATCTGGCAACTGCAGGGGCCCGCCGCAAGTGGGAGACGGGGCGGTACTAATGCTGAATCTAGCGGCGAGCGAGGGTTTCGCCGCTCTTCCCGGGAAAGCCATCGAACAATGCGTCGGCCAGCCGCGTGGCGATGGCCTGGTCCGTCCAGCGGGAATCGCCTTCGCGCGTGGCCATCTCGGCCCTGCCTTCCCAGAGCGCCTTACCGGTCGCGCGGTCGAGGACGCGGGCTTCCAGCCGGGTGGAGACGAGCGCCTTGCGCGGCTTGGTGAGATCGACCCCGACGGCCATGCCGACCATCGAGCCATAGTTCGAGACGCCCACTGCCATTTCGCCGCTCACCGGCTTGCGCTTCTGCTCCTCGGGAACGAGCACGTCGCGCACGATGCGGATCTCGGCGATCTGCCCGCCTTCGGGGCTGGCCTTCATCGTGTCGTAGCCGGCCTTCACGAGCTGGTCGATGACAGCGGCTTCGTAGACCGCGGGCTCACCGGCCCTGGCTTCCCCGCCCGTAGTCGCGCTGACCGCGATCGGGCCGTGACCCAGCGCATCGCCCGCATCCTCCGCGACGAAGCGCGCTGCGTCCACCTTGCCCTCGCGTTCGTCCTGCCCGCGAGCGAGGCGAGGCGAACGCCAGTCGTCGGCACCCGCGCGAGCGCGGCCCAGTCCGGGCGTGCCCCAGCCGGGCTGCGCGGAAGCCGGCATCGCACAAGCCAGAGCAGCGATCAGCAGCGGAAGCGAGAGAACAGGGCTGGTAGACATGGTTCCTCCTTGAAGCACCCCATGATGCCACCCGTGCGCAGGCGTAGCCGCCACGGCCTTGCGGGCAGGTGAACAACCCCGCGCCGTCGCTCGACAGTCCGCCCGGCCCGGCGTAGGAAGCGGCCATGACCAGTCCCGCCGACACCACCTCCACCGCGCCGACCACGCTCGCCGCCGATCCCTTCATGCTGTTCGACACATGGTTCGGGGAAGCGCAGGCCAGCGAACCGGGCGATGCGAATGCCATGACGCTGGCGACCGCCGATGCGCGCGGCCGCCCCTCGGCGCGCATGGTGCTGCTCAAGGATCATGGGCCGGACGGCTTCACCTTCTACACCAATCTGGAAAGTCGCAAGGCGGACGACCTGATCGCCAATCCCCACGCCGCCTTGCTGTTCCACTGGAAGTCATTGCGCCGCCAGATTCGCATCGAAGGGCCGGTCACCCGCGTCGACGACGCCACGGCCGACGCCTATTTCGCGAGCCGGCCCCGCGATTCGCAGATCGGCGCATGGGCATCGGACCAGTCCCGCCCGCTCGATGCGCGCAGCACCTTCGAGCAGCGCATCGCCGAGGCCGAAGCGCGCTTCGCGGGCGGCGCCGTGCCGCGCCCACCGCACTGGTCGGGCTTCCGGCTCGTGCCCGAGACAATGGAATTCTGGCTGGACCGCATGTTCCGGCTGCATGAGCGCAGCCGCTACGAAGCGGACGGCGCCGGGGGCTGGCGGGCTGGATATCTCTTTCCGTGACGGCCGAGCACCGCCTCGCTGCCAGAGGCGAGCTCAATCGCAAGGCGGCGATCGCCAGCGTCGGCGTCGCGCTCATTCTCGGCACGCTCAAAATCTATGCGGTGCTGCGCACGGGCTCGATCGCCATGCTCGGCTCGCTGGCGGATACCGGCCTTGATCTGATCGCCAGCGTCGTCACGCTCGTCGCGGTGCAGATCGCGGCCCGGCCCGCCGACGAGGATCATCGCTTCGGCCATGGCAAGGCGGAGGCGCTGGCCGCCTTGTTCCAGGTATCGCTCATCAGCGTCGCAGCGGTTGGCATCGTGGTGCGCTCCATCGAGCGGTTCGGAAGCGGCGGCACGCCGGTGGACATCGAATATGGCGTCGGCGTCTCGCTTATCGCCATCCTCCTCACCATCGCGCTCGTCGGCTATCAGGCACATATCATCCGCTCGACCGGCTCGATCGCCATCGCATCGGACAGTCTTCACTATCGCAGCGACCTCGCGCTCAATGGCTCCGTCATCCTGGCGCTGGTGCTGGAAAGCCTGCTGCAAGTCAGGGGTGCCGACGCCCTGTTCGGCGTGGCCATCGGCCTCTGGCTTGCCTGGAACGCGATGCGCACCGCCACGCGCGCCATCGATCAGCTGATGGACAAGGAATGGCCGGACGACAGGCGGGCGCGTTTCCTCGCCATCGCCACCGACCATCCCGAAGTGCGTGACGTGCATGATCTGCGCACCCGCACCAGCGGCTCGCGCGACTTCGCGCAGTTCCATGTGCGCGTGGATCCCGCCATGACCATCGCTCACGGGCACCGGCTGATGGATGCGCTCGAGGATCGCCTGCACCGCGATTTTCCCGACGTCGAAATGCTGATCCACCTCGACCCCGTGGAGTCCGTGAACGAGATGGAGCGCCCGACGCGCACAAAGGAGCCGCCCGAGCCATGACATCCCTTCCCTTCACGCAGGTCGATGCCTTCGCCGACGCGCCGTTCACCGGCAATCCCGCCGCCGTGATGCCGCTCGATCGCTGGCTCGACGACAGCGTGCTGCAAGCGATCGCGCAGGAGAACAATCTCGCCGAAACGGCGTTCACGGTGAAGCTGCCCGCGGACGCCGGGGCGGACTATGAGCTGCGCTGGTTCACGCCGTCCGTCGAGGTGGTTCTGTGCGGCCACGCGACGCTCGCCAGCGGCCATGTGCTGATGCCCGACGACGCCGAAGTGCTGCGCTTCCGCACCCGCCGCGCGGGTGATCTGGCGGTGCGACGGGACAGCGATGGCTATGCGCTCGATCTGCCCGCCTGGCCGACGCAAGCGGCGGAGCGGCCGGACATCGCAGCCCTGCTGGGGCCTGTCGCCCCGGTCGAGACGCGCTGGCGGGAAGGCGGCTACCTGCTGTTCCTCTACCCGGACGAAGACAGCATCCGCGCGCTGCGACCCGATTTTCCCGCTCTGGCCCGCCATGGCGATGTCCTCACCATCGCGACCGCGCCGGGCATCGCCACCGATGTCGTGAGCCGCGTGTTTGCGCCCGGTGCGGGCATCGACGAGGACCCGGTGACCGGCTCGGCCCACGCCCTGCTGACCGCTTATTGGGCGCCACGGTTGGGGCGAGATCGCTTCACTGCCTTTCAGGCGAGTGCCCGGGGTGGCCATATCGGCTGTTGCCTGTCCGGCGATCGTGCCATCCTCACCGGTCGCTGCCGCACCGTCATCGAAGGACGGTTCATCCTTTAATCGGCGGGCGCTCAGTCCGGGAAGCGCCGGACAAGCCGCGCGAGCGCATCGCGAAGCGCATCCATGTCTTCCTCGCGCGTGACGCCGAGCCGCACGATGGTCAGCCCCTGACCGGGCGAGACCAGCAGATACTGGCCGCGATTGCCTACCCCGGCCACGAGTCGTTGCGTGGCCTGGCCAGGGAACAGCGCGGCCTGCTCTCCGGCCCGATTGAGCCAGATATGGCCGCCATAAGCCGCGTTCGCGGGCGAGGGCGCGAGCATGAAGTCGAACCATCGGTCCGCGATGAGCTGGCGCCCGTCCAGATGCCCCCGATGCCGGATGAATTCGCCGATGCGTGCATAGTCGCGCGCGGTCATGTGCATCATCACCGAGCCGTCCAGCGTTCCGCTCTCGTCATATTCGGGCGAGAAGCCGGTGAGGCCCAAGGGCCCGGAGAAGCGCGCCGCGAGGAAGCGGGCCATCGCGTCCCGCCGCGCCCGCGGGTCGCGAGTCGCACCGGCGAGCTGGTCCGTCATGATGCCAGTCAGGATCATGCTGGTCGCGCTGCTGTAATTGAACGTCCGGCCATCCGGATCCACCAGCGGCTTGGCGGCGGCGAAGGCGGCCTGATCTGCTGCCCCCTCGCCGACCAGCATGTCGAGCGGGTCGGAATGCCGCGCGGGCGTCCACAGCTCGCGGTTCAGCAGGCCGGAGCGCATCTGCAGCAGCATCCGCAGCGTGATCGCGGCCCGGGGATCACCCGCTTGCCGCCAGGCGGGCACAGGCGCCGGATCGTCCAGCGCCAGCCTGCCATCCGATACCATGATGCCCGCGATCAGCCCGGTCACTGTCTTGGCAATGGACCAGGAGAGGAACCTGCTGTCCGGTCCGAAGCCCTCCGCATAGCGTTCCGCGATGACCTCCCCGTCGCGCATCACGATCAGCGCGCGCGTCTCGCCCACGGATTCGCCGGATGCGGCATCGAACAGCGGATCGATCGCCTCGCGCAGCGCCGCCGCCGAGACTCCGGGGCTGTCCGCGAGCACGGCATAGCGTCGTGCCGGCACGTCCTGTGAGGCACTGGCACCGGCAAGCAACAGGCTGGCGCCGAGAAGAGCGCTCCAGCGGCAAAGCATTTTGATCTTCATCGCCCGGCGCCCTATCACGCCTCGCGATGAAAGGGGACAACCGCATCGCGAATCGCGCCGCGCGCTATCTGGTCTGGGTGCCGGCCGCTCTGGTCGCCTTCTATGTCGCGATAAGCTGGTCGGGATGGCGGCATCAGGCGGCGCAGGCCGCCGGCCTTGGCGCGCGCATGACCTGCTCCTGCCGTTATGTGGAGGGACGGGGCCTCGAGAGCTGCCAGGAGGATCTTGCCGGCATGCCGTGGATGGCGCTGGTGCGCTATGGCGACGATCCGGCCGCGCGGCGTGTCACGGCTTCCATTCCGATGATGGCGGAACGCTCGGCCGTGCTGCGCGAGGGCTTCGGCTGCCTGCCGGACAAACCCTGACCGCACAAAGACCCGGGATCAGATCGATGGATGCCGCCTTCGTTCCGGTCAGTGGCGGCCGCGCATCATGCCGATCACATGGACGATCCCCACGATCACCAGTCCCGCCAGGAAACCGAATACCGCGGAGAGCAGCGCATTGATCGTCCAGAGGACCACGCTCGCATGGCTCACGGCCGCCGCCATGTCATGCACCGCATGCGGCAGGGCGGCGAGCGGCGTTCCTTCCAAGCCGTGCAGGATGATCCCGCCACCGACCCAGAGCATGGCCGCCATGCCAACCGTTTCCAGCGTCCCCAGGATTCCGGGCATCATCTTCACCAGGCCCCGGCCGAACCGCCGGACGACGGCAGGCTGGCGGCGGGCAAGGTGCAGGCCGATATCGTCCAGCTTCACGATCAGCGCGACGACACCGTAGACGCCGACCGTCACCACCAGACCCACGGCGGCAAGCACCAGCGCCTGCATGGCCAGCGGCTCTCCCGCCACCTCGGCGAGCGAAATGGCCATGATTTCGCCGGACAGGATGAGGTCGGTGCGAATCGCGCCGGACACCTTGGCCTGCTCGAGATGCGCCGGATCGCCCGTTTCCGGGGCTTCCTCGGTTCCGTGATGCCCGCCCAGCAGCTCGACGACCTTCTCCGCGCCCTCGAAGCAGAGGAACGCACCGCCGAGCATCAGCAGCGGCGTGATCGCGGCGGGCAGAAAAGCGCTGAGCAGCAGGGCGGCGGGCAGCAGCAGCAGCAGCTTGTTGCGCAGCGAACCCAGCGCGATCCGCCAGATCATCGGCAATTCGCGCTCGGGCGAGAAGCCGGTGACATAAGTGGGCGTCACGGCGGCATCGTCCACCACCACGCCTGCTGCCTTCATGCTGGTCTTGCCCGCTGCGGCGGAGACGTCGTCGAGTGAGGCAGCGGCCAGCCGGGCGATCGCGGCAACATCGTCAAGCAGGGCGGCAAGGCCGGAAGCCATGGGCAGAACATCCTTGTCTGGTCGATCCGGCAACTCTCCTGCCCCAGCGCGCGGAGCGTGGAAAGCGGGATCAATGCGCGTCCGGCAATGTCCAGTCGATTTTGCCGCGGCCGTGCGCTTCCAGGAACGCATTGGCCTGCGAGAAGTGGCGGCAACCGAAGAAGCCGTTATGTGCCGACAGCGGCGAAGGGTGCGGCGCGCGCAGCACGAGGTGACGGCCGCCGCGCGCCACGTCCTCCACGAAACCGGCCTTCTTCTGGGCATGAGCGCCCCAGAGCAGGAAAGCGACGGGCTGTTCCAGCGCCGCCACCCGCGCGATGACCGCGTCTGTGAAGCGCTCCCATCCACGCCCCGCATGCGCGCCCGCCCGACCCATCTCGACCGTGAGGACGCTGTTGAGCAGCAGCACGCCCTGCCGCGCCCAGTGGTCGAGATGACCATGGCCCGGCGGCGTGAAGCCGATGTCCGCGCGCAGTTCCTTGAAGATGTTGACGAGGCTCGGTGGCGGCCGGACCCCGGGACGGACGGAAAAGCACAGGCCATGCGCCTGCCCCGGACCATGATAGGGATCCTGCCCGAGGATGACGGCGCGCACCTTATCCAGCGGCGTCAGCGCGAGAGCATTGAACCAGTCCTGACCGCGCGGGAAGATCTGCGCGCCGGCCTGCTTGCGTTCCAGCAGGAAGCGCTTGAGGTCCGCCATGTAAGGCGCGGCGAATTCATTACCGAGCGCGGCGCGCCAGCTCTCATCGAGGGACGCAGGCACGGTGGGCGGATCGACAGGCGCGTTCATGCGCGATGCCTATCGCTGCCGCGCGCCGCTGCCAAGTGCGTGGCCGATCCGGCCATGACCGGTGCGCCGTGCGGGCGCCCTCAGCCGATCTGGTTCCAGGCGTCGGCGATGTCCCCGATGAAGCCGCGCGCCGCTTCCATCGGCACGGCGTCATTGGTCGTCGTGGCTTCCAGCACACGGCGGCGCACTTCGCGATAGACCACCGCGAGGTTCGTGGCGATCTCGCCGCCGCGCTCGAAATCGAGGCTGGTCTCCAGTGCGTGGAGAATGGCGAGGGCGCGGGTCTGGCGGTCGAGGCATTTGGCGCGATCGCCGGCCCTCAGTGCGAGAGCCGAGGTATCGAGCGCCAGGATCAGTTCGTCGAACAGCACCTTCACGAGCTGGTGGGGGCTCGCACCCTCCACGCGGCTGCCGGTATCCACGGCCGCATATTGCCGCAGCGCCCGCATCGGTTGCTGACTCATGAACATGATTGCTTTCCCCGTTTTCTGGATGATGAAAAGTCGTTGCGGCCTCTGGCGGATCAGTCGTTGCTGCTGTTCCAGGCCTTGATCTGCTGGTCGAGATAGCTCTGCGTGGCCTGCAGCTTCAGCAGCCGCGTCTGCATGTTGCCGTAGGTCTTGGTCAGCTGATCGGAATAAGTCCCGCGCTGCTCTTCGAGCTTGTCGAGATCCTTCTGCAGGCTTGCCTTGAGCTTGTCATAGGTGGTCGTGGAGCTGGTGAGCGGGCCATCCGGTCCATTCAGATAGTCCGTCACGTCCTTGAGCGCCCCGGCGATGCCGGGATTCGATGCGCTCGGCACCGTCGGGTTAAGCATCTGGGTGACGGCCGCCGGATCGGCCTGGATCGCGGCTTCGAGCTTGGCTGTGTCCAGCGACAGCGTGCCGTCGCGCTCGGTGCGCACGCCAAGATCGCTCAGGGTGCGATAGGGGCCGCTGTCCGCCAGCTGCGTGCCGACCATCGCTCCGAGACGGCGCGACATCTCGCGAACGCCGGGGTCGGCCGTCAACAGCCCGGTCGTCCCTGCGGTGATGGCGGTGGCGCTGTTCAGGGCGCGCTTCAGTTCATTGTAGGCCGACACATATTCCTGGACGAGATCGTTCATCGTCGCGCTCGGCTGATCGGTCGCGAGGGTGACGGTGGTCCCCGGGGCAGCCTTGTTGAGGTTGATCCGCACGAAGGGGATCGCGGTGGTGACTTCGTTGCTCTCGAACGCCATCTCGACATTGTCGAGGCGAATGTGGGCATTGCCCGCCGTCTGATTGCGCGTCATGCCGCCCGCTGCGCCATCCCAGGTGAAGCGCTGGAGGTCGGCATCCGCGTCCGCGCCGGCAGTGAGGGTGAAGGCCTTGCTCTCGCCCGTGGCGCCCTTGAGGACGAGGCGAGCGCCGTTCTGGTCGGTCATGACGGAGGCAGTGACGCCCGCGCCCGAGGCATTGATCGCGGTGGCAAGGTCGGCGAGCGTGTTGGCGCCGCTTGCCAGCGTGATGGTCTTGCTCTCGGACCCCACGGTCAGTGTCAGGCTGCCGGTCCCCGCGACGGCACTGGAGGCCGTGAGCGTCGATGACTGCAGTACCTGCGCCGTCGCCAGCTGAAGGACTTCGAGCTGGGCGGGCAGGCCGGCAGGCACGCCGCCCTGCATCAGGCCCACGGAAGCGACCGTTGGGTCGCTGGACGCGGGTTGTCCCCGATAGCCGCTCGTCTTGAGCAGCTCGGTCAACGCGGTGGAAAAGGTTCCAAGCGCGCTCTTGGCCGAAGCAAGCGCGGAAATCCGGGCATCATTCGTGCTGACGCGCTCGTTGACCACGCTCGCCCGGGGCCCGAAGGTCGCATTGGTCAGATCGGCGACGAGCTGAGCGGTGTTGATGCCGGAACCAATACCGAGCGTGCCTGCGATGTCGATTGCCATGAGCAGCGGTCCTTTCAAGCACCAGAACGGCTGCACGGCGACAAGCTTTAGAATATTTGCGGACAGGCCCCTGCGGCCCGCGGGCGCGGCTCAGTGCGCGGCGGCTTCCACCATGATGGGCGTGGCATGCGCCTGCGCCGCCCGGGCCTGGGCCGCCCGCTCAGCCACGGATTGGGCGACCTGCGCGACGAATGCGACAAGGGCCGGATCGGTCGGCGGCAAGGGCAGCATGATGACCGGGCTGGGCATCATCGCCAGGATCTGGCGCTCCGCCACGCTGGCGGTCTCGATACCCTTGCTGCCTGCGGGATCGATGCGGGCCAGCACGTCGGCAATGTCAGCCTGCAGCCGCGCATAATCTGCCGCCGCGGAGGACCGTCTGCTGACAGTCGGCGCATAACTGGCCTCGCTCTCGTTCTCTTCATGCGCTGACCGGGGAGGGACCGGAGCCGGGACGGCGGAGGAACCCCTTTCGGCGGTGCTGACGATCCGAGCCACGGGCCCCGTGCGGGGCAATAATTCGCTCATGACACATGCTTTCTGATGTGTCCCCGTCAACAAAGGACGGACGAGTTGCGCTAAGCCTTAATTCACGATGTTCCGACCGTCCGCATCGAAACGCATCGCGTCCGGCAGATCGATATGCGGGCGGTCCATTTCGCCGGCCATGCGGTTCTCGATGCGGAACACAAAGGCGAGCACCATGGCGACGGCCATGAACAGGCGCTCGTCGATCTGCTGGCCGGCGCGCGAGGTGAAGTAGATGGCGCGCGTCAGCTCGGGATATTGCAGCATGGGCCGGCCCTTTTCCGCCGCCAGCGCGCGCATGGCCGCCGCCATGTCGTCCACGCCGCGCGCCAGCACGACGGGCGCGGCATCGCGGCCGGGATGATAGCGCAGCGCCACCGCAAAATGGGTGGGATTGGTGAGAATCACCGATGCTTCCTCGACGGCCTTGCGCATCGATCCGTTGAGCACTTCATATTGCCGGCGCCGCAGCTGCCCTTTCACTTCCGGCGAACCCTCGGTTTCCTTGTGCTCGTCGCGGATCTCCTGCTTGGTCATGTTCAGGCGGCGGGTGCGCTGGAGGATCTGCGCGGGCACGTCGATGCCGGCAATGAGGAAGAGCGACGCCGCAAGGGCCAGCGCAACGAGCATGAAGATAGACCCCATCTCGCTGATCGCGCGTTCGATCCCGGCCTTGCTCAGGCCCTGGATCACGTCCATCCGCTCCCAAAGGAGATAGGCGCCGATCGAACCGATCAGCAGAATCTTGGCGAGCGACTTGACCAGTTCGATCAGTCCCTGAATGCCGAAGATGCGCTTGAGGCCATTGACCGGATTGAGCTTGTCCGGCTTGGGCTGGAAGGCCTGGGGCCGGAAACCGAGCGAGCCGAGCAGGGCCGGCGCGGCAATCGCGGCAATGAAGGTCGCCAGCAGCACGCCTGCCAGCGGCAGGGCGATGACGGCCAGGAGGTGCAGCGCGCGCTGCTCCGGCGCGAAGGACGAGACGTCCCCACTGTCGAAGCGCAGGCCATCCGCCAGCATCTGGCCCACCGCGCCGATCAGCGTCGGCCCGGTCGCCGCGAGCCAGGCGACGCCGGCCATCACCACCATGGCGGTGGAAAGCTCGCGGGACTGGAGGATGTCTCCCTTCTTGGCGGCGTCGGCAAGACGCTTGGGAGTCGGTTTCTCCGTCTTTTCGCCGCCGGGCGCCTCTCCTGCCATGGTTCAGCCTCCCGCCAGCACCCGGACGAGGTCGAGGCTGTCGCGCAGGGTCTGGACGATGGCTTCGCCCATCACCGGTGCGGCGATGGCGAGGAGCACGAGGCCGGCGAGCAGCGTTGCCGGCATGCCGACCGCGAAGAGGTTGAGCGAGGGCGCCGTGCGGGCCAGCATCGCCATGACGAGCTGCACCAGCACCAGCGTGAACGTGACCGGCAAGGCGATGACGGCGCCGGCCCGCGAACATCGTTCCGCCGAACCGCGCGATCGCCTCGAAGGCTCCGGCGGGCATGAGATGCCCGGGCGGCAGCGCCTGATAGCTCATCACGATGAAGCGAACGAGCAGCAGATGGCCGTCCATGGCGAGCAGCAGGAAAGTGGCGATGATGGAGAGGAACTGGCCGACGACCGGCGTCGCATTGCCGGACAGCGGATCGACCATGGTGGAAAAGCCCAGGCCCATGGCATTGGCGATCGACTCGCCCGCGATGAAGGCCGCCGAGTAGCCGATCTGGAGCGCAAAGCCGAGGCTGAGCCCGGCAACCACTTCCGCCGCGACGAACGCGATGCCCGTGACGCTGGCCAGCCCGTCGTCCGGCAGCGTGAACGGCACGCTGTTGAGCGCGGCGATGCCGATCGCGAGCGAGAGGATGATGCGCAGCTGCAGGGGCACTGCCGCCGCGCCGAAGATCGGCGCCGCGATGAAGGCGGCCCCCGGCCGGATCATGGCAAGCAGCCAGAGCCAGAGCTGCGCCTCGACGCCGGCGAAACCCGGTGCGATCATGAGAGCAGGTCCGGGATCCGCTCGAACACTTCGCGCGTGAAATCGACCACGAGCATCAGGATCGAGCCGCCGAACAGCACAAGCGTCGCTCCCACGATGATGAGCTTGGGCACGAAGGACAAGGTTGCCTCGTTGATCGAGGTCGCGGCCTGGATCATGCCGATGATGAGCCCGGCGAGCAGCGCGGGCAGCAGGATGGGCGCGGTGGCGAGCGCCGCCACCCACAATGCCTGCTGGGCGAGGCCAAGGAAGAAGTCACCATTTTCCACGGTTCACGCCTCCCCCGGTCCAGCCGCTGTCGTGTCGTGCGCGCGGCTCATGTGGCGAACGACGCGGCGAGGCTGCCCATGGTCAGGGCCCAGCCGTCGACCAGCACGAAGAGCAGCAGCTTGAACGGCATCGATATGATCGTCGGCGAGAGCATCATCATGCCGAGCGCCATCAGCGTCGATGAGACCACCAGATCGATGATGAGGAACGGCAGGAAGATCATGAAGCCGATCTGGAAGGCCGTCTTGAGCTCGCTGGTCACGAAGGCCGGCAGCAGGATGGAGAAGGGAATGTCGTCCGGCGAGCGAAAGGCCGGCGCATTGGCGAGGTTCTGGAACAGCGCGAGGTCGCTCTGGCGGGTCTGCTTGGCCATGAAGCCGTGGAGCACCCGGGCGGAGCGACTGATCGCTTCCTCCACGGTGATCTGCCCCTCGCCATAAGGCGTGTAGGCCGTGGCGGAGATCTGGTCGATCGCGGGCCGCATCACGAACATCGAGAGGAAGAGGGCAAGGCCGACCAGCACCTGGTTCGGCGGCGTCTGGGCAAGGCCGAGGGCCTGGCGCAGCAGCGAGAGCACGATGATGATGCGGGTGAAGCTGGTCATCATGAGCACGAGCGACGGCAGCACCGTCAGCAGGCTCATGAGGACGAGGATCTGAAGCGAGAGCGAGAGCGGGCGGCCCTCGCCCGAAACATCGTCGAGCGCGCGGGTCAGCGCGCCGGAAGCATCTGCCGCGGCGGGCGCGACGGCCCCGGTGGCCGGTGCCTGCGCGGCCTGCGCCAGCGCGGGATCGGCCATGAGCGCCGCGCCGGCGACAAACGCCAGCATGAGCAGGAAGAGCCGCAGCATCCTAGCCATGACGCATGTCGCTTTCCGCGACTTTCTCCACCTTGCCGCGCGAGACCGCGAGCAGCAGGCGCTTGCCTTCGAATTCCACCACCGCGAGCTTGCCAAGCGTGCCGAGCGGCATCACGTCGACGAGGCGCACCATGCGGTCGCGCTGGCCGGCGATCATGCCGGGCTGATATTTGCGCCACAGCCAGAGCGCGCCATAAGCCATGCCGCCGACCATCGGCAGCAGGATGAGCAGCTTGAGGAAGTACCAGCCGAGCGCGCTCATGCGCGGCGCTCGATGCCGGCGAGCCGTGCTTCCGCCGATGCGATCTCCACGATGCGCACGCCATAGCGCCCGTTCACCGTCACCACCTCGCCGCGCGCGACGAGCGTGCCGTTGACCATGATGTCGAGCAGCTCGTCAGCCTGCCGGTCGAGCTGGACCACGCTGCCTTCGCCCAGTTGCATGATTTCGGCGAGGCGCAGCTGGGTGGAGCCGACCTCGACCGACATGCGAACGGGAATGTCCGCCAGCAGTCGCATGTTGCCGCCGAATCCGCCGTCGGCCCGGGTATCAGCATCCAGTCTGGGTGCTTCGGTCATGTCGCTCATTTCGTGTCCTCAGGTCAGTTTTTCGATCATGAAGGCTGCGCAGCCGTCCTGTTCGCCGATCGTGCCCTGCGCAAAGATGCGGTCACCGATCAGCAGCGGCAGGTTCCGCGCAATATGGATGGGAATGACGTCGCCCGGCTTGAGGGCGACCAGTTCCGAGATCTTGAGATTGGGCCGCGCCAGCACCGTCCGTGCGGAAAAGCGCACGTCCTCGAGCCGGCGCGAAAGCTGGCGCTGCCAGAGCGGGTCCGCCACGCGCAGCTCCTCGGGGACCTTGCTGCCACCGGGCAGTTCGAGGCCGGCGAAGCCATCCTTCGGGTAGACGATCTCGATCAGGCCCGGCGTGCGATCGCCGATATCGACTTCGAAGGACTGGACCAGCACTGGCGTCTCGCCGGCCATGAGCTCGGCATGCGCCACATTGGTCTCGCGCCCCACCAGCATGGCCTCGACGGGCACGATCTCGGACCAGCACTGCACCAGCGCCGCCATGATCTGTTCGGCGAGGCGCGCGGAGAGGCGGACCTCGGTGGGCGTGAATTCACGGCGCTCGCCGGTGAGCCGCTTGCCATGGCCGCCATAGAAGCGGTCGACCAGCAGCGAGATCAGTTCCGCATCGATCCGCAGCGTGACCGGCCCCTTGATCGGCGGCAGCCGATAGATGGACAGATTCACGAAGGCAGGGACGCAGGCGTCCCACATCATGAACATGGTGTC
Source organism: Sphingobium lignivorans (assembly GCF_014203955.1). NCBI lineage: Bacteria > Pseudomonadati > Pseudomonadota > Alphaproteobacteria > Sphingomonadales > Sphingobiaceae > Sphingobium > Sphingobium lignivorans. The sequence goes on from NZ_JACHKA010000001.1 coordinate 263,738, forward strand.
GTCGAGGGGTTTGGCGCTGACCAGAGGCCGGCCGCCGCTGAATGGCTCCACGATCCCGCGCAGCCGTCTCGCAAGGCGGTCGCCCAGCTTCTCCAGCCCGCCGATCGCGGCGGAGGGCACCGGGCCCTGCCGCCCGAAGGCATAAGGTTGCACGTCGTTCATTCGTTCTAGTCCCCATCCGACCCCGGTCGGACACGGATGCTACTGAATAACGAAATTGGTAAAATAAACGTTATCCACCCCGCCGTAGCCGGTCTTCGCCTTGAGCGTTCCGTTGATGATTTCGAGCAGTTTCTGCTGCAGCGCTTCCTTCCCCTGGGGGGTCGAAAGGTCGATCTCGTTCTGCTGTGCCATCATCATGAGGATGGCCGAGCGGATCGCGAGTTCATGGCTCTGGACCGCCTGGATGACCCGATTGTCATAATAAGTCGAGACGGCAATGGAGATCTGCGCGAAGGCATCGCTCTCCGCCAGGTTCGACGTGAAGGGGGCCGGAATCTGGAAGTAAGTGGGTTGATAAGCGGCGGGATTCTGCGGCCGCGGTAAGTCGACACCCTTGCCTTCCGGAAGGGCTGCCGCCCCGGCTTCCTTCGCCTTGGCAAGCCCCTGGTTCGCGATCTCCTCCGGGTTCTCGCCCTTGAGCACGAGCTGCGGCTTGTTCGGGTCCTCGTGAGGCCCCGTCTCCTTGTGCATCGATCCGGCGACGAAAAAGCCCGCCGCCGCGCCGCCCCCGCCCAGCAGCGCCACGGCCCCGAGCAGGATGATCATCTTTTTCTTGCCGCCGCCTTTTTTTCCGGCGCCCTTCTTGTCCGCTGCATCACTCATCGATCTGCTCCCTAGGCAAAGCGCACACGGCCATCGGCTGCCCGCCCGGAGGGCAGGCGCGAGGACGCGTCGCTTCGCTGATTCGGTTCATCCCGGGCGATTCGGCTGACCCAATCGCCCTGCTGTCCGTGGCCGGCCCGGCCGCGCGCATCGCCTTCGCCATGCTGCTGCCCGGATTGTCCGGCAAAATTCGTCCCCTCGCGCGGCTGTCCGGACCTGTCGTCCCGTGCGGCCGTGTCCTGCTGCGTCGCGGCCTTCTCGACCGTGATGGTGCCAAGGCTGATCGAGGCGAGGCGGGCATCCCCCTGCAGCGCCGGCCGTCCTTCGGCCAGGCGTCGGGCGGCTTCATCCGTCTCGGCCAGCAGGCGCACATTGGTCTCCGCGCCATCGCGCCAGAGATCGATCTCCAGCCGCCCCAGATGCGGCGGGCTGAGCGTGAACCGGCTATGCCCCGTGCCGGCGGCGAGATCGGTGATTTCCCGCGCCATGCGGTCGATCCACTGGCCGGAAACGCCCATGTCGATCACTTGCTCGCCGAGCGCCGCACCGGCGCTTTCCGCCGGGGCAGGTCCCGCCACGACACGAACGGGCGTCGCCATGAGCTCGGATTGCAGGACCGGCGGCAGCCCCTCGACGATCGCGCGAACGGGCGCGCTCATCGAGGGCGCTTCACCAATGTTCGGACGGGCCGGGGACGATCCTTTTTCCGACGATGCATGGAAGGAGGCCGGGCGCTCGGAAGAAGAGGCAGTCGCGGTTGAGGATGGCGCCGGGGCCACCGGCACCTGATCGGCCATGCCCGACTTCGCCTCGCTCGCTTTCACGGTCCCGGAGGACCCATCGGGCTTGAGTGCGGGCCGGACGGCGGCCGGGTTGGGCATCTCCACAACCGGGGCGGACTTGCCGTCCTGCTCGCTCACCGCCTGCGCCGCGATGCCTACGGGCCGTTCGCCGGTCGGCGGCGATGCCGGGCGCTGGGCCGGCGAGGTCATCTCCGGGGTTGCTGCCTCGGATGCCGTTGCGGGTCGGGAAACCGCGATGTCTCTTCCAGCAGAATGTGAGGGCGCAACTGCGGGCGCTTCGGTGCCGACCTCGCTGATCGGAGCAGATCGGGATAGCTGGCCTTCTGCCTGCTCGGCAACACCTGCCATGGCGACCGCGGCCCCGCGCACCGGACCCGTTGCCGATGGGGTCGCATCGACGCTGGTCCGCGCGGGCGGGGGGGCACCGGCGCTCTCATTGGTCGACGCCGGCGCCGGGAGATAGGCCACTTCCAGCAGAGCAGGGTCGAGCCGGTCCGGCGTCGTCACCATCGCCGGCTGGTCAGCCTCGCGCGCGGTGTCGGGCGTGCCTTCATCCACCGGCACGATCTCCGCCGGCGCGTCGCTCTCGGGTGTCTCGCGCACGGCAAGGGCAAGCGCCTCCGCCTCGGCCATCTTTTCCGCCCGGGAGGATCGAACTGCCATCTGTTTCGCGAGGGAGAGATGAACCGGGACAGCCGGGACCATATCATCCGGCTGAGACTTCACCCCGTCCGGCCCTTCGGCCTCGGTCGTCGCCTGCCACGCTGGAGGGCGTCCGCCATCCAGCACCGGCATGTCCTCGCTATCCGACGAGATCGCCGCGGGAAGATTGCTCATTGCCGGCGTCGGAGCGAGGGACGGCGCCAGGTCCGCGCTGTTGTCCACCACGAGGCGCGGGCGGCCGGCCCCGGTCTGCCCATCCGCTTCGGCGACATGGCGGACCAGCGCGGCAAAGGCGCCGCCCGTGGCAACGCCTTGCGGCTGTGCCTGCCCTGCCTTGCCACCGGCCATCTGCGGCGATTCCTCGGCCATGCCCTTGCCGGTGATGCGGCCCATCAGCCCCGCCAGATTGATCATCATTCGGTCCCCCTGTCCTGAATCCGGCGATAGCTTGGCAGCGCCGCCAGACGGGCCTCACGCTGCGCTTCCCGCGCCGCATGGGCTTTGTCCTTCAATCGTTCGGCAATCTCGCGGTCCCGACCGGCCACGACGCGCTCGGCATCGCGCTGGTCGATCCGGCGGTTCGCATCGTAGAGCGCACCGTCGAGTTGCCGCCCCGCGCGCTCGAGCCGCGTGGCCAGTTCCCGCTTCGAGCCAAGAAGCGCGCCAGTTGTCGCGCCTTCGTTGCCGATCAGTTCATCCCGCACCAGCGCGATGCGGCGCGCATTCTCCGAGATCTGGCTGGCTTCGTCGCGCGCGCTCATCACGGCAGCCACTGCCTGGCTATGTTGGGCATGCCGCACGCGCAGCAGCCGCTTGCGGGATGCGATGAGCCGGCTCACCGGCCGAACTCCGCCACGAGGGCGTCGGCGCTCGCGGTCAGGCCGATCGTGGATTTGCTGTTCTGGCGCAGGAAGTCGAGCAGTTGCTGGCGCCGCTGCACGGCTTCGTCGATCGTCGCGTCGTTGCCCGGCCGGTAGGCGCCCATCAGGATGAGATCGCGATTTTCCTCATAGGCTGCCCAGAGCCGGCGGTAATTGGCCGCGGCGGCAAGGTGCTGCTCGTCCACGATGTCCGCCATCACGCGGCTGAGCGAGCGCCCGACGTCGATGGCCGGGAAAATGCTCTGCTCGGACAGCTGGCGGGAGAGGACGATATGCCCATCCACGATAGCGCGCGCGGTGTCCACGATGGGGTCGTCATTGTCGTCGCCATCGGCCAGCACGGTGTAGATCGCCGTGATCGCGCCACCCGAGCGGCTGTCCACGCCGGCCCGTTCCACGAGGCGCGGAATGAAGGCCAGCGCAGAGGGAGGATAGCCTTTCATGGCCGGCGGTTCGCCAAGGGAAAGCCCGATCTCCCGCTGGGCATGGGCGCAGCGGGTGAGACTGTCGATCAGCAGCAGCACATTCTTGCCGCGAGCCCGGAAATATTCGGCGATGGCCGTCGCGCGGGCGGCCGCGCGCAGACGCAGCACGGGCGGATGATCCGCCGGGACGGCAACGACCACGCTCTTGCCCATGAGCGCGCCGCCGATCTTGGTCTCGAGGAAGTCGCTCACTTCGCGGCCGCGCTCGCCGATCAGGCCCACGACGATGATGTCCGCCTCGGCACCCCCGATCATCTGGCCCATCAGCACGGACTTGCCGACGCCGGAGCCCGCCATGATGGCGATGCGCTGGCCGCGCCCTGCGGTAAGCAAAGCATTGACCGCGCGCACGCCGAGATCGAACTGCTCGGTCACGCGACCCCGATCCAGCACATTGCCGCGCACGCCGTTCAGGGGCCATTGTCCGTTCGCGAGAATCGGCCCCTTGCGATCGAGCGGCTGCCCCATGGCATCCACCACCCGGCCGATCAGCCCCTCGCCGACCTGCACCATGTTCGCCGCGCTGTCGGGTTCCACGCGCGCGCCGTTTTCCAGCGGCGCATCCTGATCCAGCGGCACCAGCACGGCGCGGCTGCCGCGAAAGCCGACCACCTCGGCGCGGATCGCATGACCGTCGGCGGCCCGGATGCGGGCCCCGGCGCCGATCGGTCGATTGAAGCCGGTCGCTTCCAGCATGCCGGCATCATGGCCGACCAGCCGGCCGACATGGCGGGGCGCCTTGTTGGTGACCTGCATATGGTCGAGCAGCTTCACGGCCTGATCGAAGCGGGCCTGCCTCATAGCCGCCCCTCCATGTCGTCCATGAGCGCGCGGAGCCTGTCGAGGCGCACGTCGGGCCCGTCCTCGACCCAGCCGTCGGCAGTCGCGAGCCGGACCGATCCGCGCGGCAGGGCCGGATTGGCCGCAAGCGCGACGCCGGTCTGCTCCATGTCCAGCAGCGGCAAGTCCTCGGGATTGACTTCCAGCACGGCGCGCGCGTCGTCGCCATCGATGCAGGCGGCGACCGCCTCGCAGCGGGCCTGCAGCACGTCCGCATCGACCGGCACTTCCCCGACGATCTGGGCGACGAGGCGAATCACGGCGTGCGAGAGCATTGTCGCCAGCGCGCCTTCGCCGCTACCGGCCAGCAGCCGCAAGGCCGAGGCCAGCTCGGCACGCGCGGCATTGTCCTGTTCCAGCGCCTCGCGCGTGAGCCGCTCCCCTTCCTGGAAGCCCTGGAGGAAGCCTTCCCGCGACGCTTCCTCGATCGGGTCGACCGGATCGAGCGTTGCGGGCGCGTGCGTGGTCTGGGCGGGATGCGTGACGTTCCAGGCGCGGCTCGTCTGATCCTCGGAATAGAGGGAACGGAAACCCTCCCCGTTGCCGGCCAGGCTGCCGAAGGCACCCCAGCCCGCGATCGGTGCCGCGTCGCCAATGCTGTTGCTGGACCAGATCCTAGACATAGTCGTCGCCCCGGCCGCCAAGCATTACCGTGCCTTCGTCCGCCATGCGGCGCGCTTCGGCGATGATTGCCTTCTGGGCTTCCAGCACTTCGGCAAGGCGCATCGGCCCGCGTTCCTCCATCTCGTCCTGGATGGACTGGGCGGCGCGCTGCGACATGCAGCCGAGGATCTTCGTGCGCAGTGCTTCGCTCGCGCCCTTGAGCGCGATGACCAGCAGGCTGTTGTCCACCGAGCGCATGACCGTGCCCAGATCCTTGTCGGAGAGCTCGATGAGGTTCTCGAAGATGAACATCTCATCCTCGATCGACTGTGCCACCACCTTGTCCCGCTTGGTCAGCGCCTTGATGATCCGCTGCTCATGATCCTTGCGGACATTGTTCATGATCGCCGCGGCCTCGCTGGTGCCGCCGCGCTTCGTCGTCGACGCACCGCCCCGGGCGTGGCCCGGACGGGTGGAAAGCAGTTCCTCGAGATCGTCGAGCGCCTCGGCGCTTACCGGCCCGAGCGTCGCCACGCGATAGACCACGTCATCCTGCACTTCGGGTGGCAGGAGCTGGAGCACGGCGGCGGCCGCCACGGGATCGAGATGCGCGAGCACGATCGCCATGATCTGCGGATGCTCCGTCTCGATGATCGCCGCGATCTCGGCCGGCTCCATCCATTTGAGCATGGCGAGCTTGGTCGATTGCGTCGGCGGCGTGATGCGCGCCAGCATGTTGTCGGCCCGCTCGGGGCCAAGCGCCTTGTGCATGGCGCCGCGAATGTGCTGGCTGGCGCCATAGCCGATGGTGGTGCGGCCCTTGGCCTTGCGCACGAACTGGTCGAGCGCGGCGTTCACTTCGCCCACTTCCACGTCGGCCACGTCATACATGGCATAGCCGAGCTGGCGCACTTCTTCCGGCTCCAGCCGCGAGAGGATCTGCGCCGCCTCGTCCTCGTCGAAGAGCATGAGCAGGACGGCGGCGGCGGCGCTGCCGGTGAGCCTGGCGTTCTCGGCCTCAACCTCGCTCTCAGCCATCGGCCTTGGCTCCATCCTTGAGCAGATCGCGCACGACCAGCGCGGCGCGGTCGGGATCCTGCTTCACGAAATTGCGGATGAGGGCGGCCCGGTCCGTATAGTCATGGGTCGAGCTGATCATGTCGAGCGTGACCGGCTGTTCCGGGTCATGCGCGGCCACCCGGCCCAGTTCGGCCTGGATTTCAGTGCCCAGCTGCTGGGTGCGCTGTTCCTCGACGACCTGCTGCTCCACCTTGGCGGCGGACCAGCGCTTGAGGAGCGGGCGACCGATGCCGAGCAGCAGCACCAGCGTCACCAGCAGCGCCGAGAGGTTGCGGGCCAGCAGTGGAACCCAGCTCGCTTCGTACCAGGGCACGTCTGCCGCCGCTTCCTCGGACTGGACGAACTTGCGGGAGGAAAGCGCCACGACGTCGCCACGGGTCTGGTCGAAGCCGATGGCGCCTTTCACCAGCGCTTCGAGCGCGGCGATCTCCTGCGCCGTGCGGGCCTTCCCGTCCGGCCCGTCGTCCAGCGCGACCGCGATGGAGAGGCGCTGCACGGTGCCGATCGCATCGCGCGTGACGGAGACTTCGCGGCCAAGTTCGAAATTGCGATTGAACGTCTCGGCCGTCTTGAATGGCGGCATGCCGGGTGCGGCGGGCGTCTGCGCCGTCGCCTGGTCGAGCGTCGGCGGCGGCGCGCCGGGATCGGCCGGATTGACGGGCGCATTGGGCTGCAGCGCGCCGGGAATGCCGCCGGCGGCACCGCCATTGCCTTGCGCGTCGCTGTTCCAGCTCCCCGTCTCGCTGCGCAGCCGCGCCTCATTCTGGGGATAGGTCTCGCGCGTCGCCTGCCGCTCGGCGAAATTCACTTCGGCATGGACTTCCGTCGAGAATTTGCCGGCGCCGACGATGGGCGTGAGCAAAGCGGTCACTGCCTGGCGATAGCGATCCTCGATCTTGGCCTGAAGCTCGATCTGCCGGTCCGTCTGCGCCCCGTCACCGGTCGACTGGCTCAGCAGCCGGCCGTTCTGGTCGACGACGGACACGGCCTGCGGCGCCATGTCCGGCACCGAGGAAGCCACGAGGTGGACGATCGCCTCGACCTGCCCTTCGGAAAGCGAACGCCCGCTGGCGATCTGGAGCATCACCGACGCCGTGGGCCGCGAGCGCTCGCGCAGGAAGATGCTCGGCGGCTCGACGGCGAGGTGCACGCGCGCCTTGAGCACGGAGTCGATCGCCTCGATCGTGCGGGCAAGGTCCATCTCCCGCGCGCTGCGCAGCTTCTCGCCCTCGACGGCGCGGCTGGCGCCCATGGGCATGGAGTCGATCAGCGTGTCGCCATCCGGTGCGCTGCGCGGCAGGCCTTCGCCGGCAAGCTTCATCTTGGCTGCGAAATAATCGTCCTCGGAGACGGTGATGGCGCCCGTGGACTTGTCGAAGCCATAAGCGATGCCGCCCTTGCTGAGCACGTCGGCGACGGCGGCTTTCTCCGTGTCCGGCAGGCCGCGAAAGAGATCGCGCTGCGGCGGCTCGCGCAGCGCCAGCCAGGCGAGGCCGGCCAGTGCGGTGACGCCGAGCAGCCCGGCGAGCGGCAAGGCGCGCTGCACGGCGGGCTGGCGCATGAAGCCGGTCAGCTGCAGACGGAGGGCCTCCATGCCTGGCCCGGCCCGGCCTGATATTGCGGGGAGCGCCGGCTGGATGGCGGGGGCGGTGATGATGTTCGCGTCGCTCATCTGGGCTTATACCGGCATGCTCATGATGTCCTTGTAGGCGGACAGCAGTTTGTTGCGGACTTGCAGGGTGGTCTCGAAGCCGACCGATGCCTGCTGCTTGGCAAGCATCACGGCCGCGATGTCGGTGGTCTCGCCCCGTTCGAAAGCCGCAGCGGCTTCGCTCGACTGGGACTGGAGATTGCTGACCTCATGGACGGCGCTGCGCAGCGCGTCACTGAAGCTGGCCTTGCCGGGCGCGCCGGCTGTCTCGCCGGCTGCCGGGGCGGCACCGCTCGCGACGTCCCGGATGGCATTGTTGCGCTGGAGGATGGACTGGCGCAGCGCCAGCACATTGTCGACGGAGAGTCCTGCCATGATTGCGTTCTCCTGCCTCAGACGGCCATGGCCAGGTCACGCATCTCGGCGAGCCGATAGCGCAGCGTGCGTTCGGAAATGCCGAGCATGCGCGCGGCATGGGCCCGATGCCCGCCGGTGTCCCGCAGGGCGGCGCGGATGGCATCCATGGCCGATGCGCGCGCTACGTCGTGCAGGCGCGCCGGCGTGGCGGGCCGGGCGGCGGCGCGCGACGGGAAAGGCGCAGGCGCTGCGGCGGGGCTCGGCGTGAGGCCGAGATCGCCAAGGTCGATGCGGTTTCCCTCGCGCAGCACGATGGCGCGCTGGAGGACATTGCCCAGCTCGCGGGCATTGCCGGGCCAGTCATGGGCGGCGAGCTGCTCGATCGCCCGGGGCGTGGGCCAGGCGAAGTCGCTGGCCGCGGCGCTTCCCGTCCGCTGGGTCTGGTGACGCAGCAGGAACGCGGCCGAAATCGCAATGATGTCGCCCGGCCGCGCGCTCAGCGGGCTGAGCTGCAGCGGCATCACGTTGAGCCGCCAGTAAAGGTCTGAGCGGAAGCGTCCGGCATCCGCCTCGACAGCGAGGTCGCGGTTGCAGGCGGCGATGACGCGCACGTCCACCGGCACCGGATGCGTGGCGCCGACGGGGAGGACTTCGCCTTCCTGCAGGGCCCGCAGCAGCTTGGCCTGCAGCGCGAGCGGCAGTTCGGCGATCTCGTCCAGGAACAGCGTGCCGCCATTGGCCGCGAGGAAAAGCCCCTCCGAGGAAGCGCCTGCGCCGGTGAAGCTGCCCTTCTTGTGGCCGAAGAGCATGGCTTCCATCATCGTTTCGGGCAGCGCGGCGCAATTGACGGCGATGAAGTCCTTGTCCGCGCGCGGCGAATGATCGTGGAGGAAGCGCGCGATGCCTTCCTTGCCGGTGCCCGTCTCGCCCTGCACCAGCACCGTGGCATCGCTGGCGGCGATGCGGGCGGCGAGGCGCATCAACATGGCGCTGGCGTCATCGCCCACGGCGGGCATGCGCGCCGGGCGCAGCAACTCGGCAATGAGCGCGAAGGCCATCGTCCTGTCCTGCGGACCGAAGGCGATGCGGGCAGGGAAGCCGCCTGCCGCCGGCATGAGGCGCGGTTCGCCCTCGCGCCACTCGATCAGGATGTCCCGGCAGGTCGCATGAGCAATTTCCTCTGCCAGCAGGATGCGCCGCGTGGTCTTGCCGCGTGGCGTCTCGGCCGCGACCGGCCTTGTGGTGAAGCAGGCAGTATCAAGCCACGCCCCGAGATCCGGCAAAAGCCGGTGGACGCGCTGGCTCATGTCGACAGGCAACATGCATCAGTCCCCAGTTCTTTTGGCCCCGCTCCCCCGAGCCGGACCCTTTCGATGCATCAGCTTTGACGGGAAAATGCTTATCATTCGGTTAAGCACGGCGAGTCATTGCCGGATGCGGCAAGATCCTGCCGCGTCGGCCAGTTGCAGGGAAACTTTGTGCGGCGGCCGCCATGACGCTTTTCCGCCCCGCTGGCTCACCTGCATGAAGACTCCCGCGCGTAGGGAGGGGCCCACAGACCGCCGCGGTCCGCTGCCGCCAGAAAATTTTCCTGCGCCCTTAAAGCTCCTCGTCCCCTCGTCGTTATGGGGATTGTGGCCGCCACCGCCCGAGGGCAGCGACCCATTTGAAAGCGGGAAAGGAACTCTCGAATGACTGTTATCGCGTCCAACATCTCTGCCATCCGCGCCCAGAACGCCGGCAACAGCGCCAATGCCGGCCTGTCCCAGGCGATGGAGCGCCTTTCGACCGGCAAGCGCATCAACACCGCGAAGGACGACGCCGCCGGCCTCGCCATCGCCACCAAGATGACCTCCGAAATTCGCGGCCTCACTGCCGCCCGCCGCAACGCCAATGACGGCCTCTCCATGGCGCAGACCGCCGAAGGCGCGCTGAGCGACATCTCCAACATGCTCGTCCGCATGAAGGAACTGGCGGTGCAGTCCGCCAACGGCACGAACGACGCTGCCGCGCGCGGCAACCTGGACGCCGAAGTTCAGGCGCTCAAGACGCAGATCACCAATGTCGCGGCGCAGAAGTACAATGGCGTCGACCTGTTCAACACGGCGGCTGCTGATGCCACGAAGATCCAGGTCGGCACGGGCTCGACGGACACGGTCTCGATCGACTCCTCGGTTGTGAAGACGGCGCTGACCACCGTTACGGGCGCCGCCCTCGACATCAAGACCGACGCTGCCTCGATCACGGCCGCTATGACGGCGCTCGACACGGCGATCACTGCCGTCGCAACCGGCCGCGCCAATCTCGGTGCGACGCAGAGCCGCCTCGAATCGGCTTCGAGCAACCTGACCTCGACCATCACGAACCTGACGGATGCCCGTTCGCGGATCGAGGATGCCGATTTCTCCGAGGAATCGACCGCGCTCGCCAAGAACCAGATCCTGAGCCAGGCCTCGACGGCGATGCTGGCCCAGGCCAACCAGAGCCAGCAGGGCGTGCTGAGCCTGCTCCGCTAAGCGGCAACAAGCTTCGGTCGGCGTCGGTTCTGGTCCACCGCCGCCGTTCGTCGGCCCCCGGCACCTAACAGTCCCCATCGTGCCGGGGGCCAAGACTTTCGAGAGGACCAGACTCGAAAACCCTCGCTCCCCCGGGCGGGGGTTTTCATCGTCCAGACCGCCGACAGAGGCACGGCGCCTGCTCGCGCCCAGGCCCATAAACGCCTTGGCCCCGCTCTCCGGGAGGGAGAACGGGGCCGGCGGGGACCGATTCTGAAGAGCCCTGGGGGGAGAAGCGGCTCTTCTTTCACCAGCGCCGGGGGAGTAGCGCTGATGAGGACTTTATAGGGTCAGATTGTCACGAGAGTTTGTCGGCGACAGTCCAAATTGTATCAGATTGTCGCAAGCGCCCGGCTCCTGTGAAGGATGCGCAGGCTCGCATTGCCGGGGCCTTCCTGCGGTGCCTGAATCGACTGCAATGGCCCGGAGGGGACAGCCTCGCGGCCCCACGGCTCACCCCGCCTGCAGGGAGGCGCCCAAAAGCGCCGGAAGACGCTGGTCGTCCGCAGCGCCTGTGCGCTGGGAGCTGACCTCCGCACATTCATCCCCGACCTCGTTTTTCCTCTGTCCTACAGACCCTTCGCCATGGCAGCCCTGCCGGACGCCACTTCCCGTCGACAAGCGACGGGCGCAGCGCAGGAGGGCTCTCTCTCAATGGAAGAATTTTCATCGTCCGTCGGGCCGCACAGCTTGCCGGGACAGGCTCTGGCGTCTGCCACATCAGAAGGTCCCAGAAGCGGAAGATGACACCGACGTGTCGTCATCTTTGTAAACTTCCAGACCGCCGCGCCCTGTTGGAGGGGCATGGCAACGCCCCCCAGGGCATCGCGCCGCCCGTCGCGCTATCCCATCCTCATGGAAATCGCTCTTCGCCACGGCTCCGCGAATCAGCCTGTCCGGCCCTGGCGGCGCGCCCAGGCGTGCTTCGGACCGGCCTCAGCCCGATCGATCCGCACCGTGCAGATCGCAGCGCAGGCCGCCAAGCCTGCGCCTGTTCGGGTGTCAGCCCTCGAGCTGCTTCTGCAGGGCCCGGATGTCGGCATCCATTTCGGGATTGTCGAGCCGCATCGCCTCGATCGTGCGCACGGCATGGATCACCGTGCTGTGATCGCGCCCGCCAAACACCCGGCCGATCTCCGGCAGCGAGCGCAGGGTGAGCTTCTTGGCGAGATACATGGCGACCTGCCGGGGCCGGGCGACCGCCCGTGCGCGCCGATGCGAGCGCATCTCGGATGCGTCGATGCGATAATGCGCCGCGCAGACTTTCTGGATCTCGTCGATGGTGATGCGCCGGTTGCTGGCCCGCAGCGCTTCGGCGAGCATGGTCTGCGCCAGCTCGACGGTGATCGCCTTGTCGACCAGCTGCGCATAAGCGACGAGCTTGTTGAATGCGCCTTCCAGCTCGCGGATACTGGTGCGGATGGAGCGGGCGAGCAGCGCGATCACATCGTCCGGAACCGTGATCGGCGCGACCGCATCGCGCCGTGCCGCGAGGATCTTCAGCCGCAGGTCAAGGCTGGCCGGCTGGATATCGGCCACCAGGCCCCCGGCGAAGCGGGAGAGAATCCGGGGGTCGACGGCGCCGAGCTGCTGCGGGGGCCGGTCGGCGGCAATGGCGATGCGCGCCCCCGAATCGATGAGATCGTTGAGCGTGTGGAGGAATTCCTCCTGCGTCGGCCCCTTGCCCGCGATGAACTGAATGTCGTCGACCAGCAGCATGCGCGCCGCGCGCAGCCGCGCCTTGAACGAAAAGGTGTCGTTGGCGCGGATCGCCGCCACGAACTCGTTCATGAAGCGCTCGGCCGACATGTAGAGGATCGCGCCTTGGGGCGCGGCGCGTCCCTCTTCGCTCAGCGCGGCGCCATAGGCGCCCGCGATCGCGTGCAGCAAATGAGTCTTGCCGAAGCCCGTGGGGCCATGGATGAACAGCGGATTGAAGTGCGGCTTGCCGGGCTCGGCCATCGCTTTCGCGGCCGAACAGGCGAGCATGTTGCTCTCGTCCGTCATGAAGCTCGCAAAATCGTGCCGCGGCTCGAAATGAGCGGTCCGCGTCGTCGCGGCGGCGCTCTGCACGGCAGTGCTCGTGGCCGCCTGCTTGGTGCGGACGGGGAGCACCACGCGCTCGGCGGCTTCACGCGCCCGGACGATGCGAATGTCCCGCACGACCGGCTGCGTCGTGCGCCAGGCAAGGCCCAGATGAGACGCGAAGTTGCTCGAAACGTAGCTGGCGGAAAACTCCGTCGGCGCTTCCAGGTCGAGCGTCCCCGAGAGGGTGCAGAAAGCGCCCAGACGCAGGGGCTTGATCCACTGGTCGAACTGGCGGACACCGATGGCCCGTCTCAGTCCGGCACGCACATCCGACCAGCCTTGCTCCAGATGCTCGCGCGCGGGAGGCATATCGTGCGTTCCGCCTGCGTCCATCCCCTCCATTACCCCTTCATATCGTTGCTGGCCTACATTCTGCCCCATGTCCGTGACCGCCCCTTAAAGCTCGTTCTCGCCTCGATCGTCTCCCATGCGATGGGCACAGGAATGCCGCCACGGGAATTGCCCTTCCCGCGCGCGAGGCCCAATCTCGATCGCTGTGACAGGAGCCGCGAGTCGGGCCCTGCCGGAGGAAGGGTTCTGACAGTCCCCCCGGGCCCGATCAAGGGCAGCACATGTCAAAAATCTGAAATAAAACGCTTGACCAAGGATTCCTCAGGCATACGCGAGATGCCCATGCAATCCTTTGATTTTACGACATTTTTTCAATTCGTCGCAGAGCGGTCAGGGGGCATGTCAGGCGCGAATCGCGGTGAATCCTGCATTCCCTGTTTTGGCGGCCGAACAACGCCTGCGACGCATCGCAAGCACCGGGTCACGCCGTCGTGCCGCCCCCTCCCGGCGGCCGTGCCGCGCATCGCCGTCAGGGCTGCCTCGAGGCCGAATCGACTGCGTCCGAGTCGAATTCCCAGCCGCCGCCCAGTGCCTTGTGAAGCGCGATCGCCGCTTCCGTGGCTTCCGCCTGCGCAGCGGCTTGCGCCCGCTCCGCCGTGACCAGAGCGAGCTCGGCGCGGGCCTGCGTCAGCCGGTCGTCTTCCCCGACCGCGACGCGCCGCATGGCCAGCGCATGGGCCGCGCGCTCGCGCGCCGCGGCCGATCGCGCTGCGGTGAGCGCGACGAGGCTACGATCGAACCGGTTGATCGCCGCTTCGCTGTCCGCCAGCGCGCCGATCACCGCGGCATCGTAGCGCGCCGCGGCCGCCTGCGCGCGCGCATCGGCGGCCCGCACCATTGCGCGGGCGCGGCCGCCATTGAAGATCGGCCAGAGCAGGCTCGGCCCCGCCTGCAGCCGCGTGCTTCCCTCATCGGCAAGGTCCGCGACGCTCCGCGCCTGCTGGCCGAGGGCAAGGCCGAGCGACAGGCGCGGGAACAGGTCGGCTTTGGCAACGCCGATGTCCGCCGTCGCCGCCGCCAGCTCGCGTTCCGCCGACAGGATATCCGGGCGACGACGCAGCAGTTCGGACGGCAGGCCGGCGGCAATCGCCCCGGGCGGCGCCGGAATGGCCCCGGGCGCTTCCAGCCGGTCGAGCAACTCGGCGGGCGGCTTGCCGGCGAGCACGGCCACGCGCAGCGCCGCCGCGCGCACGGCCGCCTGCGCACCTGCCAGCGATGCGCGCGCTGCATCCGCTTCGCCCTGAATGCGATTGGCATCGATGGCGCCTGCCTCGCCATGGGCCGCGCGCAGGGCGATCAGGTCGGCAAGCGCAGTGCGCGCCGCCAGGGTCTCCCGCGCCGTTGCGAGGTCCGACTGGGCGAGGCGCAGGTCGACATAGGCCCGCGCCAGCTCCGCCACCAGTTGCAGCCGTGTGCCTTCCACGGAGAGCGCGGCGGCCTGCGCGCGCGCCTGCGCCGCCTGGTTCTCGCGCGCCTGCCGCCCCCACAGATCAATTTCCCAGCTCGCATCGAAACCGAGGTCGAACAGGCCGAAGTCGCGCGCGAAGCCGGGGATCTGGCCGACCGGCATCTGGCCGTTCTCGCTTAGCACCACTTGATTGGCGCTCGCGCTGCCATTGACTTGCGGCAGGCGGCCACCACGCACCGCATCGCGATTGGCGCGCGCCTCTGCCAGCCGTGCCTGCGCCACGCGCAGATCGGGATTGTCGGCCAGCATCTCCTCGATCAGCGCATCGAGCATCGGATCGTGCAGGTCCCGCCACCATGCCGCGGCCGTGACAGGGCCCGCGCCGGCCCGCGCCGGCCCATTGGTCGGCAATGCGCGGCGCCGGCGCGCGATAATCGGGCCCCATGACGCAGCCAGCCAGCATCAGCGGCAGGAGCAGAGTTAGGGAGACGGTGCGGGCATGCATGGACATCACTCCATTCGGGCGCGGAACAGCCAGACGGCCGCGCCGAGCGTGACGCAGGCGATCAGCGCCATCGGCCAGGTCTGGGAAAAGACGACGGACGCGGGCATGGCCTTGAGGAACAGGCCCTGCACGATGATGAGGAAGTAGCGGATCGGGTCCGCATAAGTGACGATCTGCAGCCAATCCGGCATGTTGTCGATGGGCGCTGCATAGCCGGAGAGCAGCATCAGCGGCACGGTCACCACGAACGAGCCGAGAAAGGCCTGCTGCTGGGTCATCGAGGCCGAGGAGACCAGCAGGCCCATGCCGATGAGCGCGAGCTGGTAAACCGCCATGGAAAGAATGAAGAGCAGGAAGGAGCCGCTGAACGGCACGCCGAAGCCGAACCGCGCGACCAGCAGGAACAGGATGCCGTTGAACAGCCCGACCAGCATCGGCGGCACCATCATGCCGATGAGGATCTCGTGCGCGCGCAGCGGCGAGACCATGAGCTGGTCGAACGTCCCCAGTTCGCGTTCGCGCGCCACGGCCTGGGAGGTGATGGCGATGCCGGCGATGGAAACGATGATCGCCACCAGCGAAGGCAGAGTGAACCACATGAAATCGAGGCTGGGATTGTACCAGTGCGTGACGTCGCTGCCCCCACCCCGGGCGGCCATGCGTGGGGACAGCTCCGCGCCATAGTCGGCGACGATGCGGCTCACATAGCCCCCGAGGATCTGCGCGGCATTGGATCGTCGCCCGTCAAGCACGAGGCCGACCGTCGCGCTCTCCCCACGGGCGAGCTTCTGGTCGAAATCGCTTTCGATGACGAGGGCGGCCAGCACCTTCTGGTCGTCGATCGCCGCTTCCATCGCCTGGAAGGACGGCAGCACGATCACGTCCCGGAACTGGGGGCTGGCGGCGATGCGCTGGACAAGCTCCTGCGCATGGGCACCGTTGGACCTGTCGACAAGGCCGATGTCGACATTCTTGACGTCGAGGGTCGTGGCGAAAGTGAAGATCAGGAGCTGGATGAGCGGCGGCAGGATCAGCACCATGCGCGACTTGGGATCGCGCAGCAGCGCCCAGATCTCCTTGACCGTCATGGCCTTCAGCCGGGTAAGGCGGCCGCTCATGCGTCGAGACTCCGCCGCGTCGCCCGGAAGCAGAGCAGGAAGAAGAGGACGCCGAAGCCCAGCATGATGGCGATGTTGGGCAGGATGATCGACCAGACGTCGCCGGCCATGAACACCGTCTGCAGCGAGGGGATCAGGTAGCGCGCCGGCACCGCATAAGTGAGCGCCTGGATGGGCCAGGGCATGGAAGCGATCTCGAAGATGAAGCCGGAGAGCAGGAAGGTCGGCAGGAAGGATGAGAAGAGCGCCATCTGGCTTGCTACGAACTGGTTCTTCGTCGTGGCCGAGATGAACAGACCAAGGCCCAGCGCCGGCAGCAGGAACGCCGCGGCAATGGCCATCAACGCGACAATCGAGCCCCGGAACGGCAGGCCGAAGAAGGCGACGGCGATCAGCGTGCACAGCGCCATGGAGCCAAGGCCGAGCAGGAAATAGGGCAGCACCTTGGACGCGACGAATTCTGCCATCCGCATCGGCGTCGCCATCAGCGCTTCCATCGTGCCACGCTCCCACTCGCGTGCGACGACGAGCGCGGTGAGCAGCGTGCCGATCATCGTCATCACCACGGCGATGGCACCGGGCACCAGGAAGAAGCGGCTGTGCAGGCCGGGATTGAACCACACACGCTGCGAGACATCGATGGGCGGTCCGGCGCCGCGCATGCCCGCCATGTCCATTTCGCTCGCCATCCAGTTCATCCGCACGCCATCGGCATAATTGGCGATGAAGGTCGCCTGGTTGGGCTGGGTGCCGTCGGTGACGATCTGGATCGGATGCGGGGCCCCTTTCGCCATGCTTGCGCCGAAGTCGGGAGGAATCACGACGAAGCCGCGGATCGCGTCCCGCTCCATGAGCGCGCGCGCGGGCGCGACGCCGCGCAGCAGCGTGACGCTGAAATAAGGCGAATGGACATAGGCCTGCGCCAGCCGCGCGGCCGGGGCGCTCTCGTCCTGCACCACCAGGGCGATTTTCGTCTCGCGCGGGTCGAGCGAGATGGCATAGCCGAAGAGGAAGAGCAGCAGCAGCGGCATGGCGAAGGCGATCAGGAACGTTGAAGGGTCCCGCCGGATCTGCGCATATTCCTTGATGACCAGCGCGCGCATGCGCCGGCTCGCGCTGCCGCGCGGCGCGGGCGCCGGCTCGCCGGACGGGGGCGGGAGGGCGCTGTCGCTCATGCCGCTTTCTCCGTGCCGTCTTCGTCGCGATGGGCGTCCGAGGCTTCGATGAGCGCGATGAAGGCATCTTCCATCGTCGGGTCCGGCCGGCCGGTCAGCACGGCCGTCTGCTGCTTGAGCGCATCGGGCGGGCCGCTCGCGATCTGCCGGGAGCGATAGATCAGGGTCACCTGATCGCAATATTCCGCCTCGTCCATGAAATGGGTCGTGACCAGCACCGTGACGCCCCGGCGGACGAGCCCGTTGATATGCGTCCAGAATTCCCGGCGCATGACGGGATCGACACCCGAGGTCGGCTCGTCGAGGAACAGCACCGGCGGCTCGTGCATCACCGCGCAGGCGAGCGCGAGCCGCTGCTTGAACCCGAGCGGCAGGGTGCCGGCATTGCGGCGCAGATGATCGCCCAGTTCGAAGATGTCCGTTACGCGCTCGATCGCCGCGCGCGCCCGGCTGCCGGAAAGATCATAGGCCCCCGCGAAGAAGTCGAGATTCTGGGCCACGGAGAGGTCGCCATAGAGCGAGAATTTCTGCGCCATGTAACCCAGTGAGGCACGGGCCTGCGCAGCGGCTCGGCGCAGATCATGGCCGGCGACGGACCCGCTGCCCTCGCTCGGCGTCAGCAGGCCGCAAAGCATCTTGAAGGTCGTCGACTTGCCGGCGCCGTTGGGGCCGAGGAGGCCGAAGGTCTGGCCGCGCGGCACGGTGAAGCTCACGTCCTTGGCGGCGGTGAAATCGCCGAAGCGCCGCGTGAGGCCTTTCGCCTCGATGGCAGGCGCATCGCTCGGCGGGATCTCGCGATAGGCCTGGGCCAGCGCGCTCGTCCCTTTCGGCCCGCCGCCGAGCTGTTCGATGAACCCGTCCTCGAAGCGGGCGGGCGTGGGCTCCACGTTCGTGTCCGGCCCGAGGTTGAGCGCGGCGGCGTCGGGGACTGCGTGGCCCTGCCCGATCAGCAGGCGAATGGCCCGGCCCTGCAACGTGCCGTCGACCACATCGGGCCTGTCGAGCGCCTTCGTCAGTGCCTCGCGCCGCCGGTCTGAAAAGCCGGTGACACGGATCACCCGGTCCGCGATCGAATCCGTCAGCGTGGCGGGCGGACCGGAGAAGATCAGGCGGCCCTCGTTCAGCAGGTACACATGGTCGCACAGCTCGGCTTCGTCGAGATAGGCCGTGGACCAGAGCACGCCGATGCCTTCGCTGGTCAGCTCCGCCACCATGGCCCAGAGTTCGCGCCGGCTGATCGGGTCCACGCCCACGCCCGGCTCGTCGAGCAGCAGCAGTGGCGGCGTGCTCACCAGCGCGCAGGCGAGGCCGAGCTTCTGCTTCATGCCGCCCGAGAGCTTACCCGCCGGGCGCGTTTGAAAGCGCGCGAGATCAGTGAATGTGAGCAGCCGCTCGAACACCGCGCCCTGTTCGGAACGCGGCAGGCCGCGCAACTCGGCATAGAGGACGAGATTCTCCCGGACGGTCAGGTCTTCGTAGAGGCCGAAACGCTGCGGCATGTAGCCGATCGAATCGAGGCGTTCGACAGGCGGTCCGCCCAGGATCGAGACCGCGCCTTCGTCCGGTTTCATGAGGCCTGCCAGGATGCGGATGAGCGTGGTCTTGCCCGCTCCGTCCGGCCCCACCAGTCCGGTCACTTGGCCCGGCGCGATGGTGAGGCTTACGCCCTCCAGCGCGGCGGGGCCGGTGCCGAAGCGCTTGACGATGTCGCGGACCAGCGCGACCGGCGCGCTGGCGTCTCTGGGAGTGGCGGCGGCGGTCATGCCAGTCGGCTGCGCGCCGGACGGCGATGCCACCGCCCGCGCGCCTGCTCGCTGCGCCAATCCCGGATGGGCCATGACATGGAGGGCATGACCTTAGTTCGCTTTCGCGTTCGGCCCGGTGATCTCCACCGTCACCGGCTGTCCCTGGCGCAGCTTGCCATCCGGATCCTCCACGATGATGCGCAGGCGATAGACAAGGTCCGTGCGCAGGTCGCTGGTCTCCACCGTCTTGGGCGTGAACTCCGCGCGCGGCGAGATATAGCCGATCGTGCCGGTATAGCGCTTGGGGTTGCCGTCCGCCGTGACGGCAACCTTCATGCCGGGCGCCACGCGGCTGAGCTGCTTCTCGCCCACATAGGCGCGCACGCGCAACGGCCGATCGATGGCGAGCGTGAAGACCGTTTCCCCGGGCGCAACGATGGCCCCCGGCTCGCGCGCACGCGTGATCACCGTGCCGTCGACGCTGGCGGTGAGCCGCGTATCACCAAAGTCGGTGCCGACACCTGCCCGCGCGGCCTGCGCTGCCTGCAATGCGGCCTGCGCGGCTTCGATGTCTTCGCGGCGCGGCCCCGTGCGGACGAGCGAGAGCGCTGCCTGCGCTTCGCCAAGCTGCGCCCGCGCGCGATCCCGGGCGGCGACGGTCGCGTCCCAGACATCGCGGCTGATCGCGCCGGGCTCGACCAGCGGCGCGCGACGGGCATAATCGCGCTCGGCTGCGTCGGCGGCGGACTTCGCCGCGGTGAACCGCGCCTGCGCCTGCGCGACGTCCTCGGCGCGGCTGCCACGCTGCAGCTTGAGAAGTTCGGCGCGGGCCTGCGCGACCTGCGCTTCCGCCTGCGCCACTGCGCTGTCGATCGAGGCACGGTCGAGTTCGGCGAGCAGATCGCCCCGCTTCACGCGCGCGCCTTCCTCCACCGGTATTTCCGCGATGCGCCCGCCCACCCGAAAACCGAGATCGACCTCGCGGATATCGACATTGCCGTAGAGCAGGAGCGGGCCATCACCGCGTTCGAACAGGCCGAAGCCGCGCGTTACAAGCGCTGCGATCAACAGGGCGGCAATGGCGACGAGGATGATCAGGCGCTTGCGGTTCATGGCATCAGCTCTCCATGAGCAGGGTTCGGGCGGAGCGACGGACGCTCGCAATCAGCATGTCCGCCGTCTCGGGATCGATGTCCTCGGCCTCCATGGTCCGCGCCACGCAGGCGCGCGCGATGCGCAGCACCAGCGCCATGCCGAGGCAATGGAGGACGAGGGCGCGCCGGGCCTGTTCGTCCAGCGATGGCCGGGCAAGGGCGAGCAGTCCCACGGCGGTTTCCAGCACAGGTGCCATCACCCGCGCATATATCCGCTCGAAAGCCTCGGTGGGCCGCTGCTGCTCGCGCACCACGAATTGCGAGAAGCGCTCGGATTGCGGCGCCAGCATGAACCGCGCGAAGTTTTCCAGCAGCGCCAGAAGCGCCGTCCGCGCCGACTCCGCGTCAGCGGGCGGATGCGCGCGGATCTGGTCGAGCAAGGGCGCATGCACGGCGCCGATCTGCTCGGCCACATGGTCGGCACAGGCCAGATACAGGCCTTCCTTGCCACCGAAATGATATGTGATCGATGACATCGCCGTGCCGGATGCCCGCGCGATCTCGCGCGTGCTCGCGCCCGCGAACCCGGCGCAGGCGAACTGCTGGATCGCCGCCTCGATGATTCGCAGGGATACGAGGCTGCCGTCCTGACCGGCACGGTCCTGAGCCGGGCGGTCGGTGGCCGTGACGGACGGCATTCCTGGCGCCGAACTGGCCAGGCCAGCCGCGCTCCCCTGAACACTCGCGCTGGCGAGTCCGGGAGAATCGGGGAGAGGCGTCAGGGAAGAGCCCATGCAAAATTACTGTTCGATCGAACGAACATTGTCAAGCGGAGCTTCTCCTTCGCCCGATTTGCCAGGCCTCGCCGTCAGTTCACTGGATCGTTGTCCCCCGGCGCTGGCTGCTCCGGTCCGCCTGTCAGGCCGCCTGCCCGCTCGCGCGCCTGCCCCTTGCGGCGGCGAAGATTGTTTCGCAGCGCCCGCGCCAGTCGCTGCTGCCGGTCTTCCTTGCTCTCGCTCATGCACCGCGCCTACCGAATCCCGGCCGTGCACCGCAAGTCGCCTTGACAAGAGCCGTACCGCAGGGCCATAGGCGCGACCTTGCTGACGCGGGGCACCCTCCGCGTACGGTCGTGCTGCCGTAGCTCAGTGGTAGAGCGCATCCTTGGTAAGGCTGAGGTCGTGAGTTCAATCCTCACCGGCAGCACCATCATTTCCTGATCGATCATTTCCCCGTTGGGGGGCTCCGCGGGGCTCTCGCTGCCGCAATCCGTCGACGCCGCGCTTTCGCGGCTCTTCGGTGCGAACCTAACCTTCATATGCGATGATCTGCCGGCGGCACCCAGGTTGGGGGGCGGACGGGTGCCGCCGGCAGGGGCGCCCTTAGCGGGCGCGCCGGGCGGCGGCTTCCTTGCGGAATGCCGCCAGCTCTGTCGGGTCGACCACGCCGTCACCATTGGAATCGGCGCGATCGAACACGGGCATGGGGGCCTTCTGGAACTCCTCGCGCGTCACGCGTCCGTCGCGATTGGCGTCCATCTGCTCCATGAGCTGCGCGATGCGTTCGCCGATCTGGCGGCGCGCCAGCATGCCGCCGGACTTGTCGTCGTCATTGATGACGCCATCGCCATTGCGATCCAGCCGCTCGAACATCTGCATTCGCGCTTTCTGATATTCGGCCCGGGTGATGCGTCCGTCGCCATTGGCGTCCGCACGCTCGAGCAACTGGCCGGGGTCACGCTGCGGCTGGGCATGGGCCGCGCCGGCCAGGGCTGCCATGCAGCCGGAAAGCGCGAGCGCCATGATGGGGGTGAGGGAAAGTTTCATGATCTGGGCCATCCTCAATCGCGCCGGGAGTAAGTGCGCGTACTGCTCACCGCACGCCCGGAGCCGGTTGCGGCGTTGCGGTCGACGGTGACCGAGTCGCCGTTCACCGAGACGTCGCGTGTCGCCGAATAGCTTCGGCCGCTGGACGTAGCGCCGCTCCGCGTGCGCGTGTAGCCATCGTCCGTCCGGTAGATCGTGCTCCAGCCTGACTGGCTGTTCCCCGCGGGGCCCGTGCGATCGCGCTGGACGCTTACGGAGCCGTCGCCATTGCGCACGAGCGAGCTGTCGCGCGACATGCCGGTGCCATTGGCATAGCGCCTATCGACGCTGTTGGTCACGGCGCCGTCGCCCCATTGGGTGGAGCGGGTCTGGCCGTAACCGCGCCCGCCATAGGTGGCCGCGCCGCGCGTCACCTGCGTGGAGCCGGGCTGGCGGGACACATGGCGGCCGGCCACATAGCCCCCACCATAAGGGCCCTGGGCCCTCACGATCCGGCCGTGCTCACGCGCTTCGGCCGGCGCAGCGACAAGGGCGCCGGCGCCACCGGCCGCCAGCATCGCAAATGCCGGAATGATCGCAGATCTGAACATGAATAATCTCCTGCATGGATGAGGCACCCTTCATCCCCCGCCCCGGTAAGCCGGCCATGAACCCATGGTGAGGAACGGCAACGAAGTGTAACAGCCGCCGATTCGGTCTTGAGATGCGCTCGCCATCCGGTGACATGAAGCGCATGACCCGTGCCGAGCCCGCTGCGGAACGCACTTTCATCGCCCTTGTCGAGGATGACGAGGACATCAGCGAACTGGTGAGCGATCTGCTTGTCCGGGAAGGCTTCGAGGTGGGTGCCTGCCGCTCAGGCGCCGAGCTGGACCGGCTCAAGGACCGACGCCGGGTGGATCTGGTGCTGCTGGACCTCATGCTCCCCGGCGAGGACGGCCTGTCCATCTGCCGCCGCCTCCATGCCGCGGCGCTGCGCATCCCTGTCATCATGATCACGGCCAAGGGTGACGATATCGATCGCATCCTCGGGCTGGAGATCGGGGCCGATGATTATCTGCCCAAGCCCTTCAATCCGCGCGAGCTCATTGCGCGCATCCGCGCGGTCCTGCGCCGGACGCGCGAGGCGCACCGGCCATCCCCCGTGGCCGGCCGATGGTATCGCTTCGCCGGGTGGAACCTGGACGCCGGCTCGCGGCTGCTGCGCGACCCCGGAGGCGAGGCCGTGGAACTGACCGGGGGCGAGTTCGATCTCCTGATCGCCCTGCTTGATCATCCCCAGCGCGTGCTGACGCGCGACCAGCTGCTCGACTGGACGCGGGGCCGCGATGCCGGCCCCTATGACCGCACGATCGACGTGCAGCTGAGCCGCCTGCGCCGCAAGCTCGGCGACGATCCACGCAGCCCGGTGATGATCCGCACCGTGCGCGGCGGCGGCTATCTGTTCGCGCCCGCGGTCGAAACCGGCGGCGCCTGAGATGGGGCGGATCACCGGCAGCCTGCTGTTTCGCATCGCAGCGCTATTCCTGCTTGGCCTTCTCGCGCTGCAGATGACGATCCTGCTCGCGGCGATGTGGCCCGACGGGCGGCCTATCATGTTCCGCCTGATCGCGCCGGAAGATGCTCGCGAGATCGCGGAAGCGATCGAACAGGCGCCCCCGGCACTCCGTCCCGCGATCGTGGCGGCCGCGAGCACCGGCCCGACCAGCGTTGAGCTTCTTCCGTACTTTCCCGAGGAAAACGGCGCCGGCGCGCGCGAGGGTGAGGCCCGCCCGGCGCCATGGCTCGAAGAGCGATTTCGCCGCTATGCCGAGGCGCTGAGCGGCCGGCCGCTCCGGGTCCAGGCGCGCGAGGGCACCATCTTTTCCTGGAACCGCCGGCCCGGCGAGCCGCCGCGCGGGCCGATCCGCGTCCTCATTGGCTTGCGCAGTGGCGAAGTGCTGGCCATCGAGCGCGCCCCGCTCGCCCTCCAGCAGCTGGCCTCGCGCTATCTCCTCGTCGGGCTGGTGGCCGGCGCAGTGCTGCTGCTCATTCTGTTGACCCTGCTCTGGCAGGTGGTGCGGCCGGTCGCCCGGCTCGCGCAGGCGACCACGGCCTTTCGCGAGGATATCGCGGCGCCGGACATCGTGCCGGGCGGCGCACGGGAAGTCCGCATCCTGGGCGAGGCCTTCAACGCCATGAAGCAGCGGATCGGCGCGCTGGTGGGGGAGCGCACCCGCATGCTGGCGGCCATCGCGCATGATCTGCGAACCTGCCTTACCCGCTTGCGGCTGCGGGCCGACCATATCCCCGAAGACCGGCAGCGCATGCGCGCCGTCAATGATATCGAGGAAATGAGCCGGCTGCTGGAGGACATCCTGCTTTTCGCCCGTGCAGAGACGGGCCCGCCGGCGCAGGACCAGATCATCGACGCCCGGGCGGAAGCGCTCGCTTATGTGGAGCTGCGTCAGGAGACGGGAGACGAGATCAGCTTCTCGGCGGCAGAGCAGGCCATGCCCTGCCGGTGCGCGCCGCTCGCCTTCCGTCGCATTCTCGCCAATCTGCTCGACAACGCGATCCGCTACGGCGCGCGCGCGCATGTGTCGCTGCGCCAGGAAGACACGAGCATCGCCGTTGTGGTGACGGACGAAGGCGCAGGCGTGCCGGAGGATATGATCGCGCAGATCACTGCGCCGTTCGAGCGGCTGGAACAATCGCGCGGCCGTCACGGCGGCGGAGTCGGCCTTGGTCTTTCGATCGTGAAGGCGCTGGCCGAAAGCCATGGGGGCAGCCTGACGCTGGAAAGCCCGGGCGACTGCGGTCTTCAGGCAACGGTCAGACTACCGGCGGCGGCCGGAGGATGAGAAGCGCCAGGATGGCCAACCTCAGTTGAACTGCGCCTTGCGATAGTCGCCGGGACTGACGCCGAAACGCCGGCGATAGGCGCGTGTGAAGAGCGGCAGACTCGTGAAGCCCAGCCCATAAGCGATCTGGGCGACCGTCGAGCCGCGCCAGCGCGGGTTGCGGAGCTGGCGCGCCGCCAGTTCGAGCCGGCGGCGCAGGATATAGGCCCGCAGGCTGTCGCCTCGGCGCGAGAACATGGCGGCCAGCTCGCCAGCGTCGATGCCGATCGCGCCGGCCACGAGCTGGGCGTTGAGGCCGGGATCACGGATATGGTCCTCGATGAAGTTGAGTACCCGCTCCTGATAGACCGCATCCAGGTCGGGCCCGTTCAGCTCGCTGCCGAAGGCGACGCTGTAGGAAGTGGAGATCATGTCGAGCAGCTGATGGGCAATGCTGTCGTCATGGGCTGATCGGAAGCCGCGTTCGAGCTGCTTCCACAGGCCGCAGGCCATCAGGGCTGCGGTCGGGGTGAGCCCTTCGCGCGCCGGAAGGCGGCGGCCGCACAGCAGCTCGGGATGCGGCAGATAATCGTTGATGACATCTCCCGGCACCCGGACGAGCAGCATTTCCGCGTCATCGTCCAGATTGAAGAAATGCGGGACGGCATTGTCGCACATGGTGAAGTCGCCTGCGCGCAGCATCGCCTCATTGAGGCCCTGATGGAAAAGCCCGCGCCCGGCGAGCTGGATCAGGAACGAGTAGACGCGCGGCGTACTCCCGCTGATATGGTCATCCGTGCGGCGAATGGTGCAGGGGCCCGTGACCAGCCGCGCGAGGCTGATCTGCCCCAGCCCGCCCAGCTTGAGGCCGGCGCTGAAATTCCCGTGCTGCGGAATGAAGTCGGTTGCGGACAGGCGTGTCGAATAGATTTCGTTCCAGGCCTGGGCGCGCCCCCTGCACACCAGTGCCTCCGTGCTGAAGCTTTCCATAGCCCTCCGCGCTCCACGCCTCCGGACGAGCCGGCGACGCTTCCTCTCCCGCTGATCCTCTCGCTCGGAAATCCTATATCAGATAGGAAAATTCTTTCCACGAGAAGAGTTCAGCTCTCCATCGCTCGCCTTAGGGCCGATGTCGATCCGGGACTTGCACCAGTCGGAAGGAAAGAGGGCCATTTCCCGCGTCTCCGACGCCGCACACTGTGAGCGCGCAATCGGCCGCTGATCGCCCGTCATGCCGGGACATCGGCAACTCGTTATATTTTCTCGTTATATTGTCGACCCTTTATCCACCCGCCCCGGTCGAGGAACGGATGGTCGACCAATATTTGTCACATATCGGTCAGCGCCTAGATTGGAGGGGACGGTCCCCAAAAAAGGAAGGCATTCATGATGAGAAATTCCCTCAAGATGGCCCTTGTCGGTGCCGCGATGGCCGCAAGCGCTCCGCTTTTGGCTCAGGAAGCGGCCCCGGCGCCCACCCCGGCGCCCGCGCCGGCCCCAAATTCGCCTGCTGATCCCGCACAGCCTGGCATGCCGCCGGCGGCGACCGAGCAGTATTCCGACGCGGACCTCAAGGCATTCGCCCGCGCCGCGATCGAGGCCAGCAAGATCCAGCAGGACGCCGCTGTGCCTGCGGAAGAAAAGCAGCCCAAGATGCTCGCCGCGGTCCAGGCGGAGGGGCTCGATCCAGTGAAATTCAATGAGATCGCGCAGGCTTCGCAAGCCAATCCCACGCTTCGGCAGCGCATCCAGCAGGTCGCTTCGGCTGAAGCGCAACCTGGCGCTCAGCCGCAGAACTGAGGCAAAAAATGCCCGACGGTCGCCGCCGGCTCCGGAAACGGGGCCGGCGATCCGTTTTTGCGGGGCACCTTATCCCCTGCTGACCAGCCCTTTCGTCCATGAGCGATCGGGGCGTGCCTGCCGCCCCTTTCCAGCGTGTGTTTGTTGCTGATAATGCCCCTCATGACGCCAGAACGAGCGGGTGAGGATCAGCAGCGCCAATGTCGATGATAGAAGTGCATCACCTGCCTCCCGGCACCCGGGCGGGACGAGCACGCGCCTGGGAAGAGCTTTACGCCACTCAGGTGGAACGGGCCACTGTCACGCTTGGCGAATCCGAGACGGGGCCGACCCTCAGCAGCGGGACGCTGGGCCCGATACGACTGGTGCGCATCGAGATGGACTCAGGCTTGCTCCAGCGGACGGCCGAGGAAATCGGCCATGTCGCCGAACCCGCTTACTCCTTCCTGCTGCAGATCGCGGGTCAGGCCAGCTTCTCCCACTACGGGCAGGATTGTGTCCTGGGTCCGGGCGACATGTCGCTCTGCAACAATGCTGTCCCCTACAGCTACACCGCGCACGGCCCTGTCGAACTGCTCCTCATCCGCGCGGGGATCGGCACGATACGCGAGCATCTGCCTTCGCCGGAACAGTTTTGCGGGCGGCACCTGCGCGCCGCGGAGGGGCTGGCCGAACACGCTGTTGGGCTGTCCCAAAGTGTCTTTTTCCAACTCGCCGCGGACCTGCCGGAAGCCGTCCACAATCGCGTAGCCCGCAATTTGCTGGACGCGCTGGCCACCGCCTTCGCGATCGGCTTCGATGACCTGATCTCCTCTTCTGCAGTCCTCACCGGCCGCCATGCCCGGGTGCGTCTCTTCATCGAGGAGAATCTCCGAAATCCCGATCTCAGCCCCGGCTTCATCGCCACGCGCCTCAAGGTATCCTCCCGTTACCTGCGCATGATCTTTGCGGCGGGCAACGAGACCGCCTCGGCCTATGTCCTGCGTCGCCGGCTGGAGGAGTGCGCCCGGCAGATGGCTGATCCAGCCTGCGCCCATCTCACCATCACCGACATCGCGTTCGGCTGGGGCTTCAACAGTGCGCCCCATTTTGCCCGCAGCTTTCGGGAACGGTTCGGCGAGGCGCCGCGTGTCTATCGACGCGAGAAACTGGCAGCGCTTGCCACCGGCGGCGGCGCGCTATCCGCAGGCGCCACCGAGAGCGTCTGACGCGGCATCAACGCCCGGCCGGTGCGCCGCCGCGCGCCCTGTTCAACGCGTAGTTCCGTCTCGTGCAAGTCGCAGGTGGCGTTCGCTCGCAATGGTGCGCCGTTTCCGAAATGGCCAGACGGACCTGCGCGCATGAGCCTCAACCGCCCCGTTACGATCTTCAATGTCGGCGTGGTCCGGATCGGACAGGGCGTCGTCCTGTCCTGCGCGGAGGATTTCGCGGCACGGGGTGCGACCTCGGTGCTTCTCGTCACCACCCCGCCGACACGCGGCCTGTGCGCGCCCCTGATCGCGGCGCTGGAAGCCCGCGCGATGAGCGTGACCGTCTGGGACGCGCTGACCGGCGAGCCAACCATCGAGAACTTCCACGATGCTCTGGCGACCACGCGCGCCTGCGGGGCCGATGCCGTCATTGGCTTGGGCGGAGGCAGCGCGATGGACGTTGCCAAGCTCGTCGCTGCATTGGCGGACGGACGGCAGGGCATCGAGCAGGTCATTGGCGTGGATCTGCTTGCCGGCCGGGCCTTGCCGCTCGCCTGCGTGCCCACCACGGCCGGCACCGGCAGCGAAGTGACGCCCATCGCCATCCTCGGGGACGAGGAGGAGGATCTCAAGAAAGGCGTAGTCAGCCCCTGGCTCATACCCGATTTCGCTTATCTCGATCCGGAACTCACCGTCTCCATGCCGCGTGCCGTGACGGCCTCGACCGGCGTGGATGCGCTCACCCACTGTATCGAGGCTTATGCGAACCGCTTCGCCCATCCCGTGGTCGACATCTTCGCACTGGAAGGCATAAGCCTGATCGCATCGCATCTCGAGCGCGCCTGTGTCGACGGCACCGATCTGGTGGCACGCGAGGCGATGCTGCGCGCAAGCTATTATGGCGGCCTGTGCCTCGGCCCGGTGAATACCGCCGCGGTGCATGCCCTGGCCTATCCGCTGGGAGGGGAATTCCACATCCCGCACGGGGTCGCCAATTCCATCCTGCTCCCGCATGTGCTGCGCTTCAATCTCGCGGCGGCTCCGGGGCGCTATGCCGCCATCGCGCGCGCCATGGGCATCCCCGACGGGCCGGACGACGAAGCGACCGCCCGTGCCGGCATCGAATTCGTGGCCGATCTGTCCGCCCGCGTCGGCATCCCCGCCGGTCTCTCCGGCATGGGCATCAGTGCCAACGCCATTCCCCGGATGGCCAGCTCCGCGATGAAAGTAACGCGCCTCCTCGAACGCAACCTGCGCGACCTGACCGAACAGGACGCAGCGCGCATCTATGAAGCGGCGCTGTAGCGCGGGACGACATTCATCCAATATTTTCGTCATGCTGAACTTGTTTCAGCATGACGTTTTACAGGGAGGCAACGCGCCCCAGAGGTTGAATGTCGATCAGCCTAGAGCGCGGGGCGACAGCTTGACAATCTGAGCAAAGTGGCCGGGCCGCCTTTCGTGTGAAGTGCGGAGGGATCGCCGCCCGGCCATGTCTGGGCTCTCGATCTCTCGGGCTATGAGGAGCCCTCGCTCAGCCTGTGGGGCGCCTGGCAGGGCGAGGCGCTCGCCGGTATGATTGCGCTCAAGCGGATCGCCCCGGGCCATGGCGAGATCAAGTCGATGCGCACACATCCCGATCATCTGCGGCAGGGTGTCGGCAAGGCACTGCTCGTCCATCTCGTGGAGGCGGCACGTGGGCTGGATTTCGTGCTGCTCTCACTGGAAACGGGCCGTGGCGAAGCGTTCGAGCCCGCGCTGGCGCTCTATCGCGCCCATGGTTTCACGGATGGGCCGGCTTTCTCGCATTATGAGGCCAACGCGTTCAGCCAGTTCCTGCACATGCGCCTGACCTGACGCCTCTCCTCCAGCAACGGCGACGAGTTTACGGCTTCAGTCGGTCGTGGCGCTCACCAGCAGCTTGTCGATCTTGCGCCCGTCCATGTCGAGCACCTCGAAGCGCCATCCTTGCTGGTCGAAATTCTCACCTTCCTCGGGCAGGCGACGCAACACCGCCAGCACGAAGCCGGCCACCGTTGCGAAGTCGCGGTCCTCGGGCAAGCTGATATCCAGCCGCTCGGCCAGCGCATCGATGGACATCTGACCGGAGACCAGCAGCGATCCGTCCTCCCGCTCGGTCACCATGGGCTGCGCGTAGAGATCGCTGTCGGAGGCGAACTCGCCTGCGATGGCCGACATGAGGTCGGACGGCGTCACGATCCCTTCGAAGTGACCATATTCGTCATGGACCATGAGCATGGGTACGTCGGCTTCGCGCAGCCGGTTGAGCGCGTCCATCGCGTCCACCTGATCGGGAACGATCGGTACGGTGCGCATCAGGGCGCGCAGGTCAAGCGCTTCCCCGCGAAACAGCGCCGCCATGATGTCGCGAGCCTGGACCACGCCGATGATGTCTTCCACGCTGCCCTGCGCCACCGGCAACCGCGTATGGGGCGTCGCCAGCAGTTTCTGGCGCAGGTCCGCAGCGTCACCGTCCGCGTCCAGCCAGTCCACTTCCGGCCTTGGAGTCATCACTTCGCGAACCGGCCGGTCCGCGAGGCGCACGACGCCCGAGATGATCGCCCGTTCGCTTTCCTCGATCACGCCCTGCCGGCTCGCTTCGGCCACGATGAGCTGCAGTTCCTCGGCCGTGACATGGTTGGAGGAATCCGGCTTGATCCGCAGCAATCGGAATACCAGCTCGCTGGACTTGTCCAGCAGCCAGACGAGAGGGGCCGTGGCCCGGGCCAATCCCTGCATCACCGGCGCGATCACCACCGCCAGCGGCTCGGGATTGCGCAGGGCCAGCTGCTTGGGGACCAGCTCACCAATGATCAGCGAGAGATAGGTGGCGAAGAGGATGGCGATCGTGAAGCCTGCATTCTCGGCGATATTCGGCGCGACGCCATAGCTGGCGATGATGGCGCCGAGCGGCCCGCCCAGCTTATCACCGGAATAGGCGCCCGACAGCACGCCGATGAGCGTGATGCCGATCTGCACGGTGGACAGGAAGCGACCCGGCTCGGCGCTCAGTTCCAGCGCGGCGGCCGCCCCTCGCTTCCCTGCCTTGGCCATTCCCTGAAGGCGCGGACGGCGCGCGGAGACGATCGCCAGCTCGGACATTGCGAACAGGCCATTGATGGCGGCGAGCGCAACGACGATCGCCAGATCGATCCATGGAAAAGCGGGGGTGACTTCAGGGAGGGGCATGAAGTGAGACTCTAATAGACATTTTTTTGCGGCGCGCCACAACGGAGAGCATGTCCAGGCAGTCAGTGTGATGGCGGATTTCGGCAGATTATATTGCCCTGCTTCCCGGAGCCTTTTATTTTGGCGCGAGAGCGAGCGACCGGCGCCGGGTGCCAGAATTGGTTCCAAGGAGAGATGGCCGTTCAGGGAACGATCAGGTTTTGAGGTGCGTTATGGGCGCGCCCGTGCTGGGCGGGCCCTGTAGAGGATGAGGGAGAAAGACATGAACGTTCGCAGCCACCCCCGAATTGCCCTAGCCGGGGCGGCGCTCGCGGCACTGGCTCTCTCCGGCTGCGTCACGGATCCCGAGACCGGTAACCGCACAATCTCCAAGGCAGCGATCGGCGGCGTCGGCGGGGCTCTGGGCGGCTATCTCCTTGGCGATCTGCTCGGCGGCCGGAACGACAGGACCGAGAAGATCGTCGGCGCAGGCATCGGCGCGATCGCCGGCGCGGGCGTCGGCGCCTATATGGATGCGCAGGAAAAGAAGATGCGCGAACGCACCGCCGGCACTGGCGTGGATGTCGTGCGTCAGGGCGACGAGCTGCTGCTGCGCATGCCCTCCGGCATCACTTTCGCAACCAATCAATCGAGCATCCAGCCGCAGTTCCAGCCCACGCTCAACGAGGTAGCAGCGACGCTCGCCGAATATCCAAAGACCATGATCGATGTGCTCGGCCACACCGATTCGGATGGTACGGAAGCCTATAATCAGGCGCTCTCCGAGCGGCGCGCGCAGAGCGTAGCCGATTATCTGGCGTCGCACGGAGTCGCGCGGGTGCGCGTGGCGACGATGGGCTATGGCGAGACGCGGCCCATCGCATCGAACGAGACCCCCGAGGGCAAGGCGCAGAACCGTCGCGTCGAGATCAAGATCGTCCCGGCCGTGGAAGGCTGAGGCCGGATCTCGCCCGGGCGCCGCATTCGTTTCACGCGGCGTCCGGGCCCCCTTCTGCCGTGTGGTCACCGTGTGAAGGGGCTGGGTCGGCCTTCCCGGTCCACGGCGACCATCGTGAAGGTCGCCGCTGCCGACTGCCGGCGCTCCCCCGTCATCAGATCTTCCGCCCGCAGGTCGACTGCGACCCGCAACGAACTGCGTCCGACTGACAGCACGCGCGCGGCAAGATCGACCATTTCGCCTGACCGGATGGGCGAGGCGAATTCGATCCGGTCGGAAGCCGCCATGACGATCACGGCCCTTGCATGGCGGGACGCGGCGATGAACGCGGCCTTGCCCATCATCTTGAGCGCGTCGCCGCCGTAGAGCGTGCCATAATGATTGGTCTGCGGCGGGAAGACCATGTCCACCATGCGCAGCATGCCCTCTTCGGGAGCGGCGCTTGGCTCCCCGTGTCTCTCCGTCGTCAGTGGTGGCAGCGGAAGTTGCGTGCCAGGCCCCTTGACCGCGACGAGCGTGAAGCGTCCCCGGGTGCACAGGCGCCGCTCGCCGGTCACCGGATTTTCGGCGACCAGTTCCACGTCAACATCCAGCGCGCTGTTGCCCACGCGCGCCACGCGTCCGCTCGCCTCGATCATGTCCCCGGTGCGTGCCGGCGCGGCGAAGTCGATCTTCTCGGAGGCCGCCGTCACGAACGGCGCCCGGCCGTGACGGGTCGCGGCAAGGAAGGCGATCTTGTCCATGTGCGCCAGCGCAACACCGCCGAAAAGCGTGCCGTGGTGATTGGTGTCGCCGGGAAACACCATGTCGATCAGCCGGACGGTGCTGTCGTTCGTAGCGGGCTGGGTGGTCTGGGTCATTGCATCGTAATCCCGATTGGGACGGAGCAACGGACGGACGCCAGAATCCATCGCGCGCCCGTGGCGGGCACGGCTGGGCAAGCGGCCAGCCCGGACACCCCGCCGGTGGACGTTATCGCGCCTGAGGCAGGTCTCCTGGCTCGCGGGTCAGCGCGGACGGTCTGGCCTTCCCGGCAAGTGTGCTTGCCAGTGACGCGTAATGACCGCCGCTCGCCGCTTACAGTTGCGGGGGCAGCGCCGGCTTTCCACCGGCTTCCCTCTTGGCTCCGTCCGGCACGGGCCAGACGGAGAACCTCGACGGCGTGGACATCGCCGGAGCGGAGAGAGGCGTCAAGGGGCACGGTTCGTATCCGTGCGCCCGGTTCGTTTGGCCGCCGTCGGGAGGCCGGGCGCTTCAGCCCTTCGCGTTGACTGCCGAATAAAGCACCGGCCATTCCCAGGCGCCGCGACACACCGGCATGGATCGCGCCTCGGTCAGCCGGAACAGGGCGCCGTCCCAGCGATAGGTCTCCGCAGTGCCGCAATCGCCCAGACCCCGCCCCTTGGCGAAGCTGGAGAGCTCGCCGCGAGCCGGATTCCAGCGCGCATTGACGAGCATGGGCGGCGTGCCGGGATCGCCGGTGAAGCCCGGCACATGGTCGAAGCGGGCGATGCTGAACCGCCACTGGCCGTCCCCGCCGGTCGCAAGGAGCGGCACCATGCTGACATTATAGGCGCCACTGTCGCAGGGCAGGAGAATGAGAGCGTGCTGCGGATCGAGCCGGTGGGTTTCCAGTGGGGGCCCTGCGTCGACCTGTCCCTCGCAAGCCGCGAGCTGCCGGGCCGCGATCTGCTCCTGCGCCGTGAAGATGGGGGGCGGGCTGTCCGGTACGGCTGGCGCCGCGGGGGCGAGGTCGCTGTCCGGCGGCAGGGGCTTGGCAAGATCGGCCGGGCCGTCGCCCAGCGCAGCGAGCGCGCCCTTGCTGCCCACCCGGCCCTGCTGTTCGTCGATGTAGCGCAGGGCGGCGGGCAATCCGCGCAGGGACGGCGCGTCGATCAGCACCGGCGCGCTCTTCCGTTTATTCGGGCGCTCCCGCACTTCGAAAGCGTAGCTCGATCCGAGCGCGCGCATGATGTCCAGCGCCAGGGGGCCAGTCAGCTCGATCATGTCCTTGTTCGCGGTGGCCTGGGTCAGGCTCTTGTTGTCCACCACGATGTCGATCTGGCCACTGAGATGATCGGCGCCGATGAGGCGCAGCGTCGCTTCGCCCGTGGAGCCTCCAGCCCGCTGGATGGAAACGAGTACGGAATAGGCCGTGCCGGCCCCCTCCGGCACGAGTGAAACGGCACTGCAGCTGAGCCTGTTGTCGCAGCCGACTGCCCAGTCCTCGAAGATCTGGATGCGCCCGAGCATGGGACTTTCGACGCCGGGAAGTCCGGCCGCGATGGCGCCCATGCCGGGTGCGGCCGGGATCGACTGGCCCGCCTGCGATGCCGCGGCCGGTTGCGGCACTGCGGCGGACGGCAGTGCGCTTGCGGTACAGGCAAGCGACAGGGCCGCGATTCGGTTCAGGGCAGTGACTAATCTTGTCATCGTAGCTGTCATAATGCAGTTGCTCAGGATCGAGTAGAGCCTAGCATGGTTGCCGGTTCATTCATCGAAAGGATAGCGCATGCGCAAGATCGGAGTGATCGGGGCTGGCCAGATGGGCGCCGGAATCGCTCATGTCTCCGCCCAGGCCGGCTATGAGGTCCTGTTGCGCGACATGGATCTCGGCCGGGCCGAAGCAGGCAAGGCCGGCATCAGCAAGCGCATGAAACGCGCGGTCGAGGGCGGCAAGATGGCGGAGAGCGACGCGCAGGCGGCGCTGGCCCGCATCACGCCGGTTGCCGAGCTTGCGCCTTTTGCCGACTGCGATCTGGTCATCGAGGCGGCGACGGAGCGGGAGGAAATCAAGCGCACCATCTTCGGTGAGGTCGGCAAGCTGCTCGGCCCCGATGCGATCCTTGCGTCCAACACCTCATCCATTCCGATCACGCGGCTGGCGCAGGCGACAGGGGACCCGGCACGGTTCGTGGGTGTGCATTTCTTCAATCCGGTGCCGGTGATGGGCCTCATCGAGCTGATCCGGGGCCTTGCCACCGCGCCGGAGACGGTTGACGCCGTGGAGGCTTATGCACGTGCGCTCGGCAAGGAAGTGGTCCACGCCTTCGATGCCCCAGGCTTCATCGTCAACCGCATCCTCATGCCGATGCTCAACGAGGCGATCTTCGCGCTGGGCGAGGGTGTGGCGAGCATGAAGGATATCGACACCGCCATCCGCCTGGGCCTCAATCATCCCATGGGTCCACTGACGCTGGCGGATTTCGTCGGCCTCGATACCTGCCTGGAGATCTGCAAGGTGCTTCACGAGACCACCGGCGATCCCAAGTTCCGCCCGGCCCCGCTACTGGTCAAATATGTCGAGGCGGGCTGGTATGGCCGCAAGACCGGCAAGGGCTTCTACGATTATTCGGGCGAGGAACCGGTGCCGACGCGCTGAGGCGCCGGCACCGTGCCTCACGCGGAAATCAATCGGCGCGGCGTGCCCGCGCCGCCTCCTGAATGAAGCGGAAGACGGCGGCGTCGAACCCGGGGTCGGCCTTGCCTTCGCCCGTGCCGTGCCAGCTTTCCATGTCGCCGTAGAGCCGCGTCACGCCCTGCATCATCGCCGGGGTCGCGACGGACTGGAAGGGTGCGAGCAGCGCTTCCCATTCCCGCAGCAACGCCTGTGCCTCTTCCCCGGCCGGGTCGAGCGGCAGGGCGTCCTTGATCCGTGCGCCGAGGTCGGCCCACCGTGCTGCATAGCGTTCCTGATCGAAATCCGCCGGCAGTGCGGCGTGAGCCGTGGTGAAATCGTCCTTTGCGTCTTCGGTCAGATATCGGTCGGTGATCGTCCGCCAGGTCTGTGTGTTCATGGTGTTTTCTCCATCCCGGATCAGCGAGCAGAAGGTCGCGACATCGATGGGCTCGCTGCGATCGATGCGGGACAGGATGGCCGAGAGGCGCGTGCGTGCGTCGGCGATCTCGCGTGCCTGCGCCGCCAGCGACGCGATCTGTGCGGCGATCAGCGCGCGCAGGTCCAGCCGTCGGCCGGCGGCAATGCGCTGGATCTGCGCAAGGCTGAGTCCGGCCCGTTTGAGCGCGAGGATCTGATGCACCCGCTCCAGCTCCGCCGGGCCGTAATGTCGCCGACCGGATGCCGTGCGCAGCGGCGTCACCAGTCCCCGCGCTTCATAGAAGCGCAGCGCGCGGGCCGTCAGGCCCGTGCGGCGGGCGACTTCGGCAATGTCGAGCGACTCGGTCATGCCGCGTCTATGCCACTTGACGCTGCGTCAACTTCAAGGGTCCTTGGACAGCGCGTCAGAGGCTGAGCATCAGCCCTGCCAGCGCCGCGCTCATCAGATTGGCGAGGCTGCCGGCGATCAGCGCCTTGATGCCCAGTTTCGCGATCATGGGCCGTTGATTGGGCGCGAGATTGCCGGTGACCGCCATCTGGATGGCAATGGACGAGAAGTTGGCGAAGCCACAGAGCGCGAAGGTCGTGATCGCAATCGTGGCCGGCGAGAGTGCGCCCTGGACCTGGCCGAGCTCGATATAGGCGACGAATTCGTTGAGCACGACCTTGGTGCCGAACAGACCGCCCGCGATCTGTGCCTCGCTCCAGGGAATGTTGAGCAGCAGCATGACCGGCGCGAATATCTTGCCGAGCAGCATCTGGAAGCTGAGGCCCGGATAGCCGAACCAGTCGCCAACGCCCGCGAGGAGCCCGTTCGCCAGCGCGACCAGCGCCACGAAGGAGAGGACCATGGCACCCACGGCCACGGCCAGCTTGACGCCGGTCTGCGCGCCCTGCGCCGCCGCCATGATGATGTTGGCGGGCTTCTCTTCCTCATGCGTCGCGTCCGGCAGGATCACCGGTTCGATCTCGGCATCGTCGGGGTGGTCCGGCATGATGATCTTGGCCATCAGAATGCCGCCCGGCGCTGCCATGAAGCTCGCGGCGAGCAGATAGTCGATCTGGATGCCCATGGAGGCATAAGCCGCGAGGATCGTCCCGGCCACGCCGGCCATACCGCTCGACATGACGGTGAAGAGCTGCGCGGGCGTGAGGCTGGAGAGATAGGGGCGGATGACCAGCGGGCTTTCGCTCTGCCCCACGAAGACGTTCGCGGCGGCGCACAGGCTCTCCACTTTCGAGACACCGGTGACTTTCTGGATGCCGCCGCCCACCCAGCGCACGACGAGCTGCATGATGCCGAGATAATAGAGGATGGAGACGAGGCTGGCGAAGAAGATGATGACCGGCAGTGCCGCGATGGCGAAGCTGGTGCCCCCGACTTCCGGCCGGGCCAGCGGGCCGAAGATGAAATCCGTGCCCGCCTGCGCATAATGCAGCAGGTTCGAGACGCCCTGCGCCATGCCGGCGATGACAGCCTTGCCGGCCGGCACGTAGAGCACCAGCAGCGCGATGCCGGCCTGCAGTGCGAAGGCGGAAGCGACGACGCGCGGACGGATGGCGCGCCGGTTGTTCGAGAGCAGGAAGGCGATGGCGAGAATGGCGAGAATGCCGCCGAGGCCGATGACGATGGGCATGAAGAAGTGCGCGGTCCCCTGACCTCCTGCCCGAGCGGCGGAGGCACGGTCGCCCCTTATACAGGGGCGGGGCGCCGCGGCAATCCGGTGGCTCGGTCCGGGAGGATGGCGCCGTCGCGGCCGGTGCGACCTGTGGCACTTCGCCTTCGCTCGGGCCCTCCCGACGTCTCCTCAGAGCGCCGCGAGAATCGATCCGGCCAGCTTTTCGGGCTGCCGGGAGCCGATGAAGAGCACTGTCCCGTCGCGCAGCACGATCTTCACCGCGCGGTTGCCGCGCGCGCTGTACATCCGCCCCTCGCGTCCGATCCTGAGCCCCCAGCCGCCGAAATCGCGCAGCGGCCGGTATGTCACCGCTTCCACATGAGCGATGTCCATGAGCGGCACGCGCCGGCGCAATCCGGCCGGAAAGCCGAACTCGATCTCCTTCTCGTCCACCCTGGTCACGAGGCGGAAGGCATATTGGAGGGTCGCGAGGATGGCCGCCACTGCCGCGAGCAACGCGAGCGCGCCGGCGACCTCATCGCGCGGCGCGGAGACCAGTGCCGCGATCGCGACCGCGCCGATGACGGCTAGCACTGCCGCGAGCACGCCGGGGGAGAACCGCTGTTCCTCGTGAAATCGCATCCATGTCTCTCCCCGGACGGGTCAGCTCCGTGGCGGTGCCAGCAGCTCCAGCGCCGCTGCCGTCATGGCCGTGGCACCGGTCACCACCGCCGGTTCGGGCGATATCTTGAACAGCGGCGAGTGATGGGAGGCAATCGGCGCGCCGCCTGCCTTCTCCGCGTCCAGCCAGGCCTGCTCGGCGCCACCCACGGCGATGTAATAGCCTTTTACCCCGGTGTCCGGCGTGACGAAATAGGCGAAGTCCTCCGCACCCATCGTCTTCTGTTCGAAAGGCGTCACCTTGTCCGGCCCAAGCGCCTGCGCCACTGCCGCGTTGAGCTGCCGGGCGAGGGCGGGATAATTCGCGGTGACCGGCGTGCTCTCCACGACGTTCACGACCGGCATCTTGTCCTTAGGCATGCCGTTCAGTGTCGCGATGCCGCTCGCGATGCGGCGGATGCCGTCGATCAGCCGATCCCGTTCCGTCTGGTTGTTTGCCCGCACCGTGAGTTCGAGCTTGGCCTCTTCGGAAATGATGTTGTGCTTGGAACCGGCGTGGAAACTGCCCACGGTGATGACGCCCGGATCGAGCGGGGGGCGTTCGCGGCTGATGAGCCCCTGCAGCGCGATCACCATCTGCGAGGCCATGTAGACCGGGTCCTTGCCCATGTGCGGCGCCGCGCCGTGGGCGCCCACGCCCGGAAAGATCACGTCGACCGCGTCGGCCGAGGAATATTGCGTGCCTTCCGCCGCCGAGACGGTGCCCGCGAGCCGGGACGCGTCGACGTGGAAGGCAAGCGCATAGTCCGGCTTGGGGAAGCGCGTGTAGAGCCCGTCCTTCACCATCGCGATCGCGCCGCCGATCCGCTCTTCCGCCGGCTGCACGACGAACAGAACGGTGCCGGACCAGCGATCCTTCATGGCCGCCAACTGCCGCGCGGTGGCGATCAGCCCGGTAATGTGCGTGTCATGCCCGCAGGCATGCATGACCGGCTTCTCCACACCGTCGATGTCGACCTGACGCGCCTTGCTGGCCATGGGCAGGCCGGAGCGTTCCTCGACCGGCAGGCCGTCCATGTCCGCGCGGATTAGTACGGTCGGGCCAGCGCCGTTCTTCAGGACGCCCACCACGCCGGTGCCGCCCACCTTCTCCGTCACCACCACGCCGGGCACAGCCCGCAGCGCGGCGGCCATCTTCCCGGCCGTGCGGTCTTCGCGGAAGGAGAGTTCGGGGTTGCGGTGGAAGTCCTCCCACATCGCGCCGAGGTCCTTCTTGTAGTCGGCGCGGATCGCGGTGGCGTAATCGGTCTCGGCAAGCGCGGGCTGGCCGGCAAGAACGGCCGCCAGGACGGCCGGGATGGTGATGCGCATATATTTCCCCTTTTGGGCAAGCCTATCCAGCGCGGGGGCGGATGTCATCGGGATTTTTTGCGGACGCGAAGAGACGGCCGGGGCGCGCAGGGCGCCCGTTCCGCTGGCCGGAGCGACCAGCCCCGACGAAGGAAAGCGCACCGGCCGGGCGAGGGCACCGGAGCGGGAAGGAGTCCGCTGCGCCCCCTCCTCAAGGCCGCTCTTTCCGCATGGCGCCAAAGTGGATATGGATCGCGCATGCCAGCCTCCTCCACGCCGGATTTCCCCCGCGCCCGCCTCTCCACTTCGCTGTTCTTCTTCTCGGTCTTCTACGGGGGAATGGTTTGCGTCGCCGGCGTGCTCGGCAACAAGCAGGTGTCCTTGGGCCCGTTGTCGGCGATCGGCCCACTGCTCGGCGTGGGAACGTTGGCGGTGGAAGCGGGCATCTTTGCCTTCCTGCTGCTCGTGGTGGTGTCGAGCGCCGTTGCCGAAGTGCATGGGCGTGCCCTTGCCAACCGGCTGGTCGTCTACGGCTTCGTTCCGTTGCTTACCTCCATGGCGCTTTCCTGGCTGGTGCACTGGCTGCCCGCCTCGCAGGAGATGCAGCCGGCCAATCGCGAGGCGATCCAGCTCGTGCTGGGCGCGACATCGCGCATCTGGGGGGCGGGCATCATCGCTTACGGCATTTCGCAGACGCTCAATGTGACGCTCTTCGCCTGGCTCAAGGGGCGCGAGGGCAGTCGCCTGCTCTGGCTGCGCGCCGCAATTGCCAGCATCCTCTCGCAGATCGTCGATACGCTGCTGTTCGTATCGATCGCCTTCTATGGGGTGTTCCCGATCGGCGACCTGCTCATCGGGCAGATGCTCGCCAAGGTCGTGCTGTCGGCGCTGATGGTGCCGCCGCTCATCTATGTTTTCGTGGCGCTCGCACGTCGCCTGGACGCGCACTGACCCCAGGCGAACGCACCCGGGACGGCGGCATTTCTTGCGCCTGTTCCCGCAAGGGCTTATGCGCGCGCGCATG
This sequence comes from Sphingobium lignivorans, assembly GCF_014203955.1. Classification (NCBI taxonomy): domain Bacteria; kingdom Pseudomonadati; phylum Pseudomonadota; class Alphaproteobacteria; order Sphingomonadales; family Sphingobiaceae; genus Sphingobium; species Sphingobium lignivorans. Next base: position 304,202 of record NZ_JACHKA010000001.1, read on the forward strand.
ACCAATCATCACGCGCCCGACCCCGCCCTGCTCGCCAAGGCCGAAACCCTGACTGAAGCGCTGCCCTACATGCAGCGCTATGCCGGCGAGACGTTCGTCGTGAAATATGGCGGCCATGCCATGGGCGATCCGGAAGCCGCCCGCGACTTCGCGGAGGATGTCGTGCTCATGAAAATGGTCGGCATCAACGTGGTCGTCGTGCATGGCGGCGGTCCGCAGATCGGTGCCATGCTCAAGAAGCTGGGCGTGGAAAGCAAGTTCGTGAACGGCCTGCGCGTGACCGATGCGGAGACCGCGCAGATCGCCGAGATGGTCCTGGCGGGCTCCATCAACAAGGAGATCGTGGGCTGGATCAGCCAGGCCGGCGGCCGGGCGGTCGGCATTTCCGGCAAGGATGCCGGCCTCGTGCTGTGCGAGAAAGTGGGCGACAAGCGCGAGCCGGACCCGAACAGCGGGATCGAGCGCAATGTCGATCTCGGCTTCGTCGGCGATCCGGTGCGGATCGACCGGCGCATTCTCGACAGTCTCTCGCGTGACGGCATCATTCCGGTCGTGGCGCCGGTCGGCATCGGTGCCGACGGCCAGACTTACAATGTGAACGCCGACACCATGGCCGGGGCGATCGCGGCGGAGCTCAACGCGCGGCGTTTCTTCCTGCTGACCGACGTCCCGGGCGTGCTGAGCAAGGAGAAGGCGCTGCTGAGCGACCTCGATCCGGCGAAGATCGGCGCGCTGGTCGCGGACGGCACCATTTCCGGGGGAATGATTCCCAAGGTCGAGACCTGCGTGAAGGCGGTCGAAGGCGGGGTGGATGCCGCCGTGATCCTCGACGGGCGCGTGCCGCATGTCATGCTGCTGGAGGTCTTCACCAGGCAGGGCGCGGGAACGCTGGTGCATCTCTAGGCCGTACGGCGCGGGCTTGCATCCGGACGGTCGCGGACACATCTCCCTTCGGTCGGTTTTCCACGCCTCGCCCCTAAGCGCTTGTCCCCGGTGTATTAGCTGGGCTAGACTCCCTCCATCCCTTCTTCCACAGGATAAATCATGGCCCTTGCCCTCATCCAGACGCTGGCGATCCTGCTCAACGTGGCATGGTGGATCATCATCGTGCAGGCGATCCTGAGCTGGCTCATCGCGTTCAATGTGATCAACATGAGCAATGACATCATGCGCAGCATCTGGATCGCGCTCGATCGACTGACGGAACCGCTCTACCGGCCGATCCGGCGCATCATGCCCGATCTTGGCGCGCTCGATCTCTCGCCGATGGTTGTGCTCATCATCATCATCATTCTGCAGGGGCCGGGCCTGACCGCGCTGGCGTCCTTGCTGCTCTGACGGCGCGTGCCGGTCCGCCGCGACGGCGCCGATCTCATGCTTGCCGTCCGGCTCACGCCGCGCGCGGCACGCGAGCGGATTGGCGGCACCTTCGCGGACGCGCATGGCCAGCGCTGGCTGCAGGTCAGCGTCACTGCGCCGCCGGACAAGGGCCGGGCCAATGCGGCGCTCGTCGCGCTGCTGGCCAAGCGGCTCCGGCTACCGCAATCATCGATTTTACTGGAGACAGGGGATACCAACCGGCTAAAGCGCCTGCGGCTCACGGGCGCAGATCCGGGGGCTGAAGAGTCTTTGAGAGATATTGCCGGACAGGAGCGTAGCACAGCATGACTTTGGGCAAGGAAATCGACGGCAAGGCTTTCGCGGCGGGGCTGCGGGGACGCATCGCAGATATCGTGCCGGGTTTCGTGGCCCAGAAGGGCCGCAAGCCGGGCCTTGCCGTGGTGCTGGTGGGCGAGGATCCGGCCAGCAGCGTCTATGTGCGCTCCAAGGGCAAGGCGACGGTCGAGGTCGGCATGGAGAGCCTCGAGTTCAAGCGCCCCGCGATGATCAGCCAGGAAGAGCTGATCGAGCTGGTCGAGGAGCTGAACGCCGATGACAGTGTCGACGGCATTCTCGTCCAGTTGCCGTTGCCCAAGCATCTCGACGATGCGGCGGTGATCGCCACAATCGATCCTGCCAAGGATGTCGACGGTTTCCATGTCGTCAATGCCGGCAAGCTGGCGGTGGGCGATCCCACGGCGCTGGTGCCATGCACGCCGCTTGGTTGCCTGATGCTGCTGAAGGATGAACTCGGCGATCTGTCCGGCAAGGAAGCGGTGGTCATCGGCCGCTCGAACATTGTCGGCAAGCCGATGGCGCAGCTTCTGCTTGGCGAGAGCTGCACGGTGACCATCGCGCACAGCCGCACGCATGATATCGCCAGCGTCGTGCATCGCGCGGACATCGTCGTTGCGGCGGTGGGCCGGCCGGAGATGGTCAAGGGCAGCTGGATCAAGCCCGGCGCCACGGTCATCGATGTCGGCATCAATCGCGTTCCTGCCGAAGAGGAAGGCAAGACGAAGATCGTGGGCGATGTGGCCACGGCCGAGGCGATCAATCATGTCGCGGCGATCACGCCCGTGCCGGGCGGGGTCGGCCCCATGACCATTGCCGTCCTGCTGCGTAACACGCTGGTCGCGGCGCATGTCCGTGCCGGCCTGCCGGTGCCCGAGGGGCTTTGATCGGCCGGGCCGCCTCCTTCGCGGCCTGCGCGCTGCTGCTCGGCGCGACCACGGTCGCGGCCGATGCGCAGCAGCGCCGGCCGCGCGGCGCGCTCAGTGCCAATCCCAGCGCCATCGTGTCGGCGGAGCTCGCCTTTGCCCGGCTGGCGCGGGAGAAGGGGCAGTGGACGGCCTTCCGCGAAACGGCGGAAAAGGATGCGGTCATGTTCGTGCCGGATGCGGTGAACGCGCAGAGCTGGCTCCGGAAACGTGCCGATCCTCCCGAAACCGTCTCCTGGCGTCCCGATCGCGTCTTCGTGTCGTGCGACGGCACCTATGCCCTCTCCACCGGACCCTGGAGCGGGCCGAATGATACCGCTGGCAGCTTCTACACCGTGTGGCGTCGCCAGAAGAATGGCGACTACAAGTGGGTTCTGGATTTCGGCACCACCAAGCCGGCTCCGGCGCAGGAAGAAGGCGTCATCGAGGGCAAGGTCGCGACCTGTGCGGGCGGCTCACGGCCGGACCGGCGCGGGGATGATCCCGCGCGCGACCCGGTGCTGATCGCCAATCCGCCGCCGCTTTCGGGCGAGGGGCAGTCCGCGGATGGTTCGCTGCGCTGGCGCTGGGCGCGCGAGGAGAAGAGCCGCGTGTTCGAGCTGTTCATGCGGCAGGCCGATGGCGAGCAATCCGTCCTGCGCGTGGTCGAGCCGGTCGCGGAGACAGCTCCATGATCGAGTTGTTCCTTTCCGCTTTTGTCACCTTGTTCGTGGTGATCGATCCGCCGGGCTGCGCGCCGATCTTCTACGGCCTGACCACGGATGCGACATCGGCGCAGCGGCGGCGCATGGCGATCCGCGCCGTCCTGGTCGCGACGTTCATTCTCGTCGGCTTTGCCGCGGTCGGCGAGCAGCTGCTGCACGCGCTCGGCATCAGCCTCGAGGCTTTCCGGATCGCGGGCGGCATCATGCTTTTCTTCATCGCCATGGACATGGTGTTCGAGAAGCGGACCCAGCGTCGCGAGGACCGGGCCCAGAAAGTGAAGGAGACGCCCGAGATCGAGGACGTCTCCGTCTTCCCCATGGCCATGCCCATGATCGCGGGTCCGGGCTCCATCGCCACGGTCATGCTGCTGATGGCACGGGCAGATGGTGCGCCGGAGAGCTTCGCCGTGCTGGCAGCGCTGGCCGCCAATCTCATCCTCATGATCCTCGCGCTGCTGGCGGTCGGGCCGATCATGCGGCTGTTCGGCGGGCAGGTGGAAGCCGTCATCACGCGCCTTCTGGGCGTGATCCTGGCCGCGCTCGCCGTCCAGTTCGTGCTCGACGGGCTGGAGGGCAGCATCCTGTAGCGGCCCGGCGGGTACGTCCCGCTGCGGGCCGCTCGGGCGCTGCTTACTGTTTGCCCGCCACCGAATAAGTGATCGCGGCGTTGCGGGTCTTCTGGAACTCGGGAACCGAAAGACCGCGGAAAGCGGCGTAGACGTCGATATTCCCGATGCCCAGCACGGCCGCCATCTTCTCCAGCATGAAGAAGATCACCCCATAATGGATCATGCCGATCCAGTCGCGGTTTCGGATGAGGCTCTTCTCCTCTTCCGTGAGGTCCGATTCCGCAAACAGCCCCTCCGGATCCTCGACGAAGCGCTTGCGGAAGTCCGGCTCTATGAGGCGGTGCAGGAAGTGGTTGATACGGAAGCCTTTCACGGCCCTGTCGATGGTGAAGGGATATGTGCCCTCGATCTCCTCGACGCCGGCCAGCTCGCGCTTCGCCCGGGCGCGCAGTGCCTCGTCGCTTTCCGCTGGCGGCGCGGCATCGCCCTGGTCCTCGAAGAGCATGGTCGCGATGGCCGTCATGGAGGGGAGGAAATAGCTCTGGTGCAGCGTTTTCACGTCCGGCGAGAGCGCGCCGCGCATCAGCAGCCACATCACCACTTCCGCACCTTCCCAGCCGCCCTTCTTCGCCAGGTCGGTCACGGTCGCGCCGAGCAGCGATTCGGGGTCGTTGGCGAGGCGCTCCATGAACTCCATGTCCCACTCGGTATTGTTGAAGCCCGCGCGTTCGCCATGGACCTGGTGCGAGAGGCCGCCTGTGCCGGCGATCGCGACCTTGATGTCCCTGGGGTAGCTCTGGATCGCGCGGCGCAGTGAGCGACCGAAGTTCCAGAAGCGCCGCGCTTTGGGGATGGGGTGCTGCAGCACGCCGCACTGGAGCGGCACGATCCGGCATGGCCAGCCATGCTCATGCGGCAGCAGCACGGACAGCGGCGAGAAGGCCCCGTGATCGAGCCCCATGCCCTGCCAGTAGGCAAGGTCGAATTCGTCGGCGACGAGGCACTCTGCGATATGTTTGGCGAGCTCGGGATCGCCCTTGATCGGCGGCAGGTCGCGCTGGCCGCCGCCTTCGTCCGCAGGCGAATATTCCTCGCCTACGCCCAGCGCGAAATGCGAATAATGCTCGAAAAAGGAGGTCATGTGGTCGTTATAGACGTAGAAGATCACGTCCGGCTTCTGCTCGGCCAGCCACTGCTTCACCGGCTCGAAACCCTGGAAGATCGGCGCCCAGACCGGATCGTCATATTTGTTCGCATCGTGGGCGAACGCGATGGTGGGCGTATGCGAGACGGCGAAACCGCCGATGATCTTTGCCATATGACCTCTCCTGCATGTTCGGCTTCCGGGTCCGCCCGGTGCTGAGCAATGCCGGCAGACTGCCGAACTTCTGTATGTGACACAAACGAAATTTTTCGAATGGGCAGTGCGTGAAACCGGCCGGAAAATCCGGTCACTCCGGGCCGTCCACGGCCAAGCTCTGTCCTTGATCCGGCGCAAGGCGCGGACCTTTGTCGATCTCGAGCGCCTGAGAGGGGAACGGCGCGACGAGTCGCCGGGCCGTCCTCCAGTCTTCGCGCAGCCAGTGTTCCTGATCCTCCCTATGCAGGATGACCGGCATGGAGCGGGGATTGATCGCCCCGAGCAGCCTGTTCGGCTCGCATGTCAGAAGTGCGAAGCTCTGCACCTCGCTGTCGCGCCACAGGCCGGCAAAGGCGAAGGGACGCGATCCGGGCAGAGAGACCCGGTGGACGGCATGTTTTCCGGTGCGCGGGTCCACAGCCTGCGACCAGATCTGGAAGGATGTGGCCGGTATGAGGCACCGAAAGGCCGTGTGCCGCAGTGAGCCGATCCAGAACGGGCTGTCGAGATTGCGGACATGCGCGACGGGCGGCTCGCCGGCGAGCATGGCGCGTGGCGCGGGCGGCACGCCCCACAGGCGCGGCACCATGCGCCGCCCGCCTCGCGCCGTGCCGACGATGACAGGCGCGAAGCTGCCCGGCGTCACATAGCCGCCCGCCCAGGGGTCATCACCGCGATCGGCGCCGAATATGGCCGCCACCGCTTCGGCCGACGCATCGAGGCGATAGAGCCGTGTCATGCGGTGTCGATGGCCATGCGAAGAGTGGGAGCACACGGGAAAGCCTTGCGCGGCCCCGCGGCCATGGCCAGACAGGAGCCATGAGTGATCCGCAAGCCCGCGCTCTCATCGAGCGTCTGCAGCTTCAGCCGCATCCCGAAGGCGGCTGGTACCGGGAGACATGGCGGGCCGGGGCGGCGCCCGGCGCGCGGGCCGGCGCGACGGCGATCCATTTCCTGCTGGAGGCGGGGCAACGGTCCCATTGGCACAAGGTCGATGCCACGGAAATCTGGCTCTGGCATGCAGGCGATCCTCTTCTGCTCTCCACCGCACCGGGCGAGAACGGCCCCATAACCTCCCTGCGCCTCGGCGGCGATGCGCTTTGCGGACAGGTGCCGCAGCATGTCATTCCGCCGGATTGCTGGCAGGCGGCCGAGGCGGATCAGGGGTGGACGCTGGTGTCCTGCATCGTGTCGCCGGGCTTCGAATTCGCCGGGTTCACGCTTGCCGAACCCGGCTGGGCGCCGCGCGGCTGAGCGGAGGCGTTTCAGAACAGGCTGCCCTGCACGGGCTCCGGCGAGCGGAGCGGCCAACGGGCAATCACATCGTGCCGGTGCAGGCCGACGAAGCTGTGGATCAGCACGAAGTCACGCACGGCCCACCCGAACCCGGTCACTGGTCGGGAAAAGGGCTCGCCCTTGCGATAGCAGAGCGTTTCGTGCGGGCTGAATGCCCAGTCCGGCCGCAGGGCCACATCATGCGCGGCCATGGCCGCGACGATCCGCGCCTGGAGTTCCATGAGCGGCGCCACGGTCCTGCCCGGCCGCAGCGCGATGGTGTGCCGGCCGGCCGACAGCCGGTCGAGCGACAGATCGAACGGTGCAGCCCGCACTGTGTCGCCTGCCCGCCGCAGCGCATCGATCAATGACGTCGGCGCATCTGTCCTGTCGGGCGTCAGCGCCAGCGTGACGTGCAGGCGCTCCGGCTCGAGCAGGCCTGTCTGCCCGCACTCGCTTTCGGCGAAGGCATGCGTTCGCCGGGCGGTCACCGGATCGGGCCGGAGCGCGAAGAAGAAGCGATGCGCCGTCAGGCTCGGAGCGCCGGGGGCGGGAGGAATCAGGTCCATGATGTTCTTGTTATGTTCTAGACGGCGGCGGAGTCCAGCCTCAATGGCTTCCTTGGTGCCGCGCGAGCTTACGCAAAGCTGAAACCCGAGATCGCGCTCTCCATCACCACCGCGCCAAAATCCTGTCGGCCGGGTGACGACGATGCGCCGGCCGCGACCATGAGGGGCAGCAGGTGCTCCGCGCGCGGGTGGCTGGCGCGGGCATAGGGCGCGTCCTTCCAGTGGATCAGCCGTTCCGCGCGGGCGTCCGCCGGGGCAAGCGCGGCCTGCGTCAGCCACCGGTCGAACAGCGTGGAGGGCTCCAGCGCGCGTGGATCGCCATAAGCGCGCAGATTGTGAAAACTCATGCCCGAGCCGATCACCAGCACATTCTCCTCGCGAAGGGCCGCGATCGCCTCGCCGGCCTGGATGTGCAGCGCCGGGTCGAGGCTTGCGTCGAGCGACATCTCGACGAGCGGAATGTCCGCCTCGGGGAAAGCGACTTTCATCGGGATGAAGACGCCATGGTCAAGGCCCCGGTCGGGATCGATCGTCGCTTCCAGCCCGGCAGCCCGCAGCAGGTCTGCCGTCCGTTGCGCCAGCCAGGGTGCGCCGGGCACGGGATAGGCAATTTCATAGGTCTCGGGCGGGAAGCCGTAATAATCGTAGATCAGGTCCGGTCGCTCCGCGCCGGTGAGCGCGAAGCCCGTCGTTTCCCAATGGGCGGAGATGAGCAGGATCGCCTGCGGCCGCCGGGGGAGGCGTGTCGTCATATCGCGCAGATAGTTTTCCATCTCCCGCCAGATGCCGCGCGGATCCGGCATGAAGAAGCAGGGGCCCCCGCCATGGGGAATGTAGAGGCTGGGTTGCGGCGTGGTCTGATCGTTCGTCATGGGCCTCATGTGGCGTGCGCCAGGGTCGAGGAAAAGGGGTCACTCTTCCGGTGCGCCCTCCGCGCCTTCATCGGCCGGGGAGTCTTCCTCGAGGCTCGACGGGTCGAAGTCCTCGAGGTTTTCGCCGGAGGTCAGTCGGTCGATCACCCGGCGCGCGAAGGCCGAGCCCGATCCGCCATGCGGATTGTAGGCGACCGGCCCCAGCGTGACGACGGCAGCGTCATAATGTTTGTCGCGGATCTGCTGGAAGGCGAGCTGCTGACGCAGGCCGAGATCGAAAGGGGCGAGCTCGACGGCCCGCTGCAGCGCTTGCACCGCCGTGTCGGTGGGAGTGACGCCTTGCCCGACGAACGCCAGATAATAATAGACCAGCGGCAGGGGATGGTCGTTCTCCAGCTTGTTGAGCGCGAGGAAGGGAGCGCGCGCCGCGCGATAGGCGGATTCCGCGTCCTCGGCCTTCTCGGCCTTGCGGAACAGCGAGAGACCCTTCTGGACATAGGCATTGACTTGCCGGGGATCGATGGCGAGCGCGGCGTCGGCTGCGCGGATCGCGGCATCGTCATCGCCCGCGTCGTGCGCCGCCTCGGCAAGGGCGGTCAGCACGGCCGCGTCGCCGGGGTAGCGCGCGGCGATGGCCTTTGATTCGGTGAATATCTGCCCCGCTTCCTCTTCCGTCACGCCGAGCTGCGAGCGGATGCGGATCGGCATGATGGCTGCCTCGCCGTCGCTCAGTTCGCGCAGCGCTACCGGGCTCGCCTGGATCACCGCGGGAGAGAGGTGAATGTAGCTGAGCCGGGGCCGCTTCATATATTGCGCGACATAGCGCTCCAGCACATCGAGATCGCCGAAGGCTTCCTGCGCGGCGTCCACGGAGCGCTTGCCGCTCTGGAGCAGCGAGAGATATTTCTTGAGCTGCCCGCTGCGGCTCTTCTCGAGCGAGAGATAATGATAGAGCAGCCAGGACTTGCCGTAATAAGCGTCATAGCCCCGGCGGTTCTTCTTTTTCTCGTAGCTTTCCGGGTCGAGCAGGTCGCGCGCGGTGACGTCCGGCACGTAGAAAAGCTCCGCCGCCCGGTGCCGGGCGGGCATGCCGAGCATCACCGTGCCGTCCCGGCTGAACTGCGCCGAGGCGAAGAATTCCGCCGAGCCTTCCATGAACCAGAGCGGCCAGGGAAACTGGGCGATCGAATAGAGGAAGTGGTGCGTATATTCGTGGAGCAGCGCGATCATCGAGAAATCGAGCCGGCCCGTGCCGGTGTTGACGCGTGGCGTGACCGCGATCGAGGCTCCCGCGCGCGGCTTGTAGAAGGCGTAGACGAAGCCGGAGTTGTCGCGGGCCAGCTTGCGTACCTCCCGCTCGTTCTTCACCACGAAGATGGTGACGCGATTGGAGGGGCTGGGCGGCTCCTTGCCCGCGTTCAACAGGAAGGCCATGCCGCTGTGATAGCGTTCAAGCTGGTCCGAGAACTGGCGCAGCTCCTCTTCCGTGTCGTTGGCGTAGATCACGAAGTGGGCGGACGAGGCCTCGAGCCATTTGGCCTGCGCGGCGGCAGGCATCACCAGCATGGCGACAAGCAGCAGGAGCATCCTGCCCATAGCAAAATCCCCCCTTTGCTGCGGCAATGGCCGGCTTTCTCCTAACCGCTCCCGGTGCGGCCGACAACTCCCGGCAAAGCGAGGTGGGTCAGGCTGTTGATCGATTGCAGCGATCAGACTGCGCATCTTTGCTTCCTTGAAGTTGATAATCGTTCGCAATAAGTATGGAGCCTTCCACAAGGGGACCTCCGCCATGCCGCGCGACCTGCTCAAGACCTTCACTTATCTGTCGATCCACCTCATCGTCGGCTTCTCGGTGGCTTATGCCTTCACCGGTTCGGTGGGCCTTGCCGGCGGCATTGCGCTCATCGAGCCCTGCATCAACGCCGTGGCCTTCTTCTTCCACGAGAAGGCGTGGAAGCGGGCCGATGCGCGCGCGATCCGCCCGGGCGCGACGCGGGATCCCTTCTTGCGCGACGCCGTGGCGCATGGTTGAAGCCTCTCCGAACCGGTGCGGCGCCGGCACCGTCACGATTTTCTCGCACCGCGCGCCACCAAAAGCGGTGCCGGGCATTGAGGGGCCATGAAACTCCAGATCCACGCCACGCTCGATTATTCCGTTCCGGTGCCCACTGACCTTCTGCTTCATGTCGAGGCTGCACATCTGCCTGAGCAGACGGTGTCGGACGCCGTGATCCAGCTTGGCGACCATGAGCATTTCGCGCGGGTGCCCGCACAGGACAATATCGGCGAGCGTATCTCCCTCCGCGTCGCCGAGCGGCTGAGCGTCGATTACCGCGCCACCGTGGACATCAACCGGAAGCTGGCGGACATCTCGGGGCTGGAAGCCGTGCCGCCACATCTGCTGCCCGGCCCTACCGTGCCTTATCTGCTCGACAGCCTCTATTGCCCCGCCACCCGCTTCCGCAGTTTCGTGGAAGGCGAGTTCGGCCCGCTGAGCGGGGGCGCGCGCATTGCGGCGCTGCGCGATTATATCCACCAGCGCTTCCGCTATGTCCCCGGCTCCAGCACGCCGCAGACCGACGCGATGGACACCTTCGTGCAGCGCGAGGGCATCTGCCGCGATTTCGCGCATCTGCTCGTCACGCTCGCTCGCGCCTCGACCATCCCGGCGCGCTTCGCCAGCGTCTATGCCCCCTCGGTCAATCCGCCCGATTTCCATGCCGTCGCGGAAGTCTTCCTGGATGGCGAGTGGCATCTGGTGGATGCGACCGGCATGGCGCAGGAAGGCGAGATGGCGAAGATCGGCATCGGGCGGGACGCGGCCGACGTCGCATTTCTCACGGCCTTTGGGTTCGCCAACATGGTCGGCCAGAGCGTCGAGGTCACGGCGCTGTAGCGCTCGGAGCAGGCGCCGTTCCCGCCCCCGGCACTGGACATCGCCGCTGCCAGCCGCCATGCCGCCCCGGACGCGTGGGGCGGGAAGGACCAGGGCATGAGCGACAGCGAAGAAGACTATGTCTATGACGAGGCGAGCGGCGAGTGGATGCCGGCCTCGCAACTGGCGGCACAGCGCGCGGCGGCGGACGCCGTGGAAGTGCGGGACGCGGTGGGCAATCTGCTTGCCGATGGCGACCAGGTGACGCTCATCAAGGACCTGGAGGTGAAGGGCGCGGGCCAGACGCTCAAGCGCGGCACGCTCATCAAGTCCATCCGCCTCACTGGTGACCCCCAGGAAATCGACTGCAGGTTCGAGGGCATCAAGGGCCTCGTGCTGCGCGCCGAGTTCGTGAAGAAGCGCTGAGTTTTTTATCGGCGGCACCGGCCCGACGCGCCTTTCCCGAAGACGCTCAGGGCGCCTTGTCGCCCTCGAAGGGATATTTGCCCGACCAGCCGCAGCCATGGCGCAGCGCGGCCTCGCCCATCTGCAGCGTGACGACGAAAGGATAGGTCCGGTCGGACATGCCGTCGCTGCACGCGCCCGGCGTCACGGCCATGGTGATGCCGGTACCGTCGATCGTGCCGCTGTAGGAGAAGCCGCCGCGTCCGTTGAAGCGGGCGAGCGCCACGCGCTGGCCTTCCGGGCGCTCCGGCGTCTTCCAGATCATCGTCTCGCCCCTGATCTCGCCGGACCAGAAGGGCTCCGTGCCGACGATGCGCAAGATATCGTCCGGCGCCACGCCTTCATAAGGCTGGGTATCGCGCCGATCGCCTGGGATTTCCGCACCGTTCGTCCCGCCGGCATGGCAAGCCGCGAGCGCCATGGGCAGCGCCAGCGCCATCACCAGAGTGCGCGCACGCCCCGTTCGCGCGGGACTTGCGGAGGTGGCGGCAGCGGCGGGGCGCAGCGGGCGGCCGGCGGGGAGGATGGCGGTGCGTGTCATGCCGCGCCTATGCCATGGGTGGGGCAGGCTGGAACAGGGGGAATGCGCGGGGCCGGGGGCGGGGGCGCCTCGAGCCCCAGAAGTTCACGAAGATGACGACACGGGGGCATCATCTTCCGCGTCCACATCTTCCGCTTCCACCTCTTTCATGAAAGCCTCCCAGTCCCAGTCTTCCGTTTCCGACGTTTTCGAGCGGTCGGCCTTGGGCTTGTGCGCGTTCCTGAGTGCCTCGAACTGGGCCCAGAAGCGCCCGATCTCCTCGACCGTCGACAGGCGCGGCCGATAAGGCTCGTGTTTCGGGAGCGGCTCGCCCGCGTCATATGCATGGCCGTCCTTCAGCATGCGCAGCAGCAGACGGGAGAAGTCGAGCACCACCGCATCGGGATCATCGCGCTCGAATATATGTTGGTCGTTAGACTTCCCGTAGCGGATGGGATCGCGATAGCGCAGCAGGAAACGGGTGAGATTCTCGTCATAATAGCGCCGCTCGCCGATCTGCTCGCCCTGGAAGAAGACCGGGCGCGCCACGCCGTTCAACGCGCGGCTGAAGGCGGCATCGGACAGGCGCTGGACGGCATGATCCAGCGCCGCCTCCCACGCGAAGCGGAAGCTCTGCGCATCAAGGCGCGCGCGCAGGGCATAGGCCGAGTTGACCGACATGCCGACCCGCGCGCACGCCTCCGTGACGCAGCCGCTCTCGGCCAGTGCCTGGATGAAGGTCATTTGCCTTTCCGCTGTCCAGCCATCATGACGCTTGCGCACGATGACGGGCTCGAAGGCGAAATCGGGCTCATCGGGGCCATGGAAGCCGGCCCGGGGCTGCTTGTGCTTGCTCATGCGTGCATGGGGCATGAAAAGGGCGCTGTAGGACAGCTTTTTTGATGGAGACCGCGCGCTGGGCCGGGGCAGGCGCCGGGGGCTGGCGCGAGAGCGAGGCGCCAGAGCCAGCCGCCGCACTCAGGCACCGGGCTCAGGCCAGCGTGACGAAAATCTCCGCCTCGATCACCCATTGCCCGGCAACCTCGCGCCACTTGGCGGTGTAGATACCGGATGCGGCGACATCCTCCGTGCCCGCCGCCATGCCTTGCCACTCGCCCTGTTCCAGCGCGATCGGCTCGGCGGCCGAGGCAGTGATGGCGGTGGGCCGGCGCGCATAGACGAGGCGGTGCTGCGCAGCGAACTCGCGCTGCCAGACCTTCACTTGCGCCGCGCGCCCGGCAATGACGGCGCTGTCGGTGCCCGTGACCATCATGCAATCGCGCGCGAGGATGGGGCCGATGGCCTGGGCGTCACCGTCCGCGATGGCGCGATTGAAGGTCGCGCGGCGGGAGCGGATGAGGAGGTCTGCGGGGGTGGTCAATGAATGTCGAGCCCGGTTGTCATCAGATTGATCGTTCCTCATCAGAGAACAAAGCCACCAATGGGGTATTGATATAGTAATTGTTGCGCCCTGACTGATGCTTGATCAACAGCCCGGCCTCCGCAAGCTGATCGAGATAGCGAGCGGCGGTCTGTCTGGTGACGTTCAGGTCTTGCTGAACATATTCGATTCGCGTGTAGGGGTGACGGAAAAGGTTGTTCAGAAGATCCTGCGAATAGATGCGGGGATGATCCGTCCTCAGGCGGTTCTTGTAGTCGGCCATGAGGCCGCGAATGCCTTCGATCAGGTCCAGCGTCTCCCGGGCTGTATCGCCGACAGCGCGCAGCATGTAGATCAGCCATTCTTCCCATTCACCGGTTTCGCGCACGGTTTGGAGCAGGCGATAATAGTCTGCTTTTCGGGCGGTGATCGCTCGGCTGAGATAGAGAATGGGAATGTCGAGCAGGCCCTGACGGGTCAGATAAAGGACATTGATGATGCGCCCGATGCGACCGTTTCCGTCCGGAAAGGGGTGAATGCTTTCGAACTGATGATGGATGATAGCCATCTTCACCAGCGGGTCGAGGTCGCTTTGGTCGTCATCGTTTATGAAGCGCTCAAGCTCGGTCATCTGGCGAACGACATCTGTGCCATCCTGCGGCGGAACATAGACGATGTGGCCGCTTGCCTCGTTGAGCAGAGCCGTGCCGGGCGCGTTCCGGAAGCCTCCTGTCGTACGCTTGAGCACCCGGAACATGGCGATTATAGCGTTGTTGCTGAGGATGCCCTGCTGCTCCCTCAGCCTGTCGAAACCGCAGCGCAACGCATCACGATAGAGGGCGACTTCCTTGGCGGCCGGAGACCCGGGATGATCCGGGAACAGGCTGGCCTGAAACATTTCGTCCTGAGTGGTGACAATATTCTCGATCTCGGAACTCGCCTTGGCCTCCTGAAGCGAGAGCGTATCGATCAATATGCCTTGATTGGGAATGGCGGCTGCCCGGCCCTTGAGCTCAGCAAGATAACGATGGGCCCTTGCCGCTTCCCGCAGCACGGCATGGGTCTCAATGGCGCCGGAAGGCGGCAGGGCTGGGATAGTATAGGTGGGCTTGAGCGCCATATCATCCTGGTCATGTTGAGGGGTTCGCGCAGAACGAACATATCAAAAAGACGTGTTAAGGAAACGGGAATATATTAACACGTCTTTCTGAAAGGGCGGTGCTCCGGGTGACACCTTTAAAGAGAGGCGTCCACATAGTCTGTCTGGATGGACCGGATCAGAGTGCATAAACGCATTAACCCGTCACTATCATTTTCCAGCTTAGACTCCGGCAGCCTGTCCGGACCCGTGCAGGTCTCGGTATTTCGGAGCTTTCGATGCCGCACGAGATCATCGCCTTGATCGACAAGCCCTGGCTGCTGCTGGCCGTTCTGGCCGTCGGTGCGGGACTGGGCATGCTGACGGAGCGGCTTGCCGAAAAGGCCAACAAGACCAGGCGCAAGGCTTGGTGGCCGACTAGGAACAGGAGCAAGTTCAGGGCCAGAAATTCCGGCAACGGTGCGCTCGGCGCCGAGATTGCGGCTCTCAAGGGAGCGCCTTCTGCTCGACGGTTCCCGGACGCATCCGATCAGCTGCGCATCGTTCTGGGCGCACAATTTCGCGCAAGGCCGCTGCTCAACAAGCCGGAGCAACGTCTGCTTGCCCATCTCGACCGGACGCTGGCGCGTGAAGCGCCGGATTGGCGAGCAATGGCGCAGGTCTCGCTCGGCGAGATTCTGGCGAGCGAGGACCGCGAGGCCTTTCTGGCCATCAATTCAAAACGGGTCGACTTTCTGCTTGTCGACGCGGCCTCCCGGCCGCTGCACGCCATCGAGTTTCAGGGTACAGGTCATCATCAAGGCAGCGCGGCAGCGCGCGACGCCGTGAAGCGAGAGGCGCTCCGCCGGGCAGGCATTGGCTATGTGGAGATCGCCAGCGGCGACACGCCGGCGGAAATCGGTGCAACCATCCGCAAGTTGCGCGAGAAGGCGAGCTGAGCCTCCTTCCCGCGCGACCTGCATATCACTTCGGTGAGCGTCAGTCGTGCTCGCGGTCGCCGGCGCCGATGTAAAGTTCACGCCCGCCCTCGTTGTAGCGTTGCGCCATCTCCGCCATCCCCTTCTCGGCTTCCTCCGCCGCAATGAACCCGGTGCTCTCCTGATTCTGCTTCGCTGCAAATTCCCGCACTTCCTGCGTGATCTTCATCGAGCAGAACTTGGGCCCGCACATGGAGCAGAAATGCGCCGTCTTGGCGCCTTCGGCGGGCAGGGTCTGGTCGTGATATTGCTCGGCGGTATCGGGATCGAGCGACAGGTTGAACTGGTCGCGCCAGCGGAACTCGAAGCGGGCGCGTGACAGCGCGTCGTCGCGGACCTTGGCGGCCGGGTGGCCCTTGGCGAGATCGGCGGCATGGGCGGCGAGCTTGTAGGTGACGACGCCGACTTTCACGTCGTCCCGGTCGGGCAGGCCAAGATGCTCCTTGGGGGTGACGTAGCAGAGCATCGCCGTGCCGTACCAGCCGATCATCGCGGCGCCGATGCCGCTGGTGATGTGGTCATAGCCCGGCGCGATGTCCGTGGTGAGCGGGCCCAATGTGTAGAAGGGCGCCTCGCCGCAGGCTTCGAGCTGCTTGTCCATATTCTGCTTGATCTTGTGCATGGGCACATGGCCCGGGCCCTCGATCATCACCTGCACGTCCTGCTCCCAGGCGCGCTTGGTCAGCTCACCCAGCGTGTAGAGCTCGGCGAACTGGGCCTCGTCATTCGCGTCGGCAATGGCGCCGGGGCGCAGGCCGTCGCCGAGCGAATAGGCGATGTCATAGGCCTTCATGATCTCCGTGATCTCGTCGAAATGCTCGTAGAGGAAGCTCTCCTTGTGATGCGCGAGGCACCATTTCGCCATGATCGAGCCGCCGCGCGAGACGATGCCGGTGACGCGCTTGGCGGTCAGCGGGATGTAGGGCAGGCGCACACCCGCGTGGATGGTGAAATAATCGACGCCCTGCTCGGCCTGCTCGATGAGCGTATCGCGGAAGATCTCCCAGCTCAGTTCCTCGGCAATGCCGCCGACCTTCTCCAGCGCCTGATAGATGGGCACTGTGCCGATGGGGACGGGGGAATTGCGGATGATCCATTCGCGCGTGTCATGGATGTTGCGGCCGGTGGAGAGGTCCATGACCGTGTCCGCGCCCCAGCGGATCGACCAGACCATCTTGTCGACTTCGTTGGCGACATCGCTGGCCACGGCGCTGTTGCCGATGTTCGCGTTGATCTTCACCAGGAAATTGCGGCCGATCGCCATCGGCTCGGATTCCGGGTGATTGATGTTGCTGGGGATGATGGCGCGGCCGCGCGCGACCTCGTCCCGCACGAACTCGGGGGTGACGTAATCGGGGATCTCGGCGCCCCAGTCCTGCCCGTCGCGCACATATTCGGCGAGGCGCTCGCGACCGAGATTCTCGCGCTCGGCGACATATTCCATCTCCGGCGTGATGATGCCGCGGCGGGCATAATGCATCTGGGAGACGTTTGCGCCCGGCTTCGCGCGCAGGGGGCGTTTCACGACATTGGGGAAGGGGCGCACGCCGCCGGAGCGATCGGGCCCGAGCTGGCCATTGTCCTCCGGCTTCATCGCGCGGCCGTCATAGGCCTCCACATCGCCGCGGCCGAGAATCCAGTCGCGACGGAGCGCCGGCAGGCCGGCCATGATGTCGATGCTCGCCGCCGGGTCGGTATAGGGGCCGCTGGTGTCATAGACACGGATCGGCGGCTCGCCCGACGAAGGCTCCAGGTCGATCTCGCGCATCGCCACGCGGATGCCGCTGCCGGATTTCGCCGCGACATGAATCTTGCGGCTGCCGCGGATGGGGCCAGTGGTGACGCCGATCTCGGCCTTGGCGGGAATGTCTGCCATGCGGGAAATGCCTTTCTTCAGACGAAAACGGATTGCGCGGCGTCCGCCCGGCCCGTGAGCCCGGCCAGCGCGAGGAAGAGACCCAGCGCGATGCTCGCGAAGGCCCAGATGCGGGTGAAGCGCAGCGACGCCTGGCCGATGCGGATGAGCGGGCCGGGTGTGGCGATGAGCAGCGCGCCTTCCAGCAGCGCCAGCCAGCCGGCCACCGTGACGATGATCGCCAGCGGATCGACAAGGATGCTGTGAGCGATGGCCAGCGCCGCGCCGATGGCGAAGACAGTGACGCCCATCACCATCTGCAGTCCCGCCGAGCGCGCGAGATCGTCAACGATCGCCTGCCAGCGCTGCGGCGCCGCAAGGCCGGAAAGGCCCGCCACGATCATGTAGAGGCCGATTGCCTGCGCCAGATGCAGGGTCAGGCTGGTCGCCGTGGTCATTGTCCGCCTCCTTGCCTCTCGCTCGGCCGGATCGCGGGCGGGGAAGGAACGGATGACCGGTGATCCGGCGCGGTCCACTCCCTCCGCCGGTACGAGCCGGTTCAGGTTCGACGGGTCGGATGGCGCTACCCATCCCTCTCAGCCAGTCAGCAGGCTCCCCGGGGAAGGGCTATCCTTACTCTGCTTTGCCGATGGGGCCAAGCTGTAAACCGGGTTCGCCGAAGAGTAACTTGGTCAACGACCGTGCGTCCGGCGCGCTCTGGAAGCTGGAAACTGGCAGCAGACGCAAGGCGGGGCGCTGTGCCTTGTTCCCGTTTGCGTCCGCCTTGCTGTGCTTGGCGATCTTTCCATCCAATCGCGGCATTTTTTCGCAAGGCGGGCCTCCATAAAAGCCATATCCGGTGATCTTCAGCGTCCTGAGATCGTGACGGATAAGAACGACACAGCCGGAAGACTTCTCCTCTAGCCGTTTTTGAATGGAAAAGTTACGCGCACGCCCTGCCGAATGAAGTGCCTTTAGTTGAATGTGCCTCACAACGCTTCGCGCTTCGATGATCACATCGTATCCTGCGTTGTCGACCTCGCTATGCGAGACAGCGAGGTCGAATTCGCCTTCCTCCCAGAGCTGACTCCCTATTGCCGCAAGAAAGCGGTGTTCGAGAATAGCCTCTCGGGTCGATGAGTGCGTGAAAAGCGCTTGGGTCCAACGTTCCATGGCGCACCGGCGTACCGGCGCGCCGCCATTTCGTCAAAACGTGTAGGCCAGCCCCAAGCCCGCCATCCACTGGTCGCGCGATCCGGCGATGCGCACGACCGGGCTGTCCGCGATGTCGCCAAGCAGACGGGTGTAAGCGAGCCCGCCGACCAGCGAGAGACCGCCCGAGAGATCGCCGCTCAGTGAGACATTGCCCGCAGCGGCGAGCGTCCAGTCCTTCCAGCCGCTGCCCGCGCTGTGGACGGGCAGGGTGCTCGCGGCGCTCTGCTCCGGCGTGATGGAGAAGAAGGTGCGCGCATAATCATCATCCACATGATTGGCCGAGGCGGCGAGGATGACGAGGCTCTTCGTGCTGAGCGGCGTCATGTAGCTCAGCGAGGGCGTGATGATCGTGCCGCCATGCGCGCCCGCGACGTCCTTGCGGACAGTGACGGTGGCCGAGAGCCGGTCATAATTGCTGGTGATGAGACCCCAGCGGCCGATGCCCGCGAAGCCGCCCAGCTCGACCGAATGGCCGACCTTGCCGAGCGCACGGATACGCTCGTCATCGATATTCTTCACGCTCGCGCGATTGAAGCCGACGGTGGCGACCGGGCCGAGCTGGAAATCCCAGCGCGATCCGCCATCGTTGATGAGGTCGAGGCTGAGCCGATTACCGACATAGAGGAAATTGAGCCCGCCAACCTTGCCGACCGCGCCGGGCACCGGCACGAGGCTCGATCCGCTCGCCCCCTCATATTCCGGGATCAGCGCGCCGCCGAGCCCGACGGTGAGCCGGTCCCCCGCACGGGCCCGGGCCGCCGCACGCTCCTCGGCTGCCTCTGCGGCGTCCGTGGTCTGTGCGAAAGCGGGGAAGGAATGAGCGGCGAGAGCAGCGAGCAGGGCGGGCAGGACATGGAAGGGGCGCAAGTTGAAACTCCGGCATGGGGCTGATGCCATCAACGCAGTAGCTGGCACTTGGCTCCCGCTCCATGCCCGAGGCTCGTTCCACGCCCGATTTCGGGCGGCATCGGCGGGACGCTATCTGAATGGAGGCCCCGGGGCTTCCTGCCACCTTATCAATCGGATGACGGGAAAGAGGCGGTGATCCCGCTGTCTCCTCGCGTCCGGACCGGCCGCCGCGGCGTTCTGGGTGTCCTGCCCCGGGGGAAGCGGGAATGGAAAGGAGGTTGCGTCAGGCGACCAGGGTGGCGGATGCCAATTCAGCGTCGGTCTGCTCCACGGCCAGCACGAATGCTGCCAGCTTCTCGGGATCAAGCTGGCCGGCAGTCCGCACCCCGGAACACAGGTCCAGCCCATAGGGTCGAACCTGCTTGATTGCGTCGGCCACGTTCGCGGCGGACAGACCGCCCGCGAGGAAGACCGGCCTCTCCGTCGCTCGAACGAAGGCCGCACTGATGGCCCAATCATGGGCGCGGCCGGTTCCGCCAAGCTCCGCGACCGGGGCGTTCGGCCTGCCCGAATCCAGCAGGAAAGCGTGGACGTGCGGCGCATAGGCAGGGATCAGATCAAGAGCTTCCGGCCCTTCGACATGGATGACCTGAACACGACGCACATGCGGTTCCAGCGCCGCCAGCTTCTGGGATTCCGCCCGATCGATGTGCGAAACAACCTGAACCGTGGACGGATTGGTGGCTCGTATATGTGCGGAGATTGCTTCGGCCGTCGTCTCGGATGTCAGCAGGAAGGTGGCGACAGGTGGCGGAACGAGCGCCGTTATCTCGGCGATCATGGCGTCAGCGATAGGACCTGGCCCGGAAGGCATACGCGCCACCAGTCCCAGCGCGTCGGCACCCCCTCCGATTGCGATGCTTGCCTCATCAGGCGAAGCGATGCAGCACACTTTGATCCGCGTCCTCATGAGGACGCAATATCGCGACTGTAAAGCGGCGGCAATCTGTCACTTTCCCGCAGACGAACAGTATCTTGCCCGCCGGGCTAACGACTATCCGAACCGGGCCCGGTTTGCTGCAGAATGCCGGCGAAAGAGGCCACAAGGCCGCCCGCGCGCTGGGGCGCATGGCTCGCGGCGGACCTTTCGGACGTGCCCCCGCTTCTATCGCTTCTATCGCTCGTCCCGGGATCCGCGATCAGCTGCCGCGGATCGCGCTCAGCTTGCGCTCCCAGGCGAGGGCATGTTCGACGATGACCGGCAGGTCTGCATAAGCGGGCACCCAGGGCAGGGTCGCCTTGATCCGGCTGTTGTCGGAAATGAGGGCCGGCGGATCGCCTGCCCGGCGTCCCTCGATCCGGCGCTCGACCTTCATGTTGGTGACGCGGTCCACGGCGTCGAGCACTTCGAGCACCGAGAAGCCCCGGCCATAGCCGCAGTTCATGGTGAGATTGCGCGCCGGCTCGGCCATCAGCGCTTCCAGCGCCAGCACATGCGCGGCGGCGAGATCGCTGACATGGATATAGTCGCGCACGCCCGTCCCGTCCGGCGTCGGGTAATCGGTGCCGAACACGCCGACATGGCTGCGCTTGCCCAGCGCTGCCTCCACCGCGACCTTGATGAGATGTGTGGCGCCGGCCGTGGACTGGCCCGAGCGCCCCTGCGGGTCCGCGCCCGCCACGTTGAAATAGCGCAGCGCACAGAAATTGAGCGGATGGGCCGCCGCCACGTCCCCCAGCATGATCTCGGTCATCAGCTTGGACATGCCATAGGGATTGATCGGCTGCTTCGGGCTGTCCTCGCGCACCGGGCTTTCCTCCGGCACGCCATAGGTCGCTGCCGTCGAGGAGAAGATGAAATGGGGCACGCCCGCGTTCACCGCCGCCTCGATCAGCGCGCGGCTGTTGGCGGTGTTGTTGCGATAATATTTGAGCGGGTTTTCGACGGATTCGGGCACGATGATCGAGCCCGCGAAATGCATGATACCCCGCACGCCATGGGTGCGCAGGACATCCTCCATGAACGCCACGTCGCCGACATCGCCTTCGACGAAGGCCGCCTTCTCATGGACGGCCCAGCGGAAGCCCGTGGTGAGATTGTCCACCACGACCACCGGCCAGCCGCCGTCGACCAGCGCCAGAACGGCATGGCTGCCGATATAGCCGGCGCCGCCGGTGACCAGGATGGTGGGCTTGTCGGTCATGGAAACTCCCTCGCAATGGCGCCGGTGTATCGGCATGGCGCCTGTCTCCGCGGAAGGGCCAGCCTTCCCCGGTCAACCTTGTTCAATAGAAGCGCGCGATCAGCGGCACGATGACCATCACGAACAGCAGAATCGAAAGCGCAGCCAGCCAGTGTGGCCGGTTCATGCCGTTTCCGTGCCGCCCGCCGGTCATGTCTCGCCCTTCCGCTGCTTCATTGCCGCCACGGCCTTGCGCACTTCCTGTGAGCGGCCGCGCGGCAGGATGAGGATCTCGTCTCCGGTCGCGATGACGATGAGATTCTGCCCGCCGACGACGGTCACATGCGGGCCGTCGCTGCGGATCAGGCATCCATTGGCCTCGATCGCCTGCGCGGCGCCCTGCACGGCATTGCCGTCGGCATCGCGATCCGCGAGGTCATACAGCGCGTCCCAGCTCCCCACGTCGGACCAGCCCATGGCCACCGGTACGCAGGCGACCTTCTCGCCCCGCTCCATCACCGCATAGTCGATCGAATCGGACGCGCAGAGCGCGAATGCCGCTTCGGACGGGCGGATCACCTTCCCGTCCCGCTCGGCTTCCGCCATGGACTGGCGGGCGGCGGCGAGCATGTTGGGCTGATAGATCGCGAGCGCGTCGAGGAAGGCACGGGCGCTGAACAGGAAGATGCCGGCATTCCAGACATGGCCGCCCTGCGCGAGCATCGTCTTGGCCCGGTCCAGCGGCGGTTTCTCGATGAAGCGGGAGACCTTGCGTACGCCTTCAGCCAGCTCCTCGCCCAGCGCGATGTAGCCGAAGCCCGTCTCGGGCGCATCCGGCTCGATGCCGAACGTAACGAGCCAGCCTTCGGCCACGAGCGGCCGTGCCCGCTCGATCGCGGCATGGAAAGCCGCGACATCGGTGATGACGTGATCGCTCGGCATCACCAGCATGGCGCTGTCCTGTTCCTCCAGGGCCATTGCCGCAAGCGCGATGGCCGGCGCGGTATTGCGCGCGCAGGGCTCGAGAATGACGGTGATGTCCGGCCCGCCCTGGGCGCGGATGATGTCGGCATGGGCCGCGTTCGCCACGACGAGCGGCGTCTGCGCATCGGCCAGCCCGGCGACGCGCGCCAGCGTCAGCTCGAACATCGTCTGCGGCGCGGTGAGCCCGATGAACTGCTTTGGCTGGGCGGTTCGGCTGACCGGCCAGAGCCGGGTGCCCGAGCCGCCGGAGAGGATCACGGGCGTGACGGGCTGGATCTTGGGCAAGGCTGTCGCTCCTCCGGGCGTCTGGAATTCTCGTGGCCTAGTGGCGCAGGCCCGTTCGCATCGCAAGCCCCGTCAGAAGGCTTCGCTGATCGAACAGGCAGCCGGACCCAGAATGACCACGAACAGTGTCGGCAGGATGAAGAGGATGAGTGGCACGGTCATGATCGCCGGCAGGCGCGCGGCTTTTTCTTCCGCGCGCATCATGCGCTCGTGGCGGAACTCGGCCGAGAGGATTCGCAGCGCGGAGGCCAGCGGCGTGCCGTATTTCTCGGTCTGGATCATCGTCGTCACCACGCCCTTGAGCGCATCCAGCTTCACGCGCGTCGCCAGATTCTCGAAGGCCATGCGCCGTTCGGTCAGGAAGGAGAGCTCGATGGCGGTGAGCTGGAACTCCTCGCCCAGCTCGGGATAGGCGGCGCCCAGTTCCCGTGCGACGCGCGCGAAGGCGGCGTCCACGGTCAGCCCCGCCTCGGCGCAGATGACGAGCAGGTCCAGCGCATCGGGTATGCCCTTGCGGATCGCCTGCGAGCGCTTGGTGACCATATTGTCGACATAAAGGTCCGGCGCCTTGTAGCTCAGGAGCAGCGCGCCCGCGAACACGCCGAACTTCTTCATGGCGCCCCAGTGGGGCCAGAGATCGACCCCGTAGATGAGCAGGGCCGCCATGCCGCCCACCACGATCGGCAGCACGAGCCGGCCGAAGATGATGGCGATGGCCCAGTCCTTGGAGCGGATGCCGGCCTGCGCCAGCTTCACTTGCGCCACCTTGAGCTGGTCGTCCTGCAGCACCTTGAGCGACGACAGGAAGGTGCGCATCCGGTCCGTCGTGTCGTTCTGGTGAACGATCTTCGCGCGCCGCTTTCCGGTCGAGGCAGTGATGCCCGCCTTCAGTTGCTCGCGCCGGTCGTTGAGCGCCTTCACGCGCCGGTTCATCGGGTTGCGCACCGTCGAGGCGGCATAAAGCGCGACGAGCACGGCGAGCGTCGCCAGCGCCGCGAGCAGCGTGCCGAGATCGGCTGCGGTCAGTCCCATCAGGGTGGCGCCGGTGGATGACATGGTCCCTGGAGCTCCCCTAGATCTCGAAATTGATCATCTTGGACATGATGAACACGCCGATGCCCATCCAGCACATGCCGCCCAGCCCGACGAGTTGCATGAGGCTCAGCCCGAAGAGGCCGCCGGGATCGCCGTTGAAGAAGGGCGTCATATATTTGAAGTTGATCCAGCTGATGAGGCCGAACACCAGGAAAGGCAGCGCGCCGATGATATAGGCCGACGCCTTGGATTCGGACGACATCGCCCGGATCTTGAGCTTCATCTGCGCGCGCTGGCGTAGAACCGAGCCGAGATTGGCCAGCGTCTCGGCGAGATTGCCGCCCGTTTCCCGCTGGATGTTGAGCGTGATGCAGAAGAACTGGAATTCCGGCGTGCCGAGCCGCGCCGCGGTCTCCTGCAGCGACTGGTCCATGGACTTGCCGATCTTGATCCGCTCGGTGATCATCTTGAATTCCTCGCCCACGGGTCCGGGAATTTCCTGGCTCACCACCGTCATCGTCTCGCTGACCGGCAGGCCCGAGCGCAGGCCTCTCACCAGCAGGTCCAGCGCATCCGGGAAATTGGCGGTGAACTTGTCGATCCGCTTCGCGATCAGCTTGCCGATCACCCAGTGCGGCAGGCCGAAACCGGTCGCCATTGCCAGCAGCAGGGCCGGTACGAAGGAAAAACCGCGCAGCAGCAGCAAGGCGAAGACCGTGATGGCCAGCCCCACGCAGACCATCATATACTGGCTGAGCGTCCATTTCCGGCCGGTCATGGCCAGCCGCTTGGTCAGCTGCTCGGGCCGGGGGACGAGCGAGGTGAGGAGCTTGTGCTTCTCCTGCTGGGTGGAGGCGATCGCCTTGCGCATGCGCGCCTCGATCTGGTTGCCGTCATTGCCGGTGTGGCGCCCGCGGATCGCGGCCATGCGGCGCGCGCGCGCGCGCTCGGGCGACGGTCCGGAAAAGGCGAAGAACAGCATGGCGAGCATCGCCACCATGAGCAGGATCAGCAGGAGGAACCGTGCGTCCATCATCATCCCGTTCAATGACCGGGCGCGAAGTCAGCGCCGCCGCGATCCATCATCCCGAAACCAGGTCCGCACTGGCTGGGCCCTTTGCCTTGCCCTGCCGGGGCAGCTTGCCTTCCAGCAGGCGGCTGATGAGCGAGCCCCCGGCTGCCTTGCCGGCGCCCTTGCGCTCCGCCGGATCGACCGAACCGCCGCTGGTCGCGATCGTCCTGCCGAGTTGCGCGAGACCCTGGCCGAGCTTGCTGGCGCGGCCGCTTTCAGCAACCGTCTTGCCCAGCTTGGCAGCCTGCGCGGTGACCTTGGAATCATAAGGCAGGACAAGGTCGATCGGCCGCTCGATCGAATGTTCGAAATCCTTGCGCGCGATCTCCACCACGCCCGGCTGCGCCTTGTTGGCGACCACCATCACATGGCTTTGCGGCGCGTTGGACTTGAGCCAGGAGAGGATGCGGATCGTATCGCGGGCGGATGCGAGCGTGAACTCCGTCACCACGATCACCACGTTCGATTCATGCACCAGATGCGGATGCTGGATCAGCATCGAGCGCGGCAGGTCCACGAATGTCCATTCGAACGCGCTGCGAAGCTCTTCCTCCAGCTGATGATAGGCCGAGCCATCCGTGATGAGCGGCTGGCTGATCGGCGCCTCGGCGGAGAGGAGCGCGAGCGTCTCGCTGGCCCGCACCATAGCGCGCTCGATGAAGAGCCCGTCGATGCGGCTTGGATTCTCGACTGCGTCGGTGAGGCCGCGGCCGGGCTCCAGATCCATCGCGAGCGCCCCGGTGCCGAAATGCACGTCGAGGTCGAGCAATGCGGTGGGGCTCTTGCCCTTGGCGCTGCTGAGATAAGCGAGCGAGGTCGCGATCGTGGAGGCGCCCACGCCGCCCCGGGTGCCGATGACGCTGACCAGCACGTGCGGCCGGTCATCGCCGATGTCGGCCTTGGGCGCCAGGAAGACGGCGTGCGCGCCGGCCAGGGCATCGCGCAGCGTGTCGGCGGACAGCGGCTTGAGCAGATAATCCTGGATGCCGCTCGCGATGAGATCGCGATACAGGCGCACGTCGTTCACTTGCCCGCTCGCGATCACCACGGTGCCGGGCTCGCAGACTTCCGCAAGGCTGTTGATGTCGTTCAGCGGATCGCCGGATTCGGAGAGGTCGACGAACAGGACATTCGGGCTCGCCGACATGGAGAGCGACTGCACGGCATTGCGCAGGCCGCCCTTGTAGACCTTCTCGACCGGCCAGCCCAGTTCCTGGACCACGGCGCGAATGAGATCGAGGCTGTGATCATCGCACACATAGGCATGAAAGGGGTCGCGCCCATGGGGGCCGCCGGGTTTCCACGGTGCGTTCATCTCACTTGCCTCCCGCCGACATGGCCTGAAGTCCGCCGGCGCCGGTGGGCGCCTTTTCCTGATAGGCCTTGATCGCCTTGCCGCTCACGCCGTTGGTGGGATCGATGTCCGAGGCGCGTCCCTCGACGAGGTCGCGCGGGTCGGCCACCATCGCGGCGAGATTGGAGGCCGCGGCGCAGCCATAATTGTCGCTGAGGCCACCGACGAAATCGGCTTCCGCCTTGTCCCGCCAGCTCGGGCAGCCCGGCACGCTCGCCGTGGAGCGGCTGACCACGACGCGCACGCCGCCAGCGGGCGCTTCTCCGGCCGTGACCGGCGCATCGCCTTCCACCAGCAGCCCATAGCGCCCGACGACCTCGCCCACCGCGTCGCGCAGGGCGAGCGAACCGCCGGCGCTGGCCAGCGACACATGATCGCCATAGCCGAGGCGCAGCGCGCTGAACCAGGCATTGAGTCGGCTGCGGTCAGCCGAACCCAGGGTGCCGTCGCTCTCGCCCGTCACGTCGAAGACGAAGTCGGTGCGCTCGACCACCGGCTGATGCGCCGATTCGACGCCGCGCTCGGCCTTGCGGGCAACCGCTGGCGCAGCCGCCAGCACAGGCGCGATGACAAGGCAGAGCGCCAGCGCACGGGCGGCGGGCCTGAAGAAGAAGCTCGTCTTTTCCATCCTGCGTATCTTCCCTTGTCAGAAGCTGAAACCGGGCGCGGCCTGGCCCTTGTTCGACCGGGCGGCATTGCCGACCTTGTCCGGCGTCACGGTGGTCGGCTGCGCCGCCTTGGGCGCGGGCCGGCTGGCACCGGTCTCGCCGGCATGGATCTGGCCGCCGAGGATGCGCTGGCCGTCGTCGGCATTGCGATAGCCATCGGTCGGCAGCACGATCTGGCGCGCATCCACCGGCTTCACCAGATACGGCGTCACGACGATGACCAGCTCCGTCTCCTGGCGGCGATAGCCCTGCGACTTGAACAGGTTGCCGATGATCGGCAGGTCGCCGAGGAACGGCGCCTTCTCGATGGTGTTGCCGCTGGAGCTGGACAGCAGGCCGCCGATCATGAAGCTCTGGCCCGAGCCGAGTTCCACGGTCGTCTCCGCCCGGCGGGTGGAGATGCCGGGGATGGTGAAGCCGTTGAGGCGCACCGCCGAACCATTGTCGAGTTGCGAGACCTCCGGGCGGACGCGCATCGAGATGCGGCCGTCTGCAAGGACGGTCGGCGTGAAGGCAAGGCTGACGCCATATTGCTTGTACTCGACCGAGACCTGTCCCAGCGTCGTCGAGAGCGGAATGGGAATTTCGCCACCGGCCAGGAAGCTCGCCGTCTCGCCCGAGAGCGCGGTCAGGTTGGGATTGGCCAGCGTCGATGCCAGCCCCTGCGTTTCCGCCAGGTCGAGCGCGCCGAGCACGTCGAGGCCGAACAACCGGCCCTCGCCGAACAGCGACGTGCCGCTGGTGCCCGGCGTCACGGCCGTCGCGCCTTCCGACACTTTACTGCCGACCAGCAGAGGGCCGCCCATGGTCCATTGCGGATAGAATTCCCGGCCTTGCCCCACCCCGAACTTGAAGCCGCCGGTTGCGTCGGCGGTGGCGAGGTTGAAGCCGATATTCTTGGAAAGGCTCTTGTTCACCTCTGCGATGCGGACCTGCAGGTTGACCTGCAGTGGCGTCGCGGTCTTGAGGCGGCTGACGACATTGGTCTCCTTGCCCGAGAAGGCCTGGACGAGGCGCTCGACCTCGGCTGCGTCTTCCGGCGCGCCGACCGTGCCGGTCAGCAGCACCAGGCCGTTCATCGTGCTCACCTGGACATTGGCGTCCGGCATGGCGAGGCGCAGCATCTGGTCGATGCTGGTGATGTTGTTGCCCACGCGGACTGCATTGGCATAGAGCATCTTGCCATTGCCCGAGGTCACGAAGATGTTGGTCTCGCCCGGCGCTTTGGCGATCAGGTAGATCTGGCGCTGGGAGCGCACATGGACGTCCAGCACATTGGGATTGGCGATCACCACGTCAGTGAGGCTGTCAGGCAGGTTGACCACCCGGCTCTCGCCCACGGCGAGCAGCAGGGCGCCGTTTTCCTGCGGCGCGGCACCGGCGGCGAGCAGCCCGGACGGCGCAAGCGCGGCGCTGGAGGCGATGGCGAGTGCGGCGGCGAGAGCGCCGGCCGCGACGCGCGCCAGCGATGGCTGGAGGACATGGCTCATCTTCACTTGCTCCCGACCTCGACGGTAGTGACGCTGCCGCCGCGCGCCACGCGCACGACCGGCCCCGAGCCGCTGCCCCCGCCCGCGGCGACCACGGCCGGCGCATTGGGGTCGACGGGCTTGCCGGGCACGCTGCTGCGCTGGTAGCGCGAGACATCCGCGCCGGTGGAATAGGACGAGCGGCGGTCGGACGGGCTGCGCGCCAGCGCGGCGATCATCGCCTTCTCGCCCTTCTCGTCGCCCGCGCCGGACGCATCGATGTCCCCGGAGGCGAGCGCCTCCTCAAGTTCCTGATTGTTGTCCGCGATCGAGCGCAGCGAGAGCGTGATGGTGCCGACGGTCTGGGCCACGCTGATCTTCTCCGCCATGCGCGGGGTGACTTCGAGCGTGACGTTGGAGAATGTCTGGACGACCGGCTGGCCATCCTCGCCCACGGCATTGGTGCGCTGGTCAGTGGCGAGCACGCGCAGATTGCGCAGGATCGTCTCGGCGACCTTGAGCGGTTCGCCTTCGCCACCACCCACGACGCTCTGCGTGAGCACCAGATCCACCCGGTCGCCGGGGAACACGAACCCCGCGACGCTGCTCTGCACGGAAACCGGCACGGTCACGGCACGCATGCCCGGCCCGAGCGCGGCGGCAAGGAAGCCGCGGTCGCCGGCCTTGATGAGCGAGCCCTGCGTGACGGGCTGGCCCGCGGCGATCGCCGTGCGCACCACGGCGCCGGCCAGCTTCGCCTCGTCGGCCTTGCCCTGGATATAATAGGCTTCCTCGACCAGCTCTTTGGGCCAGGGCTGGTAGCGATAGGCATCCGGACCCATGATCGTGCCGACGGGCAGCGACTTGGTCGCGACCAGCACATGGGGCATGTCGGCAGGATTGGGCATCGCGGCCGCCGTCGCGCTGGGTGCGCCGCCGCCGCCGCCTCCGTTGAACATGGAGCGTGCGAGGAATGCCGTCGTCACCGCAATGATGAGGGCACCCGCCAGCAGCGCGATCTTCCTGGGTTCCATGTAGACAACCGCCTCCGATCGATGGGACCACGAGTCCCGGTCGCATTCATTATTAAGTCAAAGGGTTAAGATAGCGTTCGCCCATTACCCATAGCCCGGCGAGCGCGATGGCGACGCCATAGGGGATTTCCGGCCGGCCGATCCTGCGGCTCATCCGATGATGGACGACCGTCGCGAGCGTCACGACACCGCCGATCAGCGCCATCACCACGATGAGCAGAGACATGGCCTGGAGCGGCAGCCACAGCGCGATCGCGGCGAGCATCTTCACGTCGCCGCCGCCCATCATCCCGAGCGAGAACAGGACGGCGAAGAGCACGAACACCGTGAGCGCCAGAGCGATCTGGAGGACCACGTCCGGATAGAGCGCAAGGCCATTGGCCCACCACCAGAGGGGCGCCAGCAGCGCGATGCCGAGATTGAGGCGATTGGAGATGATGCGGCTGCGCAGGTCCGTCGCCGCGCCCCACAGCAGGAGCAGCGCCAGAGCCGCGCTCAGCAAAGAAGAAGCCCACACCCCCGACATACCGGATTATGCCTAGACGTTACGCCTTACCAAATCGTAACCAGCCGCTCATGTCCGCCCCCGCGCTCTCCCCGCTCTCGTCCGATCCCGCGGTCCTGTCCGCATGGTGACGACCGACATCCTCATCGTCGGCGGAGGCATGGCCGGGTTCAGCATGGCCGCGACTCTGGCGCCGCATGCCGGCGTCATCCTGATCGAGCAGGAGTCGCAGCCGGGCTATCACGCTTCCGGGCGCTCGGTGGCCTTCTGGGAAGAGAGCTATGGCGGACCGGGCGTGCAGCCGCTCACCAGCGCCAGCGGCCCGCTGCTGCGCGCGCCGGACCCCGCTTTTTCCGAGACCCCTTTCCTGGGCCCGCGCAGCGCCATCCACATCGGCAAGGCCGATGATGACGGGCTCGCCGAGGGCATGCTGGCGGCCTTCGCCGGGAGCGGCGTGACGTTCGAGCGGGTCGACCGGGCCGCCATGCTCCGCGCCCTGCCAGGCCTGCGGGAGCCATGGGTCGTGGGTGTCGCCGAGCCCTCCTGCCGGGACATCGACGCTGCCGGCCTGCTCGGCGCCTATCGCCGCGCGGCGATTCGCGCGGGCACCCGCGTGCAGCTCTCGACCCGCTTCGCGGCCGCGCGGCGGGAAGGGCGGGGATGGCAGGTCGAGACGAGCAGCGGAACGATCGCCTGCGGCATGATCGTCAACGCGGCGGGGGCATGGGCGGACGATGTCGCCCGGCGCGCCGGACTGGGGCCGCTGGCCATCAAGCCCTATCGCCGCACGGTCGTGCAGCTTCGCTGTCCCGAGGCGCCGGCGCATTTCCCGCTGATCGCGGATCTGGGCGGCGGCTTCTACTTCAAGTCGGAAGGCGCGGGCCGGCTCTGGCTCTCCCCGCATGACGAGACGCCGGACGTCCCGCGCGATGTGGCGCCCGAGGAACTGGATGTCGCCATCGCGATCGACCGCTTCTGCGCGGTCGTCGACTGGCGGATCGCGGCGGTCGAGCACAAATGGGCCGGCCTGCGCAGCTTCGCGCCGGACCGGCTGCCGGCCTATGGCTTCGATCCGCGCACGGAGGGCTTCTTCTGGTTTGCCGGGCAGGGCGGCTTCGGCATACAGACCGCGCCGGCCGCGGCCCTGATCGGTGGCGCCCTGGCGCTTGGCCAGCCGCTTCCGCCCGCCGTCGCGATGATCGACGCCGCGGCCTACGCGCCCGGACGGCTCATTGAGGACTGAAGCACGAGCGAGGGCGGCGGCGCGCCGGGCGCCGCCTGCCGTGCCTTATTTCAGCGTATCGAGATAGGCGATGATGTCGGCGCGGCTCTTGTCATTGGCGACGCCGGCGAACGCCATCTTGGTGCCGGGCACCACTTTCATCGGCGCGCGAAGATAATCGGAGAGGGCCGCGTTGGTCCACACCTTGCCGCTGGCCTTCATCGCCGGGGAATAATTGAAGTCGGGCAGGGCTGCCGCCTTGCGCCCGACCACGCCATGCAGCGAGGGGCCGAGGCCGTGCTTGCCCGGTTCGAGCGCATGGCAGATCTTGCACTGGGCATAGAGCTTCGCGCCATTGGCTGCGTCTCCGCCAGCGGCGGTCTCCACCGGGGCAGCCGGCGCGGGCTCGGTCGCGGCCGGCGTGGCGGCAGCGGTTGGCGTGGCGGTCGCGGCCGGAGTCGGCTGAGCTTCGGGCTCCGTCACATTGGCAGGTGCGGGCTCGCCAGCGACATTCCCAAGCGCTTCGTTTGCGGGGGCGTCAGGCACGGCCACGGCATTGCCGGCCGGTTCCGGCTGGCTGCCGCAGGCGGCGAGAAAGAGAAGCAGTCCCATGCTGATTGCGCCGGACGCGAGTCCAGCGTCGGTCTGACCTGGCCGACGAAGCTTGCCCACTTGATCACTCCCTGACTGTTCTGTCGTTCCCGTTGCCCGTGGGCAAACGGCGATCCTCTGCGCCGGGACGCGGACATCGTCAACTGGCAATCACCGCCCGCAGAGGCGCCGTGAAGCCGGGCGGTCGCGCGGTTCCGGGTGATGAGGGCAGTTGACAGGGACCGGCAAAGATGTCGATGAACGGCCAACCAGCCGCGATCACCGGATGGAAGGGGCCGAGATTGAACGAGACGGGTGAGACTCTCCTGGAGGAACCGGACGCGATGCCGAAACTGGACGGTACGACCAGGCTCGACCGGGAATATGGCTTCACTTACCGGATCATCCTGATCGCTCGGCGCTACCGGGCCCTGCTGGACGAGCAGCTTCGCCCGCTCGGCTACGGCACCGCGCGCATGGAAGCGCTGTCCACCATTGCCCGCTCCAAGGAGCCGAGCGCGCAGATCTCCATCGCCAAGCGCATCGGCATCGAAGGCCCGACGCTGACCCGGATGCTCGACACGCTCGAAGCGGACGGGCTGGTGGTCCGGCGGCAGGACCCCAATGACCGCCGCACCAAGCTCATCGAGCTGACCGCCGATGGCGAGAAGGCGCTCAAGGAAATCATGCAAGTCGCCAATGCCTTCCGCGCCAGCGTGCTGGACGCGCTCAGCGACGATGAGCTCGATCGGGCGAACGGCGTTACCGACAAGCTGATGCGACTGCTCTGCGAGGGCGCGGAACGCTGAAGGCCGGGTCGGCCGGGCGCGCGAAACGGGCCCGGGCGGTGCTGGACTTCGCCTGACAGCCCATATAGTTGCAGAGCGAATGATCTGCGGGAGGATGCGGGAATGACGGACGGCGCGGGAACGGTTGCGGGCGGTTTGCCCCGCATCGTGCATCTCGACAGGATGACGATGGGCGGCTTCGAGATTCCGCGCCCGGACTTCCCCCATGAGTGGATCGCCCATGAGTTCAGCGAGCCGGACGAGGTCGTCCAGCGCCTGCAGGGCGCGCAGGTCGCGGTCATCAACAAGGTCCGCATGGACGCGGCCACGCTCGCGCAACTGCCGGACCTGAAACTGATCGCCGTCACGGCGACGGGCACCGACGTGGTCGACAGCACAGCCGCGCAGGCGCAGGGCATCGCAGTGCGCAATGTCGTCGGCTATGCCGGCACTTCGGTGGCCGAGCATGTCATCATGCTCATCTTCGCCCTGACGCGCGGGCTCGTGCCGTTCCGCGATTCGGTGATCGACGGGCGCTGGGAGAGCGGCAAGGCCTTTTGCGTGTTCGCAGCGCCCGTGCGGGATCTGGCGGGGCAGCGGCTCGGCCTGTTCGGCAGCGGCGCCATCGCGCAGGCCGTCGCCGAACGCGCGCGAGCACTCGGCATGGAGGTCGTCTTCGCCGGACGCCAAGGGCAGGCCCCGGCGGAGGGCAGGCTGGCTTTCGAGGAGGTGCTGGCGACCAGCGACATCATCAGCCTGCATTGCCCGCTGACCGACGAGACCCGGCACATGCTGAACGCGGACAGCCTCGCCACGATGAAGCAGGGCGCGCTCATCATCAACACCGCGCGCGGCGCGCTCATCGATCTCGATGCGCTGGAAGCTGCGCTGGAGGCGGGGCGGATCGGCGGCGCGGGCATCGATGTCGCGCCGGTCGAGCCGCCGCCGCCGGGCAGCCCGATCCTGCGCCTCGCGCGCCGCAGCGACGTGATCGTCACGCCGCATGCCGCTTGGCTCAGCACCCAGGCCGTGCAGGACCTCGCCCGGCGCACCGGCGAGAACATCGCGACGTTCCTCGCCGGCCGATGAACGGCCCCATGCACAAGCGGGCGCTGCTGGAAGGCGCCTATGATGCGGCCGTCGCGGCCTGCAAGCGTCCGGAGACGATCATCGCCGCGCTGCCGCCCAAACCAGCCGGGCGCGTCATCGTGATCGCCGCCGGGAAGGGCGCAGTGCCCATGGCACAGGCGATCGAGGCGCACTGGCCGGACGCGACCGGCATTGCCGTCACGCGCACCGGCTATGGCGGCCCGCTCCGGCGGATCGAACTGGTCGAGGCAAGCCATCCGGTGCCCGACGCCGCCGGGCAGGCGGCCGCGGCCCGATGCCTGGCGCTGGCGGAAAGCGCCGGGGAGGGCGATCTGGTGCTCGTGCTGCTCTCAGGCGGCGCCTCCGCCCTGCTCGCCGCGCCCGCGCCGCCGCTCGACCTTGCGGCGAAGCAGGCCGTGACGCGCGCGCTGGTCCGCTCCGGCGCATCGATCGGCGAGATCAATCTGGTGCGGCGGCATCTCTCGCGCATCAAGGGCGGGCGCCTCGCCGCCGCCGCTTTCCCGGCGGACGTGCTCACGCTCGCCGTCTCGGACGTGGTGGGCGACATTCCCGAGGATATCGGCTCCGGCCCGACCGTGGGCGACGCCGGCACGACCGCCGACGCGCAGGCGGTGCTCGCGCGCTACGGCATTGCCGATCCGGGCGGCTGGAGCGAATCGGTGAAGCCGGGCGACCCGCGCCTCGCGCGCAGCCGGTTCGCGGTGGTCGTCCGCCCGGATGACGCGCTCGCCGCCGCCGCGGATTTCCTGCGCGCGCATGGCTACACGCCCGAAATCATCGAGAAGGAAGCGACCGGGGATGCACGCCTCGTCGCGCGGCGCCACGCGCGGATCGCCGTCGATTCCTGCAGCCGGGGGCAGCGCACGGCCCTCATCTCCGGCGGCGAGCTGACGGTGACGGTCACCGGATCGGGCTGCGGCGGGCCCAATCAGGAATATGCGCTGGCGCTGGCCGTCGCGATCAAGGGTCTGGCGGGTGTCGCCGCGCTCGCGGCCGATACCGACGGCGTCGACGGCAATCGCGATGTCGCGGGCGCCTATGTCGATGGCGAGACGCTGGACGATCTGGAGGAAGCCGACATCGACGTGGCCACCGTCCAGGCGAACAATGATGCGGGGAGCGCGCTGGGCGAGATCGGGGCGCTGTTCGTGCCGGGGCCCACGCTCACCAACGTCAATGACCTGCGCATGATCCTGGTCGATCCCTGAGATGACGCCCGAGCGCCTGGTCGTCGCCACGGAGCTGCTCGACATCGCGCTCGATGCCTGGGGCGATCCGTCCGGCCCGCCGGTGCTGCTGCTGCACGGCTTCCCTTTCGATCCGCGCTCATTCGATGCGGCGGCGGCGCTGCTGGCGCAGGCCGGCATGCGCGTGCTGGTGCCCTGGCTGCGCGGCTTCGGGCCCACCCGCTTCCGCAGCGCGGAGACGATGCGCTCGGGCCAGCAGACCGCCATTGCCGACGATGCGCGCGCGCTGCTCGATGCGATGGGGATCGATCGCGCGCTGGTGGCGGGCTTCGACTGGGGCGGCCGGGCGGCCTGCATCATGGGCGCGCTGTGGCCCGAGCGCGTGCGCGGCGTGCTCGTCGTCGGCGGCTATCTGGTGCAGGACCTTTCCGATCCGACGCGCCCCGTGCCCGCCGCCACGGAGCACATGATCTGGCACCAGTATTTCCTCTCGTCCGAGCGGGGGCGGCGAGCGCTTGCCGAGGCGCCGCGCGACATCTGCCTGCACTTGCGGCGGCAATGGTCGCCGGGACTGGTGGACGAGGCGCTGTTCGATCGCACTGCGCCCGCCTTCGACAATCCCGACTTCGCGGCCGTGAGCTGGCACAGCTATGCCCATCGCATCGGCGCGGCGCCGGGCGATCCCCGCTATGCCGCGCTGGACGCCGCGCTGCTGCCGCCACCGCCCGTCCCGGTCCCCGCCATCGTCCTCACGCGCGGCGGCGGCATGATGGGGGGCATGCGCGCCGCCGGCCAGTTCCCCGGGCTGGTGCGCGAATGGCCGGTCGAAGGCACGGGCCATGATCCCGCCGCCGAAAAGCCGCAGGCCTTCGCTGAAGCGCTGCTGGCCCTCGCTCGCGCCGCACCCTGAGCGCCACGGCGGGCCGGCGCGACATCGCGCGCCCGCCTGACAGATGGCGATCGCCCACGAACACCGGAAAAGGGCGCTCCCGAGCCGGGAATCACGCGTCTGACCGAGCAATTACCGGACAGATCAGGACACATAAACACTATCGGCTTCCTGCTGCATCGAGGCCGAGGCAGCCGGTTGACAGGCCTCGCGGCGGCCTTATGAATGATATGGTATATTATAACAATCGGGGGCATCATGATCTATCGAGGGACGGCGGTGATCGCCGCGGGGCTCTTTTCGTTTTCGGCGGCATGGGCGCAGGACGTCCCTGCGGAGCAGGAGGCAGGGGCGCCGGCGGCGCGCGATTCGCGCTCGCAGGAGGCCATCGTGGTCACCGGTTCGCTGATCCGCGGCTTGCCGCGCGAATATATCGCCAGCCCCGTGTTCACATATGACAAGACGGATGTCGTGCGCTCCGGCGCCAATTCGATGTCCGAATATATCCTCACCATCCCCCAGAACTTCGCTTCGGACCTCAGCGATTTCGGCACGGCGGCGACCAGCATCGGCACGTCGCTCAGCACCGCCACGTCCTACAACCAATATGATGCCTTCGCCGCCTTCGCGCTGCGCGGCCTGGCCTCCGACGCGACGCTGACGCTCGTCAACGGGCGACGCATGGCGTCCGTGGGCATGGTCGAGGCCTCCACCGTGTCGGTCATCCCTTCCGCGCTCATCGAGCGCATCGACATCATTTCGGACGGCGCCTCGGCAACATACGGCGCGGACGCGGTCGCCGGCGTCGTCAACATCGTCACCCGCAAGGCCGTCGACGGCGTGGAGCTGCGCGCGCGCGGCGGCGTCATGACCGAGACCGGCGCCACGAGCTGGGACGGCAGCATCCTCGCCGGCCACAGCTGGGGAAGCGGCAGCGTTTACGGCATTGCGAGCTATCAGCGCCGTGACGAGTTCGTCACCGATCCGGTCATCTCCGGCACCACGCCGCTCCAGATCAGCCAGCTGCCGCAGGAGGACCTGAGCGGCTTCTATGCCGGGGTGCGCCAGGAGGTGGGCGACGTCACGCTCTCGGTCGACGGATCGCGCTTCCAGCGGGACCGCCGTGCGCGGCTCGATTATCCGAACACGCCCAACAGCAACCGGGACTATCAGAGCCGCACGACCGGCTGGTCGATCAACGGCAACATGCACTGGGATGGCGGTGGCGAGACCGCCATCGACGTGAATCTCGACTATGGCGAGACCGATTCGGGCAGTGCCCTCACTTATGGCAGCGGCCGCGTCGTCCGTTACAATCACCAGAACACGCTGCTCGTCGCCGAGGTCACTGGCCAGACGGCGCTGGCCTCGCTCCCGGCCGGCCCCCTGATCGTCGCGGGCGGCGCCCAGTATCGCGACGAGACGCTCGAAACGGACGCCGCGATCTTCTTTCACAGGGCAGGCGGCAAGCGCACGGCCCGCTCCGTCTTCGGCGAAGTGAACGTCCCGTTCGTCAGCCCGGACATGGCCGTGCCGCTGGTGCGGAGCCTCACGCTTTCGGCGGCCCTGCGATACGAGGACGTGGAATTCGATTCCGCCCTTGCCCCCAAGATCGGCGTCCGCTGGCAGATCGACCGCTCGATCGCGCTGCGCGGCACCTACGCACGCTCGTTCCTGGTGCCGCGCTTCCGCGACACGATCGGCATCGCCGAGCAGGTCTCCTTCTGGAGCCAGCCTTACCCCTATCTGCCGGCGGGAAGCCAGAACAGCGCCCTGCCGGCCGGCGATGCGCTCGCCATCTATCGCGCCGGCGCCAATCCCGGCCTGGAAACACAGAAGGCGGACACGTTCACCGCGGGCATCGACCTCACGCCCGCCTTCATTCCCGACCTCTCGATCAAGGCCGGCTATTACCGGATCAAGATCAACGGCCGCGTGGTCACGCCCTCGCAGACCGACGCCGCCACGCTGCCGGACCTGCAGGGGTTCAACATCCTCAACCCCAGCGCAGCACAGATCAGCGCCGTCGTGAACAACCCGACCACCTTCCGCTGGTTCTCCGCCAATGTGCCGTTCGTGAACGGCGGCCGCACGGTGACATGGAATGCGGCCAGCGAAATCCCGGCCGACCTGCTCTCGCAAGTGCAGGTGATCATCGACATCAGGCCGCAGAACTTCGCGGTCGAGTTCACGGACGGGCTGGACCTCGACTTTGCCTACAGCACGAGGCTGCTCGGCGGCACCGCGCAATTCCATCTCACCGGCCAGTATATCCTCAATCTCAACCTGCAGGCCGGCAGCGGCGCGCCCGTCTCCCGCCTGGACGGCTATGCCCAGGCATCCGATCTGCGCCTGAACGGCAGCCTGGTATGGGGGCGCGGCGGCGTCTCGCTGGGCACGGTCGTCAACTATGTCGACGGGTTCACCGACAACCGGCCGAACGTCACGCCCGAGAAGGTCGGCTCCTATACGACGGCATCCCTGTTCCTGGGCCTCGATCTCGACCGCCTCACGCGGGCGCCCGCGCTCTCCGACGCGGAAGTCCAGCTTGTCGCTGCGAACGTCTTCGACCAGCGGCCGCCGACCATCCGCAACGGCTATCTCGGCTATGATCCCTACAACAACCCGCCCAATCCACGCACGATCAGCCTCGTCCTGGCCAAGCGCTTTGCCGGGCTGTGAGGGCCGCCTTGCCGGGGCCACCGCCGGGGGCCTCTCAGAACTGCCGCGAGCTATAATCCCGGCGGAAGCCGTCCGCGAAGGCCTTGAGGTCGCCGTGCGCGATCGCGTCGCGCAGGGCGGCCATCAGGGCCTGGTAGAAATGGAGATTATGCTGGGTCATCAGCATGGCGCCCAGCATCTCCCCGGCCTTCACCAGATGGTGGAGGTAGGCGCGGCTGACGCTGCCGCAGGCCGGGCAGGTGCAGCGCGCGTCGAGCGGCGTGGGATCCTCGGCGAAGCGGGCGTTGCGGATGTTGAGCGGCCCGCTCCAGGTGAAGGCCTGCCCGTTGCGGCCCGAGCGGGTCGGCAGCACGCAATCGAACATGTCGATGCCGCGTTCCACCGCGCCCACGATGTCGTCCGGCTTGCCGACGCCCATCAGGTAGCGCGGCTTCCCAGCCGGCAGATGATCCACGCAATGATCGAGGCAGGCGAACATCGCCTCCTGCCCCTCGCCCACGGCGAGGCCGCCCACCGCATAGCCATCGAAGCCGATGTCCACGAGCGCCTGCGCGGACTGGCGCCGCAGCTCGACGTCGAGCGCGCCCTGCTGGATGCCGAACAGCGCCGCCCGCGCGGCATGGTCCCCGCCGCTGTCGAACCCTGCGCGCGAGCGGGCCGCCCAGCGCATGGAGCGCTCCATGGCCTGCGCCTGCGCGTCGCGGCTGGTTGTCGTCGGCACCAGCTCGTCGAAGGCCATCACGATGTCACTGCCGAGCAGGCGCTGGATCTCCATCGATCGCTCGGGGCTCAGCATGTGGCGCGTGCCGTCGATATGGCTGGCGAAGGCCACGCCCTGCTCGGTCACCTTGGTGAGGGCGGAGAGGCTCATCACCTGATAGCCGCCGCTGTCCGTGAGGATCGGCCGCTCCCAGCCCGAAAGGGCGTGCAGGCCGCCCAGCTTCGCCACCCGCTCCGCGCCGGGGCGCAGCATGAGGTGATAA
The DNA here is from genome assembly GCF_014203955.1 of Sphingobium lignivorans. Taxonomy (NCBI): domain Bacteria; kingdom Pseudomonadati; phylum Pseudomonadota; class Alphaproteobacteria; order Sphingomonadales; family Sphingobiaceae; genus Sphingobium; species Sphingobium lignivorans. Next base: position 343,428 of record NZ_JACHKA010000001.1, read on the forward strand.
GTGTTGCCCAGGATGATGTCCGCCCCGCTGGCGCGCACCTCGGCCGGGCGCATCGCCTTCACGGTCGCCGCCGTGCCCACGGGCATGAAGGCCGGCGTGCGGATGACACCCCGCTTCATGACGATCTCGCCGGTGCGCGCCTTGCCGTCCGTGGCATGGACGCTGAAGGCGAACCGCGCCGCCTGCGGATCGGCCGGCACGCGAAACGGGGGCGGGGTCATGGATGCAGTCTCGCTCATGCCCGTGCCATAGCGGGCCACAGCTGCATTGAAACCCCCGCGCGCGGGGGTGGCTGGGCAGGGCGGCAAATTTGAGGGGCGGCTGTTGGTTTAGGGCGATGGGGAAAGTGGCGTGAGTGGATGCGACCCAAATAACGCCGTTCCGACGGAGCCCATGATTGTCAGCCCGCGCCTTAACTGGTCATCGTAGCGCCAAGTAGCAGAGCAGGTATGCGCCCATGATCGCCGTAGTACGGCGCGGTTCCACCGCCCGATTACAGTCATTCAGCTGCCAATGCGCCACGCAGCCCAGCTGGAGCTTTGCTGAAAGCGGTTGTCAGCGTTTACGCTTTGCCTCGCCCCTCCTATGGTGAGAATGGTTTAGAGGGGAAAACCAGGATGATGTTGGCTATTTTTCTGGCGGCCCAAGCCGTTGCGACTGAGCATTGCGAAAAGAGGCCTCTTGGCTGGGGCTGCCAATCACAATGGGTGGCCGAACTCCCACATGATGAGCAGAGGGTAGTCCTTCAATTACTTCATGGCGGGCTCAAGATCGAATTTCGCACCGTAGCAGAAAACGCAAAATCTAAGGCAGATTTCTGCTGGGCGACTGCGATTGCTGGATATGGCGAAGCGATGCTTATGATGGGTGCGACAAAAAATCCCGATGTGCGACGGTATCTGTCGTACAACTCTGAGGTGTTTCGTAGAGCCGCTAATCGCTCGATTTCTCTCAGTGAAGCTAACACATTAATCGCAGCGCAGCCTAATCCTTTCGAAATGAGCCCGGTTACTCCTAGCATTGCTGAGGAGATCGGCAACAAATATAAACATCAATACAAAGCGGCAGAAGACGCGTTAATTGCGTTCTCCAAGGTAGCCGCTTCCCGAACGCCAGAATGCCAATCCATTATTGAGTAGCTGCGCGGTGGCGGCTTCCCGTTCCTCTTGGCCGGCGAGCCGCCATTCGCCTACCGGCCAGGGTTGCTCGTTCCGGGGGCGATTACCGTGGAACGCGGACGTCCGCTTAACCGCAACCGGCCGGTCACCGGCACGATCGCTAATGACGGGTTTGTCCCTTTTCTACCGGAAACCGCCAGTCGACATCCCACAACCTTTCCGACATCCGATGACCCAAAAGGCCCAATAAAAGCGGCCCCCTCATCCACCTCCCGGTTTGTCCCCACTCCCTCTCTCCCCATCCCCAATTTTCCGGCTGGACCGGCCGTGCGGCCGCGCTAATGTTTGCTGGCCGAGGAGCGCATCAATGCCCCGGTCAACGCGCTGGCCCCATGCTGCCCGGGGGCTGGCTCTCATGGGGAGAGGTTCGTGGCAGAATTCGACATGATTGACGCGACGGCCTGGGCGGCGATGCTGCTCGGTGCCTTTACACTCGCCGCCGCCATCGGCGCGCTGCGCAAGCCGGGGCTGTGGCAGGCCATGGTCAGGGAAATCGAGCAATCGCCGGCGCTGCAATTGCTCTGCGGGCTGGTCGAGCTGATGCTCGGCGCCGCCATCTATCTCGCCAATCCCTGGATCCCGGCGGATATCCTCACCTGCATCATGAAGACGCTGGGCGGCATCATGATCGTCGAGGCGCTGGTGGTGCTCGCTTTTTCGGACCTCTATTTCCATTTCTGGTTGCGCAACCTGGCGCACATGCAGCGGACATGGGTGATCCTCACGCTCGTCTTCGGCCTCGCGCTCACCGTGGCGGGACTGGCGCGCCTGGCATAGCCCCAGGGGACGGGGCGGCAGGGTCGACCGGCCGCCACGCGCGCACCGCGCGGCCGGTCAGGCGGGGCTGTCCTCGAAGTGCCAGTGGCGGATGAAGGCCGAGGGCTTGTCCTCGAACAGATCCTCGCCCACACGCCGCGCCTTGCGCATGAGGCGCGCGATGCGCTTGCGGGCCAGCGCGGAGAGCAGGGCGGCGGCGGCCGGGTCCGGCAGGGCGTGCGCCTGCGCGCCGATCCGGTCCAGCAGCATGTCGAGATCATGGCGCTCGCCGAGCAGATCACCCAGACGGTCAGCCGGCGCGATCCGGTCGCCGGCATGATCGGGCGCGAGGCTGCGCAGCAGGCGCATGTGCTGCCAGTGATATTTCACCTGCTTGCGCCACTCGTGGCTGGCGGCCGATTCGGCAGGCGAGCCGTCGAGCGCGGCCAGCGTCGCCATGGCGCGCCGCGCCTTGCGATAGGTCTGGCGCAGGCCGGGCAGCAGGGCCGCCTTCCCATGATCCGTGAGCGACCAGCTTTCCGCCCGGACGCGGGCCGCGAGCAAGGGAGCCGCGCAGCCATCGAGCAGCGCCGCCGTCCGGCCGGCCGTGCGTGCGGCCTCGCCGGTCAGCGCTGTGCGCAGGGCGGCCAGCGCGGCGGGGGATATGTCGTCCCCGGCGTCGCGCGCCAGCAGCTCGATCGTCTCGCCCAGAACGCGCCTGTCGCGCGTGCCCGAAAGCGCCGCGCCGATATCGCGAAAGGCGGCATTCTCGGTGCGCCAGGCCGGGAAAGCGGGCCGCACGAGCCGCAGCAGCCCGCGCATCGCCTTGCAGGCGCGGCGGACCTGATGGATCAGGTCCTCGTCCGGCGCCGCGCGCTCCCGGACCAGCGCCAGCGCGCCATCCAGCGTCTCGCACGCGATGCGGCGAAACCCGGCTTCCACGGTGTCATCCGATGGCCTGAAACGAAAGGGCATGCGACCCCGATCCTGACCTCACCCGCCAGCGAGGCTAGTTATTTACCTCCCGAGCGGCAATGGTCCTTTTTGGGGAGGCGCCTCAGTGCGCCGCGCCCCAGCTCGCGCCGGTGCCGATCTCCACGCCCAGCGGCACGGACAGCGTCACCATCGGCGCGGCGGCGCCGGCCATGACCTCGCGGATGACGGGCGTGGCCGCGTCCACATCGCTTTCCGGCAGCTCGAACACCAGCTCGTCATGCACCTGCAGCAGCATCCGCACCCGCTCCAGCCCGGCCTCGCGCAGCGCCGGGCCCATGCGGGCCATGGCGCGCTTGATGATGTCCGCGCTGGTGCCCTGGATCGGCGCATTGATCGCCGCGCGCTCGGCGCCCTGCCGCACATGCTGGATGGATGACCGGATCTGCGGGAACCATGTCTTGCGACCGAACAGGGTGAGGGTGTGGCCGCTTGCCCGCGCTTTCTCCAGCGTCTCGTTGATGTAGACGGAGATGCCGGGGAAACGATCGAAATAGCGGGCGATCATGGCCTGCGCTTCCTCCGGGTCGATCTCCAGCCGGGCCGCGAGGCCCCAGCGCGAGATGCCGTAGAGAATGGCGAAGTTGATCGTCTTGGCGCGGCCGCGCGTATCGCGGTTCACTTCGCCGAACAGCTCCTGGGCTGTCGCGGCGTGAATGTCCTCCCCGCGCTGGAAGGCGGCGCGCAATTGCGGGACATCGGCCATGTGCGCGGCCAGCCGCAGCTCGATCTGGCTGTAGTCCGCCGCGAGGATGACATTGCCGGGCTCGGCGACGAAGGCGTCGCGGATCTGCCGGCCCATCTCGGTGCGGATCGGGATGTTCTGGAGATTGGGATCGGTGGAGCTCAGCCGCCCGGTCTGCGCGCCGGTGAGCGAGTAGCTGGTGTGGACGCGGCCGGTCTCGCGGTTGATCTGCGCCTGCAGCGCATCGGTGTAAGTCGACTTGAGCTTGGCGAGCTGGCGCCAGTCCAGCACCAGCCCGGCGATCTTCACGCCGTCCGCCTTCATTTTCTCGAGCACGGTCACGTCGGTCGAGTAAGCGCCCGACTTGCCCTTCTTGCCGCCCTTGAGGCCCATCTTCTCGAACAGGATCGCGCCGAGCTGCTGGGTGGAGCCGATGGCGAAGGCCTGGCCCGCCTCGGCATGGATCTCCTCTTCAAGCCGCGCCATTTCCTGCGCGAAGCGGCCGGACAGGCGGGAGAGATGATCCCGGTCCACTTTCACGCCGGCCCGTTCCATGCCGGCCACCACCGGGATGAGCGGCCGGTCGACCAGCTCATAGATGCGCGTGGCGCCTTCCTGATGCAGGCGCGGACGGAAACGCGTCCACAGCCGCCAGGTGACGTCCGCATCTTCCCCGCCATAGCGCGTCGCGGCGTCGAGCGGCACCTGCGCGAAGCTGATCGCCTTCTTGCCGGTGCCGGTCACGTCCTTGTAGCTGATGCAGCTGTGCTCCAGCACGGCATGCGCGATCTCGTCCATGCCGTGCCCGGCGAGCGACTGCCCGGCATCGAGATCGAAGCTCATCACCATCGTATCGTCGATGGGGCTGACCTGCAGGCCATGGCGGGCCAGCACGTTGATGTCATATTTGATGTTGTGGCCGATCTTGAGCACGGCCGGATCGACGAGCAAGGGCGCGAGGCGCGCGACGACTCCCGCCATCGGCAATTGCGGCGGCGTCTCGCCGAACATGTCGTCGCTGCTCTTGTGGGCAAGCGGGATGTAGCAGGCCGTGCCCGGCGCGGTGGCGAGGCAGATGCCGACGAGCCCGGCGGCGATGCTGTCCAGCGAATCCGTCTCGGTATCGATGGCAATGATGCCGCTTTCGCGCGCCTGCGTGATCCATGCGTCGAGCCGCTCGAAAGTCGTCACCGTCTCGTAGCTGTCGCAATCGATGGGCGGCAGGGGCACGAAATCGGGCGTGCCGGGGTCCGCCGGCGCGGCCGCCGCCGCCACCGGATCGGCCTTCGTGCGGCCCGGTGCATGGACCGCCATGCGCGAGAGCAGCGAGCTGAAGCCCTGATCCTCCAGGAAATGCCGCAGCGGCTCGGGCGGGATGCCGTCCAGCTTCAGCTCGTCGAGCGTCTGCGGCAGCGGCACTTCGCAATGCAGAGTCACCAGATCGCGCGAGAGGCGGGCGAGGTCGGCATGCTCGATGAGCCGCTCCCGCAATTTGGAGGGCTTCATGTCCGGCGCGGCGGCCAGCACGGCGTCGAGATCGCCATATTCGAGGATGAGCTTCGCGGCCGTCTTGGCGCCCACGCCCGGCACGCCCGGCACATTGTCCACGCTGTCGCCCATCAGCGCGAGCACGTCGCGCAGCTTCTCCGGCGGCACGCCGAACTTCTCCATGACATAGCTGTCGCTGCGCCGCTCGTTCTTCATCGTGTCGAGCATGTCCACGCCGGGCTGGATGAGCTGGGCAAGGTCCTTGTCCGAGGAGACGATGGTGACGTCCCAGCCCTGCGCGCGCGCCTGCACGGTATAGGTGGCGATGATGTCGTCCGCCTCGAAGCCGTCCTCCTCGATGCAGGGCAGCGAGAAGGCGCGGGTCGCTTCCCGGATCAGCGGGAACTGCGGCACCAGATCCTCCGGCGCGGGCGGACGGTGCGCCTTGTACTGATCGTAGAGATCATTGCGGAAGGTGTGCGAGCCCTTGTCGAGGATGACCGCGAGATGCGTGGGCCCTTCCTCCTTGTCCAGCGCATCGGCCAGCTTCCAGAGCATGGTGGTATAGCCATAAACGGCGCCCACGTTCAGCCCGTGGCGGTTCGTCAGCGGGGGAAGCTGGTGATAGGCGCGGAAGATGTAGCTCGAGCCATCGACGAGATAGAGATGATTCCGGGAAGACATGGAATGCGGGATAGCGCTCCCTTGGTCATGAAGCCAGCCTCCCTGCATCCCATGTCGTGCCGGGCCGCCGGCCGCGCGCGCCGCGCACTGGCGCGCTGAAATCGTCCGATGCCGCAGGCTTTCCGCCGTCTTGCGTCGATGAATACCGGCCGCACGCGCGACATTGGTCCGGGCCGCGCTTCCCTTCCGTGCGCAGCCGCCCGATTTCGGAACTGTTCGGTATCGGCACCGCCCCGTTGCCTCCGCGCCCCTGCCGCGATAGGAGGCGCGATCTTTTTCTGGGATCAAGTCGAAGGAGCCGGCCGTGGCAGGCCATAGCAAATTCAAGAACATCATGCATCGCAAGGGCGCGCAGGACAAGAAGCGCTCGGCCATGTTCTCCAAGCTCTCCCGCGAAATCACTGTCGCGGCGAAGATGGGCATGGCGGACCCGGACATGAATCCGCGCCTGCGTCTCGCCGTCAATGCCGCCAAGGCGCAGTCCATGCCCAAGGACAATATCCAGCGGGCCATCGACAAGGCGACCAAGGGGGAGGGCGAGAATTACGAGGAAGTGCGCTACGAGGGCTATGGTCCCGGCGGCGTCGCCATCATCGTGGAAGCACTGACCGACAATCGCAATCGCACCGCCACCAATGTGCGCACGGCCTTCTCCAAGAATGGCGGCAATCTGGGTGCGTCCGGCGCGGTGAGCCACGGTTTCGACCGGATGGGGCTCATCGAATATCCCGCCGCCGTGGGCGATGAGGAAAAGGTGCTGGAAGCGGCCATCGAGGCCGGGGCCGAGGACGTCGAATCCAGTGCGGACGGCCACGCCATCTGGACTGCCATGGATGCCCTGCACGAAGTCTCCAAGGCGCTGGAAGAGACGCTGGGCGCGGCCGACAGCGCCAAGCTCGCCTGGCGCCCGCAGACCACGGTGGAACTGGACGAGACCAATGCCGGCACGCTGCTCAAGCTCGTCGACATGCTCGACGATGACGACGACGTGCAGACCGTGTGGGGCAATTATGAAGTGCCCGACGAGGTGATGGAGAAGCTGGGCTGATGGACCCGCGAGGCGAGGCCATCGTCCTCGCCGCTCCGGGCGATGCACGGCCGGGCCTTGCAGGCGCGGGCGGCTCTTCCGATCGCTTGCCCACATGCTGATCCTCGGTCTCGATCCCGGGCTGGGGACGACCGGCTGGGGGCTGGTGAGAGCGCAGGGGAACCGGCTTTCGCATGTCGGCAATGGCCAGATCCGCACCGATGCCGCCTTGCCGCTGCCGAGCCGCCTCGTCGCGCTCGATGCCGCGCTTGCCGCGCTGATCGCCGCCAACGCGCCCGATGAGGCGGCGGTGGAGGAAGTGTTCGTCAACAGCAATCCGCAATCCACGCTCAAGCTGGGGCAGGCGCGCGGCGTGGTGCTGCTCGCGCCGGCGCGGGCGGGCCTTCCGGTCAGCGAATATGCCGCGCGGCTCGTCAAGAAATCGCTTGTCGGCGTGGGCAGCGCCAGCAAGGATCAGGTGCATGCCATGGTCGCCCGGCTGCTGCCGGGGGCCGTCATCAGCGGCGCGGATGCGGCCGATGCGCTGGCGGTCGCGATCACCCATGCGCATATCGGCGCGACGACCCGGCGCCGCGCGGGGCTTGCCTGAGCGCCTGTCCGGCGTCAGGCGAATAAATGTATACGATTCGTGTCCGGACTATGGCCGAGCGTTGCGCGATCGGATAAGGACCCATCAGCGGAAAGGAGGATGTTCATGACGTTACCCGTGCGGGCGATCACGTTGATCGTCCTGCTGGCATCCGTGGGCGTCCCCGCGAGGGCCGAACTGCCGGCGCCGGTCCGGGCCATGCTGGATGCGGCCATTGCGAGCGGCAACGAGAGCGATATCGCCAGCGTCGCCAAGGTCGCGAAGGTCGCAAATCCGACGGATGCGAAAGAAATAGACGCGATGGTCGCCAGCCATCGCCAGGCCGTCAAGCGGGCGGAGCTGGCGCACAAGCGTGAAGCCGGCACGTTCGAGGATTGGCACGGCAATGGCGAACTGGGCGGCTCCACGACCACCGGCAATACCCGGAGCGCCGGCCTGAGCGCTGGCCTTACATTGACCAAGACCGGCATCAAGTGGCGCCACAGGGTGCGGGCAACCACGGACTATCAACGCAATGACGGCGCGACCACCCGCAACCAGTGGATGGCCAGCTACGAGCCCAATTTCCAGCTGCGCGACAGCTTCTACCTGTTCGGCCTCGCCATGTACGAGAAGGACCGCTTCCAGGGTTTTTCCGATCGCACCACCGTGTCCGGCGGCTTCGGCTACCGCGCGGTGGAGACCGATGACCTGAAGATCGATATCAAGGGCGGCCCCGCCTGGCGCGGCACGCACTGGCTGGACGACCCGGCGACCAATGAACTTGAGGGGCTGGCCGGCACCGATCTGGTCTGGCGCCTCACATCGCGCATCGAGATCAGCGACAATGCCCAGGCGATCTGGGGCGCGGACAACAGCACCTACAGCAATACCGCCGCCTTCACGGCGAAGCTCAACGGCTCGCTGTCCGGCCGCTTCTCCTATGCCGTGCGGCACGAGACCAATCCGCCGCCCGGCTCGGTGGCGACCGACACCATCACGCGCGCCACGCTGGTCTACGGCTTCTAAGCGCGCGGCGATCAACATTCAGGGTTTCTGGCTGAACCGGCCCCCGGTCCATGGCTGCGAGATTGTTGACTAGGAAACTATAGTTGGCTAGTTTTCTGGCCGGCGTGGACAAACTGCCAGGCCATGGCGGCGTGCCCTGTCGCGTTATTCAGGATGTCATCCCGGACTTGCCCCGGGATCCCGCTTCTTCCGGTTTTCCAAGCCGGCTGGAGCGGGCGATCCTCAAGGTAGCGGGATCCCGGGGCAAGCCCGGGATGACAAAGGGAAATGGCTGAAATGCCGGCTTCCGGCTTCTTCGAAGGTCGCGAATTTGTCCGCGTTGCCTCGTCAACAAAAGGGAAGGTCATGGCTCACGGCATATCCGATCTCGAGGCGCATCTGGGCTATCTGCTGCGATCGGTCTCCAACCATGTCTCGCACAGCTTCGCGCTGGCGCTGGAAACGCAGGGCGTCACGGTGGCGGAATGGGTGATGCTGCGGGCGCTCTATGGGGAGGCACCGATGCCTCCGAGCCGCCTTGCCGAAACGCTCGGCCTCACGCGCGGCGCGATCAGCAAGCTCGCCGACCGGCTCGTCGCCAAGGCCTTCGTGCAACGCACGGCGGATGCGCGGGACGGCCGGATGCACAGCCTGTCCCTCACCCCGGCGGGCGAAGCACTGGTGCCGGTGCTCGCGCGGCTCGCGGACGAGAACGACGCGCGGTTCTTCGGAAGCCTCGCCCCGCCGGAACGCGCCGCGATCGAGACGGCGCTGCGGGCCATCATCCATCGGGAGGGCCTCGCGGCCGTCCCCGTCAACTGATCCACCATCCCATGGAGCCGCACGACATGCAGGACGAACTGAAGGACATCGCCGCCCGCTGCCTCGCCGGCGCGGAAGACGACAGCATGACATTCCCCCAGATCGTCGGCGCGCTCATCGATGCCGGCTTCGAGGGATATGCGGTGGACTATCGGGCCGGGACCGCCAGCTATTACCTGCCCGCCGGGCGCTGTTTCACGCTGCCGATCCGGGACGAGGGGCCGCCCGTGGCCGCCGCTTTCGATGCGCCCGCGATCCGCGCCGCCATCGCGCAGGCGCAGGCCCTGGCGCCCGGCTACACTTATGCCGGCTTCTGCAGGACAGTGCGGGACGCGGGATGCGCCGGCTATCTGGTGTCCTTCTCCGGCCGGCGCGCGCTTTATTATGGCCGGACTGCAGAGACGCATGTCGAGTTGTTCCCCGACGCGCCCTGAGAAGGTGCCGGGTGCGGCCCGGCGCGACGAACGCTCAGCATCTCAGTTCCGGCCCCAGAACAGGAAGGCCACCGCGCCCATCAGGCACAGGAAGGCGCCGGCATGCCGCCAGTTCACCGGCTCGCCGAGGTAGGTGACCATGAAGATGCCGAAGATGCCGAGCGCAATGACTTCCTGCACGACCTTGAGCTGCCCGGCGCTCCAGCCGCTGGCATAGCCGAGGCGATTGGCCGGCACGGCGAAGCAATATTCGAACAGGGCAATGCCCCAGCTCATCAGGATGACCAGCAGCAGCGGGCGCGTCATGCCGCCCTTGAGATGCCAGTACCAGGCGAAGGTCATGAAAATGTTCGAGACGAGCAGGAGCGCGATGGTCGGCATGGCGCCCTGAATGCCAGCAGGCTGCGGGAAACGCCATGGGGGATGTGCGGGCAGTCCGGCGGCGGGGTGACCGGGCGGCGGCGGGCGGTTCAGGTGCGCGCCACTCGCGCGAAGATCTGCCGGAGCGTTTGCGCGCATTGCTCAAGCTCCCGGTCGGAAAGATCGGCCAGCATGGCGCGCCGCTCGCTGTCGAGGATCGGCTGGATCTTGTGGACCACGGCAAGGCCCGCCGGCGTGAGCGTCACCAGCTTGGAGCGGCCGTCGCGCGGATTGTCCCGTCGCTCGATGAGGCCGTCTGCCGCCAGACCTTCCACCACGCGGACGAGGGTGGGCCACTGCACGAGCAGCCGCTGGCCAAGATCGGTCAGCGTCACCGGCTGGGGGCCGAAAGCGATGGTGAACAGCGCCTGCCAGCGCGCCCGGCTCTGCCCCGTCTCGGCGCGCAGCCGGTTGTCGATATGCGTGACCCACGAGCGGCCGGCCATCACCAGCAGGCGCGACAGGCGATACTCCCGGTCGAGCCGCTCGCCCACGGGATAGAAATCATTGTAGAAGCACGCCCAGTCGTCGAAATCGCTGATGGTGGCCCGCGCTTCGCTGTCCGTCTTCTTCATACCCCCGTCGGCAGCCATGCCCTCTCCGTCCCAGTCGTTAATCCTACCCTTGTAGACGGTTGCGGCGAGAAAGGAACGGCGTTCGTGGACAGGCTGTGGCCGGGCGCGCGCCACTTCCCGCTGGCCTCGCCGCGCGCGGCGCCTATATGGAGCGCATGACCAGTCCCACGTTCCGGCAGATCCTGGAAGATTACGAACTCCTCGAAGGCGACGAGCGCTATCGCCTGCTGATCGACCTCGGCCGCGCGCTCGAGCCCATGCCGGACGCGCTGAAGACCGACGCGACGCTGGTGCGCGGCTGCTCTGCCGCCGTGTGGGTCTACCCCACCCGGCGCGAGGACGGCGCGCTGCATTTCCTGGCGGACAGCAATGCCGCGATCACCAAGGGCATCATCGCGCTGGTGCTGCTCGCCGTGCAGGATCGCATGCCCGCCGAGGTGGCGACAGCCGACATCGAGGGCGCGCTGGCGCCCTTCGATCTCAAGCGCCAGCTCTCCTCCAACCGCACCCAGGGCCTGCCCAACATGATCGCCCTGATCCGCGAGACGGCCACGCGGCTGGCGGCCGGCGAACAGGGCTCGTAGCGGGGCATCGTCCGTCCGGCCGCCGGACGGAGGCGATGCGCGAGCGGCGGTCTTCGGGATGTGCCGCCCCTGCCTCAGGGCGCCGGGGGTGCCGGCATCATTTCCCCGCCCAGCGCGCGGTAGAGCGTGACGCGGTTGCCGGCCGCTTCGAGCAGCGAGGCGACGAGCGTGCGCCGGGCAGTGTAGAGGCTGCGCTGGGCATCGAGCGCGGCGAGGAAGCTGTCGATGCCGCCGCGATAGCGCGCGTCGACCAGATAGGCGGCATCCTCGCTGGCCTGCACGCGCAGCCGGTCCGCGCCGAGCTGGTCGTCGATCGTCGCCTGCCGCGCCAGTGCGTCGGCCACTTCGCGATAGGCGGTCTGGATCGCCTTCTCATAAGCGGCGAGCAGCGCGTCCCGCTGGGCCTGGCTGGCGGCGACACCCGCGCGCGCCGCGCCGCCCTGGAAGATCGGCCATGTGATCCCGGCCGCGCCCTGCTCAAGCTGCGTGCCACCGCTGCCGAACAGGCCATCCAGCGAGGAGCCGACGAGGCCGAACAGCGCGCCGAGCGTCACGCGCGGGAACAGCGCCGCGCGGGCCGCGCCGATCTGCGCATTGGCGGCGCGCAGGTCATGCTCGGCGGCCATGATGTCCGGACGGCGCAGCAGCACTTCGCTGCTGGTGCCGGGCGAGGGCGCGTCGATCGTCTCGCCTGCTTCCTCGATGCCGCCGGGCAGCAGGGCAGGATCGACCGGGGCGCCCACGAGCAGGGCAAGGAGATTGCGGTCCTGTGCGATCGCGGTCGTGTACCGCGCCATGTCGGATTGGGCGGTGGCGAGGATGGTCTGCGCCTGCCGCAGGTCGCTGCGCGGTGCGATGCCGCTGGCGAGCCGCGCCTGCGTGAGCGCTTCGGTCCGCTGCGCCGTCTCCGCCGTCAGCCGGCTGATCTCCAGCAGGCTCGCATCGGCCGCATGGGTGAGCCATGCCTGCGCGATGTCGCCGATCAGCGCGAGCCGCACCGCCTGCGCGTCCGCCGCGGTCGCGAGATAGCTTTCGCGCGCGGCATCGGTGAGCGAGCGGATGCGCCCGAACAGATCGATCTCATAAGCGGTGACCGACAGATCGGCAGTGGCGGTCGTCCGCGTCTCGCCGCCGGCCTGGTTGCCGCGCACCACATCAGCCCCCGCGTCGAGCTGCGGGAAGAGATCGGCGCGCTGGATGCGGAACTGGGCGCGGGCCCGGGCGACATTGGCGGCGGCCTGCCGCAGATCGCGATTATTCTCCAGCGCGATGTCGATCAGCGCGATCAGCCGCGCATCGCGGAACAGCGTGCGGTAATCGGCGGCGGGAAGGCCGGCCTGATCCGCCAGCGCGGCCGCGTCCCCGGGCCATTGCGCCTGCACGGGCGGCGCCGGGCGCTCATAGGCCGGGGCAAGCGAGCAGCCGGCGAGCAGGCAGGCCGCCAGTGGCAGGGCGCGGCGCATGCTCATGGCTCCTTCCGTCCGGCGCGCCGCGCCACGATCCGTTCGCTGATCCGCTGGAGCGTGTCGCGGGTCAGGCGGCGCACGATCACGAAGAACAGCGGAATGTAGAAGATGGCGAGGACCGTCGCGGTGAGCATCCCGCCGATGACGGCCGTGCCGATCGCGATGCGGCCATTGGCGCCCGCGCCGGTGGAGACGGCCAGCGGCAGCACGCCGAAGATGAAGGCGAAGCTGGTCATGAGGATCGGCCGCAGGCGGCGCCGCGCGGCTTCCGCCGCCGCATCGATGATCCGCATGCCCCGCTTCTCCGCCTGCTCGGCGAACTCGATCATCAGGATCGCGTTCTTGGCGGCAAGGCCCATGGTGGTGAGCAGGCCGATCTGCAGGAAGATGTCATTGATGAGGCCGCGCAGGGTCACCGCGAGGACGGCGCCCACAAGGCCCAGCGGCACGATGAGCAGCACTGCGATGGGAATGCTCCAGCTCTCGTAGAGCGCCGCCAGGAACAGGAAGACGACCAGCAGCGAGAGCGCATAGAGCAGCGGCCCCTGCCCCTGCAGCAGCCGCTCCTGATAGGAGAGGCCGGAGAAGGCGAGGCCGATCCCGGGGATGTCCGCCACATGCTGCTCGATCCGCCGCATCGCCTCGCCCGAACTGTAGCCCGGCGCGGCCTGGCCGAGCAGCTGGTAGGAGGGAATGCCGTTGAAGCGCGAGAGGCTGGGCGGCGTCATCGACCAGCTCAGCGTGGCGAAGGAGGCGAAGGGCGTCATCTGGCCATTGCCGCCGCGCACATGCCACTGGCCCAGATCCTCGGGCTTGGCGCGATAAGGCGCATCGCCCTGCACATAGACGCGCTTCACGCGGCCACGATCGACGAAATCGTTGATGTAGCGGCCGCCCCATGCGGAGGAGAGGGTGAGATTGACATCGCTCTGGTTGAGGCCAAGCGCCGCCAGCTTCTGATGATCCACGTCGACGCGCAAGGCGGCCTGATCGGGCAGTTCCTGCAGGCGGACGGCGGCCAGTTCCGGGTCCGCCCGCGCGGCGGCCACGACCTTGTCCCGCGCCGCGGCGAAATCGGCCGCGCTCAGATTGCCGGTGTTGAGAATCTGCGCCTCGAAGCCGGTGGACTGGCCGAGGCCAGGAATGGCGGGCGGCGTCAACGCAAAGATCTGCGCGTCGCGCAGGCCCGAGAGGGCGCCGCTGGCGCGCCGCGAGACGGCTTCGGCCGTGTTCTCCGGCCCCGGCCGCTCTTCCCATGGCTTGAACATGATGAAGCCGCGGCCGACATTCTGGCCGATGGCGCCGCCCGGGCCCGAGGTGCCCGCGACCGTGAACAGCGTCGCGACGGTGCCGCTCTCATGTTCCGCGAAATAATCCTCCACGGCCTTCTGCACTTCGGCCGTGCGATTGATGGTGGCGCCGGTCGGGAGCTGGAAGCTGACGATGCCCACGCCCTGGTCCTCATTGGGCAGGAAGCCGGTGGGCAGGCGCTGGAACATGACGATGAGCAGCAGCACCACCAGCGCATAGATGGCCAGCGAGAGGCCCCGCCGGTCGACGATCTTGCGGACGGCCGCCACATAATGGTCGATGCCCCGGTCGAACCGGCTGTTGAAGCCGTCGCGCGCCCGCAGGAGCCAGCCGTGAAGGCGCGGCAGGCGGCGCTCCATCCAGCTCCTGTCACCCTCCCGGATGGCGTCGCTCTCCCGGTGGGGCTTGAGCAGATGCGCCGTGAGGGCGGGGGACAGAATGATCGCGACGAACACCGAGAGGATCATCGCCGAGACGATGGTGATCGCGAACTGGCGGTAGATCACGCCGGTCGACCCGCCGAAAAGCGCCATGGGCATGAACACGGCGGACAGCACCAGCGCGATGGCGATCAGCGCCATGGTGATCTCGCGCATCGAGCGGATCGTCGCTTCCCGGGCCGTCATGCCGGGATTCTCCGCCATCAGCCGCTCGACATTCTCGACCACGACGATGGCATCGTCGACGAGCAGGCCGATCGAGAGCACCAGCCCGAACAGAGTGAGCGTGTTGATCGTGAAGCCCGCGACATACAGCACCCCGAAGGTGCCGAGCAGCACCACCGGCACGGCGATGGTGGGAATGAGCGTCGCGCGCCAATTCTGCAGGAAGACGAACATCACGATCACCACGAGGATGATCGCCTCGATCAGCGTCTTGGTGACTTCCGAGATGGAGAGCTTGATGAAGGCCGTCGTGTCCTGCGCGAAGCCATATTCGAAGCCCTCGGGGAAAGTGTCGGACAGCTCGGCGACGCGCGCCTTGATGAGCTCCGCGGTGGTGAGCGCGTCCGCGCCGGGCGCGAGCATGAACGCCACGCCGGCGCCGGGGTGCCCGTTCACATGGATGGTGACGGTGTAGTTGTCCGCCCCGATCTCGACGCGCGCGACATCGCCCAGCCGCACCGTCGCCCCGGTGGGCAGCGTCTTGACCACGATGTCGCGGAACTGCTCGGGCGTCTGCAGCCGCGCCTGCGCGGTCACGTTGACGTTGAGATACTGGTCCGGCGCGGACGGTTCCGCGCCGAGCTGGCCGGCCGCGACTTCCGTGTTCTGCGCCTGGATCGCGGCGATCACGTCGCCTGGCATGAGCTGGAAGCTCGTCAGCCGCTCCGGGTTCAGCCAGATGCGCATGGCGTTGGGCGAGCCGAACACATTGACGTTGCCCACGCCCGGCACGCGGCTCAGCGTATCCTGCAGGTTCGAGGAGAGATAATCCGAGACCTGCTGCGCGGACATCCGGTTGGACGCATCGTAGAAGCCCACGATGAGCAGCATGTCCGAATTGGCCTTGCGGACCTGCACGCCGCTCTGCTGCACCTGCTGGGGCAGGCGCGCGATGACCGACTGGAGCTGGTTCTGGACCTGCACCTGCGCGATGTCCGGGTCCGTGCCCTTGTCGAACGTGGCGGTGATGTTGGCGCGCCCGCGCGCGTCCGACGAGGAGGTGAAGTAGAGCAGGCCGTCAATGCCGTTGAGCGACTGCTCGATGACCTGCGTCACGCTGTTCTGCACCGCCTCCGCCGATGCGCCCGGATAATTGGCGCTGATGCTGACCTGCGGCGGCGCGATGTCCGGATATTGCGCGATCGGCAGCGAATAGATCGCGCCGATGCCGGAGAGCATCACGATCGTGGCGAGGACCCAGGCCAGGATGGGCCTGTCGATGAAGATGCGGGAGAGCATGGCCGCTCAGCCCCCGGCGCGCGCGGGCGCCACCGGTTGCGGAGCATCCGCCGGCACGGCCCGGATATCCTGTCCGGGGCGCAGGTCGCCGGTGCCCTGCACGATCACGCGATCGCCGGCCTTCAGGCCGTCCGTCACGACCCAGTTGGCGCCGAGCGTGCGTGGCGCCTGTACCGAGCGGGCCTCGGCCTTGTTGTCCCGCCCGGCGATGAACAGGCGAGCGCCGCCCTTGCCGTCCCGCGTGACGGCGGCCTGCGGCACGAGGAAGGCGCCGCGATCCACGGCCTGGGCGAAGCGGGCCCGCACGAACATGCCGGGCAGCAGCAGGCCATCGGGATTGGAGAAGCGCGCGCGCAGCGTCACCGTGCCGGTGGCGGGATCGACAAGCGTCTCGGAGAACTGGACGCGGCCGACGCCTTCATATTCGCTGCCGTCCTCCAGCAGGAGGCGCACGTCCGCCGAGGAGGGCGAGGCGCCGCCGCGCGCGAGCAGCCGCCGCAGCGCGAGCAGATTGCCGGCGCTCTGCTGGATATCCACGAAGATCGGATCGAGCTGGTTGATAACCGCCAGCGCAGTGGCCTGATTGCTGGTGGCGAGCCCGCCGGGCGTGACCAGCGAACGGCCGATCCGGCCACTGATGGGGGCAGGCACGGTGGTGAAGCGCAAATTGATGCGCGCCGTCTCCAGCGCTGCGCGCCGCTGGGCCACCGCCGCTTCGGCCTGCTCGGCCGCCGCGACGGCATTGGTATAGTCCTGCTCGCTGATCGCCTGGATCGCGACCAGCGGCTTGTAGCGCTCCGCAAGCGCGCGCGCCGCTTGTGCGCTGGCCTGCGCGCTCGCCAGATTGGCTTGCGCTTCCGCCGCCGTGGCGCGGTAGGGCGCGGGATCGATCTGGTAGAGCGGTTCGCCCGCGCGCACCAGCGCGCCCTCGGTGAAGAGGCGGCGCAGGATCACGCCGGAGATCTGCGGCCGCACTTCCGAGGTGAGATAGGCGTTCACGCGCCCCGCCAGCACGGTCTCGAGCGGTACATCCTGCGGCTGGACGACCACGAAACCGACAGTCTTCTGGCCCGGGCCACCGGCGCCGGGTTGCTGTTGCTTGCCGTCGCCGCCGCAGGCCGACAGCGCGACCAGCAAGGCGCTCGACAGAGTGATCGCCATCCATCGGGGTCGATAAGGCAAGATGTTGGATCCGATGCTGAAATGGCGCGGCGGGGCTCGACCTGAATTCCTACCGAACGGTAGACGATGTCAAGTCCTCGAAAAGGCTATGGGGAAAATCCGGGGCGCCATTTCGAGCCCGGCGGGTTTTGTGCCTATAAGGAGCGCGACTCGACCGGGCCGTCAATGCGGGCGGCAACGGGACGAGCGAGAGGCGAAGGAGGCAAGGCGCGTTGATCGATCCGAAGCATTTCCGCGATGTGATGAGCAGCTATCCGACCGGCGTGTGCGTGGTGACCGCCACCGCTGACACGGGGGAGCGCTGGGGGCTTGCCGTCGGCTCGTTCACGGCGATTTCGCTCGATCCGCCGCTCGTGGGCTTCCTGCCGGACAAGCGCTCGCGCAGCTGGGAGCAGATCGCGGGCGTGGGGCGGTTCTGCGTCAATGTGCTGGGCAGCGAGCAGCTCGACGAGTGCCGCCGCTTCGCCTCGCGCCATGACGACAAGTTCGACGGGATGGCGCATGGCCACAGCCCGGGCGGCCATCCGCTGCTCGACGATGCGCTGGCCTGGATCGATTGCGACGTGGCTGACGTGGTGGAGCTAGGCGATCATCTGCTCGTCGTCGGCGCCGTGCGCGCCATGGAGCGGCGGGACGGCGGCGCGCCCCTGATCTTCTACCGCGGCGGCTATCACACGCTCGCCGGGCTGGGCGAGGAAACCGCCTGACCGAAAGGCAGGATCGCTTCCAGCGCGGACAGCGGCGGCGCGCCGGGCACGGCGCGACCGAGGCGCATCAGGAAGACATGGCGCACGATCTCGGCCTGCTGCTCGATGCCATAGCGCGAGAAGGGCCGGCCGGGCTCGAACGCATAGCCATAGCGGCAGAAGGGATGCCGCCGCAGCAGGAGATTGAGCCCGCGCTGGTGCTGCCAGACATGCGTCATCTCATGCAGGAACAGGCCCTGATGGGCCAGCGTGCCCTCGCCGAAGCAGGCGCAGTAGCTGTGCCCCTGCGGATGGAAATGAATGTGTCCGCGCGGGGCCATCACGATCGCGCGCGGCTGGAACGGCCACCATTTGCGCCGGCGGATGCGCACCGCATCGAGATCGATCGCGGCGCCGAACATGGCCCCGGCAAGCGCGCGCTCGGCGGCCGTCAGCGATCGCTCGCCATCATCCTCCGCTGCCAGGACGCGCATGTCCGCCATCGCACCCAGATAGGTGCGCGGCGGGCGTGAACAAGGCGGATCAGGCCTTCGTCTTGTCCAGCACGGTGACGGCCAGCATGGTGATGGTGAAGGCAACCGTCATGCCGATGAAGACGATGACGGGCCACTGGGCGAGATGCTCCATGATCTGTTGCTCCGTAGCTCAATATTCCTTCCGCCATCCTGGCCATTGCGCGCGGCGAGGCATTGATCTGCATCAATGACGGGAACGGATTGATCGGGGAACCCGGGGTCAAGGTCTCGTTCGATGTCCGGCTGATTCTGCCGCTGATGTCGAAAGCTGGCGGGACGGATCATGCGGGGGTCCCACCAGATGGCGCAAGCCGATTGCCTTCGGGCCTTCTTTTCGGGATTATTAAGGAACCTCCGGAATGATGTCCGGCGGAAGGAGAGTCCCGTGCGCTGCCCCAGCCAGACAGAGGATGAAGAAGGACGCCTGCGTGCACTGGCCGATTATGGCCTCCGTCCGGGCGTGGTGCTGCCTTCGCTTGACGCCATCGTGGAGATCGCGGCGCGCATGTTCGACGTGCCGGTCGCGGCCGTGAACATGATCGGCAGCGATCATGTCTTCCTCCCCGCCAGCGTGGGCATCGGCGTCTGCGATGACCGGCGGGAGGTTTCCTTCTGCGCGCATGCCATCAACCAGGACGAAGTGCTCGTGATCGAGGATGCGCTGCTCGACGTGCGCTTCCATGACAATCCGCTGGTCCGGGACGGCATCATCCGCTTCTATGCCGGCGTCCCGCTGCGCACCCGCAGTGGGCATGCGCTGGGCGCGCTGTGCGTCATCGACAGCGAGCCGCGTGCCGCCTTCAGCCGGCAGGACAGCGCGCGACTGAGGGATCTGGCTTCGCTCGTGCTCGACAAGCTGGAACTGCGCCGGCTGGAAGTCTCCGCCACCAGTATCCCCCCGCGTCTCGAAGCGAGCGCGGCGATATCCCCCAACGCGGTGATCTGCTTCGATCCCGAGTCGCGCATCACCGCCTGGAACGAGGCCGCGGCCACGATGTTCGGCTACCAGGCGGCCGAGATTGACGGCCGCCCGCTCGATCTGCTGGTCGCGGAAGATGAGCGCGCCATGGTGCATAAAGGCGTCGACCTGATCCTGGCCGGCGCCCCGCCCAGCAATGTCGGCACGGACCTGACCGCCGTGCGCGCCAATGGCGATCGCTTCCCGGTCGAGTTGTACTGGTCGCGCTGGTATGAGGGCGACCGGATGCATTTCGGGGCCATCGTGCGCGACATGACCGACCAGCGGCGCGAGCGCGATGCGCTTTATCACCTCGCCAATTTCGACACGCTGACCGGCCTGCCCAACCGCAACCTGCTGCACCAGCGCGCCGCCGAGGCGATCCGGCGCGCCAGCGGCGCCGCGCTGATCCTCACGGATCTCGATGGCTTCAAGGACGTCAATGACACGCTTGGCCATGGCGCAGGTGACGCGGTGCTGCAGGTCGTGACCCAGCGCCTGCTCGGCCTCGTGCCACCCGGCAGCACCGCCGCGCGCGTGGGCGGGGACGCCTTCGCCGTGCTGCTGGTGGAGGATTGCGATCCGCTGCGCCTCGCCCGGCTGGCGCGGGAGATCGGCGCCGCGATCGCCGAGCCCATCGTCGTGGAAGGGCATGAAGTGCGCATCGCCGCCAGCTCAGGGCTCGCCGTCGCGCCAGACCATGGCGAGACGGTCGAGGAACTGACGAGCAGTGCCGATCTGGCGCTGTTCCAGGCCAAGAGTGGGGGCCGCGGCCGCGCCTGCCTGTTCATTCCCGCCCTGCGCGCGGAAGCCGTGGCGCGCAGGCGCTATGAGGCCGAGCTGCACCGCGCCGTCGAGCGCAGCGAATTCGTATTGTTTTACCAGCCGCAGATCCGCCTGGGCGACGGCGCGCTGGCCGGGGCGGAGGCCCTGATCCGCTGGAAGCATCCGGAACGCGGCCTGCTCGCGCCCGCCGCCTTCCTGCCCGCGCTCGAGAGCGGGGCGCTGGCCGCGCGGGTCGGCAGCTGGATCCTGCGGACCGCCTGCGCGCAGGCGGCGTCATGGCGCTGCGATCAGCCGGACTTCAAGATCAGCGTCAATCTCTTTGCCGAGCAGTTCCGCACCGGCAGTCTCGTGCAGGACGTGCATGAGGCACTGACCGCCAACGACCTGCCGGCCGAAGCGCTGGAGCTGGAGATCACCGAGAACATCATTCTCGACCAGCAGGAGGTGGTGCTGCGGCAACTGCGCGAGTTGCGCAAGCTGGGCGTCGCGCTGTCCTTCGACGATTTCGGCACCGGCTTCGCGTCGCTCAACATGCTGCGCACCTGCCCGGTCACGCATCTCAAGATCGACAAGAGCTTCACGCAGAGCATCCACCGCTCGCAGCAGGATCAGGCCATCGTCCTCTCCATCCTCGACCTCGCGCAGAAGCTGGGGCTGGAAGTGGTGGCGGAAGGCGTGGAGAAGAAGGCGGATGCCAGGTTCCTGCGGGAGCATGGCTGCACCAAGGGGCAGGGCTATCATTTCGGCCGGCCGGTCCCCGCCGCGGTGTTCGGCGAACTGTTCTGGCCCGAGCAGCGCACCGCCTGAAGCCGATGCCGTTCAGGCCCCAAGGCTGGGCTGCGAGCGCTTGCCGATTCGACGATGTGAGGGTGAGGAAGCTGGATGCCCGACGAGGATTCGAACCTCGATTGACGGAGTCAGAGTCCGTAGTCTTACCTTTAGACGATCGGGCAACAGGCGGCGGGCTCTAGGCCGCTGAAATCCCCGCGTCAAGGTTTTTGGGGTGCGAAAGTCCAGCAGCGCTTGCACGGACGAAGCCGCAAAAATCCCGATCGCCCGGGCGTGGATAGCGCCCTGACGCGGCCGTGCTTGCGCCGCGCGCCGCGCGCGTCTAGCGTCTGCCTCAAGTCCCGGCGCCAGCGCGCCGGCGGGAAGGTACGGCGGTCATGGCACAGAAGGCCACATCCGTGCCGCGCACGGGTTCCTGGTCGAGGCCGCCGGGTCCGCCCAGCGGCAAGGACAGCAGCGGCGACGCGATGTCGCGAATCATGCCGCGCGGCAATCTCGCCGCGCTCGACCTTGGCACCAACAATTGCCGCCTGCTGATCGCCCGGCCCGAGGGCGACCGATTCGTCGTGGTCGACGCCTTCTCGCGGATCGTGCGGCTGGGCGAAGGGCTGGGCGCCACCGGCCGGCTCTCCGACGCCGCGATCGACCGCACGATCTCCGCCCTCTCGGTGTGCGCGGACAAGCTGCGCCGGCGCCGTGTCGTGCTGGCGCGCTCCGTCGCGACGGAAGCCTGCCGTCAGGCGGCCAATGGCGCGGAATTCGTGGCGCGCGTCGCGGCCGAGACCGGCATCATGCTGGACATCATTTCCGCACAGGAGGAAGCGCGGCTCGCGGTGCTGGGCTGCCAGTCCCTGCTCGAATCGGGCGAGGGGCCGGCGATGATCTTCGATATCGGCGGCGGCTCGACGGAGCTGGTGCTGCTGGAGGACGGTCCGGACGGTCCCCGCATCGTCGACTGGCTGAGCGCGCCGCTCGGCGTGGTCTCGCTGGCCGAGGCTGTGCCCGGCCATGTCAGCGATCCGGCCGAGCGTGCCGCCGCTTACGGCCGGATGACCGCGCTGATGCGGGAGGCATTCGCCGGGTTCGCCGCGCGTCTGCCGAAAGACCGGCCGGTGCGGCTGCTCGGCACGTCAGGCACCGTCACGACGCTGGCGAGCGTGCATCTCGGCCTGCCGCGCTATGACCGCCAGGCGGTGGACGGGCTGGTCGTGCCGGCCGAGGCCATGCGCGACATCGCCCGGCGCCTCTCCGGCATGAGCATGGCCGAGCGGGTGGCGCTGCCCTGCATCGGCGAGGAGCGGGCCGATCTGGTCGTGGCAGGCTGCGCTATTCTGGAGAGCATCATGGACATCTGGCCCGCCGAACGGCTCGGCGTCGCCGATCGCGGCATTCGCGAAGGCATATTGCGGGCGCTGCTCGACAGCGGCTCGCGGCGGAAGCTCGGCTGATGGCGCGGGGAGACAAGCCCATCGGCACGCGGGTGCGCACCGCGCGCGGCCGCACCGCCCAATCCACGCGCTGGCTCTCCCGCCAGCTCAACGATCCCTATGTGAAGCGCGCCAAGGCGGAAGGCTATCGCAGCCGGGCGGCCTACAAGCTGATCGAGCTGGACGAGAAATTCGGCCTGCTGAAGGGCGTGCGCCATGTCGTGGACCTGGGCGTCGCGCCCGGCGGCTGGGCGCAAGTGGTGCGCAAGAAGGTGCCGCAGGCGGCCATCGTGGGCATCGATCTCCTGCCCGTCGAGCCGATCGCCGGCGTCACGCTGCTGCAGATGGACTTCATGGCGGACGAGGCGCCCGGGCGGCTGATCGCGGAGCTGGGCAGCGCGCCCGATCTCGTCATGTCGGACATGGCCGCGAACACGGTCGGCCACCAGCAGACCGATCATCTGCGCACCATGGGGCTGGTCGAGGCGGCAGCGGACTTCGCGATGCGGACCCTGAAGCCGGGCGGCGCCTTCGTCTCCAAGGTATTCGCCGGCGGCACGGACGATGCGCTGCTGCGTCAGCTCAAGGCTGCTTTCCGCACGGTCAAGCATGCCAAGCCGCCGTCGAGCCGCAAGGGGTCCGTCGAGTGGTTCGTCGTCGCGCAGGGCTTCAAGGGCCAGCCGCAAGGCAGCGCTCCGGCGGACGATCTCTCCGGGGAAAACTGACCGAAATCCGGACAGTCCGGACAGATCCGCCCCCGTGCGGCCGATTGCCCGGTGCCCGGCGGCGGGATAGACGATTGGCCATGATCCGCCGCACTTTCTCCATCCTGGCCGCCATCGCCGCCAGCCTCGCCGCCGGGGCGGCCGCGCAGCAGCAGGCCGGCGCGCCTTTCCTGCTGGTCGAGACCGGGCAGGGCTATGCGCGCCTTGCCGACGCGCTCGCCGCGATGGGCGAGGGTGAAGGCACCATCCTGGTCGCGCCGGGCACCTATCGCCAGTGCGCGGTGCAGGAAAGCGGCGTGCTCACCCTGCGCGCCCGCGAGCGCGGCACCGCGATCTTCGAGCGCGTCGCCTGCGAGCAGAAGGCGGGACTGGTGCTGCGCGGCCGGAGCGCGACGATCGACGGCCTCGTCTTCCAGAACTATGCCGTCCCGGACGGGAACGGGGCAGGCATCCGGCTGGAGCAGGGCGATCTCACGGTCACGCACAGCATCTTCCGGGACAGCGAGGAAGGCATTCTGACCGCGCCCGACCCGGACGGGCAGATCGTCATCGATCGCTCGACCTTCCGCCGCCTCGGCCGCTGCGACCGAGACCTCGATTGCGCGCACAGCCTCTATGTCGGCCAATATGGCGCGCTCACCGTCACGCGCTCGCGCTTCGAGGCGGGCAATGGCGGCCATTATGTGAAG
Organism: Sphingobium lignivorans; assembly: GCF_014203955.1. Lineage (NCBI taxonomy): Bacteria > Pseudomonadati > Pseudomonadota > Alphaproteobacteria > Sphingomonadales > Sphingobiaceae > Sphingobium > Sphingobium lignivorans. The sequence continues at coordinate 367,130 of NZ_JACHKA010000001.1, forward strand.
AGCCGCGCGGTGCGCGCCCACATCGTGGACAACAGCTTCGACGACAGCGAGGGCCGCGCGACCAATTACATGATCGACCTGCCCGCCGGCGCCACCGGCCGCATCGAGGACAATGTGATGGTGCAGGGCCGCGACAAGGAGAATTGGAGCGCCTTCATCGCGCTGGGCGCGGAAGGCGGCGAGAACGGCTCTGAGGGCCTCGTGGTGCGCGGCAACCGGGCGAGCTTCGTCCCCGGCGTCTCCCGCAACAACACCTTCCTGGCGGACTGGACCGGCGAGAGGATCGCGCTGGGCGAGAATGTGCTGGCGAAGAGCATCAAGCCCTATGAACGGCGCTGAGCGCCTGTCCGGCCGGGCCCGCCGCAGCGTCGGCCGTCACTCCTCGATCAGGTCGAGATAAGCGATCACGTCATTGTCCGTGGCGATGAAGAGGCCGTCCTGCACGGCTTCGCTCTGCTGCGCCGCCATGGCGAGCGCGTCCGCAAGCGAACCGTACCTCAGCGTCTGCGCGCCGCCGCCTTCCGCCTCGGAGAGATGATAGAGGCGCACGGTGACGCCATCCAACGTGCTGCGCATCGCCTCAGCCCTTGAGCCCCAGCTCGTGCGCCAGACCATCGAGATTGGCGCCGGGGCGGACGATGAGCCACTGGTCGGGATGGCGCGTGTCGACGACGGTCACGGCGCGCTTGGGGCAGATGTCCAGGCAGCCGACCTCGATGATGCCGGCGCCGGACTTGGGGCCCTTGCCGAGGTGGAGCTGCTTGCGCAGCGCCTTGGCGAGCGGCTTGTCCCCGTCGGGTCCGAAGCCGCCCTTCACTTTCTTGGAGCATTTGCGGCAGACGAGCACCGCGTTGGCCCAGCGTGATTTCGCGCGGCGAGTGGTCATGCGGGCTTCCAGCTGCGACGTTCCTCGGCAGCGCGCAGCACTTCATAGGCGGTCTGGATTGCCTGGAAGCGAGTCGCGGCCTCGGCGTCGCCGGGGCGGACGTCCGGGTGATTCTCCTTGGCGAGCGCGCGCCAGTTCCGGCGCACCGCGTCGAAATCGGCATCGCTGTCCAGCCCCAGCACATCGAGCGCGCGCATCTCGTCGCGCGAGCGGGTGCCGTCGCCGGGGCCGCCCCATTGATGATGCGCGCTGCTGCGGAAGCCGGACGCGTCGCGCTGCTCGTCCTTCATGCGGGAAGCGCGCTCTTCCTCGTCCAGCCCCGCGAAATAGTCCCAGCCCTTGTTGTACTCGGCGGCGTGTTCCTGGCAGAAATACCAGCGCTCGGGACTGTTGGGCGACTTGGGGGCGGGGCACTCGCCCGGCCGGTCGCAGCCGTGCCGGTCGCACAGGCGAACCTGCTGCGCCTCGCGCGCGGAGCCATAGCCCCGCCAGCGGGGAAAGCCCCAGTCATTGGATCGCCGTGCCTTGGACATCCCACCCCAGATAGAGAGTCAATGTTACGAAATCCACCGCAACGCGTCCTTCGCCATTGCTTTGGGCTGGTTGCCATGGGCATGATCGGCACGGGGCAGGCAGCAGGGTGGGGCTTCGGCAATGGAATTGCTGGAATGGCTGAACGCGGGATTCGACCTGTTCGGGGACAAGTTCGGGGATACGGCGGCGGGCAAATGGCTGGACCATGGCCTGAGCGCCCTTTCCCTCCTGCTGTTCCTGTTCGCGCTGGCGCTCATCTATCAGGAATTCCTGCGCTGCTATCGCCTGCTGCGCCGGATGAACCCGAATGTCCGCCGGGGCTCGCGCCTGCAGGTGGCGGAAAGCGTGCTGCTGCTGGCCATCACGGACCGCGCGCTGCTCTCGCGCGACCGGCGGACGCTGCTGCGGCGCACGCGCATTCTCGTCGAGCATGAGCTGTTCGTGCCCCGGCCCCAGCCGGACTGGCGCGACGGCGGGGTGGAGGCGCCGGAAGGCGGGTTCCTTGGCCGCCAGATCTGGCGGCTCGGCGGGCGCTGGCGGGCCTGGCGCGCCTATCGCGCGGAGCTGCACGCCTGGCGGCAGGACATCCGCCATGCGCTGGCGCTGGAAGGCAACTGGACGATCCATGTCGACAATCCCGCGCTGGTGAGCGCGCGGCTGGATGACATCGGCCGCTATTTCGAATGCCTGCGCTCGCTGGGGCTGGATGGCGAGGAAGCGGATCGCTTCATCTGCCCGATCGAGATCGCGTCCGGCTTCATCGCGCCGCTGCATTTGCTGACCGGGCTGCTCATCCAGTTCAACGACAAATGGCGCCCGATCCTCGAATCCTTCGACCGGGATGCCAACAGCAGCGCCGAGGCCGCCGGCCGGCCGATCGATGCGACGGATCGCGACCTGCGCCAGATCCAGCTCTTCATCTACAATTGCTGGCTGCTGTGGGGGCCGAGCATCCCGATCTGCGAATGCCGCAACTGGGACGCGCGCTACGCCGTCGTCCAATATGGCTATGGCGACGAGAATAATTCCATCGAGGTGGTAGGCAGCCGGCGCGACATCGCCGCGGCGCTCAAGGGGCTGATGGACGGCCAGTGCCGTCATGAGCGGGCGATCGGCACGGTGGGCGCCACGCCGCCGCCCGACAAGCCCTTCACCGGCATGGCCGTGCCGGCCAATGTCATGGGGCGCCTGCGCCTCTCCCGCAGCCTTGGCCGGCGCACGGCAAGCCAGGTCAATGCCCTGCCGCAGGCGGCCCTTACCAGCTGGGGCGGCGGTCAGGATGAGCGGCCGGTGCTGTTCATTTCCGAGATCGTGAGCAGCAATGCGGTGGAAGGCGATGTGGAGCGGCGGGAAGCCAGCCGCGGCCACATCATCATGGATACCGGCGCCTATCCCTCGCGTTATTATTCGGCTTATCTCTGGGCGGCGGTGGTGGTGCTGATGCGCGGGCCGGATGGCCGGCTCACGCCGCTCACCAGCCTGCAGCCCGGGCCGGCGCAGCCGTGGAAGGACTTCATCCCCTTCTTCGAGCATGGCAATCTGGCGGACCCGGAAAGCTGCCTGTTCGGCAAGCGCCAGCTCGCCCTCAAGGTGGTGAGCGGCCTTGCCGCCGCCGTGCGCCAATGGGGCACCGATCGCGAGCCGCTGACCTTCGCCTTCGCCTGCGCGATAGACGAGGCCGGCTGCGGCCATCGCCTCGCTTATCCCGACTGGTCAGGCCATTTCACCATGCGGACCCTGATCGCCGAAGCGCTGGACAGCCTGGCGGAAAGCGATGCGGCCGCGCGCCGGCTGCGCGACGACAAGCTCCTGCGGTTCGACTATTTCAACGGCCAGCCGGGCGGGCACGACTTTTCCGCCTGCGGCTTCCCCGGCATCGTCTCGGCGCATTATGACTGGATGGACGAGACCACCGCTTCGCGCAGCGACTGAGGCCGGCCGGTGCTGCCGAGCAGCGCGCGCGGATCGCCGGGCCCGGCGAGGAAAGGCGCCGGATCGAGCAGGGCGATCGTCTCGCCGCGCGCGGCCATGCCGTCCAGCCGGTCGAGCTGGGCCATGGCCGCCGGCACGGCGTCCAGCGGGGCGCCCTTGAGCACCGAGATGCCGAAGAAGGCGGCGAGGTGCCGGCGCAGCACGGCCGGGGCCAGCGTGGCGCCCGGCAGGCCCATCACCGAATAGACCAGCGTGTCGTCGGCCGCCTGTCCGGCGGAGAGCGGCGGCTGGACATAAGGAAAATCGACCACTTTCGCGCCCATCCGTGCCCAGATGCGCAGCCGGTCGAACTGGTCCATGCCGCTATGCGCCGAATCGCGCTCATAGGCTTGCGGCGTCATGCGGAAGGGGTCGTTCTGCTCGATGAAGATGGCGACATCCGTCCCCGCACGCTCACCGAAGAGGCCGCCGATCAGGCCGTGCAACGCCTTCATGAAGGCACGCAGCGCGCCGCGCCCGCGCGCCTGCGGGCAGACATAGAGATAATTGAGATTGGCCGTGACCGGCGCGCCGGGCGTGGCGGCGTCGGGCGCCATGGCGATGAAGTTCGCGCCGCCGGTCATCGTGCCGTCCGCGCGGTCGCTGGCAATGACGCACAGCTCGCGGAACGCGCCGAAGCGCGCGGCAAGGCGCGCATGGTCCGGCCCGTGATTGAGTGCCAGGCAGCGGGCGAAACCCTCCCGATCCTCCATCTCGTCCGGCAAGGTGAACGCGCCTTCATAGCCGGTGAGGAAGCGCTCGAAGAGCGGATCGTCGGCCGTGTCGGTCTGTGCGAGCGAGAGCATGAGGTCAGTCATCGCGCGCCTTCACCACAGCGCGGCCGGGGGCGCAAGCGCGGGCAGCGGTGCAAAAATGCCAGGCGGCCTGTAAGCCGGGTTCTGTCCACCGCCGCCGTATCCCCAGGGGGACGCGCGGGCGGATGGGCGATCATTCCTCTAGGACCGTTCTCTCGAACGGCCTCAAGCAACCAACCCGGGCGGTCGGGCCGAAACATGCCCTGCGGCTTGCGCCGCGTGCCGCCCCTATTCGGTCTTGCTCCCGGTGGGGTTTGCCGTGCCGCTCCCGTTGCCGGGCGCGCGGTGCGCTCTTGCCGCACCCTTTCACTTTTCACGCGGCCGAAGCCCTAGTCCGAAGACAGACGTGACCTGCTCTCTGTTGCACTTTCCCTGACCCCCGCTTGCGCAGGAACCGCCGGACGTTATCCGGCACCGCCGTTTCGTGGAGCCCGGACTTTCCTCGCCGATCCCATGAGGATCGCCGCGATCGCCCGGCCGCCTGGCGAGGCGCATATAGGCGCGCGGGCGGCGCGAGTCATCCCCTGCCGGCAAGCAGCCAGGCGGCGCAGGCGAGATCCTGCACGATGGAGCCCAGCGACTTGTAGATCGTCACTTCGCGCGCGTCGGTCCGCCCCGGCGCGTCGCCGCTCAGCACGGCGCCGATCCCGGGCAGGACATGCGCGTCGGTCACGAGGCCCGCGGCCCGCGCGTTCAGGAACTCGGCGCCCTGCGCCAGCACGCCCTCGCGATGATCGGGAATGAAGCGCGCGCGGGCGACGAGGTCGATGTCGATCTCGGACGGCCCGGCGCGGCTGGAGCCGACCGCATTGATATGCGTGCCGTCCGCCACATCGCGCGAGAAGAGGATGGGCTCGGCAGATGCCGTGGTCGTGCAGATGATGTCCGCATTCCGCGCCGCTTCCGCCACGCTGGCCACGGCGCGGGCCGGGAGCCCGAGTTCCTCGCGGACGCGCTGCGCCATCGCCTGCGCCTTCTGCGGCGTGCGGCCCCAGAAGACCACGCTTTCCAGCGGGCGGACATGGCGGATTGCGGCGGCATGGTGCCAGGCCTGCTCGCCCGTGCCGAGAATGAAGAGGCGCGTCGCATCGGGCCGGGCAAGGACAGCGGTCGCGGCGGCGGACGCGCTCGCGGTGCGGATGGCGGTCACTTCACCGCCGTCGATCACGCCCGCCGGTGCGCCGGTGCGCGGATCGAACAGGACGATGAGCCCCTGATGCGATTTGCCCTGCGCAGCGGAGGCGGGGAAGACGCTGACGATCTTGGCGCCGAAGCCTGCCCCCTCCAGCGCGCCGGGCATCACGCCGAAGGCCGCGCCTTCGCCCAGATCGATGATGCCGCGCAGGAGCTGCTGGCTGCGCCCCTGGTGCAGCGCGATCATCGCCTCGCGCATCAGGGGGATGCAGGTGGCATGGTCGAGCCGCCGGCGGACTTCCTCGGCGCCGATGACGATCATGGCTCAGCTGCCCCAGATCGTTTCGGCATAGCGCAGGAAGTTCGTCCCGAGGATCTTCTCGATGCGCGCCGTGCGGTAGCCCTTCTCGCGCAGCAGGCGAGCGAGCTTGCGGAACTGGTCCGGCCCGCGCAGGTCGACGACGAAGGGATAGGTGTCCGGCCGCTCGCCCGTGGCGCTGATGCCGGCGGCGCGGCGCTGGGCGATCTCCTCGGCCAGCGCGGCCTCATAGACCTTGAGATCGTCGATCTGCGTGACGCTGCCATCCGTGCCGATGCCGACATGATCCTCGCCGCATAGATTCACCGCATGGTCGATATGCGCGACGACATGCTCGGCGCGGGCATGGCCGGAGACGTCAAGGAAGGGCATGAAATAGATGCCGACGAAGCCGCCCTTCTCGGCGACGAGGCGCAATTCCGCGTCGGTCTTGTTGCGGGGCAGGTCGGCGACCGCGCGGCAGCCGGTGTGATTGATGGAGATCGGCGCTTTCGAGATGCGCGCGGCCTCGAGGCAAGTGCGCTCGCCGCTGTGCGAGAGGTCGACCATCACGCGCTGTTCGTTGAGGCGCGCGATCACTTCGCGCCCGAACGGCGTGATGCCGCGATTTTCCGGCGCCATGGACCCATCGCCGATCTGGTTGGCGGGATTGTAAGTGAGCTGGAAGATGCGCACGCCGAGATTGGCGAAAATGTCGACGCGGCTGGCGTCCTCGCCCATCATCGCGCCGTTCTGGAAGCCGTAGATGATGCCGATCTTCTTCTCGGCTTTGGCGCGGCGGATGTCCGCTGCGCTCAGGATCTTGAGAAGGTCCTTCTCATGGCGGCGCAGCAGCGCGTCCGTCTCCGCCACGTCGCGCACGCTGATCTCGAACGGGTCGCCGGGTCCGGAAACATAGCCGAAGGTGCAATTGACGGCGGTGAGGCCGGAGGCATGGGCCTCGGCCAGCACGCGCGGGCTGAACGGGTCCGCCTCGCCGCGCCGGTTGGGATCGCCGAGCCCGCCCAGCGCATTGATGACGATCCAGTCATCGCCCATCGCCTCGCCTGTCGCCTTGTCTGCCGCCCATGCGGCGCGCGGCAGGAGAGCGGCAGCGGCCAGCCCTGTCGCGCCGCCGAGCAGTGCGCGCCGGTCAATCCTCATCCCTGCCTCCCATTTCCGCCTTGGTGACGGGCCTGTAGTCCGCGCGGCGATAGGCCCGGCCGCGCTTCACTGTCGTCTCGATGCTGCGGACATGGTCGATGTCCTGGAGCGGATCGGCGGTGAGGACGATGAAATTGGCGAGCTTGCCCGGCTCGATGGAGCCCATCTCCTTTTCCTGCCCCGCCGCCCGCGCGCCGATCAGCGTGGCGGCGCGGATGACCTCCAGCGGCGGCATGCCGACATCATGCTGGAGGAAATGAAGCTCGTCGAACAGGGCGGGCCATGGATCGTCAGGCTTGTGCACGAAGTCCGTGCCGGCCGAGATGGGCACGCCCGCCTGCCAAGCCTGCCGGGTGAGGCGGGTCGTGGTCGGGCCGGTGCAGCGCAGCGGCTTGGCGGCCGGGTTGTTCCGCCGTTCCTCCTCGAACAGCACGAACAGGCTGCCGGTCGCATCGAGCACGGCGCCGCGCTCCAGCATGGCGCCAAAGAGCTTCGCCATCACCGGGTCGTCCCCGCTGGCGGCAAGGCGGCGCTCGTCGACCGGGGTGCGGTCCTCATAAGCGGGCAGCATGGCCGGCTGGGTCTGGTATGCGAGATAACAGACATGGCTCAGCGAATCCGGCCCGGCCGCGATGACGTCCGCCGGCCATGTCGGGAAGACGGCGCTGTGCGCCCAGATCATCATGCCCTGCCGATGGGCTTCCTGCGTGATCCCGGCGATGAGGCCGGCGGGCAGATTCGCATAAATCTTGATCGCGGTGGCGGAGGTTCCCTTTGCCAGCGTCACGGCCGTGCGCAGGTCGGTCTTGTCGTCGATCGCCTGCATCCAGGGCGCGGTGCCGGGCGTCTTGCCGAGGCTGACCGCGAGGACGCGCGGGTCCTCGAAGAAGGACGGGCCGGCCATCAGCGCAGCGTAGAAGATGTCCGGCGCGGGGATCTCCCCGGCCAGCGAGGCGCGGGAGAGTTCGCCCACCGCGCGCAGGTCGTCGGCCATGTCGCGCACGGCCGTGACGCCGCCGTAGAGCTGCCGGCGCAGCATCGCTTCGGCCCGCCCCCGATTGGGCGGCGTGGCGAGATGGACATGGCTGTCGATGAGGCCGGGCATCACATGGCGGCCGGAGAGGTCAACCGTTCGCGCGCCGCCGGTCCGGGCCGCGTCGAGCGTGCCGCTGGGCCCGACCGCCTGGATCCGCTCGCCGCGCACGAGGATGTCCTGATCCTGCCGCGCCGCTGCGCCTGTCCCGTCGATCAGCGTCGCGTGCGTATAGAGCACGGCTTCGGCCGCCTTGGCCGGCGGTTGCGCGGTGGCAGGCAGGCCGGCGGCGAGGAACGTCGCGGCCGCGAGGAAAGCGGCAATGCGGGGTAAGGTCGTCATGACCTGTCGATATGGAAGCAACGGACGGCTGGCAAGCGTGGCCGTCTCGCTGGCAGCCTTGCTTCTTCCACCCCTCTGAACCCCGAAGGCGTCCGTAAGGTGGTGTCGATCCGTCCTAGTCGTCGCCGCGGGGGCGGGGCAGGAGCAGGGCGAGGAGGATCGCCCGGCATTCGCCATCGATCACACCGTCGATCAGCTCGGGGCGGAAGCGCCGCTGGAACGCGACGACGGCGGCCTCGGGATCGGAAATATCATAGCCGAAGCGCTCGAGCGCCAGCATGAAGCCGCCGTCCGACCAGTGCGGGTCCATGAGATTGCGGGTGGGACGCGGAAGGGCGAGCCGCAGCCGGGCCAGCTTGTGCCAGGGAAACAGCTCGCCCGGGTCCTGCTTGCGCGCCGGGGCGATGTCGCTGTGGCCCACGACATTGCCGCGCGTGATACGATGGCGCGTCATGATGTCGTGCACCAGCGGGATGAGCGCGTCGATCTGCTCGTCCGGGAATGGGCGATAGCCCCATTCATGGCCGGGATTGATGAGCTCGATGCCGATGCTGGCGGAATTGATGTTCGAGATGCCGCGCCACCAGGAGACCCCGGCATGCCAGGCGCGCTTGCGCTCGTCCACCATGCGGATCACTTGCCCGTCCTCGGTCACCACATAATGCGCGGAGACCTTGCTTTCCGGGCTGGCCAGCCACTGGATCGCGCTCGGCGCATCGGGCATGCCGGTATAATGCAGGACAAGGACGGAGATCGGCAGGGTGCGCTCATCGAAATTGGGCGACGGCGTCTCGATCATGCAGGCTCTGGTGCCCCTGGTTCTTCCTGCCGCGACGAAGCGGCTCCCTGTCCCCTAGCCGATCGGCGGGCCGGGCGGAAGGGCCGTTCAGCCGGCGAGGCGGCTGATGACGCCATTGGCGGCGATCGGCCGCTCGGCGACATAGATGCAGCTCAGTTCCCGGCAATTGGTGAAGGCATTGTTGCCGCCCGCCAGCATCTCGCCGGCGCCGAGCACGAGGAACGTGCCCGGCCGGGCATGGCGGGCCAGCTGGTCCTGCGCGAGGCGGCGCTTGTCCTCCGGAAAGTAGAAGAGGAGATTACGGCAGAGGATCAGATCGAACAGGCCGGAGACCCGGCTGGTGTCGAGGAGATTGTCGGCCTGGAAGCTGACCATGGCGCGGATTTCCTCCGCGATCTGCCAGTCCTCGCCGAGCGGGCGGAACCAGCGCAGCAGATCATTGACCGGCAGGCCGCGCTGCATGTCCATCTGCGCGTAGCAGCCGCGCCGTGCCGTCGCGATGGAGATCTCCGAGACGTCCGTGCCCAGGATGTTGATGCGCCAGCCGTCCCACATGTCGCCCATGCGGCGGATCATCATGGCCAGCGAATAGGCCTCCTGCCCCGTGGAGCAGCCGGCCGACCAGATGCGCAGCACCTTCTCGCGCGCCTGATCGCGGATGCGGGGCAGCACCTGGTGCTCGATCGCCTCGAAAACCGCATGATCGCGGAAGAAGGAGCTTTCATGATTGAGCATCGCGTCGATCGCCTGACGCGTCAGCCTGCCGTCCGGATCGGCATCCAGCGCCACGAGCAGCGCATCCAGCGAGGGAAGGCCGCGCGCGCGCAGCAGCGGCCGCAGCGAGGTCTCGATGCGCCAGCGCCGGGCTTCGGTCAGGGTCTGTCCGGTCCGGCTGGCGAGCAGATCGCCCAGCCGCGCGATCGTCTGGTCATGCGTGCCGGTGCCGCTCATGCCGCGGCCCGCCATTGATCGAGGATGAGTTCGCCGATCGACCCGGGCGGCAGGATGGCACTGGCGAGGCCGGCCCGGGCGACCGAGCCCGGCATGCCCCACACGGCGCTGCTGGCATGATCCTGCGCGATCATCCATCCGCCGGCCTCGATGATGGCATGCGCCCCGGCCAGCCCGTCGCGGCCCATGCCGGACAGGATGACGCCGCACGCCCCCGGCCCGTAAACCCGCGCCATGGCCTGGAACATCGGGTCGACGGCGGGGAAGCTGCCATGCAGGCACCGCTCGCGCGAGAGGCGGATGGTCACCCGCCCGCGCGCTTCCCGAACCAGCGAGAGATGTGCGTTGCCCGGCGCGACATGGATGACGCCGGCGCGAACCGGCAGCCCTTCCTCGGCGATCACCACCGGCATCTGCGTGGCGCGATGGAGCTGCTCGGCGAAGAGCGGCTGGAAATTGGCGGGCAGATGCTGGGTGATGAAGATGGGGAAGGCATTGCCCGGGTTGAGGCCCGAGAGCAGAGTCATGATCGCGCTGATGCCGCCGGTCGATCCGCCCACGCCGACCGCGCGCACCATCGAGCCGAGCGGCCGCAGCCGCGCGCTTTCCTCATCGATGCGCTCGGGCGTCCGGTTGCGCTCGGGCGCGGGGACGAGATGGCCGAGCCGGTCGAGCAGATGCTCGACGAAATTGTCGCTGAAATGGCCGGCGCTGGGCTTGGCGACGACATCGCTGGCGCCCATGGCGAGCGCCTGCAGCGCGATCTCGCTGCCTTCGCGGCAGGTTCCGGAGAGCAGCACCACCTGCACCTTGCGCTCGCTTGCCAGCAGCCGGGGGAGCACTTCGAGCCCGTCCATGCCGGGCATCTGCATGTCGAGCAGCACCAGATCGACCGGCTGGTTGCGCACGAAGTCGATGGCCTGAGCCCCGCTGGAAACCGCGCCCGTCACGCTGAACCGGTCGTCCGCCGCCAGCACCTTCGCCATGATCCGCCGGACGACGACCGAATCATCGACGATGAGAACATCGACAGGCCGGCGGGGACCATGCGGCTCGGCGAGGTCGAAGGAGATCGGCGTCATGGGACGATGCCCGCAGGGGGATTAGAGGACGCCGACGATCTGGAGCTTGCTTTCCAGCGTATCGCGGTCGAACGGCTTCATGACATATTCGTCCGCGCCGGCGTCGACGGCGGCGCGGATGTGATCGACACCATTCTCCGTGGTGCAGAAAATAACCTTGGGCGGCCGGGGCAGGTTGCGGCGGGAGAGTTCCTTGAGGAAATCGAGGCCGCTCATGATCGGCATGTTCCAGTCGAGCAGCACCACGTCGGGCACGCTGGCATCGCATATCTCCAGCGCCTCGCGCCCATCCCCCGCTTCCTCCACCTGGAGATCGAGGGATTCGAGGATGTGGCGGGCGACCTTGCGGATCACCTTTGAATCATCGACCACGAGACAGCTCGGCATGGTGCGCAACCCTTCGGCTTGTTGTTGTCCGGTCTATATCCTTGGGACGTAAGGTTTTCGTAAATGAGGTAAACGTCAGGCCGCGAGCGCGCTGCCGGCCGGCGACCCCACGAAATCCGGCAGGCTGAGCAGCAGGTGGCTGCGCCCGTCCCACTCCACCAGACCGGAGGCGAAGGGCGCCCATGCCGGATCGATGCGTCCGCGGATCGGCTGGATGCCCTCGGCCGCGGTGCAGATGTCACTGACCGAATCGACCAGGAAGCCGTAACTGTGCGCGGCGATGTCCGCGATGATCGCCAGAGTCGCTGCCTGCGTCCCCCGTCCCGTCCCGAACACGCGCGCGTCCATGTCGATGACGGTGAGGACCCGGCTGCGCAGGGCCGCGAGGCCGCGCACATAAGGCGGCATGAGCGGGATCGGGACGATGTCGCCGATGCGGACGACGGCCTCGATCTGCGAGGCGCGGATCGCGACGGGCGTGTCCGCGATGGACGCGAACAGGAAAAGCGTGTCGGTCATGCGGCCCTCCGCGCGGCTTCGACGATGGCGGCCATGATCTTCTCGCGATCGTAGCGGTAAATGGAGGTGTGGGTGTCCCCGGCGTCTTCCGCCACGTCGCGCAGCATCAGCACCGGCACGTCGCCGGCCGCATCGTCCGGCGGCGAATCGCCACACAGGATCACGTCCGGCGATTCGGCCTGCGGGCCGAAGCTCACGTCATGTCCCGCCCGGATCAGCAGCGGCGCGAGGATGTTGCGCAGCCATGGGTCCTGGGCATCCGCGATCAGGCAGCGGATCGGCTGCCCCGCCGCAGCGACCTGTCGCGTCCGCGCGGCATCGGCGAACAGTGCGAAGGGGTCGATCATCTCGAGCTGGCTCTCGCCGACCATGACGAGACCGGCGATCCGTCCCGCGCCTATCGGCACGTCCAGCGTCGCGGGGACCTCGATGATGTCGATCACGTCCTCGATCAGGTAGCAGATCTGGTCGCGGCCATCATGGAGGCGCAGGGACTTGGGCAGGCCGCTTTCCTCACCCTGCGTGTTGAGCGCGGGCAGCAGCCGGTCCTCGATGCGGGCGAAGGCGCGGCCGTTACTGGCGGTGATGCGGGAAGCCTCCAGATCTTCGACGCGGTCGACCACCGCGAGCGGCAGCAGCCGCGTCGTGCCGTCGCGCTCCCGGAAGACCAGCGCCTGGATCGTCTCCTCGCGCGCATCGGCCATGGCGGCGGCAGGCGCGGACCGCGTGCGCAATTCCGCCTCGCGCAGCGGCAGCTCGGCGACCTGCGCCAGGCCGGCCGCATCGAGCAGCAGCATCGGCTGGCCATTGTCCGGCAGCGTCATGCCCGCGAACACGCCGGCCGCGGTGATGGCGGGCGAGGCGGGGCGGATCACCAGCTCCTCGTTGCTTTCCACGGACTGGACGCCAAGCACATAAGGCTGGCCGAGCGACGAGCGGATCACCATGAGGGTGCGCGGGCCGCTTCCCTCGACACGGGGGAGCCCGAGGATGTCCTCCAGCTCGACCAGCGAATAGTGCTCGCCGCGAATGGTGGCGATTCGTGCGCCGCCGACCGCCTCGATCGAGACCATGCTGCTGTTCTGGTGCAGCAACTCGACCACGTTGCCGCGCGGCATGGCGAAGAAATGCTCGCCGCAGCGGACGATCAGGCCGGGAATGATGGTGAGGGTGAGCGGCACGCGCATGGTGATCGTCGTGCCCTGGCCGGGCAGGCTGGTGATACCGATCACGCCGCCGATCTGCTCGATATTCGCGCGCACCACATCCATGCCCACGCCCCGTCCGGAGACCGAGGTGACGCTGGCGGCGGTGGAGAGTCCGGGGTGGAAGATCAGGCCCAGCTTCTCGGCATCGCTGAGAGTCGCCGCCTCGACGGCCGTGCAGAGACCGGCTGCCACCGCTTTCTCGACCAGCGCGGCCCGGTTGATGCCGCGCCCGTCGTCACTGATCTCGATGACGATCTGGTTGCCGGACTGGCGGGCCACGATGCGCAGCGCGCCGGCTTCCGGCTTGCCGGCGGCGAGCCGCGCCGCGGGTGCCTCGATGCCGTGATCCAGCGCATTGCGCACGATGTGCGTCAGGGGATCGACGACCATCTCGACCATCTCGCGGTCCATCTCGACATCGCCTCCGTCGAGGCTCAGCACGGCCTTCTTGCCCAGCTCGCGCGTGAGATCGCGTACCATGCGCGGGATCGCCGCATAGAGCCGGTCGACGCGCTGCATGCGGGTCTTGCTGATCATGTCGCGCAGGTCCGCGACATTGGCGGACAGGCGCTCGAAGCTGCTCTCCAGATCGGCCTCGACGCCATGGTCACGCATCTTGCGGGCCAGGTCGTTGCGCGCCAGCACCATGTCCGAGATGCCGTTCATCAGCTGGTCGATCAGCGCGAGCGGCAGGCGGATGGTCCGGGGCGCGCGATCGCGGTTGCCGCCATCGCTGCTGCGGCGCGCCAGTGGTTCGGGCGCGGGGGCGATGTCCGTCCCGCATTCCGCGCCGTCGGGCTCGGAAGCGCTCTCGGGCAGGGGCTCGAAGATCTCGAAGCCGCCGGAGCTGATCGACAGCGCGTCGAGCAAGGCATCATCCTCGGAATCGGGGATCTGCACATCCTCGCCGATGCCGCGTGCGAGCGCGCCAATGCGGTCCATCACGGCGAGCACCGCGCTCACCGTGGCCGGATCGGCGACCCGCTCGCCCCGGCGCACGGCGGCCAGCACGTCCTCCGCGCCATGGGCCAGCCGCTCGAAGCGGGGCAGGTTCAGGAAGCCGCAGCTGCCCTTGACGGTGTGGAAGAAGCGGAAAAAGGCGTCCAGTCGTGACCTGTCGGTCGGGTCCGCTTCCCATGCGACGATCTCGCCGGAGAGCGTCTCCAGCGTTTCCAGTGTCTCTGCGATGAATTCCGCGAGTATCTCGTCCATGCGGCCAGCCCCGGTGTCAGGAGCGTCCTCATTGGCCGGACAGCGTTAAATCGTGGTAAATCCTTCGCAATTGCCGGGCGATATCCGCGCTTATATCCGGATCGGCAGGCTCGCGCCAAACATGAGGAAAGCTTCCTCCGGCGCGGAGATCATGATCTGCCCGCCCGTCTGGTCGGCGATGGAGCGGATCAGATAGGCGACCGAGGTGCGCGTGGTGAGGTCGCCCGCGCCGGCCAGTGCGCTGCGGATCGCCGGATCGAAGGTGATGCGCTGGCCTTCGCCGCGCACCACGATCTCGATCGCGGCCGCGCCGACTTCGGCGCCGATCGCCAGCGTGCCGCCGCGCGGCAGGGCCTCGCCGGCCAGCATCACCAGATTGAGCAGCAGCTTGGCCGCCGGCTTGGGCAGGCTGTCGCCATCGATCAGCCACTGGATCTCCAGACGCCCGCCCGGAGGGAACAGACCTTCCACCGCCGCGCGTACCTCATGCACCGGGATGCCTTCGCCGAAGCCGCCAGCGGCGCCGAACGCGAGGCGGAAGAATTTGAGCTTGCCAGCCGTGGTGCGCGCGCTGTCGCCGAGCAGGCCCATGCATTGCTCGCGCATGTGCGGATCGGTCTCGTCGGCCAGCAGTTCGATGCCGTTGTTGAGGGCCCCCACGGGGCTCAGCAGGTCATGGCACAGGCGGGAGCAGAGCAGGCTGGCGAAGTCGATGGGATCGGTCGCGGGCGTCTGTGCCAAAACGGGCATCCTCTTGTTCAAGAAACCGCGCCCTAATGCCGGTCGGGCGCAGGGGGCGCAAGACCGGCATTAGGGCAGGGGGTTCAGTTCGACGGGTTCGAAGCACCCGTGGACACTGCCCGAAGGCAGGGCGCGCCATGCCTTGATCGCGCCATCCGCGCCCGCGATCAGCCAGAATTCCCCCCGCCCTTCCGCCATGGCGGCGTCCACAAGCGAGGGAATGGGCGCGCCGCCCGGATGCGAATGATAATGGCCGATGATGGCGGGCCCCCCTTCGCGCGCCGCGCGATGCGCGCGCAGCAGCGCGATCGGGTCGATCTCGAAGCGATGGAGGGGCGCGTCCGCGACGTTCCCGGCGGGCACGATCGCATGCACGTCGCTGCCCGTGCCGAGCAGCAGGCCGCAGCATTCGCGCGGCGCGTCGGTGCGCGCATGGGCGCGAATCCGGTCGAGAAGCGTGGTTGAAATGGCAAGGCTCATCCCCACATTCCTAGCATGACAGAGGGGGTTGTCAGCTTTTCGGCGGAGATCACGCCGGCGCTTGCCGGTGTGCGGCTTGACCGTGCGCTCGCGACGCTGGTGCCCACCCTCTCGCGCGAGCGAGTGAAGGCGCTCATTCTCGCCGGCCATGTGCGCGGCCCCGGCGGACGGCCGGTCAGCGATCCCGCGCTCAAGGTGAAGGCGGATACGGCCTTCGCGCTCGCGGTGCCCGAGGCCGCCCCGGCCGAGGCGCAGCCCCAGAAGATCGCGCTCGTCATCCCCTATGAGGACGAGCATCTCATCGTCATCGACAAGCCCGCCGGCATGGTCGTGCATCCCGCCGCCGGCAATCCGGACGGCACGCTGGTCAATGCGCTGCTGCATCATTGCGCGGGGCGCCTGTCCGGCATCGGCGGCGTCGCCCGCCCGGGCATCGTCCATCGCATCGACAAGGATACGTCCGGGCTGCTGGTGGTCGCGAAGAGCGATGTCGCGCATGAGGGACTGGCCCGCCAGTTCAAGGACCACAGCATCGAGCGGCGCTATCTTGCGCTGGTGAACGGCGTGCCCGCGCCTGCCGCCGGCACGGTGGACCAGTGGATCGGCCGCTCGGATGCCGACCGCAAGAAGATGGCCGTGCAGCGCGCCGGGCGCGGCAAGCACGCGGTCACGCATTATCGCACGCTGCAGAAGCTGGATCGCGCGGCGCTGATCGAGTGCCGGCTGGAGACCGGCCGCACCCATCAGGTGCGCGTCCACATGGCGCATATCGGCCATCCGCTGCTGGGCGACCCCGTCTATTCGCGGGGCGGCCCGCACAAGGCACTGCTCGGCGAACTCGGCTTCCGGCGGCAGGCACTTCATGCCGCCTTTCTGGGTTTTGTTCACCCGGTGACAAGAAAGGCTGTGCAGTTCGATAGTCCGATTACGGATGACATGCAGCAACTGTTCAGTCATCTTCGCGTATAGGAGTCGACGCGGTGCCAGCATCCTCCCCTGCATCCGCGTCACACGAAAAAGGATCACGTCCGTGAGTAATGGCAGCAATGTCCCCGCGACAATTCCGGCGCTTGGCAGCGATGCCAGCCTGAACCGCTATCTGGCGGAAATCCGGAAGTTCCCGGTGCTCAAGCCCGAGGAAGAATATATGCTCGCCAAGCGCTACCAGGAGCATGGCGATCCGGAAGCCGCCGCCCGGCTGGTGACCAGCCATCTGCGCCTCGTGGCGAAGATCGCGATGGGCTATCGCGGCTATGGCCTGCCGGTCAGCGAGCTGATCTCCGAGGGCAATATCGGCCTCATGCAGGGCGTGAAGAAATTCGAGCCCGACCGGGGCTTCCGCCTCGCGACCTATGCGATGTGGTGGATCCGCGCCTCCATACAGGAATTCATCCTGCGCTCGTGGAGCCTCGTGAAGATCGGCACGACGGCCGCGCAGAAGAAGCTCTTCTTCAACCTGCGCCGCATGAAGAACCAGATCGAGGCCTTCGAGGACGGCGACCTGCGCCCCGAGGACGTCACCAAGATCGCGACCGACCTCGGCGTGTCCGAGGACGACGTCATCTCGATGAACCGCCGCATGGCGATGGGCGGCGACACCTCGCTCAACGTCTCGATGAACGAGGATGGCGAGGGCCAGTGGCAGGACTGGCTGGCCGACGAGCGTCCGCTGCAGGACGAGCGCATCGCGGACGCGCAGGAAAGCAATGTGCGCCACGACATGCTGCTGGCGGCCATGGACGACCTCAATGATCGCGAGCGGCACATCCTCCAGGAGCGTCGCCTTGCGGAGGAGCCCAAGACGCTTGAGGAGCTCTCGCAGGTCTATGGCGTCTCGCGCGAGCGGGTCCGCCAGATCGAGGTGCGCGCCTTCGAGAAGCTGCAGCGCGCGATGATGCGCATCGCTGGCGAGAAGCGGCTTATTCCCGCCTGAAACGGCGTGGGACGGCCCTAGCGGTCTGTTAAGCATTTCCGGCTAACGGGAAGGCTCCTCATTCTGGGAGCCTTCCGTCATGACCTCCATGGCCGTTCATTTCCGGTCGCTTTGCCTTTGCGGCGGCCTCGCGCTGCTTGCCGCCTGCGGTGGGCAGAAGGAAGCGGACAATCTCGCCGAACTGGACGCCCGGCTGACCAACGGCAGCGATGCCTTGTCCGACGATGCCAGCGATGCGATCGCCATTGCCGAGGCCGGCGGCAAGATCGAGAAGGCGCCACCCGCGAAGGAAACCGGCGAGACCCCGGGTCGCGCGACGATCGGTGGCCTTGTCCGGCGCGGCGACGGCGCCGGTGCGGCGCCCGCGCCGGGCGGCTGCGCCAGCGATCTCAAGTCGGGCTCCGAATGGGCAGAGCGGATGCCCCGGCCTTTCCGGCTCTATCCCGGCGCCCGGCTGACCGAGGCTGCGGGCATCGACCGGGAACAGTGCCGCCTGCGCGTGGTGAGCTTCGCGACCGACGCCGGCATCGACCAGATCATGGACTATTATTACACGCAGGCACGCCGGGCGGGCTATGATGCCGAGCATCTGCTGAGCCAGGGCGAGCATCAGCTCGGCGGCACGCGGGAGAAGGACGGCGCGGCCTATGTCGTCTTTGCGCGCGCCGGCAAGGATGGGCAGACCGACGTGGACGTGATCGCCAATGCCGAATGACCGGCTGGCCGCTGCGGCGGACCAGCCTGGGACCGAACGCGCGCCGATGCGCGTCTTCAGTCCAGCGGCCCGGGGGCATCTCGCCATCGAGGTGCGGGAGCGGGACGGCTGCGTGCGCGTGTTCGGCGCCGGGCTGTGGTCGCCCGATGAGGCGCAGGCGCATTTCCGCGCATTGGAACAGACCATCCTGAAGCTGCGGCGCGAGCGGGCCCCTGTGCGGGTGCTCGTGAACCTGCGGGAAGCGGCAGTGCAGACCGCCCAGACTGCCGACCTGATGCGGACATGGACGGCGCGCATTTATCGCGCGGCCGATCGCGTGGCGGTCGTGTGCGCGACGACGCTGCTGGCGCTCCAGATCCGCCATGTCGCGAACGTTCCCAATCTCGCGACGTTTCAGGACGTCTTTCTCGCGGAGAAATGGATCGGCGAGCCCGATCCGGCCTGAGCGCTCGCACCCGGGCATCGTCGCTTTTTTCACCGCGCGTCGGGGTCCGGATGAGTCTCTTGCGGGCCGATCGCGCCCTGAATGATGCCGGCATTCTCTTTTGCGCGCGGATGCTTTAGGGGCGAGCCATGGTGAACATGTTCCTCGTCATGGCGGGCGGCGCGATCGGCGCCGGGCTGCGCTATCAACTCGGCCGGGGCGCCCTGCGCCTGCTGGGTCCCGGCTGGCCGTGGGGAACGCTGGCGGCCAATGTGCTGGGCGGTCTGGCCATGGGTGTGCTGGTCGGCTGGCTCGCTGCCCGTTCAGCGCCCGGGGCGGAGCCGATCCGCCTGTTCGTCGCCGTGGGCATCCTCGGCGGCTTCACGACTTTCTCGGCCTTCAGCCTGGAGACGATCCTCATGGTCGAGCGGGGCGCGTGGCTTTCCGCGCTGGCTTATGTGCTGGTGTCCGTGCTGGCGGCCGCGAGCGCGCTGGCGCTGGGGCTGATGACGATGCGGACGGTGGCGTCATGAGCCGGGGCAAGGCAGGCGATCCGGCGGCCGTGCGCCAGTTCACCGTCGCTGCGGATGACGATGGCATTCGCCTCGACCGCTGGTTCAAGCGGCATATGCCCGATGTGACTTTCGCCACGGTCTCGCGCTGGGCGCGGACCGGCCAGTTGCGCGTGAACGGCGCGCGCGCCACGCCGGGCGACCGGATCGAGGAAGGGCAAGTGCTGCGCGTGCCGCCGCTCGAGGCCGCGCCAGACCAGAAGGCCGGCCGGACGCCGCGTGCCCGGCCGGTGCTGAGCGAGGACCAGATGGCGTTCGCCGAGAGCCTCGTCATCCACCGCGACGCGCAGGCGCTCGTCATCAACAAGCCGCCCGGCCTCGCCACGCAGGGCGGCACCAAGACGCATGAGCATGTCGATGGGCTTCTCGACGCGCTGATGTTCGAGCGGGACGACCGGCCGCGCCTCGTCCACCGGCTGGACAAGGACACCAGCGGCGCGCTGCTCTTGGCGCGCACGGCGCGCGCCGCCGCGCAGTTCGCGAAATCCTTTTCCTCGCGGACCGCGCGCAAGGTCTACTGGGCGATCGTGATGGGCGTGCCCGACGTCGCGGACGGCGTCATCGACCTGCCTCTCGCCAAGCAGCCGGGCACCGGCGGCGAGAAGATGCATGTCGATGAGGAGAACGGCATGCCCGCGCGCAGCCGCTATCGCATCATCGAGCGGGCGGGCAATCGCGCCGCCTGGGTCGAGCTCCAGCCCTATACCGGGCGCACGCACCAGCTGCGCGTCCACATGGCGGCGATCGGCCATCCCATTGTGGGCGACGGGAAATATGGCGGCAAGGATGCGTTCCTGAGCGGTTCGATCAGCCGCAAGATGCATCTGCATGCCCGCCGCATCCGCATCGATCATCCCGACGGCTCGCCGCTGGACGTGCGGGCGGACCCGCCCGCCCATTTCGCCGAGACGCTCGCGAGCCTGGGCTTCGACGTCGCCGAGGGCGACCTGCCACTCGAAGTGGACAGCCAGCCGAGCGTGTTCGAAAAGAAGGCCGCGGAAAAGCGTGCCGCCAGCCAGCATGCCAAGGATATGCGCAAGGCCCGGCGCGGCGAGCGGCGCTCGCGCGCCGGTGGGGGCGCCCCGGGTGGCAAGCCGGGTGGTGGCAAGCCCGGCGGTGGTCGACCCGGGGGGAGCAAGCCGGGCACGGGCAAGCCGGCGGCCGGCCGACCGGTGGCTGGCAAATCCGGTGGCAAGTCCGCCGCGGATGGCCGCGCATCAGCAGGGAAAGTCCGGCCCCGGACCACGGGCGCACCGGCCCCGGGTTCACACGGGAAGAAGCGCTGAGGCGCCCGGCGCCCGCGATTCAGATCCCTACCGCCGCGCTCGTCCCATGGGCCGTGTCGCGGGTCCGTTGTTGAGGGCGAGCTGGCCGGTGTCCTCCCGGTCGCGTTGCGCGGCCGCCGGCGCGGCGCGCAACAGTGGGCCACAGGCGGGCGCCCGGGCCTGATCGGGATCGACGAAGCCGAACATCGCGCGCAGATTGGGCAGGGGGAAAGTGAAGCCGAGGAAGCTGGCCGGGCTGGACCAGGCGATCGGCTCGCGTGCGACGAGTGGGTCCGCCAGCGTGCCGGCGATGCGCAGCGGGTGGGGGCGACTGAAGAAGGCGAGGCGCTTGCCGTCCGCCTGCAGGCGCAGGTTAAGGGATTCGTCGCGCAGATCGAGGAAGCCGCTGCCGGACAGCACATGCCCGCCGGTATCGATGAGGATGGGGTCGGCGCTCGCCAGCCCGTTGCGCACGGTGAAGGCGATGAGGCCGCAATTGACGTCCGTCGCCTGCTGCGCCTCGTCGCGGAACATGGCCTCGCTCAGCGTCGCCATGTCGAGCGCGGAGGCACTGGCGCGCCGGGTACGCATCTCCCCGCCCGGAATGACGAGCGCCATGCGACCGTTCGCTTGCCCGAGCGCCTCGCGCAATGTCATGCCGCGCCCCGTGAGTTCAACACGGCCCTTGGCCATCACGGTCGTTCCGGCAGGCGCGATGCCCCAATCGTCCAGCAGCCGGCCCATCGGGGTGGGCGAGAGGCGGATGTCGGCGCGGACCAGCGCCGGGCTGGTGCGGGCGTCGACCAGCAGGTCGGACGAGATGAAGCCGCCGGCCATGTCGACGCTGGCGGGGGAAAGCTGCAGGATGCCGCCCACCAGCGCCAGCCGCATGGCGAGGTGGCGGGGTGCCTGCGTGGTGCCGATGATGCCGGCGGCGCTATAGTCCACGACCGCATCCACCTGACCGAGCGCTTCGGGCGAGAGGCTGGCATCCGGCATCAGCCGCGCGCGCGTCGGGGCGAGGGGGCCGAACGAATCCGCCTCGACGAGCGGCGCATCGTGCAGGCCGAACAGAGCGCGGGCATCCGCCAGATCGAGCCGCCGGGAAGCGAGGCGCCCGACGATGCGCGGCCGTGCGCCGCGCTTGTCCAGCGTGAGCTTGCCGCTGATATCGGTCCGCCCGATCCGGCCTTCGATCCGGCTGAAGAGCCAGCCTTGCGGCGCATGGCTGAGCTGCCCGCTCAGCGCATAACCGGGCATGGAGGGCAAGGCGATGCCGGCAAGATCGGCAAGGCGCGCGAAGTTGGCGCCTTCCGCCCGGGCCTGAAGGCGCGCGGTTGCGAGGGCGGAGGGCCGCTCCGCCGTCCCGCTCAGGGCCAGCGAGAGGCCCTGCATGCGGGCATTGAGATCGATGGCGGCGTCGCCGCTCTCGGATGTTTCCAGCGTGCCCCGCATGGCGAAGCGCTCGTCCGCGACGGTGCCGCCGCCCGCCATCGCGATCAGGCCCGGCCCGGCGGCGGAAAGAGCGATCCGTGCCTGCGCGTCTCTGGCGGGGTCGTGATAACGCAGCGTCACGCCGTCCGCGTCGAAGCGGCGGATCGCGGTCAGATCGTATACTGTCTCGCGCTGGCCGTCCGCCCAGCTCATTGCCTTGCCGTCGGCTGAGCGCTCGAGGTCGAGCGTTCCGCCGCGCAGCGCGAGCGCGCGGGGCACTGCGCGGCCGATGAGGAAATCGAAGGTCGCGAAGCGGGCCGTGAGAGCGCGCACATCGAGCAGCGTCTCGCTGCGCGCCCATGCGGGATTGGCGATCCGCACGTCAGCGGCCGAGATGGTGACGGAGAGGGGCGTGAGCAGGATACGGACCGGGCCGCCGATCGACACCTCGCGGTTGAGCGCCGCGCTCGCCTCACGCGCCAGCGCGCCCTTGAGCGGCGTCGCCGCGCCGGCATAAAGCGCGGTCCAGCCAATCGCGGGCACGGCGAGGGCGGCCCAGACCAGCCCGCGACGGCGCTTGCCCGCGAGCGCCGGTGGAGAATCGGGCTGATGTGAATAGCCGGCCCCGACATCCTCGGGCAGTCCCTGCGCGGGCATGGGGAGGTTCGCGGCGGAACCGGACGGGAACGAACCGCTCATGGCTCCGTCTTGGCGATTCGTTGCTGAACGCAGGCTGAGTGCCGGGCACGGCCATCGGCGCATCGCCCCGGTCGCTCGCTTCGTCGCCGGGAAAAGGCGGATTTGCAATCGGTTAATCCCGGGGCCATGATGGCGGCATGTCTTCTCCCGTATCGTCCCCGGTCATCACGACCGACGTTCCCGCGAGACTGGACAGGCTCCCCTGGGGGCGCTTCCACTGGCTGGTGGTCGTGGCGCTCGGCGTCACATGGATCCTCGACGGGCTGGAAGTCACGCTCGCCGGCTCCGTCGCGGGGGCACTGCGCGAGAGCCCGGTGCTGCAATTCTCGGCCTCGGACGTGGGCCTCGCCAACAGCGCCTATCTGGCCGGCGCCGTGCTGGGGGCGCTGTTCTTCGGCTGGCTGACGGACAGGCTGGGGCGCAAGAAGCTCTTCAGCATCACGGTCCTGCTGTATCTCGTCGCCACGGCCGCGACGGCCTTTTCCTGGGATCTGGGCAGCTTCATGCTGTTCCGCTTCCTCACCGGCGCGGGCATCGGTGGGGAATATAGCGCGATCAACAGCGCGATCCAGGAGCTCATCCCGGCGCGGCGGCGCGGCTGGACGGACCTCGTCATCAACGGCAGCTTCTGGATCGGGGCGGCGGTGGCG
The DNA here is from genome assembly GCF_014203955.1 of Sphingobium lignivorans. Taxonomy (NCBI): domain Bacteria; kingdom Pseudomonadati; phylum Pseudomonadota; class Alphaproteobacteria; order Sphingomonadales; family Sphingobiaceae; genus Sphingobium; species Sphingobium lignivorans. Next base: position 390,378 of record NZ_JACHKA010000001.1, read on the forward strand.
GGCGGTGCCTCGATCATCCTGCTCGATCCGCGCATCGTGGACCCGGAGACAGGCTGGCGACTGGCCTTCTTCGGCGGCGCGGCGATCGGCCTCGTCATCCTCTTCTTGCGGCGGCACATTCCCGAGAGCCCGCGCTGGCTCATCATCCATGGCCATGCCGAGAAAGCGGAAGGCATCGTCTCGCAGATCGAGGCGGGGTTCGAGCGGGCCGGGCACAGCCTGCCGCCGCCGACGCATCAGGCGCGGCTGCGCGCCCGGCGCTACACGCCGCTGCGCGACGTGTTCGGGGCGCTCTTCCGCCTCTATCCGCAGCGCACGCTGCTAGGGCTCTGCCTGATGGCGGCGCAGGCCTTCCTCTACAATGCCATCTTCTTCACTTACGCCATGATGCTGACGGACTTCTACGGCGTCCCCTCGGAAGAAGCGGGCTATTATGTGCTGCCCTTCGCGCTCGGCAATGTGCTGGGCCCGCTGCTGCTGGGGCGCCTGTTCGATACGATCGGGCGGCGCACGATGATCGTGTTCACATATGGCATGTCGGGCCTGTTGCTGGCCGCGACCGGCCTGCTGTTCCAGCAGGGCATGCTCGATGCGACGACGCAGACCCTGTGCTGGAGCGTCACTTTCTTCTTCGCCTCGGCGGCGGCTTCATCGGCCTATCTCACCGTGGCGGAATGTTTCCCGCTGGAAGTGCGGGCACTGGCCATCGCGATCTTCTACGCATTCGGCACCGCCATCGGCGGCGTCATGGCGCCCTGGGCGTTCAGCGTCCTCATCGAGAGCGGATCGCGCGATCAGGTGCTGCTGGGCTATCTCTTCGCCAGCGCACTCATGGGGCTGGCGGCGCTGGTCGCCGCGCTGCTGGGCGTGCGCAGCGAGCGCCAGCCGCTGGAGAGCGTCGCACGCCCGCTCTCCTGGCATGATGACGACTGACGCCCTGCGCCGCCTCCGGCAGGGTTGCCGGAGGCGGCGGGCAGGTCAGGCCTCGGTCTTCGCCTCTTGCTCGGCGGCCTTGATGGACGCGTCCAGATCGGCGGCGCTGTGCCGCTCGGCAATGCCGCCGCCGGGCCGGCCGGCGCTGTTCACGAGCAGGCCCCGCTTGACGCCGGTGCGCTCGGAAAGCTGCGTCACCCAGCGATCGACATTGCGATATTCATGGGTGGAGAGGAACTCCTGCGCATTGTAGCCGCCGCGCATGATCGATCCGTACCAGGGGAAGATGGCGAAATCCGCAATGGTGATCTCGTCGCCGATCATGAACTCGCGCTCGGCCAGGTTCTTGTCCAGCACGTCGAGCTGGCGCTTGGTCTCCATGGCATAGCGGTCGATCGCATATTCGATCTTGAACGGCGCATAGGCATAGAAATGCCCGAAGCCGCCGCCCACGAACGGGGCCGAACCCATCTGCCACATCAGCCAGTTGAAGGTCTCGGTGCGCTTGCGGATCTCCGTGGGGAGAAAGGCGCCGAACTTCTCGGCAAGATAGACCAGCATCGATCCGCTTTCGAACAGGCGCAGCGGCGGATCCATGCCATGGTCCATCATTGCCGGGATCTTGCTGTTGGGATTGATCGCGACGAAATCGCTGCCGAACTGCTCGCCGGCGTAGATCTTGATGAGCCAGGCATCATATTCCGCGTCGAAACCGGCCGCCAGCAGCTCCTCGAGCATGATGGTGACTTTCTGGCCGTTCGGCGTGCCCAGCGAATAGAGCTGGATGGGGTGCTCGCCCACAGGCAGCGTGACGTCCTGCCGGGCGCCTGCCGTCGGCGCATTGATGTTGGAGAACTGCCCGCCATTCTCCTTGTCCCAGGTCCAGACCTTGGGCGGCACATAGCCTGTGGGCTGGTTCATGGAGGGGTCGCTGTCGGCCATTGTCTCGTCTCCTGAGGACTCGTGCTGATAGGTAAACAGTCTAGCGTCTCGCGGGGCGCTGGCTAGCCGTGGCGCCGGATGACTATTCTAGGCAGTGAAATAGCCGTGCTTTAGGGCCCATCAGTTATTGCGAACCTTTCGCAATCTTGTAGGTTCGGGGCACCGTCACCGGAGGTTCCCATGCATCGTCTTGTCGTCCTTCTCCCAATCCTCGTGCCATGCGCCGCGCTCGCCCAGACCGGCGAGGCGCCGCGTCCCCAGATCGTCGTCACGAGTGCCGCGACGATCCCGAGCCCGCCCGACCGTGCCGTCGTGAGCTTTTCCGTTCATGGCGAGGGCGCGACAAGCGACGAGGCCGTGCGCGCCATGGTGGCGAAACGGGATGCGATCGAGAAGGGGCTGGCAGGCGTCTCCGGCCAATCCGAGCTGCGCGCCGCGCAGGTCGCAATCGCCGAGGTGCGTGGGCGCGACTGCAATCGCAACTATGGTAATCCGCAGCTCTCCACCGGCGAATGCGCGATCATTGGCTATACAGCCGATCTTCAGGTGGAGGTGCGCACCTCAGCTGTGAACGATGCCGGCACGATGGTGTCGCTTGCCGGCCGCCTGGGCGCGACCAACCCCCGCATCGATCGCTTCTTCCTCGCGGAGGACAAGGAGATAAGGCGGCGCGGGATCGCGGAGGCGCTGGCCGAAGCGAAGCTCCAGGCGGAAGCCATCGCCCGGGCCTCCGGCGTCAAGCTTGGCAGTGTCATCAGCGTTTCCAACCTCAGCTTCAACGGCCCGGGTCCGTATGACGAGATCGTCGTCACGGCGCAGGGGGTCGCCGCGCCGCCCGCACCGCCACCCCCGCCGCCAGTGGCGATTGGCATGAAGCCCCGTGCGATCGAAACGCAGGTGCGCGTGCAAGTGGTCTATGCCATCCAGCCCTGATCGATCCTGATTGGAAGCGCGGCAGCCGCCCTGGAATGACGACTGCTGCGTCAGGCCACCAGCCTTCGAAGCAGGCATCAGACAGTCTGGGGCAGGCGTCTCCTCAGAAGGGCATCCAGCGCCGCTTCTCGCTGAACTTCATGTAGCCGGCATTCACGCCGAGGCGATAGCCCACGCCGAGCCGGATCGGGATGATCACGACGTCCTTCCAGCGCATGTAGCTCGCCGTGAAGCCGCCGACGAGATAGGCCGTGCCCTCGCCGGCGGGGAAGCGCTTGTAGAGATTCTGGCTGTCGTAGAGGTTATAGACCAGCACGAAGGTCTTGCTGGCATTGCCGCCCAGGTCGAAGCCGAGCGAAGGGCCGGTCCAGTAGACGTCGCGCTGGCCCTCGATCTTGTGGAAAAGCGTGCCCGAGCCATAGCGCAGGCCCACGCCGATGGCGCCCGAGGCCTCGCGCCCGGCGATATAGGCGACGGGTTCGCCCTGATCCTTCAGGATGTTCTCGATCATGCCCGCGAGGCCCTCGGCGCCCTTGCCGAACACGCCTTCCGCCGCGCCGATGAGGTCGTCCTGCTGATAGGTGCTCGCCGCCGCATTGGCGGGAACGCCAGCCTCCGCCGCCGAAGCGGTGGGCGGCGAGGCGGGCGCGGTGGTTGCCGTTTCCGACGTCGGTGGCGGGGGCGGAAGGTCCGCCTCGTCCTCATAGGCCGGGGGAGTGGGGACGGTGGCGTCGCTGGCCGGCGCGCCGGGCGCCAGATCGGCATCGATCGCGGTGTTCGGATCGACAGTGCCGACCTGCGCGGCGGCTGGCGCTGCCGCCAGTCCGGCCGCGATCGTCGCCGCCACGGCAAGTCTTGTCCAGTGACGGAGCGCTGACGTCATCCGGTTCATTTCATAATTCTCCCCGGCCGGTCGGCCGATCATTAGCTGCGCGCAGGCGCGACCCATTCTCACTCCTCGTCTATCCGCCGCGCGAGATGAAACGACAATGAATGAACGGCGAGGCGAATCGATTTCGCGCCGGACCGAGTCGTTCCGGTCAACGGCTCACCTCCCACGACACACGGCCGGTCGCGAGAAACGGGTCCTCAGGTGCGCTCGCCTGCCGCCGCGCGATTGAGGGCATTGATCGCGGCATGGACGCGCGCTTCCGCTTCCGCGCGAGGCAGGCCGGTCGGAATGACCTCGCCGACCCGGTACGTGATCGTGCCGGCGCGCTTGAGGAAGCTGTTGCGCGGCGACAGCCGGCCGCTGTCCACGGCGATCGGGACCACCGGGCAATCGAGTACCGCATAGAGCCCGGCGAAGCCCGACCGCAGGTCCGGGCATTCTCCGTGCGGAACGCGCGTCCCTTCGGGATAGAAGATCACCGGCCGCCCCGCCGCGAAGGCGGCCCGCGCTTTCGTGCGGATGGCGCGCAGCGCGCTCGCGCCGCCGTTGCGATCGACGATGATGAGCCCGTAAGCGCGCGCCACCGCGCCCCACACCGGGATCCGCCCCAGCTCGGCCTTGGCCGCGATGACCGGGCGGCGGAAGAGGCAGAGCGCATCCAGCGTCTCGAACATCGATTCATGCTTGCAGACGATGAACCGGGGCTCGTCCGGCAGTCGGCCTTCCACCACGATCTTCTGCCCGAGCACATGGCGTACGAGCAGCCGGTGCATTCGCGCCCATGCTTCCGCAGCCGGCGCGACGGTGCGCGCGCGAAAGGCCATCATGACGAGGGCCACCATGAGCAGCACGACGGTCAGGCAGTAGAAGAGCAGGGCGAACAGCACTGACCTCAGGAACGTGACGACGAGCGCTGGCGGCGAAAGCGGCGGCATATCGATGGCGCTCAGACGCCGAGGAGGCCGGCGGCGCGGCGAAGCAGATATTTGTGATATTCGCGCAGCAGGACCATCAGGCTGGGATTGGACCGCACGGCATCGGGGACGATGGTCACTGGGCCCTCGATCTGGCGCGAAAGCTCGTACCGCGCCCGGCGCATGTGCCAGTCCGCGGTGATGATCCGCACCGAGCGATATTTGTTGCGCGCGAGCCACTGGCTGGTTTCCACGGCATTCGAGCGGGTGTCGATCGCCTCGCGGCCGAGCGTGACGCAGCAGTCCATCAGTTCCTGCGGGACATCATAGGCCGCGGCGAATTCCCCCCGGCGGACATCCCGGTCGACGCCGGAAACGAGCAGCTTCTCACTCTGCTTGCGACGCAGCAGGGCGAGGCCCCGATCGATCCGCCCGGCCGATCCGGTGAGGACCACGATGGCTTCGGTCGGCTCGTCGCCGCGCGGCTGGGGCAGCAGCAGCGCGAACCAGGCGAAACCCAGCGCCCAGACCAGCAGCATGAGGGCGATCAGCCGTCGGGTCATAGCGACCGTTGCAGCGCGCGCTGCAGCGTGACGCGCGCGGAGAGCCAGGCCACCGCCACGCCGGCGAGCGGCAGCAGCGGCAGCAGCACCCACGCGAAGCCGGGCAGGGAAACGCTCTGGATGAGGTCCGAGGCGACGGCCGCCATCGACCGGCCGACCAGGATGATGACGGCGATGGCGCAGGTGAAGCCGATGACGGCGCCGAACAGCGCGTCGAGCATCATCCGCTGCTGGAACAGGCGGACGACCTGCGCGTCGGTCGCGCCCAGCATGTGCATGATGTCGATGGTGCCCCGGTGCGTCGCATGGGCGCCGCGCGCCGCCAGCACCACCACGGCGCCGGTCGCGATCGCGACGAGCGCCACCACGCCGAAGGAAAGGAGGCCGATCGCCCCGACCAGCCGCGCGAGCGGGGCAAGATAGGCCGCGTGCGGTTCCACGCGGGCCTGCGCGCTGATCGCCTTCACGGCCTTGTCGAGATCCGCGATCCGGCTGTCCCGTTCAGCGCGGGAGGCGACGAGATCCGCGTCGATCAGCGCCGGGAGGGGGATGTCGCTGATCCTGAGATCGCTGCCGAGCCAGGGGGTGAGCTGCGCGGCGAGGCGCGCCTCTGGAATAACCTCGACATTGCCCACGCCTTCGGTCTGCTCCAGCAGCGTCACGACGCTCCGGACCGCGCGCCCCCGCACTTCGGGATCGGCTTCCGCGATCTGGATCGTCAGGCGGTCCGAGACGTCCGCGCGCAGGGCGAAGGCGGCATGGTTGAGCGCGATGCCGGCCGCCGCCGCCAGCACGGTCAGGAACATCATGATGGCGATCACCCAGGGCATGGGCCCGGTCAGCCGGCCCTGCGGCAGCAGCGAGCCGGGCGCATAGGGCTTGTTGGGCGTCTCTTTCTGCTCGCGCGCCATGGCTCAGTCGGCTCCGGCGGGGCGCGGGGGGTAATGAAGGCCATCGGCGGGTTCGGCGAGCCGGCCCTTCTCCAGCCGCAGCATCTGGGCATCACTCACCTTGCCGAGCAGATTGAGGTCGTGCGTCGCGACGACGATGGTGGTGCCCAGCTTGTTGAGCGCCTCGAACAGCGTGATGAGCCGGGCTGCCATGTCCACGTCCACGTTGCCGGTCGGCTCGTCGGCGACCAGCAGTTCGGGCCGGCCGATCACGGCGCGCGCAATGGCGACGCGCTGCTGCTCGCCGCCCGAGAGCGTGGCGGGCAGTGCGCGGGCCCGGTCGGTCAGCCCGACCCAATGGAGCATTTCCTCCACCGGCGGGCGAAGCTGGTCATCGGTCACGCCGGCGATGCGCAGGGGCAGCGCGATATTGTCGAAGGCGGAGAGGTGCGGCACCAGCCGGAAATCCTGGAAGACGACGCCGATCCGGCGGCGAAAGCCGGGGAGACGCGCGCGCGGCAGCGTCACCACGTCCGCGTCGAACAGGCGGATCGCCCCGCGGCTCGGCCGTTGCGCCAGATAGAGCAGCTTGAGCAGCGACGTCTTGCCCGCGCCGGACGCCCCGGTGAGGAAGTAGAACGCCCCCTCATCGAGCGAGAAGGTCAGGTCCGACAGCGTCTCGGGGCCGGGCCCGTAGCGCAGCCCGACATTCTCGAACTGGACAATCCTTGCCATCGCGGCGCTGCATATCCCCATTTTGCGGGCGCTTGTCTGCCGCGCCCGCGGACCATCGCGGCGTGCATGGCACAGGCTCCCGGTGCGGGCAAGGCGAAGCGCGCCCACGCGTGCCATCCCGGCAAACGCTCCCTTGCTCTCCTGCGAAAAGCGGTGTTTATGGGCGCCAAATGATCCTCATCTGTCCGCAATGCGCCACGCGATATGTCGTCCCTGATAGCGCCATCGGTTCGTCCGGGCGGCAGGTCCGCTGCGCGGCGTGCCGGCATAACTGGTTCCAGGAAGGCATCGAGATCCAGCGTCCGGAGCCGGCCCCGGCGGAACCGGCCAGCGCCGTGCCGGCGTCTCCGGCACCCGCGCAGCCCATGCCGCCTGCGCAGCCGGATATCGCTGCTGCCTCCCCGCCCGCGTCGGCGCCGGCCGTACCCGAGCCTGCCGCGCCCGAGCCGCCTTTCCCGGCCCCCGAAACCGCGCCCCCGGTCCAGCGGGAACCCGAGGCCGCACCGGCCCCGGTTACGGCGGAGCAGGCCGTTCCGCGCCATGATCCGGTGGACGCCGCGCCCGTGGCCGCACGGCAGCCGGCGCCCGAGGAGTTCGTCCATTATCCCGACGAGGCCTATGAGGCGCCCGTCCGTCGCCGCCGCAACCCGGCGAAGCTCTGGACGATCGGCGCGATCATCTTCTTCCTGCTCGTCAGTGCCGCGGGCGCGGCGCTGGTCTATTTCGGGCCGCCGTCATGGGCAGTGAATCTCGGCCTTTCGGCCCGGCAGGATGAAGCCGGCCTCGTCTTCTACCTGCCCAAGCCGCCCGAGCGGCGCAACCTGCCCACCGGCGAGGAATATTTCGCGTTCAGCGCGCGCATCCTCAACGATACCGATCAGGAACTGCCGGTGCCGCCGGTGGTGGTCGAGCTGAGGGACGATCAGGGGCGTCTGGTGTTCAGCTGGATGACCAAGGCGGATAAGTCCCGCCTGAAGCCCAACGAGGAAGCGCGCGTGTCCGAAAGCCGGCTCGACATTCCCAAGAATGCCCGCAATCTGGAGCTCAGGTTCGTCGATAGCGCGAGCTGACGAACCAGAAGCGGCCGCCCTGCAGCAGCATGGCGGCGACCATGCCCAGCGCGGACGCGATCGCCAGCCCTGCCGATCCCCATGCCAGCGTCCACGCCGCCCAGCCGGCGAGCGACATGATGCCGAAGAAGGCGATGATGCCGTTGACGCCCGCCATCACCTGATCGCCCAAAGAACGCAGCGCCGCGACCAGAATGGCCTGCAGCCCGTCGCACAGGATGAATGGCGCGAGGATCATGACCATGAGGATCGCTTCGCGCGCGACGGCGCGGTCGGCGGTGAGGGCATTGACGATCGGCCCGGCGAACAGGAGATAGACAAGCACCACCGCGCCCATCACCACGGTCGAGAGACCGCAGGCGATGAGCGTGCGCGACTGCGCCGCCCATGGCTCGCCCGCACCCACCGCATTGCCGACGCGCACGCCTGCCGCCGACCCCAGGCCCAGCGCGAGCGCGAAGCCGATATTGTGCAGCGAGAGCATCACCTGAAAGCCGCCGGCGATGATTTCCCCCATGCGGGTTGAGAGGATCATCAGGAACGAGAAGCCGAGCACTTCCATCGCCGCGCCCACGCCCGGCACGACGCCGAAGCGCACGATGGCGGGAAAGCCGGCCAGCGCCTCCCGCCAGGCGCGCAGGTCGGTCCGCCGGATCTGCCGGGCATGGGCGCTCGGCAGGGTCCACGCCATGATCGCCATCGCCAGCCCGCCCAATGTGCTCGTGATCGAGGTGGCGAGCGCGGCGCCCACTGCGCCCATCGCCGGCATCCCGAGATGGCCCAGCGTCATCGCCCAGGCCAGCAGCGCGTTGACCGGCAGGGTCATGAGATTGACGATCAGCACCCGGCGCGGCGCGCTGACGCCTTCCAGAAAGAAGGCGCAGGCGATCGAGAGCATCTGCCCCGGCAGCCCCAGCATCATGGCGCCCAGCACCGCGGCGCCGGGCGCGACCAGATCGGGCGCCACGCCGGTGAGCGCGAGCAGCGGGCGGGCGGTCAGCCCGATCATGAGGGCACTGGGAATGCCCAGCAGCAGGCCCGCGAGCACGGCTTCCCGCCAGAGCGCGCCGGTGCGCGGCAGGTCGCCGGCGCCGTCCGCCCGGCTTGTGAACACGATGATGCCCGAGAGGCCGCTCAGCAGCAGCATGAGGATGACGAACATCACCGCGCGCCCGGCCGCCAGCCCGCCCAGCTCGTGCGTGCCCGCGAATCCGACGACGGTCACGTCGATCAGATGCATGATCGTCCAGTTGAGATTGGTGAGGACGATGGGCCAGGCGAGGCGCGAGATGCGCCGGGCTTCCCGCAGAAGCGAATCCCGGGCGGATGGGGCGTGCTCGATGGTCTTCATTCCAGGGGGGTCATCCGGGGCGCTGCACTGTTTCTCAACCGCGAGCGCGCAGCGGCCGGGCACGAAGGGCGAGCAGCGGCGCGCCGATCGCGGGGCGGGTGCCCGGAAGGTTCGGCATGGCGGATACTCTCCTGTTCTGCTGCGCTGCATCGGGCCGGCGCCCGGCCTTGCGTCCGCCGGTCAGTCACGCGCGCGGGCGAGGAGCGCCGGATCGCCCGTTCGCCCGGCGAAGTCAAGCCGCGCGCGCGGCGCGGGACGCCATGTTCGAGAACATGATTTTCGACAGTTGCATAGCGCATGACGCTTTGCTAATGGCCGCCGCCTACCTGGGAGCCGACCGGCTTCCAACCCTCCTGATGTGCGGTCGTGGCGGAACTGGTAGACGCGCAACGTTGAGGTCGTTGTGGGCGAAAGCCCGTGGAAGTTCGAGTCTTCTCGACCGCACCATTCCCGGTCAAAGATGGGCATTTGGCTCTCCTTTGACGCCGCTGCCGAGATGGCAGCGGTTTCGAGGGTAGAGTTCTGCCCCCCTGATAGTGACCCGGTCTTGGTGTCGGTGCCCGGGCATGCGGAAACCACCACCTCCTCGACGAACATGCGAGCATGGTTTCGCTGTTGTTGAGCGCTATCCTCCCGACTTTATCCCGAATGAGTTTGCTCAACCGGACGAGCACATCGCGGGTGAGCGCCGTCGACTCCCAAGCAAGTTGCCGCTCCAGCAGCGAATCCGCTCGGACAGGATCGCAACGCGCGTTTCGTCCCGCACGCGCTCCGCGCCCGCAAAGATGCAACGCAGCGCATGGAAGTCATAGCCAGGGCCCTGGGGCAGGGGAACGGGTGAAGGAAGTTCAATGGAGCGCTTGGCCTGAGAGTTCGAACTCCCGTGCGTGCTTGCGACCCTGCCCTTCAACCAGACTTGCCCGGCAGTGCTGGCCAGGTTCTGCTCTGCAGGCGCGACGTGCTTGCCGCAAGTGCGGGAGCCGCGACTGTTCTCGGGCTCGCCGGCTGTGGGGGCGGGAAGGAACGGCATCCCCTGCCCCAGCTAGCCGCTGTAATCGATTGGAGCGTCGGCCAATCGCAGCCATCTCATTGGCCGACAAGTTTGCAGGCAACGACACGGAGCCGCACTGGCCAGGTGGCAATCCCTCATGCCTGAAGCGCATCTTTCCCACCGGGGATTATGGCTCGTGGAGCCCGGTTCGCACGGACTGATGCCACCTCCTGACGATAGGCGGTCGCTGCTCTGCCGGCGTGGGACGGATTGTCGTTGGAACATCCAACGACAGGGTCGCGACGCTACGGCGCAGGCACCTTGGATGCGCTTTCGTGAAACTTGAGGGGATGCTCTGGCCGACGCTTTTATAGTTGACCGACGATTAAATATCATTAGCGGAAACTCAAGAAGTCGGCGGCTCCAATTTTCTGGCGCTTGTTGCCTTCGACAAGGGCAAACCGTCGGTAACGGCGGGACGCAAAGCCTCCGGCCCCATGGGGTAGCGGGGTTGCCGGAGGACAAGCTGAGCACTGCTGTAATTACTGCACCCTGAATGACGGTTCGATCCGGCCAGCCTGAACAGGCCGGCTGAGCGCTATCATTCCGCGCAGGCATGCACCCGCCATCGAGGGCGGGCAGCGCTTTCCCTCCGACACGACCATGCGCTGCTGCGCCCCGGTTCGCCCTTTGCATCGCTTTGAAGACCGATTGCACAGGGGAACGATAATGCAGGTTGAGGATCGCACAAAGAACAGCACCGTCCGCAAGTCTCTGAAGGCAGGCTTTTTCACGAGTGTTGGACTGGCAGGACTGCTGGCCGGTGCGCCGGCCTGGGCAGAGCCCAGCGTGTGCGAAACGACTGGCGATGTCATGTTCTTCAACTGCGGCACATCAATCACATACCGCGCCGAGAGCGGCGAGACGAGCCTCACCGTCACGGGCGCTGAGCTGACCGACGGCACCATCAACTACAACGCCAATGCGAATGCGGAAGGGCCACTGACCTCAACGCTGACCGTGACGGACTCGATCGTCAACGCGACCGATTATGGCGGCATCAACATGTTCTCGGCCAATGAGGGCGGCAATACGGTCACGATCTCGCTTGGCGAAGATGTCTCGATCACCAGCAGCGCCGGGTTCGCCGGTGTGTGGGTCCGCAACGAAGTGGGCGGTGACATCGACATCACCAGCGCAGCCGAACTGAATGTGTCGGGCACCGACACCAACGGCATTTCCGCCACCACCAACAGCGGCTCGGTGCACATCAACAACAGCGGCGACATCACGGTCGCCGAAACTCTCAACCCGGCAGATTATACCCAGCGCGGCATTTATGCCGATGGCGGCTACACCAATGTCGAGCCTGTGGAAGTTGAGGTCATCAACAGCGGCAAGGTCAGCGCGCAGGCTGCCGGTATCCGCGTGGTCAATTACAATGGCCTGGCAAGAATCGAAAACAGCGGCGAGGTCAGCTCCGTCAACAATCAGGGGCTGGTGGCCTGGACGCCCAATGGCGAGGTGGAGATCGTCAATAGCGCTCAAGGGAGCGCCACCTCCCTGTCTGGCCCAGCCATTCAGGGCGCCTCCCAGATTGGCGACATCAGCATCGCCAACGATGGCTCGGCCGAAGGTGTGTCCGGCATCCTTGCCATCGCGGGATTTGACAGCGGGCAGCCCGGCGGCGGCAGCATCACGATCAGCAATTCCGGTGCCGTCACGGCCACCGGCGGCATCGGCGTCAGCGCCCGGACGCCGGACGGCGACGTGTCCTTCACGAACACTGGAAGCATCTCAGCCGTTTCGGCAGGCGTTGACCTCGACACGATCGATGGCAAGGTCCTGATTACCAACAGCGGCACGATCGAGGGCTATCACGGCATCGTCACGAATGATGCGGCGACCCGGATCGTCAATTCCGGCACCATTGCGACCAATGGCAACGGCTCTGCGATCGTGATGGGTTCGGGGGACGTGACGCTCGAACTGCATGCCGGTTCTGCGATCAACGGCTTGGTGCAGGATGCCGACCCCGTCAACGGCACGAACACGCTGGTGCTTGGCGGGGCGGACAACGCCTCCTTCAATGCCGGTTCGATCGGCGCGGATGCCCAGTATCGCGATTTCGACGCCTTCGTGAAGGCGGGCGACAGCATCTGGACACTAAATGGCGAAGGCACCACGGGCTGGACGGTCGAAGCCGGCACGCTGACCGCTGACACTGGCGGAGCCTTCGGCGTGGATCAGGCCTATGTCGTGAATGGCGGCACGCTCGATTTCGCAGGCACGACGGCCAGCATCGCCAGCGTTACTGGCACGTCTGAAGGTTCGGTGAACATCGGCACAGGTGGCGGCCTGACGCTCAACCAGGGCACCGACGGCACCTACGCTGGCCAAATCACGGGCAGTGGCAAACTCACCAAGGCCGGAAGCGGCACCCTGACGCTGACGGGTGACAGCAGCAGCTTCAGCGGCAATCTGTTCCTGACAGGCGGCGAAACCGTGCTCGATGGAAACAGCATGGCCGCGGGCATAGTGTTCCTTGGCTCAACGGATGAGCCGATGCTAACGGTTCAGAATGGCGGCGTGCTGAATGCTGCCAACGTCATCGTCGGTAACAGCACCAACAGCTATGCCCCTTATTTGGCAGACGAGAGCGGTTCGCTTTCTGTCACGGGCAGCGGGTCTGCCGTCAATGCGGATTTCCTGACAGTTGGTTACTATGGCGATGGCGCCCTGTCGATCTCCGGGGGCGGCACAGTGACGACCTCGACCGTAATTACGGTCGGCTCCGTCGCGGACAGCGCAGGCACGATCACCATCTCAGGCGAGAACAGCCGCCTCCAGGGAGGCAATCTCCAACTCGCGGGGAGCGGCACAGCAGTACTCAGCGTTTCCGAGGGTGCTACGATTGAGACGTCGTTCGGTGGCCTCGGTGTCAATGCTGGCAGCATCGGCACCGCCACAATCAGCGGCGCAAATACCCGTTGGGACATCACCCAATCCGGCCTTGCGATCGCAACGTCAGGGGAAGGGCAGGTTTCCGTTCTGGACGGCGCCACTGTCGCCGCAAGCAGTGGCGATATCAGGCTCGGTGCTGCCGCTGGAGGCCAGGGCAGTCTCACGGTGTCGGGCATGGGCAGCAGCGTCAGCACGACTGAAAATTTCATCGTCGGCAGCTATGGCACGGGCAATGTCACTGTCGATGATGGCGGTCAGATCCAAGGCGACAAGCTGATTGTCGGCTTCGTTGATGGTGGCGCTGGCACGCTCAATCTAAGTGGTGCCGGAACGCACGTGCAAGGCAACACCTACATCATGGTGGGTACCTACGCAGGAAGCAGCGGTACGGTCACATTGTCCGATGGCGCGACCTTGAAGGCCGATGGCACCCGGGGCATTACCCTGGCGTTCGAAGCGGGATCTGCCGGTACGCTGAATATCGGCGCGGCGGCAGGCGAGGACGCCGCAGCGGCGGGATCGATCGAGGCTGAATATGGGATCCAGTTCGGCAATGGGACTGGCAACCTTGTTCTGAACCACAATGAAGCCGGCTATGAACTGGCGACAGGGCTTTCGGGTGCTGGCGTCATCAACATATTGGCCGGCGAGACGATCTTTTCGGGGAACGGAAGTGCGTTCAGCGGCACGCTGGACATATCCGGCGGCAGCTTCGAAGTGACAAGCACACTTGGAGCGGACCATGTCTCGGTCGGCGGCGTGGAAAGCGCGCATCTTTCGGTCGTGCAGGGCGGCGTGCTCGAATCCAACACGGGCTCCATCGGCATGGGTGGGACCAACGGCAGCGTGACGATCGATGGCCCGGGATCATCCTGGGTCAGCAGCGGCGGCATCCAGATCAGTCGTGACGGAGGCTCGACCGGCTCGCTCGCCATCACGGACGGCGGATCGTTCGAGACGGTTCTGGGCGGGCTCTACATGGGCGCGGGCGGCTCCATCAGCGTCAGTGGCGAGGGTTCATCGCTGCTGATCGGCACGCTGCATAGCGAGCTGCCGGCAAGCTGGAACGATGCGGACGGCTGGTTCAGCGTTGACGAAGGCACCGTCTCGATCACCGATGGTGCGCTGCTGGCCACTGACGGCAGCTATATCGGCGGCAGCGGCACAACCGTCGCCACCATGACCGTCGATGGCGAGAATACCGTCTGGTCCAACGGCATTCCGCTGTTCATCGGCGGCACCGGCAATGGCACTGTGGGTCATGGTGACGTGACGGTCTCGGGTGGCGCGACCGTCACATCCTACACCAGCGCCCTGGGCGTCGACACCGGCTCGAGCGGCAAGCTGACGCTCACCGGCGAAGGCACGATCTACACCGTGCTCGACCGCGAAGGCTTCGCCGGCAACATGCGCGTGGGCTATAACGGCACCGGGACGGTGACCGTGTCGAACGGCGCCCTGCTTGCCGCCGCGGCGCTGGTCGACGTCGCCAGCCAGTCTGGCAGCGAGGGCACGCTCCTCATCGAGAATGGCGGTCATGTGACCGGACAATCCATGCGGATCGGCGGGCAGACGGAAACGGTCGGCAGCGTCACGGTGGATGGCGAGGGTTCCACGCTCGTGATCGGCAGCGACCGGATTGGCGTCGGCATCTCCGGCAACGGCACGCTGACGGTCAGCAACGGTGGATCGGCCAGCTCGGAAGGCGCAGTGATCGGCTGGGAAGCCGGGGGCAAAGGCACGGTCACTGTCACCGGCGCCGGCAGCACCTTCAGCAATGACGGCAGCCTCTATGTCGGCAATGTGGGCGAAGGCACGCTCAACGTCAGCGATGGCGGCCGCGTGACCAGCACCGATGGCTATGTCGGCACGGTCGCTGGTTCGAAGGGCGTCGTCACCGTCAGTGGCGCAGAGTCCATCTGGGATATGAGCGGCGTCTTCATCGTGGGTAATGAGGCAACTGCCCGAGCCGAGGCCACCATCTCGGATGGCGGTACACTCCGCGCGGTTCAGGGGACGCTGGGCAATCTCAATTCCTCATTCGGAAGAATGACGGTTACCGGCGCCGGCTCCACATGGAGCGCTTATGATGATGGCATCACGAACTGGGCGGGCTATCTGAATGTCGGCCTCTCGGGTTCCGGACTCCTGAACGTTTGGGACGGCGGCACGGTCGACGCCGTTCGTCTCTACATCGGCAATGATGCCGGATCGAGCGGCACCGTGCTGCTGACCGGTGCTGGCTCCACGATCAGGACGGAGCAGGGCCTTTACGTCGGCGCAGAAGGAACCGGCGAACTCACTTTGATGAATGGCGCTCACATCGAGGCCCAGACCATCAAGGTGGGCTATCTCGCGGGGTCAACCGGCACGCTGATCATCGGCGGGCTGGCAAGCCAGCCGGCGGCAGCAGCGGGCACCATCAATGCCGATGAAATCCATCTCGGCAGCGGCAATAGCCGGCTCGTCCTCAACCATACGAGCACCGATTATGAGCTCGGGGCCAATCTCACCGGGTTCGGTGATGTGGATGTGCTCGCCGGCACGACTGTGCTCTCCGGCGACAGCAGCACATTTGCGGGCAGCCTCGCCATCGACGGCGGAAGGCTCATCCTCGCCAGCGCCTCCAATGCCGTCTCGACAAGCATCGGCACCGAAGGCACGCTGCAGATTGGCAATGGCGGCACCAGCGGCTCGCTCAACGGCGACATCGTGAACAACGGTTCGCTGGTTTTCGATCGGTCGGACGCGCTCCATCATAATCGGGTGATCTCCGGCACAGGTGATCTGACGGTTGCGGGCGGTGTCATCACGCTGAGCGGAATGAACACATTTACCGGCGCCACGATCATCGATACGGGAGCAACGCTGGCGCTCTCAAATCAGGGCCGGATCAACCAGTCCAGCCTGGTAACCGTCAACGGCACGTTTGACGTAACCGAAGGAAGCGCGCCACGGATCAAGGACATTGCCGGCAACGGCACGGTCGTCCTGGGCAACGCGGGGCTCCAGATCGACAACGCCTCGCATGTCTTCTCCGGCAGCATTACCGGCGAGGGCGGGCTGAACCTCAACGGCGGCATTCTGACCCTGACGGGCGCAAGCGATTTTACCAATGGGCTCGGCATCAGCAATGGCGCCGTCGTCAACATCGGTAATGGCGGTACAAGCGGATCCATCACATCCGGCACGACCAATTACGGCACGCTCGTCTTCGACCGTAGCGACGAATGGACCTATGGCGGAGCGATCACCGGTCAGGGCGAGATCATTCACGCCGGATCGGGAACCACTAACCTGACCGGCGGAATGGGCGGCAGCCACTTCATCATCGAGAACGGCACGGTCAACATGAACGGTGGGCTGGTGGCGCTGCTCGGTGATGGCGCCGGCATCTCGGTCGAAGGCCAGACTTCCGTGCTCAATGTCAGCAATGTCGGCGCGCGAGCCAATCACACGGTCTATCGCGTCAGCGATGGCGGCTCGCTTGCCATCAACGGCGGATCGGTCCGGGTCGGCACGGCTGCCGGATCGGCCGGCGTCCATCTGGTTTCGGGCAGCGCCTCGGTCACCGGCACCAGCTTCGATGTCAAAGGCGCCAGCACGTACGGCGTCATTGTCGAGGCCGGCAACACGCTCACGCTGGCTGACAGCAGCATCAAGACGATCGGCAATTCCGCGATCGGCGCACTGGCGCGGGATGGCGGCGTGCTGGATATCAGTGGCAGCACCGTCCAAACGACGGGGACGGATGCCTACGCCGCCTATGCCGCCAATGGCGGACAGATCACCCTGGCGAACAGCACGATCTCCACGTCCGGCATGGTTGCCGATGCGCTGGTCTCTGATGGCGAAGGCAGTCTGATTAGTGCTACCAACACGACGATCGAGACCAACGGCACCCAGACAGCGGCCGTCGTGGCCCGCAACAACGGGGCCATCGATCTGAACGGCGGATCGGTCTCGGCGACCGTCAATGAAGAGAGCCCGGCGGCCGTCTGGGCGCTGCTGGCCAAGGATGGCGGATCGATCACCGCGACCGACGTCAACCTCTCGCTGACCATGCTGGACAACAGCGCCTATGTGACCGGCGTTGCCTATGCGATGGATGAGGGCAGCAGCATCACCCTCACCGGCGGCACGGCCACGGCGACCGGCAAGCGCGCGAACGGCATCTTTGCCTATAACAGCGGCTCGGTGAGCGCCGAAGGCCTGACCATCTCGACCTCGGGGGAGCAGGCACGTGGTGTCTATGCGAATGCTGACAGCAACGCGGCAGGCTCGGTGACGCTCAAGGATGCGAGCATCAGCGCGAATGGCACGAGCTCGCACGGTCTCTTCGCGGAGCGGGACAGCGGCTCGACAGGCAACCAGATCGCTACCATCACTGGCGAGAATGTGAACATCACGACCTCCGGCGATCAGGCAAATGGCATCTATGCGGCCGTGGGCGGTGTCATCACGGTTACGGGCGGATCGGTCACGACCACTGGTTACCAAAGCATGGCTTTGGCAGCGAGCGGTTCGGAGTCTGGCATGACTGGTGGCGGCATCCTGACCGTCTCGGATGTGACCGCCCACACACTGGGGAACTCTGCAGCAGGAGCGAATGTATACACCGCCGGTCAGATCGTCGCAAATAACGTCACAATCCTGACGGAAGGCTCTTCGGCACAGGGCATCGTGGTTGCTGCCGGCATCGGCACATTCGCAAATTCCACAATCGCAACCACCGGCAATAGCTCAACGGGGACACTGGTCAGATACCAAGGCCAACTGACCCTTACAAACAGCGCGATCACGACCAGCGGGGCCCAGTCGGCCGGGGTTACCGTAGGCGGCAATTCACAGGCTCAACTGACCGACAGTTCGGTGGCAACCTCGGGTGAGGGCGCCCGCGGCCTGTTTGCCTCCACGGGGTTGATCTCCGTGACTGGCGGCAGCGTCACGACCAGCGGCGCGGGATCAGATGGCCTCAATACACGCGGTAATGGCGCGATCAGCCTGACCGGCACCGAGATCACCGTCAGAGATGCCAGTTCAGCCGGCGCAAGCATTGAGGACAACGGCATCATCGACATGACCGCCGGCAGCATCCGCAGCGCGGGATCGACCCTGGCAGCGACCTCGACGGACGACAGCCTAGCGCGGTTCAGCTTTGCGGGAACCGACCTCGCCAGCGATAGCGGCGCGCTGCTCTCCGTGGCGCACGGTCCGGGTGAAGGCACTGGCATCGTGGGCTTGTTGCTCACCGACGGCAGCACGGCAAAGGGCGACATTGCCAGCACCGGCGAGGGCATTCTTGACGTTTTGGTCAGCGCATCCAGCCTTGAAGGTGGCCTCTCCAATGTCTCGAAGCTGACGCTGGACAATGCGGCCTGGACGGTGACGAACCTTGCGGGCCTTGGCGAGCTGGAGATTGCGACGGGCACCGCCACGATCAGCACGACAGGCACGGTCAGCCATGATGGTGCGCTGACCGGCAGCGGCACCTTCAACAAGACCGGCACCGGGCAGTTCATCCTTGCGGGCAACGGCAGCGATTTTGCCGGCGCCACGCAGATCGATGCCGGCTCCATGCTGCTCACCGGGTCGCTCGCCGGCAGCCTGCGCATCAATGCGCAGGGCACGATGATCGTCGGTGACGGCGTGACCAGTGGTGACCTGATTGCCAGCACGGTGAATGACGGCACGCTGATCTTTAATCAGCTTGGCGATTATGACTATGCCGGCGCGCTCTCGGGCAGTGGCGGGCTTGTCAAGCGGGGCAGTGGCACGCTGCTGCTCTCGGGCGATTATGGTTATACCGGCTCGACTGTTGTGGAGGGCGGCAAGATCAGGCTGCTGGCGCAACTCGACAGTGCCACCGATCTTGTCATCAATGACGGCGAGTTCGACCTGAGCGGCACCGACCAGACCGTCGCCGGCCCTGAGCGGCACCGGCGGCACGCTCAACATCGGGACCAGCACGCTAACCGTCAATCAGACCGAGAACACGGCCTTTGGCGGCGTGTTTCAGGGCGGCGGAATGATCGTCATGCAAGGGCCGCAAGCGGGCCTCCCGCCTACCATTTACCTGACCGGCCAGAGCTTTAGCGGCTTCAATGGCGATCTGTGGCTGCAAGAGATCGTCGCACGCGTCAACGGCTCGCTGGGCGGAACGATCACTGTCGGCGAAGACGCGGGTCTTGGCGGCGCGGGTAGGGTCGACAACATCGTCGTGACCGCTGGCGGCACGCTGATGCCGGGCAACTCGATCGGCACACTCACCGCGTCCGGCAATGTCGTCTTCGAGACCGGATCGGTCTACGAGGTCGAGGTTAATGCCGATGGCGAGAGCGACAAGCTGCTCGTCGGCGGCACCGCGACGATCGAGGGCGGCACGGTCTCCGTGCTGACGGCAGCGGGCAACTACCGCTTCTCCAGCGACTATGTCATCATCAGCGCAGCCGGCGGCGTGACCGGCACGTTCGATGATACGGATGTCGACCTGCCATTCCTGACGCCGTATCTGAGCTATGACCCCAACAACGTCAGGCTCACGCTGGTCCGCAACGATCGCACTTTTGCGAGCGTTGCCGCCACGTCCAACCAGATCGCCGTGGCCTCGGCCCTCGATGCAAGCAATCAGGAGGCGAGCCTGCCGCGCGCGGTAGCCGGGCAGATCGAGGAAGAGGGGGCGGTACGGGCCTTCGACGCGCTCTCCGGCGAAATCTGGGCGACCACCGGCACGCTGATGATCGACCGCAGCCGCCGCATGGGGGACATGGTGATCGGCCGTCTGGATCAGGCGGACAGCCTCAGCGCCTCGCTGGCCTCGGCCCGCAGCGCCGCGCGCCAGACCCGCGACGGGCAAACCGCCGTCTGGGGCCAGGGCATCGGCGCATGGAACATGCTCAAGAGCAACGGCAATGCCGTGAAGGCCACGCAAAGCAGCTTTGGCTTCATCACCGGCCTCGACACGATGCTGGGCGACTGGCGCCTGGGCGTGGCGGTGAGCCAAAGCGAGGACAAGGTCCGCGTGGATGGCCGAAGCAGCGAAGCGACGGTCAAGGGCACTAGCGTGGCGGCTTATGCCGGCGGTGGCTGGGGCGCGCTGCGCACGCGGATCGGCGCCAGCTACAGCTGGCTCGATGTCGACGGCAGCCGCAAGGTGGTGTTCCCGGGCGTGAACGATGCGCTCTCGGGCAGCTATGACGCCAGGAGCGTCACGGCCTTTGGGGAAGTGAGCCTGGCTTTCGCCATGGGCGGGGCGAGCATCGAGCCCTTCGCCGGGGTGAACCATGTCCATCTCAAGAGCGACGCCTTTGCCGAGAGCGGCAGCGCCCTCACCGCGCTGGGCGTCGAGGAGAGCACTCGCAGCGTCACCTACACGACGCTGGGCCTGCGCCTGGGCAGCGTGATGCCGATCAGCGAGAGCGCCGTGCTTGCGCCTCGCGTCTCTGCCGCATGGCTGCGCAGCTTTGGCGATACCGATGCGACCAGCCGGCATATCCTCCCCACCGGGCAGGCGTTCTCCATCGCCGGCCTGCCGACCACGCGCGACACGCTGCGCATCGAGGGTGGCCTCCAGGCTAACATCCTGCCCGGCGGATCGATCGGCGCTACTTATGTCGGCAATATTGGTGACCAGTGGAAGGACCATGGCGTGAAGCTGGGCTTCTCTTACAGCTTCTGAGATCAGTCGCTTATTCCAGGAGGCGCGGCTTGAGTCGCGCCTCCTCGTTGGCCCCTGTCGCCGGCGTTCGATGGCCTTCCATTTGATCCTTTCGCGCCGTTGATGATGGCTTCGGCCCTGCTGGAGCAGGGGCTCGCTGGGTCATGACAGGCATCTGGTCCTGTCCTGACCCAGCCGCGAAAGAGCGCGGCAACTTCGGTGGCCGATCCGGCTCCTCCCCTTTTCGAAATGATCCCGGCTTCGCCCCTGGCATGAGAGCCGTCCCCCAGATCCCGCTGAAAGCGGGCATTCGCGCATGAGGTCCGCTCGGGTCGCCATGTCCTTCCTGTCGCGCGCGGACGAAACCAGAAGCCGGGAGGGCCGTTAACAAGGAAGAGGCTTTCAGCAGGGAAAAGGACGGCATGACCGGGAATTCGGAGACGAAACCCGCCCACCGGCGCCTTCGGCGCGCAGCGACAAGCCGGCCGGCCGATCATGGCGTTCCCCGGGCCGAAAGCCGCCCGGTTCGACAACAGCCACGAGGTGCAGTGATGGACGTGCAGATCAACAGCGACAATGTGACGGATTTCCGCTCGGACAAGGTCCAGACCGCGGAGGACCAGATCCGGTCGCGGCTGGATCGCTTCTCCAGGCGGCTGACGCGCGTGGAGCTTCATCTTCGGGATCATGACGGCCCGCAGACGAGAACCGCCGATGGCCTCGAGGCGATGCTTGAGGCGCGGCCCGCCGGCGGGCAACCGCTCGCCGTATCCCACAAGGCGCGAGAACCTCTGGAGGCGCTCGGCGGCGCGCTCGCCAAGCTGGTGGCCCGGCTCGACAGCGCGTTCGGCAAGGCGGACCGGGTGCGCGTCGGCCATGAGCGCAGCGCTCCAATGACCTCATGATCCCGCTATGAGTTTGCTGGCCTCCGGGGCGATCCCCGGGGGCCAGAGTCTCCCGTCACATCGCGGTTATCAGCGCGATCATCACAGGAAACCCAGCCTTCCCCGGCCGTCGGTCCCTCCCGAGCCTTATTCCGCCCGAATGCGCACCGGCACGGACTTGGATGCCGGCGTCTTCGAGAGCTGGTCATGATGGGACAGGGCGATCAGCGGGTTCATCTCGGGATAATAGGCTGCCACGCAGCCGTCCGGCAGCGAGAAGGGCGTGACGACCAGGCCGCCGACTTCCCGATGCTCGCCATCCCCGGCATCGCTGACCAGCGCAACGACCTGCCCGGTCTCCAGCCCCGCGCGGGCGATCTCGTCCGGGTTCATCAGCAGCACGTCGCGCGTGCCTTCCACGCCCCGCATCCGGTCGGAATAGCCATAGATGGTGGTGTTGAACTGGTCGTTCGAGCGCAGCGTGATGAGGCGGTAGCGGCCCGGCGCGTCTTCGAAGCCGCACGCGCGGAGCGTGGTGGGCAGGGTGAACTCGGCCTTGCCGCTCTCGGTGGCCCAGATCCGCTCGCGCGCCTTGTTGCCCCGGTAGAAGCCGCCGGGGGTGAACATGCGCTTGCTGAAATCGGCGAACTGGTCGGGATATGTCGCTTCGATCAGGTCGCGGACCTTGCCATAGTCGCCGGTCCATTCGTCCCATCTGACCTTCGGGTTCGTCGGGAGCGTGGCCTTGGCGAGCCCGGCGACGATCGCCAGCTCGGAGAGCAGATGCTCGCTGGCCGGCTTGCGCTTGCCGACCGACCCGTGAATGCAGGAGAGGCTGTCCTCCATCGTCACCGTCTGGGGTCCGCTGGCCTGCATGTCCTCCTCGGAGCGCCCGAGACAGGGCAGGAGATAAGCGACCTCGCCATTGACGAGGTGGCTGCGGTTGAGCCGGGTGGCGATCTGCACCGTGAGGCGCATGCCGGTCCACGCCTTCTCCATCCTGGCGCGTTCGGGGATGGCGCGCACGAAATTGCCGCCCAGCCCGATGAATGCCTTCACCCGGCCCGCGATGATGCCCTCGCACGCCTCGACCGTGTTCATGCCCTTCTCTGTCGGCGGATCGAAGCCGAACAGTTTCTTCAGCGCATCCAGCGGCACCAGCTCGGGCTTTTCGGCAATGCCAACCGTGCGCTGGCCCTGCACGTTGGAATGGCCGCGAACCGGCGAGATGCCGGCGCCTTCCTTGCCGAGATTGCCGCGCAGCATGAGCAGGTTCACCAGCATGCCGATGGTCTGCGAGCCATGGACATGCTGCGTGACGCCCATGCCATAGACGCCGATCACGTTGCGCGCCTCGCAATAGATGTCGCCTGCCGCCGCCAGATCCGCGCGCGAAAGGCCGGATTCCCGCTCGATCTCTTCCCAGCCCGTCTGCTCGACGCACTGGCGGAATCCGTCGAAATCCTGCGTGTGCTGCGCGATGAAATCCACATCGATGAGATGGCGCTGTTCGCTGGCCCATTGCCGGGCTTCCCGCTCGAGCACATGCTTGCACAGGCCCATGATCGCCGCGAGGTCGCCGCCCGGTTTCACCTGGAAATAGAGCTCGGAGATCGGCGTGTCCTTCCCGGTCAGCATTTCCGTGGGGCTCTGGGGATTGCGGAACGCGATCGATCCCCTTTCCCGCACGGGATTGAATGTGACGATCCGGCAGCCCCTCTGCACGGCCTCCTGGAGCGGGTGGAGGAAGCGGGGGCTGTTGGAGCCGGTATTCTGGCCGAAGAAGAAGATCGCGTCGCACAGCTCGAAATCGGAGAGGACGCAGGTGCCGACCGGCGAGCCGATCACTTTCTTGAGCTCGACCGATGTCGTCTCGTGGCACATGTTGGAACTGTCCGGCAGATTGTTGTGGCCATAGAGCCGGGCGAACAGCGCGTAGAGATAAGCGGTCTCCAGGCTAGCGCGCCCGGACGTGTAGAAGATAGTCGACCAGGGATCGAGTGCCTGCAGCTCGGCCCCGATGGCGTCAAAGGCCTCCTGCCAGCTGGTCGGCACATAGCGGTCGCTGGCGCGATCATAGCGCATCGGGTGAGTGAGGCGGCCTTGCTGTTCCAGCGCATGGTCCGTCCAGCCCTGCAGCTCGGAGACGCTATGCTCCGCGAAGAAGTCCGGCGTGCAGCGGCGGCTGGTCGCTTCCCACAGCGTCGCCTTGGCGCCGTTCTCGCAGAATTCGAAGGGATGCGGCTTGGCGGGCTTGCCCCAGGCGCAGGAGACGCACATGAAGCCGCCCGGCTTGTTCTGCCGCCGAAGCGTTTCCAGCACGGCAGGCGAATCCATCTCCTTGCCGAATATCCGCGCGATGCCCTGAAGCGAGCCCCACCCGCCGGCTGGGCCGTCATAACCGACGGTTTCGTCACTGCTGTCGCTCATCCTGCTCCCTCCGTTGCGGCCGAGATCACGGCGGAGGCGCCGCGACCGGAATATGTGGCTGGCGGATATGGGGCTAACGGCCACGCGGGCGCGATGTTCCCGCGCGATTCCGGAAACGTCCGGTCGCTGGCCGGCCCGGCACCCCTCTTGACAGGGCCCCCCATGCGCCGCAGCTTGCTGGCGCCGGGAATGGCCGGCGGAGGGGGATGTTCTGACGGTGCTCTGAAAGCGGCAGCGGCTGACCGCCGTGGCCATCGGGAGGCCCAGCAGCTGACGACTTTATATCGCGCCCTGACAGTGCCATTCCGGACGACGCCTTCCCGGCGAGCCGCGCGGCCATGACCGAGGCGCTCGTCATGAGCTGGCTCGTCCCGGCGCTGATGATGCTCGGCGCAGGGTTGCTGGCCGGTTTCGCGGCGGGCCTTTTCGGGATCGGGGGCGGGTTCGTGGTCGTGCCGGCGCTGTTCGCCGTGCTGCCGCTGCTGGGCGCAGCACAGGACGAGCTGGCGCATGTCGCGGTCGGCACGTCGCTGGCGACGATCGTGGCGACCTCCGCCCGATCGGTGCAGGCCCATGCCCGCAAGGGCGCCGTGGATTTCGACCTGCTGCGCAGCTGGGCGATCTGGATCGTGCTGGGCGTGGGCGCGGGCGTGATGCTGGCGGCGCGGATCAGCAGCGACATGCTGGCGCTCATCTTCGGTGGCGGCGTGATGCTGATGGCGCTGCATTTCCTGTTTCCCGTGCTGGCCCGGCGCCAGATCGCCTCGGAGCTGCCGGGCGGCTATGCGCGGGCGGGCATCGCCGGCGGTCTGGGCGCCTTCTCCTCGCTGCTCGGCATCGGCGGCGGCACCATCGCCATCATCGTGATGACGCTGTGCGGCAAATCCATCCACCGCTCGATCGCGACTGCGGCGGGCATCGGCTTCATCATCGCGCTGCCGGGGATGATCGGCTTCATGCTCATCGGCCTTGGCATGCCGGGCCTTCCCGCAGGCTCCGTGGGCTATGTGAACATTCCCGCGACGCTCGCGATCATCGCGACTTCGGTCATCACGGCGCCGTGGGGCGCGGCGGCGGCGCACCGGCTCAGCCCGGCGATGCTGCGCCAGATTTTCGGCATCTACCTGCTTTGTATCGGCGCACTCATGGTCCGGCATGGCCTGACATGAGCGGGGGCGCTTTCTGGTGAAGAAAGGACTGTGACGATGACATTCGAGCTTTCCCGGCGCCACCTGTTCGGCGCCGCGTCCCTTGGCACGGCAATGGCGCTGGGGGGCGCCCCTTCCATCCTGCGCGCAGCGAGCGCACCGGCCGAGGCCACGCTCTTCGGCCCGGCGCCCGGCGTCGCGCAGCTCTCACGCAACGAAAATCCTTACGGCCCCAGCCCGAAGGCGATCGAGGCGATGATGGCCGCCGCGAGCAGGAGCTGCTATTATTCGGACGTGGGCGTGCGCGTCCTGACCGAGATGATCGCCGAGCGCTTCAACGTGCGGCCCGAGCAGGTCGTGCTGGGCGAGGGCTCGACGGAAGTGCTCAACGCGGCGGCACTGGCGCTCGCGCAGGACGGGCATATCCTCTGCCCGGACCTGTTCTGGGACACGACGGTCAATTATGCGGCGAACCAGGGCGCCCGGGTGGTGCGCGTGCCGCTGAAGGCGGACATGAGCGTCGACCTCGACGGCATGGCCGCGGCGGTCTCGCCGGACACGAAGCTGGTGCAACTGTGCAATCCCAACAATCCGACCGGCATGCTGGTCGACGGTGCGACCATGGCCGCGTTCGTCTCGAAAGTGGGACCGAAGGCGACCGTGCTGGTGGACGAGGCCTATAACGAGCTGGCCGATGCGCCGGAAGCCGCCTCGGTCGCCCATATGGTGAGCGCCGGGGCGAACCTCATCGTATGCCGCACATTCTCCAAGATCTACGGCATGGCCGGCCTGCGTGTCGGCTATGCGATCACCACGCCCGAGCTGGCCGCGAAGATCCGCAGCCACATCATGAGCTTCGGCGGCAATACGATGGGCCTTGCCGCGGCGATCGCGAGCTATAACGACACGGCGTTCATGTCCGCGTCCAAGGCGCAGATCGTGGAAGCGCGCGGCATCATGCAGGAGGCGGCGAAGCGCGCAGGGCTGGAAGTGCTGCCTTCGCAGGCCAATTTCCTGTTCGTGAAGGTCGCGGATGCCGACCGGCTACGCACCGCCATGGCGGACCGCAACATCATGATCCGCGGCGCCTATGGCAAATGGACGCAGTGGTCGCGCGTGTCGACCGGCCGGATCGAGGATGTGAAGCGCTACGCAGCGGCGCTGCCCGAACTCGTGCAGGCCTGATCCCGTGGCCGGGCGCTGGCCCGGCCTGAACCACTCGCGCCTTCGCGCGTTGCCCGGGCATCGCTTCTTCGGACGGAGATGTTGATGACCAGCGGAGCACTACGCGGAGCTGCCGGTTCCCCTTTCCCCGCCGTCGCAGGCCTCGCGCGGTGCGTTCCGGCCATGCCTGCCAGGGAAAGAGAGCCGAGGTGACCGAGCCGCGTGAAGAATTGAGGGACATGGAACTGCTTGTCGATCGCTTGCCCGGCGATCTCGAGCGGGCGGTGCGCGCCGTGCTGTCGCAGGCCTGCGAACGCGACCTCAGGCTGGCGACGGCCGAGAGCTGCACCGGCGGCCTGCTCGCCGCCCTGTTGACCGACGTCGAAGGATGCAGCCACGCTTTCGAGCGCGCGTTCGTGACCTACAGCGAGGAAGCGAAGACGGATATGCTCGGCGTCGACCCGGGGCTGATCGCCGAGACGGGCGCGGTCAGCGCCGCCGTCGCTCGCGCCATGGCCATCGGCGCGCTGGAGCGCAGCCGCGCCGACATCGTGCTCGCGGTGACCGGCTTTGCCGGTGCTGCCGGGCCGGAGGACGAACCCGGGCTCGTGCATTTCGCCTGCGCGCGCCGGGGCCGCGAACCCGTGCTGCGCGAGGCCCATTTCGGCAATCGTGGCCGCAGCGCCATCCGGCTGGAAACCGTGCGGATGGCGATCAGCATGATGCGCGACGCGCTGGATTGAAGGCATCCTGCTGCGAGTCGTTCGCAGGGAACCGCAGCCCCATGCCGTGGCTTCTTGCAGCAGTCCGCACGAAGGAGATGATCCCCATGGCCACTTCGCAATTCACCGATGCCATCGCGCTGCTCAAGGCCGACCATCGCAAGGTCGAAACGCTCTTCGAGGAATTCGAGAAGGCGCGCTCGAGTAATCGCAAGCAGAGCATCGCTCACGAGATCTGCGTCGAACTGAAGGTTCACACGCTGCTCGAGGAGGAAATCTTCTATCCCGCCTTCCGCGGCAAGATCGAGGATGACACGCTCGATGAGGCCTATGTCGAGCATGATGGCGCCAAGCTGCTCATCAACGACATCGAGGCCGGGTCGCCCGAAGACGATTTCTACGACGCCAAGGTCAAGGTGCTCTCCGAGGAGATCAAGCATCACGTCCATGAGGAAGAGATGCAGAGCGAAGGCATGTTCGCCCAGTGTCGCAAGACCGACGTCGATCTCGTGGCGCTCCGCGACCAGATGCTGGCGCTCAAGGAAGAGCTGATGGCCAAGGCCAAGAGCGATGGGCTGCCGCCCGCCCAGCCGCGCGCCGTCAACGTGGTCCCGGCCTGACCGGTGCCGGGGGCAGGGCGGGACTTCCCGCTGCCCCCGGGCAGAGCCTTTCGCTGAAATCACATGTGACCTGAAGCGCGCTTTACCCCAATTCCCTTTGTCATCCCGGACTTGATCCGGGATCCCGCTTCTTCCGGTTTCTGAAGCCAGCTGGTCCCGGCGATCGTCAAGGCAGCTGGGTCCCGGATCGAGTCCGGGATGACGTCGTGAATGAAGAGATATGGCGCGCCGCCATCGCCGGGGACTTTATCCACGCCTGCCTCAGAGGTCCGGCAGGGTCTGCGTCACGAAACCCCAGCCCTGCAATGCCTTGTCCCGCGCCCGGTCCATGAGCGTCTTGGCATCGCTGATGCTGAAGGGGTGCGCGTCCTTCATCTTGTCCAGCTCTTCCCAGCTGATCGGTATCGCCACGGGCGCGCCGGCGCGGGCGCGGGCCGAATAAGGCAGCACCGCCGTGCTGCCGCGCTGGTTGCGCAGCCAGTCGATGAAGATGCGGCCCTTGCGCTTCGCCTTGCTCATCGTCGCCACGAAGCGGTCCGGCTCGGCAAGGCTCAGCGCCTCGGCGAAGCGCTTTGAGAAGTCCTTGTGCGTTTCCCAGTCGTGGCCGGGCGTCAGCGGCACCACCACATGCACGCCCTTGCCGCCGGAGAGCATCGCGAAGCTCACCAGCCCCAGGTCGGAGAGTCGCCGCCTTATGTCCCGCGCGGCGCGCTTCACTTCGTCGAATCCCAGGCCCTCGTCGGGATCGAGATCGAAGATCATCCGGTCGGGCTGCTCCACATCCTCCGCCTTCGCGCCCCAGCCGTGGAACTCAATCGTGCCCATCTGCACGCAGGCGAGGATGCCGTCCGCATCGGTGATGTAGAGATAATCCTCGGTCCCGCCGTCCTTCTCGCGGATCGGGACGTGGGAAACATGGGGGCCGAACGAGCCGCTGTCATGCTTCTGGAAGAAGCAGTGCCGCGCCCGTCCCTGCGGGCAGCGCACGAGGCTGATCGGCCGGCCCGCCGCGAAGGGCAGCATCAGCGGCGCGATCGTGCGGTAATAATCGGCAAGCTCGCCCTTGGTCTGCCCGCTTTCGGGGAAGATGACCCGGTCCGGACTGGAAATGCGGACGTCGCTGCGCGGCTCCGGCGTGTCGGCAGGCGTTTCGGGCGTCACGTCTTTCGCCTCCTTGTCGCTGCGCAGGCCGAGGAAGCTCCCGTGGCGAACGCGCCCTTCCGCCGTGAACTCGGCGAAAGCGATCTCTCCCACCAGCTTCGGGCTCAGCCATTGCGCCCCCCGGGCCTCGGCGCGCGGCACCTCCGCC
Source organism: Sphingobium lignivorans (assembly GCF_014203955.1). Classification (NCBI taxonomy): domain Bacteria; kingdom Pseudomonadati; phylum Pseudomonadota; class Alphaproteobacteria; order Sphingomonadales; family Sphingobiaceae; genus Sphingobium; species Sphingobium lignivorans. The sequence continues at coordinate 419,490 of NZ_JACHKA010000001.1, forward strand.
GGGGCGGTGGCGCGCGCGAGCCTGCCCATCCGCTTCGCCAGATCCTCCATCGTCGCCCGGTCGAATCCGGTGCCGACCTTGCCCTTGTAGACCAGCTTGCCGTCTTCATGCTGCCCGAGCAGCAGCGAGGCGAAGGCGCGGCCGCGCGCCGCGCTCTTCGTCCAGCCCAATATCACGAATTCCTGCCGGCGCGTGCATTTGATCTTGAGCCAGTTGTGCGTCCGCTTGCCGCGATAGGGCGCGTCCACCCGCTTGGCGATGATGCCTTCCTGCCCCGCGCCGCACAAAGTCTCGAAAAGCGCCTCGCCCGCGCCGATGACATGATCGGCGACCTGCAAGGGGGCCGTCGCATGGCGCAGCAGCGCTTCAAGGCGCTCCTTGCGCTCGATGTTGGGCAGGGCTTTCAGGTCCTCGCCGGCAAGGCTGAGCAGATCGAAAGCGAAATAAGCGAGCGTCGCCTCCCGCCCTTCCTTGAGCGCGGCCTGCAAGGCGGAGAAGCTGGGATTGCCATGCCCGTCCAGCGCCACGACTTCGCCGTCGATCAGCGCGGCGGGCAGGTCCAGCGCGGCCAGCGCCTCGGCGATCGGCGGGAATTTCTCGGTCCAGTCGAGGCCGGAGCGCGTGAACAGGCGCACCTGGGTGCCCTTGACCGCCGCCAGCACCCGATAGCCGTCAAATTTGATCTCGTGCATCCACTGGTTGCCGGTGGGCACAGTGTCGACGAGGGTCGCGAGTTGCACGGGCTCGAAGCCGGGGAGCCTGGCGTCCTTGCTCTTGCGGCGGGCGGGCCCCCGGGCGGATTGGCGATTATGCGCCGCCGCATCGGCCATTACGGCATTGAACGCCTTGCCCCGCTTCCCGGCCAGGGAGCGCACGCCTTCGCGATCGGCAGCGATTTCCGCCATCGTGCGGCCGGTGAGCACGCTGGTCAGTTCGCGCTCGACCAGAATGTCCCCGGTGCCGGCTTCGGCATCGTCGATCTTGCGCAGCAGCCAGTTCTCGCGCTTCTCGCCCGGGCGGGGCTTCATGCGGACCAGCAGCCATTCGCCCTTCATGCGCTCGCCCTGGAGCTGGAAATGGAGATGGCCCTTCTCGATGTCCTTCGCGCTCTTGCCCTTGATCGGCGCCCAGACGCCCTGATCCCAGAGCATCACCGTGCCGCCGCCATATTCCCCCTCGGGAATGCCACCCTCGAACTGCGCGTAGGAAAGCGGATGGTCCTCGGTGCGCACGGCGAGCCGCTTGTCATGGGGGTCGAGGCTGGGCCCCTTCGTTACGGCCCAGCTCTTGAGCACGCCACCCATCTCGAGGCGGAAGTCCCAGTGCAGGCGCGTCGCGTCGTGCTTCTGCACCACGAAGAGATTGCCGCCCTCGCTGCGCCGGGCCTCGCCGGCCGGCTCCGGCGTCTTCCCGAAGTCGCGCTTCGCATTATAGGCGGCGAGCGGATCGGTCCGCGCCATCACTCGGCGTCCGTTCCGGAGCCGCGCTCGCGGTGCTTGAGCCAGCGCTCCTCGGCCACGCCGAGCACGGTGAGCATGACGACCGCCACCAGCGCGGCCACCAGCACCAGCGGCCATTGCCCGGCGCCGCAGGCGATGCCGATGATCGCCGCCAGCCAGATGTGCACCGCGGTGGTGAGATTGCGCACCTCGCCCTTGCTGACCACGATGAGGCCCGCCGCGATGATGCCGACGAACGTGCCGGTCCCCTCGAAGATGCGCAGCGGGTCCATCCGCGTCCCCTCGGTGGCGAGCTGGTGATAGAGGGCAATGGCCGAGACGGTCATGACAGCGGCAGTGAAGCACACGATGCCGTGCGTGCGCAGCCCCGCGCTATGGCCTTTCAGCTCCCTGTCGAGCCCAAGCAGCAAGCCCAGCACCGCCGCCAGGCCCAGTCGGAACACCACGTCGGTGTCGATCCAGTGCAGCGGGACGGCGGGATTGAGGACCATGTCAGGCGCTCTTGCGACGCCTTGCCGGCGCGGCGGCGCGCTTGGTGCCACCGGACGAGGCCTTGCCGGAGCCCGACTTGGCTGATGCTGACTTCGCGCTTCGGGAGGCGGTGCTTTCCTTCGTGCCGGAGGAGGACCGCTCCGGCGTGCGGCCGCCGCTGCCGACCGACTTCTTCAGCGCGGCCATGAGGTCGATCACATTGCCGCCGCCCTGCTGGCCGGGCTCCTCGACATCCTCGAGAATGCGCTTGCCGCCCTTGGCCTTGCGCTTCTTCTCGATCAGGCGCTCCAGCGCATCGATGTAGCGATCGTGGAATTCCGCCGGCTTGAACGGCGCGGATTTCTTCTCGATGAGCGTGACGGCAAGGTCGAGCAGGTCCTCCTGCGGCGTCGCCTCGCCGATCTCGCGGAAATAGCCCTGCGCCTTGTGGACTTCGTCAGCATAACGCAGCACTTCCATCACCATGCCGCGTCCGCAGGGCTTGATGGAGACGAGGCGTTCGCGCCCGCGCACGGAAAGCTGGCCGAGCCCGACGCGTCTGGTCTGCCGCAGCGCGTCGCGCAGCACGACATAGGCTTCCTCCGCCAGGTCGTCGGCCGGCACGATGAAATAGGGCTTCTCATAATAGAGGACGTCGATTTCGCTCGCCTCGACGAACTGCACCAGCTCCAGCGTCTTGCGGCTCTCGATCCTGACCGCTTCGATCTCGTCCTCGTCGAGCAGCACATAGCTGCCCTTGGAGACTTCGAAGCCCTTCATGATCTCGTCGCGATCGACCGGCCCGACGCCGGGCGCGACCTTTTCGTAGCGAATGCGCTTGCCGCTCGGCTCGTGGATCTGGTGGAAGCTGATCGCCGCGCCGGATCGCGTGGCGGGATAGACCTCGACGGGGATCGAAACGAGGGCGAGCTTGATCTGCCCCTGCCAATATGCGCGTGCCACCATGGAAACCTCCAGACCAGAAAGCCGTCCGGGCCCTGTTGGTTCCCGCGCGCGGCAGGCGCGGCGTGGGGGCGTGTGCGGAGGGCGGGCGCAGGACCGCTCCCCCGCGCCTATTGCCAATCCGGCCATCCCGGACTAGTCGCTGCAACTCACTATCAATAGCGAACACTGAAGGTCCGTGAGCAGGCAATCCATCCGTGTCTGGTATCTCGTCCACAAATGGACGAGTCTCGTCTGCACGGCGTTTCTCCTGATGCTGTGCGTCACCGGCCTGCCGTTGATCTTCCACGACGAGATCGACGCGCTGACCGAGGACCAGTCCGCGATGGAGACGGCCGGTCCGGCCTCCTCCGGCGAGGGCCCCGGCCTGCAGCCGCTCGACGCCATGCTGGGCAAGGCGCTCGCCGCGCGGCCGGGGGAAGTCCCGGTCTTCATGGCCTTCGACAACGAATCCCCGATCCTGACCGTGACCACGGCGCCGCGCCCGGATTCGCCGGCGGCGGACATGACCATCCAGCTGTTCAACCGCACCACCGGCGCGGCGGTGGGGCAAGTGCGGGACGAAGGCGTCATGCACTTCATCCTCCAGCTCCATACGGACATGTTCCTCGGCCTGCCGGGCATGTTGTTCCTGGGAGCGATGGGCGTGCTGTTCCTCGCCGCGATCGTCTCGGGCGTGGTGCTTTACGCGCCTTTCATGCGCAAGCTGCCGTTCGGCACGCTCCGGGTCTCGCGGAGCCGGCGCCTCAAATGGCTCGATTATCACAATCTGCTCGGCATCGTCGCGCTGGCCTGGATGACCGTGGTGGGCGCCACCGGCGTCATCAACGCGCTGGCGACGCCGATCATCCAAGTCTGGCAGATGGGCGAGCTGGCGGAAATGACCCGGGCCTATGCCGGGCGCGAGGCACTGCCCCCCTCGCGCTATGGCTCGCTGGACAAGGCGATGGCCGCGGCGCGTCAGGCGATCCCCGGCAACAATCCGCAGTTCATCGCCTTTCCCGGCGGTTCCTTCAGCAGCCGGCATCATTATGCCGTGTTCTTCCAGGGGGCCACGCCGCTCACCGAGCGCGCCCTCACGCCGGCGCTCATCGATGCCGAGACCGGCGCCCTGACCGATGTGCGGCCCATGCCCTGGTATGTGCTGGCGCTCACTTATTCGCAGCCGCTGCACTTCGGCGATTATGGCGGCCTGCCGCTCAAGATGCTGTGGGCCGCGCTCACCCTGTTCACGATCGTCGTGCTTGGCTCCGGCCTGTATCTCTGGCTCGGCAAGCGCCGCTCTTCGCTCGACGCGCGCCTGCGCGAAGTCGAGTCCGGCGGGCGGCTGGCCCCCGCGGAATGAAGGGCAAGCTGCCGATGATGGCGATCTTCGCCGTGCCGACCGCGCTGGCGGCGCTCAGCCTTGTCGGGCTGGTGAGCGCGCTTACGGGCGATGGACTGCGCGACGCGATTTCCTGGGCGACTCTCGCCATGCCGCTCGCGGCTGTTTTCTGGGCGATGAGAGCCCGCCGATCCTGATTTGAGATGATGCGCGTGCGTGCGCGCAGGGAGATACAATCATGAATGCGTTCCGTTTCCCGACCCTGCTTCGCCTGACCGCCGCCATGCCGGCGCTGGTCCTTGGCGTGCCTGCGCTCGCGCAGGCGCCAGCGGACGATCCACAGGACATCATCATCACCGCGCAGCGCGCGAACGAGACGCAGGTGCGCGCCGGTGGCAGCGTCGGCGTGCTGGGCGACAAGGCGGCGGAAGACGTGCCGTTCAGCATCCGGGGCTACAATGCCGCGCTCATTCTCAACCAGCAGCCGCAGACGCTGGGGCAGGTGCTGGAAAATGATCCGACGATCCGCACCACTTACGGGTTCGGCAATGCCGCCGAGCAGTTCGTGATTCGCGGCTATCCGCTCTATGGCGACGATGTCGGGCTGGACGGGCTCTATGGCATCGCGCCGCGCCAGCTCGTCGCGCCGGAACTCTATGAATCGGTGCAGGTCTTGAATGGCGCCAGTGCCTTCCTGAATGGCGCGGCGCCCGGCGGAACGGGCATCGGCGGCAGCGTCAACCTCATCCTCAAGCGGGCGGACCGCGCGCTCAATCGCGCCACGCTCAATTATGCGTCGGGCGAGCATTTCGGCGGCTCGGTGGATCTGGCGCGCCGCTTCGGCAGCGGCGAGGCGTTCGGGCTCCGGCTGAACGGCGTCGCGCGGCGCGGCGATGTCGGCGTCGATGACGAGTTCCGCAGCACTTATGCGGTGGGCGGCGCGTTCGATTATGATGGCGGGCCGCTGCGGCTCTCGCTCGATCTCGCCTATAATCGCGTCCATGTACGCGGGCTGCGGCCCAAGGTCACGGTCGGCAGCGCCGAGATCCCCGTCGTCCCGGACGCCGCGCATAATTATGCGCAGCCCTGGACCTACACCACGATGCGGGACATCTTCGGCATCGCCCGGCTGGAATATGACCTGGCCGACAATGCTTTGTTCTATGCCTCCTTCGGCGCGCGCGATGGCATGGAGGACGGGATCTACGGCGGCATCACCGTGACGGATGCGCAGACGGGCGCCGCGACCGGCAATGCGCTCTACGTCCCGCGGACGGACAATAACGAGGCGGCGCAGGCGGGCGTGCGGATCGACCTGGCGGCGGGCGGCGTCACGCAGCAGTTCAACATCGGCGGATCGGCGGTCTGGCAAGTCAACCGCAATGGCTATGACTTCCTCTACGGGCCCGGCTTCGCGGGCTTCGCCACCAATCTCTACGTAACGCCGGAAGTTCCGATCCCCGCCTCGGCGCTCGTCGGCGGCGATCTGGACAATCCTTTCCCGATCAGCCGCTCGAACCTGTTCAGCGTCTTCGCGTCGGACACGATCGGCCTGTGGCAGGACCGCATTCTCCTGACGGTGGGCGGGCGCATCCAGAACATGCGCTTCCGCAGCTATTCCTATGCCGATGGCGCGCTGGCCTCGGATTATGAGAGCAGCGCCATCACCCCGGTGGTCGGACTGGTGCTCAAGCCCGTCGCGGGCGTCTCGTTCTTCGCCAATCGCATCGAAAATCTGGCGCAGGGGCCGACCGCGCCGCTGTCCGGCTTCTATCCCGGCCTCGGCACGCTGCCGGTGAGCAACGCTGGCGAGATTTTCGCGCCCTATCGCGCGGTGCAATATGAAGTCGGCGGCAAGGTCTCGCTGGGCGGCATCGATGCGAGCCTCGCGCTGTACCAGACCGAGCTGCCCGTCGGCCAGGTGGGGCCGGACGCAGACAATCCGGGTTTCCTGCGCTTCGACCTGTTCGGCGAGCAGCGCAATCGCGGCATCGAGTTCACTATCGACGGCGAGGTGGCGCGCGGCCTTCGCGTCATCGCGGGTGGGTCCGTGATCGAGGCCGAGCTGCGCGATACGCCCGGTGGCGTGCAGGACGGCAACAAGGCGCAGGGCATTCCCGATTACATGCTCAACGCCAATGTCGAATGGGATGTCCCGTTCCTGCCCGCGCTCACGCTGACCGGCCGCGTGGTCCACACCGGCAAGCAGTGGTTGAGCACCGCCAACACCCAGCGCCTGCCCGAGTGGACGCGCTTCGATCTCGGTATGCGCTATGTGGCAGTGGTAGGGGACAAGCCGCTCACCTTGCGCTTCAATGTCGATAACGTCGCCAATGAGCGCTACTGGGCCTCGGCCTTCGATGCATTCAACCAGACCTTGCTGCAGGGTGCCCCGCGCACCTTCAAGGCATCGGCTTCGATCGACTTCTGAGGGCAGCGAGTGAAGGGAGGCGAGGACGCCTCCCTCGTGGGCGGGGCGCCGGCGCAACGCGATTCGTGGCGCCGAACTTGCGATTCGTTATCATTATCATTATTGCCGATTCGGCGGCCAAGGGGCCGATGCGCATGCCGGGGCGGGGTTTTTCACCAGCGGCACCCTGCGTATTCGGCCGGCGAGGAGAAGGAGCCCGGCATGTATGATTTCATCGACCGCCCGATCGCCAGGCTGGATGGCGGCGCTGCTCTTCTGCTCGCCGCGATGCGCCTGTGGGTGCGGGCTGCGGAGGAAAAGCGCTGCCCGTGCCGCGATGTCGCCGGGGCGTTTCGCGCCCGGGAACATATCGCCGCTCTCCCTCATTTCCATGTGACGATGGCCATGCTCAACCGGGACGCGACCGAAAGTCTCGGGTTCGGGTCTGTTGACTATCCGCTGGTGAGCGAGCATGAGGCGCTGATCCTCAGCATGGTCGGCTCTGTGGTCAGTCGGCCGGCGGATGAAGCGTGCGCGACTATGGCGCTGATCATGGCACCGGACGCGGTGAAGCCGCTGTTCATCGCCATGTCGGCCCTGGCGCGGTCGCTTGCGAAGGGCGGCCTGTTGCCGGTCGCGCCTGTCTCTGATCCTGATTGTGCGAGATTTTCCGAATGAACGACATGGCCCACCAGGGTTTCGAACTCGAACCGACCAAGGCGCTCAGCGTGGAGAAAGTGCTCTGGGTGCGGCACTGGAACGAGCATCTGTTCAGCTTCGCGGTGACGCGCCCGGCGAGCTTCCGTTTCCGCTCCGGCGAATTCGTGATGCTGGGCCTGCAGGTGGAGGGCAAGCCGCTGCTGCGCGCTTATTCCATCGCCAGCGCCGCTTATGCCGAGGAGCTGGAGTTCCTCTCCATCAAGGTGCCGGACGGCCCGCTCACCTCGCGCCTGTGCAACATCAAGGAAGGCGACCAGCTCTATCTCGGCCGCAAGCCGACCGGAACGCTGGTGGCCGATGCGCTCAAGCCGGGCAGCCGGCTGTTCCTGCTCTCGACCGGCACGGGCCTCGCGCCGTTCCTTAGCCTGGTGCGCGATCCGGACATCTATGACTGTTTCGGCCAGGTGATCCTGGTCCATTCCGTCCGGCGCGTCGCTGATCTTGCTTATCGCGAGGAGCTGGAGAGCCAGCTTGCCGACGATCCGCTGGTGCAGGATCAGGCGCTGCTGCAATTCCATTATGTGCCGACCGTGACGCGCGAGCCGTTCCGCACCAGCGGCCGGATCGGCACGCTCATCGAGGACGGCACGATGTTCCAGGGCGTCAGCGGCCCGGCGAAGCTCGATCCGGAGACGGATCGCGTCATGCTCTGCGGCTCCATGGCGATGATCCGCGAGCTGGCGGCCCAGCTTGAGGAATGGGGCTTCGAGGAAGGTTCGAATGCCAAGCCCGGCGACTATGTGATCGAGCGGGCTTTCGTCGACTGAGCTCTTCTGGTGGGGTCCCGGGGGTGCGAAGGGGGCCCCCCGGGGAGAAGGGCACGAGAGACGCGACACGGAAAAGGGCGGCCATGGAGCCGCCCTTTTTTCGTCCGCCGTCCATTCATTCCCGGCTTGCCGCCACGCGGGGCATGGCGGCAGGCCGCATGGCTCACAATTTGCGCGTGTTGGCGTCCATCAGCTTCTTGGCTTCGCTCAGCGCGGCCGCCGTGCTTGTCCTGCCCTTCGCGACATCATCGCCCAGCTCGAGCAGTCGGCCGGAAATGACGGTTCCCGTCTCGGCCTCCTCCTGGATGGCGATGCCGCCCTTGGCCGCCGCGATCCGGTCCCACTCGGCGCGGATAGCTGCCCAATAGTCCTTTGTCGCGGCCCAGTAGTCGTCAGCGGCCTTCACGTCATAGCCGTCGAACCGGGTATAGCTGTTCAGCACATATTCCTGCACGATCGGGGCGAGCTTGCCGTTCTTCGGCCCCATCTTGCTGTTGTCCTGCCAGTGGATCCACCCGTCGGGCGTGTTCTGGTGGCGATTGATGGAAAGATAGCGGTCGTAGACGGGCTTGCGCACCGCGTCCCGCCGGGCGAGCGGCCGCCAGGTCCAGTTGGAGCGCCAGCGCCGGACACCGCCCTGCGTCTCGAACTGGCCCCAGCCGCCATAACGCGGGGAATCGTCCACTTGCCACACGGTTTGCGACCAGCGGCCGGTGCGCATCCGCTCCGGCACCTCCTCGAAGGTCCAGGCATTGCGGTCGGAATAGACGAGCACGCGGGCGGGCTCATACTCCCAGTCCTGCCGCCAGTGCTTGATGATGTGGCTCTGCCCCTCCATCTCGACCACCAGCAGATGCTGGAGGACGATCTTGCGCCCCGTATCCTCGACCACGCGGACGACTTCATGTCCGCCGGAAATCTTGCGGTCGAGCGGCGTGTAGGCGCTGTCCCAGCGGGTCGATTCCTGCATGTCGAAGCGGACCTTGTAATTGCCGGCCATCGCGAGGATGTCGGCACGGTCCTGCTCGAAGGTCGCGGCGGCCTGCTCCGCCGCGATCGGCGGATGGGCAAGGGCGGGACTGACGGCGAAGGCGAGCGTGAGCAGGCCGGCGCCGAGGAAACTGCGGATGGAAATCATGATCGTTCGTCCTTTCGGCACGCTCAGAAACGATAGCTGAGCGAGAGGCTGGCGTTGCGTCCGGGCTGGGTGTAGGCGTCGGTCACGGTCGAGGAGGCGCTCAGGCCCCGCACGTCGCTCCACCACGCATATTTTTTGTCGAGGATGTTGAAGATGCCCGCGCGCAGCGTGAGGCCGTCCATCGGCTTCACGAACATCGTGGCATCGAGGATGGTGAAGGCGCCCGGGCGATAGCATGGCGCGCCGCTGCAGATGGTCGTCGGGCTGCCGTCCGCATCCGTGCCGGTCGTGCGATCCTCGGACTTGCGGGCGCTGTGCGTCGCGATGATCTGTCCGCCGAACAGGCCGCCCGGATCGCGATAGCCCACGCCCACCACCAGCTTGATCGGGTCGATGGTGGTCAGCGGCAGATCGGTCAGGCCGGAGCCGTCGACGTCGCCCGTCGCATAGGAGAATGCGAGCGTGCCGTGCAGGCCGGACTCCGCGCGGAACTCGGCGCGCGCCTCGGCGCCTTTCACTTTCACCCGCGAGAGATTGATGAACTGATAGATCGCCGGATCGCTGGGCGTGAAGCCGCCGCCCACCACTTCCTGGCTGATGAAATCATGGTAGATCGAGGAGAAGGCGGTCAGATCGAGGTTCACGTTGCGGCTCGCGAAGCGCACGCCGCCCTCGAAGCTCTCGCTTCGCTCCGGCTTGAGGTCGGGATTGGGCTCGGACTTGTAGCCGAACGCCAGATTCTCGAAGAACTGGTTCACTTGCCCGGGCTCGGGCGCCTTGAAGCCGGTGGCATAGTTCGCGAACAGCCGGATGCCCTTGTCCAGCTTGAGCACGGCGCCCAGCTTGGGTGACAGGCGCGAGCCGTCCTGCGCCGCGCCTGCGAAAGTGGGCAGCAGCGGGTCGTCGTCCGGCGAGAGATCGTAGAAGTCGAAGCGCAGCGCCGGATACAGGGTGAAGAGCCCGTCCGCGAGGCTGATCTCGTCGCCCACGAACAGGCCGCCCCGGGTGAAGTCGGTGCTGGGGAAGGCGCGGGTCGGGAAGGTCTCGCCGGCCGGCGGCACGGTGCCGTCCCGCAGGCCGCGCTGGCGGGTTTTGCTCACGTCGCCGCCGAAGACGAGCCGGTGCGACAGCGCGCCGGTGGCGAATTCCGATTGCGCGTCGGCGGCCGCGCCGATCACCCGGTTCTCGAACGTGTTGAGCCGCTCGCGATCGACCGCGGGCGTGCGGTCCTCGTCAGTGAACTGGCTGTCGAGCCCATCCTGCCAGTAGATGGCGGCCCGGGCGGCCGTGATGGCGCCGGTGCCGGTCCAGCTCCAGTCCAGCGCGACGCGCTTGCGCTCGCCGGTGTCGCGGCCGTGCAGCAGCTCCACGGTGGAGCTGAGGCCGGTCAGGCCGTTGGTGAACAGCCAGGTGTCGAGATATTCGCCGGTCAGCCGGATCTTGTGGCCGCTGCCGGACGGCGCATAGACGATGCGGCCGAGCAGGGCATTGGAATGGCCATCCTGCGGGTTGGGCTCCGTGCGCGCGGCGCCCGTGCCGCCGACGCTGCCCTTGTTCTTCAGCTCGTTGAAGTCGCGCCGCGTATAGGCAGCCATGGCCGACCAGTCGCCGGCCCTGCCGGCGAGGATTGCGGTTTCGCTGAACTCGTTGTCCGCGCTGCTGTAGGCCGCGCGCACGAGCCCGCCGACCGAGGCGCTGCCTTCCAGAAAGTCGACGGGGTCGGCAGTGATGAAGCTCACGGCGCCCGCGAGCCCATCACTGCCATACAGCGCGGAGGACGGGCCGCGCAGTATCTCGACGGATTTGATGAGGCCAAGGTCGACATAGTCGCCGCGCCCGGCGGCCTGCGCGCCGAAGCTGAAGCCGTCCGGCACGCGCACGCCGTCCACCTGGATGAGCACGCGATTGCCGCCGATGCCCCGGATGTTGAAACTGTCGTTGCCGGTGCGCCCCGTCGCGCTCAGCGCGGCATTGAAGCGGGCGGGCTGGCGCTGGACGCTCACGCCCGGTTCGAAGCGGACGAGGTCGCGAATGTCCGTGACCAGCTCGTCTGCCATCTGCTCCTCGTCGATGATGGAGACGGTGACGGGCGAATCCTCGATCCGCACCGGGGTGCGCGTGGCCGTGACGACGATGCGGTTCAGCCGGTTGAGCAGGTAAAGCCCGTCATTGTCCTGCGCCATGGCTTCGGTGGCGCAGAGGGCGCTCGCGAGCACCAAGCTCGCCGCGCTTGCATACCGGATCGTGCCCCGGCCATGGCGCCGCGCACGCGCGGTTCGCTGGTCGATGCCCGATTCCGGCGCCCGCCGGCACGCCACGGCTGCTGATCCCGCACTCGTCATCTCTTATAGTCCCCTTCTTCCCTCTTAAGAATGCGAATCATTCGCATTAGCAGTGCGAATTGCGCCGGGCCGATCGCTTCGTCAAGGGAGGAGTTGTCCGGGGCGGATCGAGCGGGGTAGGAAAGCAGCCGGGATCGTCCGCCGGGCTCTTGCCAGATCAGCACAGCCGATCCGCCGGAATCGTCATGGATTGTTCAGCCGGTTCCGGGCAATCATCGCTAGCCGGGCCAATCTCCCGCTGGACAAACGGACGCTTGTGCCTAGAGAGATAATGGTTGGAATATACAACGATATGACTGGAAGGATCGACTGTGGTTTCGCAAAAGGCAAGGATCGCCGGACGGATCGGCGCCGCGACGCTCGTGGCCACGCTGGCCCTCGCGCCGCTGGGGCAATTGCTCGCGCAGCATGAGGGGCATGGGGGACATCAGCAGGCCGCGCCGGCGGGTAATGCCGAGAAGGGCAAGGCCGTGTTCGAGAATGCGGCCTGCGGGGCTTGCCATGTCCTCGCCGCTGCGGAAGCGACGGGCGAGATCGGGCCTTCGCTCGATGGCAACGCCAATCTCACCCATGCCTTCGTCCTGAGCCGCGTGCGGGACGGGCAGGGCGCCATGCCGCCTTATGCCGGCCAGCTCAGCGACGAGGATATCGAGAATGTCACGGCCTATGTGCTGAGCGCTGCCGCCAAGAAATAATCCGGTCGCACCGGCACGCCCTGTCGTGCCGGTGGCGCCATCCCGCGCCAGATTTGCTCGCGGCGTGGGCGTGGTCCTGAAAGTTGCCCGTGAGGGGCGACGAGCTACCCGCCAGTCGCCGGCCGCTCATTCGCGCCGGGCTGCGCGAAATAGTTGGTCACGCCGTCGGGATCATTGAGCCACACGAAGCGGATGCTGAAATTGGGCAGGCCGCCCAGCGGCTCCTCGACCGTCACCTTGTCCCGCAGCGCGGCGGCATTCACGCCGTCGACATTGCCGATCACATATTGGATGCCGGCGCTGCCCGTGTCGGCGGGCAGGTCCTTGCCGGCCGACCACAGGTTGATCGTCGTCTCGCCATGGCGGAAGGGATATTTGGTCACGCCCAGCAGCCTGTCCTCCACCGGCGGCAGTTCCTCAAGGCCCACGAAGCTGCGGTAGAAGGCCCGGCTGCGCTCGAGATCCGAGACGTTGATGCCGACATCGACGCCCGGCCGCGCCTGCGGATCGATGACGAGCTGGATGCCGAACCCGGCGGGATCGCTCACCAGCGCGCCGCGCAGGCCGCCGCCCATGTCCTTGAATGCCGGGGCCGGGAAGCCCGCGGCCTTGAACCGGGCGGTCAGCGCGGCTTCGTCCGGGTAGCGCAGGGCGAAGAGGCGGATGCCGGTGGCATCGGCGGGCCCGCCCACATGATGGAGTCGCCCTTCCTTGAGGCCGGCCGCCAGCTTGATCTGCCCGGTGCCGATGCCGAAGAGGATCATCTGCTGGCTGGCGTTGAGCTGGATCGGCTGGAGCGGCTTCAGCCCGAGCGCTTCGCCGTAGAATGTCACCATCTGCGGTGTCAGGCCGGGTTCGAACCGCCGGTAGACATTCATCGAGTCCTGCGTGAAGCGCGGCTTTTCCGGCGTGGCGGCGGGGGCAGGGCTGGCGCTGGGCTGGGCCATGGTGGCCGGGGCCATCAGCAGCGATATCGCGACAAGGGCGGTCTTGAATGGGCCGTGCATCGCATCTCTCCTGTTCGTCGGTTCATTTCGGCAGGGCGAAGACCATGAGCGATTCATTGTTGCTCGGCTTGCCGCCCGCGCCCTGCGGGCCGCTCACCGCGCCCCATCCGCCGGCCATGACGGCGACATATTGCCGTCCGTCCTTGCCCTGATAAGTGATGGGGACGGCCTGCGCACTATATTCGAGCTTCGCTTCCCACAGTTCCTTGCCGTTGCGCGCATCGAAGGCGCGGAAGCGCCGGTCGTCCGTCGCTCCGATGAAGACCAGCCCGCCGGCCGTGACAATCGGCCCGCCAAACCCGTTGTTGCGCCCCGTGTCCTTCCTGTCCTCGGGCAGGTCGTCGCTCACGCCGAGCCGGGTCGCCCAGGCGATCTCGCCGGTCTTGCCGTCCACGGCGATCAGCCGGCCCCAGGGCGGGCGGATGCAGGGCATGGTGACCTTGCGCCCGTTCTCGTCCTCATAGCTCGCGGTGAAGGTGGAATAGGCGCCGGGCCCGCTCAGGCTGGCGCGGTCGTAAAGCTGCTCGGAGCCGGCCGTGCCGCGTCCATAGTCGGCGCCTTCCTTACGCTTCTCCATGAAGCCGATGCTGCCGCCTTCGCTCACATTGATGAAGATGAGGCCGCTCTCCGGGTCCACGGCGCTGCCGCCCCAGTTCGAACCGCCATTGTTGGGCAGGTTGATGGAGGCTTTCACCGGCCCGCCGTCCTCATGCAGGAAGAAAGGCGTGAAGGGGCCGGCATTGAAGAAGGTGCCGCCATAGCTCTCCAGCAGCGCGCGGCAGGCGGCGGCATGGGCCTCGTTCGTGTCGGCGGCGGAAACGATGTCTTCCGGCGTCCAGTGATTGCGCACGAGGTCGCGCGGCTTCACCGGGATGGGCTGGGTCGGCGAATACCATTCGCCCGGCACGTCCGCCGCCGCGACCGGCTTTTCCTCCACGCCGAACACCGGCTTTCCGTCGTGCCGGTCCAGAATGTACATGAGGCCGGGCTTGCCGGTCTCGGCCAGCGCCTGCACTGTCCGCCCGCCCACCTTGGCGTCGTAGAGCACCGGCGGCGCGGGAAGGTCGGAATCCCACAGGTCGTGGTGGATCGTCTGGAAATGCCAGCGATATTTGCCGGTCAGCGCGTCCACCGCGACGATCGAGTTGCCGAACAGGTTGGCGCCGGGCCGGTCCCCGCCATAATAATTGGCCGAGGGTCCGCCCACCGGCATGTAGAGCGTGTCCGTCTTCTCATCGACGGTCATGTACCAGACCCAGACATTGGTGCCGGATCGGCCTTTCCAGCCGTCGTTCAGCCATGTCTCGTGGCCGACCTCGCCGGGCTGCGGCACGGTGTTGAATTCCCAGAGCTTCTCGCCGGTGCGGGCATCGAAGGCGCGGCTGTTGCCGGATGGGCCGACGAGCATCTCCGCGACATTCGCGCCGACCACGAGCACATTCTTGTAGACGGTCGGCGGGGACGCATAAGGAACCCCGAGCGCGACCGAGCCGTCCTTGCCGAAGCCCGTGTCGATCTCGCCCGTGCGGGGGTCGAGCGCGGTGATGCTGGCGCCGTTGCTGTAGAAGAGGCGCGGGCCGAGCGTGCCATCGCCGGGCCACCAGGAGACCGTGCGCCGCGCGAGGCCCTTGACCGGATGGCGCCAGAGCTCCTTGCCGGTGTGGCCTTCCAGCGCCACCACCGCATTGCCGATGGGCAGATAGAGCACGCCGTCCACCGCGATGGGCGTGGAGCTGCCGACCAGCCCGCCGCCGCCCTCGGGGCGTACCCGGAACGACCAGGCCTGGCTCAACTTGCCGACATTGCCGCGATCGATCTGCCGGAGGGGCGAGAAGCGCGTGCTGCCAAGGTCGCGGGCGTAGCGCGGCCAGTCGCCGGGCGGCGGCGCGGAGCCGGATTGCGCCTGCGCCGTCTGTGCCAGCAGGGCAGCGCTCAGCATCAGGGCCATCGAACGACGCATGCAATACCTCCCCCCATGTCGGCCTCGTCCCCGTGCATGTCTCGCCGGGTTGTGCGGGCAGGATGAACTCTCGCAGGTCTTGTATGCGCAATCTCGTTCCGCCTGCAACAGTAGAGATGCTTATGGCAGTAAGATTCAACCTTTGAGATAAGTAAACATTATTGAGAGCCCGGGCGCCGCGATCGCGGGCGGCCCTGCCGCGCATCCCGCCATGCCCGCATGTTTCGCGCCCCGTCGCAATTTTTCGCCAAGGCTCCGCCTCGCCGGTTCCGTCAGGACTGGCAGAGGCTGGAGAGGAACCCGGCCTGGGGATCAAGAAAAGACCGGAGCTTTCATGCGTTGCTATCTGCTTGCCTCGACCTGCTGTGTTGCTCTTGCGTCGGCCGCCACGGCCGAGACCACCATCACCACGAAGCAGACTGCCCCCGTGCGCACCTCGACCATCAAGAGCGGCGCGCCGGATGACATCAAGATCACCTCTGCCGGTTCCCTCGAGCTGACGGTCGCCGGCCCGGCAATCACCGTGGACAGCGCGAACAAGGTGACTAACGAAGGCACGATCCAGATCGCCAATACCGATGATGCCCGGGGCATCGTCGCGCTGGCCGGCACGTCGGGCGGCATCGTCAACACCGGCAAGATCGTCCTCGATGAAAGCTACTCCCCGACCGACAGCGATAATGACGGCGATATCGACGGCCCCTTCGCGGTCGGCAAGAACCGTATCGGCATCCATGTCGGCGGCGCCTATACCGGCGACATCGCCAATGATTTCGGCGGCTCGATCGCCATCGAGGGCAATGACAGCTTCGGCATCCGGCTCGACGGGCCGCTGAACGGCAAGCTCACCCACAATGGCTCGACGACCGTGCTCGGCGACCGGGCGGTGGGCATCCAGGCGGGCGCGATCAACGGATCGGTGCGGCTGGCCGGCACCGTTGCGACTGTCGGCCTCGGCGCGGTCGGCGCCCGTTTCGACGGGCCGATCGACGGCACGCTCACGATCCAGGGCTCTATCACCTCCACCGGCTATCGCTACACGACGCCGCCCGCGGACACCTCCAAGCTCGATGCCGACGATCTGCTGCAGGGCGGATCGGCCGTGATCGTCGCGGACAATGTGGCCGGCGGCATCATCCTCGCCGTGCCGCCCAAGGACAACAGCACCACGGACAATGACGAGGACAAGGACGGCATCGAGGACAGCAAGGAAGGCTCGGCCGCCGTTCGCTCCTATGGCGCCGCGCCCGCGATGCGCATCGGCTCGGCAACCAAGGATATCGCCATCGGCGCGGTGCCGGCCACCGGCACGGGCTATGGCCTCATCATCGATGGCACGATTGCCGGCAGTGGCCTTTACAAGGACGTGACCGGCACGGGCCTCAGCGTCGGCGGCCTTGGCGGGAGTGTGACGATCGCCGGCGGCATCGGCGTGAGCGGCACCGTCTCGGCGAGCTCCGTCAACACGTCCGCGACGGCCATCCATCTCGGTGCGGGCGCCTCGACACCGCTCATCCATGTCACCGGCACGGTCTCGGCGAGCGGCAGCAGTGCGGCCAATACCGTCGCGGGCGGCATCGTGGTCGATGCCGGCGCCTCGCTGCCCACCATCCGCAATGCCGGCTCAATCAAGGCCGCGACCACCGGCGAAGACGGTACGGCCGTCGCGATCTGGGATCATTCCGGCACGGTCGGCCTCGTCGAAAATGCCGGCACCATTGCCGCGACGGGCGCGAAGGCGGACTCCGGCCGCAACGTCGCGATCGATCTCTCCGCCAACAATAGTGGCGCGACGATCCGTCAGACGCAGGTCGCGGCCGGCATCACGGCCCCCAGCATCACCGGCAACATCCATTTCGGCGGCGGCAATGACGTGCTGGATGTCGCGGACGGCACCGTCACCGGCAACACCTCTTTCGGCACCGGCGCGGACACGCTGCGGCTGAGCGGCGACGCCATCTACAAGGGCGACGTTGATTTCGGCACGGGCGGCGCGACCATGACGCTCGCGGGCACCGCGCAGTTCCAGGGCAAGGCGGACTTCAGGGGAGACGCCTCCACGCTTGGCATCGCGACCGGGTCGATCTTCTCCGGCAGCCTCGCCAATGCCGGCGCGCTGGCGCTCACCGTGAACGGCGGTGCGCTCGATCTCACCGCGCCGGCCGCGATCGGCAGCCTCGCGGTCTCCGACAAGGGCATCCTTGCCGTCACGCTGAGCGATGCCGGCAACACAACGCCGATCCTCGATGTGGCCGGCACCGCGAGCTTCGCGGCGGACTCCCGCCTCGTCCTGCGCGTGACCGATGTGGAGAATGCGGAAGGCAATCATCTCGTGCTGCGGGCCGGCACGCTCACCGGCGCGAGCAACATCACGGCGGATACCGCGCTGGTGCCCTGGCTCTACAAGGCGAGCCTCTCCTCCACGGCGAATGCGCTCAACGTCGCGCTCGCGCGCAAGTCGACCAGCGAGCTGGGCCTCAACCGTTCGGAAGCGGCGGCTTTCGATGCGATCTACGCGGCGCTCGGCAAGGACGCGAAAGTGGAAGGCACTTTCCTCTCCATCATGAACGAGGAGACGTTCGGGCTCCAGATGCAGCAAATGCTGCCCGATCATGCCGGCGGCATCTTCTCCGCCGTCACGCAGGGCTCGCGGCTCTTCGCGGGCATGCTCCAGGATCCCACCGGCCCGTTCAAGGACGAGGGCAAATGGGGCTACTGGATCAATCAGGTCGCCTGGGGCGTCGAGAAGGACCGTGGCGACACCAGCGCCTTCGAGAACAGCGGCTGGGGCATTGGCGGCGGTGGCGAGATCAAGACCGGTCTCGGCAGCTTCGGCGGATCGCTGGCCTATCTCTGGAGCCGCAATCGCGGCACCGAGACGGCGAATCAGACCAATGCCAAGCAGTTCGAGCTGGCAGCCTACTGGCGCCTCAAGTCCGGCGGGCTTCGCGCCACGGCGCGCGGATCCATGTCGTTCATCGACCTGGACGGAAGCCGCGCCTTCGAGGGCATGAACGGCACCGAGAAGGTCTCGCTCACGGCAAACAGCGATCGTGGCGCCCGCCTCTATTCGGGCTCCGGCTCGCTGTCCTATGACTGGGTGTCGACCGGCGGCATCTCCTTCCGTCCCGTCGTCGCGCTGGATTATTACCGCCTTCACGAGAAGGCCTATACCGAGACGGGCGGGGGCGATGCCTACAACCTCGCCGTGCGGTCCCGCACCAGCGACGAACTGGCCGTCACCGGCAGCGCCGTGGTCGGCCTCGACATGGGCGGCGAGGATCAGTGGTCCGGCTGGTCGCGGTTTGAGCTCGAGGCCGGCCGCCGCGAGATCGTGAGCGGCAATCTCGGCAAGACGGTCGCGCGCTTCGCGTCCGGCGGCGAGGAATTCACGTTGCTGCCGGACGATCGCGAAAGCGGCTGGATCGGCCGCCTGCGCGGCCTTGCCGGCAATTCCGCCTTCCAGATCGGCGGCGAATTGGGCGCTGAGCAGCATCAGGGCAACTGGGCCCTGTCGCTCCGCGCCAGTCTCCGCGTCGGCCTCTGAGTCCCGGATGCCGACGCCTGGGCAAGAGGGAGTTCGCGATGCCCCCCACCGACCGACTCCCTCTTGCCCAACCTGGAGACGACGCAGAATGCATGCGACCGGCCTGAGGAGCGCCATGACGCGAGACCGCGACCCCCGCGGGTCAGCCCCCCGCCGCGCCGGGCAGCCCTTGCATGGCACCCCCACGCCGTTATATGCCGCGGCGACCGGGGGGATGCAGGCAGGAGCCCGTGCCGATCTGGCGCGGCGCATGGACCGGACAAGGCAAGCAATGACGGGAGAGCGCGGTCAGGGAATGGATGCCGTGCTGCTGGCGCATCGCCCGCAGCTCATCCGCTTCCTCGAGGCGCATGGCGCCGGGGACGCGGCGGAGGATCTCGTCCAGGAACTGTGGATGCGCGTCACGCAGCGCCCCACGGGTCCGGTCGCCAATCCGCTTGCTTATCTTTATCGCGCGGCCAACAATCTGATGGTGGATCGCTATCGCGCCGAGCGTCAGGCGCGCGTGCGCGATCAGGCCTGGACGGAAGCGCGCGGCGCCACGGGCGAGCAGGTTCCGGAGCCGAGCGCGGAGGAAACGATGGTGGCGCGCGAGGAATTGCGGCGGATGGACGCGGTGCTTGCCACGCTGGGCGAGCGCGTCTCCCGTTGCTTCCGCCGCTTCCGCCTGGACGGCATCCCGCAAAAGCAGATCGCGCTGGAGCTGGGCGTCAGCCTCAGCACGGTCGAGAGCGACTTGCGGCGCGCCTATGCGGCCCTGCTTGCCGCACGGAGGCAATCCGATGACGCATGATCCGCATCTCGAGACGACGGCGATCGACTGGCTGATGCGCCAGCGCGATCCGGCCTTCGAGGACTGGGAAGCGTTCGCGGACTGGCTCGCGGCCGATCCGGCGCATCAGCGCGTCTATGCCGAGCTGTCCGCGCTCGATGCCGATCTCGCGGGACTGCCGGGACCTCCGGCGCGTCACTCGGTCGGCGATGTGGATGCGTCCCCTGCCGCGCCGCGCCGGTTCGGGCGGCGGCAATGGCTCGCCGGGGCGCTCGCGGCATCGCTGGTCGGCGTCGTCAGCGTGGGGCTGCTCCAGCGCGCGCCGGACAGCTACCGGATCGAGACCGCGCCGGGGCAGGTGGAAGTCGTCTCGCTGGACGATGGCAGCAACATCGTGGTGAATGGCGGCTCCTCCGTGTTGCTCAGCCATGCCGATCCGCGCCGCGCGACGGTGGAGCGCGGGCAGGCGCTCTTCACCGTGCGGCACAGCGACGAGGCGCCGTTCCGCGTGGCGGTCGGCAATGCCCAGCTGGTCGACGTGGGCACGGTGTTCGACGTGACGCGGACGGACGACCGCACCGTCGTGGCCGTCTCGGAAGGCGCCGTGATCTACAATCCCGATGCGGATGCCGTTCGCGTCGATGCCGGCGCGCGCCTCGCGGTGCGCGATGGCGGCGCGGCGGAAGTGTCGCCAGTCAGCCTCGCGGCGGTCGGCGGCTGGCGTAGCGGCCAGCTCGTCTATGACGGCGTGCCGCTGGCGGATGTCGCGGCGGAAGTCTCGCGCACCACGGGCATTCCCATTCGCACCGCGCCGGGCGCGGGCGGCATCCTGTTTCGCGGCGCGCTGCAGGCCGGGCGGGACGAGGCGCGCATCGTGAATGATCTGGCCGGCCTCTCGGGCACGCGCGCGACCCGGGATTCAGGAGGGTGGACGCTCGCGAGGTGACTCGATCCGGCCTGCTTCGCCTCGGCGTCGTCGCGCTGGTTTGCGCCGGCGCGCCCGTGTGCGCGCAGGCTTCCGAATCGCGCCGGATCGATGTGCCCGCCGGGCCGCTGGCGCAGAGCGTGCCGCAACTGGCGCGCCAGTCGGGCGTGAGCATCAGCGTGACCAGCCACGAACTCTGGCAGACGAAGGTGCGCGGAGTGCGCGGCCGGCTCACGGCAGGCGAGGCGCTGGCGCGGATGCTCTCGGGCACGCGCAGCCGCGCGGTGCAGCTCAGCGCCACGAGCTGGCGGATCGAGGCGATGCCGGCCCCGCTCGCCGCGCGCGACGCCCCGCCGCCCAAGCGGCGCGTGCCCGAGCAGCCGCTGCCCACCGTCTCGGATGACGAGACGCCGATCATCGTCACCGCCAGCAAGATGGACCAGAGCTACCAGGATTTTCCCGGCACCGCGCATGTCATGAACGGGCAGGATCTTGGCTTCGGGGGGGAGCGCGGCACGGAGTCCATTCTCTCGCGCATGGCGAGCGTCGCTTCCACGCATCTTGGCTCTGGCCGCAACAAGCTGTTCATCCGCGGCGTCGCGGATTCGAGCTTCACCGGGCCCACGCAGGCGACGGTCGGCCAGTATCTCGGCGACCTGCGCCTCTCCTACAATGCGCCCGATCCGGACCTGCGCCTGCATGACATCAAGCAGGTCGAGGTGCTGGAGGGCTCGCAGGGCACGCTTTATGGCGCGGGGTCGCTGGGCGGCATCATCCGGCTCGTGCCCAATGATCCGGACCCGCGCGCCTTCTCGCTGGAGACGATGGTCGGGGTCAGCGCCACCTGGCATGGCGAGCCGGGCGGGGACATCGCCGCGACGATCAACATGCCGCTGGGGAAGAGCGGCCATGCCCTGCGCGTCACCGGCTATGGGCTGAGCGACGGCGGCTATATCGACAATCCCCTGCGCGACGCGGAGAATGTCAATCGCACCCGCATCGGCGGTGGCCGCGCGGCGCTGCGGCTGGAGGCCGGCGATGGCTGGACGGTCGATGTCGGCGGCATCTACCAAACGACCACGATCGACGATTCCCAATATGCCGACCGGGATGGCCCGCCGCTCAGCCGCGCGAGCGCGGTGGTCGAGGATGCCGACGCCGATTATGGCATGGCGATGGTGGTGGTGCGCAAGGCATGGGGCGACCTGCTGTTCCAGTCCTCCAACGCCTGGGTGAGCCATGGCCTTGGCGAGCGCTTCGATGCCTCCTCCTCCACCGAGAAGCCGAGCGTGTTCGATCAGCGCAACCGGACGCGGATGTGGGTGAGCGAGAACCGGCTGTGGCGCCCCGTGACGGACGGGGTCGGCTGGGTGATCGGCGCGAGCTTCATCGACAACCGGACGGAGCAGCGCCGCGCCTTCGTGGAAGGCGGCGAGCGGCGCCCCATCACCGGCGTCACCAACCGCGTGACGGAAGTCACCGCCTATGGGAAGCTCAGCCTGGAACTGAAGCCGGGCCTGCTGCTCAGCGGCGGCGGGCGCCTGACCCACAGCCGGCTGGGTGGCGAGGGCGAGGACGTCCAGCCCCTGTTCGCGGTGAGCGGCCGCTCGATCACGGCGGAACGGACCGAGACCGAATTGCTGCCCTCCGTCGAGCTGCTCGCGCATGTCATGCCCGGCGTCACGCTCTACAGCCGCTTCGAGGAAGGGTTCCGGCCCGGCGGACTTGCCATCGAGACGCATTTCGTCCGCCGCTTCCGCAACGATCATGTGGAAAGCTGGGAAGCGGGCGCGCGGTTCGGCAGCCCGCGTGACGGCATTGCCGCCAATCTTTCGCTCACGCATGTCTACTGGCGCGACATCCAGGCCGATTTCATCGATGGCAGCGGCCTGCCGAGCACCGCCAATATCGGCAATGGCCGGATCACGTCGGTGGCGGCGAGCGTGGCCCTGGCGCCGACCCGTGACCTGCGCATTGACCTCAGCGCAGTCTATAATCACAGCCGCGTCATTGCCCTGACGCCCGAGGTGGCGCGGCTTGCCGCCTCAGCCTCGCTGCGCCTCCCGGTCACCGGATCGAGCTTCGGCCTGCCCCTGCAGGGAACGCTTGGCACTTTCGAGCCGGAGGCGCGCCTCGGCCGTATTCCGAACGTGGCCGATTATGCGATCCAGGCCAGTTTCGATTACCGGATGCCCGTCGGTCGCGACGATCTCCGGGTGGGCGGCTGGCTCAAATATATCGGTCCCTCCCGGCTCGGCATCGGGCCCGTGCTGGGGGACGAGCAGGGCGACTATGTCGATACCGGCTTCGCGGCCCGGCTGGGCGATGCGTGGCGCGGCATCACGCTTTCGCTCACCAATCTTCTCGATACGCAAGGCAATCGCTTCGCGCTCGGCACGCCGTTCGACATCGAGACCGGCGGCTTCATCACGCCCCAGCGTCCGCGCACCATCCGGCTGGCGTTCGACTGGCGCTATTGATTCTCCCCTGATCCTCCTCCGGGGGACAACCACCAGACGCCGCCGGGTCGACAGGCCCTTTCGCCACGGCTCATGCGGGACGTGGCGCCGCGCAAGGATGCGCGGGAGCGTGGACAAGTGTCTCAAGCTATATATAGAAGTATATAGCTCATCTGCTTCGGGAGGACCTTGCCTTGTTCCTGCGCCATGCCTGCCTTGCGTTGCTTCTCGCCGGTGCGGCGGGGACAGCGCTCGCCCAATCCGCCTGCGAAGCGCCTGCCTTGCCGGCGCATCTGGCCGGCTGGTCCGCGCCCGTCGCACGCGTGGCGGCCCGGGATGCCGCATCGGCGCAGGCGGCGCCGCTCGTGCCCGGGCAGGCCGTCGACTTGGCGCTCGCACCGGTGCGGGAGGTCCGCTTCGCTGCCGAGCCGGGGAAGCACCCCGATCCCGAGAGCCATGCCGGGCTCGCCGGGTTGACGGTGACGAAGGCCGGGAAATATCGGGTCGCCGCGGACAGCCCCGTCTGGATCGATGTGGTCGCCGCCGGGCGACCGCTGCCGTCCGCCGGGCATGGCCACGGCCCGGCCTGCTCGGGTATCCGCAAGATGGTGGACTTCCAGCTGGAGCCCGGCCGCTATCTGCTGCAGATCGCGGGCAGCGCCGGGGCTTCGGCGCGCGTGCTGGTGGCGGCCCTTCCTGCCGGCGAGGTGGAAGCAGAGGGCAGTCGCTGAAAGGCTTCAGAACATCCCGTTCACATTCGGCCCGCCGGTCACGACATCCTGCGCCACGTCCCAATGTTCCGCGATGAGGCCGTCCTCGATGCGGAAGATGTCGATCACTGCCCATCCGGCATCGTCTGGCCAGCGGCGGACATGATAATGGACGATGACATGGTCCCCGTCCGCGAACATGCGCTTCACGTCATGGACGCCGTGCGGGTTCAGCGCTTTGATCGTGTCCAGAAACGCCTTGAGCGGCTCGCGCCCCGTTTCGACATTGGGATTATGCTGGATGTAGCCGGGCGCGATGAACCGGTCGACCGCGCCTGAATCCATGGGATTGAGCACGTCGTCGAAGAGCCCGCGCACAAGCTCCAGATTGGCCTGCTCGGCCGGCGTATAGGGCATGTCCTCTCCACTCTCCGCTTTGCCGGAGACTATATGAGCGGTCGGATCAGGCCCGCAAGGTCGCGTCCGCTCAGCCTGCCAGTCCGGGGGCATGGGGTTGCTCTTCGTCGCTGTCCGGCGGCGTATCCTCGTTCCTGTTGGCCGCCACGAGCGAGGCGGTCGGTTCGCCGTCGTCGTCATCGAGCGCATCGAGGAAGCTGCGCAGCCACCAGTGGACATCCTCGCGCTCGACATTCGCCATGAGCGCTTTCCAGCGCGACTGGCGCTCGGCAAGCGGCATCCGCAGGGCCTGCGCCAGCGCATCCGCCAGTTCCTCGGGACTGAAGGGATTGACGAGCAGCGCTTCCTTCATCTGCTCGGCCGCCCCGGCGAAGCGCGAGAGGATCAGCACGCCGGGGTCGTCCGGGTCCTGCGCGGCGACATATTCCTTCGCGACCAGGTTCATTCCGTCCCGCAGCGGCGTGACGAGCGCGGCGCGCGAGGCGCGGAACATGCCGGCCAGGGAGGCGCGGTCATAGCCGCGATTGACGTAGCGCAGCGGCACCCACAATGCGGTTGCGAACTCGCCGTTGATATGGCCGGACAGCGCATCGAGCTGCCGGCGGATATCCTGATAGCTCTCGACATTCTCGCGCGAGGGCGGCGCGATCTGGAGCAGCGAGACTTTCTCCTGATATTCCGGATGGTCGGCGAGGAGTCGCTCATAGCCGTGAAAGCGCTGTTCCAGCCCCTTGCTGTAGTCGAGCCGGTCGACGCCGATGATGAGGGCACGGCCATCGAGGCTCTTGAGCATGTCGAGCCGGGCCTGCTCGGCTTCCTCGCTGCGGGCACTGGCC
The DNA here is from genome assembly GCF_014203955.1 of Sphingobium lignivorans. NCBI lineage: Bacteria > Pseudomonadati > Pseudomonadota > Alphaproteobacteria > Sphingomonadales > Sphingobiaceae > Sphingobium > Sphingobium lignivorans. The sequence goes on from NZ_JACHKA010000001.1 coordinate 444,413, forward strand.
ACGAATTCCCGCGTGTCGATGCCGATGGGGCAGGCGACAACGCGCACGGTGCGCTCGCCCAGCCGGATCGTGCCGTCCTCGGTCACATCCGCTTCGGCGAACTGTTCCCGCACGTAGAGCAGGAACGAATCGAGCCATGTCTGGCTCTGGAAGCCGATCAGATCGTAATCGAACAGGGCCTCCACGAGCTGCCGGTGGCTCGGCAGGGCTAGCAGCAGCCGGAGCACCGGCCAGGGCGTGTGCAGGAAGAAGCCGATATGATTGGTGACGCCCCGCTGGCGCAATTCGCTGCCCAGCGGAATGAGGTGATAGTCATGCACCCAGATCAGGTCTTCGGACGTGACGAGCGGCAGCATGGTTTCGGCGAAGCGGGCATTCACCCGCTCATAGCCGCCCGCGAAGGTCCGCTCGAACTCCGCCAGGTCCACCCGGTCATGGAACAGGGGCCAGAGCGTCCGGTTGGCGAAGCCGTTATAATATTCCTCGACGTCCTGCGCCTCGAGGTCGACCGTGGCGGTGGTCACGCCGTCGTTGCGGGCAAAATTGATCTGGCCGGTGAAGGCGTCGATCTCGTTGCCGGACCAGCCGAACCAGATGCCGTTGGTTTCCCGCAGCGCGGAGGACAAGGCGACGGCGAGGCCGCCCTGGTTAGCCTTGCCTTCCCCCACGGGAGGACTCACGCGATTCGAGACGACGATGAGCCGGGTCAACGGATGGCGCTCCAGGGTTTGCTCAGCAGGACAGCGCAATTGATCAGTCCGACCAACGAATAGGTCTGGGGATAGTTGCCCCACAGCTCCCCGGTCACCGGATCGATGTCCTCTGAGAGCAGCCCCGCGGCGGTCCGCCGGCTCAGCATTTCCTCAAACAGGACGCGGGCCTCACTGATGCGCCCGGTGGCGTGCAGTGCCTCGATGAGCCAGAAGGTGCATACGTTGAAGGCGGTGGCGGGCAGGCCGAAATCGTCTTCCGTGGCGTAACGCAGCATGTGGCTGCCGCGCCGCAGCCCTTCCTCCACCGCCTCGAGCGTGCCGAGGAAGCGGGGGTCGTCCGGCGCCAGGAAGCGCAGGTCGAGAAGCTGGATGATGCTTGCGTCCAGATCATCGCCGCCGAATGTCGCGGAGAGGCGATTGGTATCCGGGCGCCAGGCTTCCCGCTCGATGGCCGCGCGAATGACGTCCGCGCGCGCCTGCCAGAATTCGGCCCTTTCAGTGAGGCCCAGCGCGGTCGCGGCATTGGCGAGCCTGTCGCAGGCCGCCCAGCACATGGCCGAGCTGTAGGTGTGGACATGGGCGCGGGTGCGCAGTTCCCACAGGCCCGCGTCCGGCTTGTCATAGACGGCCCATGCCCGCTCGCCGACGGCTTCGAGCGCATGGAAATCCTCGATGCCGCCCATGCGCAGCAGGCGCTGGTCGAAGAAGCTCTGCGTATTGGAAAGGACGATCTGGCCATAGGCATCGTGCTGCACCTGTTCGGCCGCCTGATTGCCCACGCGGACCGGACCCATGCCGCGATAGCCCTCGAGCCCGGGCGCGATCCATTCCCTGAGCGTCGCTTCCCCGCCCACGCCATAGAGCGGCTGGATGTGGCCGCCCCGGGCATTGTCGACGATGTTGCGCAGATATTCGAGATAGGTTTCGAGGACGTCCAGCGCACCCAGCCGGTTCAGGGCCTGCACCGTGTAATAGGCGTCGCGGATCCAGCAGTAGCGATAGTCCCAGTTGCGGCCGCTGTCGGCATGCTCGGGAATGGACGTGGTCAAGGCGGCGACGATGGCGCCGGTTTCCTCATGCTGGCAGAGCTTGAGCGTGATGGCGGCGCGGATCACCGCGTCCTGCCACTCGACCGGGGTAGCGAGCCCCCGCACCCAGCCCTGCCACTCGCGCACCGTGCGATCGAGCATGGAATCGAGCGCCAGCCGCAGGTCCTCGCCGAAGCTCTCGTCCGGGCCGAGGAAGAAATGCAGGGGGCGCTCCACGCGGAACAGCCGCTCGTCCTCGATCCAGCCGACCGGCGCGGTGGTGGTGAGCCGCAGCGTCATGGTGTCGAGCAGATAGCGCACATGGTTGGTGCCGCGGGTATGGCCGGGGTCGCTGGCGCCCCAGTTGCGGGCCGGGCGCAGGCGCACCCGGATGCGCGGCGATCCTGCCACCGGCCGCACGATCCGCGCGAAGGCGACGGGCCGGTACATCCGGCCGCTGCGGAAGAAGCGCGGGCAGAAATCGGTGACTTCGATGGCGTTGCCCGCCGCGTCGCAGTGGCGCGTCACCAGCACTGGCGTGTTGCGGATGTAGCGCTGCGTCGTCTCCACGCAGTCTTCCAGGTCGATTTCCCAGAAGCCGCGTGCGCCCGGCGCGGCGCGGGCCGCAGGGTCGAGCAGGGAGGAGAAGGTGGGGTCGCCATCGACGCGGGGCAGGCAGCCCCACACGAAGCGACCGGCCCGGTCGACGAGCGCGGAGACCTGGCAATTGCCGATCGGCCAGAGGTCGAGCGTAGCAGTCATTGCGCCAGCCGCCCCAGCCAGCCGCGCACCGCGTCCGGGTCCGGCAGGGCGTGGATCGCCGCGGTCGGTTCGCGATGGCCCACGAGCACACCGGCGCCGCCCAGCGATCGCGCGGCGGCGAAGCCCGGTTCGTCCGTGGCGTCGTCACCCAGGAACCAGGGGAGCGTGCCCTGCATCGGGGCGCGATCCATGAGCATCAGCAGAGCCTTGCCCTTGTCGCCGCCCGGCAGGCGCAGCTCCGTCATCATCTTTCCCGGCTGGACGACGAGATCCAGCGTGTCGGCAAGTATGTCCGCCAAGGCCTGCGCTTCCTTCTCCACATCGGGGGCCATGCGGTAGTGCAGGGCCACGCCGAAGCTCTTGTCCTCCACCAGCACGCCGTCGCGCCCTTCGGCAAAAGCGCGCAGCCTCTCGCGGGCCTCATTGAGACCGCGGGGGCGGATGGGGTGGGCCGTCACGCCGCGCCAGCGATGTTCGCTGCCATGGCTGCCGGACAAGGCGAGCCTGTCCGCCACGGGACCCAAGATCGCATCCATCTGCGCGATCGACCGGCCGCTCACCAGCGCGAGCCTGCCCTCCAGGCGATCAGCGAGCCGCAGCAGCAGGGTGCGCAACGCCTCGTCGGCAACGACGTCATCGGGCCGGTCGACCAGGTCGAGGAGCGTGCCGTCGAGATCGAGGAACAGGCTGATGCCATCCGCTTCCGGGATGGGCGGGACGGTGAGGCGGAGACGTGGTGGTTCGAAAATGGTTCTTTCCCCCTGTCGTGTCTGACATTCTCGGCAGAGTCGTTTTCCAATGCAACGCATCGGATGCCGCCGACGTTCCCGCACCGGATGATCCACGGGAGGCAGAGCGGAATGACAGCGGCGCGCGGGCCTGCTACCGGGCGGCAATGGCCGTTCTTCCGCGACCCGCCGCGCTCTTCGTCTGCCTCGGCAATATCTGCCGTTCCCCCCTGGCGCAAGCCGCCTTTGCCCATGAGGCAGGGCGGGCGGGGCTGGACGTGCTGGCGGATTCGGCCGGAACCGGCGACTGGCATGTCGGCAACCCGCCCGATCTGCGGGCGCAGGCCGTGGCCCTGCGACACGGGATCGACATTTCCGGCTATCGCGCCCGGCAGGCCGGGCCGGCGGATTTCGAGCGGTTCGACCTCATCTATGCGCTGGACCACAGCAATCTCGAAGCACTGCGCGGAATCGCGCCGAGGGCCGGGCGCGCGCGCCTGTCGCTCCTGCTCGATCTTGTCCCGGGTCGCGCCGGGCAGGCGGTCGCCGATCCCTATTTCGGGCCGGACAGCGGCTTCGAGGAGAGCTGGGCCGATGTGACGGCCGCCGCCCGGGCGCTGGTGGCGCGCCTGCGCCGCTGAAGGCAGGTCGGTCTCCCGCGCCGCTCGGCTGATCCGGTCGGGCATAAGCAACAGAGTTGCACGTCACAGGGTGAAATACCCGCGTGTTGGCAAGACGAATTTTCTCTGCAGATGCCGGGAAAGACATTATGTTTCGATCGCGCCCGAGGCGGCGGTTCGACGCGAAAATACGGGAATTTCGGGCTCCGTTTGGGTCTCGCGACCCTTCCCGCGCAGGGCGAGTGAAGGGCCCATCTCCCGCCTCGCCAACCCTGCGATTCAAATTGTTTATTATCTCAACCATTATTAGAGTGACGGGAGTCGGCGCAAGAACCGGACTTAATCAAGAAGGCTGATCGGCACGAGCGGTCGGCGGGGCTGAGAGGAAAGATGCGGACCAGTCGCAATGACGAGGCGCGCGGATCGGGCAGGGAGCGCAGGGCGTCCCCGGCACGCATCCGGTCCTGGCTGGCGCGGGCGCTTGGCCTGTCGCTTCTCCTCGCAACCACGACTTCCGATCTGGCCGCGGTTCCAGACCAACCGGACGTCACGACCGCTCATGGCTATGCCGTCTTTGGCGAGCTCAAATATCCCGCCGATTTCAAGCATCTCGATTATGTAAACCCGGATGCGCCCAAGGGCGGCATCTATCGCTATGCCCAGACCGGCAGCTTCGACACGCTGAATTTCTTCGGGTTGCTCGGCACGCCGCCCTTCGCGCTGCTCTGGATCTATGACACGCTGATGCAGCGCAGCCTCGACGAGCCTGCCTCATATTATCCGCTCATCGCGGAGACGATCAGCTATCCCAGGGACCTTGCCTGGGTGGAGTTCCGGCTGGACCCGCGCGCGCGCTGGCATGACGGCAAGCCGATCACCCCCGAGGACGTGATCTTCACTGTCGCCAAGTTCAAGGAACTGGTGTCGCCCACTTACCGGCGGATCGGCGCGGCCGTGAGCCGCGTGGAGAAGACCGGTCCGCGCAGCGTGCGCCTCTATTTCGTGCAGAAGGGCAATCCGACGATGCCCACGGTGGTCGCGGCGATGCCTGTCGTCCCCCGGCATGTATGGCAGGGCAAGGATTTCACGGCCTCGACGCTGGAGCGGCCGGTGGGCAGCGGCCCCTTCCGCATCGGCCGGATGAGCCCGGGCCGCTGGCTCGAGATGGAGCGGGTGAAGGACTATTGGGCGAAGGACCTGCCCATCAACAAGGGCAAATGGAACTTCGACATCATCCGGCATGATTTCTATCGCGATGTCGGCGTGATGAACGAGGTCTTCCTCTCGGGGCAGGCGGACCTGCGGTTCGAGGGCAGCGCGGCGCGCTGGGACGCGCAGGACCAGATGCCTGCCTTCAAGGCGAAGAATCTCGTCCGCGACGTGATCCGTTACGAGAATGGCGCCTTCTACATGGGCCTGATGATGAACAGCCGCCGCCCGTTTCTCGCGGACCGGCGCGTGCGCAAGGCGATCACGCTGGCTTATGATTATGAATGGGTGAAGCGGGTGCTGCTGGCCGGGCATCATGGCCGGCTGGCGAGCTTCTTCGCCAATACCGAGTTCGCGGCGGAGGGCTTGCCCGGCGAGGACGAGCTGGCGCTGCTCGCCCCGTTCCGCGACCAGCTGCCGCCCGAGCTCTTCACGCAGCCGCCGGAGCTTCCGGTCGCCGGCCAGTGGGGCAGCCGCAGGGAGAATCTGGTGCAGGCGGCCGCGCTGCTGCGCGAGGCGGGCTATCGCATCGAGGACGGCCTGCTCATCGATCCGCGCACGCGCCAGCCGGTGCGCCTTGGCCTCGCGGCCTATTCCGCGCTCATGGACCGGCAGGTGAGCCTGTTCATCGAGAATATGCGCCAGCTCGGCATCACGGTGGATTTCCGCAGCTACGATACGGCGCAGTTCCGTCACAAGATCCGCAATTTCGATTTCGATCTGATGATCAACCTGCCGAGCTTCCCGCCGCTGGTGACGCCGGGGCTGGAGCTCATGCAGTTCTGGTCGTCGCGGGCGGCCGATACGCCGCAATCGTTCAATTATATGGGCGTGCGCAGCCCGGTGGTGGATGCGCTGGTCATGAAGGTCGGCACCGCGACCGATCGCGCCACGGTGGTGAGCGCCATGCGCGCGCTCGATCGGGTGCTGCTCTGGGATTATTACGCCATCCCCTTCCAGCATACCTATCCCGCGCCCATGGGGCAGGTGCCGATCACATACTGGAACCGCTTCGGCCGGCCGGCCAAGGACCCCACTTATAATTTCCCCTTCCTCACCATGGATCATTGGTGGATCGACAAGGAGAAGGAAGCGCGGCTGACTTATGGCGACTTTGGCCGCCGGGCGCAGGGCAAGTGACGGACCGCCCGATGCCTCCCACGCCACCATCCGTGCAAATGGAATTGTTTCGGATATCAACCAACGATAGGGAAAGGCCATGCCGGCGCGAGAACCGGCGAAGCTCGGGCCAGGGGCGGTCATCCCGTCCTCTGCATGGCTGGGAAAGGAATGCGATGGCGAAGCGCGTGGACGGCGCGTGGACGCGAAGCAGTGCATGGGGCCGGGCCATGCATCGCGTCAGGGGCGGCGCGCGCTTCTGCTGGCTTCCGGTGGTGCTCTGCGCCGTGACGGCCGACGCCGTGGCGGTGCAGGAGGAGCCCGAGATCAGGACCGGCCATGGCTATGCCGTGTTCGGCGAGCTCAAATATCCCGCCGGCTTCACTCATGTCGATTATGCCAATCCGGATGCGCCCAAGGGCGGCACATACCGCTATGCCAATATCGGGAGCTTCGACAGCCTCAATCTCATGAACCTGCTCGGCACGCCGCCACTCAGCATGGTCGCCATCTACGACACGCTGATGCGGCGCAGCGCGGACGAGCCTGCCGTGCGCTATGCGCTTGTCGCTCGCTCGATCAGCTATCCGCGCGATCTGGCCTGGATGGATTTCCATCTCGATCCGCGCGCGCGCTGGCATGACGGCCGGCCGATCACGCCGGAAGACATCATCTTCACGATCGACCAGTCTCGCGGGCTGGTGGCGCCGGCGCTCAAGCGGGTGGCGCAGGCCGTCGCTCGCGCCGAGAAGCGCGGCCCGCGCACCGTGCGCGTCTGGTTCGTGCAGAAGAACAATCCCACGCTTCCCAGCGTCGTCATGGATATGTGGCTGCTGCCGCGCCATCATTACGAGACGCACGATCTGATGGCCGCCTCGCTGGATCGCCCGCTCGGCAGCGGACCCTACAAGGTGGGCCGGTTCAGCGCCGGCCGCTGGATCGAATATGAGCGCGTGAAGGATTATTGGGCGAAGGACCTGCCGATCAACAAGGGCCGCTACAATTTCGACATCGTCCGGCACGATTATTACCGGGACGCGACCATCGCCAACGAAGCCTTCTTCGCCGGCAATGCCGATCTGCGGTTCGAGACCAGTGCCGTGCGCTGGGCCAGCGAGGCGAAGATCCCCGCCTTTCGGGCCGGCCGCATCCGGCGGGACTTCATCCCCTACAGCAATGCCGCTTTCTACATGGGGCTGGTGATGAACACCCGGCGCCCGATCCTCGAGGACCGGGCGTTCCGCAAGGCGCTGATGCTGGCCTATGATTTCGAGTGGGTGCGCCGCGTCATCCTTGCCGGCCACCATGGCCGCCTGCCGAGCTTCTTCTCCAACAGCGAGTTCGAGGCGAACGGCCTGCCGGAAGGACGCGAGCTGGCCCTGCTGGAGACAGTGCGCGATCAGGTGCCGCCCGAAGTCTTCACTACCCCGCCCGGCCTGCCGGTCGGCGGGAGCTGGGCCAATCGCCGCGCCAATCTCGTCGAGGCGGCGCGGCTGCTGCGTGCGGCGGGCTATCGCGTGGTCGATGGGCAGCTGCGCGACAGGCGGTCCGGAGAGCCGGTGGTGCTGCAGCTGGTCGCCTATACGCCTCTCATGGACAAGCAGGTCTCGCTGTTCATCGAGAATGCGCGCCAGCTCGGCATCACCGTCAATTTCCGCGCCTTTGACAGCGCCCAGTTCCGTCATCGGCTGCGCCATTATGATTATGATCTGCTGGTGAACGTCCCCATGTTCCCCGGCGCCGAGACGCCGAGCACCGGCATGCTGCTGATGTGGGGCTCAAAGGCGGCGGACATGCCGCAGCAGCTCAATTATGCCGGCGTCCGGAACCCCGCCGCCGACGCCATGATGGAGCGGATGATCCAGGCGGAGGATCGCGAGACGGTGGTCGCGGCGATGCGCGCGCTCGATCGCATCCTGCTGTGGAATTATTATGCCGTGCCTTTCCAGCACAATTATCCCGCGCCGCTCGGCGAGATGCCGATCACTTACTGGGACCGCTTCGGCAAGCCGGACAAGCAGCCGCTCTACAACTTCCCCTTCACGACGCTCGACACCTGGTGGATCGATCCGGCCAGGGACGCGAAGCTCATGCACGGACGGTCCCAATGACAGCCCTCTGGTCCTACATCGCGCGCCGCCTGCTGCTGATGGTGCCGACCCTCATCGGCATCGTGACGGTGAGTTTCATCATCATCCAGTTCGTGCCCGGCGGGCCGATCGACCAGATCCAGGCGCGCTTCGCCGGGCAGGCCATGGACGCCACCGCCACGATCAGCGGCAGCACGGACGTGAGCGGCGGCGGCGGCCTCACGCCCACCGGCGAGCTGGACCCGGAAATGGTGAAGGAGCTGGAGAAGCTCTACGGTTTCGACAAGCCGGTGCTCTATCGCTATTTCAAGATGCTCGGCGATTTCGCCCGCTTCGAGTTCGGCAACAGCTATTTCAAGGACCAGCCGGTCGTCGATCTCATCATCGAGAAGCTGCCGGTTTCCGTGTCGCTCGGCCTGTGGACGACGCTCATCACCTATCTCGTGGCCGTGCCGCTGGGCATCCGCAAGGCGGTGCGGGCGGGCACGTCCTTCGATGCATGGACCAGCTTCTTCGTCACGGTGGGCTATGCCATTCCCGGCTTCCTCTTCGCGGTGCTGCTGGTCGTGTTGTTCGCCGGGGGCAATTTCTGGAGCATCTTCCCGGCGCGCGGCCTCGTGTCCGAGAATTGGGAGGAACTCTCCACGCTGGGCAAGATCGGCGATTATCTCTGGCACATCACCCTGCCGGTGACGGCGATGGTGATCGGGGCCTTCGCCAATCTCACCATGCTCACCAAGAATTCGATCCTCGATGAAGTGAGCAAGCAATATGTGACGACCGCGCGCGCCAAGGGGCTTTCGGAGAATGGCGTGCTCTACGGCCATGTCTTCCGCAACGCGATGCTCATCGTGATCGCGGGCTTTCCCGCCGCCTTCGTGGGCGTGCTGTTCACCTCCTCGCTGCTCATCGAAGTGATCTTCTCGCTGGACGGGCTGGGGCTGCTCGGCTTCGAGGCGACGATCAACCGGGATTATCCGGTGATGCTCGGCTCGCTGTTCATCTTCTCGCTGCTCGGCCTGCTCGCCAATCTCATCGGCGACATCACTTATGTGCTGGTCGATCCGCGCATCGATTTCGAAAGGCGGGACGTCTGATGAACGCCGAAGCGAAAGTCGCGACGGGGGGCGAGGTCGCGAGCGGCCCGGCGAAGCGCAGCCGGTTCAGCCCGCTCACGCGCCGCCGCTGGGCGAACTTCCGCAATCACAAGCGCGGCTACTGGAGCCTGTGGCTCTTCCTCGCGCTTTATGGTGTCAGCCTGTTCGCGGAGCTGATCGCCAACGACCGGCCGATCCTCATGAGCTACCGGGGCGAACTCTATGTCCCGGTGCTGAAGGCCTATCCGGAAACCGCGTTCGGCGGCGTGCTGGAGACCGAGGCCAATTACAAGGACCCGGCAGTGCGCGAGATGATCGCGCAGGGTGGCGGCTGGGCGCTCTGGCCGCTCATTCCCTACAGCTACCGCACGATCGATTATGACATTCCCGTGCCCGCGCCCGCGCCGCCTTCCGCGCGGCACTGGCTCGGCACTGACGATCAGGCGCGCGACGTGCTGGCGCGGCTCATCTATGGCTTCCGTCTCTCGGTCACTTTCGGTCTGGTGCTCACTTTGCTCAGCTCCATGATCGGCGTGACCGCCGGCGCCATCCAGGGTTATTTCGGCGGCTGGACTGACCTGCTCTTCCAGCGCGGCATCGAGATCCTGCAGAGCCTGCCGATGCTTTACCTGCTCATCATCATGTCCAGCTTCCTCCAGCCCGGTTTCTTCACGCTGCTGGGCGTGCTGCTGCTGGTGAGCTGGATGACACTGGTGCATGTCGTGCGGGCGGAGTTCCTGCGCGCGCGCAATCTCGATTATGTGCGGGCCGCACGCGCGCTCGGGCTGGGCAACCGGAAGATCATGTTCCGCCACATCCTGCCCAACGCGATGGTGGCGACCATCACGTTCCTGCCCTTCATCCTGTCCAGCTCGATCACGATCCTCACCGCGCTGGATTTCCTGGGCTTCGGCATGCCGCGCGGTTCGCCGTCGATCGGCGAGCTGCTCAACCAGGCCAAGAACAATCTCTACGCGCCCTGGCTGGGCATTGCCGGCTTCGCCGTGATGGCCACCATGCTCTCGCTGCTGATCTTCATCGGCGAGGCAGCGCGCGACGCCTTCGATCCGAGGAAATCCAGATGAGCGCGAGCGAGACGAACACCGCAGCTCAGCCGCTGCTGGCCGTGGAGGACCTGACCTGCTGCTTCCACTCGGAAGGCAAGGTGGTGGAAGCGGTCCGCGGCGTGTCCTTCACGCTGGAGAAGGGCGAGACGCTGGCGCTGGTGGGCGAATCCGGATCGGGCAAGTCCACCGCGGCGATGTCGATCCTCCAGCTCCTGCCTTATCCGATCGCGTTCCATCCCGCCGGGTCGATCCGGCTGGACGGGCAGGAGATTGTCGGCGCGGACGAGCGGACGATGCGCAGGATCAGGGGCCGGCGCGCCGCGCTCATTCCGCAGGAGCCGCTCACCGCGCTCAATCCTCTGCACACGATCGACCGGCAGATCATCGAGGCGATGAAGCTCCACCATCCGGAGATCTCGCAGGCGGAAGCGACCGCGCGGACCATCGACCTGCTGAAGCTCGTCGGCCTGCGCGATGCGGAGAACCGGCTGAAATCCTATCCGCACCAGCTTTCCGGCGGGCAGCGCCAGCGCATCATGATCGCCATGGCGCTCGCCAACGAGCCCGACCTGCTGATCGCGGACGAGCCCACCACGGCGCTCGACGTGACCGTGCAGGCGCAAGTGCTCGACCTGCTCAAGAGCCTGCAGGAGCGGCTCGGCATGGCGATGCTGCTCATCACGCATGATCTGGGCGTGGTGCGCAAGATGGCCAGTCGCGTGTGCGTGATGACGGCGGGCCGGATCGTCGAGGCGGGCGACACGGCCCGCATCTTCGATGATCCGCAGCATGCCTATACGCGCAAGCTGCTGGACGCGACGCCGCGCGGCGAGCCGCTGAAGATCGAGGGCGATCCGCCCGCGCTGGTGCGCACCGAGAATCTGCGGGTGCATTTCCCCGTCAAGGGCTGGTTCGGGCGGCCGCGCAGCGTCGTGAAGGCGGTGGACGGCGTCTCGCTCTCCATTCCGCGCGGGCACACGCTGGGCGTGGTTGGCGAATCCGGCTCGGGCAAGAGCACGCTGGGGCTGGCACTGCTGCGCATCAGCCGGAGCGACGGGCCGATCTTTTTCGATGGCGAGCCTCTGCACGAGCGCAACTGGAAGCAGATGCGCCCGCTGCGCCGCCGCATGCAGATCGTCTTTCAGGATCCCTTCGCTTCGCTCAGTCCCAAGATGACTGTCGGCCAGATCGTCGGGGAGGGCCTGCCCATCCATCGGCCCGATCTCACGCCGGGCGAGCGGCACGCCGCCGTCGCCACGATCATTGGCGAAGTGGGTCTCGCGCCCGATGTGCTCGATCGCTATCCTCACGAATTCTCCGGCGGCCAGCGCCAGCGCATCGCCATTGCCCGCGCCATCATCCTGCGGCCCGATCTGGTCATTCTCGACGAGCCCACCTCGGCGCTCGACATGTCCGTGCAGGCACAGATCGTCGATCTGCTGCGCGACCTGCAGGCGAGCCACGGCCTCACTTATCTGTTCATCAGCCATGATCTCAAGGTGGTGAAGGCGCTCGCCCATGAAGTGGTGGTGATGAAGGAGGGCAGGATCGTCGAGCAGGGCACTGCCGAGCAGATCTTCACCGCGCCGCAGACCGACTATACGCGGGACCTCATCGCCGCCGCGCTGGAACTGAAGGCAAGGCAGGCCGCCTGAACCGGGCCACCCCGCCTCACGCGCGGCAATCGGCAGGAATTGTGAACGATCACTGCCGTTCTGCGCATGGTCGGGCTGTTGCGCGTTCGCTAGACGGCGAAGTGGCAATCAAGACCATGGAGGACAGGATGGCAGAGGCAAGCAGTGCACGCGTTGGTGACAGGCAGCGGGGCAGGATGCGGTCCCGCCTTGTGATGGCCGGCGCCGTTCTCGCCATGCTCACCAGCGGCTGCGCCCATGCGCAGAGCCGCGCCGATGCCGGCCCCGGCCCGATCGCGGTCTATGGCAACACCACCACTTTCGAGATCGCGCCGGTCTTCGTCGCTGCCGAATCCTATTATCCCGGCGTCGCGACCGTGAAGATGGGCAGCGTCACCAATCTGGTCGGCGAGGCGTCCGTCCCCGGCTATGGCAGCGAAGGCGTTGCCGACGTGGCGACGAACGCCGAGACGCAGGCCCTGCGCTATTCGCTGCGCAATCCGGACATGCGGATCATCATGACGGTGACCGAGGGGCTTTATCGCATCGTGGCGAAGCGCTCGTCCGGAATCAACAAGCTGGCCGACCTCAAGGGCAAGAAGATCGCCACCATTTCCGTCACCTCCTCGGGCTACTTCACCCAGAAGATGCTGAAGACCGTGGGCCTCACCAGCGATGACGTGACGATGGTCGGCATGCGCCTGCCCGACATGCCCAAGGCGCTTGCGGACGGGGCGGTCGATGCGGTGGCCATCTGGGAGCCCGAGGTCGAGCGGGCTGCGCAGGCGATCGGCTCGGATGTCATCGAGTTCACCGGCAAGGGCGTCTATCGCGAGCTGTTCAATCTCAACACCATCGCGCCCAACCTCGCCGATCCCGAGAAGCGCCGGAAGATCGTGACGTTCGTGCGCGCGATCATCGATGCTGCGGCGGAGGTTCGCGAAAAGCCCGCCCGCGCGCAGGAACTGGTGTCGGAGCACAGCAAATATCCGCTCGATCTCGTCAAGCAGAGCTGGTCGCACCATGCCTTCATCGCCAACTGGACCGGCGATCTGCTCGACGTGATGGTGGAGGAAGAGGCCTGGCTCGCCAGGCAGGACAAGCGCACGCCGCGCACGCGCGCGCAGCTCGCCACGCTCATCGACACCAGCGTGCTCGAGGAAGCGATGGCGATGAAGCCGCTGCCCCGGCGGAAATAGGCGCGCCGGGAGCAAGGGCGGCGCAGGCACGCGGCCGGCGGACTTGTCCGTCGGCGCCCGCGCGCCACGCCCTCCGGCGGGTTCAGCCTTCCTCGGTATCCAGCTTGCGGATGAAGCCGATCAGCCCGGTCTGCCGCGAGCGCTTGAGGCGCTCGGCGTGCAGGATGGTGCGGACCTTGGCGAAGCAGGCGTCCGCATCGTCATTGACGAGCACATAGTCATAGCCGTCCCAGTGCGCGATCTCGCTGTGGGCGCGGGCCATGCGGCGATCGATCACGTCGTCGCTGTCGGTCCGGCGGCCGCGCAGGCGCTTCTCCAGCTCGGCCATGGATGGCGGCAGGATGAACACGCGGACCACATCCCCGCCGGCCAGCTGATAGAGCTGCTGCGCGCCCTGCCAGTCAATGTCGAACAGGATGTCGTGGCCGCGCTCCAGCAGGCCTTCCACGGGTGCGCGCGGGGTGCCGTAGCGATGGTCGAAGACATGCGCCCATTCGAGGAAGGCGTTGTCGGACACCATTTCGCGGAACTTCTCCAGATCGACGAAATGATAATCGCGCCCGTCCTCCTCGCCCGGCCGCATCGGCCGCGTGGTGGCGGAGACGGACATGGTGAGGCCCGCATCGTCGGCCAGCAGCTTGCGCGAGATGGTGGACTTGCCGGCTCCCGAGGGGGAAGACAGCACGAAGAGCAGACCCCGGCGCTTGAAGGAGGCGGGCTGGGCAAGCGCGTCGGCGCTGGCGTTTTCGGTCATGTCGGCCATGCCCGCTCCTGCCGCGACTTGCGGGCCGCGTCAATCAGGCTAGCATGGCGAGGACGACAAAAGCGCCGGGATGACGAGTCGCCGCAGGGCCCTGATCGAGCACGGCAACCGTTCCGTCGGCCGATCGTTCTTCCATGTGATGAAAGATGGAGGAAACAAGATGACTCGCAATGCCATCATCGGCTTTTTGCTCGGCGCGACCCTGATGCTCAACGCTTGCGCGACCGTGAAGGGCGTGGGCCGCGACATCGAATCGGTGGGTGAAGCCGGCTCGGAAGCGATCGACCAGTAAGAAGCGGCGAATGAGGAGGACAGCATGGTTCAACCCGAGGGAGGCAGGCCTGTGAACAATGATCCCGCACGGGAGAATGCCGAGCAGGACGAAAGCGATACACAGGCGCAGGACGTCGCCAGCGATGCGCTGGAAAACCCCTGGCGTGGCGGCGAGGAAACCGAGCATGGCGGTCGCCCCAATGTCGCTCAGGTCATTCCCGACGATGTGCAGGATGTGGTCGACCACATGACCGACATGGAGCGCAGCGGCCGCATCGACATGGATGCGTTCGAAGGCGAGGAGAATATGGACGACGAGGACGGATCGGTGCCCGATACGGGCGCCTGATCCTGTCACCCCGGCGAGCAGAGTCCCCGGCCGGTCGCAAGGACCAGCCGGGGCTTGTCTCAGGCGTGGTCGATCACTGATCGATCACTGGATGCCGGTGCCCGGCGTGGTGGTCTGGCCTGTGCTGCGCGCGGAAAGGGGCGTACCGGCCGGAAGGCTGGCCGCGCCGCCGCTCGCTGCTGCCGCTGCGGCACGGGCGAGCTTCCCGTCGGGATCGGGAATCCCGGCCGCCTTGTTCAGCTCCCAGAGCATCGTGGTCGCATGTTCCGAGAGATGCAGGGCCGTGGCGCTCTCGGCCTGCGTGAGCAGCTCCTTGGAGCGGCCGCAGAAGGCTTCGCGCGTCAATGTGCCGGAATAGCCATTGTAGACCTTGGTCATCTTGTCGTCATAGACTTCCTGCCATTTCTTCCCGCCGGTGGCGCGGAAATGCTCCACCGTGGCCCGCGCCGCTTCCGCGAGCAGGCCTTTGTGCGTGTTGAGCAGGCGGTTGTAGCTCGCGACCATCGCCTCGTTGTCCGGGCCCTGGCACAGCAGGACCGCGACGTTGAGGCCGGAGCGCAGATGCCACAGATCCTCGCTGCGGCTCTGGTTGATCAGCACCGGGGGCGGTGGTGGCGGCGGCTCGATGAGCGGGATATTCTCCGGCAGCGGCGCCGGGATGTTCGCGATCGGCGTTTCGGTCGCCTTGGGCGGCCCGCAGCCCACCAGCGCGGCAAGCGGCAGGGCAAGCGCCACCAGGGCGGACGCTCTGGTCATGCGCACGGCCATTTCCATTCTCCCCAATGAGGCGGCGCCTTGACGCGCGCCCGTTGATGCATTCCCCCGTCCTGATCCCCATATCTTCTCATCCGAGTCGCATGGCAAGAGTCCGCGCGACTCGGCTCATCGTTTTGGCGGGGATCTGTGGAGCAGCGGGCACGCGCATGCCGCGGGCCGGGAGACTGCGCAGGGTCGCCGCGCACCGGGCGACAGTCTCGCCCGGCAGCATGGCGCCCCGTCGGGTCAGGGGATCAGGCGGCCGTTCGGGCCCGCTCGTCGGCAGCGATCATCTGCTGCAACACCACCACGCGCTCTCGCTCACGCGTCCAGTCGCGCGAGGGATTGGCTTGGATCTGCTCGATCAGGCTGCGCAACTCCTTCTTGCGATCGTCGATGGTTACCGGTGTCATGAACATCCTCCTGCAGAAAAGGGCGATCCGCCGGTCCGCTGGCGCATGTGCGGGATGTCTCTCCGGCGCGCTGCCAGCGCCCGTGGTCGCACGGGCTCTCCCGGCAATACGCATGCGCACGGCGCCGGTTCCCTTGCGCACCCTTGATGCCCGTCAAGGCCGGCGGTGGCCCCATCGGCAAGGTGCGGGCGAGGAGGGCAAGCCGCCATGCGCATCTTCATCCTGCTGGGCCATCCGGACGCTGCGAGTTTCAACGGCCGGATCGCCGACGCCTATGAGGCCGCCGCGCGCGCCGCGGGGCATGAGGTTCGCCGCCAGGATGTCGGCGCGCTCGCCTTCGATCCGATATTGCGCCGGGGCCATCGCGATCCGCCGCCGGTCGAGCCCGATGTCGCGGCCGCGCAGCAGGCGCTGATGTGGTGCGAGCGGTTCGTGCTTGTCTATCCCATGTGGTGGGGCGGCATGCCGGCACTGCTCAAGGGCTGGATCGACCGGGTGCTGATGCCCGGCTTCGCGTTCCGCTATCATGATGCCGATCCATGGTGGGACCGGCATCTGGCGGGCCGCACCGCGCACATCATCTCCACCTGCGATTGCCCGGTCCTCTATGCGCGCTGGCGCTATCGCGACTGTGATTTCACCGGCCTGCGCCACGCCATTCTCGGCTTCTGCGGCATGCGGACGGCGCGGACGAAGCGCATCGGTCGCGTCAAGTTCCTGGACGCGGCGGCGCGGGAGGGAGCGCTGGCGGGCGTGGCCAGGATGGCGCGCCGTTGAGCCGGGCGCTGCACCGGATTGCATGGCCCGCCGCTTTGTGGAAGATCGGCGCGGAATGAGAAAAGGAATGGTTATGAAGGGCTCGCTTCTGCTGGCCGCGCTGCTCGGCGCGGCGCTCGTGCTGTCTGGCTGCGCCACGGTCAAGGGCCTTGGGCGGGACATCGAATCGGTCGGTCAGGCCGGCTCGGACGCGATCAACCGCTAGGGCTGATTGACATTGTCCTGTGGACGCCTTCGGCTCCAGCGCTGGAGCGCGTCGCCTCCCCATGACGAAAAGGTTGGCGGGAAGGGTGCGTACTCAACCCCGGAAATGAAGGCCGCTCCGCCCGAGGGCCGATCAGTATCCCGCGCCCTGCTTCAGTCCACGGCGCGATGGCTGAGGCTGAGGACGCGCGCGAGGCGCCACGGGCCTTGCCCGTCCTTCTGCCAGAGCTGGACGAAGCGCGCCCGGCCGACCAGCCGTTCCGGCCCGTCTCCCTTGCGTTCGTAGAAGAGATGCTCGCCTTCCTCGATCGCGCCGAAGCCGGGGACGGGCTCGACCTTCAGGCTGTCCTCCACCAGTGCGCGGCGGCTGCGCCAGGCATCCGGGCGGGACCGCGCGGCGCATCCCTGCGCATAGAGCGCGATGAAGCTCTTGCCGTCCCGCGCCACGACGCCGTCCCGGTCATGATACATCTCGAAGTCGGGCGCGACCATCTCGCTCAGCGCGTCCGGATCGCACCGCTCGAAGAACAGGGTGAAGAAGGCCGTATCCGCCGCCTGGATATCCGCACGCAACGTGGCGGCGTCTGTCGGGATGGGCGAGGCGGTACCCTGCGCAAGGGCGGCGGCAAGCAGCAGGGAAAGCATGGCGGCCTCTAATGTGTATTATGATGATAATACGCTTGGGAAGGTCGACGCGCAAGCGGCGCTGACTGCATCGTAACCGAAGCATGCGAAAACGGCGCGGGGCAAGGGGGCCCGCGCCGTTTCCATCTCATGCCGGCGGCTGTCCGGCGGGCGATCGAGGTCGCCCGCGGCCGCCGGGTCGCTTGTTCAGCGGCAGACCACGTCGCCGCGATCGATCTCGCGACCGATCATCGCGCCGGCGCCGGCGCCCAGCACCGCGCCCAGGATGGACGAGCGGCCCTGGTCGATCTGGTCGCCCAGCAGCCCGCCGACCGCCGCGCCGATGATGAGGCCGGTGGTGCCGTCCGAGCGGCGGCAATAATAGCGGTTGTCATGGCCGCGATAGACGCGGGTCTCGCGCGTCACGCGGATCGGGGCATAGCCGCCGCGATAATAACGGTCCGCATAATAGCCGCGATAGCGCGGGTCGGGCCGGTTCCAGTCATAAGCATAGACGACGCGCGGCGCCGGGCGGACGACAGGGCGGCGATCGATCACCACGACCCGGTCCGGCCCGCGACGGTCATGCTTCCAGTGGCGGTCATTCCGGCGGTCATGATGCCGGCGATCGTCGCGATCGCGCTTCCAGTGGCGGTCATTGTCCCGCCCGCGATCGGCATAAGCCGGGGTGGCGGCCAGACCGCCGATGGTCACCGCGCCCAGCACGAGGGCCGCGACGCTCTTCTTCAGTGCCTTGTACATCTGTCTCACTCCGACATCTGTTCTGTCTCTCCCGGCAGCGGGGAGAACAGGTCGGAGCCTAACGCGATTCGCCTGAACCGGCAGCGACGGGCGGTTCATGTGGGAGAAAGGGGTTATTTCGGTGCCAATGGCATTTCTGCTATCTGCGTTCGGCTTTGGCAGTCACGGCAGAAAGCATCGTCGTAGGCCGTTCCCAGCACCCATTCTTGCTGCGCTTCATTCCACTCGGCCCATGCATCTAGCGCAACGGCCGTGCCCTGGCAGTTCAGGCAGATATATGTGACGGGCTTGCGACCAGTTTGCACCTGAGTAGGATCGCACGCTGTGGCAAAGGGGGCAAGTAAACGTGACGAAAAGTTGGTCCGATGCGGTGACCGATGCTGTGAGACGACACGTCGCCGCCACGGGTTTGCGAACCTTCACGCGTCAAGCGCTTATAGATTCTCAGTTAGACAATATTGTGTCGGAAACCGGCTCTGCTGGAGCGACACCTCACCAGACCCTCAGTCGGGAATTGCAGCAACTTCGCGATAGGGGATTACTCGAATTCCTCGATCATGGAATCTATCGTTGGATGGGTGCTGCGCCTAACCCGGATCGCAAAGGGCTGCATAAAGGCGTCTTCGTTATCGGGTCACATTCCATTTATCAGGATGAACCTGATCGTTTTTATCGCTTCCCGGTAAAATGGCTTGCCAATGCGTCCAAGATCGAAGGCAACTGGATTATCTATCAAGAGCCCCGGCGTGCCGGACGGCGGGGCTATTATGCTGTTGCCAGGTTCGAAAAAATTGTTCCTGACCCGGCTAAAGAGAAAATGTACTTGGCCCTCATAGCGCCCGGTTCATATTTGGAATTCGGTCGTGACGTACCTTTTCAGGTGGAGGGCGCGGCGGTCGAGCGAGGGCTCCTAAATCCCGATGGTCGGCTGAACAACGGACGAGCCATTCAATCCATAAGGCCGATTTCGGACGAGGATTTCAATCGTATCGTTGGCCTGGGCCTTGTCGATGAAGACGAGCTTTTGCCGAGAAGCGAGAATGCTGAGGTCCTCAACACCGTTCGGGAAGAGGCTCTGCCCTGGCACGGCCCGATCGACCGGGCCACAATGCTTGTAAATCGCGCTGTCAGAGATCGGCAGTTTCGTAAGCGTGTTCTTGATGTCTACGATTGCCGTTGTGCACTGACTGGGATGAAGTTGATCAACGGCGGTGGTCGTGCTGAAGCACAGGCCGCGCATATTATGAGTGTCGCAGCCGGTGGGCCTGATCTAGTTAACAACGGAATCGCTCTTTCCGGCACCGTTCACTGGATGTTTGACAGAGGACTGATCTCGTTGAGCGATGATGGCGAGATTTTACTCTCTCGCAAAATCAACGACATTGAAGGCGTCCGCAGGCTCATCCATGATGACCAGAAAGCTCGATTCCCGATCTCTTTGGCGCATCGTCCCCATGCGCGTTACCTTGATTGGCACCGGCGCGAGTGCTTCAGCCCTTAAGGTTCAAACTTCCGAGGGCAGAGGAATTGCTTCTCTGTAGCCCTACTCCGCCGCCACCCCGGCCCGAGAGAACATATCCTCGCCGCCTTCGGTTTCGTCGCCTGCGCCGTCGTTCGCGCGCATTTTCTTGCGGCTGTCGAAGCTGTCCCACACTTCGTTCCAGTTGCCGCGCGTGGCGCCCTTGGAATATTCGGTGGCGCGGGTCTCGAAGAAGTTGGCGTGCTCCACGCCGTTGAGCAGCGGGGTGAGCCAGGGGAGCGGGTGCTCCTCGATCATGTAGACCGGCTTGAAGCCGAGCTGGCCCAGGCGCCAGTCCGCGATGTAGCGGATGTAGCGCTTGATCTCGTTGGCGGTCATGCCCGGCACCGGCCCCTGCTCGAAGGCGAGATCGATGAAGGCGTCCTCCAGCCGCACGGTCTTCTGGCAGCAGTCGATGATGTCTTCCTTCACCGCCCGGGTGAGGCAGTCGCGCTCCTTCACGAATTCGTGGAACAGGCGCACGATGCCTTCGCAGTGCAGGGTCTCGTCGCGCACGGACCAGGTGACGATCTGCCCCATGCCCTTCATCTTGTTGAAGCGCGGGAAGTTCATCAGCATGGCAAAGCTTGCGAAGAGCTGCATGCCCTCGGTGAAGCCGCCGAACATGGCGAGGGTGCGGGCGATGTCCTCGTCGCTGTCCACGCCGAACTGCTGCATATAGTCATGCTTGGCACGCATCTCGTCATATTCGAGGAACATCGAATATTCGCTCTCGGGCATGCCGATGGTGTCGAGCAGGTGCGAATAGGCCGCGATGTGGATCGTCTCCATGTTGCTGAACGCGGTCAGCATCATCTTGATCTCGGTCGGCTTGAACACGCGGCCATATTTGTCGTGGTAGCAATCCTGCACTTCCACGTCCGCCTGGGTGAAGAAGCGGAAGATCTGCGTGAGCAGGTTGCGCTCATGGTCGGAGAGCTTCTGCGCCCAGTCCCGGCAGTCCTCGCCCAGAGGCACTTCCTCGGGCATCCAGTGCACCTGCTGCTGGCGCTTCCAGAAGTCATAGGCCCAGGGATATTCGAAGGGCTTGTAGACCTTGGAGGCTTGAAGAAGAGACATGGGATTACTCCGGAACGGCAGAAGAAGCGTGGATGGACGAGGGCCGGGCGGGGGCGGCGAGGACCGGTCCGGCGGTACGAAAGGAATATGGGCGGATCTGGTGCCCGGGGGAAGAGCGGACGAGCGCCGCGCGGCCGGGAAAAGCGCGCGCCTGCATGCCTTGCCGCCCGCGCGACCGGCGGCGCATATCGCTGCCCGGACAGGACAAGGACGGCATTGATGAAGGACTCCCCGCTGGACGTTGCAACACCAGATCAAGGGGTATGCTACGCCGATTCACCACAATGTCTAGCGTCGAGATGGGAGTTGCCCACAGCAAAATTTCTTCCCCGCGGGCTTGACTTTCCCGCAGGCGGGCGCGGTCCGCGCGTCAGCCCTGGATGCGCTCCAGCCCCCAGGCGAAGATGGCGAGGATGAGCGCGAAGGAGAGCGCCATCGTCCCGGCGATGCGCTTGAGATAGACGGCCTGCATGCTGCGCGCGGGGCGGGCGAGCAGGATGCCTCCCGCGAGCGCGGAGACGGCCGCCACGCCGGCCATCACGAGGGGCGGCGTTATTTCCAGAACAGTTCCTTCCGGTTGCGCGCGCGCCGCTGGCGGTACATCTGGAGATACATCCACATGCCCGATCCCGCGAAGAACAGCAGGGCGAAGCCGGCGAGAAGCGAGATGATCACGCCCACGGGGCCGAAGAACTCGCCCGAGTGGAGATGATGAAACAGGCCGACGAGCTGGCGCGCGGAACTTGGTGCTGGTGGCGTGGTCGGAGCCGTCGCGGGCGCCGTCGCTGCGCCTGCGGCCGGAGCGGCGCTCGCGGGCGCGCCGCGCGGCGGCCCTTCGCTCTGCGCCTGCTCGAAGAAGCTGCCGCGCGCATACATTGCCGCGAAATGGCTGCCCAGCCCGGTAAGGGCAATGAACAGCATGAAGATGCCGATGAAAACCGTGATCCAGCGATGCCACTTGCGCATGTTGTGTTCCTTGCGAGGACGGGGACGTGGCAGCGGAATTCAGCGCGATCGCCAGCGATCGACGTAGACGGTGACGGTCTTGGATTTCCGCGCGCCCACGCCGAACACGACGATGCCGAGGAAATAGCCGAAGTCGTACCAGCCGCCCGTGTTCGGCACGGCATAGATGGCGACGTCCGGGAAGATCAGCGAAAGCAGCCAGGCGACCGGAAAGATGAAGCCATGCCACAGCCCGAGCAGGAAGCCCGGCGTATCCGGCGCGGTGGAGACGGCCTGCGCGCTCTGGCGCGCGCACGCAGCCAGCGCCAGCAGCGCGGAAGCGGCAAGAGCGAGGCGGGGCCATGCGATCACGAGGGCAGACGGTAGCGAAGGCCCCGATGGCTGGCAACTCAGGGTTTCCCCGCATTGCGGCGCGGGGCGGCGCGTGGGCCTGGCTCCGGCAGGACGTTAGAGAGTCGCGCCGTGCTGCGCGCCTTTCCGGGAACCGCGGGCCGGGCCCGGGGGTTGTCCCCACGTCAGTGGGAGACAATCATCATGCATGAGGGACTGCGGATCGAGCCCGGCTCGGACGTCATCGATGCGAACGGGCAGCGCGTGGGCACGGTGCTGTCCGTGGAAGGCGGGATCATGCGCATGGCCTTTCACGACGCCGGGGTCTCGCCCAGCCTGCCGATCCGGGTGAACGGCATTGCGCGTGTCGATGCGGATGGCGTTCATCTCGCCGGGCCGGTGTCGCAGGACCTCGGGGGCGAGGGGGACGAGGACGGGAGCGGCATCGATCTCAACCCAGCCGCCCTGAACGCCCTTCACCGGGGACAGGCGCGCTCGGCGCCCTGAGGCGCCGCTCCTGAACGGGAGGCCATTGTCCTGCCTGACCCGGGCGGTCGCGCCCGCGAGCTCCATCGGATGACGCGTCCGAAGGGACGGCCGGTGCAGCCCTTGCGTCCGGCCGCATCGATCCTATCTCCTGTTTACCGGGTTCATCTCCCACAAGGGAGGAGAGAAACTGCGAGGCGACGGACTCCCACACGCCGCCTTCCGGTTGAAATGGTCCGGCCTTCCATCCCCCCGGAAGGCCGGACTTTTCTTTTCAGGCTCTTGCGGGCTGTCCGCGACCGCTCACCCCTGCGTCACTGGCAGGCGAGGCACTCGTCATAATCGGTGTTCGGCAGCTCGATCTTCTTGAGCTCGGCGGTGTTGTCCGCCTCGACCCCGCCCGCAAAGCCGGCGCGCTGGATCGACTTGGAGCGCAGATAATAAAGCGACTTCACGCCCAGCTCCCAGGCCCGGTAATGGAGCATGAGCAGATCCCATTTCTCCACATCGGCGGGGATGAAGAGATTGAGCGACTGGGCCTGATCGATGAACGGGGCGCGGTCGGCGGCCAGTTCGAGCAGCCAGCGCTGGTCGATCTCGAAGCTGGTCTTGTAGGCGTCCTTCTCGTCCTGCGTCAGGAAGTCCAGATGCTGGACCGAGCCGCCCTTCTCCAGGATCGAATTCCACACATTGGTCGAATCCTTGCTCTTGGCCTGGAGGATATTCTCCAGATACGGGTTCTTGACGATGAAGCTGCCGGACAGCGTCTTGTGCGTATAGATGTTCGCCGGGATCGGCTCGATGCAGGCCGACGTGCCGCCGCAGATGATGCTGATCGAGGCGGTCGGCGCGATCGCCATCTTGCAGGAGAAGCGCTCCATCACGCCCTGGTCGGCGGCGTCCGGGCAGGGGCCGCGCTCATGGGCGAGCAGCATCGATGCCTCGTTGGCCTTGGCGTTGATATGCTTGAAGATGCGCAGGTTCCAGCTCTTGGCCATCGCGCTTTCGAAGGGGATGCCGCGCGCCTGCAGGAAGCTGTGGAAGCCCATGACGCCCAGGCCCACCGAGCGCTCGCGGCTGGCGGAATATTTGGCCCGCGCCATCTCGTCCGGCGCGCGGTCGATATAGTCCTGCAGCACATTGTCGAGGAAGCGCATCACGTCCTCGATGAAGCTCTTGTCCCCCTGCCACTCGTCCCAGGTTTCCAGGTTGAGCGAGGAGAGGCAGCACACGGCGGTGCGATCGTTGCCGAACTGGTCCTTGCCGGTCGGCAGCGTGATTTCCGAGCAGAGGTTGGACGTCGAGACCTTGAGCCCCAGGTCGCGGTGGTGCTTGGGCATCGTGCGATTCACCGTGTCCGAGAACACGATATAGGGCTCGCCGGTCGCAAGCCGCGTCTCGACCAGCTTCTGGAAGAGCGAGCGGGCATCGACCTTGCCGCGCACGCTGCCGTCCTTGGGGGACCTGAGCGCGAACTCGCTGCCGTCCCGCACCGCTTCCATGAACTCGTCGGTGACGAGCACGCCATGGTGGAGGTTCAGCGCCTTGCGGTTGAAGTCGCCCGAGGGCTTGCGGATCTCGAGGAACTCCTCGATCTCCGGGTGGGAAATGTCGAGATAGCAGGCCGCCGAGCCGCGCCGCAGCGAGCCCTGCGAGATGGCGAGCGTGAGCGAATCCATCACCCGCACGAAGGGGATGATGCCGCTGGTCTTGCCGTTGAGGCCGACCGGCTCGCCGATGCCGCGCACGCTGCCCCAATAAGTGCCGATGCCGCCGCCGCGCGAGGCGAGCCAGACATTCTCGTTCCAGGTGTTGACGATGCCTTCCAGGCTGTCGTCCACCGAGTTCAGATAGCAGCTGATCGGCAGGCCGCGCCCGGTGCCGCCGTTGGAGAGCACGGGCGTCGCGGGCATGAACCACAGCCGCGAGATATAATCATAAAGCCGCTGGGCATGCGGCTGATCGTCCGCATAAGCGGCGGCCACACGGGCAAACAGGTCCTGGTAGGATTCGCCGGGCAGCAGATAGCGGTCCCGCAGCGTCTCCTTGCCGAATTCGGTCAGCAGCGCGTCGCGGCTGGCGTCCGTGGCGATGTCGAAGCGGCGCGCATCGACGCTGTTCGAGGCCGCGGCCTTGCGCGTCTCCCGCGCCTTGGGCTCGGGACGCGCGCTTTCGGTCGCCGGCTCGGCGACAACCAATTCCGCTGCTGAACCTTCTGCCTGCAAATCGCGAAACTCCATGCTCAAGACCCCCAATATTTTCTCTACATTCGCTTCGATCAAGGGGCCGCGGCGCGGATGCGCGCGGCGGCGGGAAAACGCGCTGCAGTGCCGACTTCAGCCTGCCTGCAGCCACAATCTGTTGCGTGAACCCCTGTTCCTGACCACCATCGATTGTGCCACAGCGGCACGGCGATGCAAGGCGTAAACGTTCCGGTCATGATTCATTTCGTCGATGAAATGACTCGTCTCATGGACGGCGGGGCGGGCCGGCAGGGCGCGACGCGCGGCCAGTCCTCGCCTGCCGGAAATGCAAGGGAGAAAGCGCTGGCGAAAAAATAATCCTGTGGACAGCGGGAAGGGGCTCGCCGCGCCGCCTTCCCTCCGATCCGCCGTCCGCGTCGCCGCCGATTCCCGCTTCCGGGCCTGCAAGGCGCTTTCCCTCGCCACGCAACTCCCTTACTGGCAATGCCCGGCCGCCATGCTTATGATTGGCGCCGTTTCGCACGATTTCCGAAGGGGCCTCCATTGAGCCAGAACCTCATCCTGATCGTCGTCGCACTGCTGGTCGCGGTGCTGGTCATCTGGCTGCTGCGATCGCGCTCCAGCCAGGCGGGGCATCATGTCGACAGCTCGGCGACCGCCGTCGGCGCGGCGAGCGAGACCGCCCGGAACGTGGCGGAAGAGGTCGCCCAGACCGTCGAGGATTCGCTGGAGGCGGACGTCGTCGCGAGCGGCGCCCGGCCGGACGACGCGTCCGCGGTGGCGAGCAATGCCGCGGCGATCATGGCCAGCGGCGGCGCGGCGGCCGGCGCCATGTCCTTCACCGAGATCGGCGTGCCCGCCGACAGCAGTGCGCCGGACGATCTTCGGCAGCTCAAGGGCGTGGGCCCCAAGCTCGCCAGCCTGCTGACCAGCCTCGGCATCACTCACTTTGATCAGATCGCGGCGTGGAGCGATGCGGACATCGTGGCCGTGGACAGCCAGCTCGGCACGTTCAAGGGGCGGATCACGCGTGACAACTGGGTGGAGCAGGCCCGCTTCCTCGCCGCCGGGGATGTCGCCGGCTTCGAGGCGAAGTTCGGCAAGCTGGACAGGCCGGGCAACAACTGACGGATCGATCGTTCCGGACCATGGCCCATCGCACCGATAGCGGGTCGCGGCGCGACACCCCGTCCGCCGCACCCGAGAAGCTGCCGCTCGGGCAGATCATCCTGCTCGCCGCGCTGACGGCAGTACTCCCCGCGTCGATCGATGGTCTCTCGCCTGCCCTGCCGGCGATTGCCGCCGCGCTCGATACCCGGGCCGCGCATGTGCCCGCGGCGATCAGCGCCTTCGTCATCAGCTTCGCCATTGCCCAGCTGCTGGGCGGCATGCTGGCCGATGCGCTGGGCCGTCGCCCGGTCGTGCTCGCCGGCCTTGCCATTTATGTGCTGGCCAGCGTCCTCGCCCTGTTCGCGACCAGCTTTCCCTTGCTGCTTGCGGCCCGCGCGCTGCAGGGGCTGGGCGCCGCCGCCGCCGTCCTCCTGGCGCGGACGATCGTGCGCGATCAGCTCCCGCGTGAGGCGGCGGGGCGGGCGCTGGCGCAGATCGGCATCTTCTTCTCCTGCACGCCCATCATCGCGCCGCTCATCAGCGGCGTGCTGGTGAGCGTGGGCGGATGGCGCGCGCCGCTGCTGGCCATGGCTGTGCTGGGCGTCGTCATCGGCGCCGCCAGCCTGCTGCGCCTTCCCGAGACGCTGGCGCGCGACAAGCGCCTGCCGTTTGATGGCCCGGGGCTGCTCGGCTCCTTCGCGCGCCTGTCCCGCTCGCCCGCGCTGCTGGCTTATGTGCTGGCCAATGCCTTCGCCTATAGTGGCATACTGCTTTTCTCGGCCGCTGCGCCGCAGGTCATGATCGATCATATGGGGCTTGGCGCGCTCGATTATGCGCTGCTGTTCGCGCTCTCGACCATGGGCTTCATGGCGGGCAATGCGGCGTCCTTCCGGCTCGTGCGGCGGCAGGGCGTCGATGGCACGCTGCGCATTGGCGTGCCTTTCCAGCTCGCCGGCCCCATCGCCATGCTCGTGGCGACGCAGCTGTGGCCCAATGCGTGGGCAGCGCTGATCGTCCCGCAGATTCTCTACACCTTCGGCTGGGGCATCGTGCAGCCGCAGGCGCAGGCCGGTGCGCTCTCCACGCATCCTGAGAGCATCGGCCAGGCTTCCGCGCTGCTCGGCTTCGTGCAGCTCGCCATCGCGGCGATCATCGTGGCGGTCTTCTCGCGCCTCACTGGCGGCACTTCGCTCGCCCTGGCCCTCGGCATGGCCTTCTGCGGCGCCGGAGCGCTGCTGTGCGGCTGGCTGCTGGTCGGGCGGCGCTAGGGGGACAGCCGCGCCCAGGCTTCAGCCCTGCTCCTGTCAGGCCACGCGTTCGCGCTGCGGGAGCGGGGCGGGCTGGTCCGCTTCGGCCTGCGCGGCCGCCCGGCTGACCGGGTCCTCATAAGCGAGCTGGAGCACGCCCCAGTGGCGGCCCGCCACATGGATGGACGCGATCACCTGCTTGAGCAGCATGACGCCGCCCGTGGCGACCGGCCGGCGATAGGCCTTGAGGCAGAAGGGCTGCGTCATCTGGCATTGGTCGCGCGTGTCGGAGAAATTGAAGATCTGGCCGGCGCGCGAATATTCGAGGTTCCAGTCGATCTGGCCGGAACGCTGGGGCAGCGACCGCTCCGGCATGGCGACGGCGCCGAAGGCATTGCGGTCGGTGCAGCTCATGCCGAAGAAGCCCGGCAGGCTGCGGGCCTTCTCCTGCCACGGGCGCGCCGCGCGGGTGATGATCGGCTGGGCGGGATGCGCGTAGAGCGGCGGATCGCTCCCCGGCACCGGCTCATAATGGTCGCTGAGCATGGCCTCGGGCGTGATCTCGCCGGCCGCGAGCGCGGCTTCCAGGCCCAGCACGATGCCCGCCGCCGCTTCCAGGCCGAACTGGATATAGGGCGAATCGGGCAGGTCGACGCCGCTTTCCGCCAGATACTGGAGCAGCAGGTTCGTGTCGTCACTGACCGAGGTCACGCGCGTGGAGAGCCGCTGCAGGCCGATCGCATTGTCGATCGAGGCGTCGGCAAGGTCGCTCAGCCCGCCCCGGATCTCGCCGATCGCGCCCAGGATGGAATGGACATTGCCCGAGACCGCCTCGCTGTTGTCGGACAGGCCGAGGATGAGGTCGCGCAGCCGGTCGACGAGCGCGCCGATCTCGCCGGACGCGCGATGCGCGTCATTGGCCTTCTCGCTGCCCGCCACGATGCGCGAGAGCATGGCCTCGGCCTCGCTGGTCAGCTCGCGGATGGAGCCTTCGATCTGCTGCGTGGCGAGCGCTGTTTCCTGCGCGAGCTTCTTGACCTCGCTGGCGACGACCGCGAAGCCCCGGCCGGCATCGCCCGCGCGCGCGGCCTCGATGGCGGCATTGAGCGCGAGGAGATTGGTTTGCCGGGCAATGGTGCTGATGATCTTGCTGGTATGGCCGACGCTGGAGAGCGCGTCGTTGAAGCTGCCCAGGCCGTGATGGATGCGGGAGACCTGCTCGATGAGTTCGAGCACATTCTGGGACGCGGAGCTGAGCTGCTGGCTGGAATCGTCCACCACGGCGCGCGCGGTGTCGGCCTGGGCGCGGGCGGCATCGACCTTCTTCTCCACCTGGTCGCTCGATTGGGCGAGGCCGATCGCGGCTTCCTCCAGGGATTCGAGCATCGCGGCCTGATCGGTCACGCGGTCGGCGAGTTCGGCGATGTCGGCCTGCAGGTCGAGCGTCCGGAGGCCGAGGTCTCCGACATTCTCGACGGTGCGGATGATCGTGGTTTCCAGTTTGCTCGTCTGCGCCACGCTGCTGTGTCTGCCTGTTAGTCCCTGCCCCGGTTTCGCTAGATGAAAGCGGTTAACAGGCCCTTGTCCTTCCGCTTGCATAATATGCATCATGAGGCGGCGGGGCGGGTGCTGGCCAGCGCCGCGTCAGAACGACATGGCCGGCTTCGCGTCGGCCGGAAAGGGAGCGGATGACGATCGAGATGGAGACCGTGGCGGAGGGGCTCGAGTTTCCGGAAGGGCCCATCGCCTGCGCGGACGGATCGGTGCTGCTGGTGGAGATCGCGCGGCAGACCCTGACCCGCGTGCGGCCGGACGGCACGGTGGAGATCGTCGCGCATCTGGGCGGGGGGCCCAATGGCGCCGCCATCGGCCCGGACGGCGCCGTCTATGTCGTCAACAATGGCGGCGCGCTCGAATTCCCGGAAGGGTGGAAGGAGGCCGGCAAGCTCGGCCTGCCCGCGCATTATGAGGGCGGCTATGTCCAGCGGGTCGATCTCGCGACCGGCGCTGTCACGCGGCTCTACGACAATTGCGACGGCAAGCCGCTCAATGCGCCCAACGACATCGTGTTCGATGCCGCCGGCGGCATGTGGTTCACCTGCTTCGGCTTCTCGGACGGGGAGACGCGGCGGCTGGGCGGGGTCTATTATGCCAGGCCGGACGGCTCGGCGATCACGCGCTGGCGCTCCGAGCAGATCTCGCCCAACGGCATCGGCCTCTCGCCGGACGGCCGGATGCTCTACTGGGCGGATTCCATGCTCCAGCGGCTCTGGTCGCTGGATATTCTGGAGCCCGGCGTGGTCGCGCCGGAAGCGGGCCATGACAGCGGCGCGATCCTCACCAACCTGCCCGGCATGCAGTGGTTCGACAGCCTGGCCGTCGAGGCGGGCGGCAAGGTCGCGGTCGCGACCCTGTTCAATGGCGGCATCACGCTGGTCGATCCGGCCGACGGCAGCGTGGCGCATATCCCCGTGCCCGATCCCATCGCCACCAACATCTGCTTCGGCGGCGCGGACATGCGCACGGCCTGGATCACCGGATCGGCGACGGGCAAGCTCTTCCGCTGCCGCTGGCCCCGGCCGGGCCTGCGCCTCAATTTTCAGGCGGTCTGACCGGCCGGCGCGGCGCCGGCGCGCCGGGAAAGGCAATGAGCGCGGGGAGCAGGGCGAAGATCACTTGCCCGGCAAGGCCGATCCAGCCCGGCGTGCGCAGGAGGTCGGCCGCCCATGCGGCAGGATCGCGCCCTTCGAGCAGCAGCGCCAGCCCCGCGTCCGCCGCCATCAGCAGCACGAAGGCGATCGCCCCCATGCCGAGCGCCGCCGGCACGCCCATGCCGCGCTGGCGCACGATCCGCCGCGCCACATAGCCGCTCGCGGCCAGCATGAGCGGCAGCTCGATCAGCACCGCACTCGTCGCATCGGTCGCGGGCGAAAGCCAGATCGCCCGCATCGTCCCCAGCAGGAAGCCCAGGACGAAGATCACGCCGAAATAATTGAACGCCGGAAGGATCATGCGCCCCTTCTAAGCAGCGCAGGCAAAACCGGACAACCGCCGTGCGCGATCCATGCCGAAAAAAGGGACAGGACGGGACACGATGAAAACGAGAGGTCATCTCGTCCTCCCATCGTCATTCCCGCGCACGCGGGAATCCAGCTTAGCGACGTTGCGATGAAGCGCTGCCGCAGCCTCGGTTTCGCGCCGCGAGGGTGACTGGATTCCCGCGTGCGCGGGAATGACGGGAAATGGGAGTGTTATTTCTGCTCCCACAACAATTCAGCCTTTCAGGACACCACAACATTGCGGACGTTACCGCTGGCCATTCTCTTACGGAAGACGATGCGCTTTCCTTCCCGGACGAAGCGCGTCCCCGCTCAGTGCCACGCCCCCACGAGCGCCAGCACGACCCCGGTGACGACCAGCGCCAGCCCTGCCACTTCGCTGCGCCGGAGCGGCTCGCGCAGGTAGAAATGGGCGAAGCTCAGCGTGAAGAGCACTTCCACTTGCCCCACGATCCGCACCAGCGCCACCGGGGCGCTGGCGAAGCCGGTGAACCAGCAGGCCGAGCCGAGCGAGGAGAGCAGGCCGACCTGTCCGGAGATGCGCCAGCTGGTGAACACCGCGCGCACCTGCAGGGGCTCGCGCCAGATCAGCCAGGCGCCCTGCATCAGCGTCTGCAGGGTCACGGTCACGGCCAGCACGATCAGCGCGGCGGAAATGGTGTCGGTGGTCGGCACTTCCATCGTCGCGCGCCGCACGCCCACGGCGGTGAAGGCGAAGAACAGGCCGGAGGCGATGCCGTAGCGCGCCGCCGGATGGCCGAGCGCGCGCAGGAAGTCCGCGGCGCTCATCCGCCGTCCGCCGGTGGAGAGGATCATCACGCCCGCCACGCCCGCGCCGATGCCCGCCCAGGCCAGCAGGCCGAGCCGTTCGCCGAGCAGGGCCCAGGAGAGCAGGGCGCCCTGCGCCGCTTCCGTCTTGGAATAAGCGGTGCCGACGACGAAATTATGCTCGCGAAAGGCCATCAGCAGCAGGTTGGTGGCGATGATCTGGGCCAGCCCCGCCGCCGCGCTGAACATCAGCAGGCGCCCGCCCGGCATGGGCAGGGCACCGCCATGGACGATCGCGTGATAGCCCAGCGCCAGCAGCAGCGCGAAGGGCAGGCCGTAAAGATAGCGCACGAGCCCGGCGGCGTTGACGGAGAGGCTTTGCCCCACCCGTCGCTGGACGGCCGTGCGCCAGGCCTGCAGCGCGGCGGCGGCGAGCGTGGCGGGCAGCCAGATGAACGAATGGATCAGAAGACGCTCCGCAAGGAGAGGGGAGGAGGGCGCGCACGAATGGCGGCCCGGCGGGATTAATGCGATGCGCTCTCCTATCCGGCGGCGCGGGGGAATCAATGGCTGGCGCGCAGTCCGCGCTTGCCCCGCCCGGGCGATCCGTCGCACAGAGGGACGATGATCGCTCATCTTCGCTGGGTCCTGCCCCTGCTCTGCTGCGCCGGTGCCGCCACCGCCGCCATGGCTTCCACCGCCGCCGCCCCGCCACCCGCAGACGCCGCGCGCGTCTGGGCGGCCTTCGATCGCGCGGGTATCCGCGCTTCCGATGCGTCCGGCCTCGCCGATCGCAGGACCGGCCGGTCCGTCACGGCGGATGACGCGGCGCGCATCGCGTCGGTCTCCAAGCTGGCGGTCGCGCTCGGCGTCATGCGCCTTGTCGAGGCGGGCCGGCTCGATCTCGATGAGGATGTTTCCGTGCGGCTCGGCTGGCCGCTGCGCCATCCCGGCTTCCCGGACCAGCCGGTGACGCTGCGGGCGCTCCTCTCGCACACCGCCGGCATTCGCGACGGGATCGATTATGCCTTGCCGCTCGACGCGGATCTGGAAAGCGAGATGCGCCGCCCGGAAGCCTGGGACGCCGCTCACGGCCCCGCGGCGGGCTTCTACACATACAGCAATCTCAATTTCCCGGTCATCGCGGCGGTCATGGAAGCGGCGACGGGCAAGCGCTTCGATGTGTTGATGAAGGAGGAAGTCTTCGCGCCGCTCGGCATTGACGCCTGTTTCAACTGGACGACCTGCAGCGACGATGCGGTCGCGCGCGGCGTCGTGCTCTATGATGGCGAGGGGCAGGCGCTGCGGGACGACAATGGCGGCGTCCGCCCCGCCTGCGGCGCGATTCCGGCGCGGGACGGCTCCTGCGACGTCGCGACGTATCGGCTCGGCCGGCAAGGCGCCTTCTTCTCCCCGCAGGGCGGCATGCGCATTTCTGTGAAGGGCCTCGCGCGGATCGGCCAGCTGCTGCTCGGCGCGGTTCCGGAGTATCTGCCCGCCGCGCGGATCGCCGAGATGATGCAGCCCCAGTGGCGCTATGATGGCCGCAACGGGGACATCGAGAATGGCTATCCCTGCGCCCTCGGCCTCGGCGTCATGATCCTCGCCTTGCCGGACCAGCTGGCCGTCTGCCGCGACGATCCCTTCGGCGATGGCCGCACGCGCATCGGCCATAGCGGCGAGGCCTATGGCCTGCGCTCGGGCCTGTGGGTCGATCCGCAGGGCGGGGAAGGCGTCTCCTTCTTCGTCACCGCGCTGCCCGCCGACACGCCCCGGGGGCGCACGGCCTTCACGCTGGCCGAGGAGGACATGATCGCCCGCGCCCGGCGCTGAGGCGGTTGCTCAGCCCGGCGCGGCGCGCCTCATGCCTTCTCCAGCAGCCCTTCCTTGGCGATCTTCTCGCGCCAGACGAGCGGGGCGAGCTGGTGGACATTGTTGCCTTCGCTGTCCACGGCCACGGTCACGGGGAAGTCCTTCACCTCGAATTCGTAGATCGCTTCCATGCCGAGATCGGCGAAGCCCACGACCTTGCTGCCCTTGATGGCCCGCGCCACCAGATAGGCTGCGCCGCCCACGGCCATCAGATAAGCGCTCTGCGCGTCCTTGATCGCGGCGGTTGCCGCCGGGCCGCGCTCGGCCTTGCCCACGCAGGCGAGCAGGCCCTGATCGAGCATCATGCGCATGAAGCTGTCCATGCGGGTTGCGGTGGTGGGGCCGGCGGGGCCGACCACTTCCTCGCCGACCGGATCGACCGGGCCGACATAATAAATGACACGCCCCCGGAAATCGACCGGCAGTTCCTCGCCCTTCGCCAGCATGTCCTGGATGCGCTTGTGCGCGGCATCGCGCCCGGTGAGCATCTTGCCGCTCAGCAGGATGCGGTCGCCCTGCTTCCAGCTGCGCACCATTTCCGGCGTCAGCGTGTCGAGGTCGACGCGGATCGCCGCGCTGTCCGGGGCCCAGTCGACCTTGGGCCACTCGTCGAGCTTCGGCGCTTCCAGATAGGCGGGGCCCGAGCCATCGAGGCTGAAATGCGCATGGCGGGTCGCCGCGCAATTGGGGATCATCGCGACCGGCTTGGAGGCGGCGTGGCACGGCGCGTCGAGGATCTTCACGTCGAGGATGGTGGCAAGGCCGCCCAGCCCCTGCGCGCCGATGCCGAGCGCATTGACCTTGTCGAAGATCTCGATGCGCAGCGCCTCGAGATCATTCTGCGGCCCGCGCTCCTTGAGCAGGCTCATGTCGATCTGCTCCATCAGCGCCTTCTTGGCGAGCAGCACGGCATGCTCCGCCGTGCCGCCGATGCCGATGCCGAGCATGCCCGGCGGGCACCAGCCGGCGCCCATCTGCGGGATCATCTCCAGCACCCAGTCGACGATATTGTCGCTGGGGTTCATCATCTTGAACTTGGACTTGTTCTCGGAGCCGCCGCCCTTGGCCGCCACGTCCACATGCACATGATGCCCCGGCACCATCTCGACATGCAGCACGCAGGGCGTATTGTCCTTCGTGTTGCGGCGCGTGAAGGCGGGGTCGGCGAGCACGGAGGCGCGCAGCTTGTTCCGGGGGTTGAGATAGGCGCGGCGCACGCCCTCGTCGACGATCTCCTGCAGCGACTTGCTGGTGTCGTCGAGGCGGCAATCCATGCCCCATTTCACGAACACGTTGACGATGCCGGTGTCCTGGCAGATCGGCCGGTGGCCTTCCGCGCACATGCGGCTGTTGGTCAGGATCTGCGCGATCGCGTCCTTCGCGGCCGGGCCTTGCTCGGCCTCATAGGCCGCGCCGAGTGCCCGGATATAGTCCATCGGGTGGTAATAGCTGATATACTGAAGCGCGTCGGCGACGCTTTCGATGAGATCGGCGGTCTTGATGGTCACGGTCATGGCGCTTGGCGGGCTCCCGGCAGGACGGCGGAACAGGGCGGACGGGCGGGCTATACGCCATTGCCCGGAGGTGACAAGATGCCGGAACGCTTGCGTTCCATCTGTATTGCTGCGATAACACACGTGGACGGCCCGGCGCCTGCCCCGTCCGTCGCGAAGGCATCAGGAGAGCGGAACGCCATGGGACGTGTTATCGGCACCATCATCGTCGGGTTCATCGTGGGCGTGCTTGCGCGGTTCTTCTATCCCGGGCCCGTGCCCATGGGCTTTGTCGGCAGCGTGCTGCTCGGCATCTGCGGGTCGCTGGTCGGCGGGTTCGTGCCGCGCCTGTTCAGCGGCAACCGCTCGACGGCGCCATTCGAGCCGGCCGGGATGGTGGGCTCGGTACTGGGCGCCATTCTCGTGATCTTCCTGGTGCGCGCGCTGTCCTGATCGCGCGTTTCCGGTCGGGGTGCGTGCGCTTCAGCGGCGCATCGCCTTGCTGAAGAGCGGCAGCCGCGCCAGGTCCTCGCGGTCGAGGTCGAGATGGAACTGCCCGGCGAGGCAGCGGTGATAATCGTCCGGCCCGGCAAGCACGGCCTCGTGCAGCACGCCGCCGCGATGCACCTTGAGCGCCTGTTCGGTCAGGGATGCAAAGCCGTCCGGCAAGGCGATGCTCACCACATGCAGCGTCGTGAAGCGCGTCGCCGGGCGCGTGGCGGTCCAGTGATTGCACTGGTCGAGATCGGCCTGCACGACGGGCAGCAGATCGAAGCCATATTGCGCCTGCCAGTCCGCCTGCGGGCCGGCGCGCCCGTCGGTCGCACCCGCGTCGCCGGCGCGTTCCAGCAGCCATTCCCCGCCGGGATCGCCGGCCTCGCCGATCCTGCGCAGCCGGTGCGCCGCGCCGTCGCCGGTCCGCACGGATGCGCCGTCGCGCAGCGGCAGCGGCGGCACATAGCTGCCGCCGAAGCCCGCATCCGCGATCCAGGGAGCGCCGTCGATCTGCGCGAGCAGCAGCACATGCGTGCGCGGCGGCGTCTCGTCCGGCGCCACGCCCAGCCGCACCCGCGCCAGCAGCGGCCGGTTGGGGATGCCGAGCATCGCCAGCATGTCGCTGAACAGGCGGTTATGCTCGAAGCAATAGCCGCCGCGCCGCCGCGTCACCAGCTTGCCGAACACCGCGTCGCTGTCGATTGCCGGCGGCCGGCCGAGCCGGACATCGAGATTCTCGAAGGGGATGCGTTCGCGATGCGCCGCCTGCAGCGTGGCGAGGCCTTCCGCGCTGGCCGGGGGCGCGTGCTCGAGGCCGAGGCGGTCGAGATAGAGGGAGAGACGATCGGGACTGGTCATGGTCCGGCCAGTGGCACGATTGTCGCCCGGGCTCAATCGATGCTCACCGGGCGCGATCAATCGTCGCCGCCCGGCCCGACGCAATAGAAGCAGAGCTTGTTGCCATCCAGGTCACGCACATAAGCGGCATAGAAGGCCTGGCTGCCGTCGGCGCCGCGCACGCCTGGCATGCCCTCGTCCGATCCGCCCAGTTCCAGCGCCTTGGCGTGAAGCGTGCGGACCTTGGCGCGGGTCCGCTGGCCGAGCGCGATCATCACGCCGTTGCCCGGCGTGGCGCGGCTGCCGTCATAGGGCTTGGCGACGCCGAAGATCGGCTTGCTCCAGTTCACGCCCCAGGCGGCGATCTGCGGCAGCTCGAGCAGGCGCGTGATGCCGACGCTCCCGAAGAGCGCATCATAGAAGGCCATGGCCCTCTGCAGGTCATTGGTTCCAACCGTTGTGTAGCCGATCATGGATCAAGCTCCGGTCCGGCCGTTGCGAGGCGCGCGACTCGTTTTATCACCGACGATATAGGATATAGCGTTTCCGGGTGGGGCGGACCAGCGATGCTTGGCTGGCCGCTGCCCCGAAATGAACCTGGCGGCGCAGGCGCCCGGGCCCCGTTCAGCTCTCGTCCTCGGTGCCGCGGCAGACGCCCACGCGCTTGGCATTGACGGACATCTTCATGGACATCGCACCCATCGGCGAATTGCCCTCGGCCCGGGAGCTCATGTCCATGCGATAGGTGTCGGCGGAATAGTCGCCCTTCATGGTCATGGCCATCTTGCCCTCGGCGCCCCGGTCGCAGGTC
The DNA here is from genome assembly GCF_014203955.1 of Sphingobium lignivorans. Classification (NCBI taxonomy): domain Bacteria; kingdom Pseudomonadati; phylum Pseudomonadota; class Alphaproteobacteria; order Sphingomonadales; family Sphingobiaceae; genus Sphingobium; species Sphingobium lignivorans. Next base: position 480,877 of record NZ_JACHKA010000001.1, read on the forward strand.
ATGCTTGCGTCGATCTTGCCGCCGGACAGCGAGAATTTGTCATATTTGCAGCTCTTGTCGTCCATATCGCCGGTGAAGAAGGCCTTCTGCTGCTTGACGTCTTCCTCGGTGACGCAGCTGACGAAATTGTTGGTGCGGCTGAGCTGGGCCCGCATCTGTTCCTTGGCCTCGGGCGGCATGTTGGGCACATCGATCTCGTGAATGGTCATCGCGCCTTCCCACCGGCCGGGCTGCACCATGATCGTGTCGCCGGCCCCGGATGCCGCCAGCTTCTCCTGCACTTCGGCCTGTGTCGCGTTGGTGGCCGTCACGCTGGGGCCGCTGTCGCAGGCAGCGAGGGGCAGGATCAGAGCAGTGACGATCGGGGCAAGACGCATCTGGATTATCCTCTCATGCTGGGAACGGCGCGACCGGCGCCCCTTCGGGGTCTGCAGGCGAGATGCCGCCTTCGATCCGGCGGGGCAAGGCCTTTCGCTTCCGGGGAGCGAAAGGGGCAGTGTGAGGAAAACGACTCCGGTGGGCTCCGCTCCCCGGAAGGGCCTGTCATCCGATACACAGCCCGGAAATGCGACGAGCCGAGCCAATAGTTCCCGGGCCAGCGGCAAGGCGTTGCTAAATCGGGTTAATTTTCTGTTACCTAATGGGATCGATTGGGCTGCAGGGGCGTATAAGGGCCGGGGCGAGGCATCTTTGCGCGTGCACGACGCGTCTGGGTGTCCGGCCTCGTGGGAAAACCATGGGAGAAAAATACATGAAACCCTATCTCTTGGCGGGGGCGCTTGCCGCGCTCGTGGCAACGACTCCTGCTGCGCAGGCGGCTGTGTTCAACGTGGGAAGCGACAACTTCTTCCTGACCAGTGGCGATCCGTTCAGCCCGTCGATCACGGCGGTGTTCTTCAACGGCTTCGAAACGACGACGGAGTTCGACGACACCTTCCAGTTCACCATTCCCCAGAATGGCGTTGGCAGCGGGTCGATCTCGACGAGCTTCTCGAGCAACCTCAACATGCTCGTCATCGATGAGCTGTGGATCAACGATGTGCTCTACAACGTTCCCTCGACCGGCAGCGGCCAGTCGGTGACCGTGGGCAACATTCCGATCTTCGACGGCGTGCTCAACTCGATCCGCGTTGTCGGCCGCACCTTCGGTTCGGGCAGCTATTCGGGCACGGCGACCTTCTCGGTCAGCCCGATTCCGGAGCCCGCTTCCTGGGCGCTCATGATCGGCGGCTTCGCGCTGGTCGGCTCGGCGATGCGTCGCCGCGCGGTGAAGGTTTCCTTCTCCTGAAATTGAGGCTTGAGCCGCCGGCGGAGCGCCGGCGGCTCAACCCCTTGGGCAGGCAGGCGAATCGCCGCCTTTTCCCTTCCGGCAGCGCGCCGTTTCCCCCATTTTACGAACGATCCCAAGGCTGATCTCAAAGCGGACACAGTTCGTCGCGCGCGTACCCCATAGTAAATAGAAAATTTACTTCTCTGCTGCTTAGTGATCGCACTGCACGACGCGGGCGTTCTGCAAGCGCACATCAAGATAGCGCGATCAGGGATGTCCCGAACGGGTAGAGCCGGTGATTTTCGGCCACTGCTCGAGTGGTGGCCGGCACATGCCATAGTCGGGAGAACGGGGGCTTCGTTCACCTCAACGATCTGACTGCAAAGCAGCTGCTTTGCAGAACGACGCCGCGTGTCGACCGACTTGGCCAGAGACAACCCACTGTCAAAGGTCGCTACGCAATGACGCTCATGCTTTTGGATCAAAGGGAGAAGGTTGGCCCTCCCTTCAGCCGCTTCCGGGACCTCGATGAGACCCAGACGCTTTATTCAGCGGATGTGACGACGGCCACGCCTGGACAGCCGTCCAGCCGGCTCGACGTCCGGCTGGCCACCAGCGATGCGGATCGCGCGGCGGCCCGCGAGCTCATCAATCATCGCTATGAGTGGCGGGGCTATGGCAACAGCCATGTCCTTCCCGCGCGCCGGACCCATTCCACCTTCATCGCGGCGCTCGACGACGAGATCGTCGGCACCGTCACGCTGGCGGTCGATTCCCCCGCCGGCCTCGCCGCGGACACGATCTTCCGCGATGAGATCAACAGCTATCGCCGGGTTCCGGGCGCCAGCGTTTGCGAACTGACCAAGCTGGCATTCGATGCGGAGATCCCCTCGCGCAAGCTGCTCGCCTCGCTGTTCCACATCGTCTTCATCTACGGGCGGCGTCAGCATCGCTGCACGGACCTCTTCATCGAGGTGAACCCCCGGCACCGGCGCTATTATGAAGCGATGCTGGGCTTCAAGCCTATCGGCGAGCTGCGTACCAATCCCGGCGTCAATGCGCCCGCGCAGCTGATGTGGCTGCGGGTGGCCGACATCGCCGCGCGGATCAGCGAATTCAGCGGCCAGGGCGAGGCAGCGAACAGCCGTTCGCTTTATCCCTTCTTCCTCAGCCGGTCGGACGTGCGCAATGTCCACGCCACGCTCAGCCGCGGCTTGCGCCGGAGCCCGATGCCACCGCCGGGCCTGATGGCTGGCGGCGCGGCCGGCATGGAAAATTTCGCCTGATCCCGGCTGCATGAGCTGATCCCGGGGAGCGACTCAGGCGGCTCCAGAGTCGCTCCCGGGCCATCTCTTTCATTCCCCGGCCTGTGGGCGTGGGAGGGCACCCGGGCCGATTGATGTTGAAACGGCCCAGTCGCCGGCGGGTTCCCGAGGCCGGAATGCAGGGTTCCGCGACCGGCCGGGGCCGCCTTGCCCCACATTTGTTCTTCTCCGCATTGCCGCCGGGCGGTCCGCTCGCCATATTGCCGCCATGGCGATCCAGATCCGCACCACGCTCGATGAACCCCAGACCGGCGACGCCTTCGTGCCGCACCGGCCCGCGAGGCCCGAAAAGGCCGAGGGCGGCCGCAAGTTCCGGCTTGTCTCCGACTATGAGCCGGCGGGCGACCAGCCCACCGCGATCGCCGAGCTGGTGGAAGGCGCGATGGCAGGCGAGAAGGATCAGGTGCTGCTTGGCGTCACCGGCTCGGGCAAGACCTTCACCATGGCCAAGGTGATCGAGGCCGTGCAGCGCCCCGCGCTGGTGCTCGCGCCCAACAAGATCCTCGCCGCGCAGCTCTATGGTGAGTTCAAGAGCTTCTTTCCGGACAATGCCGTCGAGTATTTCGTCAGCTACTACGATTATTACCAGCCAGAGGCCTATGTGCCGCGCTCCGACACCTATATCGAGAAGGAGTCGAGCGTGAACGAGGCGATCGACCGGATGCGCCACTCGGCCACCCGCGCCCTGCTGGAGCGGGACGATGTACTCATCGTCGCCTCGGTCTCCTGCCTGTACGGCATCGGCTCGGTCGAGACCTATTCGGCGATGACCTTCTCCCTCAAGAAGGGGCAGGTCGCCGACCAGCGCGAGATCGTCCGCAAGCTCGTCGCCTTGCAGTACAAGCGCAACGATGCTGCCTTCGCGCGCGGCAATTTCCGCGTGCGCGGCGACAATCTGGAAATCTTTCCCAGCCATTATGAGGACAATGCCTGGCGGATCAGCTTCTTCGGCGATGAGATCGAGGAGATTGTCGAGTTCGATCCGCTGACCGGCAAGAAGGCCGCGAGCCTCGATTACATCAAGGTCTTCCCGAACAGCCACCATGTCACGCCCGGCCCCACGCTCAAGCAGGCGATGGAAGCGATCCGCCATGAGCTGACCGAGCGGCTCAAGGAGCTGGTCGAGGAAGGCAAGCTGCTGGAGGCCCAGCGGCTGGAGCAGCGCACCAATTTCGACTTGGAGATGATCGCCGCGACGGGCAGTTGCGCGGGCATCGAGAATTATTCCCGCTTTCTCACCGGCCGCCTGCCGGGCGAGCCGCCGCCGACCCTGTTCGAATATCTGCCGGAGAACGCGGTCCTGTTCGTGGACGAGAGCCACCAGACCGTGCCGCAGATCGGCGCGATGGCGCGGGGCGACCATCGCCGCAAGGTGACGCTCGCCGAATATGGCTTCCGCCTGCCCAGCTGCATCGACAACCGGCCACTGCGCTTCAACGAATGGGATGCGATGCGCCCGCAGACGGTGAGCGTCTCGGCGACGCCCGGCCCGTGGGAAATGGAGCAGACCGGCGGCACTTTTTCCGAGCAGGTCATCCGCCCGACCGGCCTCATCGATCCGCCGGTGGAGATCAAGCCGGTCGAGGACCAGGTCGACGATCTCATCAACGAGGCGCGGATCACGGCCGCGAAGGGCTATCGCACGCTCGTCACCACGCTCACCAAGCGCATGGCAGAGGATCTCACCGAATTCATGCACGAGGCGGGCCTGAAGGTGCGCTACATGCACAGCGACGTCGAGACGCTGGAGCGCATCGAGCTGATCCGCGACCTGCGGCTGGGCGTCTATGACGTGCTGGTCGGCATCAACCTGCTGCGCGAGGGGCTGGACATCCCGGAATGCGGCCTTGTCGGCATTCTCGATGCGGACAAGGAAGGGTTCCTGCGCTCCGAGACCAGCCTCATCCAGACCATCGGCCGCGCCGCGCGCAATGTCGACGGGCGCGTCATCCTCTATGCCGATCGCATCACCGGCTCCATGGAGCGTGCGCTCAACGAGACGGGCCGGCGCCGCGAGAAGCAGATGGCCTATAATCTCGAGCACGGCATCACGCCGGAGAGCGTGAAGAAGCAGATCGGCGACATCATCGCGCATGTCTCGAGCAAGGATCAGGTGACGGTCGAGACCGGGCTGGAGGATGCGCCGCACCTCGTTGGCCACAATCTGCGCGCCTATATCGAGGAACTGGAGAAGAAGATGCGCGCCGCCGCCGCTGACCTCGAATTCGAGGAAGCCGGCCGCCTGCGCGACGAGATCCGCAAGCTGGAAGCCGAGGAACTGGGCCTGCCCGCCGATCAGCAGGTCACCGCCGGCGCCGGCCGCTATCAGGGCCGCGCGACCGAGGGCAAGCCGGGGACGCGCAAGATGCGCTACGGCAAGACGCAGCGGAAGATGGGGCGCTAGGCGGCGCGGAGGTGCCGCTGGCTTGGCGTAACGGCGTCATCCGGGGTTTTCGTCCAGGAGCAGCCTGTCGGGGTGCGAAGCCAAGTCCGTTGTGGAATTCTCCTGTTCTGACGTTGTCGAGGGGCGCCTCTAAGCGGATTGGAGGCCCTCCAGCTTAGTTCAAGGTCATGCAAGCCGTCCGGCGGCGAAGTCGCGCGCGAGTGCGATAAAGGCTTGGAAGGCCGCGGAGGAATTGCGCCGATTGGAATAATAGAGGCACAGCGGCACCAGCGGCGGCGTCCAGTCTTCGAGAATGCGCACGAGCCGACCCGCCGCAATGTCGTCGCGTATGTCGGCTTCCATGAAATAGCCGACCCCTACGCCGTTGGTCACCGCGATCCGGGCTAGCGACGCTTCGTCGAGGGTGATCGGGCCCTCGACATCGAGCTGCAATTCTTCGCCGCCCTTCTCGAACCGCCATCGGAACAAGGCGCCATTGGGAAGCCGCACGCGAAGGCAGGGATAAGTGAGCAGCTCCTGCGGCACTTGCGGGATGGCCCTGCTTTCGAAAAAGGCGGGGGACGCGGCAACCGCCATGCGTCGCATCTGACCCAGCGGTATGGCGATCGCGTCGCTGGGCACCAGATCCGCGCTGCGCACGCCCAGATCGAAGCCCGCCGCCACGACGTCGACCAGCCGTCCTTCGGTGACGAGGTCGATATGAACCTGCGGATAGCGCTGCAGATAGGTCAGGACCAGCGGCACCATGATCTCGCGCGCCGCCGTCGCGAAGGCATTGATGCGCAATGTGCCGGACGGCGTCTCCTGCTGGGAACGCGCCGTGTTCATCGCCTTCTGGATGTCCTCCAGCGCTGGCTTGATCTGTGCGACGAAGATCCGCCCCGCATGAGTGAGCGAGACGCTGCGCGTGGTGCGATTGAACAGCCGCACGGCAAGCTCCCGCTCGAGCTTGCCCACCGCGTTGCTGATGGCCGTGGTCGACATGCCGAGGTCCAGCGCCGCCGCTCGAAACGAGCCGCACCGGACGATGGCGAGAACCGCCTCGAGCTCGATCAGCGAATGGCGATTCATTGTCCCGATATCCGCAACATCCTATGTCGATTTGTCTCGATTATCAGGCGAAATGTCCATCGCTAAATAGGCCTCCTCACTGTCGAGGAGATGACCATGTCAATGGACCTGCCCAAGCCGATCGCCGACTATGTCGAGGCGAATGCCCGTCTCGATATCGACGGCATGTTGAAGCCCTTCCAGCGCGATGCCGTCTTCATCGACAACGGCAAGCATTTCGAGGGACAGGCGGCGATCCGCCAGCTGTTCGAGGAAGAAGTGATCCCGGTGAAGGCGATCTTCACGCCCGATACCATCCGGGAAGACGGCGACGATATCGTCGTCGAAGGTCCCGCTCATGGTGACTTCCCGGGCAGCCCGCTGCGCTTCACCTACCGCTTCACGCTGGCGGATGGCGCCATCAGGACGCTGGAGGTCACGCTATGAGCATCAAGGTCGATCCCACCGAGTTCGCCGGCAAGCGCGTGCTCGTCAGCGGCGGCACCAAGGGTCTGGGCCGCGCCACGGTCGAGCGCTTCCTCGCCGGCGGGGCCCGGGTCATCACCGCCGCCCGCGCGATCAGGGACCCCATGGAGGGCGTCGAATATGTGCAGGCGGACCTGACCACGCCCGAGGGCGGCCAAGCGCTGGCCAGGGCGGCGCGCGAGCGGCTGGGCGGCATCGACATTCTCGCCCATGTCATCGGCGGTTCGGCTTCGCCGGCCGGTGGCTTCGCCGCGCTGACGGACGAGCACTGGCTCGCCGAGCTGAACCTCAATTTGCTGGCGACGGTCCGGCTCGATCGGCTGCTGATCCCGCAGATGATTGAGCGAGGCACCGGCGTGGTGGTACACATCACCTCGATCCAGTCGGTCCTGCCGCTGCCGGAATCCACGACCGGCTATGCCGCCGCCAAGGCGGCGCTCAGGACCTACAGCAAGTCGATCTCGAAGGAGCTCGGTCCCAGGGGCGTGCGGGTCAATTCCGTCTCGCCCGGCTGGATCATGACGGAGGCCGCCGGAGATTTTCTCGGAATGCTTCAGGCTGCCAATGGCGGCACGATCGACGATGCGCGCCAGTCCGTGCTCGATGCCCTGGGCGGGATCTCGATCGGGCGGGGCGCCGAGCCCGAAGAGGTGGCCGACCTCATTGCCTATCTCGCCTCGGACCGTGCCGCCGCGATCCATGGCGCCGAGTTCGTCATCGATGGCGGGACCATCCGCACCGTTTGAGCGGCCATCCGGCGCTCGTCCTCGGGGGAAGCTCCTCGCGCAAATGCTGAACGGCAGCTTCTGACAGGGGCTGCCGTTCCACCTGTCGCACGAGAAGGACGGCTTGGTCCCTCCGGGCCGTTTCATTTCCGACGCGCGGATAATTTCAGTGTGTTTTTCATAGCACTATTGGGCGCGCGATGCAGTATAACGCTGCCACGGCACAGTGAAACCGATTGACTCAAGGTTGATGAACTCTACAGAGACTGCCGGTCGTTTCGGGCTGCGCTGGCGGTCCGGAGGCGAGATACAATCAGCCACACGCCAAGCTTAATGCCCTGTTCATGGCGGAAGGACCACATGGCCGCAGGCCATGGCTGGCCGGCCGGCGGGGGGACGAGAATGTTGCAGCTGCGAAATTTCTTCGAATCCGGCTTGTCGGTGGTGATTTATTCGGATAATACAGTTCGGACCACGAGGGGCGCTCATGCGCCGAGGCGGCGGAACCCATGAATTACGAAACCAACATGAAATACGAGGCCATGCTGGGGGACGAAATCGACGCGGAGACGGCCCGCAAGCGGCGCAGGATGCTCCTTTTCGTTGGCCTTGGCGTGTTGCTCGCGCTCGCGGTCTTCATTGGCTATCGCATGTTTGCCGGCTCCGGCAACGAGGGTGAGACGGCCAATCAGGTCCCGCTGGTGACGGTCGCCGTGCCCGGGCAGGAAGCGGTCACGCGCATGGCGAATGCCACCGGCACGCTCGCGGCCCGCGTCGACATGCCCGTGGGCGTGGTGGGCGAGGGCGGTCGCGTCCTCGCGGTCCATGTCCAGCCGGGCGATCGCGTCGGGGCCGGCCAGATCCTCGCCTCGATCGAGCGTTCGGTCCAGGCCGAGCAGATCGCGCAGCTGGCCGCCAGCGTGGAAGTGGCGAAGGCCGATGCCAAGCTCGCCCAGAACAATCTCGATCGTGCCCGGGCCCTGCTTTCGGACGGCTTCGTCTCGCAGGCCGATATCGATCAGCGCGTCGCGACGCGGGATGCCGCCGTGGCGCGGGTCAATGTCGCGGCTGCCCAGCTCAATTCCATGCGCGCGCAGGTCGGCCGGCTCGATATCCGTGCCCCTGCCGCCGGCATCGTGCTCACCCGTGATGTCGAGCCCGGCCAGGTGGTCAGCGGCGGCAGCGGTGTGCTGTTCCGTATCGCCCGTGGCGGCGAGATGGAGCTGCGCGCCCTGCTTTCGGAAGACGAGCTTGCCCGCCTGAAGATCGGCACGGTCGCGAATGTCACGCCCGTCGGCTTCGAGCGCAGTTTCGAGGGCCATGTCTGGCAGGTGTCGCCGGTGATCGACCAGTCGACCCGGCAGGGCATCGCGCGCATCGCGCTGCCTTATGATCCTGCCCTGCGCCCCGGCGGCTTCGCCAATGCCCAGATCGCGATGGAGCGGCTGGATGCTGCGGTGCTGCCGGAATCGGCGGTGCAGAGCGACCAGAAGGGCAGCTTCGTCTACATCGTGGGCAAGGACAACAAGGTCGAGCGCCGCGACGTGCGGACCGGTGCGGTCACCGCTGGCGGCATCGCGATCACGCAGGGTCTCCAGGGTGGCGAGAAGGTGGTGCTCTATGCGAGCGGCTTCCTCAACCCCGGCGAGACGGTGAATCCGCGAATCGAGAAGAAGAGCAGCTAAAGGCGCGTCCGCGCCGGCGATCGGCCGGCGGGTCGCAGCCTGACGGAGCAAGTGGCTATGCGCAATATTTCGGCCTGGTGTATCCGCAATCCGGTGCCGCCCATCGTCATTTTCCTGGGGTTGCTGCTCGCGGGCATCATCTCGTTCATGAACATGGCGGTCGTGGACAATCCCGACATCGATTTCCCGGCGGTGGAGATCACGATCACCCAGCCGGGCGCCGCGCCGACGGAAATCGAGACGCAGATCACGCAGCGCATCGAGGCCGCGGTGCGCGGCATCAATGGCGTGGACGAGATCCAGTCGACGGCGCGCGAGGGCTCGAGCGAGACTTTCGTCCAGTTCCAGATTGGCATCGATCCCAATGTCGCCGTGCAGGAAGTGAAGAACGCGGTCGACCAGATCCGCTCCGACCTGCCGGAGGGCATTCTCGAGCCCTTCGTGCAGAAGGTGGACGTGGGCGGCGCGGAAATCGCTTATTATTCCGTCCAGGCGTCGGACATGACGATCGAGCAGCTGAGCTGGTTCGTGGACGATACGGTGGCCAAGCGCCTGCTCGGCATTCCCGGCATGGCGCGCGTGGGCCGCGGCGGCGGCGTGGACCGCGAGATCCGCGTCATCCTCGATCCGGTGAAGATGCAGTCGCTGGGCGTCACGGCCACGCAGATCAATCAGGCGCTGCGCCAGGTGAACCTGAACGCCGCGGGCGGCCAGGCGGAAATCGCCGGCTCGCGCCAGTCGGTCCGCGTGCTCGGCAACGCGCAGTCGGCTTATGATCTGGGCCAGACGCAGATTTCGCTCGGCAATGGCCGCAGCGTGCTCCTCTCCGAGCTGGCTACCGTGACGGACGGCTATGGCGAGCAGAAGCGCATGGCCAAGGTCGCCGGCAAGCAGGTCGTCAATTTCTCGATCGAGCGCGCCAAGGGCGCCTCGGACGTGAACGTCTATGACGAGACGATGCGCGTGCTCAAGAGCCTGGAGGAAACCAATCCGGGCGTGAAGTTCTACCAGCGCTTCACCAGCGTCAATTACACCAAGAACCAGTATAACAGCTCCATGCACGCCATCGTGGAAGGCGCGGTGCTGGCGGTCATCGTGGTGTTCATCTTCCTGCGCGACTGGCGCGCCACGGTCATCAGCGCCATCGCCATCCCGCTCTCGGCGATCCCGACCTTCTTCTTCATGGACATCATGGGGTTCAACCTCAACTTCCTGTCCCTGCTGGCGCTCGGTCTGGTCGCGGGCGTGCTGGTCGACGATGCGATCGTGGAGATCGAGAACATCGTCCGGCACATGCGCATGGGCAAGACGGCCTATCAGGCGTCGATCGACGCGGCGGACGAGATTGGCCTGGCGGTCGTGGCGACCACCATGTCCATCGTCGCGGTGTTCCTGCCGGTCGGCCTCATGCCCGGCATCTCCGGCCAGTTCTTCAAGAATTTCGGCTTCACGGTCGTCATCTCGGTGCTCATCAGCCTTGCCGTCGCGCGCATGATCACGCCGATGATCGCTGCCTATTTCCTCGAGCATCATGGCGAGGAGAAGCATGGCGAAGGCTGGCTGATGGACCGCTATATGGGCCTGCTGGCCTGGGCGCTCGATGACCGGCGGGCCAAGGCCTATGCCAGCGGCGGCGGCTTCGGCCGGCGGTTCCGCGCCAAGTTCCTCGATCATCGCCTGTGGATGATGGGCTTCGGCCTCGCCGCGTTCGTCCTGACGATCGTGCTGCTGATGACGATGCCGCAGCAGTTCGAGCCGAACCAGGACAATGACTTCAGCCGCATCAACATCGAGATGGTGCCGGGCACCACGCTGCGGCAGTCGGAAGCCGTTGCCGATCGCGTCGCGGCGCTCATCAATGCCCAGCCAGAGGTGGAAAACGCCATGGCGAACATTGGCGAGGGCAATGCGCGCATCTTCATCACGCTGAAGAAGGATCGCAAGCGGTCCAGCATCGAGCTGGAGCGCGAGCTGGCGCCGCGGCTTGCCGAATTCCCCGATGCGCGCGTCACCTTCGCGTCGCAGCAGGGCGGCTTCGGCACCGGGCGTGACATCTCGGTCATGCTCAACGGCTCGGATCCCAAGGTGCTCGAGGAGACCGCCGCGCAGCTCGCCGAGGAAATGAAGTCCATTCCCGAGGTGGTGGCCCCGCGCGTGAATGCGGACATGCAGCGCCCCGAGCTCATCATCCGTCCCCGGCTCGATCTGGCTGCGCAGCTGGGCGTCACCACGACCTCGCTGAGCCAGGCGATCCGCATCGCCACGCTGGGCGACATCGACCAGAACAGCGCGAAATTCTCGCTGTCGGACCGGCAGGTGCCGATCCGGGTGATGCTGCCTGAATCGTCCCGTCGCAATCTCTCGACCATCGAGAACCTGCCGGTGCAGACGGCGGCCGGCGGATCGGTGCCGCTCAGCCGCGTCGCCGAGATCAGCTTCGGTGCCGGCCCGACCTCGATCCAGCGTTATGCCCAGCAGCGCCGCATCTTCGTCGGCGCGGATCTGGCGCGCGGGGCCGTCAAGGGCCCCGTGATGAACAAGATCAACGAGCTGCCCACGATGAAGAACCTGCCGGCCGGCGTCACCAACCAGGCCGTCGGCAGCGATCGCTGGCAGCAGGAGCTGATCGTCAACTTCATCGTCGCGGTCGCGTCGGGCGTGATGCTGGTCTTCGCGGTGCTGGTGCTGCTCTACAAGCGGTTCATTTCCCCGCTGGTCAACATGTGCTCGCTCGCGCTGGCGCCGCTCGGCGGCCTGCTTTTCCTGCTCGTGCTGGGCGAGCCGATCTCGCTGCCGGTCTATATCGGCCTGCTGATGCTGCTCGGCATCGTGGCCAAGAACTCGATCCTGCTGATCGACTTCGCGCTGGAGGAGATGGATCGCGGCGTGCCCAAGTTCGAGGCGATCATGGAAGCGGGTCACAAGCGCGCCCAGCCGATCGTCATGACCACGGTCGCGATGACCGCGGGCATGGTGCCGACTGCCCTGTCGCTGACCGGCGATGGCGCCTGGCGCTCGCCGATGGGCATCACGGTGATCGGCGGCCTCGTGCTCTCGACCCTGCTGACACTGGCAATCGTCCCGGCGGCCTTCAGCCTGGCGGACGGGCTGGAGAAGCGGCTCGGGCCGTGGCTGCGCCGCCGCTTCCTCACTTATGACGGTCGCGAAGGCGGCGCGCCGGCGGCCACGCACCCGGCCGAATAGCGCGCTTTCGGGAACCAAAGCGCGCCATCGGGCTTGTCACCATGCCGGGTGGGCGGCATGACAGGCGAGCGATGGGCGGCGAGAGAGGCATGATCCGGATTTCCGCTGGCGGCGGCGGCGCACGGCAGATGCGGATCGTCGCCACCGGCCTGCTGCTGGTCATGGCCGCGCTTTACGTCACCGCGCGCAGCTTCGAGCCCATGCATCCCGGCATAGGCTTCGTGCGCGCCTTCGCGGAAGCGGCGATGGTCGGCGGACTGGCGGACTGGTTCGCCGTCACCGCGCTGTTCCGCCATCCGCTCGGCCTGCCGATCCCGCACACCGCGATCATCCCGCGCAACAAGAACCGCATCGGCGACACGCTGGCGGCCTTCCTGCGCGACAATTTCCTCACGCCCGCCGTTGTTGCGCGCCGCATGGGCCGGGTCGATGTGGCCGCCGCCGCTGGGCGGCTGCTCGCGGCGCCATCAGGCACGGACGACCGGCTGCGGCGCGGCGCCTCGCGCCTGCTGGCGGACGGGCTCGAGGCGCTCGATGACCAGCGCCTTGGCGGCATGATCAAGGCCGCGCTGGTGCAGCGCATCGGCCAGGTGCAGCTTGCGCCGCTCGCCGGGCAATTGCTCAGCGCCGCGATGCGGGAGGGGCGCCACCGCCCGGTCATTGACGCGCTGATCCGCTGGGCCGCGCGCACGCTGGAAGCCAATGCCCCGCTCATCCACCAGATCGTGCACGAGCGGTCGGGCACGATCATGCGCTGGACCGGGCTCGACGAGACGCTGGCGGGCAAGATCATCCAGGGGCTCGAGAATCTGCTGCAGGAAGCCGCCGACGATCCCGAGCACCGCTTGCGCGCCAAGGTGGAGGAAGGGTTGATGACGCTGGCCTTCGATCTGCAGCATGACCCGAAGATGCAGGCGCGGGTCGATCGCATGCGGGACGAGATGATTGCCAATCCCGCGATGCAGCGCTGGCTGGACGGGCTCTGGCAAGCCGCGCGCGAGGGGCTGCTGCGCGCCGCGCGCGATCCTGAGGCGGTGCTCGCCGGCCGTCTTGGCGAGTTCACCCGGCAGATCGGCGAGACCATGCGGGACGATCCGGCCCTGCGCCGGCTGGTGAACCGCTTCGCCCGGCGCGTCGCCGTGGGCACGGCCGCGCGTTATGGCGGCAGCATCGTGACGCTCGTCTCGGAGACGGTGCGCAGCTGGGATGCCCGCACCGTGACCGACCGGCTGGAAAGCGCGGTCGGCCGGGATCTGCAATATATCCGCATCAACGGCACGCTGGTCGGCGGACTGGTCGGCGTCGGCCTGCACAGCATGTCGGCGCTGTTCCCCAGCTGAGGGCCGGGGACGCCGCAGCCCGTCAGCGCCGGCCGTCGATCAGCCTCACAGTTGCGCGCATGGCCGCAGGGCCGTGCGCAGCGTCGCCGGGGCGTTCGCGAGCGAGGCCTCGCCTTCCAGCTTGCCGTTCAGCCGGAGCATCACCGTGCCTTTCTGCTGCATGAGCAGTGGCAGCAGCTGCGTGCCGGAGACGCTGCCGATCCACTGGGTGCCGTTGTTGCTGGCGGCGCGCACCGGCAGATTGACCAGCCGTCCCGAGAAGTTCCACGTCATGGTGAGCGCGCCCGGGCGGGCCGGCTTGTTCAGCAGCATCGCCATATAGGGCTTGCCGCCCTCGCAATAGAGGCTGAGCGATTCGATGTTGGGCGATCCGGCGGCGCTCACATAAGCGAGGGGCGCGCGGCCCTGCACCGGCACCAGCTCCCAGGGCGTACCCGGCAGCGGCACGGCCGTTTCCGGCGGGCTGTTCTGCAGCATGGTCGCGATTTCGGCGGGCACGGGGATGCGGCCGCCCTGCGCGGGGGGATAGACGGTCAGCTTGCCCTTTTCCCAGAGGCCCACCTGCACGGCCTTGCGCGCGGGGTCGATCAGCACATAGGCCTGCTCGACGCCGCCCTGATGCTGCGCATTGCCGGAGATATAATAGAGATTGCCCTGCCGGCCGAGCGGGCCGACCACATTGAGGTTGGTCTTGAGAACCTCCATCTTCGGGCCGAGCCGGCTGCGCAGCGCGGCGGCGACCGCGCCCTTGTCGAACAGGTCGATATTGTCCCGCGCATAGCTGCCGGGATATTTGCCGACGAGGCTCGGCAGGTTCGTCCATTCCATCGGCAGGCCCGCGACCGGCGCGGGCCGGCGCGGCCGCTGCCTTGGTCGCCGCCGGGGCAGCGGTCACCGCCGCGCCGGTGCCCTTGCAGAGCTGGAAGGGCGAGGCGGACGTGAAGGCCGCCTGGAAGGGATCGGCGCGCTGCCCCGGCCCCAGATCGGCATCGAAGCGGATGACGCCCCGCTTCTCGTCGTCATTCACGAACATGATGAGCCGGCCGAAATCGCTTTCGCTGACCGGGAAGGGGAAGAAGACGGACGTGATGCCGTCATAGGTCGGCCCCATGAAGGATGCGGCATATTCCACGCGGTGCTGGGTCACCGTGCGGCCCGTGGCGCGAAAGGTGAAGCCCTTGTCGTCGATGGTGACGCTCGGCCCGCTCGCGCAGTCGCCGCGCGGCGCATAGCTGCCGTAGATCTCGCCAAAGGCGTCGCGCGTGAGGCCGTTCAGCGTCACGGCTTGCGCACTGCCCGATATCAGCAGCGCCGCGATGCCCAGCGCAAGACCATGTCCGTGCCGGGCCACTCGCCCGGGGCGTGCAATCTCATTCGCCATATCCTGTTACCTCCCACCATGAACCCAGGCGAAGAATAATGCGGCGAAATGAACGATGGTGGAATGGACTTGTCAGTATTTCGACAGCGCACCGCTGTCTCAGCCTCTCATCGGCGTCTTACGCTGGGCAGGTAAAAGCGAGGCGGGTTTCCCCCGCCGGCGCGCCATCCGGCGTGAAGCGCCGCTCGATGATCGTGCCCTTGCCGGCCCGGTCGATCGCCACCACGCTGCTGCACCGCGTGCCATAGACGGGATTGCGGATGAACACCGGCGACTGGCGCGGCTCCTGCGCGATCTCGGACGGGATGGCGGGCGCCTGCCCGAAATCGGGGAGCTGTTCCTGCCGCAGCGGGTCGAGCAGCGCGGCGGGGTCGCCGGCGTCCGTCAGCAGCCAGTCGAGCAGGGCGGCCTTCAGCTGCACGGTCTTGGGCCAGGGCTCGTCGAGCGCGCCGTTGGAAAGGCCGTAGAGGCCCGGCCCCAGCCGCGCGCGGTCGGGCGCCGGCCGGTTGGTCAGGAACAGCGCGCCCTGCCGGTCGGCAACGATCAGGTTGAAGGGATTGAACGCGGCAAGGTCGGCCGTCCGCGCGTCGGCATGGCGGCCTGTCCCGGTGAGCAGGTCGGCAACCAGCGCCCCGCGCGAGGCCCGGCCGGGCGCCGGCGGGCCATAGCCGCGCAGATTGGTCACCACGGCGAAGCGGCCTTCCTCGGAGACGCCGAGCCAGCTTCCGCCCGATTGCAGGTCGCGCCCGCCGATCACATGCGCCGCCTGCGGCCAGCGCCCGAGCGCCGCCGCCGGGCGGTCATGCAGCTCGTCGCGATTGCCCGCCATCACCAGCGCCCAGCGCGGGTGGGCATCCCAGGCGAAGGCCAGCACGCACATCGCTCAGACCGCCACGATCTCGGCGAGGATGCCGTCGAGCAGCAGCATGCCCGCCGGGGTAGTGGCGAGCCGGTCGCCCGCGCGCGTCACCAGCCCGTGCCCGGCCAGTCGCGCCACGGCCGCCTCGTCGATGAGGGCGTCGGGGGCGAGGCCGGTCCGCGCGGCGATGGCGCGCAGGTCCACGCCATCGGCGAGGCGCAGCCCCATCATCAGCGCTTCCCCCGCCTGCTCGGCGGGCGAGAGCAGGCGCTCCTCCACGAGGCCATGGCCATTGCGCTCGATGGCGCGCATCCAGTTTTCGGGCTTGCGGTGGCGCGCGGTGGCGGTGCCGCCGCGCCGGCCATGCGCGCCCGGCCCGATGCCGGCATAATCGGCATAGCGCCAGTAGGCGAGATTGTGCCGGCTCTCCTGACCGGGGGCGGCATGGTTGGAGACTTCATAGGCCGGGCGCCTCGCCGCGCCCGTCATGGCGCGCGTCAGCTCGAAGAGGTCGGCGGCATGGTCCGCATCGGCGGGCGTGAAGGCGCCGCGCCGCACGTCCGTCTCGAACCGCGTGCCCGGCTCGATGGTTAGCTGGTAGAGCGAGAGATGATCGGTGCCGAAGCCGAGCGCGCGGCGCAGCTCGCTGTCCCAGTCGGCAAGGCTCTGGCCGGGGCGCGCATAAATGAGGTCGATGCTCACGCGATCGACGCAGGCCTGTGCCGCGTCCAGCGCCGCGAGTCCTTCGCTGAGGTCGTGGGCGCGGCCAAGGAAGCGCAGCGCCGCGTCGTCGAGCGCCTGCAGGCCCAGCGAGAGGCGATTGATCCCGGCATCGGCCGCCTGCCGGAAGCGCGCCGCTTCCGCGCTGTTCGGATTGGCCTCCATGCTGATCTCGATGGCCTCGTCGAAGCGCCAGTGCCCCGCCGCCGCGTCGATCAAAGCGGCAATGGTGGCCGGCGGCATCAGCGAGGGCGTGCCGCCGCCGAAGAAGATGGAGCCGAGCGTCCGGCCCGGCAGCAGCGCGGCCTCATGGGCCAGGTCGCGCAGCAGCGCGTCCCGCCAGGCCTCCTGGTCCACCTCTTCCCGCACATGGCTATTGAAGTCGCAATAGGGGCATTTGGCGACGCAGAACGGCCAATGGATGTAGAGGGCAAGAGGCGCCGCGGGAGTCATCGCGCCGATATAGCGGCTGCGCGCGGAAAGTCAGCCGGCCTGCGTCTCCCGGGCCGCGCCCAGCAGTCGCAGCGCGGGCCAGTAGAGCAGCCGTTCCTCGCGCTCCATCATGGCGCGCAGCTGGTCGAGCATCTGCGAGAGCGCCTGCGCATAACCGGCCCGGTCCGCGTCGATGGCGGGCAGGGTCCATCTGCGCACATGGTCGGAATAAGCGCCGTGCCCGGCCCGGCATTCGGCGATCAGCGCCGCCGCGCCCGGGATCTGGTCGATCCGGCCGCTGCCCATGAGCGGCCTGACGATCGTTTCCTCCTCGGCCTTGAGATGCGCCATGGCCAGCCCGGCGAGGCGCACGCGCAGCTGCGCGATCTCCTCGAGTCGCGCCGGTGGCGTGCGGCGCGCCGTTGCCAGCAAGTCTTCCCCCGCCGCGATCATCACGCGGTGCTGCCTGAAAATGTCGTCCGTCATTGCGGACTACCCCTTTATTGACCCTGTCCAGGTGGTCATCGGCGGAAAGACCATAGCATCTGGTTAACGAGGGCCGGCGCAGGGGCGGAAAACTGCGAAAAAAGGCGCGTCCGCGCCTCCGCCGGGGTCAGAAGAGCCCGGCGACCAGCCGCTCGAAGGCGCGGGTGCGGTGGCTCATCGCCTTCTTCGCCTCGGGCGCCATCTCGCCGAAGGTCAGGCTCTGGCCGGCGGGCTGGAACACCGGATCATAGCCGAAGCCCTGCCGGCCGCGCGGCGGCCAGACGAGCAGCCCTTCGGCGCGTCCCTCGAACAGGGCGGTCTCGCCGTCCGGCCAGGCGAGGCAGAGCGTGCAGACGAAGGCCGCGCTGCGGTCGGCATCGGGGCCGATCTCGCACAGCAGGCCCTCGACCTTGCCCATCGCCATGTACCAGTCCCGGCCCTTCTCGCCCTCGAACCATTGCCGCTCCGCCCAGTCGGCGGTGTAGACGCCGGGCCGCCCGCCCAGCGCCGCGACTTCAAGGCCGCTGTCGTCGGCCAGCGCGGGCAGGCCGGACGCGGTGGCGGAGGCCAGCGCCTTGATCCGCGCATTCTCGGCGAAGGTCGTGCCGGTCTCCTCGGGCTCGGGCAGGCCGAGCGACCCGGCCGAGACCGGTTCCATGCCATGCGGTCCAAGCAGCGCGGTGATCTCGCGCACCTTGCCTTCATTATGGCTGGCGATGACGAGGCGGCCGGGGGGGAGGGTGCGGGTCATGGCAGCGTGCGCGGGCTCAGCGCCCCGTCGCCTTGTCCTGCGCCGCGAAGATCTGCGTGCAGCCGATGCGGGCGAGGCGCAGCAGGCGCAGCAGTGCTTCCTCGTCATAGGTCGCGCCTTCCGCCGTCGCCTGCGCCTCGGCGATGTTGCCGTTGGAGAGCAGCACGAAATTGGCGTCGGCATGGGCATTGCTGTCCTCGATATAATCGAGGTCGAGCACCGGATTGCCTTCATAGATGCCGCAGGAGACGGCCGCGACCTTCGCCTGGATGGGGTCCACGCTCAGCGCGCCGCTCGCCAGCAGCTTGTCCACCGCGATGCGCAGCGCCACCCATGCGCCGGAGATGCTGGCCGTGCGCGTGCCGCCATCCGCCTGGATGACGTCGCAGTCGAGCGTGATCTGCCGTTCGCCCAGTGCCTTCAGGTCCACCACGGCGCGCAGCGAGCGGCCGATGAGCCGCTGGATTTCCTGCGTGCGGCCCGATTGCTTGCCCTTGGCCGCCTCGCGGCTGCCGCGCGTGTGCGTGGCGCGGGGCAGCATGCCATATTCCGCCGTCACCCAGCCCTCGCCCTTGCCGCGCAGGAAGGGCGGCACGCGCTCCTCGATGCTGGCGGTGCACAGCACCCGCGTATCGCCGAAGGAAACAAGGCAGCTTCCTTCCGCGTGCACGGTGAAGCCGGGCTCCATCGCGATGGTGCGCATTTCGTCGGGGGCTCGGCCGGATGGGCGCATGAACGTCGGTTCCTTCTTTGCTGACTCGAGGGCGCTCTAGAGCGATTCCGGGCGCGGTGGAACACCCGCCGGGCCGAAATCGCGCGATGAGCGCATATCGCGCGAGAATGCTTGGCCCGCGCCCCGCGGCGTCCTACATTGGGCAGCATGACAGGCCCGCCTCTCGATTTTCTGAGTGATCGCGCACGCGACATCTTCCGGGTGGTGGTCGAATCATATCTGGGCACCGGCGTGCCGGTCGGCTCGCGCACGATCAGCCGGCTGCCCGGGCTCAACCTGTCGCCCGCCTCCATCCGCAACGTGATGCAGGATCTCGAGGAAGCCGGCCTGCTCGCCGCGCCGCACACGTCGGCCGGGCGCATGCCTACGGAAACCGGGCTGCGCCTCTTCGTCGACGCGATGATGCAGGCGGATGAGCCGCATGATGACGACAAGCGGGCCATCGAGCGGGAGCTGTCCGGCGAAGGGCCCATCGAGAATGCGCTCAACACCGCCACGGCCTTGCTGTCCGGCCTGTCCGCCTGCGCGGGGCTGGTGATGGTGCCCCGGCGCGAGGCGGTGGTGAAGCAGTTCAGCTTCGCCTGGCTCTCGGGCACGCAGGCGCTGGCCGTGCTGGTCGGCGCGGACGGCAGCGTGGAGAACCGCGTTGTCGATCTGCCGCCCGGCACCACGCCCTCCATGCTGATCGAGGCGGCCAATTTCCTGTCCGCCCATGCCAGCGGCCGCACGCTCGGCGAGGCGCAGCAATGGCTCGCGCAGCAGATCGCGGATGGCGAGCACGCGCTGGACGCGGCGGCGGCCAATCTCATCGCGCGCGGCCTCGCCGCGTGGAGCCGCGATTCGGAGGACCGGCCGGTGCTGCTCGTGCGCGGGCAGGCCAATCTCATCGATGCGCATGCGACGGCCGATCTGGAGCGGGTGCGGCAATTGCTCGACGAGCTGGAAGGCAAGAGCGAGATTGCGCGCCTGCTGGACAGCGCCCGGGCCGGCGCGGCGACGCGCATCTTCATCGGTTCGGAGAACAAGCTCTTTTCCCTGAGCGGTTCTTCGGTCATAGCGGCCCCGTATCGCGGCCCCGGCGGCCGCGTGATCGGCGTGGTCGGCGTGATCGGCCCCACCCGGTTGAACTATGCCCGTGTCGTCCCCATGGTGGATTTCACGGCGCAAACCCTCAGCAGATTGATGCAGTGACGGAATGACATGACTGACGAGACAAGGAACGAGAACGAAACGCTGGCCGCCGACATGGCGGAAAGCACCGGCAACACCGGATCGCCCGAGGAAGCCGTCGCCGCGCGCATCGCCGCGCTGGAAGACGAGCTGGCGACGGCGAAGCAGGAAACGCTCTACGCCATGGCCGAGACGCAGAATGTCCGCCGCCGGCTGGAGAAGGAGCTGGCCGACACGCGGGCTTATGCCGCGACGGCCTTCGCCCGGGACATCCTGTCCGTCGCCGACAATCTCTCGCGCGCGCTCGATGCCATTCCGGCCGAGCTTCGCGACGACGAGAAGATGAAGGGGCTGATCGCCGGGCTGGAAGCCACCGGTAAGGAGCTGGAAAGCACCTTCCGCAAGCATGGCGTGGAGAAGTTCGTCTCCGTGGGCGAGGCGCTGGACCCCAACCGGCATCAGGCGATGGTCGAGATCCCGTCCGATGCCCCGGCCGGCACGATCGTGCAGGAGATGCAGGCGGGCTACACGATCAAGGATCGCCTGCTGCGTCCCGCCCTCGTCGGCGTCGCCCGCGCGGCGGACTGACCGGGCGGCCATGCCCTTTTCCGGACGAGGCGGGCGCGCCGCTCTTTTCGCGGCCCTCGGCCTCGGCGTCGGGATGCTTCCCGCTCCCGCACAGGCGCAGGCGATGAACGCGCCGGACGCGCCGACCGCCTCTGCATCGGCCCCGGCCGCCCCCGCACTGGCCGATGCGCTCGCCGCCTTCGGCGCGGGCCGCGTCGGCCCGGCCGATCTGCGCGAGATCCAGTGCAGCCCGGCCGCAGCGGAAGAGCCCACCGAACATGAATGCCGCTGGGAACAGCGCACCGCGCGCGGCTGGTATCGCTATGCGAGCTGGCTGGCGCATGACGGGCGCGGCTGGACCCTGCTCGAAGACCCGCTCCCGGTGCCCCGGGGCGATGACTCAAAGCTCAGGAAAGCTCTCTAGGCGAGCTGGACAACTTCCCCGACTTTGAGGGAGCCAGAAGCGCGCTCTTCAGCCATTTTCCTTCGTCCTCCCGGGCTTGACCCGGGATCCCGCTGCCTTGAATCTTGCAGGTCCAGCCTGTTCTGAGAAACAGCAAGAAGCGGGATCCCGGATCACGTCCGGGATGACATCGTTCATGACGCGATGGTGCCGCCGCCATGGCTCTGGAATTTGTCCACGCCGCCCGCGCCGCTTTGATCCCGGCCCGCCGTTGAACCGCAAGGCCGGGATCAGCTTCTCGTCAGGCGATGGCGGGCTTCATGGCGCCGAAGCGAATGGTCCGCCGCCGCAGCGATGCCCCGATGAGCGCGAAGCCGCCGATCATCATGGCCCAGCTTGCCGGCTCCGGCACGGCGCTCGGCCCGAACATGTCCGCCGTGGTGATGCGCAGATCGGGGTCGGCGAGAGCATCGAGGCTGAGATTCCAGCCGAGCGCATCGAACATGGCGAGGTCCAGTGCCCTCAGGACGCCCATTTCGCCCTTCGCGGCGGTCGGGTCCATGATGCCCAGCCCTTCCTTCCAGTGCGAGGCCTGCTGGCCATCGCCCCAGTTCGCGCCGGTCGAGAAGGCGCCGCCCAGCAGGGCCGTCTCGCCGCCATCGATCGAGAAGAAGGGCGTGCCGCCCAGCGACCAGTCCAGCCCGTCTTCCGAATAGCGGAAAATGTCGGTGCCGTGGCCGATCCAGTCCCAGTCCCAGTGATAGCCGTCCGAGGGCGCGAAGGCGTCATAATAGTCGACACCGGAAGTGAAGCCGAGGATGTGGCCGATCTCGTGGAAGGCAGTGAAGGTGAAATCATAGCTGCCGGCATCGATGCCGTCGGTCGGATCGAAGTCGAAGGACAGGTCGGAATTGAAATTGATCGAACCGTCCTTGTAGCTGTCGACATAGACCAGCCCCAGCGCCTTGCCGAGCGCCCATGTCACGCCGAAGGTGCTGTTGTTGTTGCTGCCGTCATTGTCCCATTGCTTGGCGAAGGGGTCTGCACCCGTCTGCGCCACGGGATCGGTATAGGCCGGGGTCCACATGCCGATGGAGCCGGAGCTGGCATCGGGCAGATGAGCGATGGTGGTCTGATCGATCGCCGAGCCCGAAGCGACGCTGGCCATGGCGTTCAGCACCGTGGAGACGTTCGCGGTGTAGTAATAGTTGCTGGTGCCGCCGATCGGGCCGTTGATGCCCTGCGCATTGAAATAAGTGTCGATGCGCACGGTGGTATCCGTGGTGATCAGCTTTTCCCAATAGTTCGCCGCCGTGCGGAAGGCGGTATATTGCGCCGTGCCCTGCGCCATGCCGCCCATGTCGAACAGATCGATGGTGAGTGCCTGTGCCGGCGCGGCGGCAAGAGTCGAGGCCAGAAGAATGGCGGCGACCGACGTCCTCATGATGATGATACCCCCCTTGTTAACTATGTCGGCGAAGCTGGTCCACGCGCCGCGAAAGTCAACTGCCGACATGGCGGCATGGCCCAATCCGGGACATTCGGCGGGGGATCGAATCGGCGGGACCATTCGCCCGAGGGCGGCTACCCCCGCCCGATGAACGGCATCTTCGTCGGCATCACCGTCAGGAACTGGGCGTTGGCGTCCGGGGGCAGGCTGTCCATATAGGCGACCGTTTCGCCCACCACGCTGGCATCCATCACCGGCTCGGGCACCAGCCGGCCGTCCGCCTGCGGCACCCCGCGCGCGAAGGCTTCGGAGAAGGCGCTGGCGGCATTGCCGATGTCGATCTGTCCCACGGCGATGTCATGCCTGCGCCCTTCGAGCGCGGCGGCCTTGGTCAACCCCAGCACGCCATGCTTGCTGGCGCAGTAGGCGACGGTGTCCGGACGCGGGTTGTAGGCGGAGATGGAGCCGTTGTTGATGATGCGCCCGCCGCGCGGCTGCTGCGCCTTCATCACGCGGAAGGCCGCCTGCAGGCAGAGGAAGGCCCCGGTCAGGTTGACGTCCACCACCTCGCGGAACAGCGCGACGTCCATGTCCTCGATCGGGAAGCGCCCGCCATTGAGGCCGGCATTGTTGAACAGCAGGTCGACGCGGCTGAAGCGCGCCACCGCCTTGTCGAACAGCGCCGCGACGGACTGCGCGTCGGAAACGTCGGTGGGCACGCACAGGATCGGCTCGGGCGATCCGCTGGCGAGCGCGGCGGTCTCGTCCAGCGCGTCCGCCCGCCGCCCGGCCAGCACGAGCCGATAGCCTCGCGCGGCGAGCGTGAGCGTGACGGCGCGGCCGATGCCGCTGCCCGCCCCGGTGATGACCGCGATGCGTCCCGTCATGCTGCGTGCCTTCAGAGATACACGGCGGTGCCGGTGGCCGAGACCATCAGCATCGATCCGTTGGCGCCCAGCACTTCATAGTCGAGGTCCACGCCGATGACGGCATTGCCGCCGAGCGATGCGGCGCGCTCGCGCATCTCGGCCAGCGCTTCCTCGCGGGCGCGCGAGAGCACTTCCTCATAGGCGCCCGCGCGACCGCCGACGATGTCGCGCACGCTGGCGAAGAGGTCGCGGAAGAGATTGGCGCCGACGATCACTTCGCCGGTCACCACGCCGCAATAACGCTGGACGGGGCGGCCATCCACATTGTTGGTGGTGGTCACGATCATCTCGCCCGGGCTGCCGCCCCATGGTCCGTCGGTCATATCGCCTGTCCTCTCACACTGTACCGGGTTGGGGTCCCGGGGAGGATGGCTAGCGCGCGCCACGCGAAATGACCAGAGGGGCCTTATTCCATGCCGAGCGCGGCCAGATAGGTCTGGAGGATGGCTTCCATCTCCTGGCGGTCATGGGCCGGCATCTTCCGCAGCCGGATGATCTGCCGCATGATCTTGACGTCATAGCCGGTGGCCTTGGCTTCGAGATAGACGTCCTTGATGTCGTCGGCGATGCCCTTCTTCTCTTCTTCCAGGCGCTCGACGCGCTCGATGAGAAGGCGCAATTGATCGGCGGCGATATTGTCGCTCATGATGTGATGGTCTCCGGAAAGGAATGTGGGTCAGAATCGGATGCGCGCTCCTAGCCATCCGGCCGGGCCGGTGTCCAGCATCGAGAGTGGGCAGGGGCGCTCGCGGCGCGCGCTTCGCCCATTGCGCATGAAAAAAATTCCGGCCGATGTCACATTCGCTGGCGCCGGCTCGTCATGTCCGTGCAACCCTGAAGGAAGGAGATGACGATGACCACCCGCTTCAATCCCTATGCCGCCGCGCCCGCGCTGATGAAGAGCTGGACGGAGCTGTCCCTCGCCGTGGCCGACAGCCTCGAGTCCAGCCTGATCGAGCTGGTCAAGATCCGCGCCTCGCAGATCAACGGCTGCGCGAACTGCATCAACATGCACAGCCATGAGGCGCGCGCGAAGGGCGAGACCGAGCAGCGCATCTATTTGCTCTCCGCCTGGCGTGAGGCGCCCTGCTACACGGATCGCGAGCGCGCGGCGCTAGGCTGGACGGAAGCGCTCACCCGCCTGTCGGAAGGGCATGCCCACGCGGCGGCGAAGGAAGCGCTGAACTGGGAATTCACCGAGGAGGAGCAGGTGAAGCTCACCTTGATGATCAACATCATCAATGGCTGGAACCGCATCGCCGTCGGTTTCGATCTCTGGTACGACATGCCCGTGAAGGCAGCGGCCTGATGGAGCGGGGGACGCGGCAGGACGCGGCGGCGCGGTTCGATCCGCTGCGTCCCCGGCTGGTCCGGGTCGCCTACCGGATGCTCGGCTCGGTGGCCGATGCCGAGGACATGGTGCAGGAAGCGTTCATTCGCTGGATGGGCACGGATCAGGCCGCGATCCGCGAGCCGGAGGCCTTCCTGCGCCGGGTCGTCACGCGCCTGTGCCTCGATCATCTCAAGTCCGCGCATGTCCGGCGGGAGACCTATGTGGGGCCGTGGCTGCCCGATCCGCTGGTCGAGGAGGATGCGGGCGAGGAGGAAGAGGACGTCACCTTGCCGCTGATGCTGGCGCTGGAGCGTCTTTCGCCGCTCGAGCGGGCGGCCTTTCTCCTGCATGATGTGTTCGGCCTCGGCTTCGCGGAAGTCGCCGCGACGGTCGGGCGGGACGCGGCGGCCTGCCGGCAGCTCGCGGCGCGGGCACGCACGCATGTGCGGGAAGCGCGGCCACGCTTCCGCATCGCGCGGGATCGTGGGCTGGAGATTGCCGGCGCGTTCTTCGCTGCCTCGCGCAGTGGCGACATGAGCGCGCTCGGGGCGATGCTCGCGCAGGATGTGAGCATGCACAGCGATGGCGGCGGCAAGCGCCCGGCGACCATCCGCCCGGCGCTCGGCTTCGCGCAGGTCATGCAGCTTCACAAGGCGCTCGGCATCCTGTTCCGCAAGCATGGATCGCAGCTGGTGCGCGTCTGCTTCGTGAATGGCCTGCCCGGCTTCGTGACGCTGGAAGCGGACGGCGAATATCAGACGACGGCGCTGGACATCGAGGATGGCCGGATCGCCGCCATCTACGTCATGCGCAATCCGGACAAGCTGCGCCACCTGCACTGAGGGGCGCACGGGGCCGGAGCTACCTGAATGTCAGGTCCCCGCCGGCCCGGCGCGCTTGGCACCTCTGTCCCGCCCGCCGCGCCGGCAGGCGCGGGGCGGGAGCGGGATGATCGGTTGGGGGAGGGTGGTCAGCCGCTCCGTCCGGCCCGGCTGCGGCGCCCGCCGCCACCACCGCCGGCATTGCCCTGCGGACGGCCATTGCCGAAGCGGCGCTGGCCACCGTCGCGGCGCGGGCCACGCTCGGCTTCGCTGCCGGCGGGCGCGCCTTCGCGCATCCGCTTGGGCAGCTGCTCGCCGTCCCGCCGGGCCGGCTGGTCGCCATAGACGGCCAGCGGATCGAAGTTCGGGCGGCCCTGGCCGCCACCGCGTGCCTCACCCTGACGTGCGCCGTCGTGGCGCTGCCCGGTGCGGCCGCCGCGCTCGTTGCCCTCGGGGCCACGACGCTGGGGGCGGCCATCGCGGCTCGCATGGTCCCGGCCGCCCTCCGGCGTGCGCTCGGACCAGGCCGGGCGGCCCCGGCCTTCGATGCGGATATCGATCAGCGGCCGCTCGCGACGGCCCTCGCCCTGCGGGGCGGCTTCTGCGCGAGCCTGCGCGGGGCGGCGATCCTGCCGCTCCGGCCGGGGCGCATGCGCGTCCTGCCGGCGGTCGGCCTGTGCCGGTGCGCCGCGCTCGCCATGGCGCGCGCGCTGCGGGCGCCGGCCCTGGCGCGCGCCGTTGCCGGCATTGCGGCCCGGCGCGCTGTCGCCCACGGCCTGCTCGATCGCTTTCTTGGAAGGCAGCGGCAGGCGTCGTGCCTCGACCACGAAATTCTCCGGCAGCGGCATCTGCTCCAGCTTCACGCGGGTCAGCCGCTCGATGTCGCGCAGATAGGGGCGCTCGTCCGGCGCGACGAAGCTCATCGCGATGCCGTCCGCGCCCGCGCGGGCCGTGCGGCCGATGCGGTGGACATATTGCTCGGGCACGTTGGGCAGCTCGAAGTTGAACACGTGCGAGACGCCCGAGACGTCGATGCCGCGCGCCGCGATGTCCGTCGCCACGAGGATCTGGACGCTGCCGTCACGGAAGCCCTTGAGCGCG
Organism: Sphingobium lignivorans; assembly: GCF_014203955.1. NCBI lineage: Bacteria > Pseudomonadati > Pseudomonadota > Alphaproteobacteria > Sphingomonadales > Sphingobiaceae > Sphingobium > Sphingobium lignivorans. The sequence goes on from NZ_JACHKA010000001.1 coordinate 507,502, forward strand.
GCGGTGCGCTGGCCCTGGCTCTTGTTGCCGTGGATGGCGGCGGCGCTGATCTGCGCGGCGACGAGGTGGCGCGCCACGCGGTCCGCGCCATGCTTGGTGCGGGTGAAGACGAGCGCCCGGTCCAGCGCGCCCGAGGCGATCGCCTCGCGCAGGCGCAGGGTCAGCAGCGCCTGCTTCTCCTGCTGCTCGACGAAGGTGGCATATTGCTCCACGCGCTCGGCAGTGGTCGATTGTGGCGCGACTTCCACCTTCACCGGATTGTGGATGAACTGCTTGCCAAGGTCCGCGATGGCCTGCGGCATGGTGGCGGAGAAGAACAGGCTCTGCCGCTCCTTGGGCAGCATCCCCGCGATGCGCTTGAGCGGCTGGATGAAGCCGAGGTCCATCATCTGGTCGGCCTCGTCGAGCACGAAGATCTCGACATTGCGCAGCGTGAGCGCGCGCTGCTCGATCAGGTCGAGCAGGCGGCCCGGCGTCGCGACGAGGATGTCGCAGCCCGGCACCAGCGCGCGCGCCTGCTTGCCCACCGGCACGCCGCCGAAGACGACCTGCACGGAGAGGTTCAGATATTTGGCATAGCCGCGCATGTTCTCGGCGATCTGCGCAGTGAGCTCACGCGTGGGCGAGAGCACCAGCATGCGGCAGGAGGCCGGCTTGCGGGCCTGCGCATTGCCGATCAGCCGGTGCAGCGAGGGGAGGGAGAAAGCGGCGGTCTTGCCGGTGCCCGTCTGGGCAATGCCCAGCAGGTCGCGCCCTTCGAGCAGCGCGGGAATCGCCTGCTGCTGGATCGGCGTCGGGTCGGCATAGCCCTTGGTTTCGAGCGCGCGAAGGAGGGGCTCGGCAAGACCAAGGTCGGAAAAATAGGACATGAATATACTCTCGATAAGGACATGCGGCGCATGCGCGTCAGAGGCGCGCGCGCAACAGGGGTCTCCGTTACGGGCGACCCTGCGTGAATAAGGAAGCTTTTGCGGTTTCGCATCCGTTCGTCCCGGCCGCCCTTGTGCGAAGATCGCGGGGCCTCACGCTGCTCGGAATTGCGCCGGATCACTAGTCCGCGCGCCGAATGCTGCGCTGCACATAGGGCTGTTCGCGGGGAAAAGCAAGGGTGCCGGGGTTCGGCGGGTGTCCCATGGTCTGTTTGCCGAGTTTCCCGAAACGTCCAGGCGCGCCGCCAGCGCGGCGGCGGGTCCTCTCCGAGGGCAAACGGACCGGGAGGTCAGGAGGCTGTTGGCGGGTATTGCCGCTCCTCTGCCGTCATACCCGTGCACACGGGAATCCAGTTGCGAGGGTGCGATGTGGCGCGGCCGTGATCCCGCATCATACGACGGCGATGCAGACAGGATTTCGCGCCGGATCGCGGCTGCACCCTCAGCTCCCGTCGGCAAGGTGATCTGGATTCCCGTGTGCACGGGAATGACGAGGATAGGACCGATAATGACCAGCTGCCTTGAGGATCGCCGAGTCCAGTTTGAGAAACTGGAAGAAGCGGAATCCCGGATCGAGTTCGGGATGACATATCCATCCTCCCCGGCGCATCACCGGGGAGGGGAGGCTACGTCAGTTCATCGGCCGCAGAGCACTTCGCCGATCTGCACGGCGTTGAGCGCGGCGCCCTTGCGCAGATTGTCGCCCACCACGAACATCGCGAGGCCGTGGTCCACCGTGCGGTCGGGGCGTACGCGGCCGACGAACACGGGGTCGGCGCCGGTCGCTTCCAGCGCGTTCGGTACGTCGCTCAGCACCACGCCGGGGGCCTTGCCGAGCAGGGCGAGCGCGGTCTCCACGTCGATGGGCCGCTCGAACTCGGCATTGATGGAGAGGCCATGGCCGGTGAATACCGGCACGCGCACGCAGGTGCCCGAGACGGGCAGGTCGGGAATGCCCAGGATCCTGCGGCTCTCGTCGCGCAGCTTGAGCTCTTCCTCGGTGTAGCCGTCCTCGCCCAGCACATAATTGAGCGGCACGATGTTGTTGGTGATCGGCACGGCCCACTTCTCGGGCGCGGGGAGGAAGTCCGCCTTGCCGTTGAAGGCGAGCGCGGCGCCCTTGTCGCCCACCGCGGCGATCTGCCGGGCCAGCACGTCGATGCCTTCCATGCCGCCGCCCGAGACGGCCTGATAGGTCGCTACGATCAGCCGCTTGAGCCCCGCCGCCTCGTGCAGTGGGCCGAGCACCGGCATGGCGGCCATGGTGGTGCAATTGGGATTGGCGATGATGCCCTTGGGCATGTTGGCGAGCGCATGGGGATTCACTTCGGCGACGACGAGCGGCACGTCCGGGTCGCTGCGCCAGGCCGAGCTGTTGTCGATCACGATGGCGCCCGCGGCGGCCACCTTGGGCGCCAGCGCCTTGCTGGTCGAGCCGCCGGCGGAGAAGAAGACGAGGTCGAGCCCGGCGAAATCGGCGGTGGCGGCGTCCTCCACCGTCACTTTCTCGCCCTTGAAGTCCACCTGCGAGCCGGCCGAGCGGGCGGAAGCGAACAGGCGCAGCGTGCCGACCGGGAAGTCCCGTTCCTCGAGCAGCTGGCGCATCATCGAGCCGACGAGGCCCGTCGCGCCGACGACGCCGACATTGAGCGGAACATTGGATGAGAAGCGGGCAACCATGAGTGAACGTCTCCTTGTGTTGGGCGGAGAACGCGGCGGTCAGGCTTCCGGTCGGAAAGTCGGCCCCGCGCGCTTCGCGGGGCTTGCGGTCCGGATGATCGTGGCCCTCAGGCCGCGCGCGTACCAGACACCGCCCCGCGAATGCGGGTCGGTTTGGTCATAATCGTCGGCAGGGCGATCATCGTGAACATCGCGCGGGCCTCTAGCGGCGTCGGCGCTCCAAGTAAACAGGGGGCGCGCAAATTTTGTGACAAGGCTGCACGGGGCGCCCGCCTCGCGACATTTCCTTGCGTGAAAGGCGTTTGCGCGGGCCGCGGCGCGGGTCAGCCGGCGTTGCGCGCCACGCTGGCTTTCATGCGCTCCAGCTGCTCGGGCGTGGCTTCGCTCTGGTGGCTGTCCTTCCACTGCGCATAGGGCATGCCGTAGATGATCTCGCGCGCGCTTTCGCGGTCCATCGCCCCGTCGGCCTCGGCCACCCAGTCGGCGAGGCAATTGCGGCAGAAGCCGGCCAGCCCCATCAGATCGACATTCTGCGCGTCGGTGCGATGGCGCAGATGATGGACGAGCCGACGGAAAGCCGCTGCCGCCGTCTTGTCATCGAGCGTCTCTATCGTCATTGAATGCCTCTTCTGCTTTCTGTTCGAACCATTGCCGCCCTGTTCGCCGCGCTTGCCGCGTCGTTACCGTCATTTGGGCAGGCATATCGCTGACGCAAGGGGTTGCCTTTACCGATGAAGAAACTTGCCCCCCGCACCCGCAAGGTCCGTATCCTCGCCACGCTCGGCCCGGCCAGCAGTGGCAGCGAGATGATCCGCCGGCTGTTCCTGGCCGGGGCGGATGCCTTCCGCCTCAACATGAGCCATGGCGGGCATGAGGGGCATGCGGCGAATGTCGAGGCGATCCGCGCGCTGGAGAAGGAGCTTGGCCGGCCGACCACGATCCTGGCGGACCTGCAGGGCCCCAAGCTGCGCATCGGCACCTTCGCCGACGGCCCGGTGATGCTGAGGCCGGGCGACAGCTTCCGGCTGGATCGCGACACCGAGCCCGGCGACGCGCGGCGCGTGGCGCTGCCCCATGCGGAGATCTTCGCCGCCGCCCAGCCGGGCACGCGGCTGCTGCTGGACGATGGCAAGCTGGTACTGCGCGTGAAGGCCGTGAGCGACGATGCCATCGAGACGCAGGTCGAGGTCGGCGGGCAGCTCTCGGAGCGCAAGGGCGTCAACGTGCCGGACGTGGTGCTGCCGATGGCCGCGCTCACGGACAAGGACCGGCGCGACCTCGCTTTCGCGATCGAGGCGGGGGTGGACTGGATCGCGCTCTCCTTCGTGCAGCGGCCGGACGATCTGGCCGAGGCGCGCCGGCTGATGGGCGGCCATGGCCAGCTCCTCGCCAAGATCGAGAAGCCCGCCGCGCTCAACCGGCTGGAAGAGATACTGGAAATGTCGGACGCGGTGATGGTGGCGCGCGGCGATCTCGGCGTCGAGTTGCCGCCTTATGCCGTGCCGCCGCTGCAGAAGCAGATCGTGGAGAGCGCCCGACGCCTCGGCAAGCCGGTGGTCGTCGCGACGCAGATGCTCGAATCGATGATCAAGTCGCCCACGCCCACCCGCGCGGAAGTGTCGGACGTGGCCACGGCGGTCTATGACGGCGCGGACGCGGTGATGCTCTCGGCCGAGACGGCGGCAGGCGACTGGCCCGAGCAGGCCGTGGCGATGATGGACAGCATCGCGCACAGCGTGGAGCATGATCCGGGCTATCTCGATCGGCTGCACTTCACCAAGACCATTCCCGATCCCACCACGTCGGACGCGCTGGCCGGCGCCAGCCAGACGATCACCACCACCGTCTCGGCCAAGGCGATCGTCTGCTTCACCGCATCGGGCAGCACCGTGCGCCGCATCGCGCGCGAGCGGCCCTCCGCGCCCATCCTCGCCCTCACGCCGCGCGCCACCACCGCGCGCCGCATGGGCCTGTTCTGGGGCGTCCACGCCGTGCGCACCAAGGATATCGGCAGCTTCGAGGAAATGATCGGCAAGGCCAAGCGCATGGCCCTGCGCCACGGCATCGCGGCGGGCGGGGACAAGATCATCGTCCTCGCCGGCGTCCCCTTCGGCACGCCGGGCTCCACCAACGTCCTGCACGTCGCCACCATCCGCGGCGATGAACTGCGGGTCCACGGCGAGGGCTAGGGGGCGCTGTCGGAGCGCCTTGATGGCCGGGGCTATGGCTGGACGGGGCGGGGCGCGGCTTGCGGATAGCTGCTCTTCGTTGCGACCATGTCCGATGGCAGCTACGCTCCCAATATCGCGCGTTGAGCAAGCTTGCTAACGCGGATATTCTTCTTCTGTCCGTTTCTCGACGGCACCGTGAAACCGGGATAACAAGCGACACGCAAGAAAAGCTGGGCTTGGATGCCCCGAAGGGGGGGACATTTTGATTGAACTGATTGAACGCCTACTTCAGCGGGAGAGCCAGCGAACGGAAGCCGACATTCAGGCCGACATTCGGCAGTTCATACTAATGGCACCCTTTGACCTTAATGATAATCAGGTCGTAAACTTGGAGTCACCGGTAGGGGACCGCCGCCGCATTGACATCGAGGTTGGTTCGACTGTCATCGAGGTCAAGCGCGACTTGCGACGAGGCAGGGTGAGGATAGACGCAGCGGAGCAATTGGCTGGTTACGTGGCCGCGCGCCGCGAGCAGACTGGTCAGCGTTACATTGGAGTTCTCACTGACGGTATCGACTGGACGTGTTACGATCTAGTGGACGGTTCTACCCTTCGACCGGTTGCACAATTCACTCTGCAATCCACAGCCGACCTTGATCGGCTCGTTGTGTGGGTCGAGGGCGTACTCGCCACGACCCACGCCATCACCCCCACGTCCACAGCTATAGTGACGCGCCTAGGAGCGGGCAGCAGCGCATATGCCTTGGACCGGGCCACGTTGGGTGCTCTCTATGCCCGGAATCGTGACTTGCCCACGGTTCGGATGAAGCGAGAACTTTGGTCTCGGCTGCTAACTTCGGCTCTGGGAACTCAATTCGAAGACACCGACGACCTATTCATCGAGCACACGCTCCTCGTAAACTCAGCTGAGATCATCGCCCACGCCGTCTTGGGCCTTTCGGTCCAGTCGATCCCGCCGGCTGCTCTCTTGTCTGGGCAGCGCTTCGACGAGGCGGGAATCTATGGCGTCGTTGAGCCTGACTTTTTCGATTGGGTCGTCGAGGTAGATCAAGGTGAGGTTTTCATTCGGACCTTGGCGCGGCGGCTTGCTCGCTTCGATTGGAGCAACGTCGAGCAAGACGTGCTGAAAGTACTTTATGAAAGTATCATCGGGGCGGATACGAGAAAGCGGCTGGGGGAATATTACACCCCGGACTGGCTTGCTCAGGCCGTCGTTTCCGAAACCTTGCGCGCGCCTCTCTCCACTCGCGTGCTTGACCCGGCCTGCGGTTCGGGCACCTTCCTATTCCACGCAATTCGAACTTACATCGCCGCAGCGGAAGCGGCCGGGAATTCGCTTCCCGAACTACTTGCGGGGGTAACGCAGAATGTAATCGGGATGGACCTTCATCCGGTAGCCGTGACCTTAGCACGCGTTACCTATCTCCTGGCTCTCGGGCGCGCTCGGATTGTCGATCCGAACCGCTGCACCATTCAGATCCCGGTTTATCTTGGCGACTCGCTCCAATGGCGCGAACAGAACACGGACCTTTGGTCTGCGGGAAATCTCGTTATTCAAGCGGATGATTCTCGGGAGCTATTCACGTCCGACCTTCGCTTCCCATCCACTTTACTTGACGATGCGGGTAGATTTGACCAACTGGTCAACGACTTGGCCCGCCGTGCCTCGTCGCGTAATCCGGGTGCACCAGTCCCATCGTTATCCGCGACATTTCAGAGACTAGGCATCGCTCAGGAAGACCGCGCAACAATCGAAGCGACCTTCCGAACTATGTGTCGACTCCACGATGAGGGCCGCGACCATATTTGGGGCTACTATGTTCGAAATCTAGCTCGCCCGATGTGGCTCTCCCGTGAAGGGAACAAAGTCGATCTGATTATCGGCAATCCGCCTTGGCTCGCACTGCGGTTTATGACACCCGGAATGCAGACCACTTTCCGCAACATGAGTACGGCGCGCGGACTCTGGGCTGGAGCCGAGTTGGCGACTCAGCAAGACCTTGCGGGGCTATTCGTCGTGCGTTCGTGCGAACTCTATCTTCGCCGCAATGGGCGATTTGCGATGGTGTTGCCCAACGCCGCACTCGACCGACCAAATTACGATGGTTTTCGGACCGGGGCCTATGGCGACGGTGCAGGCGGTTTGCAGATTGCGTTCCAACCAAGCTGGGATTTGCGTCGCCTCCGTCCGCACTTCTTTCCCCGAGCAGCTTGTGTAATATTCGGCGAGCGAGCGGAAGAAGCGGTTCCGATGCCCCTAGAGGCGTCGATCTGGAGGGGCCAGATCGTTGACCGTTCCGCACCCTGGGATGAGATTTCCGCCTTGCTGGAGCGCACGGAAGGAAGTGTCCGGCGATTGGCGGGGGCATGTCGGTCTCCTTACCACGCGATGTTCACGCAGGGTGCCGTTCTCCTCCCACGTTTGGCGTTTATGGTCGAACGCCAGCAGGCCAACCCGCTAGGCTTACCCGCCGGAAGCGCAGCCGTCATCTCACACCGTAGCAACAATGAGAAGAAGCCCTGGAAGCAGCTAGATAGCTTGACGGGCATCGTCGAAACCGACTTCCTCCGACCGGTTCATACCGGTGAAACGTTGTTGCCATTTCGCATGTTGGACGCGCTCGAGGGCGTATTGCCATGCAATCAGCAAGGATTGCTAAGCGAGCCAGAGGGCATCGACATGTTCCCCGGATTAAGCCGGTGGTGGTCGCAAGCGAACGACCTATGGCTAGAACATCGTTCGAGCGAAAAGCTCACGTTGATGGAACAGTTGGATTACCAATCCAAGATGACCAAACAACTCCCGGTCGCCGCGCTGCGGGTCGTGTACAACCGCAGCGGTATGCACGTCGTCGGCGCGAAATTAGAGGATCGTCGCGCCATCTTAACTAGTGGCCTCTACTGGATGCCGGCCTTTTCCGTCGCTGAGGCAGACTATCTATGCGCATTACTCAATGCCCCTCATACGACCGAACTAGTCAGGCCCCTTATGTCGTACGGCAAGGACGAGCGCGATATAGCAAAGCACATCTGGGAGTTGCCAGTTCCGCGCTTTGATACTGCCAACGAAACACATGTCCGGCTGGCGGCCTTAGGTGCGCAGTTGGAGCAAACGGTCCAAGCTATCGAATGTAATGAGGCTCGTCATTTTGCTGCATTGCGGCGCGATATCCGCCGTATCATTGAGACGACAGATGAGGGCATTGAGGCAAACGAGTTGGCCCTGGAATTACTCGGTTAACGTCCTGGCGGAGCCCCCAATCAAGCCGTCGCAGCCTCCGGTTCCCAGACCCAGAACTTCTCGCCGAACCGGGCGTGGAGCTGGTCCAGCAGTTCCTTCTGGATCGCCTTCACCCGTGCGGCGGTGGTGAGTTCGGCTTCGTCCACTTCCTCCCACACCAGGCTGGTCTTGTCCTCGTAGAGATGTTCGCCGGCCAGCAGCGCGCGGTTGTCATAGGGCCAGATGAAGGCCTGCCGGCTGCGGACATGGTAGAATTTGTGCGGGTCCGGCACGTCATAGCCGATCGCCTGCATGATGCCGCCCAGACCCAGCAGGTTGAAGGTCAGCTCGTCCGCGATGCCCCAGTCGGCCACGGCGATGCGGTCGTCACTGTTCCAGAGCACCACGTCGCCCACGCTGTTGTAGAAGGCCTTCACGCCCTCGCGCCCCTTGATCACGGCGGGATTGGCGCCCCATGTGATCCGGTAGACCGGCCGCTCCACCATCATGTCGTCGGCGCAGATCTGGTCGTAGAGCCCGGCGCCCTCGAGATGGACGTGCCGCCAGAAATTGAGGATGATCTTGCGGTGGAAGGGGTTGCGCGTCTGTTCGTAAAGCGCCTCGGTGGGCTTCATGCAGTCGTAGACGGCCTGTTCAAACCGGTTCATCCTCTCGTCTCCTCTCCGATGCGGCACCGGCCGGGTCCTGCGCCCGTTCCCGGTCCATCATCGCCTGGAGGATACGGCGGCCCTGCACCGCTGTCACGTCGCTCTTGAGCATCAGTTCGGGCGGCAGCGCGTCCATGGTGCTGATGATCTTCTCGATTTCCTCGGTCGCGAAACTGTCCTCGGCGAGCACCGGCTCCAGCCGGATCTTAGCGTCCTCCAGCCGGTCGCGCGAAGGGGCGCTCATGCCGAAGAAATAGTTGCAGCTCGTCTTCGTCGCCGGCGTCACGGCGTGCCACACGCGGCTGGTGTGCAGCAGTCGCCCGCCCTGCGGCCGGTCTTCCGGAATGCGCGATTCGCCGATCCCGGCGTGGAAGCCCGGGAAGTAGAAGTCCATGCCCGAGATCCGGTCGACGGGGCCGTCATACACGCTGCGGTCGTGATAGGGCGGCATCGGCGTGTTGCGCATGAAGCGGCGGCTGGAGAGGCGCCGTTCGTTGAGGTCGCGCACTTCCGGGGTCGCCGCATCGTCCGGCGTCCCGATCGAGGTCGCGTGCAGATAGCCCAGGTGCGAGAGGTCCAGCAGATTGTCGTTGAGCAGCTGGTAGCGGCCCTTGACGTGCATCGAATAGAAAGCGTCGGGGATCATGCCGGGGATGTTGAAGCCGATCTCGTCGAGCGTCGGGATCAGCGCCTCGTCCGCCTGGTCCGGGTCGCCCGGCCAGATCCAGGCCCACAGGCCCCGCTCGACGAGCGGATAGGCCTTGATTGCATAGACGCCGGGGATCGTCTTCTGGCTCGGCACGAAGGTGCATTTGCCGTCCGAGCCGAAGGTGATGCCGTGATAGCCGCACTGGATGGCGTCGCCCACCCGCTTGCTTTCGCCCAGCGGATAGTGCCGGTGCGGGCAGCGCCCGTCCACCGCCACGGCCGTCCCGTCCGCCTTGCGATAGAGCACGACCGGCTGGTTGAGGATCCAGCGGCTGAGCAGCGCCTCGCCGATCTCGCGGCAGAAGGCCGCGACATACCAGCCGTTGCGCGGCGCGTAGCTTCCGGGCGTGAAGGGGTACATGCATCGTCTCCATCGGCTAATCGAACATTGTTCGTTTTGCGATGGATGCTTTTTGCGCGCGTTGGTGTCAAGGCGCTGGCATGTCTTTCTCCAAACTCGACCGGGACATGATCGTGGCGGAGGCCGTCGCGCTGCTTCGGGAGGAGGGGCTTGGCGCGGTGAGCCTGCGCCGGGTCGCCGCGCGGCTGGGCGTCAGCGTCTCCTCGCTGTACTGGCACGTGCCGGACAAGGGCACGCTCCACGGGCTGATGTCCGCGTCCATCTTCCGCGCCTGCCTGGATGCCATTCCACCCGCCGGGGACTGGCGCGGCTGGCTCCATGGCTTCGGCCTCGCCTTGTGGGACGCGCAGATCGCGATTCCCGATGCGCGCCAGCTCATCATCGTCGCGCGCCCGCAGGCGGGCCTTGCCGAGGCTTCGCTGGCGCGAATCCTGGACGCGCTGGAGCAGCTCGGCCTGCCGGCGCCGCATGCGCTTGTCGCGCAGCGCTCGGTGCAGGCGCTGGTCACGGGCTGGACGACCTTGCGCTCGGTGCGCCCCGATGCCGTGGCGGCCGATCGCGACAGTTTCGTCATCGCGCTCGATGTGCTGATCGACGGCTGGGCGACACGGGTGGCGGCGGAAGTCGCCTGAGGGGAGCGGGCCGGCGCCGCACGCCCCCATGACTCCTATTGCCGGTAGGCCCCGTCCACCAGCAGCGGCGCGCCGTCGCTTGCATCGATGTCCACCGCCATCTCCACGTCGCCGCCATGGCCGGCCGCGATCAGCTCCCGGCCGGAGGCGGATGCGTGCACGAGCCGCGCCACGTCCGCCCGGGCCGCGTGCCAGGCCATGCAGGCGGTCTCCGCTTCGGCGGAGAGGGCGGGGCCGAGCCCGGCGATGATCGCGCCCGCGCCCAGCCAGTCCTCGATCGCCGGGCGCAGCGATCCGTCCGGCCAGCGCTCCCCGGCGGGAATCACCGCGATGTCGCGCCCGGCCGCGAAGGCGCGCACCGACTCCGCGAGCGCTGTGGCATTGCGCAGGCAGCCGGTGAACACCGGCCGGTCGCCGCAGGCCAGCGAGAGGCGCCCGCCATTGGGGGAGGGGAGGATGAGCCGCGTGGCCGGCGCGATGTCCGACAGGCTGACCGGGGAGAGGGAGAAGCCGCCGCCGGGCGCCCCGCGCGGCTGCGCGATCACGCTTCCGGCCGGGGGCTCAGCCTCCCGGGGGCCCGGTGCGCCGCCGTCCGCAATTCCGAGGTCATGCGGACAGACCAGCGCTCCGCGTGCCGTCGCCACGTCCACGGCGGTGGAGAAGGACAGCACATCCACGATCACGATCACGCCGACCGCGTCGCGCAGTGTCTCGATGCCGTGCAGGCCCCATTCGCAATGGACGGTCATGCCGCTCTCCCGTGCGCCTCTCATGGGCCGGATCGGCAACGCCAAAACGCCCGGCCAGAGACTGGCCGGGCGTCTTCTGTTCCGTCAAGCGGACTTGAGGCAGTCCGCCGCGTGCGCTGGATCAGCCCTGGCGGGCCTTGAAGCGACGCTGCGTCTTGTTGATGACATAGGTGCGCCCGCGACGACGGATCACGCGGTTGTCCCGGTGGCGGTCCTTGAGCGACTTGAGTGAATTGCGGATCTTCATGATCGGGCGTCCAGTGAATCGTGCGGTCGGAAAATCGAAGCCGCGCCTCTATGGGCCGGTCCGGGGAAAGTCAAGGCGCGAGGGGCCGAAAAATCGCCTTTCCTCGCCCGGCTGCGCGGGCGCAGCGCGGCGGGGATCGGCCGTTTTCCCCGGCCATGCGCCGCGCGGTGAGGGTGCGGGGAGGGTTGGGCGCGACCGGCGCGCCCCCCTCCAGCACCGATTCGCGCGAGGGTGCGGGAGCGGCACAATGGGCCCCCCGCATCGCGCATCCTTACCGGGCGATGATCTGTTCCATGGTGGCGTTGCCGCACTTGTCGTTCGTGGCGCCGCTGCCGCCGCCGAGCACGCCCGCGAGCAGCACGCCGCCCACCAGCAGCACCGCGAAGGCCGCCGTGATCCAGCCGAGATAGCGCTCCAGATAGACCTTGATCGGCGCGCCGAACTTCCAGAACAGCGCGCCCACCAGCACGAACTGCATGGCGCGCGAGGCGACGCTGGCCCACAGGAAGGTGAACAGCGGCAGGCCGATGAAGCCCGCCGTGATGGTGATGAGCTTGAAGGGGATGGGCGTGGCGCCCTTCACGAGGATGATCTCGGCGCCATAGTCGCGCAGGTAGCAGGCCGCCTTGGGGAAGCTCTCGGTCAGGCCGAGCGTCGCGAGCAGGCTCTGCCCCAGCGCCTCGAACAGGAAGAAGCCGATCGCATAGCCGAGCAGTCCGCCCGCCACCGAGGCGAGCGTGCAGATGATGCCGTAGCGCAGCGCCCGGGCCGGGCGCGCGAGGCACATCAGCCCGAGCAGCGGATGCGGCGGGATCGGGAAGATGCTCGATTCGAGGAAGGAAACGACGATGAGCCACCATTCGGCATGGCGGTGCGCGGCCTTGGCCAGCGTCCATTCGTAAAGGCGATGCAACATCGCGGGCGCCCATAGCCGCTTTGCCGGGCGGGCGCCAGCGCCGGAAAAATCAGGCGCTGCCGACGACGAGGCAGGCGAGGAACATCAGCAGGCCCGCGAACCGGTTGGAGCGGAACTTGATGAGCGGGTCGGCCTCGTCTTCGCGCAGCGTGCCGACCTGCCAGAGGAATTGCGCGGCGAGCGGCAGCAGCGCGACCGGCGCGAGCCACACAGGCGCGACCAGCCAGAGCGCCGCGCCCCAGAGCGCGAGGGCCAGCGCGAAGCAGGCGGCGACGCCCGCCTTCACATGCCGCCCCATGGCCAGCGCGCTGGAGCGGATGCCGACCAGCGCGTCGTCCTCCCGGTCCTGCAGCGCGTACACCGTGTCGTAGCCGATCACCCAGAAGAAGGCGCCGGCATAGAGGAGCAGCCCCGCCGCATTCATGCCGCCGGTCATTTCCACCCAGCCCACCGGCGCGGCCCAGGTGAACACCAGCCCCAGCCAGGCCTGCGGCCACCATGTGATGCGCTTCATGAAGGGATAGGCCGCGACGAGGGCGAGGCTGGCGAGCGCCACCAGCTGCGCCTGCCAGCGCAATTGCAGCAGCACGATGAGGCCGATGAAGCAGAGCGTCAGCAGCCAGGCCCAGCCCGCCTTGAGCGAGACGGCGCCGCTCGCGATCGGGCGGCTCGCGGTGCGCGCCACCTGCGCGTCGAGGTCGCGGTCGACGATGTCGTTGTAGACGCAGCCCGCCCCGCGCATGGCGATGCTGCCGAGCAGGAACCAGAGCAGCATCGGCCAGCGATCCGGCAAGCCGCCCGCCAGCGCGATCGCCCAGGCGCCGGGCCAGAAGAGCAGCCACCAGCCGATCGGCCGGTCGAACCGCGCGAGCAGCGCATAGGGGCGCGCGGCGGCGGGGAGCAGGCGCATCAGGCCGCGCATCTGCGTATCCGGTACGAATTGCGCCGCGTCCATGATGTGCCGCTCCGGTCCCCGTGCTGTGCCGATGCTCCGGCCCATAGGATTGATCGCCGCGCAAGGGGAGTCCCTCTTTCGCTCGTCCTTCCGCGCAACCTTCTGCCCGGCGCCGCATTGGCAGGAAGATGGAGATGGAAAAGGAGAATGCGTGATGGAAGACGATCGCGTCTGGTCGCATGAGAAGGCGTTGTGGACCGGCAGTGCCGAGCAGTTCGCCGCGGCATTGGATGAATCCTGCCTCATGGTCGTGCCGGCGCCGCCTTATGTGCTGGAGGGCCGCGACGCCATCGAGAGCATTGCCGCCACGCCGCGCTGGGCGGAGGTCACGCTGGCCCATGGCTGCATCGTCCGCCCGCAGGACGGACTGATCGTCGCGGCCTATGAGGCTTATGCCAAGCGCCCCGACGCCACCGAGATGCGCGCCTGGTGCACCTCGACCTGGCGCCGCATTGCGCATGATGACTGGCGGCTGGTCCAGCACCAGCAGATGCATGCCGCCGATGGCCCGCTTCGCTCGGGCTGAGGCGTGGGCCGCACCGCCTCCGCGCACGGTGATCTTGATCCCGGCGCGGGGAGGGTGCACTGCTTGTGGGTCGCCAATGGGCGGCGGGAACAACAGGTTGGCACGAGACGCAAGGATGGAGAGGCGATGATGCGCACGAGGCACTTGAAAGGCGCGCTGCTGGCGCTTGCGCCGGCGCTTCTGCTTACGGGCTGCGCCACGTCCACCGGCCCGGTCGAGGTCACGCGCTTCCATGCCGATCAGGTGGCGCGCCAGGGCCGCGTGACGATCGTGCCGGCCGACGCGGCGGACAGCAACAGCCTGGAATTCCGCGCCGTCGCCAATGCGGTGAGCGCCGCGCTGGCCCGCAATGGCTTTACCGTGCTCGATGAGGGCGCGGCCGGTGGCGATGTCGAGGCGGTCGTCGCCCTGACGCGCGACACTTATGCGCCCGGCGCGCAGGGCCGCTCGCCCGTGAGCGTCGGCGTCGGCGGGTCGACGGGCAGCTTCGGCAGCGGCGTCGGCGTGGGCATCGGCCTCAATCTCTCGGGCAAGCCCAAGCCGGTGGTGGCCACGCGCCTGCGCGTGCAGCTGCGCCGCGCGTCGGACAAGGTGGCCTTCTGGGAAGGGCGTGCCGAGACGGCCGCGAAGGAGGGTTCGCCCGCCGCGCAGCCGGGCATTGCGGTCGGGCGTCTGGCCGATGCGCTTTTCCAGGGCTTCCCCGGCTCGTCCGGCGAGACTATCACGGTGCAATGACCAACCAGACCCGTCCCGCGCCCGCCCCTCTTCTCATCACCAGCCGGTTCGACAGCGGCAATATCGTCGTCGAGCGGATCGAGGGAACAACCGCCACGCTTTCCATCCGCAAGGATAATGAGAGCGATTTCTTCCAGTGGTTCCATTTCCGCGCCGCCGCCCCGGCCGGCACGGCGCTGACGCTGCGCATCACGGGCCTGCATGGCTCGGCTTATCCCGATGGCTGGCCGGGCTATGATGCCGTCGTCTCGGAGGATCGCGAACAGTGGCTGCGCGCGCCCGCGACTTATGATCGGGGGGAGGATGGCGGCACGCTCACCATCCGCCACGAGATGGGCGCCGATGCCGCCTGGTTCGCTTATTTCGCGCCTTATTCGCTGGAGCGCCACCAGGATCTTCTGGCGAGCGCCGCCTCCTGCCCCGGCGTCACGCTGCGCCAGCTCGGCCTCAGCCTGGATGGCCGGCCGATCGATTGCCTGGAGCTGGGCACGGGCGAGAAGCCCGTCTGGCTCATCGCGCGCCAGCATCCCGGCGAATCCATGGCCGAGTGGTGGATGGAAGGCGCGATCGACATGCTGACCGATCCGGGCAATGCCCATGCCCGTCGCCTGCTGGCCGCCTGCCGCTTCCACATCGTGCCGAACATGAACCCGGATGGTTCCTTCCGTGGTCATTTGCGAACCAATGCGGCCGGCATCAATCTCAATCGCGAGTGGCATGCGCCCGCCGCCGAGCGCTCGCCCGAAGTGCTCTGCGTGCGTGATCGCATGGACGAGACCGGCGTCGCCTTCTGCATGGACGTGCATGGCGACGAAGCCATCCCCGCCGTGTTCCTTGCGGGGTTCGAGGGTATTCCCACCCTGCGGCCGGAGCGCATCGCGCTGTTCCGCAAATATCGCGATACGCTCGCTGCCCGCACGCCGGATTTCCAGACGCGCCTCGGCTACACCGAATCGCAGCCGGGCAAGGCCAATCTCTCCATGGCCACCACCCAGATCGCGGAGCGCTACGGCGCCGTCGCCATGACGCTGGAAATGCCCTTTAAGGACAATGATGACCTGCCCGATCCCCGGCAGGGCTGGAGCCCCGAGCGCTCCATGCAACTCGCCCGCGATTGCCTCGCCACGCTCGCGGAAATGGTCGGGGACATCTGAGGTCCGGGGACATCTGAGCGGAGAGGGAGCACCCGCGCCCCGGAGGCACCGCTCCCCGTCCCCCATTCCCTTCGTCATCCCGGATTCTCAGCGCCCGGCCTCCTCACGCCCGGCCCCCATCTCCTTCGTCATCCCGGGCTCGACCCGGGATCCAGCTTCTTCTTTTTCAAACCTGCCGGGTCCCGCGATCCTCAAGGCAGCGGGATCCCGGGTCGAGCCCGGGATGACGTCGTGCCGGGACGACATCGTGCCGGGGCTACATCGTGCGTGAGAGGCCAGGGCGCCGCCCCCAAGCCCCGCCCATCACGCCATCATCGCCGCCTCCTCGCGGCGCAGCGTCAGCACCTCCACGCCGCGCCCCGTCACCGCGACGGTATGCTCGAATTGCGCGGAGAGCTTGCCGTCCTGCGTCACCACCGTCCAGCCGTCGTCCTGCGTCGTCACTTTGCGGCTGCCCTGGTTGAGCATCGGCTCGATGGTGAAGACCATGCCCTCGCGCAGCGTCATCCCCGTGCCGGGCTTGCCGAAGTTGAGCACCTGCGGCTCCTCGTGCATCTCGCGGCCGATGCCGTGCCCGCAATAATCGCGCACCACGGAATAGCCGTGCCGCCTGGCGTGCCGCTCGATCGCGAAGCCGATGTCGCCCAGATGCGCGCCGGGCCGCACTTGCCTTATGCCTTTCCACATCGCCTCGCGCGCCACGCGCACCAGCCGACGCGCGGCCGGCGGCGCATCGCCCACGATGTAGGTCTTGCTGGAATCGGCGATGAACCCGTTCTTCTCCAGCGTGATGTCGAGATTGATGATGTCGCCGTCGCGGATGATCTGCCCCGCATCGGGCACGCCATGGCACACGACATCGTTGATCGAGCAGTTGAGCACATAGGCAAAGCCATATTGCCCCTTGCTCGCCGGCCGCGCCGCGAGGTCCGCCGTGATGAACCGGTCGACCAGATCGTTGACCGCGAGCGTGGACATGCCCGCCAGCGCCTGACCGTCCAGCATCTCGAACACCGATGCGAGCAACCGGCCGGAGATGCGCATCAGCGCCAGCTCGTCCGGGGTCTTCACCATCTCAGGCCGCCACGGCCTCGGGCCCCGCAGCTTGCCCATGCGCCGCCGCCACCTGCATCCTGATGATTTCCACATAGGAGAGCGCCGGGTTCGCCTCGGCCAGCATGCCGATCTTCATCCAGAACTCCGCCTGCGCATTGATGGAGCGGCACATCACCCCACTCGCCCGCCGCACTTCCTCATGCAGATCATCCCCGATCTTGACGATACCCATGTCTGATTCCCCGTGATCGACTATACGGAGTGTATATGGATCGTATATTGCGGGGTGTCAAAGGGGGGTGGGGGCGGCGCGGCGAAGCTTCCGGGAAAGACCGCCCTGAACGGCGGTTCCGACGGCCGCATTGGGCTCAGCGGTCATTCCTATGCGAAGTGCTAAGCGACAGGTTCTTCGTCAACATCGCACCATCAGTGGTTGCCGTAACTTCAACGGGAAAACCATTGTCGAAGCAATTGCCGATAGGCATATCGGGGATGAGAGGCATTCGTGCCTCAACTGATCCATTAACGGAAGGCTAAGCTTTACAATGCGGATCGAATACTTACAGGTTTCTAACATCCTGAGCTTTTCGCATGTGCCAAATATCACGGATGCAGAAAAAATCACCTTTGATGATGGCTTAAATATCATAATCGGTGAGAATGGCTCCGGGAAATCTACGGCTCTTGAGATAATAAATTTTCTGTTCAAACACGTATTCTATCGCCAATTTGTATTTAACAGTGATCTTTTTGAGCAACGACATAACCTGTCATCTGCCGACCGCGGGCAGATCTTGCAGCCTGTCGATCAGCGCGACGTAGCGGCATTTCGGCTTGAGGCGAACTGGCAAAGCGGAGCTTTGGAGCAGCGGATTAGGATCGCGCTACGCCTTGATGAGATAGATCACGGAAACATCAAAAAAATCAAAGATAACTTGGTCAATATTTTAGAGCATGCCCGTATCTATTCGACCTACGCACCCTCGGTGGAAGGCGGTCATCGAGATTTGTATACTGTCGATGTCGTAATCGATCGTGCGAGAAACACCTTTTCTATACACCTTCAGAATGGAGGGGAGGACTTCGGATTTCGTTATTTAACAGATTACAATTATTTCAAGGAGGCCATCGCCCTTCACAACCATCTGAATCCTGAACGAACAATTATGCCCCTTTTGGAGTCCTTCACCCTTATTAGCAGTTATCGAAACTACAATGCTTTCCAGCCGAGCATTTCGCTACGTAATGCGGCAGCAGCGCAGCAGATCCAACAAATCAGGTCTCAGGATTTCGGTCGCAGCCTTAATGCAATTGATCAGCAAGAACCGTCAATCTTCGGTCTCGTGCGGCTGCAGGTCGCCGAGCGGCACTACGATTTGATGTCGCAGGCCAAAACGAAAGAGCAGTGCGAAGATGAGGCAAATACTCTACCGTTCATTGTTGCGATAAATAAGCGTCTTCAGGTAATCAACCTGCGCTGCGAGATTCGCCTGCAAGAGCAGCGCACCTGGGATTACAGTTTTCATTTTTACGACACTCGTCGCAACCAGCCTATCGGGGACATCAACAGCCTGAGCGCCGGTCAAAAGGCGATCATCCACCTAGTTATGGAGGCATACGGGAGGGGCGACCTGAAGGGCGGCGTTATCATCATCGACGAACCCGAGATCCACCTCCATTACCAATTTCAACATGAATACTTGCAGGTCATCCGCGATCTGAATCGCGTGCAGAAGTGCCAGTACATCTTGGTCACGCACTCGGAGGCGTTGATCAACTCAAGCACGATCAATTCGGTCCGGCGCTTTGCCCTGAGCGCCGATGGGCGCACTCAAATCCATGCACCGACACTAAACGCAGACCAAAAAAGCTTGATCAAAATCCTCGACAATACGCGGTCGACCTACGCCTTTTTTGCCAAGAAGGTCGTCCTCGTCGAGGGTGACAGCGATCGCTATTTTATAAAGGCAGTTATCCAAGAGCGCTATCGCCAGCTCGATCAGGAAATCGCCGTTCTCCACATCGGCGGCAAAGGTGAGTTCCAAAAGTGGCGAGATCTGTTCGAGGCCTTCGGCTTAACAGTCTATGCGATTGCTGACTTCGACTATATCATCAACCTGCACTATTCGACTGCGAAAGGTGCGCGGTTAAAGACCCAAGCAGAGATTGCGGCCTTCAAGGTCGCTCATCCCGATTGGCAGGCGAAGATCACCGACGAGATAGCGAACCGAACGTTTATCTTAAGCGAGGGGGATCTCGAGTGGTATCTTAGCATTGGCAAGGACCTCGATCAGGTTATCAATTTTTGTCAGAACAGGCTGGCGATATTCCTTGCTGATGATGCTGATCCCAAGAGCGTCGAGGTACGGGCAATTATGGAGGCGATCACAAGCTGAGTGGCGTTACCCGCCAGCTTTGAACACGTGCCCGGTGCGGCTGTGGGCGATGGGCTGGAAGTCATCGCACATTACGGGGTGTCAGGCGCAATCAAACAGGTCTGGCTGCGGGGAAATCATCTAGTCGCCGGAGGGCTGCCATAGCCGGGCAAAAACGTGCCGATAATGCCATGCCAGCGCGGCCCACCAGATGGGCCAGATGCTACCCCAAACATAACTGCCGGTCAGGAAATAGTGAAACAGGGCGATCACCGTGATGGCAGGGGCCACCAGCAAGAGTCCGATCGGTGATGACCGATCGACCATCAGCGCCGCGCCCCCTGTCAGCAGGGAGATGATAAGAAGCGGGTTCATGAAACCGGACCTGTTGAGTGCGCCGGTGAGGTCTGCGGCAGCTTCAACGGCTTCAGGGGGATGGTTTCCGTCAAACTGTATGACGACGGATAGCGTCAGGCCGATCAGGCACAATCCGAACAAGCAGCGCGCTACATTCCAACCGATCTCGTTCCAGCGCATCGTGGCCGTTCCCCTGCGGACCCCAGAGACGATAAACATCAGAATCCAGCGGCCGACAAGCCAGGACTTCGCGCAACTTTGGGCGGCGACGCTTCATCCGCGTGCCATCATGAAATGCCCTGCGGCGTTTACTTGAAAGCCGGCATGCCGCTTCGGCCCGTTTCTGGCGAGGACCTGCCGTTCAGCAATCGGCGATGAAGGGACATCGATGAGCCGTACCGGGCCGCCCCCGCGCCACCCGGCATTCAGCTATCCGTTAATCCCAGCATTTCCCCCAAAAACCCCGTCGCCGCGGCCCAGCTTCTGCGGTTCGTGTCCGGCTGGAAGCCGAAGCTGCGGTCGGCGTTGAGGGGCACGTCGTCGGCGGTGAAGGCGTGGCCGGTGCGGCTGTAGGTGATGAACTGGAAGTCCACGTCCGCCTCGGCCAGTTCCTTGCACAGCGCCGTCTTGGCTTCGGGCGGGCAGAGATTGTCGTTCCAGCCGTCGCAGATCATCAGGCTGGCGGTGATGGGCGCGTTGGGGAAGGGCGGGGCGTCGTACACGCCGTGGAAGGAGACGCCGGCCTTGATGTCGGCGCCCGCGCGGGCGAGGTCGAGCACGCATTTGCCCCCGGCGCAGAAGCCGATCGCGCCGAGCCGGCCCGTGTCCACGCCCGGCAGGCCCTTGAGCTCGGCCAGTGCATCGAGCAGCCGGGTCTTCACAGCCATGCGGTCCGCCATGAAGTCGTGCAGCAGCTTGCCGGAACTTTCCATGTCCGTGCCGCGCTTGCCCTGCCCGTAATAGTCGACGACGAGCACCTTGTAGCCGAGCGCCGCGAGCGTCTCGGCCTTGGCGAAATCCCATTCCTTGGCGCCGAAGAAATTGGGGAAGAGCAGGATGCCCGGCTGCGTGCCGGCTGCCGTGTCCCCCACGAACATCGATTCGAACGGGCCGCCGGGGCCCTCGTGGATGTGAACGGTGCGGGTGATGGCCATGATCCGTCTCCTTCGCTTTGTCGGGTCGGGGGCTTCAATGGCCGATTGTCCCGTGCCGGACAAGTTGCGCCATCCTGAAATCGCGCTATCAGGCCCCCAGCCCAAGACAATCCGGAGTGATCCTGCATGCCCACGCTTGTCCTCATCCGCCATGGCCAGTCCGCCTGGAACCTGGAGAACCGCTTCACCGGCTGGTGGGATGTGGACGTGACGGAGAAGGGCGCGGCGGAAGCGGCTGCGGCAGGCGCGCTGATGAAGGAGAAGGGGCTGGATTTCGACCAGTGCTTCACCTCGCTGCAGAAGCGGGCGATCAAGACGCTCCATCTCGCGCTGGAGGAAATGGATCGGCTGTGGCTGCCGGTGGAGAAGGACTGGCGCCTCAACGAGCGGCATTATGGCGGCCTCACCGGTCTCGACAAGGCGGAGACGGCGGCGAAGCATGGCGACGCGCAGGTGAAGATCTGGCGCCGCAGCTTCGATGTGCCGCCGCCGCCGCTGGAAGCGGGCAGCGAATATGATCTCTCGAAGGACCGGCGCTATGCGGGCATCGACATTCCCGCGACGGAAAGCCTCAAGGATACCATCGCGCGCGTGCTGCCTTATTGGGAGAGCCGCATCGCGCCGGAGCTGAAGGCGGGCAAGCGCGTGCTCATCTCCGCCCACGGCAATTCGCTGCGCGCGCTGGTCAAGCATCTCTCCAACATTCCCGATGACGAGATCACCGGGCTGGAGATCCCCACCGGCCAGCCCATCGTCTATGATCTCGCGGACGATCTCACCGCGCTCGACCGTTATTATCTCTCCGAGCGCTGAGTTGCGGGACGCGCGGGGAGGGGCGCAGCCCCACCCTTCCCGCACGCGGGAAATCTTGGTTCAAGCGATTGATATAAAAGAAAAATAGGATCGACCGCGATCCGCTCGCCCGGGGGGACGGTCCCCGGGTGGAGACCAGCCTTTTTATATGTCCTGATGTGTCCGGAAATAGCGCGCGGCGGACCGCCCCGCCGGGATCAGATCCCGCCGAAAACCGGGCTTTTTCCTGCTGAGAACACGCCATCGCACCGATGGCCAACCGTCCGCCTTTTTCCGTCAGGCGGCGAGCACGTCGCCTGCCTCGGGGTGCCGCCGGAAATAAGTGACGACATAGCTGCACAGCGGCCGGATCTTCAGGCCCCGCGCCCGCGCGTCCGCGACCACGCCGTCGATCAGCCGGGCCGCGATGCCCTGGCCCTGCAGCGCGGGCGGCACTTCGGTATGGGTGATGGCGAGCACATCGCCCTGCCGGTGGTAGTCGGCCAGCGCGAGCCCGCCGTCCACCGCCAGCTCGTAGCGGCTGCGTTCCGCATTGTCCCGGAAGTCGCTCATGCCTCTTTACTCCTGCGGGCGGGCGGCCGCGGACCAGCTCCCGCCGCTCGCCTGCCTTTTGGCGCTGTACATGGCCATGTCCGCGCGGGCGATGGCGGCGAAATCGCTGTCGCCCGGGCGCAGGTCGGTGCAGCCGAACGAGGCGGAGAGCGGCAGCAGATGGTTGCCGAAGCGGCATTCCGTCTCCGCGATCATGCGGGCGAGCTGGCGTGCCTTGTCCGCCGCGCCGCCCTCGCTCACGCCATCGAGCAGCAGCGCGAATTCATCGCCGCCCACCCGGGCCGCGATGTCCGTGTTGCGCACGCAGGCGCCCAGCATCCGGGCGACGTGCAGCAGCGCATAGTCGCCGGCGCTGTGCCCGAATGTGTCGTTGATGAGCTTCATGCCGTTCACGTCCACGAACACCAGTGCCGACTGCGCGCCATAGCGCTCCAGCCGGTTCAGGCGCTCGGCGAGGCAGGCGATGAAATGCCGCCTGTTGTAGAGCGGCGTGAGCGTATCGCGCACGACCAGCCGCTCCAGCTCTTCATTGGCAAGTTGCAGCAGCCGCACTTCCTTGCGGAGCGCGTCCACTTCCTGTTCGAGTGCCGAAACGTCTCCGCTGCTCTGATCGCGCGAAACGTCCCGGGTAGTGGCTCGTGCCAAACTCTACCTCCCTTGCGCGACCGCGGGATGATGATGTTTATCGCTGTATAAATTCATGTTCTGAAAAATGCAGCCCAAAAAGCGCGTTTCGGCCCATGGATGGACCGCTTTGACCGGTTGTGCAGCATGGCAGTGATCTCTATTGGCCAGTGCCTTAACGAGACATTGCCAGCTATTCCCTACCGGAAAGTTCGGCATCTTTTTGAAACCGCAAGGGCAGGGACGCGGCCATGGTGAAAGTGGGAATTATCATGGGGTCCCGGTCGGACTGGGAGACCATGCGCCACGCGGCCGAGACGCTGGAAGCGCTGGAAATCCCCCATGAATGCAAGGTGGTCTCCGCGCACCGCACGCCGGATCGGCTCGTGGACTATGCCAAGGGCGCGGTCGGCCGGGGCCTTCAGGTCATCATCGCGGGCGCCGGCGGGGCCGCGCATCTGCCGGGCATGACGGCTGCGATGACTCGCCTCCCGGTGCTGGGCGTGCCGGTCCGCTCGGCGGCGCTCTCCGGCGTGGACAGCCTGTATTCGATCGTCCAGATGCCGGGCGGCATTCCGGTCGGCACGCTGGCGATCGGCAAGCCCGGCGCGATCAATGCCGGCCTGCTCGCCGCCGCGATTCTCGCCAATGGCGACCCCGCACTGGCGCAGCGCCTCGAAGCCTGGCGCGCCCGCCAGACCGAATCGGTCGCGGAAACCGTCGCGGACGATGTCGAATGAAGATCGTTCCGCCGGGGTCCACCATCGGCATCGTCGGGGGCGGCCAGCTCGGCCGGATGATGGCGATGGCCGGGGCGCAGCTGGGCTATCGCGCGCACATCTTCGCGCCCGAGCCCAGCGGCCCGGCCGCTGACGTCGCCGCGGACTGGACGCAGGGCGCTTATGAGGATGCCACGGCGCTGGCCCGCTTTGCCGAGGCGGTGGACGTCATCACTTATGAATTCGAGAATGTGCCGGCGGCCACGGTCGATCTGCTGGCCGGGCTGGGCCATGTCCATCCCAATGCCCGCGCGCTCGGCATCGCGCAGGACCGGCTGAGCGAGAAGGCCTTCTTCGCGGGCCTCGGCGGGCGAACGGCGCCTTATCGCCCGGTGGCCGATCGCGCGGGGCTCGCCCTGGCCGTGGAGGAGATCGGCGCCCCGGCCATCCTCAAGACGACCCGCTTCGGCTATGACGGGAAGGGGCAGGCCCGCATCATGGCGGCCGATCCCGCGCAGCTCGATCGCGCCTGGGCGGAGATCGGCGGACGCCCGGCCCTGCTGGAAGGCTTCGTGCGCTTCGACCATGAATTCTCGGTGATTCTGGTGCGGGCGCGTGACGGGGAGGTCCGCTTCTGGGATTCGCCTCATAACGTCCATGTCGAGGGCATCCTGTCGACCTCGGTGGTGCCCGCGCCCGCGCCGGTGCTGGCGCAGGTGGACGAGGCACGGGAGATCGCCACGCAGGTCGCCCATGCCCTCGATTATGTCGGCGTTCTGACGCTCGAATATTTCGCGGGCGACAAGGGGCCCATCTTCAACGAGATGGCGCCGCGCGTGCATAACAGCGGCCACTGGACCATCGAGGGCGCCGTCACCAGCCAGTTCGAGAATCACGTCCGGGCGATTTGCGGCCTGCCGCTGGGCTCGACGGCCCGCGCCGCGGCAGGCGTCGCCATGGAGAATATCATCGGGGCGCGGGCGCATGACTGGGCAGAGATTCTTGCCGACGAGACCGCCCATCTCCATCTCTATGGCAAGCACGAGGCCCGTCCCGGCCGCAAGATGGGCCATGTGACGCGGCTGCGCCTGAATGGAACGGCCTGACATGCCGGAGGATCGCATCATGACGGATGCTCGCCCCGAGATCGTTCTCCTCCTCTCCCGCGCCGATAATGGCGTGATCGGCAGCGAGGGCGATATTCCCTGGCATATTCCCGGCGAGCAGCGGCGTTTCAAGGCCATGACCATGGGCACGCCGATGGTCATGGGGCGCAAGACGTTCGACAGCCTTCCGCGCCTGCTGCCCGGCCGGCGGCACATCGTGCTGACGCGCGACCGGGCGTGGCAGGCCGAGGGGGCGGAAGTCGTCCACAGTGTCGAGGACGCGATCGCCATCGCGCAGGCACCGGTCCTGTCCGTGATCGGCGGCGCGGAGATCTATCGCCTGTTCGAGCCGGTCGCGGATCGTCTGGAAATCACGCAGGTCGGGCTGAACCCGCCCGGGGACGCGCGCATCGATGCCCCCTCGCCGGCGCGCTGGCGCGAGGCTGCGCGGGAGGATTTCGCCGCCGCGGGCGATGCTCCCGCCTACAGCTATCTGACCTTCCTTCGCGCCTGAAGACCATGAGAGCGTGCCCTGCTGCGGCCGGGGCACGGCGCCCGGGGCCGGCAGGGCCGTGCCATCCTCTGCTGCACCGGCACGCGGGGACTGGCGCAGGCGCGGCCCGGTGCCTATAGCGCGCCGGAATGGAACGGATCACGAGCGATGAGCCCATGCCCGCGCATCTGCGCGGCGCAATCATCGCACTGGGCAATTTCGATGGCTTCCATGCGGGGCATCAGGCGGTCGTTGGCCGTGCCGTCGCGCGTGCCCGTGCGGAGGGGCGCCCCGCCATCGTCGCGACGTTCGATCCTCATCCGATCAGTCATTTCCGCCCGGACCTGCCGTTTTTCCGCCTGACCACGCTGGCGCAGCGCGAGCGGCTGTTCGCGGCGGCCGGGGCGGATGCCATGCTGGTGTTCCGCTTCGGCGCGGAAATGGCGGCTATGAGTGCCGAAGCGTTCGTCGACCTGCTCTGCGGCAGGCTCGCGGCGGCGGGCGTGGTCACGGGCGAGGATTTCACCTTCGGTCGCGGTCGCAGCGGTACCATCGCGACGCTGGCGGCACTGGGCGCGAGCCATGGGCTGGCCGTGGAGGCCGTCGCCGCCGTGCGGGACGAGACGGGCGCCGTGATCTCGTCGAGCCGCATCCGCGAGGCGCTGGCGGCGGGGGATTGCGCCACCGCGACGCGGCTGCTCACTCGGCCTTTCACCATCGCCGCGCCGGTCATCCATGGGGACAAGCGCGGGCGCACTATCGGCTTCCCGACCGCGAACATGGATCTGGGCGACTATCTTCGCCCGGCCTATGGTATCTATGCGGTGCGGGTGCTGCTGGCGGACGGACGGGTGCTGCCGGGCGCCGCCAACCTCGGCATCCGCCCCACTTTCCAGCCTCCGAAGGAGCTGCTGGAAACCTACATCTTCGATTTCTCGGAGAGTCTTTACGACCAGACCGTGGAAATCGCGCTGATCGAGCGGCTGCGTTCCGAGGAAAAGTTCGACAGCCTGGAGGCTCTCGTCGCGCAGATGGACGAAGACGTCGCCCGCGCCCGGGCGATCCTCGCCGCCACGCCCTGAGACGCGGGGAAAGACTCGCCCCGCGCGCGTCCCTTGCGCAGATCTGTTGCATCCGCCGCTCTCCTGCCCTCAGATAGGAAGACAAGAGAACAGGAGAGGACCGTGACCCAACCGCCCACCATCGAAGCGCCGCGTCTCATCCTGCGCGCTTTCCGCGCGGAGGATGTCGAGACCTTCTGCGCGCAGATGGCTGACGATGCGTTCGCCACTTTCATCACGCGGGAGGGACGGGGGCTTTCCCATGGCGAGAGCTGGCAGCGCTTCTGCTCCCTGGCCGGCCATTGGGTCGCGCGCGGCTTCGGGAATTTCGCGGTCGAGGAGAAGGCGAGCGGCGCCTTTATCGGCCATGTCGGTCCGCTGGAACCGCCCGGCTGGCCGGCCTTCGAGATCGGCTGGGGGATTTTCCCGTCTCATCAGGGCAAGGGATATGCGAGCGAAGCGGCAGCGGCGGCTTTCCGCTGGGCGCATGAGGCGCTGGGCAGAACCGAAACCCTGCACATGATCGACGACAGCAACGCGGCCAGCCAGAAAGTGGCCCGTGCCCTTGGCGCCGAGCCCGGCGAGATGTGGACGCCCTTCTGGCCCGACGCGAAGCCGGTCCGCAAATGGCGCACCACATGGGAAGCCTTCACGGCCTCGCCCGCCTTTGCACGACTGACGATGTAAGGGGGAAGGGAGACCCGCATGACGGACGCTCAACGGGCGATCGAGGCCGCAAACAAGCAGGTCGTGCTGGATATGTGGCACGAGGTGATCGACGGGCGCAACGTCGCGGCGGCGGCGAACTATATTGCCCGAGACTACATCCAGAACAGCCCGAGCGCGCCTTCAGGGCTGGAGGCACTCATCGCTTTCCTCCGCAGGGAATTCGACGATGCGCCGCCGCGGGCGCCGGGCACATATCCGCTCACCCGCTTCGAATTTGTCCTTGCCGAGGGCGATCAGCCCTAGTGCAGCTCATGTTCCGCCGGGATGTGCCGGACCCGCATGATCCCGCGCGCCTCCGCCCGGTCTGGTGGTATGACAGCTATCGCCTGCGCGACGGCCTGATCGTGGAGCATTGGGATTCGGCGCTGGAATGAGGCGCGTGCCTCAGCGCCGGGTCCGGCGGAAAGTATAGCTCAGCGCCAGCCCGCCGGAAATCTGGTCCCGCGATCCATAGTCCCGCACGATCGGCGAGTCGGCGACATCGCCGATCAGCCGGTCATAACGCGCATAGCCATGGACGCTCCAGCGCTGGTCGATCTGGCGGATGAAGCCGACCGTGCCGCCCACGGCCTGCGCGCCGCCGCCGGGATCGAAGGCGGGCAGGCCGGAAGCCGCGCTTTCCGCCGCCGACACCCCGAAATAGGCGCGATGCAGGCGCTTGCCGCCCAGCGTGAGGCGTGGTCCGGCCGAGACCAGCCAGTTGTCCGCATCCCGCAGGACCCAGTCCGCGCTGAGCCCGCCGACCCAGGCCTTGTGGCCGCCCAGGCCGCGCCGCACGTCCGCGCGCAGTCGCAGCGCCTCCACGACATAGAACTGGACGAAGGCGCCTGCCTCCAGGGTTCTCCCGACCGTGGCGATGCCCGGCGCGGTGTCGCTGCCCCGGCGTCTTCCCTCGAAATTGAGCGCAGGGCCGATCTCGAAGGTTCCCACCCGCGCCAGCGGAAAGCCGAAGCTTTCATCCGGCGCCTCGAAGGGAAAGGGGCTCTCGCCACGGGCCAGATCGACTTCCATGAAGGGGCGCAGCGAGACTCGGTCGGCGCCGGGATAAGCGGGGACGAGCTGAGGCCCGAGCGCGACGCGGATGCGCAAGGGTTCCTTGTCGCTGCTCGTCTGCTGGGCCTGGGCGGTGGCCGGAAGAAGGAATGCAAGGCCGGAGAGGAAAGCTGTGCGAAGAAAGGCGATCGGCATGTCGTCTCCGGCTCGCAGCTTGGTGCCCGGCCCGGTGCCGACGCCGCTTGCGATGTCTAGGCCCTCTGCATAACTCGCTGCGCCGCCGTGTAAATATTGAAAGCCCGAAGCGGCACCGCGATGCCGGCTTCGGGCTTGCCATTCAGCTTTTCAGTTGACGGGTCAGTCGCGGATCCGGTTGCCGGCCTCGCTCATCGCTTCGCCGGTTTCGTCAGCCGCGGCATCGGCGCCTTCGCTGATGTCTCGGCCGAGGTCCCGCGCGGCTGCGCCGGCATCGTCGGCGGCCTCTTCGGTGGCCTGCACAGCGTCATCGCCGGCTTGCTCGATATCCGAGCCGATCGCATCGCCGGCCTCGCGACTTTCTTCCTGAGCCCGGTCACTGCACGCCGGAAGCGTCGCAGCGAGCAGGGCGGCTCCAAAAACTGCCAGGGACGTTTTCATGGGTTCTCCTTCTGTGAAAGCATGTAGCGGGCCCGCCCGGGGGCGGGACCGGAACTGCGCGTGCGATCAGTCGACGCGCACGTCGCCGAGCGAGCCCAGCACGCCAAAGGCCTGCAGCAGCCAGAGGATCACGGCGATGACCACCACGACGTTCAGGATGCTTTTGATCTTCCCGTCCATCGGGATGTAGGTGTTGATCAGCCACAGCAGCACGCCGACGACGACCAGAATGATCACGACACTGACGAGCGACATCGGAATTCTCCCTGCATTTTGGCCGTCGACGGTCGGAATGAAGATCGCGGCCGGGCATAGGCCCTGTTAATGACGCGCAAACGTCCAAACGCGCGGGAAGGTTCCTTCGTCGCAGTTCTGAGCCGGGATCGGGCATCGCGGACCGGCGCGGCTTCCCATGCAGGACAGGCCTCTCGCTTGCGCAGGTCCGCGCGCTCGCGTAGGGGCGCATGCTGAACGATGCACCTGCATGTAAGCCAAGCCCGCTCGGCTGAGCCTGTCGAAATGCCGCCCCATTCCTCCGGGGCGTCCGGCGTCTCGACAGTCCCGGACCGGCGGCGGACCTGACCGGAAAACCATGACCGACCAGCCAGACTATAAGAGCACCGTCTTCCTGCCCCAGACCGACTTTCCCATGAAGGCGGGCCTCGCGCAGAAGGAGCCGGGCATTCTCGCGCGCTGGGAAGCGATGGACCTGTACGGCAAGCTGCGCGCCCAGCGTGCAGGGCGCGAGCGCTTCATCCTGCATGACGGCCCGCCTTATGCGAATGGCGACATCCACATGGGCCATGCGATGAACAAGGTCCTCAAGGACATCATCGTGCGCAGCCAGAGCCTGCTCGGCAAGGACGCGCCCTATGTGCCCGGCTGGGATTGCCACGGCCTTCCCATCGAGTGGAAGATCGAGGAAGCCTATCGCAAGAAGAAGCTGAACAAGGACGAGGTGCCGCCGCAGGAATTCCGCGCCGAGTGCCGCGCTTATGCCGAGCAATGGGTCGGCGTGCAGCGCGAGCAGTTCAAGCGCCTGGGCATCATGGGCGACTGGGACGATCCCTATCTCACCATGAAGTTCGAGGCCGAGGCGGCGATTGTCGGCGAGCTGCTGAAGTTCGCCGAAAGCGGCCAGCTCTATCGCGGCGCCAAGCCGGTCATGTGGTCCCCGGTCGAGAAGACCGCGCTGGCCGAGGCCGAGGTCGAATATGAGGATGTCGTCTCGACGCAGATCGATCTGGCGTTCGAGATCGTCGAGGCGCCGAACGCGCCGGAGCTGGTCGGCGCTTATGCCGTGATCTGGACGACCACCCCGTGGACGATCCCTGTGAACCAGGCGATCGCTTATGGGGAGGATATTGAGTATGTTGCTGTCGCGCAAGCGGCGGCAGGTGACGATTTGCTGCGGGCAGGCGCGAGTGGCCGTATTTTCCTGATAGCGAAGGCTCTTCTTTCTCAATTCCAAGATCGTGTTGCCGGGGGCGGCGATGAGGCTTGGGAGTTGAAATGGGCAGGCATAGGCAGAGATTTAGCCGGCGCCATCGCGCGCCACCCGATGGCCACCCTCCTTCGTCATCCCCGCGAAGGCGGGGATCCAGCTTCTTCTTCGGAAGGCGGCGAAGGTAGCTGGACCCCGGATCAAGTCCGGGGTGATGCAAGTGGCAAGGGCCCGCTGTCCAACTTCTTCGATCGTCCCCGTCCGTTCATCGCCGCCGATCATGTCACCACAGACGCCGGCACCGGCCTCGTCCACATGGCGCCCGATCATGGCGAGGAAGACTTCATCGCCTGCAAGGCGGTGGGCATCGATCCCGTGTTCGCCGTCACTGACGATGGCCGCTACCGGGACGACTGGCCGTGGCTCGGCGGCCAGGGCAGCGTCATCAACACGAAGTTCAATGGCCCCGACGGCCCGATCCTGACCGACCTGCGCGCCACGGGGCAATTGCTGTCCGTGGGCGAGCTGAAGCACAGCTATCCGCATTCGTGGCGCTCCAAGGCGCGGATCATCTATCGCTGCACGCCGCAATGGTTCATCCCGATGGACAAGGCGGCCACCGCATCCGACTTCGTGGTGCCGAGCCTCATGGCCGGGGTGGGCGCGGGGATCGCCATGGCGGTGAACCCGGACACGCCCGATCACATCATGACCAATGGCCCGACGCTGCGCGAAGTCGCGCTCGATGCCATCGAGCAGACCCGCTGGGTGCCCGCGCGGTCGCGCAACCGCATCCACGCGATGGTGAGCGACCGGCCGGACTGGGTGATCTCGCGCCAGCGCGCCTGGGGCGTGCCCATCGCGCTCTATGTGGATCGCCAGACCGGCCAGTATCTCAACGATCCCGACGTGAATGCCCGCATCGTCGAGGCGTTCCGGCAGGGCGGCGCGGATGCCTGGTTCGGCGCCGATCATCAGGCGTTGCTCGGTCCGCGCTATCGCCTCGCCGATTTCGAGGTGGTGAACGACATTCTCGACGTGTGGTTCGACAGCGGCTCGACGCACAGCTTCGTCGTCGAGGCACGCTATGGCGAGGGCGTCCGCGCCGATCTCTATATCGAAGGCTCGGACCAGCATCGCGGCTGGTTCCAGTCCTCCCTACTGGAGAGTTGCGGTACGCGCGGGCAGGCGCCCTACAAGGCTGTCCTCACGCACGGCTTCGCGCTCGACGGGCAGGGCCGCAAGATGTCCAAGAGCCTGGGCAATGTCGTCGATCCGCTCAAGGTGATCGATGAGAGCGGCGCGGACATCCTTCGCCTGTGGGCGGCCAGCACCGATTATTTCGACGATGTGCGCATCGGCAAGGAAGTGCTGTCCGGCGCGTCCGACGCCTATCGCAAGCTGCGCAACACCTTCCGCTATCTGCTTGGCGCGCTCGCCGGCTTCGAGACGGCGGACCGGGTGCCGGTTGCCAATATGCCTGAGCTGGAGCGCTACATGCTCCACCGCCTCGCCGAGCTGGACATGGAACTGCGGTCCGTGGTGGATCGCGAGGCGCAGTCCGAGGACTGGCTGGAATTCGGCCGCTATGTGCGGGCGCTGGGCGAATTCGCCAACAACGATCTGTCGGCCTTCTTCTTCGATATCCGCAAGGATTGCCTCTATTGCGACGTCAATCCGGCGAGCGGGCAGGAAACGGACAAGCGCCGGGCCTATCGCACCGTGCTGGATCATCTGTTCCATGCGCTGGTGCGCTATGCCGCGCCCATCATCCCCTTCACGGCGGAAGAGGTCTGGCAGGCGCGTTATCCCGATGAAGACAGCTCGGTGCACATGCTCGAATGGCCGGACGTGCAGGCCGGCTGGCGCGATCCGTCGCTCGGCGTGCGCTGGGCGGCGATCCGTTCATCTCGCGATCAGGTGAACGAGGCCATTGAGCCCCTGCGACGGGAGAAGGTCGTGCGCTCCAGCCTCGAGGCGGACGTGCGCATGGCCGATGTTCCCGAGGCGGTGGATTTCGCGGAGATGTGCATCGTGGCGAATGTGAGCGAGGATGCGGCTCTGGAAAGCCCCGCGATCAGCCCGACGACCCACCACAAATGCGGCCGCTGCTGGCGCCACCTGCCAGAAGTGACGGACGATGGCGCGCTGTGCGATCGCTGTGCGGCGGTGCTGGCATGACGCGCGCGCCGGCCTTTCATCGCAGGCTTGGTCTGTCGCTTGCGGGCGGCATCGTGCTGTTCGACCAGCTCATCAAGTTCTTCGTGACGCACACGCTCCAGTTGCAGTCGCGCGGGCCGCTGGGCATCGAGCTGCTGCCCTTCTTCAATCTCACCTGGACCGAGAATCGCGGCGTCTCGATGGGCTTCTTCTATGCCGAGACGGAACTGATGCGCTGGGCGCTGGTGGCCATGACCATGGCGATCGCCGGGTTCGTGGCCTGGTGGATGTGGCGCGAGACGCAGCGTGACGATGCCGTGGCGCTCGGCCTCGTGCTCGGCGGCGCCATCGGCAACATCATCGACCGCGTGCGCCTGGGCTATGTCATCGACTATGCGGACTTCCATATTGGCGAGTGGCGTCCCTTCCTCATCTTCAACCTCGCCGATGCCGCGATCACCATCGGCGTCCTCATCCTGCTTGCACGCGCGCTGCTGCTGCGCGAAAAGGCCGCACCCAAGGAGTCCCGTTAAGATGCGTACGACTTACCGCCTTCCGCTGATGCTCGCCGGCGTCGCGACGCTCTCGGCCTGTGGCGGCACCAATCTGTTCAATCGTGACCGGCCGGACGAGATGGCGGTCTCCCGCCAGCCTCCGCTGGTCATTCCGCCCGATTTCGCGCTCACCCCGCCGGCACCCGGCACGGCCGCCAGCCAGCAGAACACGCTGCAGCAGCAGGCCCTGGAGGCCATGTTCGGCGGCACCGCGCCGCGCAGCGGCAGCGAGACTGCCGCACTGCGCGAGGCAGGCCGGTCGACGGCCGAGGTCGGCATCCGTTCCTCCGTGGGTGACAACCAGACCGAAGTGATCGACAAGGGCTCGACCACGCAGGACATCGTCGCCGCGCCGGAAGGTGACGGCCAGACCGCACGGGTGGTCGGCGGCGGTCAGTAACCCCGCCGCATGGCCGGGCAACCAAAGCCCGCGCCGCCCGTTGCATGGAGGAAAGGAGAGCCTCCATGTCCGACGATCTTGCGCGGGAAGTCACGCATCAATTCTGGAAGGCGCTGGCCGACAGCCCCATCCTCATGGTCCGGCGCGACGGCAGCGGGGAACATGCCCTGCCGATGACCGCGCAGCTTGACGAGGCGCTGGGCCCGCAGCGGGGCGGCGCGATCTGGTTTTTCACCGTGACCGACAACCGGCTCGCGGCCGGTGGCCCGGCCATGGCCCAGTTCGCCGCGCGGGATCATGATCTCTTCGCCTGCATTTCCGGCCGCCTCGTGGAGGAAACGGATCCCGGCGTGATCGATCGCTTCTGGTCCAGCGGCGTCGCTGCCTGGTACGAGCAGGGCCGGTCCGACCCCAAGCTCCTCATGCTGCGCTTCGATCTCGACGACCTGGAGATCTGGACGGCCGACATGAGCATCAAGGGCCGCTTCCGGTTGCTCCTGGGGCGCAAGGTGGACCCGGAGGATGCAGGCGCCCATATCCGCACCCACGCCTGATCAGGCTGACATCCGGCAGGGACGTTTCGCGTGACGAGATGTCTCTGCCGGTCGCTCGAAAGCGAGGGCGGGCCCCTCGGGAAACGCTCGCTCTTAAGCGGGACGGCCCAGTCGATCGGCGAGAGCCATGGCTGCTGCCGGATTTCTCAGCTTGGCGCCTGAAATGAAATAGATGAACACGTCGCGGGCCGATCCGTCCGCGGCGTTTCCGTCGCTGACATAGGTCAGCTCCGCCGGACATTGTCCCTCGGACCATGCGCGGGCAATGCCTGCCCAGCGGTCCAGTTCGTCCGGGCCATAGCCCGTCGCGACGTCCTCCTGGCTCTGCATGAGCCGCGCATACATGAAATCCGCCGTGGGATCGGCGATCATGGGATGCTTGTCATGCGCCGCCACGACGATGCCCACGCCGTGCCGCCGCGCTAACGCGACGAACTCGGGGCAGGCAAAGCTCTCATGCCGCACTTCCACCACATGGCGCGTGCGCACGCCATCGATCTGCGCCGGCAGCATCGCCATGAACGCGGCGATGTCATCGGGATCGAACTGGCGCGTCTCGCGGAACTGCCACAGGATCGGCCCGAGCCGGTCGCCCAGCTCGGACAGGCCGGACGACAGGAAGCGCCCGATGGACTCCTCCGCTTCCGCCAGCTTCTTCTTCGCCACGCAATATTGCAGCGCCTTCACGGCATAGACGAAGCCCTCGGGCGCAGCGTCACGCCATTTGGCGTATGTCGCGGGAGTCTGGGTGCGGTAGAAAGTGCCGTTGATCTCGATGGTGCCGAGATGATTGACGGCATAATCCAGCTCCCGGGCCTTGGGCAGATCGGCCGGGTAGAAATTGTCGCGCCAGGGCTCGTAGGTCCAGCCGCCGACACCGGTGCGGATGGTGCCCGGCGTCACGCGCGCGCGCCCGCTTCCTCCACGCCCGCGCTGTTGTGGCGCAGCGCCGTCAGCACCGTCTCGACGATGTGCGGCGCATTGAGGCGGGCGTCGTCATATTGCTTCTCGGGCTTGTCCTGATCCTGGAACACGTCCGGCAGGCGCATGGTGCGCAGGCGCAGACCGCCGTCGATCAGGCCCTCGTCGCTCGCCAGCGTCAGCACATGGGCGCCAAGGCCGCCAATGGCGCCTTCCTCGATCGTCACCGCGACGTCATGCGTGGTCAGCAGCCGCCGGATGAGCGCTTCATCGAGCGGCTTGGCGAAGCGCAGATCGGCAACGCTGGTGGAAAGGCCGCGCGCGTCGAGGGTGTCGGCGGCTTTCAGGGCCTCTTCCAGCCGCGTGCCCAGCGAGAGGATCGCGATCTTCTTGCCTTCGCGCAGCAGGCGGCCCTTGCCGATCGCCAGCCGCTCCGGCGTCGCGGGCAGCGCCACGCCCACGCCATTGCCGCGCGGATAGCGCAGGGCGATGGGGCTCTCGTCATGACATGCGGCGGTGTGGACCATGTGGACCAGCTCCGCCTCGTCCGCCGCCGCCATCACCACCATGTTCGGCAGGGTGGCGAGATAGGTGATGTCGAAGCTGCCGGCGTGAGTCGAGCCGTCCGCACCCACCAGCCCTGCGCGATCGATGGCGAAGCGCACCGGCAGGTTCTGGATCGCCACGTCATGCACCACCTGATCATAGGCGCGCTGGAGGAAGGTGGAATAGATGGCGCAGAAGGGCCGCATGCCCTGCGCCGCGAGACCCGCCGCGAACGTGACGGCATGCTGCTCGGCAATGCCGACATCGAAGCAGCGGGCCGGGAAGGCCTTCTGGAACTTGTCCAGCCCCGTGCCCGAGGGCATGGCGGCCGTGATGGCCACGACCCGGTCGTCGCGCTGGGCTTCGTCCATCAGGGCCTGCGCGAACACATTGGTGTAGCTCGGCGGCCCGGCCGGCGCCTTCACCTGCTCGCCGGTGATGACGTTGAACTTCTGCACGCCATGATATTTGTCGGCAGCGGCTTCGGCGGGCGCGTAGCCCTTGCCCTTCTGCGTGACGACATGGACGAGCACGGGCCCGTCCGCCATGTCGCGCACATTCTCCAGCACCGGGATGAGCTGGTCGAGATTGTGGCCGTCGATCGGCCCGACATAATAGAAGCCCAGCTCCTCGAAAAGCGTGCCGCCCATCGCCATGCCGCGCGCGAACTCGTCGGTCTTGCGGGCCGCGTGGTGCAGCGGGCGGGGGAGCTTGCGGGCGAGCTTCTTGAGCGCCTCGCGCACCGAGAGGAATTCTCGGCTGGAGACGATGCGCGCCAGATAGGCGGACAGTCCGCCCACCGGCGGCGCGATCGACATGTCGTTGTCGTTGAGGATGACGATCAGCCGGTTGCCGGCTTCCCGCGCGTTGTTCATCGCCTCATAGGCCATGCCGGCGGACATGGCGCCATCGCCGATGACGGCGATCGCCTTGCCTGCCCTGCCGGTCAGCCGGTTGGCGATGGCGAAGCCGAGCGCGGCGCTGATCGAGGTCGAGGAATGCGCGGCGCCGAACGGATCATATTCGCTCTCGCTGCGCTTGGTGAAGCCGGAGAGGCCGCCACCCTGCCGCAACGTGCGGATGCGGTCCCGTCGGCCGGTGAGGATCTTGTGCGGATAGCACTGGTGCCCCACGTCCCACACCAGCCGGTCTTCCGGCGTGTTGAAGACATAATGAATGGCGGCAGTCAACTCGACCACGCCGAGCCCGGAGCCAAGATGGCCCCCGGTGACGCCCACCGCTGAAATCATCTCTGCGCGCAGTTCGTCCGCGAGCTGCCGCAGCTGGCCCGGGGCAAGTTTACGAAGGTCGGCAGGATCGCGCACCTGGTCGAGCAGGGGCGTCTCGGGCTGATCGATCATGTCCGGCATTTAGTGTGCCTGGGCTCAAATGTCGAACCATGTTCGCGCGAAACTTGTTATAACCGCCTGGGGAAACGAAAGGAGCCAATTCATGGGGGTCGTGAGCGGAGGGCGCGCCATCGCGTTCGTGCTGAGCCGGGACGTTGGTGCTCTCAAGCCATTCTACCGGGATGTGCTGGGTCTGCCTCTGCTCGCGGAGGATCCCTATGCGGCGACGTTCGACCTTGGCGGAGGGACGTCCCTGCGCCTGACCGCCGTGGGCGACCATGTCCCCGGGCCGCATGCCGTGCTGGGCTGGCAGGTCGACGATCTCGACGCCGCGCTGGGCCGGCTGGAGGCCACCGGGACCTCATGCGAGATCTACACCGGCTTCGGGCAGGATCCGCGCGGCGTCTGGACCAGTCCGGATGGCGACGTGCGAATCGTCTGGTTCAAGGATCCGGAAGGCAATCTGCTGAGCATGACGCAGTTCAACTGACGCGTGGATTTCATTCAGCAAAGCAAGGTCTGGCTGGTCGCCTTTACCGGCCTCATGCGGGATGCGCTGCATATCCATGTTGCGCTGATCCTGTATTTCGGCGCCGTGCTCCTCCTGCGCTGGCGGATCGGCAGCTGGAAGCCATGGCTGCTGGTGCTTGGATTCGCGCTGCTGGGCGAGCTGATGGACATCTGGGAAAGCCTGCGCAGATCACTGCCCATCCCCTGGCAGGAAAGCTGGAAGGACATCTGGAACACCATGGTCTGGCCCAGCGCCATCCTGCTGCTAGCGCGCTACACCGGGATATTCCGGCAGAGGCGATAGCGGGGGGCGGGGTTCATGTGGGCCAACACTGCGCCGGGGCATGGAAGACGACAAAGATGACCATAGGTCCGGGCGATCTTCCATGAACGTGACGGAAAATCCGGTCAGGCGAACGGCAGTGTTCGTCCCACGAGCCTGTACGGTCCGCCCGGGTGGTGGAGGGCTTCAAATGAAGAAAGTGCCTGCCTCGCCTGCACCTGCCTCTCGGCGGTCTCCGGAGGGGTGGTCATAACGCAGCGGCTGCAGGACAGGCGGAGCGCGCCTCTCCTTTTCTCCGGGGCATTGATATGGATTGGTCCGGGCCTTCAGCCGCACTTGGCGCAGGTGCCGAGCACTTCGATCACGGGACGTTCGGCCTTGAAGCCTTCGTGGGCCGCGACGCCGCGCACGCGCCCGGTCAGCGTGTCGTCATCGATATGCGTCGCTTCCCCGCAGGTCTTGCAGACGAGGAAGATGCAATCGTGAAGGCAGCCGGGATGCGCATTGGCGATATAGGCATTCGCGCTTTCAACCCGCTGGGCGAGATTGTTCGTCACGAACAGGTCGAGAATGCGATAGACGCTGTTCGGCGCCACCCGCTTGCCGCGCTTGCGTGAGACCTTGTCGGCGATGTCATAGGCCGAGGCGGGCTTTTCCTCCGCCGCGAGCACGGTGAAGATATCTCCGCGCATCTCGGTCCATTGCTCGCCCTTGCCTTCAAGCGTCGCGCGCGCGGCCGTCTCAAGCAGGGAGCCGGTGGGTTCGTTGTGATCGTGCCGATGGTGGGCCATGGTTCCCAATCTAGGCCTTGCCGAGGCAACCCACAAGCCTTGCCGAGAAGCCTTGGCATCACGGCCCCGCTGCGCTATCGATGACTGGACAAAATCAACAAGGAGGGGGCATGCGATTCCCGGGATGGATGCGGCGGCTCGGCAAAGGCCTGGCTGCTCTCGGCCTCGCAATGGCGGTGCCGGCCACGGCGCAGGTGTCGGTGGAGAAGGTGCGCGTGCATTCCCCGGCCATCGCGGGCAATCTGGAAGGCAACAGCGCCGAGCGCGACGTAATCGTCGTCCTGCCGTCGGGCTATGCGCGCGATACGAACCGGCGTTATCCCGTCGTCTATTTCCTCCACGGCTTCATGGCGACCGCCGAAAAATATGACGGGTTCATCGGCTTCGCGGAGGCGCTGGGCGAGCGCGACATGATCCTCGTCGTGCCGGACAGCTACACCAAGCATGGCGGCGCCATGTATTCGAGCTCGTCGACCGTCGGCGATTTCGAGAGCTTCATTGCCCGCGATCTGGTCGCCTACATCGATGGCCGTTACCGCACCATCGCGCGGCGCGAGGGGCGCGGCCTTTCCGGCCATTCGATGGGCGGATACGGCACGCTCAAGATCGGCATGAAATATCCGGGCGTGTTCTCGAGCCTTTATGCCATGAGCAGTTGCTGCCTTTCCGCCCGCGGCATCACGCCGGAACGCGGAAAGCAGCTCGAGGCGATGAGCATGGCGCAAGCGCTTGAGGGCGATTTCGGCGTGCGCGCCGATTTCGCGGCGGCGGCGGCCTGGTCGCCCGCGCCGGACAAGCCGCCCTTCTTCCTCGACTTCGGCACGAAGGATGGTGTCGTGCAGCCCGGCGTACTCGCGCAATGGGCCGCGAACGCGCCTCATGCGATGGTGCCGCAATATCTGCCTGCGCTGCGCAGCATGAAAGCGATCGCCATGGACGTGGGCGACAAGGATTTCCTGCTCGTCGACAACCAGGAAATGACGCGGCTCCTCACGCGCTTCGGCGTGCCGCACAGCTACAGCATCTACGACGGCGACCATGGCAATCGCGTCGCGGAGCGGTTCCGCGCGTTCGTGCTGCCGTTCTTCGCGGAGCATCTCGCCACGCAATAAGGGGGTGGCGCGGGCGCCGGGCTATTTGCCCAGTGCCCGCGCCAGCATATCGCGATCGAGCTCGCCTTCCCATTTGGCGACCACGATCGTCGCCACGGCGTTGCCGATGAAATTGGTGAGCGCGCGGCATTCGCTCATGAACCGGTCTATGCCGAGGATCAGTGCCATGCCCGCAATGGGGACGCTCGGCACCACCGCCAGCGTGGCGGCAAGCGTGATGAAGCCCGCGCCCGTCACGCCCGCCGCGCCCTTGCTGGAAATCACCGCGACCGTCAGCAGTGCGATCTGCTCGCCAAGCGACAGGTCCACGCCGCAGGCCTGCGCGATGAACAGCGCCGCCAGCGTCATGTAGATGTTCGTGCCGTCGAGATTGAAGCTGTAGCCCAGCGGCACGACGAGGCCGACGATGCCCGGCGCGCAGCCGGCCGATTCGAGCCGGGCGATGAGCGGCGGCAGCGCCGCTTCCGAGGACGAGGTACCCAGCACCAGCAGCAGTTCGCTGCGGAGATAGGCAATGAGGCGCAGGATGGAGAAGCCGTTGGCCCGGGCGATGGCGCCCAGCACCAGCAGCACGAACAGCGCCGATGTGAGGTAGAAGGCCGCGACGAGCCCCACCAGATTGCCGAGCACGCCAAGGCCATAATGCCCGATGGTATAGGCCATGGCGGCGAAGGCACCGACCGGGGCAAGCCGCATGAGCAGCGCGACGAGCCGGAAGACGATCACCGCCAGACGGTCGACGAGGTCGACCACCGGCTCGGCTGGCTCCCCGACCAGCGCGATGGTGATGCCGAACAGGACCGCGACGAACAGCACCTGCAGGATCGATCCC
The DNA here is from genome assembly GCF_014203955.1 of Sphingobium lignivorans. Lineage (NCBI taxonomy): Bacteria > Pseudomonadati > Pseudomonadota > Alphaproteobacteria > Sphingomonadales > Sphingobiaceae > Sphingobium > Sphingobium lignivorans. The sequence goes on from NZ_JACHKA010000001.1 coordinate 547,298, forward strand.
TCGGTAAGGGCGGAGAGCGGCGTGGTGGGAATGATGTCCAGCAGGAAGGCGGACAGGCTGCTGTGCGCGGCCGCGCCGACATAGCCGGACACCGCCTCGCTATCGAGCGTACGCGGATCGATGTTGAGGCCGGCGCCGGGCTGCGCGACATTCGCGACGACGAGGCCGACCACCAGCGCCAGCGTCGACACCACGATAAAATAGCCGAAGGCGCGGGCTGCGACACGGCCGAGCTCGCCCAGCGCACGCATGTGGGCGATGCCGCTCACCAGCGTGAGGAAGATGACCGGCGCGATCACCATCTTGATGAGCTTGATGAAGCCGTCGGCCAGCGGCTTCATCGCGCTGCCCCATTCCGGCCGCAACGTGCCGAGCAGCACGCCCGCGACGATGGCGATCAGCACCTGCACATAAAGCTGGCGCGACCAGGCGAACCGCCGCCCTGGCGCGCCGCTCCTTTTCATCCCGATCGTCTCCATGATGCAGGCTGTCCCCGTCCTCGTTCGTCGGCCGATCGCCGGACCTACACGAGCGCTGCGTTTCGCGATACAGGTCGGTCCAAATCAATTGGAGAGGATTTTCATGGCGGACTATCACGCGCCGACCGGCGAGCAGCTTTTCGTGCTGGAGACGGTCGCGGGGCTGGAGAGCCTGAGTGCGCTGCCCGGCTTTGGTGACGCCACGCCCGAGCTTGCCGGCCAGATCCTCGAGGAATCAGCGCGGCTGGCGGAACAGGGCTTCGCGCCGCTCAACATGATCGGCGATCGCGAGGGCGCGCGGCTGTCGGAAGGCAGGGTGACGCTGCCGGCGGGCTTCGCGGAGGCTTATCGCGATTATGTCGAGGCGGGCTGGAATGGCCTTTCCGCCGACCCCGCGCATGGCGGGCAAGGCCTGCCCTTCGTGCTCTCGGTGGCGGTGCAGGAGCAGTTCACGGCCGCGAACATGGCCTTCTCGCTATGCCCGATGCTCACGCTGAGCGCGATCGAGGCCCTGCAGGCGCATGGCGACGCGGCGATGAAGGCGCTGTACCTGCCGCATCTCGTCTCCGGCCACTGGGCAGGCACGATGTTGCTCACAGAACCGCAGGCGGGCTCCGACGTGGGCGCGCTGCGCACGTCCGCCACGCCTACGGACGATGGCACCTATCGGCTGCGCGGCCAGAAAATCTTCATCACCTGGGGCGAGCATGACCTCGCCGAGAACATCATCCATTTCGTGCTCGCGCGCCTGCCGGACGCCCCGGCGGGGTCGAAAGGGATCAGCCTGTTCCTAGTGCCCAAATATCTGCCGGACGCGGACGGGAAGCCAGGCATACGCAACGACATCCGCTGCATCGCTCTCGAGCACAAGATGGGCATCCATGCCTCGCCCACCTGCACCATGGCGTTGGGCGAGGAGGGGGCGTGCGTCGGCTGGCTGATCGGCCAGCCCCATGGCGGCATGGCGGCGATGTTCACGATGATGAACCACGCCCGCATCAATGTCGGCAATCAGGGCGTCGCCATCGCCGAGCGGGCCTGGCAGGATGCGCGGGCCTATGCAGCGGAACGCGTGCAGTTCGGCCCCATCATTGGCCATGCAGACGTGCGCCGGATGCTGATGACCATGCACAGCCTGACGCAGGCGGCCCGCGCGATCGTCTATGCCAATGCCGCGGCCGTAGACCGGGCGCACAGCGAGCCGGACCCGGAAACACGCGCTTACTGGAAGCGGCGCGCCGATCTGCTGACCCCGATCAGCAAGGCCTGGGCGACCGATGTCGGCATCGAGGTGTCGAGCCTGGCGATCCAGGTGCATGGCGGCGCGGGCTTCATCGAGGAGACGGGCGTCGCCCAGCATTATCGGGACGCGCGCATCGCGGCCATTTACGAAGGGACGAACGGCATTCAGGCCATGGATCTGGCCGGCCGCAAGCTGCGGCTCGACAATGGCAAAGCGATGGCCGAGCTCGAAAGCGCGATCCGGCGCGACATCGATGACTGGCGGGATCAGGAGGCGCGGCAGGCCATGACGGTCGCGCTCGAGCGGCTGGCGCAAGCCCGCGAGGCGATGCTCGCGCATGATTCGGCGGGCGTGGGGGCGGCGGCCTCGCCTTTCCTTGCCCTGTGCGGCGCTGTGGCCGGCGGCTGGCTGCTCGGGCTCCAGGCCGAGGAGGCGGAGAGGCGTCTGGTCGCCGGGCAGGCGGATCAGGGCATGCTGAAGTCCAAGCGTGCGGCTGCGACCTTCTTCCTGCGGCAGCGCCTGCCGGTTGCGCTGGCGCAGATCGAGGCCGTGCGTGCGTCCCCCAGCCAGCTGCTCACCGGGAGCGATTTCCCCTCGGCCTGATCGCATCGCCTGAGAGCCTCAAGTTGATATTATCCATTTCGGTCACCGTTCGGCGCACAGAGAGGCCATGACAAAACGCCGGTCAGGAAGGAATATTATTCAAAATATTCAGTCATTTATAATGAATGTTGCTTTCAGGGCACAGTCGGCTGTTCGTTGTGAAAGGATGATGAACTCCGCTTGAATGAATATATCATGATAGCTAGTTTCCCTCCGCCAGCCTGTGAAACCGGCACGCCAGCATTCGCTGGCACCTCGATAATGAGCAATTCAGCGAGGGTTGGTTTCGCCAGGACTGGTCGGCCCACCAGACGGGCCACTGGTAAGGGAGAGGAACCAATGACTTCCATATTCGGCATCCATTGCAGGCGCGCGGCCCTGGCATGTTCCACCGCGCTCACCGTCTTCACGCTGCCCCAGGCCGTGCATGCGCAGGAAGCGCCGCAAGCCGCCGAGGAGCAGGCGATCGTCGTCACCGGCTCGCGCATCGTGCGCCGCGACTATGAAGCCAACAGCCCGATCGTGACGGCTGGCGAGGAGTTGCTGCAAAGAAGTTCGACCGCAGCGCTGGAAACCAACCTCAACAAGCTGCCCAACTTCACGCCGGTGCAGACGCCGTCGCTAGGCGGGGACATCCAGCCGACCGCGACCAACACGCCGGGCGCGGCGACGGTTTCGCTGCGCGGCCTCGGCACCAACCGCAGCCTCGTGCTGGTTGACGGCCGACGTACGACCCCCGCCAACGCGCTGGGTGTCGTCGACATCAACACCATCCCCTCCGCCGCTATCGAGCGTGTCGAGATCATCACTGGCGGCGCCTCCGCAACCTATGGTGCTGACGCTGTAGCCGGCGTGGTCAACTTCATCCTGAAGAAGAATTTCCAGGGCCTGCAGCTCGATGCCCAGATGGGCATCTCCCAGCGCGGCGATGGTCAGGAATATTCGATCAGCGGCATCATGGGCTCGAACTTCGAGGACGGGCGCGGCAACATCACCATCGGCCTCTCGGTCAACAATCGTGAATCCGCCTATCGCCGTGACCGCCCCTGGTTCCGTGATGCGTGGCAAGATCCGCGCTTCACTGGCAACGAGTTCTTCCCCTACTTCTCGGGCTATCAGCCGATCGGTTCAAATACACCGTCGCAAGCCGTGATGAACTCCATCTTTTCCGGGGCAGCCCCCGGTGCGGTCGGCGCAGGCTCGCGCCTTTACTTCAACGAGGATGGCACGGCTTTCTCCGGTTTCTTCCAGAGCCCGGCGGCAGGCGCCTATCGCTTCAAGGGTGATCTGACTGGCCTCAAGTACAAGAGGCAGGGCGACGGCACGCTGGGTCAGAACTTCCAGGACGAGTTGCTGCTGCTTCCGCTTGAGCGCTACAACATTTACACGCGCGGCAACTACGAGATCAACGACTGGGTTGGCGTGTTCGCGCAGGGCACATTCACCCGTGTGCAAACCCGGACGATCAACCAGCCCTCACCGTCGGTGAACGGCTGGTCGGCAGCCATCCCCAATGACGGCCGCGCGATCCCAACCGAGTTGGCCACGATCCTGAACAGCCGTGCGGATCCAACGGGACCCTGGCAGCTCACTTATTATCTCGACTTCATGAACCGTGAATCGAAGACCGACGTGCTTACCTACAACATGGTCGCCGGCTTCGAAGGCAAGATCCCGGGCACGGACTGGACTTGGGAGGTCTACGGGTCGCAGGGCGAATCGGAGACCAGCTCGCTCATCACCGGTACGGCCTCGCTCGAGCGTTTCCGCGCGGTGATCTCGGCGCCAAATTGGGGCGCCGGCTTCAGGGCGCAGGGCAATGCCGCATTCGGCGGCTTTGGCGCATCCTCAGCGACCTGCACCAGCGGCTTCGATCCTTTCAACAAGTCCACGCCGATCTCGCAGGATTGCATAGACGCGATCAGCGCGCCGCTCTCCAACCGCGCCGTGATGCAGCAGACCGTGTTCGAGGCGAACGCCCAGGGCGGCCTGTTCGAACTGCCCGCCGGACAGGCGCGGGTCGCGCTCGGTGCCAGCTATCGTCAGAATGCCTATGACTTCCACAACGATACGTTGACCGAGCAGGGCACGTCCTTCCTTGACCAGACGATCGGCATCTATCCGAGCGGAAGCTCGGCGGGCACGATCCGTAGCAAGGAGCTCTATGGCGAGTTGCTCATTCCGATCCTGGCGGATCTGCCGCTGGTGAAGAAGTTCGAGCTGAACCTCGGCGCCCGCAACGCGGACTATAACACGACGGGCAATGCGTTCACGTGGAAGGCCGCCGGCGACTGGGAAGTCACCGACTGGCTCCGCGTGCGCGGCGGCTACAACAAGGCGATCCGCGCGCCTAACGTTGCCGAACTCTACCTTGCTCCGCAGCAGACCTTTACGGCAGCTGGTGGCGGTGACGTCTGCCGCCTCAACAACACGCTGGCCTGGTCCGCCAATCCGGCGGCAAATTCGAATGCGGCGAACGTCCGTGCTGTCTGCTCGATCTTGATGAATCAGAACGACGGCACCAGCGGCCGAGACACGGCGGCCGTCTTCTACGGCGACCCGCAGTTCTACAACGCCCTCGGCCCGGCATTCGCATTCCCTACCCTTGTCGGTAACCCGAACATCAAGCCAGAGACGGCGAAGACCTGGACTCTGGGTGCGGTGATCAACTCGCCGTCGTCGAATGAGTTCTTCCGCCGCTTGCGCCTGAGCGTCGACTACTACAACATCAAGGTCGACGACGCGATTGGACCGCTCACGCTGGACACTGCCCAGCGCGCCTGCTTCGATCCGACCTTCAACCCCGCGATCACCAGCAATCCGACTGCGGCTGCGGCCACTGCGCAGTGCCAGGCAATCGGTCGCGTGACGGGAGACGGCGCCCTCGGCAACGTGCAGGTGACCTATCTCAACAATGGTCGCTTCCGCACGCAGGGCATCGACGCTCAGCTCGACTGGGCCTTCCCGGTCGGTCCGGGCACGTTCAGCCTCAACACCGTCTTCAACTATCTGCTCACGCTCAAGTCCGCTCCGCTTCCGGCTTCTGCCGGCGCGGCGGGTCAGCTGGTGGAATATGCGGGGACGCTGGGCCCGGCAGGCAGCAATGCCATCGCCGAGAATGGGCTTAATCCGGGCGCCTTCCGCTGGAAGTTGTTCAACACCTTCACCTATGGTGTCGGTCCGGTGTCTGTGTCGCTGCAGTGGCAGCATCTCCCGGCGGCCAAGTCGATCGCCTACACATCGAATAACGCCACGCCCTTCGTCGGTGCTCCCGCCTACGATCTGTTCAACCTGAACGGCAGCTTCTCAGTGACAAAGACGGCGTCGCTGCGCTGGGGTGTGGATAATCTGTTCGACAAGGCCCCGCCGCTGGTGGAATATAATGCTTCCAGCACGGGTCTGGCGAACGGCATTGGCGCGAGCCCGTTCAACGCCTACTTCTATGACTTGAATGGCCGGCGGTTCTACATCGGCGGAAGTTTCAAGTTCTGATCGACCGGAAGATGAGGGGCTGCCGGACCGGCGGCCCCTCCATCCAGACATCCGGCGAGCACTGCTCTCGCTGGGCGCTGTGATCTCGCCCCGGCTGGAAGCGGAAGGCGGACAAAGCGACGGTTCATCGAGGGAGGGGAAAGAATGGCAAGGCAGGCAAAGCGGTTTCTGAGCACCGCGCTGCTGGCACTGGCCCTCGCCGGCTGCGGCGGCGGCAGGGAGGAAGCGGACAAGGGCCCGGGCGCGATCGACCAGGCCCGGCTCGAAGCGGCCGCAAGCGATGACGACAACTGGCTGACCTACGGCCGCACATATGCCGAGCAGCGCTTCTCCAACCTCACGCAGATCAATGACGGCAATGTCGGCGAATTGTCGCCGGCATGGGTCGTCGAGCTGGACACCACGCGCGGGCAGGAAGGCACGCCGATCGTGGTCGACGGCATCCTCTACACCTCCACCGCATGGTCCAAGGTGGTCGCCGTCAACGCCGCGACCGGGCAGAAGCTCTGGCAGTTCGATCCGGAGAATGAGGGCTCCAAGGCGGCCCATGCCTGCTGCGACGTCGTCAATCGCGGCATCGCGGTGTGGAAGGGCCGGGTCTATGTCGGCACCATCGACGGCCGGCTCATCGCCATCGACGCGAAGACCGGCCAGAAGGTCTGGGAAACCGTCACCGTCGACCAGAAGAAGCCCTACACCATCACCATGGCGCCGCGCGTCGTGCGCGACAAGGTCATCATCGGCAACAGCGGCGCGGAACTGGGCGTGCGCGGCTATGTCTCGGCTTATGACACGGCGACGGGCAAGCTCGTCTGGCGCTTCTACACCGTGCCGGGCAATCCGGCGGACGGGCCCGACGGCGCCGCCTCGGACGAAGCCATCGAGAAGCTCGCCCGGCCGACATGGTCCGGCGACAATTACTGGAAGCTGGGCGGTGGCGGAACGGTGTGGGATTCCGTCGTCTACGATCAGGAGCTGAACCAGCTCCTCGTCGGCGTCGGCAACGGCTCGCCCTGGAATCACAAATGGCGTAGCGAAGGCAAGGGCGACAATCTGTTCCTTTCCTCCATCGTCGCGCTCGATCCGGACACCGGCAAGTACAAGTGGCACTATCAGGTCAATCCCGGCGAGACATGGGACTATACCGCCACGCAGGGCATCATGCTCGCCGACCTCAAGATCGACGGCAAGGACCGCAAGGTCTTCATGCAGGCGCCGAAGAACGCCTTCTTCTATGTGGTCGATCGCACTAACGGCAAGCTGATCTCGGCCAAGCCCTATGCCTATCAGAACTGGGCCGAGGGCATCGATCTCAAGACCGGCCGCCCGATAGAGAAGCCCAATGTGCGCTATGAGGACGGGCCGCAGCTCATCATCCCGTCGGGCATCGGCGCCCATGCCTGGATGCCGATGAGCTATTCGCCCAAGACCGGTCTCGTTTACATCCCCGCGATGGAGCATCCGCTGGTCTATGGCGACGCCAAGCCGTTCGAGATTCACGAGGGTCGCTGGAACACGGCCGTCTCCTTCCTCGATCCGCCGCCGCTCCCCGGCCTGCCGGACACGGTGGAGGGGCGCCGCAAGGCGCTCGAGGGCATGGTGAAGGGCAAGCTGGTCGCTTACGATCCGATCGCACAGAAGCCGGTCTGGGAAGTGCAGCGCGACTGGCCGTGGAACGGCGGCACACTGGCCACCGCTGGCAATCTCGTCTTCCAGGGCACCGCGAAAGGCGATTTCGAGGCTTATCGGGCCGACAACGGGCAGAAGCTCTGGTCCTTCCAGACGCATCGTGGCGTGCTCGCCGGGCCGATCACCTATCGCGTCAATGGCGAGCAATATGTCGCGGTGATGGCGGGCTATGGCGGATCGATGGGCATGGCCTCGGGCACGCCGTTCATGAAGAACAAGATGCCCAACGGCCTCATCATCGCCTTCAAGCTGAAGGGCAAGGCCACGCTGCCGCCCTATACGCCGATCCCGCTCGACAAGCCGACCCCGAGCGACGAGCGGTTCACGGCGGCGCAGATCGCCACCGGGCAGAAATATTTCTTCACCTTCTGCCAGATCTGCCATGGCGGCCCGGTCAACCCGGATCTGCGGCGCTCGACGCTGCTGCGGGAGAAGGACGTGTGGCAGCAGGTGGTCATCGATGGCGCCTTGTCGCAGAACGGCATGGCGAGCTTCCGCGACTATCTCACGCCCGCGCAGGCGGAAGGCATCCGCGCCTATCTGAACCAGCGCGCGAAGGAACTGCTGAAGGAAGAGGAAGCGAAGGGCGCCAAGGCGGACTGAGCTGCCTCTTCTCGCTTCGTGGGTGCGGCAGGCGCAAGGCCTGATGTGGCCGCGCACAGGAGCGATCCATGAATTGCGCCGTGCCGTCGGCGCAACCGAGCGCTGATGGAAAGCGGCATAGCCGTGGACTGCCGGCCCAGCTTTGCTGGGTCGGCAAGGCCCGGAATCATGCATCCTGGCGAGGCAAAAAGGCGCGCTGGCGGGATCCCGGCGAAAAGGACCGCGCCATCCTATTCCTGGCCTTGAAAGCGCAAGGCATTTGACCCAGTTCAGGGCCGGGACGCTGTGTCCCTCAAAACCATGGAAGCTCGTTGATCGAGTGAATCGATCTTTGGGCTCACTTTAATCAATTTTGTGCATTTAAGCCGGACGCCTATCTAAAGGTCGTCATTCAACCCAAGGAGCAGACCATGAGTCTCGTCAATACCCCGATGAAGCCGTTCGCAGCCACTGCCTTCAAGGAAGGCAAGTTCGTCGACGTCACCGACGCGGACGTGAAGGGCAAGTGGGCGGTCTTCTTCTTCTATCCTGCCGACTTCACCTTCGTCTGCCCGACGGAGCTGGAGGATCTGGCCGACATCTACCCCACGCTGCAGGGCATGGGCGTGGAAGTCTACTCGGTCTCGACCGACACGCATTTCTGCCACAAGGCATGGCATGACACCTCGCCGGCCATCGGCAAGATCAATTATTACATGCTGGGCGACCAGAACCACAGCATCTCGAACAATTTCGAGATCCTGCGCGAAGGCGTCGGCCTCGCTGATCGCGGCACCTTCGTCGTCGATCCGGACGGCATCATCCAGCTCGTCGAGATCACGCCGGAAGGCGTCGGCCGCAACGCGACAGAGCTTTTGCGGAAGATCAAGGCGCTTCAGTACTGGGCCAGCCATCCTGGCGAAGTGTGCCCCGCCAAGTGGGAAGAAGGCGAGAAGACTCTTGCGCCTTCGCTCGACCTGGTCGGCAAGATCTAATCAGTTCTCCCACGGTTCCGGGGCCCTTCGGGGTTCCGGGATCGGGAGCAGCCCGACCCCTGGCTGTCAGGCAAGGGGCAGGGGGTGAGGCGCACGCAGCGATCTGCGAAAATCCCGCCCTGACCCCGGCCCCTCTCCTGAAGAGAAGGGGGTTTCATCCAAAGGAGCTCACTATGTTGGACGCCGCGATCAAGACCCAGCTGCAGGCCTATATGGCCAACATCAAGCTGCCGATCGAGCTGGTGCCCTCGCTCGACGGCGGCGCCAAATCGGCCGAACTGCGCGACCTGCTCCACGAAATCGAAGGGCTGAGCCCCCTCGTCACGCTGGCAGCGGACGAAGGCGATGCGCGCAAGCCCAGCTTCCTCATCCGCCGCGCGGGCACGGACATCGGCGTGCGCTTCGCCGGCATTCCCCTCGGCCACGAGTTCACCTCGCTGGTGCTCGCCTTGCTGCAGGTCGGCGGCCATCCGCCCAAGGTGGATGATGACGTGATCGCGCAAGTGAAGGCACTGGAAGGCGACTTCGTCTTCGAGACCTATTTCTCGCTCTCCTGCCAGAACTGCCCGGACGTGGTGCAGGCGCTGAACCTGATGAGCGTGCTCAATCCGCGCATCCGCCACACCGCGATCGACGGCGCCCTGTTCAAGGCCGAAGTGGACGAGCGCAAGGTGATGGCTGTGCCCACCGTCTATCTCAACGGCGAGGTGTTCGCGTCCGGCCGCATGGACATCGAACAGATCATCGCGAAGCTGGACACCGGCGCGACGGCCCGCGCGGCCGAGAAGATCGCTGCCAAGGAGCCGTTCGACGTGCTCGTGGTGGGCGGCGGACCGGCCGGTGCGGCAGCGGCGATCTATGCCGCGCGCAAGGGCATCCGCACCGGCATCGTCGCCGAGCGCTTCGGCGGGCAGGTGCTCGACACCATGGCCATCGAGAACTTCATTTCCGTGCCCCACACGGAAGGGCCCAAGCTCGCCGCCGCGCTGGAGCAGCACGTCAAGGATTATGACGTGGACATCATGAACGTGCAGAAGGCGAAGAAGCTCGTGCCGGCGAAGACGCCCGGCGGCTATGCCGAAGTGCAGCTCGAGAGCGGCGCCTCGCTAAAGGCCAAGGCCGTGATCCTCTCCACCGGCGCGCGCTGGCGGCAGATGAACGTGCCGGGCGAGGACGAGTATCGCAACAAGGGCGTCGCTTATTGCCCGCACTGCGATGGCCCGCTGTTCAAGGGCAAGCGCGTCGCCGTGATCGGCGGAGGCAATAGCGGCGTGGAAGCGGCGATCGATCTCGCCGGCATCGTGGCGCATGTGACGCTGATCGAGTTCGACAGCCAGCTGCGCGCCGACGCGGTGCTCCAGCGCAAGCTCTACAGCCTGCCCAACGTCACGGTCATCACCTCGGCCCAGACGACAGAAGTGCATGGCGACGGCGAGAAGGTGATCGGCCTGACCTACAAGGATCGCAACAGCGGGCAATCCCATCTGTTGGAGCTGGAAGGCATCTTCGTGCAGATCGGGCTCGTGCCGAACACGGAGTTCCTGGTCGATACGGTCGGCCTCTCCAGTCGCGGCGAGATCGAGGTGGACGCGCGGGCGCATACGTCCCAGCAGGGCATCTTCGCGGCCGGCGACTGCACCACCGTGCCTTACAAGCAGATCGTCATTGCCATGGGACAGGGTTCCACCGCCGCCCTCTCGGCCTTCGACTATCTCATCCGGCTCGCGCCTGCCGACGAACAGGCGAAGGCGGCATAAAAGCCACAACCGGGCGGGAGAGGCGCCGGGAGTTTCCCCGGCCCGGCGCCTCCACCTTGCAACACCTTGATGAGCCGGTAGACTTCCGGTCAACGATCCGCCCCTTGCGCGGTTCAACGTCAATCAAGGATATGCATCGATGCACGCCAGGTTCGTTCTCACATCCCTGACGGCTCTTGCCGCCGTTTTCGCGACACCCGCCATGACCCAGACCAGCAACAGCATCACAGCCGAATGGACCGGACCTTATGGCGGCGTGCCCGCCTGGGACAAGGTGAAGGTGGCGGACTTTCCGCCCGCCTTCGAGGCGATGATGGCCTCGATCAAGGCCGACTTCGAGAAAGTGGTGTCCAGCAAGGCGGCGCCCACCTTCGACAACACGATCGCCGCCATGCAGACGGAAACGCTCGACGACCGGGTGATGCCGATCTGGGGCGTCTACACCTCCAATCTCTCCAATGACGAGGTGCGCGCGCTGCAGCGCGACTGGAGCCCGAAGCTGAGCGCTTTCTACAGCCAGCTCACGCTCGACCCGCGCTACTTCCCCCGCGTGAAGGCCCTCTATGACAAGCGGGCCACGTTGGGGCTGGACGCCAAGCAGATGCGCCTGCTCGAGCGCACCTATGACAATCTCGTGGCCAATGGCGCGCAACTCGACGCGGCGCAGAAGAAGGAGCTGGTGCGGCTCGGCACCGAGCTGGCCCAGCTCTACAGCACTTTCTCCAACAATCTGCTGGCCGATGAGGAGAAATATCTCACCTTCACCAGCGAGGCCGACCTGGCAGGGCTGGAGCGCGACTTCATCGCCACGATGAAATCCGCGGCGGAAGAGCGCAAGGTGCAGGGCTGGGTGCTGGTCAACACGCGCAGCTTCGTCTCGCCATTCCTCGAAAGCTCGACGCGGCGCGATCTGCGCGAGAAAGTGTTCAAGGCCTTCGCGAACCGCGGCGACAATGGCGACGCGCATGACAACAATGCCGTGATCGCGAAGATCGTGGCGCTGCGCGCGGAGCGGGCGAAGCTGCTCGGCTTCCCCACCCATGCCCATTTCCGCATGCGCGACACCATGGCCGGCACGCCGGAAAAGGCGATGGACCTCATGATGAAGGTGTGGCCGGCGGCCGTCGCGCGGGTCGATCAGGAAGTCGCCGACATGCAGGCCATTGCCGATGAGGAAGCCAAGGCGGGCAAGGGGCCCGGGATCGTCATCGAGCCCTGGGACTATCGCTTCTATGCGGAGAAGGTCCGCAAGGCCAAGTACGACCTCGACCAGAATGAGGTGAAGCCCTATTTCCAGCTCGACAAGATGGTCGCCGCCATGTTCGACGCGGCGGGGCGGCTCTATGGCTTCAGCTTCACCGAGAATACGGGCAAGGTGCCGGTGTTCCACCCCGACATCCGCACGTTCGAAGTGACGCGGAACGGCAAGGTGGTCGGCCTCTTCTATCTCGACACCTGGGCTCGCACCGGCAAGCGCTCGGGCGCCTGGATGACGACCTACAAGAGCCAGAATCACCTCAATGACAGCGAATATGTGCTGGCATCCAACAATAATAATTTCGCCAAGGGGCAGCCGGGCCAGCCCACGCTCATCAGCCTCGATGATGCAAGCACGCTGTTCCACGAGTTCGGTCACGCGCTGCATTATCTGAGCTACGACATCACATGGCCGGGGCTGGGCGGCACGCCGCGCGACTTCGTGGAATATCCGAGCCAGGTGAACGAGAACTGGCTGCTCACGCCTTATGTGCTCGAGACCTATGCGCGCCACTACCAGACCGGCGAAGCGATCCCGCAGGCGCTGCTCGACAAGATCGAGGCGAGCAAGACCTTCAACGAGGGCTTTTCCACCGTGGAATATCTCTCCTCGGCGATCGTCGACATGAAGCTGCATAACCGGGCGACCGCGCCCACCGACATCGACGCCTTCGAGCGCGAGACGCTGGCGGAGATCGGCATGCCGAAGGAAATGATCATGCGGCACCGCCTGCCGCAGTTCAGCCATCTCTTCTCGTCGGATGCCTATTCGGCGGGCTATTACAGCTATCTCTGGTCCGAGACGATGGACGCCGACACATGGGCCGCGTTCGAGGAGACCGGGAATGTCTGGGATCCCGAGACGGCGAAGCGCTTCAACGCCACGTTGCTCTCCACCGGCAACGAGACCGACCGCGCCGAGGCCTATCGCGCCTTCCGCGGCCGCGATCCCGACGTGAATGCGCTGCTGCGCCGGCGCGGCTTCCCGGTGCCGGGCGAAGCGGGCGAAAAAGGCAAGTGACGGATTGAGGAGAGGGAGTGCGGCCAGGCCGCGCTCCCTCTTCACATCGGGCGGATCATTCCGGCCGCGTCCATATCCACGTGCCGAACACAAGAGCGGCGGCGATGGAGGCGAGCGGCCACGGCCAGGGCGCCATCGCCAGCGAGATGCCGACGCTCAGCGCGAAGGCGACCAGCGCCGCACGCTTGCCCCGCCGGCTGATCGCGCCGCGCTCGCGCCATGCCCGGATCGGCGGACCGAAGCGGGGAGACTCGATCAGGCGCCGCTCCAGCGTGGGGCTGCTCCGCGCGAAGCAGAACGCGGCGAGGATGAAGAAAGGCACGGTCGGCAGCAGCGGCAAGACGATGCCCGCCGTGCCGAGCAGCACGGAGAGCGCGCCGCCCGCGAAGAACAGCGGTCTCAGCAGCATGGCGCGAGGGGGCCGTGCGGGCCAGTGGACCGACCCGGGATGAGCGACAACGTCAGGATCGCCTGAAGCTCCAGCGCATTGGCCGCGATCCGTCCAGCATAGCGATCTCCGCTTCGAGATGGCCGTCGGTCAGCCGATAGGTGACGCGCTGCGGATAATCATTGTCCGGATTGACGAAGCTGACCGACGCCGCCTCCGGTCCGCCGGACGGGGTCTGCCGGTCCATCGCGAAGCGGGTGGGCGGCGCGCCGCCGGGCTGCGCGATGAAGACGATCGTCCCGCCCTCGCGCACGATGCGCATATGCTCGAAGCTGTAGCTGCGCTCGCCGCCGAACATATGGCCGCTGCCGATCATCATCGCGCCACGCGGGGTAGTCCAGCATTCCTCGCTGAAGCGCGCCTCGCCCGTCTCGGCGAGCCAGCAGCCGGCCATCCAGCCGGGCAGCGACGCGACGACGGGCGCATCGGCCCGCGCGCCTGCCGCCGCCAGCAGGCCCGGCAGGATCATGACCGCCACGAGCATGTTTCGCTGTGCAAACCGCATGGCCGCCTTCCTGCCCGTGCGACGGGGCGGAGTCAAAGCTTCGTCCATCGCCGCCATGCGCAGGCGCGCGGTCGATCTTAAAGCTGTTGCTGCGGAACTCGCCGCGCGGCTTCGGCCGCCGCGCTCGCCAGCCGGTCGGCGCGCTCGTTTTCCGGATGGCCGGCATGGCCTTTCACCCAGCGCCAGTCGACCCGGTGCCGCCCGCTCGCTTCCAGCAGCGCCTGCCACAGGTCCGCATTCTTGACCGGCTTCTTGTCGGCCGTGCGCCAGCCATTGCGCTGCCAGCCGTGAATCCAGCGGGTGATGCCGTCCTTCACATAATTGCTGTCGGTGGAGAGGATCACATGGCAGGGGCGCGTCAGGGCTTTCAGGCCCTCGATGGCGGCCATCAGTTCCATGCGGTTGTTCGTGGTGTGCGCCTCCCCGCCGGAAAGTTCCTTCTCATGGCCGTTGAAGCGCAGCACCGCGCCCCAGCCGCCGGGGCCGGGATTGCCCTTGCAGGCGCCATCCGTGAAGAGCTGGACCGTCTGCGTCATCGAGCGTGCCGGACCAGCTCCGGCGCATAATGGGCCAGCCGCCGCACATAAGCGAGCGGGTCCTTGCGCGTGACCAGCGCATCCGCCGGGGTGTTCAGCCAGTCCCATGCGCGCGAGAGGGCGAAGCGGATGCAGGCGCCGCTCGCGAGATTGCGGAACTGCGCCTGCTCGAAGGGCGAGAGCGGAAAGCGGCTTTCATAGCCGCGCAGCAGCCCGTCCCCCACGGCGGCGTCATGATGGCGACCAGTGGTATCGAACGACCAGGCGCTGTGCATGATGGCAAGATCGTAGACGCGGATGTCCGTGCAGGCGAAATAGAAATCGATCAGCCCGGTAACCTTGTCCCCCAGCATCAGCACATTGTCCGGGAACAGATCGGCATGGATCGCGACATGATCGAAGTCGTCGGGCCGCCAGGCGGCCGTCACCGCGTCGATGGCAAAGCCCAGATCGTCATGGAGACCGGGCGCGATCTCGTCGAGGCTGCGCCCGCAGCGCTCGAACAGCGGCTGCCAGCTCGCCATCCCCATCGAATTGGCGCGGGTCGGCGTGAAATCCGCAACGGCGGCATGCATGTCCGCCATGGCCCGGCCCGCCGCGAGAGCCTGCGCGGGCGTGGGGTGCGAGAGCGAGACGCCGGGCAGGAAGCGGATGAGGCAGGCGGGGCGGCCCGCCAGCTCCTGGATCTCCCGCCCTTCCCGATCCTTCACGGCAGGGGGGACGGGCAGTCCCTTGTCGGCCAGATGATCGAGCAGGGCCATGAAGAAAGGCAGGTCCGCCGCATCGACCCGCTTCTCGTAAAGCGTCAGTATGAACCGCGCGCCCGTGCCGTCCGCACCGGTCGTGTCGACCAGATAATTGCTGTTCTCCACGCCCTCGGCGATGCCCTTGGCCGCGACCAGCGTGCCGACGTCATAGCGCTCAAGGAAAGCGGCCAGCGTCTCGGCCGGAACCTGCGTATAGACGGCCATGCGCTCAGGCTGCTTCCAGGCCGCGCGGCAGCTTGAAGGAAATCACTTCGGTCGAGGTGCGCACTTCCTCCTCGGTGATGGCGAAGCGCTGGCCGAGCGCGTCGATCACGCCGCGCACCAGCACTTCGGGCGCGCTGGCGCCGGCAGTGAGGCCAAGCGTCGCGATGTCCCCGAGCCACTCCAAATCGAGATCGTCCGCGCTGCGGATGAGCCGGGCGCGCGCGCCGCATCGCTCGGCCACTTCCACGAGGCGCAGCGAATTGGAGCTGTTGGGCGCGCCGATCACCAGGACCGCCTGCGCCCGGGCCGCGATCTCCTTGGCGGCGGCCTGCCGGTTCGAGGTCGCGTAGCAGATGTCCTCGCCCTTGGGGGCCGCGATATCCGGGAAGCGGCGCTGGAGAATGGCGACGATTGAGGCGGTGTCGTCCACCGAGAGCGTGGTCTGGGTGAGGAATGCCAGCGACTGCCCGGGCGCGGTCGTGATCGCCTCGGCATCCGCTTCGGTCTCGATGAGAGTCATCGTGCCCTCGGGCACCTGGCCGAAGGTCCCGATCACCTCCGGATGATTGGCATGGCCGATGAACAGGATATGCCGCCCGGCCTCGACTTGCCGTTCGGCCTGCCGATGGACCTTGGAGACGAGCGGGCAGGTCGCGTCCAGATAATCCAGTCCGCGCGCCTGCGCATGGGCCGGCACCAGCTTGGGTACGCCATGCGCGGAAAAGACGACAGGCCGGCCATCGGGCACTTCATCGAGTTCATCGACGAACACGGCGCCGCGCGCGCGCAGGCCATCGACCACGAAGCGGTTATGGACGATCTCGTGGCGGACATAGACCGGCGGCCCGAATTTCTCGAGCGCGCGCTCCACGATCATGATCGCGCGGTCGACACCCGCGCAGAAGCCACGGGGCGCGGCGATGAGCACGTGGAGCGGCGGGAGCGTTAATGATGCGGCCATGTAGCGCTCTTTAGGGCCATGGAACGCGCAGGGAAAGGCGCTTCCTTTCAGTTGCGCGGCCGGGGGTCCGCGACTAAGAAGCGCGGACTTGTTTGCGAGCCGGTGCCGCCTTGCGCGCCGGATGAAGAAGGGTTTGGGCCATAGTGCGGATCGCCGCTGCATCGAAATTCGTCGTTCTGGCCGGCGCGCTGGCAGTCGTATCCGGCTGTGCGAAGCGGGGCGACATCGATCCGACCGGCCAGGGCATCATCCAGTTCCGTTCGGCATGCCCCATCGTCGCCATCCCCGCCCACACCGGCGACATCACGGTCTTCGATCCTCCGCAGAGCCGGGATGCGGCGGCCGTGGACATCGTGGCGAACATCACCAATCTGCGCTCGAGCTGCACGCCCACCGGCGAGGAAATCCACAGCCAGGCCACTTATCTGGTGAGGGCGCTGCGTCGCGATCCGGGTCCGGCACGCGACGTGGATCTGCCGGTCTTCTCCACGGTGGTGCGCGGCGGCACGCAGGTCATCGCCAAGCGCGTGACGACCGTCCGCCTGCATTTCGCGGAAGGGTCGCTGCGCGCCGAGGCGAACGGCACGGCCGCCGCTTATGTCAATCGCGCCGCGGCGACGCTGCCGTCGGATATCGAGCAGATGATCACCAAGCCCCGCCGCACCGGCGATGCGGACGCCGCGCTCGATCCGCTGGCGCGCCCCGAAGTGCGGGCGGCGATCCAGCGAAGCAGCTTCGAGCTGCTCGTGGGGTTCAACCTGACCACCGATCAGCTCCGCTACAACATCACCCGCTGAGATTTTTTCCCGGCGGCCGGGCGATCATGACCATCCTGTCGCCGGACGCCGCCGCTGACAGGACTGCATGACATGAGTATCTTTGCCCGCACTGCCGCTGCGCTCGACGGCCTGCTCGACGAGATGGTGGCCGCCGGAGAATTGCCCGCCGGCCTCAACCGGACGGCCGTGACCGTCGAGCCCCCGCGCGACCCTTCCCATGGCGACATGGCGACCAACGCCGCCATGGTGCTCGCCAAGCCGGCCGGCACCAATCCGCGCGCGCTCGCGGCGCTGATCGTGGCGCGGTTGAGCGCGCTGCCGGACGTAGAAAGCGTCGACATCGCCGGGCCCGGCTTCATCAACTTGCGCCTCGTGCGGTCGGCATGGGAAGGCGAGCTGGCCGCCGTCCACGCGGCTGGCGCCGATTATGGCCGCTCCGCCACCGGCGCGGGCCGCACCGTCAATATCGAATATGTCTCGGCCAATCCGACGGGCCCCATGCACATGGGCCATTGCCGCGGCGCGGTGGTGGGCGATGCGCTCGCCAGCCTGCTTGCCTTCAGCGGCTATGACGTCACCCGCGAATATTATATCAACGATGCCGGCAGTCAGGTGGAGACGCTCGCCCGCTCCGTGCACCTGCGCTATCGCGAGGCGCTGGGCGAGGACATCGGCGAGATTCCCGAAGGCTTCTATCCCGGCGACTATCTGGTCCCCATCGGGCAGGCGCTCGCCGCCGAGTTTGGCGACACTTATGTCGCCGCCGCCGATTCGCTCTGGCTGGAGCTGTTCCGCACGCGCGCCGTCGCGGCGATGATGGACATGATCCGCGACGATCTCGCTTTGCTCGGCATCCATCACGACCTCTTCTCCTCCGAGGCGGAGATGCAGCGCAGCGGCAAGGTGGACGCGGCGATCGCGCGGCTCGAGGGCATGGGGCTCATCTACGAAGGCACGCTGGAGAAGCCCAAGGGCGAGGCCGACGAGGACTGGGAGCCGGTCCCGATGGTGCTTTTCCGCGCCAGCCAGTTCGGCGACGACAGCGACCGGCCGGTGAAGCGGCCGAACGGGCAATATACCTATTTCGGTAACGACCTCGCTTATCATGCCGAGAAGGCCAGCCGCGCGGACGAGCTGATCGACATCTGGGGTGCCGACCATGCCGGCACCGTCAAGCGCATCAAGGCCGCCGTCGCCGCGCTGACCGGGGGCAAGGCCAGGTTCGACGTGAAGCTCGTGCAGATGGTGCGGCTGCTGCGCGACGGCGAGCCGGTGAAGATGAGCAAGCGCTCGGGCAATTTCGTCACGCTCGCCGATGTGGTGGAGGAAGTGGGCAAGGATGTCGTGCGCTTCACCATGCTCACGCGCAAGGCGGACGCGCAGATGGACTTCGACTTCGCCAAGGTGGTGGAAGCCTCGAAGGACAATCCGGTGTTCTACGTGCAATATGCCCATGCGCGGATTTCCTCGCTCGGGCGGCGCGTGAAGGAGACATTTCCGGACACACTCCCGGCGCCCGACCTGTCCCGCTTCGGGGCGGAGGAACTGGACCTCATCCGGCAGCTCGCCAATTTCCCGCGCGTGGTGGAGAGCGCCGCCCTGGCGCGCGAGCCGCACAGAATTGCCTTTTATCTCTATGACTTGGCTGCATCCTTCCATGGCTGGTGGAATCTCGGCAACGATCAGCCCGAGCGTCGCGTCATCGTCGCGGGCGATGGCGCGATCACGGCGGCGCGACTGCACTTGAGCGCGGGAATCGGGCAGGTTATCAGGAACGGGCTCGCCCTGATGGGTGTCGCGGCGCTTGAGGAGATGAGCTGATGACTGCCGAACAGGGGGATGGTTTCAATCTGGACGATCGCGACCGACTGCCCTGGCTGGAGCCCGCCGGGGCCGAGGAAGAGCCGGAGCGCGCCTCGTCCGCGAAAGTGATCGGCCTCGTGCTGGCCGGGCTCGTGCTGCTCGGTGCCATCGTCGGCGGCGGCTACTGGCTCAAGAACCGGAACGGCGCGGCAGGCGGAACGGAGGAGGCCCGCCTCATCCAGTCCGAGGGACAGAGCTTCAAGATCCCCGCCAATGCGTCCGATGCCCGGGAATTCGACGGGGAAGGCGACGCGGCTTTCGATGCGAGCGAGGGTGGCGAAGCAGCCGGCCGCATCGATGTCAGCAAGGCCCCAGAGGCGCCGCGGACCGACCTCAAGGCCGCGGTCGAACCGACGACGCCGTCTGCCCGCCCTGCCGCCGGCAAGCCCAATGTGACCGCGCCCGTCAAGACCGTCTCCGTCGCCTCGAAGAAGCCTGCGACCACGGCGGCGAGCGCGAGCGACGGCACCCCGCGCATCCAGCTCGGCGCTTTCGGCTCCAAGGAGATCGCGGAAGGCGTCTGGAAGAAACTGTCCGGCCGCTTCGAATATCTCGCGCCGCTTGGCCATTCGGTGGAGCCGGTGGAGACCGGTGGCAAGACGCTGTACCGCCTTCGCGTGCCCATGGCCTCCGTCGCGGAAGCCGGGACGACCTGCGGCAAGCTCCGCGTGGCGGGCGAAAACTGCATGGTCGTCCGCTGAGCCGCATGGGGGAACCGGGGCACAGGCCATGAAGCCAGTGATCTTCGGCCTTGCGGGCGAGCGGGTGAGCGAGGCGGAACGCGCGCTGTTCCGCGCCTGCGATCCGGCGGGCTACATCCTGTTCGGGCGCAACATCCGCGACCGCGCGCAGGTCCGCGCGCTGACCGACGAGCTGCGCGAGATCGCCGGGCGCGACGATCTGTTCATCATGATCGATCAGGAAGGCGGCCGGGTCGCGCGGATGCGCGCGCCGGAATGGCCGGATTATCCGCCCGCTGCCGCATTCGATGCGCTTTACGAGCTGGCACCGTCGAGCGCGATCGAGGCGGCGCGGTGCAACGCGCGCGCGCTCGGCGCGATGCTGGCCGAGGTCGGCATCACGGCGGACGCGGCACCGGTGCTGGACGTGCGGCAGGAAGGCGCCAGCGATATCGTGGGTGATCGCTCGTTCGGCAGCGAGCCGATGCGCGTCGCGGCGCTCGGCCGTGCGACGCTGGACGGCCTGCGGGCCGGCGGCGCGGTCGGCATCGTCAAGCATATGCCGGGCCATGGCCGGGCGCTGGTGGACAGCCATCATGCGTTGCCCACCGTCACCGCGAGCAGCTGGGACCTGGAACGCGACATGGCGCCGTTCCGCGCGCTCAACGGCGCGCCGGCGGGCATGACGGCCCATATCGTCTACACTGCCTGGGACGCGGAGCGCCCCGCCAGCCTTTCGCCGCGCGTGATCGGCGAGATCATTCGCGGCGCCATCGGCTTCGACGGGCTGCTGATGTCCGACGATCTCGACATGAAGGCCCTGAGCGGCGCGGCGGACGAGCTGGCGGCCGGTGTCATCGCGGCGGGCTGCGATCTCGCGCTCAATTGCTGGGGCCGGATGGCGGAAATGACCGCCATCGCTGCCCGGCTGCCCGACATGAGCGAGCGCGGGCGCGAGCGACTGGCGCGGGCGATGGAGACGATCGCCGACGGGCCGGACGCGGACTGGCCGATCGAACGGTCGCTCGCCACGCGCGATGCCCTGCTGGCGCAGCGGGCATGAGCGGGGACGCCGGCTCCGGGGCTGGCGACACCGACTGGAACGAGCCCGTCCGCCGCGCGCCGGGGGAAGCCGTGCTCACTGTCTCGGTGGAGAGCTGGGAAGGGCCGCTCGACGTGCTGCTCGCGCTGGCGCGGACGCAGAAGGTGGACCTGCGCGAAATTTCCATCCTCGCCCTTGTCGAGCAATATCTGCGCTTCATCGAGGAAGCGGCCGAGCTGCGGCTGGAGCTGGCGGCGGACTATCTCGTGATGGCGGCCTGGCTTGCCTATCTCAAGTCCGGCCTGTTGCTGCCCCGCGAAGCCCAGCCCGATCCCTCGCCCGAGGAACTGGTCCTGCGCCTGCATCTGCGCCTGCAGCGGCTGGAAGCGATGCGCGAGGCGGGCGCCCGGCTGCTGGCCCGGGACCAGATCGGCCGCGACGTGTTCGTCCGACCCGCGCCGGAAGGGCTGCATCGCCCGCGCGCGATCGTCTGGCGCGCGAGCCTTTATGATCTCATCCAGGCTTATGGGCAGGTGAAGGCGCGCACGGCGCCGCGCATCCACATCGTCCATCGCCGGCCGGTGATGACGCTCGACGAAGCGATCGAACGGGTCTCGCGCCTGGTCGGCATGGAGATCGACTGGGCAGCGCTCGGCCGCTTCCTGCCGGACACTGCCGATCCGCAGTTGCGCCGCTCGGCGCTGGCGAGCAGCTTCGTGGCGGCGCTGGAGCTGGCCCGGCAGGGCCGGGTGGAGCTTCGGCAGGAAGGGATTTTCGAGCCGCTCTATCTTAGGGCTGCGTCCCGCCCGGCGGGAGCAGGCGCATGACGGGGGACATGGCCGCGCGGCTCGTGGAAGCCGTGCTTTTCGCTGCCGAGGGGCCGCTCACCCCGCAGGAAATCGCGCGCCATGCCGGGCTGGAAGGCAGCGCGCTGCCGCATCTCGCGGCCCTTGCCGATCATTATGCCGGGCGCGGCATCGAGCTCGTCGAGCGGGGCGGCCGCTGGCATTTCCAGACCGCGGCGGACCTTTCTCACATCCTGCGGCGCGAGCGCGAGGAGCCGCGCAAGCTCTCCCGCGCCGCCGTCGAGACGCTGGCGATTATTGCTTATCACGAGCCGGTGAGCCGCGCCGAGATCGAGGCGATTCGCGGCGTGCAAGTGGCGAAGGGGACGCTGGACGTGCTCATGGAAGCCGGATGGGTGCAGCCGGCGGGCCGGCGCGAAGTGCCCGGGCGGCCGCTCATTTATGCCACCACGCCCGATTTCCTCAGCCATTTCGGCCTTGCCAGCCGCCGCGATCTGCCGGGAATCGACGATCTGCGGGCGGCCGGTCTCCTCGATCCCGTCGACCTCGCCATGGAAGCCGCGGAGGCGCATTCGCTGCTGGAAGGGGAGGAAGAGGACGAAGCGCGGGACGAGCCGGCCGACGAGTGACTTGCGCTTTTCCGGCCGGGCGTCCCGGATTTGTCACGATCGCGGGGCATGGCGCGCTGCCCGCATGACATCATGGCGGACAATCGACGCCGCCATGCATTGCGCATCGCGCCCGCAGGCCCTAGTTAGATCGGATTGACAGGAGAATTTCGCATGGGTTTCGGTTCCCCCCTGCATTGGATCGTTCTGGTCCTGGTCGTCGTGCTGTTGTTTGGCGGCGGTCGCATCTCGGGTTTGATGGGCGACGTCGCCAAGGGCATCAAGAGCTTCAAGAAGGGGCTCGCGGATGACGAGGACGAGACGGCGGCCTCGGCCAAGCCTGCGCAGCGGATCGAGCAGCGTCCCGTGGCCGCTGGCGAGCAGACCGCGACGCGTGACGAGCAGAAGCTCGATAGTTGATCTCACTGCGCTGACACGGCGGGTCGCCTGCAATGTTTGATATCGGCTCGTCCGAGCTGCTGCTGATCATCATCGTGGCGATCGTCGTGATCGGCCCGAAGGATCTGCCGCGCGCGCTCTACAAGGTCGGGCAGGTGGTCGGGAAAGCGCGCGGCATGGCGCGTCATTTCCGCACAGGCCTCGATGCCATGGTCCGCGAGGCGGAGCTGGAAGAGCTGCAAAAGCAATGGGCCCGCGAGAATGAGCGGATCATGCGCGAGACGCAGCTGCCTGGCATGAGCACGTCCGCGCCCGCGTCCGCTTCCGCAGCGGACGGCGCGCCCGCGCCTGCCCTCGAGTCGCCCGGTGCTTCTCCGGAAGGGACATCCACCGCTGAGAGCGCGTCGCCTCCGGGCGAGGCAGTGCCGCCATCGCCATCCCTCGCCGGCACGGACCAGCCCTCGCTCCCGCTCGACGGAGGCACAGAGCCGCCCAAGGGGTCCGCAGCATGATGGACATCGACGAAAGCAAGGCCCCGTTGCTCGATCATCTGATCGAGCTGCGCAAGCGGCTGCTCGTCTGCGTCTGGGCTTTGTTCATCTCGGGCGGCATCTGCTATTATTTCGCCAGTGAAATCCTCGGTTTCCTGATCCAGCCGCTGAAGGACAGCTTCGGCCCCGGGCAGGGACGGTTGGTCTATACCAAGCTCTACGAGGCCTTTTTCGTGGAGCTGAAGGTTGCCCTCTTCGGCGCGCTGTTCATTTCCTTCCCGATCACCGCGAACCAGCTCTGGGCCTTCGTCGCGCCCGGCCTCTATGCCAAGGAGAAGCGGGCACTGCTGCCCTTCCTGCTGGCGACACCCGTGCTGTTCTTCGCGGGGGCGGCGTTCGCTTATTATCTGGTGATGCCGACCGCCTTTCATTTCTTCCTGAAATTTCAGGGCGAAGCGGGCGGGCTCGATGTCGAGGCGCTGCCCAGCATGGAGAGCTATCTCGGCCTCGTCATGCAGTTCATCCTGGCGTTCGGCATCAGTTTCCTGCTGCCGGTGCTGGTGATGCTGCTCAACCGGGCGGGCATCGTGACGCGCGCGCAGCTGATTGGCGCGCGGCGCTATGTGATTGTCGGCGCTGTCGCGGTGGCGGCCGTGCTGACGCCGCCGGACGTGATCTCGCAGCTCATGCTCGCGATCCCGCTGTGCCTGCTCTACGAACTTGCACTGATCGCGATCTGGTTCACCGATCGCCGCAGCGCGCGCGAACAGGCGCTGGCCGAAGTAGAATAGTTTTCCCGCAGATCTAGCGAAGCGACCGGCCGCTTTCGAGATATTCCCGTTTGATGTGCGATTCCGGCAGGCCGCGCGCCGTGCCCTCTTGGGATGCTTGCTGGACAGAGGCGGGCGCCGGGCTGGGGGAGCGGGGCGCCAGGTCGCGCATCGGCACCGTATCGGCGACTGGTAGGGCGGACAGGGCTGGCATCGCGAATGCCGCCCTGCGCGGATCGATATAGGCATTGGCGCCCGGCCCGTTCACGCTCTCGACGCCCGCATAGGATGCGCGGAACCGGGCGGGCAGGCCGGCATCGCCCGGCGCCCGGTAGAAGACGTGGGCGCCGATGATCGCGACGGGGTGCATCCGGCTCGCCCAGCCGGGAAACACCGTCATGGCATGATAGAAAGTCGCGTGGCCGGCGGGCGCGAAGATCGCGCCGCCGAGCGCAGCCTGCGCGACGCGGCGGGCCCTCAGCCAGCGGGCGGGCTCGGGCGCGCGCGCCATCGCGCCATTGCAGGCGAAGGTGAACTGGCAACGCAGGTCGTCCCGATCCGTGCCTTCGTAGACGACGCCGCAGACGCTGTTCGGCCAGTCCGGATGGCGCACCCGGTTGAGGATCACTTGCGCGATGGCGCGCTGTCCTTCCTCCGGCTCGTTGGCGCCCTCATAATAGATGGCGTTGGTGAGGCAGGAGAGGGCGCGCATCCGGTCGATGGCGGTGCGGCCGGCAAAGCGATGGGGCGCGGGCGGCGGGCCGATGTCGATGGCGAGAATGTGCCGGTTGCCGCGCCATTGCGGCGGCAGGCCGTCGGCACGGCGCGCTGCCTGATCCGCCGTCGGCATCAGGGCGCCTTCCGCGTAGAAATAGGCCGATCCGGGAAACGTCGCGCCCGGCTGTGCGAAGGAGGCCGGAGTGCCCGGGTCGGTGGGTTCAGGGCCTCCCGCGATCTCGCCTGCCGCCATGGGAATGAGCCGCAGACCCAGCGCCAGGACCGCGAACGGCGCGATCCAGCGCCAGACCGACAGGCCGCTGCGCGGCGCGAAGGCGTCGGCGTGCGGGCTCTGAATGGCAGGGACGATCGGTGGCATGGCGCTCCCTATCACAAGCGGCGTAAATTTTCCCGAAAGCCGTGCGCCGGGCACCGCGCGAACCGGCCGGGGAAGTCTGCCGGTGCGGCCCCGTGGGCGCACCGGTTCATGTGAGGGCAGCAGGCGCCCAATCTGCGCTTGCGTGGGCGCGCAATCTCCTTGCTTGCCGTCGGCGTGCGGGCATCCTACGTCAGAGCGCATGACCCTTCACAGCAACACGCTTTCCCTGATCGGCAACACGCCGCTCGTGCGCCTTGCCGGTCCATCGGAGGCAAGCGGCGCCGAGATTTACGGCAAATGCGAATTCATGAACCCCGGCGCATCGGTGAAGGACCGTGCCGCGCTCTCCATCGTCGAGGATGCCGAGGAGAAGGGGCAGCTCCTGCCCGGCGGCACCATTGTCGAGGGCACGGCGGGCAATACCGGCATCGGCCTGGCGCTGGTCGGCAATGCCAAGGGCTATCGCACGATCATCGTCATGCCCGAGACGCAGAGCCAGGAGAAGAAGGACACGCTGCGCGCGCTCGGCGCGGAGCTGGTTCTGGTGCCGGCCGCGCCCTTCTCCAATCCCGGCCATTTCGTGCATACCTCCCGCCGGATCGCCGAGGAGACGCCGAACGCGATCTGGGCCAACCAGTTCGACAATATCGCCAATCGCCGCGCCCATATCACCGGCACGGCCGAAGAGATCTGGGCGCAGATGGAAGGCCGGATCGACGGGTTCACCTGCGCGGCGGGCACCGGCGGCACCATCGCGGGCGTCGGGCTTGGCCTCAAGGAGAAGGACGAGCGCATCGCCATCGCGCTCACCGATCCGCATGGCGCGGCGCTCTATAATTATTATGCCCATGGCGAGCTGAAGGCGGAAGGATCGTCGGTCGCCGAGGGCATCGGCCAGGGCCGCATCACCGCCAATCTCGAAGGCGCGCCGATCGACACGCAGTTCCGCATTTCCGATGCCGAGGGCCTGCACTGGGTGGAAAAGCTGATGGGCGAGGGGCTGTGCGTCGGCCTGTCGACCGGCATCAATGTCGCGGGCGCCGTGGCGCTGGGGCGAGCGCTGGGGCCGGGCAGTCGGGTCGTTACCATCCTGTGCGACACGGGCCTGCGCTATCTTTCGACTCTCTACAATCGTGACTGGCTCGAATCGAAGGGGTTGACGCCATTCCCATGGCTGTCCAACTAATGATCGGGGTGGATCGGCCGCGTTGGGTAGCGTCGGCTGGCCGACCGGGAGTTTGAGCGTGGCTCAAAAAGGCGAAGTGCGCGCCCATCGCGAGGAACTGCAGCGTGTCCAGATCGGTCTTGTCGGTCTGGCGGCGGTGCTGCTGATCGTCACCCTTGCCAATCTCGTGGTGCAGACCGCGCGGGGAGACAAGTCGAGCAACGGTACCCCGGTGGTGATCGACGAGAGCGCGATCGGCATCGTGGTGCCCAATGGCAGCGGCAGTGCGCAGCCGAGCGCGAACGAGCCGCTCGCCGACCTTGGCGTGACGCCCACGGCGGACAGCGCGGCGGCACCCGCGCCCCAGTCCACTGCGCCAAGCGGTGCCGTGCCTGACCTCGAACCTGACCCGCGCCTGCGCGAACGCATGGACCAGGACGCCGATCGCACCAATTCCACGCGCTGATCCGGCCGTGCGGTTCCTCGCTTCGCCCCGGCGAGTCCTTCCTTCATTCCTGTTGACGCTGGCGGTGCCGGGTGGTGCGCTGCTGGCCGGCTTTGCTGGGTCCGCGTTGCGCACCGGCCGGCTCGATCCGCTGGACTGGCTGCTGCCGGGGATGGCAGCGGTGCTGCTGCTGGTCTGGTTCACGTCGGGCGGCCCGGGGTGGCTGCGGGCGGCCCGGGCGATGCTCCTCGTCGCCGCGCCGCTGCTGGCGCTCTTCATCCTTGCCGGCACCGGCTGGCCATGGGCCGGCATCGTCCTGCTGGTTGCCGGGCTGGCGCTGGCTGCAGGGGCGGGACTGGTTGCGGCGCGGAATGCCGGGAAGGCGCGGTGGCTGGCGCTCTGCGGGCTTCTCCTTCCGGCGATCGCCTTGCCCTCTCTTGCCGACGCGCTTGGCGGCGAGGGTGGCGCAAGGGGTGTGGCCGGGCCGGTGGGCGTCATGACGGCACTGCCGCTGCATGGTGCGGCGGTGGTGGCCGCGCCCGGCCATCCCTCGCTCGATTCGGTGGGGCTGCGCGCGCCGCTCTGGCTGTGGCTGGAACGGCATGGCCCGCTGCGCCCGATCGACGCGCTGGACCGGGCCGCGCTCGACGGGGTCGGCACGTTGCTCCTTGCCCAGCCGCGCGCGCTCGCGCCGGGTGAACTCCTGGCACTGGACGACTGGGTGCGGGCCGGCGGCCGTGCGGTGATCCTGGCCGATCCCCTGCTGCACTGGCACGATCCCCGGCCGCTCGGCCATCCCGCGCGGCCGCCGCTGACGAGCCTGCTCGATCCGCTGCTCGCGCATTGGGGCCTGCGCCTCGACATGGCGGAAAAGGCGGACGGGGCGGACGCTGTGGAGCGACGCCCTCTGGCATCGGGGTCGCTTCTTCAGCTTTCGGGCGCCGGGCGCTTCGAGCGGCATGGGAAAGGATCGGCATGCACGCCCGATGAGGCCGGGCTGATCGCGCGATGCCGGATCGGCGCGGGGCAGGCGCTGCTCGTCGCCGATGCCGACTGGATCAACGATGCCCTGTGGACGCTGGCGCCGGACCGGCCCGGCGATCTCGGGGCCTGGACCAGCGACGCACCACGCCTGCTGGAGATCTGGCTGCGCGGCGGGGACTCGCCTGCCGATCCGGTCACGACATGGCTGGCAAGCGGCGAGGCGCTGGTGCGTGGCCTGCGGGCGTCGCTGCTCCTGCTGCTCCTTCTCGCACTGGCGGATGCGCTGGTGGCGCGGCGCCCCAGTGGTTCCCAGCCCGCAAAAGAAATGAAGAGGGATCAAAGAAAGAACATTTCAAAAACATCAATCGATACAGGGTGAAGTCGGAGCGAGTTCCCCCATCTCAGCCCAGTTTTCCCAAGATTCTCCCTTCCGTTCCCCGGCGTCTCCTGCTAATTGGAAGCGTCAAGGGGCGCTCGTAGTGTGTGCGAGTCTGTTGCCCGGCATGCGGTTTCCCCGCTTGCCGGAACGGGAAGCGCTGCGCCCTGGCAGGGAGGCCTTGAGCGGGTGTCGTCGGCGGTTTTCATGGGCAACGGAGCAAGCGCCCTGGATGGGAAGGGGCGCTTTGCGCTGCCTATTTCCTTCCGCTCCGTGCTCAACGCCCATAGCGACGAGCCCGGATCGATGCTTGTTCGTGCCGAACCGCGCCGCAAGTGCATCACGCTGTTCGGGAGCAAGCAGGTCGATTTCTTTCAGGCAAAGGCTGACGAAACCGCGCAGATCGCCCTGACACGCGGTGACGATTTCGACCCCGATCAGGCTGCCGTGGACTTCTGGAGCACCATCAAGTCCGTGACGATCGACTCGGGCGGGCGCTTCACCCTGCCGCCCGCTTTCCGCCGCCTTTACGGCATCACCGACGGCGTGTTCATCGTCGGTGGCGGCCGTTTCGCACAGATCTGGGATCCCGAGCGCTATCTCGCGGAGAGCCCCACCAATCCGCTCGCGGTCGAGGAATGCGAGATGTTCCTCGAGGAGCTTCGTTCCAAGCGGGAGGGTCGCGCATGAGTGCGGCATCCCCCGCGAACCCGCCGGCCGCGCAGCACCGCCCCGTGCTGCTCGATGAAGTGCTCGACGCGCTCGCCATTGCCCCTGGCGAGTGGCATGTCGATGGCACTTTCGGTGCCGGCGGGTACAGTTCGGCGATGGCGGGGCGCGGCGCGCGCGTCTTCGCCATCGATCAGGACCCGGACGCCATTGCGGAAGGCCAGCCCGTCATCGCCGCGAGCGAGGGCGCGATCCGGCTGGTGCAGGGCAATTTCGGCGAGATGGACCGGCTGCTCGCGCATGAAGGCGTCGATGCCGTGGACGGCGTCACGCTCGATATCGGCGTGTCCTCGATGCAGCTCGACCGGCCCCGGCGCGGCTTCGCCTTCCGCTTTCCCGATGCCCCTCTGGACATGCGGATGAACCAGTCCGGCGAGACCGCCGCGGAATTCCTGAACCGGGTGGACGAGACCGTGCTGGCCGACATCCTCTACACCTATGGCGAGGAGCGCCAGTCGCGCCGGATCGCCCGTGCCATCGTCGCCGCGCGGCCGCTGGCGACCGTCGGCGATCTCGTCGGCGCCGTGCACCGCGCGATCGGACGGCGGCCCGGGGACAAGACCGATCCGGCGACGCGCACTTTCCAGGCGATCCGCATCCATCTGAACGGCGAGCTCGACGCGCTGGAGCGCGGGCTGGACGCGGCCGAGGCTGTGCTGAAGCCCGGCGGTCGCCTCGCCATCGTCACGTTCCACAGCCTCGAGGACCGTATCGTCAAGAATTTCCTGCGCGCGCGCAGTGGCCAGGAAGGCGCCGGTTCGCGCCACCGGCCGGAAGCCCGCGCCGCGCAGGCCCCCACTTTCCGCAAACCCGCCCGCGCCGTGCGCCCGGGCGAAGCAGAAATCGCCGCCAATCCGCGCGCGCGCTCCGCCACGCTTCGCAGTGCCGTGCGCACCGCAGCCCCCGCCCGCATCTCTCGACAGGGAGCAGACTCATGATCGCCATCAAGCGCCTGCAAAGCATCATGTGGATTCTCGTCGTCGCGATGGGCGCGCTCGCTGCTTATCTGATCAGCCTGCGCGTCGCGACCGAGCGGAACGCGGTCCATCATCTCATCGACCAGATCCGCTGGACGCGCTCGGAGATTCGCTATCTGGAGGCGGAGTTCGGCGCGCGCGCGAGCCTGCGCCAGCTCACGGCCTGGAACCAGAACGACCTGCGCCTCTACGTGCCGGGCCCGGGTCAGTATCTGCCCGACGAGCGCGCGCTCGCCAATCTGGAAGGCATGGCGCCGGTGGGTGACGGCTACGCGCCGCCGCCGGTGATGGTCGCCATGGCGAAACAGGATGAGGCCGCGCCGGTCGAGCTGGCCGCCGCCGCGCCTGCGCCGACCCCGGCCGCCGCGCCGCGCAAGCCCAGCACGGAGGTGCGTGCCCCCTCGGAATTCGCGCTGATCCGCACCGCGTCGGCTGCCGAGCCCGTGCCCGGACGCGTCAACCTCGCCGACACCAGGCCGTTGGCAAAGCGGACCGACAAGGCCGCCGTCCGGCCCGACCCCGCCGCGCGCAAGACAGCACGCCTCGCGCTGCTGGACGAGAAGCTGCTCGGGGGCACGGCCTTCGCCAGCGGCGAGGGCAAGGTGCGCTGATGGCAACCATCCTCGCGCAGCCGGAGCCGCGCCCCAATCACGGCAAGGCCGTCGATCTCGTCTCCGTTGCGCATGGCCGTCTCATGCTGGTGCTGCTCATCTTCGTGGCGATCACCGGTGTGATGACGGTGCGCATGGCATGGATGGGCGTGGATGCCGGCGTGCAGCATGAGCGGTCGATCAGCCCGCTGCCCGTGCCGCGCCGCGCCGACATCGTCGACCGCAACGGCGTCCCGCTGGCGCGCGACATTGACGGCTATGCGATCGCGGTGCGCCGTGACAGGCTGCTTGGCGACCCCCGCGAGCTGGCCGTGAAGCTGCACGAGATCTTCCCCGACCAGACGGTCGGCTATTTCTATAAGAAGCTGACCTCGGGCAGCCAGTGGAACTATCTGCGCACGCGCGCCCTGCCGCGCGAGGTCGCCGCGGTGAATGCGCTGGGCGAGATCGGCATCGAGTTCCCCCGCGAGCCCGAGCGGCTCTATCCTCAGCGCACGCTCGCGGCGCATCTGGTCGGCTTCGTCGATCGGGACGGACATGGCGCGATGGGCGTGGAGCGGGCTTTCGACAATCGCCTGCTCGACGCGCAGATGCGCGGCAAGCCGCTCCAGCTCTCCATCGACACGCGCGTGCAGGCGGCGCTGGAGGACGAGCTGACGCGCGGCATGGAGGACCAGCGGGCGAAAGGCGCGGTCGGCCTCGTGCTCGATTCGCGCAATGGCGAAGTGGTCGCCATGGCCTCCCTGCCCACATTCAATCCCAACCGGATCGACCCTGTGCCGGCGCCGCCGCCGGTCATGGGCGCCGACGGCAAGCTGCGCCCCGGCCGCATCACCTGCGACATGTCGCCGCGCTGCAATCGCGTGGTGCAGGCGCGCTATGAGCTGGGCTCCACCTTCAAGCCGCTCTCCTTCGCCATCGCCATGGACGCGGGCGTGATCGTGAGCATGACCAAGCGTTATGACGCGACCGCGCCGCTGCCCGTCGGCCGCTTCACCATCAAGGACGATCATCCGCTCGGCCGCTGGCTCACCGTGCCCGAGGCGCTTGTCCATTCCAGCAATATCGTCACCGCCCGCATCGCCGACGAGATGGGGCAGGCGCCGCTGGAGCGCGCCTATCGCTCGTTGGAGTTCGACCGGCCCGCCAGCGTCCAGCTGCGCGAGCAGGCCGGCACGCTGTTCCCGGCCAAATGGTATCGCACCACGATCATGACCACCGCTTATGGCCATGGCATCGCGGTGACGCCGATGCATCTCGCCAGTGCCTATGCCGCGCTGGTCAATGGCGGCATGTGGCATCCCGCCACGGTGATCCGTCGCGCGCCAGGCGAGAAGATCGATTCGCGCCGCGTGTTCAGCGAGGCGACCAGCGCACGGATGCGCCAGCTGCTGCGCATGATCGTGCAGACCGGCACCGGCCGCAATGCCGACGCCGCAGGCTATCGCGTCGGCGGCAAGACCGGCACGGCCGAGAAGCCCAAGGACGGCGGCTATGCCCGCCGCTCGCTGGTTTCGACCTTTGCCTCCGCCTTCCCGATGGAAGACCCGCGCTATGTCGTCGTGGTGATGATGGACGAGCCCCAGGGCAGTGCCCGTTATCCCGGCATCCGCACCGCGGCCTATACTGCGGCGCCGGTCGTCAAGGCGTTCGTCTCACGTGTGGGGCCACTCCTCGGCGTCTATCCCGAAGCCAACCGGGACGTCGACATTTCCGAGTTGATGCCGCTGGTCGAAGGGGACAAGGAGGCCGAATGATGCGTCTCTCGACCTTTCTTCCCGACCTCGAGTCCGCTGCGGGCGACGCGGCGGTGAGCGGCTTCGCCATCGACCATCGCAAGGTGGCGCCCGGCACCATTTTCGGCGCTTTCCGGGGCGCGCGGCTGAATGGCGAGGACTTCATCCCGGCCGCCGTCGCGGCCGGGGCGATCGCGGTCGTCGCGCGGCCCGAAGCGAAGGTCGAAGGCGCTGTCCACATCGCCGACGAGGATCCGCGCCGCCTGTTCGCCGCGCTCGCCGCGCGTTATTATGCGCCTTATCCCGAGACGGTGGTGGCGGTGACCGGCACCAACGGCAAGACATCGACGGTGGAACTCACGCGCCAGCTCTGGCGGATGCTCGGGCACAAGTCCGCGTCCATCGGCACGCTGGGCGTCACCACCTCGGTCGATCAGGTGTCGACGGGCCTCACCACGCCGGACATCGTGACGTTCCTTTCCAACATGGCTGGCCTCGCCCGGGAAGGCATCACCCATGTCGCTTATGAGGCATCGAGCCACGGGCTGGCGCAATTCCGCAGCGAGGGCCTGCGCATCGCTGCCGGCGCCTTCACCAATCTGAGCCGCGATCATCTCGATTATCACGGCACGATGGAGCATTATTTCGCCGCGAAGATGCGCCTGTTCGACGAGGTCGTGGCGCCCGACGGGACGGCAGTGGTCTGGGCGGACGACGAGCGCTCGGGCGCGGTGGTCGAGCATGCGCGCGCGCGCGGCCTGCGGGTCGTCACTGTCGGCACGAAGGGCGAGACGCTGCGCCTTGCCGGCCGCACGCCGACCCAGCTCGGCCAGACGCTGCTGATCGAGGCGGAAGGCGCCACGCACAAGGTGGAGCTGCCGCTGATCGGCGCCTATCAGGCCGCCAATGCCCTGACCGCCACGGGCCTCGTGCTGGCGACGGGCGGCGCGCTCAGGGACGTGCTGGGCCTGCTCGCGCGGGTGCAGCCGGTGCGCGGGCGGCTGGAACGCGCGGTCATCACGCGCGTCGGGGCGCCGGTCTATGTCGATTATGCCCATACGCCCGATGGCCTGCGCGCCGCGATCGAGGCGCTGCGGCCGCACACCCGGGGGCGGCTCATCACGCTGTTCGGTGCCGGCGGCGACCGGGACGCGGGCAAGCGGCCGCTGATGGGGCGCGTGGCCAGCGAGCTCAGCGACATGGTGATCGTGACCGACGACAATCCGCGCAGCGAGGAGCCGCAGGTCATTCGTGCCGCGATCATGGCCGGTGCGCCGGACGCGCGCGAGATCGGCGGACGCCGTGCCGCCATCGCCGCCGCCATCGCGGAAGCGGGGCCGGACGATATCGTCCTGCTGGCCGGCAAGGGCCATGAGCAGGGGCAGATCATCGGCGACAGGGTGCTGCCGTTCGACGACGTCACGGTCGCACGGGAATGCGCCGCATGACGCCATTGTGGACATCCGAGGCGATCGCCGAAGCGACTGGCGGGACGGCTAACTCGTCCTTCGACGTGACCGGCGTGGCCTTCGACAGCCGCGAAGTGGCGCCTGGCGACCTTTTCGTCGCGCTGCGGGGCGAGCATGCCGACGGGCATGACTTCATTCCCATGGCGCTGGCGGCGGGCGCGGGCGGCCTGCTGGTCGAGCGCGAGGTGAACGGCCCCTTCGTCAAGGTGGCGGACGCCGCGCGCGGCCTCGAGGATCTGGGCCGGGCGTCGCGTCGTCGCACGGGCGCGCGCATCATCGGCGTCACCGGATCGGCCGGCAAGACCGGCACCAAGGAAGCGCTCTACCGTGCCTTCGACCGAATGAGCTTCGGCGGCGCGCACCGTTCGCTCAAGAGCTACAACAATCATGTGGGCGTGCCGCTCAGCCTCGCGCGGATGCCGGCGATGACGCGCTACGGCATCTTCGAGATGGGCATGAACCATGAAGGCGAGCTGCGGGCACTCAGCCGCATGGTTCGCCCGCATGTGGCGATCGTCACGACCATCGCGCCGGCGCATATCGAGTATTTCGGCAGCGAGGAGAAGATCGCCGATGCCAAGGCCGAGATCTTCGAGGGGCTGACAAGCGACGGCACTGCCATCATCCCGGCCGATTCCCCCCATGCCAGCCGGCTCTACAATGTCGCTGCCCGCCATGCCGCGCGGATCGTCACCTTCGGTCTGCGCGCCGGCGCGGACGTGCGCGTGGTGGAGGAGGCGCCCTCTGCGCGCGGCGGCACGCTGGTGACGGCCCAATTGCGCACCGCGCGCCTCAGCTTCACGGTCGCCATGCCCGGTCGCCACTGGGTGAGCAATGCGCTGGCGGTGCTGGCAGCCGTGGAGGCGGTCGGCGGCGATCTTGCCCAGGCCGGGCTGGCGCTCGCCGAAATGAACGGCCTGCCGGGGCGCGGCGCACGGCGCACGCTGCGCACGGCCGATGGCGGCGAAGCGCTGCTGATCGATGAATCCTACAATGCCAACCCCGCCTCCATGGCCGCGACGCTGGCGCAGCTCGGCGAGGAGCGGGGCGAACGCCGCATCGCCGTGCTGGGCGCAATGAAGGAACTCGGTGCGCTGTCCGAGAGCCTGCATCGGGGCCTCGCCGATGCGGTGCGGGCGGCCGGCGTCAGCCTCGCCGTGCTGGTGGGTGACGAGATGGCGCCGCTGGCCGATGCGCTGGCCGGCGATGTGCCCGTGGAGCGGGCGAAGGATGTGACGGACGTGCTCGACTTGCTGCCCGGCCGCCTGCGCGGCGGCGACGTGATCCTCGTCAAGGGGTCGAACAGCATCGGGCTCTCCCGCCTGGTCGACAGGCTCGCGGCGGAAGAGGTGGCGGCATGATCTACTGGCTTGCCGAGCAGCTCAATTTCCCCGGCGTGCTCAACCTGATCCGCTACCTGACCTTCCGTGCCGGCGCTGCCATCATCACGGCGCTGCTGATCGGCCTCATCATCGGCCCGCGCTTCATCGGCTGGCTGCGCGTGCGGCAGGGCAAGGGCCAGCCGATCCGCGACGACGGGCCGCAGACGCATCTCGCCAAGCGCGGCACGCCCACCATGGGCGGGCTGATGATCCTCACCGCGCTGATGCTCTCGGTGCTGTTGTGGATGAACGTGGCATCCATCTATCTGTGGGCCTGCCTGCTCGTGACTCTGGGCTTCGGCGCCATCGGCTTCATGGACGATTACGACAAGGTGACCAAGGCGAGCCACAAGGGCCTTTCCGCCCGCATGCGGCTGCTCGCCGAGTTCGCCATTGCCGGCCTCGCGACCTGGCTGATCGTGCGGCACAACGGCACGATGCTCTATCTGCCCTTCTGGAGCGGCGGCGCGATCGATCTCGGGCCGCTCTACTATCTCTTCGGCGCGTTCGTGATCGTCTCCTTCGGCAATGCGGTGAACCTGACGGACGGGCTGGACGGCCTCGCCTCCATGCCGGTGATCGTCGCCTGCATGGCCTTCATGCTC
Organism: Sphingobium lignivorans; assembly: GCF_014203955.1. NCBI lineage: Bacteria > Pseudomonadati > Pseudomonadota > Alphaproteobacteria > Sphingomonadales > Sphingobiaceae > Sphingobium > Sphingobium lignivorans. The sequence continues at coordinate 582,850 of NZ_JACHKA010000001.1, forward strand.
ATCGCCTATCTGGTCGGGCGCGCGGACTATGCCGCCTATCTCGGGATTCCGCATGTGCCGGGCGCGGGCGATCTGGTCATCCTGTGCGGCGCGATCGTCGGCGCGGGGCTGGCGTTCCTGTGGTTCAACGCGCCGCCGGCGGCCGTGTTCATGGGCGACACCGGCAGTCTTGCGCTCGGTGGCACGATCGGGGTGATCGCCGTCGTCGCGCATCACGAGATCGTGCTGGCGGTGATCGGCGGCCTGTTCGTGATCGAGGCGCTGTCCGTCATCATCCAGGTGTTCTTCTACAAGCGCACCGGCAAGCGCGTGTTCCGCATGGCGCCCATCCACCATCATTTCGAGCAGCTCGGCTGGGCGGAATCGACTGTCGTCATCCGCTTCTGGATCATCTCCTTCGTGCTCGCGCTGGCGGGCCTCTCCACGCTGAAGCTGCGATGATCGTCTCGGACGCCTTTGCCGGCAAGCGCTATGCAGTCCTCGGTCTCGCCCGCTCCGGGCTGGCGACGGTGGACGCGCTGGCGGCAAGCGGCGCCTGGGTGATCGCCTGGGACCAGCGGGAGGACGCGCGCGCGCAGGTCGCCGGCAAGGCCGTGCTGGGCGATCCCATGGAAATGGACCTCAATGGGCTGGACGCGCTGGTCGTTTCGCCCGGCGTGCCGCTCAATCGCCATCCGGTCACATGCCGGGCGCGCGCGGCCGGCGTGCCGATCATCGGGGATATCGAGCTGTTCGCGCTTGCGCGGCCCACTTTGCCGCCGCACCGCGTGGTCGGCATCACCGGCACCAACGGCAAATCGACGACCACCGCGCTCATCCATCATATCGTGCGGGTCGCCGGCCTGCCGACGCGCATGGGCGGTAATATCGGCCTGCCCATCCTCGCGCAGGATCCGCTCAAGGCGGGCGGGGTCTATGTGCTCGAACTGTCGAGCTACCAGATCGACCTCACCTTCACGCTCGACTGCGACGTCGCGGTGCTGCTCAACGTCACGCCCGATCATCTCGATCGCTATGCCGATTTCGATGCCTATGTGGCGTCCAAGGTGCGTCTGTTCGGGATGCAGTCCCCGGACCATACCGCCATCGTCGCAGTCGACGACGATGTGACGCGCGACGTGGCGGCAGGGCTCCCGCGTGCCCGGCGCGTTTCGGCGGCATCCGTCGATCCCGCGATGCAGGCCCGCTGGCCCGCCCTGCAGGGACCGCACAATGCGCAGAATGTCGCGGTCGCGGTCATGGTCGCGCAGGCGCTCGGCATCTCTGACGCCAATGTCGGCGCGGCGCTCGAAAGCTATGCCAGCTTGCCGCACCGCATGCAGCGCGTGGCGGAGATCGACGGCGTGCTCTACGTGAACGACAGCAAGGCGACCAATGCCGCCTCGACCGCGCCGGCGCTGGCCGCCTGGCCCGCGATCGGGGGGCGGCCGCGCATCCACTGGATATTGGGCGGCCTTGCCAAGAGCGAATCGCTGGACGAGTGCGCCGCCGGTTTCCCCAATGTCGCCCATGCCTACACGATCGGCGAGGCCGGGCCGCTGTTCGCCCGGCTGCTGGGCGAGGCCGATGTCCCCGTGACCGAATGCGAGCTGCTGGTCACTGCCGTTGCGGAAGCGGCTGCTCGCGCGCAGGCTGGTGATGTCGTGCTGCTATCGCCGGCCTGCGCATCCTTCGATCAGTTCCGGGATTTCGAGGCGCGCGGGGATGCCTTCGCGGCAGCCGTCGCCGCGCTGGGCGAGAAGACGCCTGCGGGGGACAGCCGATGAGCGACCAGAGCGACGAGGGTATCACGCTGATCGACGGCGGCGCGCCGCGCCAGCCGCGCTTCGGCCAGCTCGACATGGCGCTGGCGCCGCTGCGCGCCCGCCCCGGCCGGCCGCTGCCGCGCGAACGCACCGCGCTCGCCATCTGGTTCTGGGAAATCGACCGGGTGCTGCTCGGCCTCATCGTGGTGCTGATCGCCATTGGCCTGGTGGCCGTGGCGGCCGCTTCCCCGGTCGCCGCCGCGAAGCTCTCCGGCCGCGGCAACGAGCTGACGCCGCTCTATTTCTTCTATCGCCAGCTCATGTGGATCGGCCTCGGCCTGCCCATCATGGTGGTGATCTCCATGCTGCCCCGCCCGCAGGCGCGCCGGCTGGCGGTGGCGCTGGCGCTGGTCTTCGCCGCCTTTCTTCTGCTCGTGCCGTTCGTGGGCACGACCGTGAACGGCGCGACGCGCTGGTTCGGCAGCGGCGCCTTCCGCTTCCAGCCCTCGGAGTTCCTCAAGCCCTTCTTCGTGGTCAGCATCGCCTGGCTGCTTTCCCTGCGCGCGCGCGATCCCTCGCTGCCGGTGATACCACTGACCGGCATGCTGACCGGCATCGTCGCGCTGCTGCTCATGCGCCAGCCCGATTTCGGCCAGACGGTGATCTTCTGCGCGGTGTGGGCCGGGCTGCTGCTCATCGGCGGCGCATCGATGCGCATCATGGCGGGGCTGGGCTGCGTGGGCCTGGGCCTTTTCGTGCTCACTTATCTCTTCTACGAGAATGGCCGCGACCGCATCGACGCGTTCCTGTTCCCGGTCGCCGATCCTGCCGCGGGGCCCGATCAGGTGCAGCTCGCCCATGCCACCATCACGCGCGGTGGCCTGACCGGCGTTGGCCCGGGCGGCGGCACGGCCAAGTTCAACCTGCCCGAGGCGCATACCGACTATATCTTCTCCGTGATCGGCGAGGAATTCGGCCTCATCGCCTGCATGGCGATCGCGCTGGTCTATCTCGCCATCGTGGTGCGCGTCCTGCTGCGGCTGCTGGACGAGGAAGACCCCTTCGTCATTCTCGCGACCGCCGGGCTGGTCATGGTGATGGGCTTCCAGGCGATCATCAACATGGGCGTCAACATCCATATCTTCCCCTCCAAGGGCATGACGCTGCCCTTCATCAGCTATGGCGGCTCCTCGATGATCGCGCTGTGCGCCGGGGTGGGCCTGTTGCTGGCATTCACGCGGCGCAATCCGTATATGGCGCGCTCACCTTATGTCGTGACATGGAGCGGCCGATGAGCATCTTCCGCCACTATGTGCTGGCGGCGGGCGGCACCGGGGGGCACATGCTCCCGGCCCATGCCGTCGCCCAGGAACTGATGGCACGCGGCCACCGGGTGGCGCTGGTGACGGACGAGCGCGGAACGAGGATTCCCGGCATCTTCGAGGATGTGCAGACGCATGTCCTGCCGGCCGGGCGGATGAGCGGCGGCCCTTCCGGCTGGTGGAAGGGGTTGAAGGCGATCCGCGAGGGCCGGGCCATGGCGCGCCGCCTCTACGAGACGTTCGAACCCTCCGCGGTTGTCGGCTTCGGGGGCTATCCGGCGCTGCCCGCCCTGCTGGGCGCCTTTGCCGAGCGCATCCCGACCGTGATCCACGAGCAGAATGCCGTGCTGGGCCGCGTGAACCGGCTGGTCGCGGGCAAGGTGAACGCCATCGCGACGGCCTATCCTGAAGTCCGGCGCCTCGCCGGGCGCCACGCCGGCAAGGTGCATCTCGTCGGCAATCCCGTGCGCGAGAGCGTGCTCGCCCTGCGCGAGGAGCCATTCCCCGTCTTCTCGGACGAAAGCGTGCTGCGCTTGCTGGTGACGGGCGGGAGCCTGGGCGCGAGCATCCTCTCCGATGTGGTGCCCGCCGGCCTCGCCCTGCTGCCCGTCAGCCTGCGCCGCCGCCTGCAGGTGACGCAGCAGTGCCGGCCGGAGGACATCGAGCGCGTCCGCGCCATTTATGCGGAGATGGAGATCCCCGCCGATCTCGCCACTTATATCGACGACATGCCGACCAAGCTCGGCTGGTCGCATCTCGTCATCGCGCGGGCCGGCGCCTCGACCATCGCGGAACTGACCTGCGCCGGCCGCCCCGCCATCCTCGTGCCGCTGCCTATCGCGACCGACGATCACCAGACCTTCAACGCGCGGGAGCTGGCCAGGACCGGCGGCGCCCGGCTCATCCCCCAACCCAAATTCACGCCAGCGGAACTCGCCAAGCAAATGCAGAAACTCGCCATGGAACCCGGCGCCCTCCAGAATGCAGCCGCGCGCGCCCGTGCCGCCGGTTTTCCCGACGCGGTCAGGGACATGGCCGATCTCATCGAGAGCTTCAGCCCCGCGCCCCAGACGATCGACACGGTGCGCGTCGAGACCCCGGCGATGCCCGGCCTCGCGGGAGCAGGCGCATGAAGGGCGTCGGCACCGACATCGGCACGATCCATTTCATCGGCATCGGCGGCATCGGCATGTCCGGCATCGCCGAGGTGATGCACAATATGGGCTACACGGTGCAGGGCTCCGACGTGGCCGAGGGCTATGTCATCGCGCATCTGCGCGAGCTCGGCATCAAGGTGATGATCGGCCATGACGCCGAGAATCTGGGCGATGCCGCCGTGGTCGTCACGTCCACGGCGATCCGGCGCGGCAATCCGGAAGTGGAGCTGGCGCTGGAGAAGCGCGTGCCGGTCATCCGCCGCGCGGAAATGCTCGCAGAGCTGATGCGCCTTAAGTCGACCATCGCGGTCGCGGGTACGCACGGCAAGACGACGACGACCTCCATGGTCGCCGCGCTGCTGGACGCCGGCGGCATCGACCCCACCGTCATCAACGGCGGGATCATCAATAGCTATGGCTCCAACGCCCGGCTCGGCTCGTCCGACTGGATGGTTGTGGAAGCCGACGAGAGCGACGGCAGCTTCCTGCGGCTCGACGGCACGCTCGCCGTCGTCACCAACATCGATCCCGAGCATCTCGACCATTATGGCTCGTTCGATGCCGTGAAGGACGCCTTCGTCGAGTTCGTGGAGAATGTGCCTTTCTACGGCGCGGCGATGCTCTGCCTCGATCATCCCGAAGTGCAGGCCATCCTGCCGCGCGTGCAGGACCGGCGGATCGTGACCTACGGCTTCTCGGCGCAGGCGGACATCCGCGGCGAGAATGTCCGCCCCGTGCCCGGCGGCAACATGTTCGACGTGCAGATTCGCGAGCGTGACGGATCGGTGCGGCGCATCGAGGACATCACCATGCCGATGCCCGGGCGGCACAATGTGCTCAATGCCATGGCGGCCATCGGCGTCGCGCTGCAGATGGGCATTGCGGACGCGACCATCCAGTCCGGCTTCGCCAGCTTCGGCGGCGTTAAGCGGCGCTTCACGCGGGTGGGCGAGATCGCGGTGGACGGCGGCGAAGCCGTGGTGATCGACGATTACGGCCATCATCCGGTGGAAATCCGCGCCGTACTCGCTGCTGCGCGGGAAGGTGCGCAGGGCCGCGTCGTCGCGGTGGTGCAGCCGCACCGGTTCACGCGGCTGCGCGACCTCATGGACGAGTTCCAGCAGGCCTTCAACGATGCCGACATCGTCTATGTCACGCCGGTCTACCCGGCGGGCGAGCAGCCCATCGACGGCGTCGATGCCGAGGCGCTGGTCGCCGGGCTCAAGCGCCGGGGCCATCGCGCGGCCCAGACCATCCAGAGCGCCGAGGCGCTCGCTGCCGATCTCGCCGGCGAGGTGAAGGCGAACGACATGATCGTCTGCCTGGGCGCGGGCGACATCACCAAATGGGCCGCCGGCCTTGCCGGTTCGGTCAACGCGCTGCGCAAGGAGGTGGCCTGATGTGGGAGTTGATGCGCATCGGCCTCGAAATGCAGGAGCGCATGATCGAGGCGCAGAGCAAGGGGCTGGACGTCGCGCGCTCGATGATGGACGCCGCCGAGAAGCAGGGCGACGTCGCCCGGTCCGCGCTCGACATGGGCGAGGCCATGAACCGCGCCGGCAAGGCGCAGGCGGACCTGTTCGACCGCTGGATCAATTTCTGGAGCGGCCGTCTTTGATGAACGCGGCCGCCCTCATGCCCGATCTGCCGCCGGTGCGTGGGAAGCTGACGGCGCATGCGCCGCTGGCCCCGCTCGTCTGGTTCAAGGCGGGCGGCGCGGCTGACTGGCTGTTCGAGCCGCAGGATGCGGACGACCTTGCCGATTTTCTTGCCGCGCTCGACCCGGCGGTGCCGGTGATGGCGCTTGGCCTCGGCTCCAACCTGATTGTGCGGGACGGCGGCGTGCCGGGCGTCGTCGTGCGGCTGGGCAAGGCCTTCGCACGGGTCGAGCGGCTGGACGCGACAAGCCTGCGCTGCGGGGGCGGGGCTTCCGGCATCCTCGTCTCCTCCACGGCGCGCGACGCGGGCATCGGCGGCCTTGAGTTCCTGCGCTCCATTCCCGGCACGGTCGGTGGCTTCGTGCGCATGAACGGCGGCGCTTATGGCCGCGAAGTGAAGGACATCCTTGTCGAGGCCGACATCGTGCTGCGCACCGGCGAACGGGTGACCCTGCCGCTCGATGCGCTGGGCTATACCTATCGCCACAGCGAACTGCCCGAGGGCGCGGTGGTGATCGCCGCGACGTTCCGTGGTCATCCCGAGGCGCCGGAGACGGTGCAGGCGGAGATGGACCGCATTTCCGCCGCGCGCGAGGCGAGCCAGCCGCTGCGCAGCAAGACCGGCGGCTCCACCTTCAAGAATCCTCCCGGCGAGAAGGCCTGGGCGCTGGTCGACCGCGCCGGCTGCCGGGGCCTGACGCTGGGCGGCGCGCAAGTGAGCGAGAAGCACACCAATTTCCTCATCAACACCGGAGACGCGACGAGCGCAGAGATCGAGGCGCTCGGCGAGGAAGTGCGCCGCCGCGTGAAGGCGGAGAGCGGCGTCACCCTCGAATGGGAAATCCAGCGCGTCGGCCGTGCGGCGGAAGGGGACGGCGCATGAGCGGTCCCTGGAAAGTCGCGGTGCTGATGGGTGGCTGGTCCGCCGAGCGGGAGGTCTCGCTGAGCAGCGGTGCGGGCATCGTCAAGGCGCTGGAGGAACGCGGGCACAGCGCGATTCCCATCGATCTGGGTGCGAGCCCGGCGGAAGGGCGCGACCTGCCCGCCAAGCTGATCGCCGCCGATCCCGACATCGTGTTCAACGCGCTGCACGGCGTGCCGGGCGAGGACGGGACCGTGCAGGGGCTGATGGACATCATGGGCTATCGCTACACCCATAGCGGCCTTGCCACGTCGGTCATCGCCATCGACAAACAGCTCACCAAGCAGCATCTGGTCCCGCACGGCATTCCCATGCCCGGCGGGCACATCGTGGCGAGCGAGGATCTGTTCGCGGCTGACCCGCTGCCGCGCCCTTATGTGGTGAAACCGGTCAACGAGGGGTCCTCGGTCGGTGTCGCGATCGTCACGGCCGAGGGCAATTACGGCAATCCCATCGGGCGGGACGTGAAGGGGCCGTGGCAGGAATTCGACGAGCTGCTGGCCGAGCCGTTCATCCGGGGGCGCGAGCTGACCGTCGCGGTGCTCGGCGACCGGGCTCTCGCGGTCACGGAACTGAAGCCCAGGAGCGGCTTCTACGATTATGACGCGAAATATACCGACGGCATGACCGAGCATGTCTGCCCGGCCGATGTGCCGGCGGATATCGCGCAGGCGATGATGGACATCGCGCTGCGCGCGCACCGGCTGCTCGGCTGCAAGGGCACGTCCCGCTCCGATTTTCGCTGGGATGACGAGCAGGGCGTCGAGGGCCTGTTCCTGCTGGAAGTGAACACCCAGCCGGGCATGACGCCGCTCAGCCTCGTGCCCGAGCAGGCCCGGCATCTCGGCATGAGCTACGGCGCGCTGGTGGAAGCGATCATTGCGGACGCGCTGGCGGAAGGCACGCCGGCCAAGGGAGCGAAGGAATGAGCACGGCAACGATCAGGCGCGGATCGGGACGCGGCGCGCGATCGGGCTCGAGCGGCGCGGGCAACCGCCGGCCGCGGCGCGGCAAGAGCACGATCGACCGGCTGATCGGTCTCGTGCCGCTGTCCCCCGAGCAGATCGCGAAAGCGATGACGTGGGGCATCGCGCTGGTGGTGCTGGTGCTCCTGTGGGTGGCGGCGCGCTTCCTCGGCCTGCCGGCGATGATCGGCGCGGAGATCAGCGAGCTGGCCGGCCGGGCGGGCTTCGCCGTCACCAAGATCGAAGTGCATGGGCTCGATCGCATGGACCAGATGCCGGTGACCGACATCGCGGTCAAATATGTCGATCGCTCGATGCTTTCCGTCGATCTGGACAAGGTGCGCGGCGAGGTCATGAAGCTCGGCTGGGTGAAGGACGCGCGCGTCTCCCGCCGCCTGCCCGATGCGCTGATCGTGGACGTGATGGAGCGCCAGCCGGTCGCGGTGTGGCAGCATGACGGTCAGCTCAGCCTCGTCGATGCCACCGGCGTCGCGCTGGGCGGCGTCGATCCCGATGCCATTCCCGATCTGCCGCTGGTCGTCGGCCCGGATGCGAACCTCAAGACCGCCGCGCTCGCGCGCCTGATGGATTCCGCTCCCGCGCTCAAGCCGATGCTGGCGGGTGCGACCTGGGTGGGCAATCGCCGCTGGGACCTGCGCTTCCAGTCGGGCGAGCAGCTTCTCCTGCCGGAAGGCGAGGCCGAGGCGGCCGCCGCCCTCGTCAACTTCGCGCGGATGGACGGCGTGGACCGGCTGCTCGGCCGGGGCGTGCTGCGCTTCGACATGCGCGATCCCTCGCGCTTCGTGCTGCGGCTGCCGCCCGGCCAGAGCAAGACGGATGCACCCACGGTGACGTCCGCGCCGACCAGTCGGGCGGTCGTGACGGATGGCGGCGATGCGGGGACCACTCAGGCGACGGAGGGCTGAAGCACATGGCGGGGGGGCGCAACGACGGGCTCATCACGGCGATCGACATCGGCACTTGGAAAGTGTCGGCGCTCATCGCGCGCAAGCAGGAGAACGGCACGCTGGCCGTGCTGGGCACTGGCCAGCGGGAAAGCCGGGGCGTGCGGCGCGGTTTCGTGATCGACATGGAGCGCACCGAACTTGCCGTGCGCGAGACGGTGGAGCAGGCGGAGAAGGTCGCCGGCACCAATATCGAGAAAGTCATCCTCAGCTTCTCGGGCGGCAGTGTCGAGAGCAAGGTCGAGCCGGTGGAAATGAGCATCGGCGGCCGGCGCATCGAGCAGGCGGACATCGACACGCTTTATGACCGTGCCCGCGAGCGCATCGATCCCGAGGGCCGCGTCATCCTGCAGGCGCAGCCCACGCTCTACACCATCGACGGCATGCGCGGTGTCGCGCGCCCGCTCGGCCTTCATGCCGACCGGCTGGGCGTGGACATCCATGTCGTGCTGGCGGATGGCGCGCCGCTGCGCAATCTGGAGACCAGCGTGCGTGGCGCCTATCTGGACGTGCAGGCGATCGTCGCTGCGCCCGTCGCCACCGCCACTGCCTGCCTTTCGGACGAGGAGCGGGACCTTGGCGTCGCGCTGGTCGAGCTGGGTGCGGGCGTCACGAACATCTCGCTGCACATCGGCGGCATGCTGGTGGGGCTGCGCTCCATTCCCATGGGCGCGGCGGACATCACGGACGACATCGCCTCGGCCTTCGGCATTCGCCGCAGCCAGGCCGAGCGCATGAAATGCTTCTACGGATCGGCCATGCAGTCGCGCCGGGATTTCCGCGAGATCATCGAGATCGCACCGGCCGCGAGCAGCGGCGACCATGCCGAGGCGCGCCGGGTGACGCGGGCCGAACTGGTCGGCGTCATCTGCGAGCGGCTGGGCCGGCTCATGGGCGAGGTGGGCAAGGCCCTGGACGAGATGGGCTTCCATTCGCCGGTCGGTCGGCAGGTGGTGCTCACCGGCGGCGGCGCGGAACTGAAGGGCATCGCCGACTATGCGCAGACGGCGCTGGGCCGGGCCGTGCGCATCGGGCGACCAAAGGCGCTGGAGGCGCTGCCGGAAGCGCATCGCGGCCCCGCGTTCACGACCCTGACAGGACTGGCGTCCTATGCGCTCAAGGAGCGCGAGGACTTGCTGAACCGGCCTCTGGCGGAGCAGCGCGTGCACCGCGCGCGCGGCACCGCGATGGTGCAGCGGCTGATCGCCGCGTTGCGTGCGGGCTACTAGGGCCGGACGCAATATATTGTGGATGAATGGTTAAAAAGGACGTGAATTGGCCTCCCAACTGGTGCATGGTCCCCATGTATTGTTGGCGAGGATAGCGCCGGTAGGAGATTATTCGATGAGCATTGAGATCGGGCCGCCCCATGTGGACGAGCTGAAGCCGCGGATCACCGTGATCGGTGTCGGCGGCGCGGGCGGCAATGCGATCGCGAACATGATCGGGGCGTCGGTCGACGGGGTGGATTTCATCGTCGCCAACACCGATGCCCAGGCGCTCAATGCCTCCCCGGCGGAGCGTCGCATCCAGCTTGGCCCCCGCATCACCGAGGGGCTCGGCGCCGGATCGCGACCGGACATCGGCCGCGCGGCCGCTGAGGAAACGATCGCCGAGGTGCAGGAAGCGCTCGAGGGCGTCCATATGTGCTTCATTGCGGCGGGCATGGGCGGCGGCACCGGCACGGGCGCCGCGCCGGTCATCGCCAAGGCAGCGCGCGACAAGGGCATCCTCACGGTCGGCGTGGTCACCAAGCCGTTCACGTTCGAGGGCGCGCGCCGCATGCGCTCGGCCGAGCAGGGCATCGAGGACCTGCAGAAGCATGTCGATACGCTGATCGTCATCCCGAACCAGAATCTGTTCCTGATCGCCAATCCGAACACGACCTTCAAGGAAGCGTTCGAGATGGCCGATGAAGTGCTGCAGCAGGGCGTGCGCGGCATTACCGACCTCATGGTCATGCCCGGCCTCATCAATCTCGACTTTGCCGACGTGCGCTCCGTGATGGAGGAAATGGGCAAGGCGATGATGGGCACCGGCGAGGCCGAGGGCGATGGACGCGCGCTGCAGGCGGCGGAGAAGGCGATCGCCAATCCGCTGCTCGACGGCGTGTCGATGCGCGGCGCCAAGGGCGTCATCGTCTCCATCGTCGGCGGCGAGGACATGCGCCTCATGGAAGTGGACGAGGCCGCGAACCACATTCGCGAGCTGGTCGATCCGGACGCCAACATCATCTGGGGCTCGGCCTTCAACGAGAGCCTCAACGGCAAGATCCGCGTCTCGGTGGTCGCCACGGGCATCGATACCGAGGCCGGCGCCAGCCAGCCCAAGAGCCAGCCTTTCCGGCTCGGCGACATGGGCGGCGCCTCGCGTCCGGCGGTCGGCACGGCACCCTCCTTCGCGGCGGCCACGCCCGCGCCGGCGGCTCCCGAGCCCGAGCCTGCGACCGTGCTGGATCTCGGTTCCGTCGACGAGGATGAGGAGGAAGCCGCGCCGCCGGCCACCTTCACCGTCTCGGCACCGGAAGCGCCGGCAGGGGCAGCGCCCGCCTCCCCCCGTTTCCAGACGACGAAATTCGACGACATCACCGGTGATGACGAGCTGGTGCTGGACAGCCCCTTCGAGGATGCGCCGGCACCCGTCGTGCAGCCGCCGTCTCCGGCGCCCGCACCGGCGGCCGAGCAGCCCAAGGTGGTGGGCGGCACGTTGTTCGAGCGCATGTCGCAGCTCGCGCGCGGACAGGCCCGCCCGGCGGACGACGATGACGGCGACAATGACCGCACCGACTTTGAAGTGCCGCGTTTTCTCAATCGGCAGAACAATCAGTAATCCGGCGCGCCGGGCGCTCTCCAGCGCCCGGCCGACCGGAGAGGGTATCGCATCGTGACAAGGACGCGCTGGTTCATGGCCCTGATGCTGGCCACGACCGCGGGCGCGCAGGCCCAGACGAGCGGCGAGGTGGTGCAGGCCACGCCTCCGGCCGCGGCGGTCGAGCAGCTCAATCGCAATCTGGCGCAGCTCTCGCGCAATCCGCAGGACGTCAATGCCCTGCTCGGCGCGGGGCAGGCAGCGCTCGACCTGGGTGACATACAGGCCGCCAACGGCTTCTATGCGCGTGCCAACATGGTCAATCCGCGGCTCGGCAAGGCGAAGCTCGGGCTGGCGATCGTCCAGATCGCGCTCAAGCAGCCGGTCGAGGCGGCGATGAACTTCGATCTCGCGGCGGAGCTTGGCGAGCAGGCGCAGGGCCATCTCGCGGAGCGGGGCCTGGCTTATGACCTTACCGGCCAGCAGGAGAAGGCCCAGCGCGATTACGCAGCGGCGTTGCGCGCCAATCCGGGCGACCAGCTCGCGCGGCTGCGTCATGCCGTCTCGCTCGGCATATCCGGCCGGGTGGCTGAATCCGACAGCGAGCTGGAAAAGCAGCTTTCCGATGGCGACCGGGAAGCGTGGCGCATGCGCGCGTTCATCTACGCCATGAACGGGCGGATCGGGGAGGCGCGTCGCGTCACTCAGTCCGTCATGCCCAAGGGACTGGCCGAGGCGCTCGATCCCTATATGCAGCGCTTGCCCCTGCTCGATGCCGGGCAGAAGGCGGCTGCGGCTTATTATGGCGAGTTTCCCGCCAATGTGCTGAAGCTCGCGGCGCCGGATCCGGTGCGCGAGCGCGACGTGCAGGTCGCGGCGGCCAATGCTGAGCGCGAACGCGAGCGCGAGGCCCGGTCCTCGCGACGCAACCGATCATCGGATCGCAATGCGGGTCGGGACAGCCGCCAGCGCACGGCGAATGGGGGGCAAGCTGCGGCGAGGCCGAGCGCGAGCACACCGGCGTCTGCTGGCTGGTCAAACGCGCCCAAGGCACCGGCCGGGCAGCCCCCGGCGCCGACGACACCCCCGCCGACGCCTGCACCCACGCCTGTAGCATCGGCGCCCACATCCACGCAGCTCGCTTCCGGCGCACGGACGCCGCCGCCGTCGAGCGCGACCACGCCACCTCCGGCACCCGCGCCGCAGACTCAGGGCGCGACAGCCGCGCCGCCGCGCACGCAGGGGCCGAGCGATCCCGGCACCGCCATCGCCGCCGCCACGCCCGCGCCGCCGCCCTCCGGGCCCGCGCCGGCACCGGCTCCATCGGCCGGGGCGCCTTCACCCGGCTTCAGCCAAGCCGCCCAGCCCGTAGCCACGCCGGCGCCTTCGCTGGCCGATGCGCTTTCCGGTCTCTCGATTCCCGAGGAAGAGCGGCGGAGGGCCGCCGCCGCCGATCTGGAGGCCGTCGCGCGCATCCAGGAGCAGCGGCGCAAGGCGCAGGCCGCAGCGGACGCCAAGACGAAAGCCGAGGCCGAGGCAAAAGCCAAGGCCCGGGCCGAGGCGGAGGCCGAGAAGAAGGCCGAAGCCGAGCGCAAGGCGAAGCTCGCCGCCAATCCCTCCCGCAACTGGGTGCAGATCGCCACCGGCAAGGATGTCGACGCGCTTGCGTTCGACTTGCGCCGCATGCGCCGGACCTATGCCGACGCGATCGGCGATCAGGCCGGCTGGACGGCGCAGTGGGGCGCGACCCGGCGGCTGCTGGTCGGCCCGTTCAAGAATGTGGAGGATGCCCGCGCCGTGGTGGCGAAGATCGCCAAGTCCGGCGGGGACGCGTTCCTGTGGCAAAGCGAGGCGGGCGAGGACGTCACGAAGATCGGCGGCAAGTGACGCGGCTCGCATCCTTTGCCTGCGATCCGGCGCGCAGCCGGGGCCGGTGCCATGTCGAGCCGGGCGGCGAGGCGCGCGGCCCGCGCGACATGTTCCAGCGCGATCGTGACAGGATCATCCACTCCATCGCCTTCCGCCGCCTGCGGCACAAGACGCAGGTGTTCATCGCGCCGGACGGCGACCATTATCGCGTCCGCCTGACGCACAGCCTGGAAGTCGCACAGATCGGCCGCACCATCGCGCGCGTGCTGGGCCTCAACGAGGATCTGACCGAGGGGTTGTGCCTGGCGCATGATATCGGCCATCCCCCCTTCGGCCACAGCGGCGAGGACGCGCTTGAGGAAGCGATGGCGGCGCATGGCGGCTTCGATCACAATGCCCATTGCCTGCGCACGCTGACCACGCTGGAAAATGCCTATCCGCGCTTCCCCGGCCTCAATCTGAGCTGGGAAATGCTGGAAGGGCTCGCCAAGCATAACGGCCCCGTTACCGCGCCGAACTGGGCCATGCGGGAAGTCGATGCAGCCTTTCCGCTCGATCTGGAAAGCTGGCCGTCGCTGGAAGCGCAGGTCGCCGCGCTGGCCGACGACATCGCTTATGACAATCACGATATCGACGATGGGCTGCGCGCGGGCATCCTCTCGCTCGAGCAGATTCTGGCGGTGCCGCTGGTGCGCCGGAGCTGGGACCTCGTCACGGCCCGACATCCCGATCTCCCCGCCGAGCGGCTGATGCGGGAGCTGGTGCGCGAACAGATCGGCCTCATGGTCAATGATCTCATCGCCACCACCCGCGCCAACATCGCGGCCGCCGGGCTCGCGCAGGCCGATGTGGCGGCCGTCCGCGCGGCGGGCCATGCCATCGCCGCTTTCTCGGACGGGATGCGCGAGGAAGAGCGGGTGCTCAAGCGCTTCATGTACGCCAATCTCTATCATCACCCCAGCCAGCTGGAGGCGGCCGGCCGGGCGCGCATCATCGTGCGGGATCTGTTCGCTGCCTATCATGCCGATCCGGCGCTGATGGGAACGGCGTGGGACGCGACCTGCTCGGCCGAGGAGCCCTGGCGCAGCCGTCACATCGCCGATTATATCGCCGGGATGACCGACCGCTTCGCCGAGCGCGCCCACCGGGAGATTTTCGGTGACCGCGCGTCGTGAACCGCGCGGGCATGAGGCGGGCTGGGAGACCGGCGCATGACTGAGGATCGCGGCCTGCCGCCCGGCGCGCGGCCATGGCTCGCCGCCGAAAGCCCGGCTGCCGGCGACAAGCGTCATGCGCCCGCCACGGCGCGCAATCGCGATGCCATTGCCGAGGTGCTCGCACGGACCCTGCCGCCGCACGGCCGCGTGCTGGAAATCGCGAGCGGATCGGGCGAGCATGTCGTCCATTTCGCGCGGCTCTTCCCCGGCCTCGTCTGGCAACCGAGCGACCCCGATCCCGCGGCGCTGGCATCCATCGCCGCATGGAGCGCGGAGGCAGGCCTTGCCAATATCGCCCCGCCGCTGCGCCTCGATGCCGCCGCGCCGGAGGCATGGGGCGTCGGGCAGGCGGACGCGGCGCTGTGCATCAACATGGTGCACATCAGCCCATGGGCCGCGATGGTGGGTCTGTTCAGCGGATGCGCGTCGATCCTGCCACCGGGCGCGCCGCTGATCCTTTACGGTCCCTATCGCGAGGACGATGTGGAGACGGCGCCGTCAAACCTGGCGTTCGATGCCTCGCTGAAAGCGCGCAACCCCGAATGGGGATTGCGGGACGTGGCCGATGTCGATCGGATCGCAGCCGAATGCGGTTTCGAGCGAACGCAGCGCGTCGAAATGCCCGCGAACAATCTCAGCCTGATCTACCGGCGCGGTCCTCGTTCGGGCTGATGATGCTTGCGCGGCGGCGCACATGCTCGCGCCAGGCGATGTAGAGCCCGCTCACCGCGATGAGGGCGGCGCCTGCCCAGGTGGAGGGCGCCGGCCAGCTTGCCCAGAGCAGCCAGCCTGCCCAGGTGGCCCAGATCATCTGGCTGTAATCCATCGGGATCACGATCGAGACCGGGCCCCAGCGCAGCGCGGCGGTCATCAGCAGTTGCGCCGCGCCGCCGGTGACGCCCAGCGCCACGAACAGCGCCCAGCCGACGGGATCATGCGCCTGCCCGGCCCAGATCATGACGATGCCGAGCGGCGGCAGCGAAAGCAGCGTGAACCAGAAGACGATGACCGGCGCCTGCTCGACGCGCCCGAGATCGCGCAGCACGATAGCGACGATGGCCGTGACCAGCGCGCCGGAGAGCGCGACGATGAGGCCCAGCGACGCGAAATTGGCTGATTCCGGATGGGCCATGATGACCACGCCGACGAAGCCGAGCAGCACCGCGCCCCAGCGGTGAATGCCGGTCGGCTCCTTGAGCACGAGCGCGGACAGGATGGTGGCGAAGATCGGCATGGTGAAGCCGATGGACGTGGCTTCCGCCAGCGGCAGCAGCGCGACCGCCCCGAAATTCAGCAGCATGCCGAACAGGCCGAGCCCGGTCCGTGCGACATGCGTGCGCATCGGCGCCATCGGCACCAGCGCCAGCCCGAGGGTAGCGAAGGCCCAGCCGGCCGCCACTGGAAAGGCGAAGAGCTGGCGATAGAACAGGATCTCGCCCAGGTTCGCGCCGCGCTCCACCAGCAGCTTGCCGATGGCATAAGTGAGCGCGAGCATCATCATCGCGAGCAGCCGCAGCACGATGGCGTAGATCGGCCGGTCGCGCCTGTCCTCGCGGATATGCGGGGGCGCCCCTGGGGGCTCCGTCATGCCCTGCGTGCTCCCCGCAGGCTATCCCAGACGAACAGCGCGAGCGCCGCCCAGATCAGCAGGAAGCTGGCCCAGCGCTCGGGCGAGAGCGTCTCGCCCAGCAGCAGCACGCCGCTCAGGAACTGCAATGTCGGCGCGATATATTGCATGAGGCCGAGGGTCACCAGCGGCAGCGCGCGCGCAGCACTTGCGAAGAGGATGAGCGGCACGGATGTGACGGCACCCAGGCCGACCAGCAGCGCCGTGGTCCCGACGTCGCGGCCGAAGACGAGGCTGCCGTCCCGCGCGACCCAGGCCAGCACCGCGAGCGCGAGCGGGGCCAGCAGCAGCGTCTCCACCGCGAGACCCACCGAGGGCCGGCACCGGCGTCAGCTTGCGCACCAGCCCGTAGAGCGCGAAGCTGATGGCCAGCGAGAGGCTGATCCACAGCGTCTGGATTTCTCCCGCCGCCAGAATGGCCACGCCGACGCCCGCGAGCAGCACCGCGATGAACTGGCCGCGCTGCAGCCGCTCCTTGAGCACCAGCGTGCCGAGCAGCACATTGACGAGCGGATTGAGGAAATAGCCAAGGCTTGCGGCCACGACATGGCGCGTGTCGACGGCCCAGACATAGACCAGCCAGTTGGCGGCGATGAGCAGAGCACTGATCGCCAGTGCCGCCACGATGCGCGGCTGGCGCAGCGAATCGCGCAAGGCGGGGTAGAGCCGGTAGCCCGCCAGGACGATCGCGAGGAATGCGACCGACCAGACGATGCGGTGCGCCACCACTTCCATCGGCAAGGCGCCGTGGATCAGCTTGAAGTAGAGCGGCAGCAGGCCCCACATGCCATAAGCGCCAAGGCCGGCGAGCAGGCCGGCGCGATGGCGGGCCTGCAGCTCGGCTTCACCGAGGGGAAGCGGGGCGTTCAAAACAGGCCGCCGCCCGCCCACAGGCGCAGCATCCCGAAGGCCGCGACCGCGAGGCAGAAATTGCGTGCGCCGTTCCCGCTCGCGAACTGGCCGACAAGCGCGCCGAACAGCGCGAGCGGCACGATCAGCCAGTTGGCCCAGCCGAGGCCGGGGATGATGGCTGGAATGGCGAGGATGAGCGCGACCGCGCCGATCAGGACGGAAAGCAGCGAAACCATGCGCGCGCCATGAGCCTCGCGGCTCGTCTTGGCAAGAGCGCCGCGCCCCATGACAGGATCGCGCGGACAGGGCGCCCGCAAAAGGGCCATGCAGCAGGGGCCCAGCCCGGTGGCCGACCCCTGCTTGCCGCGATCAGATCGCGATCAGGCGAACCGGATGCGGGTCGCGCGCTGGCGGCGCATCGCGCCACCGGCGAGCGCAAAGCCGCCGATCATCATCGCCCAGGTGGCGGGCTCGGGCACCGCGCCGGCGCTGGCGACATCATAGGTCACGTCATCGATGACCCACAGATTGCCGCCCGAGCCGGTGATCACCACCTTGTCGACAAGGCCGGCATAGCCGTTGCCGATCAGGGTCGGTGCAGCGTTCAGCGACACAGCGCCCGTCGAAGAGACCAGCGACCCGCCGAAATAAAGGTCGACCGACAGCATGTTATAGCCCGCGAAATAAGCGCCGCCGAACGTGACGGGCGCGGCCCACATCATCGTGCCGGTGGGCGAAAGCGAGTCGGCATAGGCACGGAAGCTGCCGGACGCCGGGGTGTAGGGCGACTGCTCGCCTTCATAGACATACCAGCCGTTCGCGGACCAGTCGATGCCGCCATAATTGGCCGGCATCGCGCCAGTGCTGAGGCCTTCGAAATCGACCACCACGGCCTGCGATGCGGACGGCGCAACCGCGAGAGCAGCGGCGAGCAGCAGATATTTCGTCTTGAACATGATCTTTTCTCCCACGATTCGCCGCCAACAGGACCCCGTACGCGGCTCATGCTCCCTGGCCGCGCACCCACCCGGGTTGCAATCTGATTAACCCTGTATGTGCGTGCCTGATCGGGACGGGGAGCGGCGCAGCCGGTCAGGCGAGGTCCAGCGCGAGCCCCAGATCGGCGATCAGGTCGTCGGGATGCTCGATGCCGATCGACAGGCGGATGGTCGAATCCAGCACGCCGATCCGCTCGCGCACCGCAGCCGCCACGCCGCTGTGCGTGGTGGTCGCGGGATGGCTCGCGAGCGATTCCGTGCCGCCGAGGCTGACGGCCAGCTTGAAGATGCGCAGCGCGTTGAGGAAGCGGAACGCTGCGGCCTGCCCGCCCACGATGTCGAAGGAGAAGGTCGATCCCGCGCCGGTGCATTGCGCGTGGAAAGCGCGGCCGGTGGGCGAGAGCTGATCGGCGAAGGGCAGGTAATGGATGTCGCCCACCTTGGGATGATCGCGCAGGAAGGTGGCGATCCGGCCCGCATTGTCGTTGACGCGCTCCATGCGCAGCGCCAGCGTTTCCAGGCTGCGACCGAGCATCCAGCAGCTGTTGGGGTCGAGCTGGGTGCCGATGGCGCTGCGCAGCGCGCGCACCGGCCGCATCACGTCCCTCGCGCCCAGCGCCGCGCCGGCGATCAGGTCCGAATGGCCGCCGACATATTTGGTGAGCGAATAGAGCGAGATGTCCGCGCCATGTTCGATCGGCCGCTGGAAGACCGGGCCGAGCAGCGTGTTGTCGCACATGATGATCGGGCGGTGACCTTCCTGCTGCGCGGCGATCTCCTCGGCGATCTCGCGGATGAGGGCAATGCGCACCAGCCCGTTGGTGGGATTGGCCGGCGTCTCGATGAGGATGGCGGCGAGGCGACCCTTGCCGGCGGCTTCCCGTGCGGCGGCCTCGATATTCTCGCGGTCCACGCCATTGGTGAAGCCGACCGAAAGAATACCGAGCCGTGCGAGGCTGTTGCCGAGCAGCGTCTCCGTGCCGCCATAGAGAGGCTGGGAATGCAGCACCACGTCGCCGGGGCGCAGATAAGCGAGCAGGCTCGTCGTGATGGCCGACATGCCCGAGGAGAAGAGCACGCAGGCTTCCGTGCGCTCGTAGACCGCAAGGCGGTCCTCCACGATCTCGCTGTTGGGGTGATTGAAGCGGGAATAAACGAGTCCGCCTTCCTGCCCGGCCGGCGGCTCCCTGCGGCCGGACACATAATCGAAGAAGTCCTTCCCTTCCTCGGCGGACCTGAACGCGAAGGTGGAGGTGAGGAACACCGGCGGCTTCACCGCGCCTTCGGAGAGGGCGGGGTCATAGCCATAGTTCAGCATCTGGGTTTCGGGGTGCAGCGCGTGGCCGCCGATATGGGTCTTGCGGGAATTGTCGGTCATGGCGCGCTCCTGGCGGCAATGGGTTCATGTCCCGAGCATAGCCCGGGACGGCGCCGACACCATGTTATTTTATTGCGGGCGCCTGTGGCCCGGCCGGCCCGTCAGCCGTCGCTGTCGCGCTCGATGTCCGCACCGACGGCGGAGAGCTTCTCCTCCAGCCGCTCATAGCCCCGGTCGAGATGGTAGACGCGATTGACGATCGTCTCGCCCTGCGCGGCGAGGCCCGCGAGAATGAGGCTCATCGAGGCGCGCAGGTCCGTCGCCATCACCGGCGCGCCGGTGAGGCCCGGCACCCCGCGCACGACCGCCGTGCGGCCGTTCACGGTGATGTCCGCGCCCATGCGCGCCAGCTCGGGCACATGCATGTAGCGGTTCTCGAAGATCGTCTCGGTGAGCACGCTCGCGCCGTCCGCCAGCGCCAGCATCGCCATGAACTGCGCCTGCATGTCCGTTGGGAAGCCGGGGTGCGGCGCGGTGGAGAGCGTGAGGGGCTTCAGCCGCCCGTTCGCCGCCACGCGCAGGCTCCGGGCGCTTTCCTCTATGTGCACGCCTGCGTCGCGCAGGCCCTTGAGGATGGCGTGCATGTCATCGCTGCTCGCGCCGACCAGCTCCAGCTCGCCCCCGGTGATGGCGGCCGCGCAGGCATAACTGCCGGCCTCGATCCGGTCGGGCATCACCTTGTAGGTGGTGCCGTAGAGCCGCGGCTTGCCGTGGACCACGAGCCGGTCCGTGCCGATCCCCTCGATCTCGCTGCCCATCGCGACGAGCAGGCCGCACAGGTCCACGATCTCCGGCTCGCGCGCGGCATTCTCGATCACGGTCTCGCCGCTGGCGAGCGACGCGGCCATCAGCGCGTTCTCGGTGGCGCCGACCGACGGGAAGGGGAAGGAAATGAGCGCGCCGCGCAGGCCGCCGTCCGGCGCCAGCGCGCGCACATAGCCATTGGCCATCTCGATCGTCGCGCCCAGCGTCTGGAACGCCTGGAGGTGGAAGTCGATCGGCCGGTTGCCGATGGCGCAGCCGCCGGGCAGCGAGACGGTCGCTTCGCCCGCGCGCGCGAGCAGTGGCCCCAGCACCACGATGGAAGCGCGCATCTTGCGCACGATGTCATAAGGCGCGACGCTGGACGTGATGCGGTTTGCCCGCAGCGTCATCACCCGGCCGAAATCCTCCTGCCGCGAGCCCTCGACGGTGGTCGAGACGCCGAGCTGGTTGAGCAGGTGGCCGAAGCTGTCGACATCCGCCAGCCGCGGCAGGTTGCGCAGCGTCAGCGGCTCCTCGGTGAGCAGCGCGCAGGGCAGCAGCGTGAGCGCCGCATTCTTTGCGCCGGAAATGGTGATCCTGCCGGAGAGCGGCTTGCCGCCGCGAATGACGATACGGTCCATCGCGGCTTCCTAGCGTGTGCCGCGCCGAGCGCAAGTGGGGCCGGGGGCTGCGTGCCGATGCCGGGCGGATTTTCGCCCGATGCCGCGGCCCGGGCGCGGTCGCCTATCGCGCCGAGGGCTCGCGGCTCAGCCGGGACATCAGCAGCGCGGCGCGCTTGGCCTGCCGCTGGAAGCTGGGCAGGTCCACGCTTTCGCCCGGCGCATGGCTGCCCGCGCCATCCGGCCCGAGGCCGGCAAGGCCATCCACGTCCGCCGCGACGAAGCCGATGTCGCCCGCGCCCCGCCGCAGCGGGTCGAGCGCCGGCATCGCGGGAAGGCCGAGGTCGCCGTTCACGACATTGAGCCGGGTCAGCAGCGCGGTGTTGCCCTCGGTCGGCGCCATCGGCGGATAGCCTTCCTTGAAGCTGATCGTGGCCTGCGCGCCGGGGCCGTGCGCCGCGACGATCTGCTCGATCTTCTGGCGCACCCGCGCCGCCTGCTCGGGCGTGAGCGCGCGATAATCGCCGGTGGCGACCGCTTGGGCCGGAATGATGTTGGTCTTGCCGCTGGCGCTCACCGAAGCGTCGTTCGTCGCCAGCTCCGCCTGTGCGCCCCCGGCGACGAGGCCGATGTTGAAGGTGAGGTTGGGCTCGGGCAGCTCCTTGCGCATGGTGCTGATGATGCGCGCGACTTCGTAGATCGCGCCATCGCCCACCTGGCCGAAGATACCGCTGGAGTGCCCCGATTTCGCCGTCACGCGGATGGTGTAGCTGGTCGAGGAGCGCCGCGCGATCGAGCCATAGTCCTGCCCGTCGATGGTCACCAGTCCCTCGAAGTCGAGCGCGGCGTCGGCGCGCTTGCCTGCCGCGATCAGGTCCGCACGGGCAGCGTCGATGGGCTCGCCCACCGATTCCTCGTCGCCGGTCAGCACCACTTCGATGTTGGCGTCGCGCAGCGTGCCCGCGTCTTTCATGGCCTTGAGCGCCATCAGCATCACGACCACGCCGCCCTTGTCGTCGCCGATGCCGGGGCCGGTCGCCGTGTCGCCCTTGCGCTCGAACCTCTGGAACGGGGAGCTTTCCTCGAACACCGTGTCGAGATGGCCGATCAGCAGCAGCCGCTTGGTGCCCGGCTTGCCACTGTGCGTCGCGATGATGTGCCCGGCCCGGCCCGTCGCGTCCATCGGTTTCCATGTGACGGTGAAGCCGAGCGTCTCCAGCTCCGGCCGCACCATTTCGGCGACCTTGATGACGCCCGGGATGTTGCGGGTGCCCGAGTTCTGGTTGACCATCCGCTCCAGCAGCGCGATCGCCTCTTCCTGCTGCGCTTCAACGCTGCGGACCATGCGCTGCTCGGCGGCGCTGAGCTTCGCCGCTGCGGGGCTGGCGGCGAGCGCGAGGAGGGGAAGGGCGAGCAGGCGCGCGGCGCGGGGGATGTGGATCATGGCGCGCACGATAGGCGAAGTGCGGCGGGCTTTTCCAGCCCTCGCGGATCGGCCTCGCGCAATGCCGCCGCGCCGTCTCTCCGGCCGGAGTCGGAAGCCTCAGGCCAGCAGCTCGACATCCCAGTAGAGCCAGTCATGCCAGCTGTCGTGCAGATGGTTGGGCGGGAAGGCGCGGCCATGATCCTGGAGCTGCCAGCTCGTCGGGCGGATCGGCTGCTCGCGCAGCGCCATGTTGGCCTCGCGCGGGGTGCGGCCGCCCTTGCGCAGGTTGCAGGGCGAGCAGGCGGTGGCCACATTCTCCCATGTCGTGCGTCCGCCGGCGCGGCGCGGCACCACATGGTCGAAGGTCAGGTCGCTGGTCGCGCCGCAATAGAGGCAGGAGAAGCGATCGCGCAGGAAGAGGTTGAAGCGGGTGAAGGCGGGATATTCGCTCGGCCGCACATATTGCTTGAGCGCGATCACCGAGGGAATGCGCATCTGGAAGCTGGGCGAGTGGACTTCCCGGTCGTAGCTGGAGACGATGTCCACCCGATCCAAAAAAACCGCCTTGATGGCGGTTTGCCAGGGCCAGAGGCTCAGCGGGTAATAGGAAAGCGGGGTATAGTCGGCATTGAGGACCAGTGCCGGACAGTTTTCTGGATGGCGTATTCGATCGGGATGATACATGCGCGCTCGTGCCCCTTTCGTTGCGCCGCGATCCATCGTTGAGAACCGTGACGTCCTCATGACAGCAGAGATGATGACTCCTCGTCAAGAGCTAGTATGACCCGGGTAGACGCTCCACGACATCTGGTGACGCGCTTCGCGCCCAGCCCGACCGGCCGGCTCCATATAGGGCATGGCTGGTCCGCCCTGCAGGCCCATGATCTCGCGCGGGAAAGTGGCGGCACCTTCCTCCTGCGCATCGAGGACACGGACGTGACCCGCTGTCGCCCGGAATTCACCCGGGCCATCCTGGAGGATCTGCGCTGGCTCGGCATCGGCTGGGACGGGCTCATGATCCAGTCGACGCGCTTTCCGGCCTATGAGGCGGCGCTGGAGGCGCTGAAAGGGCAAGGCGTCGCTTATCCCTGCTTCTGCACGCGCGGCGACATCGCCCGCGAGCTGGCGGCGAGCCTTCATGCGCCGCACGGGGCGGACGGGCCGCTCTATCCGGGGACATGCCGTGGCCTTGATCCCGCGACGCGCGCGGAACGGATCGCGCGGGGCGATCCCCATAGCTGGCGGCTGGACATGGGCGCGGCGCTTGCCCGCACCGGACCGCTTAGCTGGCACGATGCGCAGGCGGGGGACGTGCCGGTCGATCCCGGCGCGCTGGGCGATCTCATCCTCAAGGGGCGCGACCGCCCGGCCAGCTACCATCTCGCGGTGGTGGTGGACGACGCGGCACAAGGCGTGACGGACGCGGTGCGCGGGCGTGACGTGTTCGCCTCGACTCACGCCCATCGCACCCTGCAGGCGCTGCTCGGCCTGCCCGTGCCCCTGTACCGCCATCATGCTCTGGTGGTGGATGCCGAGGGCAAGCGCCTCGCCAAGCGCAGCGACGGGCTGGCCCTTGCCGATCTGCGGGCGGCGGGCGTGGACGGACTGATGCTGGCGGACGATCTGCGGGCAGGGCGGTTTCCGGTTGGAATATTCCTCCGCTGAACCTACATCGCTCCAAACGGAGTCTTATCCCGATGGGCAATGTCGTTCTCGTAATCCTCATCATCCTCGCGGCGCTCGGCGCGGTGGCTTATCTCGTGCGTGGCGTGGTCACGTTCCTGAAGACGACGGAAGCCGATCTTCGGAATGACGGCACCGGCCCCAGCCAGTCGAGCCTCAAGCAGAACCGGATGATGATGGGCCGCGTCACCATGCAGGCGGCGGCGATCCTTCTGGTCGCGCTGCTGCTGCTGTTCAACGGCAGCAAATAACCGGCTGAACAGTCTTGGTCCGCCTCAATCGCATTTACACGCGGACGGGCGATGACGGGACGACCGGGCTGGTCGACGGCACGCGCGTGGCCAAGGACGATCCGCGCATGGCCGCGATCGGCGAGGTTGACGAGCTGAACAGCGCGCTCGGTCTGGCCATCGCCGCCATGGCGGGCGAGCCGTCGGCGGCAAGTCTCCTCCAGGGCATCCAGAACGATCTCTTCGATCTCGGCGCCGATCTTGCGACCCCGGGCGAGGACTTCACGCCTTCGGAGATGGTGCTGCGCATCGTCCCGGCCCAGGTCGAGCGGCTCGAGCAGGCTATCGACCGGCTCAACGATCCCATTCCGCCCCTGCGCAGCTTCATCCTGCCCGGCGGCAGCGAGGGCGCCGCCCGCGTGCATCTCGCCCGGGCCATCGCCCGGCGCGCCGAACGGGCCGTGCTGACGGCGAGCCGGGCCGTGGCGATCAACCCGGCCGCGCTCTCTTATCTCAACCGACTCTCCGATCTGCTGTTCGTCCTCGCGCGCGCGCTCAATGACAATGGCGCCGGGGATATCCTCTGGGTGCCGGGCGCCAGCCGTGCGGCGCAGCCCTAAGGCGCAGGACCGGGGCCGCAGCCCGATCAGGCGTTCCCGCACCGCACCCGGCGACTGTCGGCAATGTCCAGCGATTGCCCGTCCGCGCCGAGTGCGAGCGTCAGCGTCCTCGTCCACTGCTCGCCTTCGCCCGTGAAATCCGCCGTGATCCGGACGCTGTCCGGCGAGAGCGCCTGCGCGCTGCGCACCATGCCGCTGCTTTCGTGAAAGGAGAGGCGGTCGGCGGCGATTGCCAGCCGGCTTTCGTCACCAGCCCGGCCGCAGGCCTCGCGTGATGCCGCCCAGCGCCCCTGGAACGCAACCGGTATCCGCGCCGCCGTGGTGTCTGCGCCGGCCGGAACGACCCTGACCGTGCCGCGCGGCCGCAGGTCCGAGTCGCCGATGAGCCAGGGCCTTTCCCCCGGCTCGCCTTTCTGGCCATCGGGATTGCGCACCAGTGTCATCGTGCCGATCAGGTTGAACGGCGCGCCGTTCTCGCGCAGGCGGCCATAGGCCTGCACCGGCACGCGCGCCGTCACGGTGCCGCCGGTCTGCGGCCGCCCGACGAGCACATGGAACTCCGAATATTTCCGGTAGCTGTCGGCGAAGTCGGCCTCGGTCATGCCGCTCTGCCGGCCGTCCTCGCTCCACAGGCGATAGGCATCGCCATAGCGGCCTTCGCCGATCGCGAGGCCCCAGAGTTCGATCGTCGCGCCTGACGCCTCGACGCTGGCGGGATTGCGCGCGGCGCTTTCGTTGAGCGGCGTGCGGTCGTCCGGGAGGCCGCCCTCCTCGCCCGGCGCGGGCGGGACGAGCATTCCTCCGGCCGCGCCCGCGCTGTTGCCGGCGGCTCCGGGCCCGGCGACGTCGGTCGCATTCGCCGCGTTCGGGGTCATGCCATTCTCGGCCATGTCGTTCGCGGGGTCCTGCTGCGGCGATCCGCAGCCTGCTAACAGCGTCGCCAGCATCAGCGGTGCCAGACCGAAAGATTTCAACGGCATGTTGCTGTCCTCCTCATTGCGCAATCGGGAACGTCCGGCCCGGTCGCCGGTTGCAGCCATTTGCGTGCTTCCCCGGCCATGCTATGGGGATCGCCCCCCGCCGCCGGAGCGCCGAACCAGCAATGAACGATCTCACGCAAACGCCGGAAATGCTCATTGCCACCATGGGCGCGCGCGCACGCCGCGCTGCGACGGAGATGGCGATGGTGCCAAGCGCGCGCAAGGCCGAAGCGCTGCTCGCCGCGTCCGCTTCCCTTCGCGAGTCCGCCGCCAGGATCATTCTCGCCAATCGCGCGGACATGGAGCGCGGCGCTGCCAACGGGCTTTCCTCCGCCATGCTGGATCGGCTGCGGCTGGATGAAGCGCGTATTGCCGCCATCGCCGATGCCGTGGCCAATGTAGCGGCGCTGGACGATCCGGTCGGGCAGGTGATCGACGAGGCTGTGCGGCCCAATGGCCTGCGCCTCCAGCGCGTGCGGGTGCCGCTCGGCGTCATCGGGATCATCTACGAGAGCCGGCCCAATGTGACGGCGGACGCCGCCGCGCTCTGCCTGCGCTCGGGCAACGCGGTGATCCTTCGCGGCGGCTCCGAAGCGCTGGAAAGCAATCGCGCGATCCACGCCGCGATGGTCAGGGGCATCACACAGGCGGGGCTCCCCGCCGAAGCGGTCCAGATCGTGCCGACCAGCGACCGCGCGGTGGTGGGCGCCATGCTGCGCGCCGTCGGCCTGATCGACATCATCGTGCCGCGCGGCGGCAAGAGCCTGGTAGCGCGCGTGCAGGATGAGGCGCGCGTCCCCGTGCTCGCGCATCTGGACGGCATCTGCCACACTTATGTCCATGCCGCTGCCGATCCGGTCATGGCGCGCGAGATCGTGGTCAATGCCAAGATGCGCCGCACCGGCATCTGCGGCGCGATGGAGACATTGCTGATCGACCGCGCCTATCCCGAGCCGGAAGCCCTCGTGCAGGCGCTGCTCGACGCGCGCTGCGACGTGCGCGGCGACGAGGGCGTGCGCAAGCTCGACGATCGCGTCGAGCCCGCCCAGCCGGGGGACTGGGATACCGAATATCTCGACGCCGTCGTCGCTGCCCGCTTCGTGAGCGGGATGGACGAGGCGCTGGCCCATATCGCGGCGCATGGCAGCCACCATACAGATGCGATCGTGACCGGGGACCCGGCCGTCGCGGAGGATTTCCTCAACCAGTGCGACAGTGCGATCGTCATGTGGAATGCGTCCACCCAGTTCGCCGATGGCGGCGAGTTCGGCCTGGGCGCCGAGATCGGCATCTCGACCGGTCGGCTGCATGCGCGCGGGCCCGTCGCGCTGGAAGGGCTGACCACCTACAAATGGGTCGTGCGCGGCAACGGGCAGATCCGGCCATGAGCGGCGCGCGGTCCGTGATGCCGTCCCTGAAGCCGTCGCTGCGCCGCCTCGGCATGCTGGCTGCGCTCGGCTGGCTGGCAGGATGCCAGGCCGTGCCGCCGCTACGCACCGAGCCTGCTCCGCGCCCCGCGCCGCCGCCACCGCCCGCACCGGCTCCAGCGCCGCAGGCGCCGGCCGTGCCCTGGGATGTCGCGCCGGTCGAGCCGGGCGACTGGTCCTATCGCGCGGAGGGGCGTGACAGCCTCGCCCTGTTCGCGCAGGCCGGCGCGCCGCCGCGCGTGGCGTTCGTCTGCCGGGCAGGCACCCGCGAGGTGGCGATGCGGCTGCTTTCCCTGGACGGGTCCGCGAGGCAGGTGGTGATCCGCACCAGCTACGGCGCCCTGCAATGGCCCGCGCTTGCCGCGACCGACGGGACGCGGCTGGTGACCATCACCCGGCCGGCCAGAGATCAGGGCTTCGACTGGATCGCTTATTCGCGCGGCCGCATCGGCATCGAGGCGGCGGGAGAATCGCTGCTCGTCATCCCGGTGGGAGCGGAAATTGCGCGCGTTGTAGAGGACTGCCGGAACTGAGGTTTTCCGGCGGTTTCTGCCCGGATCGGCGGACGCATGATTATGATTCGAAAAAAGATAAATACAAGTCTTGTTCGCACGTGCGTTATGAATCACATCTATGCTCATCGCAGGGCAAAGGCTTCCAGCCGCAACCTCGCGAAATGGTTTTAACGCAAGCGAAAGGAGGTGATCCGATGTCTCATGGTTCAGCAATGGGGTCGGTCAAGTCCGTTCGGGGAGCCTGCCGCTAAGGCATTGGCGGCGGGTCGCGCGAGGATCCTGACAAGGGATCGGAACGCGGCGTAAATCCCCGGGTGGCGGCACTTCCGGCCGCTGACCATGTATGATGGGCCGCTCGGCGCCTCCAGAAGCAGGAGGTTCCGGCGGCCCCTCTCATTTGGGGGATATGATGCGAGGAACGGCGCGAACGCTGCTCGGCATGGCCTGTGCGCTCTGCATCGCGAGCGCGCCGGCGACAGCGCAGGAGGCGGGCTGGTCCGCGGCGCCATGGCTTGAGGATCTGGCGGCCATCCGCGCGGCGCTCCCGACGTGGGCTGAGAGCGGAAAACTTTCGCGGATCTCGGCAGGCGCGCCGAGCCGTGAGGCCCCCGCTCAGTTGCTGTGCAGGGCGGCCTGCGTCATCTGCGCGCCCTGCGGCACGGCCATCATCTTGCCGGAGGTGACGATCACGCGCGTGCCGAGCTTCGCCTCGGCGAAGACCAGCTTGGCGAAGGCGAGCGGCACGCCGATGCAGCCATGGGTGGCATTGCCCCAGGCCACTTCGCTGGCGTGGATCGCGACCCCGTCATTGGTGAGGCGCATCATATAGGGCATGGGCGCGCCATAGAGGTTGGACACATGGTCCACTTTCTTCTGCGTGATGGGGAAAGTGCCGAGCGGGGTGGGCTTGTCGTCCGCGCCGTAGAGGATGACGGCGGCGCCGATCTGGTAGCCCGCGCGGAACACCGCGATCGTCTGCGCCTGCAGGTCCACCGTGATGATGACTTCGCCCGGCGGCACGCCTTCCTCGTCCCACACATAGTCGCCATGGCGGAACGGCCTCTTGACCTCCAGCACGCGCTTGAGCTGCATGGCATCGTCGGCCTCGAAGGATGCGGGATGCGCCTCGGCGGCCGGGACCGGCTGTGCGGGCGCGCTCTCCGGCGCTTCCGGCTGCACGGCCGGTGCCGCTGGTGCAGGCGCTTCCCGGGCCGTGTCGGCGCGCGCGAAATGCATCGGGGCGAGGCTGGTCGTCAGCACGCCGGCCGCCAGCAGGCCGGCCAGGGCGAGGCCGGTGCGGATCATCCTGCGTTGCGTGGTCGCTTTCATGGCGCGGGTCCTGCGCCCATTCGGGGCCGGTGCGCAATGTGCCATTTCCGGCCGTTTCCCGATGGGACAGCTGCGCACGGATATCTTAACGGGTTAACGCGGGACCTTGTCGTCCTCCGCCGCGCCATTCTCCTCCTCGGCCTGATGGTAGAGGATCTCGTTGCGGATGTGGATAACCTGCGATCCCAGCCGCGTCTCGACGATGAAGATCGCGAATGCGCTGGCGATGGAGATCATCGATCCCATGAACAGCAGCGCGATCAGCGTGCCCAGATTGGCCATGACGAGATTGGACGCGAACAGCAGGATGACCACCGCGCTGATCAGCAGGGCGGCCAGCACGGACAGGAAGATGGCGGTATTCACTACCGATATCCGCCGGTCGAGGATGCGGATTTCCTGGATCAGCCGGTCATGCTCGGCCCCGGTCGACTGGGGCACGAGCTTCTCGACCACCCGCGCCCGGTCGATGACGCGGGCGAGGCGACTGGCGCAGACATTGAGGAAGCCGCCGATGCCTGCGAGCAGGAACACCGGCGCCACCGCAAGCTGGATGACATGCGTGACTTCGCTGACCTCGGGATAGCTCAGCGCCGGGATGGCACTCATCCGGTCGCCTTGGTGCCGGGCACGTTCACGCCCATCGACTGGAGGTAGCGCTTCACGTTGCGCGCCGCCTGGCGCAGCCGCTGCTCGTTCTCCACCATCGCGATGCGGACATAGCCCTCGCCGTCCTCGCCATAGCCGACGCCGGGCGCCACCGCGACCTTCGCCTCGGTGAGCAGCTGCTTGGAGAATTCGAGGCTCCCCATCTCGCGCAGGGCGGGCGGCAGCGGGGCCCATGCGAACATGGAGGCGCGCGGCGAGGGAATGTCCCATCCCGCGCGGGCGAAGCTCTCGACCATCACGTCGCGGCGCTTCTGGTAGAGCTGGCGGTTCTTCTCCACGATGTCCTGCGGCCCGTTGAGCGCGGCGCAGGCAGCGGCCTGGATGGGCGTGAAGGCGCCGTAATCCAAATAGGACTTCACCCGCGTGAGCGCCGCGATCAGCGTCTTGTTGCCGACCGCGAAGCCCATGCGCCAGCCGGCCATGGAATAGGTCTTGGACATGGACGTGAATTCGATGGCGATGTCCTTGGCGCCCGGCACCTGCAGGATGGAGGGCGTCGGGTTGCCGTCATAATAGAGCTCGGAATAAGCGAGGTCGGAGATCAGCCAGACCTGGTTTTCCTTCGCCCATGCGACGAGCCGCTCGTAGAAAGCGAGGTCCACCGTCTCCGCCGTCGGGTTCGACGGATAGTTGACGATGAGGATGCTGGGGCGCGGCACGGTGAAGTGCATCGCGCGCTCCAGCGCCCGGAAATAATTCTCGTCCGGCGTGGTGGGCACCGAGCGGATCGTGGCCCCGGCGATGATGAAGCCGAAGGTGTGGATCGGGTAGGAGGGGTTGGGCGCCAGCACCACGTCGCCCGGCGCGGTGATCGCCGTCGCGAGGCTGGAGAGCCCTTCCTTAGAGCCCATGGTCACGACTACTTCGCCCTCGGGATCGACGTCCACGCCGAAGCGCCGGGCATAATAATTGGCCTGCGCCTTGCGCAGCCCGGGAATGCCCTTGGACTGCGAATAGCCGTGAGCGTTTGGTTTCTGCGCCACTTCGACCAGCTTGTCGATGACATGGGCGGGCGGCGGCAGGTCGGGATTGCCCATGCCCAGATCGATGATGTCCTCGCCTGCCGCGCGCGCCGCGGCCCGCATCGCATTCACTTCGGCGATGACATATGGCGGCAGGCGCTTGATGCGGTAGAACTCGTCGGACATTGTGAAGTCGGTCTCCGTGGATGGAACGGGCCGGGCGATCCTGTCTTGGGACTGCCGGGCCACTCGTCCATATAGCCTGCGCAGCAACCACGTGCCACCAAAACCGAAGAGGTGCCCTGATGGAACAGCAGACGATCGATGCGCCGGGTCTGGCCCAGATGCAGCACTGGACCCGCGTGATCGGCCTGGCGCAGCAGCGCATCCTCGAGCGCAGTGCCGATCTGGTCGAGCGGGCCATGCGTTTCCGCAGCCTGGAAGCGCATCCCAATCTGGAGAAGATCGCCGAGATCCAGGCGCAGATGGCGAACCGCAGCATGGCGCTCTGGGAGCAGTTCCTGGCGCGCGCCGGCGGATCGGAGGGCGGCGAGGGCGAGGCGCCTTCGCAGGCCGATCTCGATCGCCGCTTCGCCGATCCGCGCTGGCGCGACAATCCGGTGTTCGATCTCATCCGCCAGATCTATCTGCTCGCGTCGGAATTCCTTCTCCAGCTTGCCGAGAATGTCGACGGGCTGGACAGCCGCGAGAAGGAGAAGCTGCGCTTCGTGACGCAGCGCTTCGTGGAAGCCTCGAGCCCGAGCAATTTCCCCTTCACCAATCCTCTGGTGATCGAGCGGACGATCGAGACGCGCGGGGAGAACCTGCTTACCGGGCTTGAGCATCTGCTGGCCGACATCGATCGCGGCCAGCTCACGCATACGGACGGCTCGGCCTTCGAGCTCGGCCGCAACATCGCCACGACGCCGGGCAAGGTGGTGCACGAGACGCCGCTTTACCAGCTCATCCAATATGCGCCCGCCACGCCGGACGTGATGGCGACGCCGCTGCTCATCTTCCCGCCGTGGATCAACCGCTTCTACATTCTCGATCTCAATCCGCAGAAGAGCTTCGTCAAATGGGCGGTGGATCAGGGGCTCACCGTGTTCATGGTGAGCTGGAAGTCGGCCGATGCCGGCATGGCCGATGTCGGCCTCGATGATTATGTGCTGCGGGGGCAGGTCGACGCCATTGATGTCGTGCGGAGCCTGCTCGGCGTGCCGGCTGTCCATGCCGTGGGCTATTGCGTGGCGGGCACAGTGCTCTCTGCCACGCTGGCCCTGCTCGCCGCGCGGGGCGAGGCGGACAAGGTGGCGAGCGCGACGTTCTTCACCACGCAGGTCGATTTCTCGCAGGCGGGCGATCTCAACCTGTTCGTGGACGATGAGCAGATCGCGCTGATCGAGAGCCTCGTCACGGAGGGTTTTCTGGACGGGCGCTATCTTGCCGCCACCTTCAATCTGCTGCGCGGGCAGGACCTGATCTGGAACTATGTCGTCAACAACTACCTGCTCGGCAACGACTATCCGCAGTTCGACCTGCTGTACTGGAATGGCGACACCACCAATCTTCCCGCCCGGTGGCATCGCGCTTATCTGACGGACTTCTACCGGGACAACCGGCTCGTGCAGCCGGGCGGTCTGGTCGTGGACGGTACGCCGATCGACCTCAGCCGTGTCGAGACGCCCAGCTATGTGCAGGCGGGCATCGAGGACCATATCGCGCCGGCCTGCTCCGTCTGGAAGATCATGGATCATTTCACCGGCCCCCGGCGCTTCGTTCTGGCCGGCTCGGGGCATATCGCCGGGGTGGTCAATCCGCCCGCCGCGGGGAAGTATCAGTACTGGACCAGCGAGGCGGCCCATGGCGATTTCGACGCCTTCCGCGCGCATGCGAAGGAGACGCGGGGAAGCTGGTGGCCGGACTGGATCGCGTGGCTGAAAGGCCTCGATCCCACCCGCGTCGCGGCGAGCGGCGCCCGTATTCCCGGGGAGGGCGCGTTGCCCGCGATCGAGGACGCGCCGGGGCGTTACGTCCGCCAGCGCTGAGGGCATGCGCGCGGCACCTGACGGGCGCGATCCAGCATAAGGACGGTGCCGCGAGCGCGGGGCAGGCGCCCGCGCAAGAGCCTCCCAGCGCCTGTAAGACAGTTTTGTTGCAGTGCATCATTATCCTTGCCAACAGGCGCGGAATCGCCTATGCTGCATTGCAACAAAACATTTCAGGAGATTGTTTTGGCTACTCCACCAAAGCCTGCTTCGCGGAAACCGGGCGCAAAAAGCGCGCCCGCAGGTGCGAAGCCAGCGACCGTGAAGTCGTCCACAGCGAAAGCCGAGACGCCGTCGAAGCCGACCGTCAAGGCGAAGCCGGCGCCGTCTGCCGCGGCACCCGCGCCCAAGCCTGCGGCGCCCGCGCCGAAGGTCGCCACGCCTGCATCGCAGGCCAAGCCAGCGCCCGTCGCCCAGAAGGCGGCACCGGCGCCCAAAGCTGCTGCCCCGGTCGAATGGCCGGTCTCCTCGCCGGCGAAGTCCGAGCCGGCCGTAGAACAACAGACTGCTGAGAAACTGACTGCGCAAGCAGCCACCCCCACTCCTCCCAAGGCGGTTGGCGTCGACACCCCTTCTGTCGCGACCGCCAAGACGAAAGGCGAATTGATCATGACCGATGCGATGGAAACCGCGAAGAATTTTGCCGAAGAAACCAAGACCCGCATGCAGAGCGCGTTCTCCGAAATGAACGACAAGGCCAAGACGACGATGGAGAAGTCGGCGAAGGCGTTCGAGGAGCTGGGCGAGCTGACCAAGGGCAATCTCGAAGCCATGGTCGAATCCTCCAAGATCGCGGCCAAGGGCGTCGAGTCTCTGAGCCAGGAAGCTGCCGACTTCGGCCGCAAGTCCTTCGAGAAGACCAGCTCGACCATGAAGAGCTTCGCGTCGGTCAAGACGCCGGCCGAGTTCTTCCAGCTGCAGAGCGAGCTGCTGAGCCAGGCGATGGACAGCTTCGCGTCGGAAGCGTCCAAGAACAGCGAAGCGATGCTGAAGCTGGCCGGCGACATCGCGCAGCCGATCAGCAACCGCGTCTCGATCGTCACCGAGAAGATGAAGAAGACGCTCGCGGCCTGATCGCACGGCTCTTCCGGAAAAGAGAAAAGGCGGCGCGCTCCGGTGCGCCGCCCTTTTTTTTCGCTTTATGGGCTCGGCCCTTGCAAGGGGGGCGGGCGATATCCTATTTTCGGGACATGAGAATGACCGGCGCTGAGACTTTCCGCCCCATCATGGCCGGACGGCAGGATGAGGAAGGGCCTGGGGGACCGGGGCTCGGCATTGCCACGCGCGCGCGCACCCGCACCAAGAAGCCGACGCCCTACAAGGTGCTCATGCTCAATGACGACTACACGCCGATGGAGTTCGTCGTCGATGTGCTCCAGCGCTTCTTCCGAATGGACCTCGAGCAGGCGACGCGCGTGATGCTCCATGTCCACCAGCGCGGCGTGGGCGTGTGCGGGGTGTTCAGCTATGAAGTCGCCGAGACCAAGGTCAATCAGGTGATGGACTATGCCCGGCAGAACCAGCACCCGCTCCAGTGCACGCTGGAACACGCCTGAGCGCCACCTAGCGGCACGGGCTGGGCCCTCCGCCTCTCACTGACTGTCTGCGAAACAACCGTGTGACCCACGGCGGGGGCGCTTCGTGCGCTCGCCCGTTGGGCGTCAGCGCCAGCGCCAGCGCCTTCCGTCCGCCAGCTCATCAATTCGATAATCATCGAAATATCTGTTGACGCGCGGAATGGATGAATTATTTCGACATTCATGGAAATGAATTCTCCCGCCGTGATCGAAGCGCTTGGCGCTCTTGCTCAGGAGCATCGGCTCGGCCTGTTCCGCCTGCTGGTTCAGGCCGGGAAGGAGGGGCTCCCGGCTGGCGCCATCGCCGAGGCTCTGGACATTCCCAACTCCTCGCTGTCCTTCCACCTCGCGCAACTCAGCCGGGCCGGGCTCATTCAGCAGCGCCGCGAAGGGCGTTCGCTGATCTACACCGCCGACTATGCCGCGATGAATGCGCTGGTCGGCTATCTGATGGAGAATTGCTGCGGCGGCGCGGCCTGCGCGCCCGAGATCGCCGCAACGGCGATGTGCCGGTCATGAGCGTCACCATCTATCACAATCCCGCCTGCGGCACGTCGCGCAATGTGCTCGGGCTGATCCGCGCCACCGGCGAGGAGCCGCACGTCATCGCCTATCTCGAGACACCGCCGACGCGGGAGGAGCTGGTCTCGCTGATCGCGCGGATGGGCATCACGCCGCGCGATCTGCTCCGCCAGAAGGGCACGCCTTATGCCGCGCTGGGGCTCGACGATCCGGCCCTCGACGATGACGCCCTGATCGATGCGATGATGGCGCATCCCGTGCTCATCAACCGGCCCATCGTCGTGGGGCCGCGCGGCGTGGGGCTGTGCCGGCCTTCCGAACGGGTGCTCTCACTGCTCGATCGGCCGCTGCGCGAGGATTTCGTGAAGGAAGACGGCGAGGTCGTGAAAGCCGACCCGAAGGCGCCGCGATGACCAGCCTTTCCGATGCCCGGCAAGAGGCCGGCGCGCTCGGGCTCTTCGAGCGGTGGCTGTCGCTCTGGGTCGCGCTGGCGATCGTCGCCGGCCTCATCCTCGGCAATGCGGCGCCGGGTCTGTTCGGCGCGCTCGCCGGCCTTGAGTTCGCCTCGGTCAATCTGGTGGTCGCGGTGCTCATCTGGGCGATGATCTACCCGATGATGGTCGCGGTGGACTTCGCGAGCCTGCGGGACATCGGCGCCCGGCCGAAGGGGCTGATCCTCACCATCGTGGCCAACTGGCTGGTGAAGCCGTTCACGATGGCGGCGCTTGCCGTGCTGTTCTTCGAGTTCCTGTTCGCGGACCTCATCGCGCCCGCGGACGCGCAGCAATATATTGCCGGGCTGATCCTGCTTGGCGCCGCGCCCTGCACCGCGATGGTGTTCGTCTGGTCGCAGATGACGCGTGGCGATCCGGCGTACACGCTCGTCCAGGTGTCGGTGAACGACATCATCATGGTGTTCGCCTTCGCGCCGATCGTGGCCCTGCTGCTCGGCATCACGGACATCGCGGTGCCGTGGGAAACGCTGCTTCTCTCCACGCTTCTCTATGTCGTGATCCCGCTCGTCGCTGGCGCCCTGACGCGTCGCCATCTACTGGCCGGAGCGTCGGGCGATGTCGAGGACGTCACTCGCTTCACCGCCGGTCTCAAGCCGCTTTCGGTAATCGGGTTGCTGCTGACCGTGGTGCTGCTGTTCGGATTTCAGGGGCGCGTGATCGTCTCGCAGCCGCTGCTCATCGCCCTGATCGCGGTGCCCATCATCATCCAGAGCTATGGCATCTTCCTGCTGACCTATGCGGCCGCCTGGGCCTGGCGGATCCCGTTTCCCATCGCCGCGCCCTGCGCGTTGATCGCCACGTCGAATTTCTTCGAGCTGGCCGTGGCCGTCGCCATCGGGCTTTTCGGTCTCGGTAGCGGCGCGGCGCTGGCGACGGTGGTGGGCGTCCTTGTCGAAGTGCCGGTGATGCTCTCGCTGGTGGCGATCGCCAACCGGACCCGGCGGCGGTTCCCGCCCGTCTGAACCGCGCGAATTCGGCTCTCACGGCCAATCCGTCCTTGACCATCGCCACGCTGCAATGCAGCATGATGCCATGGCTCCGGCACGCCCGCCCATCACGCAGAATCCGGACATCCGCTATCTCGGGCGGCTGCTGGGCGATGTGATCCGCGTCTATGGCGGGGACCGGCTGTTCCGCCAGACCGAATATATCCGCTCCACCTCGGTCGATCGTGCGCGCGGCGTGGCCCCGCCCGAAGGGGTGGACACCGGTCTCTCGGCGCTCACCCTGGACGATACGCTCGCTTTCGTGCGCGGCTTCATGCTGTTTTCCATGCTGGCCAATCTGGCGGAGGACCGGCAGGGCATCGCCGCCGAGCCGGGCGCGGACGTCGCCAGCGCGATCGCGAAGCTGGAGAAGGACGGCATCGCCCCGGCGGATGTCATCGCGCTGTTGCAGAAAGCGCTGGTCGTTCCCGTCCTCACGGCGCACCCCACGGAGGTGCGCCGCAAGTCGATGATCGATCATCGCAACGTGATCGCTGACCTGATGGCGCTGCGCGACACCGGCGCCACGGAGACGCCGCAGGGCGAGCTTATCGAGGAAGCGATCAGCCGGCAGATCGCGCTGCTCTGGCAGACGCGCCCGCTGCGCCGCGAACGCCTGTTCGTGCGCGACGAGATCGACAATGCGCTGTCCTATTTCCGCGACATCTTCATGCCGGTACTGCCCGGCCTCTATGCGCGCTGGGACCGGGTGATGGGGGCGCGGGTGCCGGGCTTCCTGCGGCTGGGTACATGGATCGGCGGGGACCGGGACGGCAATCCCTTCGTGCAGGCCGATCAACTGCGGCTCGCGCTTGGCCGGGCCAGCGGCTCCACGCTGCGCTTCTACATGGAGGCACTGCACGAGCTTGGCGCGCAACTCTCCATCTCCAGCGAGCTGGCCGCCGTCCCCGCGCCGATCCGGGAGCTGGCGGCGGCGAGCGGCGATGATGCGCCGAGCCGGCGGGACGAGCCTTATCGGCGCGCCGTCGCGGGCATCTATGCCCGGGTCGCCGCCAATTACGAGGCGCTGACCGGCCAGCCGGCCCCGCGTCCCGCCAAGCTCAGGGGCGAGCCTTATCCCGATGCCGCCGCGCTGCGGGCCGATCTCGTCACGCTCGGCCGGGGTCTGGCGGTGGAAGGCAATGGCGCGCTCGGGTCCGGGGGCGGGCTCGCGCGGCTCATCCGTGCCGTCGAGATTTTCGGCTTCCATCTCGCCACGCTGGACATGCGCCAGAACAGCGCGGTCCACGAGCGCGTCGTCGCCGAGCTGCTGAAGGTGGCGGGCGTCGAACCGGATTATCTGGCGCTGGACGAGGACGCGCGCGTCGCGCTGCTGCGGCGGGAACTGGCGCACAACCGTCCGCTCGGCACGCATTTCGCCGATTACAGCGAGGAGACGACGACCGAACTCGCCATCGTCGAGGCGGCGGCCGAGGCGCACCGGCTCTATGGGCCGGCCTGCATCACCCATTATCTCATTTCCAAGGCCGAGACCGTCTCGGACATGCTGGAAGTGAACATCCTGCTCAAGGAAGCGGGGCTGTGGAAAGCGGCCGACGGCGCCGAGCCACCCCGGGCACCGATCATGGCGGTGCCGCTGTTCGAGACCATCGCCGACCTTGAGAATGCGCCGGGCATCATGACGGCCTATTTCGAATTGCCGGAGATCGGCGCGCTCGTCCGTGCGCGCGGCCATCAGGAAGTGATGATCGGCTATTCCGACTCCAACAAGGATGGCGGCTATCTCACCTCCACCTGGAGCCTGCACGAAGCGAGCAAGGCACTGGCGCCGGTGTTCGAGGCGGCAGGCGTCTCCATGCAGCTCTTCCACGGGCGTGGCGGCGCGGTGGGGCGCGGCGGCGGCTCTTCCTTCGCGGCCATCCAGGCGCAGCCGCCCGGCACGGTGCAGGGGCGCATCCGCATCACCGAGCAGGGCGAGGTCATCGCCGCCAAATATGGCACGCAGGAAAGCGCGCGGACCAATCTGGAAGCCGTGACCAGCGCCGCCATCCTCGCCAGTCTCGAGCCCGAGCAGCTCTCCCCGCGCGATAGCGCCCGCTTCTCCGCGGCGATGGACCGCATCTCGGCGCTGGCCTTCCGTTCTTATCGGGACCTGGTCTACGAGACGCCGGGCTTCCGGGATTTCTTCCGGCAGCTCACGCCCATCCAGGAGATCAGCGGTCTCAAGATCGGCTCCCGCCCGGCGAGCCGCACCAAAAGCAGCCGCATCGAGGATCTGCGCGCCATCCCATGGGTTTTCTCCTGGGCACAGGCGCGCGTGATGCTGCCGGGCTGGTATGGCGTGGGGCAGGCGCTGAAGGAATTTGGCGACGATGCGCTGCTGCGTGACATGGCGCAGGGCTGGGCCTTCTTCCGCGCCAGCATGGCGAACATGGAGATGGTGCTCGCCAAGTCGGATCTCGGCATCGCTGCCCATTATCTGCCGCTGGTCGAGGACAGGGAGGCGGGCGATGCGATCTTCGGCCGCATCCGCGATGGGTGGCAGCTTGCCCATGACAGGCTGCTGAGCGCGACCGGCCAGCCCTATCTGCTGGCGGACAGCCCGGCGCTCGATGCCTCGATCCGGCTGCGGCTGCCCTATATCGAGCCGCTCAACCTGCTGCAGGTCGAATTGCTGAAGCGCCACCGGAGCGGCGAGGACGATCCGCGCATCCGCGAAGGGATCGAACTGTCGATCAACGCCATCGCGACGGCGCTGCGCAACAGCGGCTGAGGCGCGGCTTTCCTGCGGCCTGCCCCTCAAAAAGGGAAACGGCCGGGGAGGGGCCCGGCCGTTTCGTCTTCATTCAGGCGATCGCCGGGGCGATCAGAACTTGGCGACCACGCCGACCATCGGACGGAAGCTGTGGAAGTCTCCGCGCGTGTCGATCTGCGCGCGCAGGCGCATGTTGCTGCGGTCTGCCGTGCCACCCATGTCGGCGGGGGAGAGTTCCACGCCGAAGCCGTAGATCGTGCCGTCATAGTGGCGATTGGTGGAGACCGCCGGGCGGGCGGAATCGTCGAACTTGGTCCACTGGTAGCCGGCCCGGGCGAAGAACAGGCTGTCCTTGCCGGCCTTGAAGCCGACGCGGCCCGCGGCGGTATATTCCCAGTTGATGTCCTTATCGACGCCCTTCGCCACGGCGCCCTCGGCACCGACGACGAGCTTGCCGAAATTATAGTTGGCGCCGGCGACGCCTTCCACGAGCCAGCCGCGATAGCCGCTCGGCGGGCTGCCGTTATACTGGTCGTTGTCGAAATCGTGGAGGCCGCCCAGCACGCCGACATAAGGCTCGAACCGGCTGCTGTTGTCGGTCGTGTCCTGGGCCAGGGCCGGCGCGGACATGCCCGCGCCAAGCGCAAGAGCAAGGGCAGTGAGGGGAAGAGATTTCATGATACTGAACCTTCTGTTTTTTGACGAAGCGGGCTGTGCCCGCAATCACGATCGAACCGCGTCGATCGCCTGCCAAAAATGAGCTCAGCGCATGAACCGTTCCCGAATGAATTGTGGCGCAAAAGTGGAGAGGCCCCACTGTGTCATTTAGATGACACTGCGGGGCCTATTCATTTTGCGTTCAGTTATATTGTACAGCGGTCAGCAGAGGACTTGCCCTGTCCTCCGCCGGCCGCGTTTGTTGTTCAGTTCACCGTCGCCTTGATGATCTTGCCCGGCTTTGCGGGCGGCTCGCCCTTGGGCAGCGCGTCGACATGCTCCATGCCTTCGGTCACCACGCCCCACACCGTGTACTGGCGGTCGAGGAACGTCGCGTCGTCGAAGCAGATGAAGAACTGGCTGTTGGCGCTGTTCGGGTTGCTCGCGCGGGCCATCGAGCACACGCCGCGCACATGCGGCTCGGTGTTGAACTCGGCCTTGAGGTCCGGCATTTCCGAACCGCCCATGCCGGTGCCGGTCGGGTCGCCACCCTGCGCCATGAAGCCGGGGATGACGCGGTGGAACACCACGCCGTCATAGAAGCCTTCCTTCGCGAGCGTGGTGATCCGCTCCACATGGCCGGGCGCGAGGTCCGGGCGTAGCTGGATGACGACATCGCCCGTGTCGAGCGTCAGGGTAAGCGTTTGATCGGCCATCTTGGAGAACTCCTTCTTTCGCCGCGCGATGCGGCGGGGGGCTGGCTGCCCGGCACATGGAGGGCCGCCCGGGTCGTTGCAAGGCCTAAGAGGCGGTCGGGCCGCTCGCCGGGTCGGGAAAATGATCCCGGGCGGGCCGGAACGTGCCGGGGATGGCATCGGATCGTCGGAAACCGCCCTGCCGGGATGCCCGGCGCGTGTTGCATTTGCGAAAGCCTTGGGCGAAAGGGTGGGGATGGCGCGGCCACGGGGGCGGGCGCGGGAAAGGGAGACGCCGCATGAGCGAGTCCGACGCCGCGCATCGCCTGGACGCGTCCTCCGATGAGCTCGACATCGCGATCGAGACCAATCTCGACGAGGACGACCGGCTGAAGCCCGAGTTCGTCTCCGCCGTCCTGGACGCGGTCGAGGCCGGGCGGGACGAGGACGCGCGGGCGCTGGTCTATCCGCTGCATCCCGCCGACGTCGCCGACCTCATCGAGCTGACCCCGGAGGACAGGCGCGCCGCCGTCGCCGCGGCGCTGGGCGATCTGGTCAGTGCCGAGGTGCTCTCGGAACTGAACGACTATGTGCGCGACACGGTCGTTGATGCGCTGGAGCCCGCACAGCTCGCCGAGCTGGCGTCGGAACTGGATACCGACGATGCGGTCGCCATCATCGAGGATCTCGACAAGGCGGACCAGCAGGCCGTGCTGGACGCGATGGAGCCCGAGGACCGGGCCGCCATCGAGAACGCGCTGTCCTATCCGGAGGAAAGCGCCGGCCGCATCATGCAGCGCGATCTGGTCGCGGTGCCGGAGCACTGGACTGTCGGCCAGACCATCGATTATCTGCGCGACACCGTCGATCTCACGTCGGATTTCTGGGAGATCTTCGTCGTCGACGCGGCGCATCGGCCGATCGGCACCTGCCAGCTGAGCTGGGTGCTGCGCTGCCCGCGCGACATCGCCATGACCGACGTGATGAAGCGCGAGCAGACGCTCATCCCGGTCGACATGGATCAGGAAGAGCTGGCGCTGCGCTTCCAGAAATATGCGCTCATCTCGGCGGCGGTGGTTGATCCCGCCGGGCGCCTCGTGGGCATGATCACGGTCGACGACGTGGTGCATATCATCCAGGAGGAAGCGGGCGAGGACATCCTGCGGCTTTCCGGCGCCGGCGATGGCGACATCAACGAGCCGGTGTTGGACAGCTACAGGGCGCGCGTGCGCTGGCTGATCTCCAATCTCCTGACAGCGCTGCTCGCTTCCTTCGTGATCGGCATGTTCGAGCACACCATCGAGGAAATGGTGGCGCTTGCCACGCTGATGCCGATCGTCGCCGGGGTCGGCGGCAATGCCGGCAGCCAGACGATGGCGGTGACGGTCCGCGCGCTGGCGACCAACCAGATCACCGCATCGAACACATGGCGCACGGTGCTGCGCGAGATCCGGGTGGCGCTGCTCAATGGCGTGACCGTCGCGACGCTGCTCGGGCTCGGCGTGATGATCGTGTTCGGCAATCCGCAGCTCGGCGCGGTCATCGCGGCGGCGATGATGACCAACATCGTCACGGCGGGCGTGGCCGGCGCGTCGATCCCGCTGATGTTCGACCGGTTCAATATCGATCCGGCCGTCGCCTCGTCGATCTTCGTCACCATGATTACCGATTCGATGGGCTTCCTGGCCTTTCTCGGCCTCGCGACACTGGCGGGGCTCGCGGGCTGACCGCCCGGCCGGGCCTTCGCGTCCTGTCTCGCTGAAGCCTGCCTAGCTGAACCGGCTGGGGTCGGTCATGGGATCGAGCTCGCCTGCATCCGGCGCGCGGGAGCGGGGCAGCGAACTGGTCTGGCGCTCGATCCGGCGATGGACGACCGGCTCGGTGCCCTCGATCCGCAAGCTCCGCAGTTCCTCCGTATTGGCCTGATCGGCCTTGGTGCGCCGGCGATTGTGCCGGACATAATCGAGCCAGGTCGCGACATGATAGCGCTCGACCCAGAGCTGCGGCTCGGCCAAGTCGCGCAGCAGCGTCCAATGGCTGGCGCCGTCGCGCCGGCGGATGCGCTTGCGCTCGTCCATGGCGGCGAGGAAGCGCGGCACATTCTCCTCGGCGACCCGATATTCGATCGTGACGACGATGGGCCCGCTGCGCGGCTCGATCCGCAGCGCAGTCTCGGGTTCCCGCCAGCCGTCCGCGGGCGCCAGGTCGAGGTCCTCGATGGCGGGCAGCGGCATCAGGAAGGCCAGCGCCAGTCCCAGCAGTTGGACCACCGAGGCGATGGCCAGCGCGGCGGCCACGCCGTGATGGTCGGCCAGGACGCCGAAGAGCCAGCTCCCCGCCGCGAGACCGCCGAACGCGGCCATCTGATAAAGCGCCAGCGCCCGTGCCACCACCCAGCGGGGCGAGGCCATCTGGACGCTGACATTGAAGGTCGAGAGCGCGAGGACCCAGCCGCCGCCCGCCAGCGCGAGCGCGACGAGGGTAGGCAGGAGATAGCCGAGGAACGCGGTCAGGCACGCGCCGGTCGCCACCGCCAGCGATGCGAGGCGCACGATCATCTCGGTCGAGAACCGGCTGCGCAGCCTGCGGCTGGCGAGCGCACCCCCCACCGCGCCGATACCGAATGCGCCAAGCAGAATGCCGTAGGTCAGCGGCCCGCCGGCAATGAGGTCGCGCGCCACCAGCGGCATCATCGCGGGAATGGCGGCGCCCGGCACGCCGAAGATGATGGCGCGGACGAGGACGATGCGGATCGCGGGGGAAAGGCTCACATAGCGCACGCCGGCCAGCATCGCGAGGCCGAGGCTCTCGCGCGGCAGGGTGCGCGGCGGCCTGTCCGGCTTCCAGCGCGCGAGCACCAGGATGAGCCCGACATAGCTCACCGCATTGGTCGCGAACGCCGCCGCCGCGCCCGCGACCGCGACGATGGCGCCGCCGATGGCCGGGCCAAGGCTGCGCGCGATATTGAAACCCATGCTGTTGAGCGCCACCGCTTCGGGCAGCATGGGGCGCGGCACCATCTCGCCGACAGAGGCTTGCCAGGCCGGGCCGTTCACGGCGGTGCCGCAGCCGATGAGGAAGGTGAAGCCCAGCAACGCCCAGGGCGTGAGCAGGCCCGCCCAGGCCGCCAGCGCCAGGATGACGGAAGCCACGAGCATGAAGGACTGCGCGCAGAGCATCACCTTGCGGCGATCGAGATTGTCCGCCACCGCGCCGGCCCAGAGCGAAAGCAGCACGATCGGCAGGCTGACCGACGACTGGACCAGAGCCACCATCTCGGCGGAGGCGCCCATGCTCGCCATCGTCCAGGACGCGCCGACCGACTGGACGAGGCCGCCGAAGTTCGACGCGAGGCTCGCCATCCAGACCGCCCTGAACAGGGGCAGGCGGAGCGGGGAAGAAGGGAGCGATGCCTGTGCCATGGTTCCGTTAAACTCGAGACACGTCGCCTCGATCCGTCTCCTGCCATTTCTTTCCGGCATTCGGCACATCGCGGCCGAACATCAACCCCAAAAGCCCGTTCGCGCGCGCAAAGTTGAAAACAGGGGCCGCCAGCGCTGGATGTCGATTGGACCTAAAGCAGGTTAGGCCCATGCAACCAACAGCTTCACTGCACGATTTCCCGCCGGAGTGACAGGCAGACAGGTCGAGGTCGCAAGGCCTCCTTGCAGATGAGGCAGAACGCCATGACGGACAGGAACGACACCAGCCAGGACAGCGACAGCCGGAAGCAGCCCGTGCAAGCCAATGACGGCCGTCCCCATGGCAATGCGCCGGACGGCGTCTCCAGCGCCGCGACGCAGGGGCGAGGCGGGAAGGGGGAGAGCGGCGGCGGCGCCTATCCCAATCCTCACCAGG
The DNA here is from genome assembly GCF_014203955.1 of Sphingobium lignivorans. NCBI lineage: Bacteria > Pseudomonadati > Pseudomonadota > Alphaproteobacteria > Sphingomonadales > Sphingobiaceae > Sphingobium > Sphingobium lignivorans. Next base: position 627,112 of record NZ_JACHKA010000001.1, read on the forward strand.
GCAAAAAGAAGGATCGCAAGGCCGACCCCGGCAGTTTCATGGGCCATGGCGGCCAGAGCGACATGGCCTATCACGGCACTGGCCAACTCGGCGAAACCGACGTGCCGGCGCAGGACAATGACAATTCATCCACCATATCGGACTGACGCCCGGCGCGCGTGAGGCGGGGCGTGGCGGGCCTGCCGTCCCCCGATCGGAATCGCGGAACCCGCCGCCCGTCCCGCCGTTTCTTCAGGGAGTTCCTCAAAGCCTGGACCCCATTTCATGCTCGATATTCCGGGGTCGCAGGACCCGCCCAGCTTCGATCCCCCGCCGGAAGCGGCCGCCTTTTACGCGGACAGCCTGAAGCTGCTGAACGAGTGGGACATCCCCTATCTCCTGTCGGGGACCTATGCGCTCACTTGCCATACCGGCGTCGTGCGGCCGACCAAGGATATCGACATCTTCTGCAAGCCCGGGGACGCGCCCCGGCTGCTCGCCCGCTTCAAGGAGAGCGGGTACGACGTCACGGTCGAGGATGAGCGCTGGATCGCGAAAGTCTGGTCCGGGGACAATTTCTTCGACGTCATCTTCAACATGTCGTCCGCGTCCATCCCGATCACCGACGCATGGTTCGTCGAGGCGAACACGGCGGACGTCTATGGGACGACCGTCCGCGTGACGCCGCCGACCGAGTTCATCGTCTCGAAGGTCTTCATCCAGGATCGCTATCGCTACGACGGCGCGGACGTCGCGCACACCATCCTCAAGAAGCATGACCAGATCGACTGGCAGCGTCTCCTGTCGCTCATGGAGCTGCACTGGGAAGTTCTGCTCATCCACATCCTCAACTTCCGCTTCATTTATCCCACCGAGCGCGATCTCATCCCGCGCTGGCTGTTCGACACGCTGGTCGAGCGCCTTCACGCCCAGGCGGAGCTTCCGGCGGCGAAGGTCCGCATATGCCGGGGCCGCCTGTTTTCGCCCCGCGACTATCTCGTCGACATCAGCGAATGGGGTTTCGCCGATCTTGTCGGCAAGGGAATGGACGAAAAGCATGAACGCCATCTCTGATCCAGATCACACCGGGCCCGAACCCGAGCGGCCCGATCCCGTCCGCGTGGCCGCCATCGGCGATCTCCACGTCACCGAGCAGGATAATCGGCGCTACCGCGACATGTTCGAGGAAATCTCCCGCAACGCCGACATTCTCGCGCTGTGCGGCGATCTCACCAATTTCGGCAAGACGAGCGAGGCCGAGCGGCTGGCGGAGGATCTCTCCGGCTGCTCGGTCCCCATCGTCGGCGTGCTGGGCAATCATGATTATGAGTGCGGCCAGCCCGAGGAAGTCGCCCGCATCCTCCAGCAGGCCGGGGTCCGCATCCTCGACGAGCAGGCGGTCGAGATCGAGGGCATCGGCTTTGCCGGGGTGAAGGGCTTCGTCGGCGGTTTCGGTCGCGGCGAACTCGGCGCTTTCGGGGAGACGGCGATCAAGACGTTCGTCGATGAATCGATCAACGAGGCGCGCAAGCTCGAGAACAGCCTGCGCTCGCTGCGCACCGAGCGGACCGTCGCCGTGCTGCATTATGCGCCGGTCGCGGCCACCGTGGAAGGCGAGCCGCTGGAAATCTTCCCTTTCCTCGGTTCCTCGCGCCTCGCCGATGCCATCGACCGCTTCGAGAATGTAAAGATGGTCGTCCACGGCCATGCACATCGCGGCACTTATGCCGGCGAGACCCTGCGCGGCATCCCCGTGTACAATTGCGCGCAATGGGTGGTGTCCGAGAAATTCGGCCGCCCCTATGCGCTGCTGGAGGTGTGAGCGCGTCGGGCGCTCTTGTCCGCTCTTCATGATGGCGGCCGCCGGGCACTAAGGCATGCTCCGTTCAGGCGGTGTCGATAAATTCGATGGCTTCGCGGAAGGGCGGCTATCCGGGATTTTGCTACAGGAGCAGCCTGTCGGGACAACCCCATTGCAGACGTTGGCGGAACCAAGCATCCTTTCCGTATGACGCAGCCCGATTTTGTTACGCGCCTACTCGATTGTGACGACGATTCGTCACTGACCACTTCGAACGGCAGCCGGTTCATCCGAAAGCTGCCCGACCAGCGTTCGCTCGGCTATCTCCACAAATTCCATGCACCTTTGCTTAAGCCGCCAGAGGCAAGCCTGCTCCAGCGATTAGCTCCCGCCTACGTCGATTTCCTCCGATGGGCGAACGGGGCAGCCCTCTTCGACAACTGCATCGCGCTGTTTGGTTATGTCGAGACAATCACACGTCGGACAGCGCCCGAGACGGTCACCGCCATCTCAATGAACAGTGACAACGAGGTGTTCGCGCTGCTGGAGCCAGAGCGTTGGGAAAGAGGGTGGACCAAGATTGGCAGCGTCGTCGGCTGGGACAGCAGCTACACGTTAGAGCTTCATCGGGAGGGGCGGTGCGCCATCGTCGGAGGGGAGTTTTCCTACACCGCCCCCACATTCGACGAGTGCATAAACGCTGTCGTCACCAAGGTGTCGCCCTGCTATACATGTGAAGGCATCATCGACACTGATTATGCTGAACTTGAAGAGGCATTGGCAAGCCTGTTCCGGCTGCATTGAGTGTCCGCTTTCCAAAACAATTCAGCCATGGCGCTGCGCCTCAGCGCGACGCGATAGTGGCCTCCCTGCCAAGGCGGAACCTATCCGCTCCCCTAATCCACCAGCCGTTCCGCCGCGCGGGAAATGCGGTCGAGCATGTCGCGCAGCAGCGTGAGGTCGGCGGGGTCGAGCTGGCCGAAGATGCGCGCTTCCAGCTCCAGGGCCTTGGGCGCGACATTGCGGTAGAGCTCGGCGCCTTCCTCGCTCAATGTCAGCAACTGGGAGCGGCCGTCCTGCGGATGTGCCTCGCGGCGGATCAGGCCGCGTCCGGCGAGCGCGATCGCGGCCCGGCTGACCGTGACCTTGTCCATGCGCGTGCGCAGGCAGAGCTGTTGCTGCGTGATCCCGTCGCTTTCCGCCATCACCGCGATGAGGCGCCATTCCGGCACGGTCAGCGCGAACAGCGCGCCATAGGCCCGTGCGATCACGTCGCTCACCAGGTTGGAAGCGATGGAGAGGCGATAGGGCAGGAAATCGTCCAGCCTGAGAGTGCGCTGCGTCATGCGGTGGGAAGTATCATTTGACACCATCTCTCCGGAAGGGCAAAATAGTATCAATTGACACGATATTCCGCACAGTCGGAGAGGATGCCCGGATGTTTCAGTCATTTCCCAATCCCGTCGGGCTCGACGGGTTCGAGTTCGTGGAGTTCTGCGCGCCGGAGCGCGGCGTGCTGGAGCCCGTGTTCCAGGCGCTCGGCTTCACGCATGTCGCGCGCCACCGCTCCAAGGATGTCGATCTCTGGCGGCAGGGCGACATCAATCTCATCGCCAATTACGAGCCCGGCTCCCCGGCCGCTTTTTTCGCGGCGGAGCATGGCCCGTCCGTCTGCGGCATGGCCTTCCGCGTGCGCGACGCGCACAAGGCCTGGGATGAAGTGATGGCGCGCGGTGCCGAAGCGGTCGAGATCAGGACGGGGCCGATGGAACTGCGCCTGCCGGCCATTCGGGGCATCGGCGGCGCGGTCGTCTATCTCGTCGATCGTTATGGCGACGCGCTATCCATCTACGACATCGATTTCGATTATCTGCCGGGCGTCGACCGCCATCCGCAAGGCGCCGGGCTGAAGCTGATCGATCATCTCACGCACAATGTCTATGCCGGGCGGATGGCGCATTGGGCCGCGCATTATGAGCGCATCTTCAATTTCCGGGAGATCCGCTATTTCGACATCAAGGGCGAATATACCGGCCTCACGTCCAAGGCGATGACCGCGCCGGACGGTCTGATCCGCATTCCGCTCAACGAGGAAGGCAAGGCGGGCGGCGGTCAGATCGAGGAGTTCCTGCGCGCCTATAATGGCGAGGGTATCCAGCATATCGCGTTCCTGTGCGACGATCTCATCGCCACCTGGGACAGGCTCCAGGCGCTGGGCGTCCCGTTCATGACGCCGCCGCCCGACGCCTATTACGAGATGCTGGAGGAGCGCCTGCCCGGCCATGGCGAGCCGGTCGAGGCGCTGGCGAGCCGGGGCATCCTGCTCGACGGATCCACCGAGGACGGTGACCCGCGCCTGCTGCTCCAGATCTTCTCGCAGACGATGGTGGGCCCGGTCTTCTTCGAGTTCATCCAGCGCAAGCGCGACGAGGGCTTTGGCGAAGGCAATTTCACCGCGCTCTTCAAGTCCATGGAACGCGAGCAGATGCGCAAGGGCGTGCTGGCGGACGAGAAGGCCGGCGCATGACTCATCCCGTCACCCTGAGCCGCATCCATCATGTCGCCTATCGCTGCCGGGACGCGAAGGAGACGGTGGAATGGTATGAGCGCGTGATGGGCATGCGCTTCACCACGGCCTTCGCCGAGGATCATGTCCCCTCCACTGGCGACTATGATCCCTATATGCATGTCTTCCTCGATTGCGGGGGCGGCAATGTGCTGGCCTTCTTCGAGCTGCCCAATCAGCCGGACATGGGGCGGGACGAGCATACGCCCGCCTGGGTGCAGCATCTCGCTTTCGAAGTGCCGGACATGGATGCGCTGCTCGCCGCCAAGGCGCATCTGGAAGCGCAGGGCATCAAGGTGCTTGGTCCCACCTGGCACGGCGTGTTCCGCTCGATCTATTTCTTCGATCCCAACGGCCACCGGCTGGAGCTGGCCTGCAACATCGGCACCCCGGCGCAATATGAGGAGCTTGCCCGGGTGGCGCCGCTGATGCTGGACGAGTGGTCGCGCACGAAGAAGGCGCCGCGCCATGCCGAGTGGCTGCACAAGGAGCCGACCGACTCATGAGTCGCACCGATGTCACGCATGATCCGGCGGCCCGCTGCTGGGTGCCGGGGGCGCAGGCGCATCCCGACTTCCCGGTGCAGAACCTGCCGCTGGGCATCTTCTCCCCACCGGGTGGAGAGGCGCGGGGCGGGGTCGCGATCGGCGATCATATCCTCGATCTCGCGGCTGTCGCGCCCTTGCTGGAAGGGCAGGCGGCGACCGCCGCCGCGCTGGGCAGGCAGGGGACGCTCAATGCCCTGCTCTCCGCCGGCAGCGAGGCGTTGCGGGCGCTGCGCCACGGCCTCTTCGCGCTGCTGACCGATCCGGCGCGCGAAGCGGCGGCGCAGGCGGCGCTGCACCGGGCAAGCGACTGCACGCTGCATCTGCCGGTCGCCGTCAGCGAATATACGGATTTCTACAGCGGCATTCATCATGCGGTGAATGTGGGCAAGCTGTTCCGGCCCGATGCGCCGCTGCTGCCCAATTACAAGTTCGTGCCGATCGGCTATCATGGCCGCGCCTCCTCTGTGCGGGTTTCGGGCGGCGATGTGTTGCGGCCGCGCGGGCAGGTGAAGGCGCCGGATGCGGACATGCCCATGTTCGGCCCGTGCCGGCGCCTCGATTATGAGATGGAAATGGCGGTCTGGATCGGCAGCGGCAACGCGCCGGGCCAGCCCATCCCGATCGGCGGGGCGAGCGGCCATGTGGCCGGCCTGTCGATCCTCAACGACTGGTCGGCGCGCGATATCCAGGCATGGGAATATCAGCCGCTCGGGCCCTTCCTCGCCAAGAATTTCCATACGTCGGTTTCGCCATGGATCGTGACCATGGATGCGCTGGCGCCGTTCCGCACGGCCCAGCCGCCCCGGCCCGAGGGCGATCCCGCGCCGCTGCCTTATCTGCTGGACGAGGCCGATCAGGCTGCCGGCGCGTTCGGCGTCACGATGGAGGTCCACATCCTCACCGCGGCGATGCGCGCGGCAGGGCTGCCGCCGCATCGGCTCAGCCGTGGATCGATGACCGCCATGTACTGGACGATCGCGCAGCTCGTCGCGCATCACAGCTCGAACGGCTGCAATCTGCGCACGGGCGATCTGCTCGGCACCGGCACCTTGTCGGGCGAGATGGCCGAGAGCCGGGGAAGCCTGCTGGAGCTGAGCGAGGGCGGCCGGCAGCCGATCGCTCTTCCGGGCGGTGAGCAGCGCACCTTCCTAGAGGATGGCGACGAGCTCATCATGACCGCCTTCGCGCAGGCGCCGGGCTTCGCGCGGATCGGCTTTGGCGAATGCCGCGGCCGGATCGCGCCGGCGCCATGACCGCGCCGGGCCCGCTGATCCTGCATGACTATTGGCGCTCCGGCGCGAGCTACCGCGTGCGCATCGCGCTCAACATCAAGGGTCTGGCCTATGAGCAGGTCGCGCATGACCTGCGGGCGGGCGCGCAGCGCGCACCGGATTATCTCGCACTCAATCCGCAGGGGCTGGTGCCCGCGCTGGCGACGGATGGCGGCCTGCTGACGCAGAGCCTCGCCATCATCGAATATCTGGACGAGACCTGCCCCGATCCGCCGCTGCTGCCCGAGGGGGCCGCCGATCGCGCCATGGTCCGCGCGATGGCGGCGGCGATCGCCTGCGACATCCACCCGCTTCAAAATGCCCGGGTGCTCGGCTGGCTCGGCGATGCGCTGGGGGCGGACGAGGTCGCGCGCAAGCGCTGGATCGGACACTGGATCGGCACCGGCTTCGCCGCCCTTGAAGCCATGATCCGCCAGCACGGCCGGGGCTTCGCTTTCGGGTCGCGGCTCTCGCTGGTCGATTGCTGCCTCGTGCCGCAGCTCTATACGGCGCGGCGTTTCGGCGTGGCGCTGGAGGGTTTTCCCGCGCTGGTCGAAGCGGCCGAAAATGCCGCGGGCGATCCCCGCGTGGCCGCGGCGCACCCGGACCGCCAGCCCGATGCCCCGGGGGCGGCAGCGCTCCCCGCCTGAGGGAGCCGCACGCCTGAAGAGCCCGTCAGGCGGCGTCGGTCTCCTCGTCGTAGCGGGCGCGGTGCCCGTCTATCTCCGCCAGATGCGCGAGCACCCACTGGCCGAGCCGCTCGCCTTCCTTTGCCAGCGAGTGGCCCATGGCGGTCAGCGCATATTCGACCTGCGGAGGCACGGTGGGGTGGACCGTGCGGGTGACCATCCCGTCCCGCTGCAGCGCGCGCAGGGTGCGGGTGAGCATCTGCTGCGAGATGCCGTCCACGACGCGGCGGATCTGGTTGAACCGCAAGGAACCCTCGCTCAGCGCCACCACCACCGGCAGTGTCCAGCGGTCGCCGAGCCGGCCGAGCAGCTGCGTGATCCGCATGCATTCGCCCGCGTCGTGGCGGGAGACGGTCATCTTCATGTGACTATACCTCAAAAATATGCGTTCTTGTCCCGGCCCCGGGGCGTTCCTAGTTCGTTGCAAAGCGATACCGGTCAGTCAACGCCACGAAAGGGCTCTCTTCATGAATCTGCTTCACATCGATTCCAGCATCCAGGGGGATGCGTCCCTCAGCCGCGCGATGTCGGCCGCTGTCGTCTCCCGCCTGCGGGCTCTCCATCCCGATGCCACGGTCACATATCGCGACCTTGCCGAGCATCCCCTGCCGCACATGACGCTGCCCGGCTTCGCCACGCCGGAGGCGCAGGCGGTGCTGGAGGAATTTGTCGCGGCCGATGTCGTGGTGATCGGCGTGCCCATGTATAATTTCACGATTTCGAGCCAGCTCAAGGCCTGGCTGGACCATATCGCGATTGCCGGCAAGACGTTCCGCTATACCGAGCAGGGCCCGGTGGGCCTTGCGGGCGACAAGCGCGTCATCCTCGCCTTGTCGCGGGGCGGCTTCTATTCGGAAGGACCGGCCGCTTCCATGGAGCATGCCGAGACCTATCTGCGCGCGATCCTGGGCTTCATGGGCATCACGGCGCCCGAACTGGTGCTGGCCGAAGGCGCCGCGCTGGGGCCGGAGCAGCGAGAAGCTGCGCTCGCCGGGGGTCTGGAAGCCGCGAACAGGATCGAGCCGACACGGGCCGAGACCGTGGCCTGAGCCGCCGGGCCGGCATGCCGCGCCACGCGGTTGCCGGCCTTGTTCTTCCCGTGCGCCCGGGCGGCGCACCATATCTCGTCATTCACGACGTCCTCCCGGACTTGCTCCGGGATCCCGCTTCTTTCTCCTTCTCGAACCGGCTGGACCCGGCGAACGTCAAGGAAGCGGGATCCCGGATCGAGTCCGGGACGACGAACGAAAAGGACTGAAAAAGCGCGCTTCCGGCTCCCTTAAAGCCAGTGAACTTGTATCCGCAACTGGACCCCTATAGCTGCCTCAGCGCGCTCGCCGGCCGGACCGACATGAGCGGCACCGAGCCGGCGAGGCCGATGCCCAGCGTGAGCAGGGCTCCGCCGCCCAGCGTCAGCAGCACCACGCCCCAGTCCGGCGCCCAGCCGAATTCGAAGACCTGCACGATCACGAACCAGGCCGCGCCCATGCCGAGCAGCAGCGAGACGCCGGCCAGCATCGCCGCGAGCAGGCCATATTCGAGCGCCTGCGCCCCCAGCACCTGCCCGCGCGTGGCGCCCAGCATCTTGAGGATCACGCTGTCATAGCTGCGGCTCTGGCGCGAGGCGGCGATGGCGCCCACCAGCACCGCGATCCCGGCGAGGATGGTGATCGACGCCGCCGTCAGGATGGCGCTCGCCATCTGGTCGAGGATGCCGCTGATCTGTTCGATCATCTCGCCCACCGCGATCACGGAGACGCCGGGAAAGGCGCCCAGAAGCGCCTGCGTCATCGCGTTCTCCCGCCCGGGCGGCATGGTGATCGTCGCGGTGAGACTGTGCGGCGCGGATGCGAGGCCGCTGGGCGAGAAGACGAGGACGTAATTGAACCCCATCGTGTCCCAGTTGATGCGCCGCAGCGACGCGATGCGCGCCTCGATCTCGCGGCCGAGCACACTCACGATCATGGTGTCGCCGATGCCCACGCCGAGCGCGCGCGCCTGCTCCTCGTCGAGCGAAAGCAGCGGCGGCCCGGCATAATCGGCGGGCCACCATTGGCCTTCAACCAGTTCGCTGCCTTCCGGCAGGGTGGCGCTGTACGTCACGCCGCGCTCGCCGCGCAGGATCCAGGCACCGTCCGGCCGGGTCTCGAGATCCGCGACGCGCTGGCCGCCATAAGCCACCACGGTCCCGCGCAGCGAGGGAACGACATTGAGCGTGGCGTCGGGCGCCCGTTCGGCGACGATCCTGCGGAAATCGGCCTCGCCGGTCGAGGGCAGGTCGAGCACGAAGAGATTGGGCGCCTTGCGCGGCACGGTGCGCTCGATTTCCGCGTCGAGGCTGGTCTGGATGCCGGCGAGCGTGACGAACAGGGTGAGCGCGAGGCCGAGCGCGACGACCAGCGCCGATGTCTGCGCGCCCGGACGATAAAGATTGGCGACGGCCAGCCGCAGCAGCGGCCTGCGCGGGCGGCGCAGGCGCCGGGCGATCCGGCTGATGGCCTGGCCGAGCAGCAGGAGCAGCAGGAGCACGGCCGCCGTTGCCCCCAGCACGGCCGCGGAAAAGAGCGGCTCGCGCGCGGTGCCGAGCGCGATGGCGACCAGTGCCGCCAGCGCGCCGCCGACCAGCAGCAGGGTCCGCCTGTCCCGCGTGCGGGGCGGATCGACCAGTGCGCGCAGGATCGCGGCGACCGGCTCGGTGCGCGCGCGGGCAAGCGGCGGCAGGGTGAAGATCAGCGCGACGAGCATGCCATAGGCCGCGCTGGTGACCAGCGGCAGCGGATGAAGCCGGAAGCCCGGCTGCACGGGCAGCACATCGCCCGCCAGCGCCACGACCAGCGGCGGCACCAGCGCGCCGACGCCCAGCCCCAGCAGGATCGCCACCGTCGCGACGGCGCCGATCTGGAGCAGATAGATGCGCTCGATATCCGCCGAGGTGGCGCCCAGCACCTTGAGCGTCGCGAGGCTGCCGCGCCGCAGCGCGAGATAGGACGCCACGCCGTTGCTGACGCCGATGCCGGCGATGATGAGCGCGGTAAGGCCGATCAGCGAAAGGAACTGGCCCATGCGATCGATGAAGCGGTTGGTGCCCGGCGCGGCGCGGTCGCGGTCCTTATATTCCCAGCCTTCGGAGGCGTAGCGCTGTTCCAGCACCTTGCGCAGCGCGGCGGCATCCGCCCCGTCGGGCAGGCGGATGCGATATTTGCTCTGGAAGAGACTGCCCGGCTGGATGAGCCCGGTGCGCCGCAATCCCTCCATCGACACGATGGCGACCGGCCCGAGCGTGAAGCCTTCGCCCACCCGATCCGGCTCGTCCGCGATGATCCCGGCGACAGTGAAATCGGCATCGCCATAGCGCAGGCTGTCCCCGGTGCGGATCAGCAGCCGCTCGGCAAGCGCGGGGCCGATGAGGATGCGGTCCGCCGGCAGCGGCGCATAGCGTCCGGCCGCCAGCGTCAATGTGCCATAGAGCGGATAGCGCCCATCCACGCCCTTGAGCTCGGTCAGCACGCTCTCCGGCGCGCCGGGCGCGGCGGGGCCGAGGCGCCGGGCCATGGCGCGCATGCGGATGGTCTCGCTCAGCGTGCCGAGCGCGCGCAGGGCGGCCTTGTCCGTCTCGCCCAGTTCGCGCTGGCTCATCTCGACTTCGATGTCGCCGCCCAGGATGCTTTGCCCGCGCTCGGCGATCTCGCCGGTGATCGCGGCGGTCAGGCTGCCGATCGCCGCCAGCGTCGCCACGCCGAGGAACAGGCAGATGAACAGGAGGCGCAGGCCGCGAAAGCCGCCGCTCAGGTCCCGGCGCGCCATGCGCCAGGCAGTGCGCCAGGGCAGCGCGGTCACGCGCGCCGCTCGGCGATCACGCGCCCGTCGCGCATTTCCAGAATGCGGTCGCAGCGCGCCGCGAGCCCCGGATCATGGGTGATGATGAGCAATGTCGCGCCCGTCGCCTGCTGGCGGCCGAACAGCAGCTCGACCACAGCGGCGCCGGTGGCGGCATCAAGATTGCCGGTCGGCTCGTCCGCGAAGAGGATGGCGGGCCCGGGCGCCATGGCGCGGGCGATGGCGACGCGCTGCTGCTCGCCGCCGGAAAGCTGGGCGGGATAATGGTCGAGCCGGTGCCCGAGCCCCACGGCGTGCAGTTCCTCGCCCGCCCGGCCGAAGGCGTCGTCATGCCCCGCCAGTTCCAGCGGCACCGCGACATTCTCCAGCGCCGTCATCGTCGGCAGGAGGTGGAAGGATTGCAGCACGATGCCGATGCGGCCGCGCCGGGCGCGGGCAAGCGCGTCCTCGTCGAGCGCGCCGAAATCGGTGCCGGCCACGCTCACCGTGCCGCCGCTGGCGCGCTCAAGGCCGGAGAGCACGGCCATCAGCGATGACTTGCCCGATCCCGATGCGCCGAGGATGGCGAGGCTTTCCCCGTTCACGATGTCGAGGTCTATGCCTTTCAGGATTTCGGTGGCGCCAAGGGAAAGGGTGACATCGCGCGCGCGGATCGCGATAGTGGTGGGCGCGGCGGTGGCATGCATGGAAAGGACGGTCTCCTTGACCTTTAAGTTTCGACAATATGGGGTATCTTTTCTGCTTGTCCACTTGGCAGTGGGCTGTTCGCCTTCCCAGCCATCGTCCGAGGACGCGCCGGTCACCAATGCCGCCGCGGCCACGGGTAACGTCGCGGCGCCGGCGGGCGCGCCGGTGGAGGATGCCAGGCTGGTCGTCGTGTTCGGCGACAGCCTCTATGCGGGCTATCAGCTCGAGCGGGAGGAAGGCTTCGCGCCGGCGCTGGAGCGTAATCTTGCCGCGCGGGGCATCGCTGCGCGCGTGGTCAATGCCGGCGTCTCGGGCGATACGAGCGCGGGCGGGCGCGGGCGGCTCGCCTTCGTGCTGGACGGATTGCCGCGCAAGCCGGATCTCGTGGTCGTCGGGCTCGGCGGGAACGACATGCTGCGCGGGCTCGATCCGGCGCAGACGCGCGCCAATCTGGAAGCGATCCTCACGGACCTGAAGGCGCGGGGCATTCCCGCCATGCTGACCGGCATGCTGGCCGCGCCCAACATGGGCAGCGACTATGCCGCGCGTTTCAACGCCATCTATCCGGATCTCGCGCGCGCGTTCGACGTGCCGCTCTATCCCTTCTTCCTCGATGGCGTGATCGGCGATCGGGCCCTGATGCTGGCGGACGGCATTCACCCCAATGCGCAAGGCGTGACCGCCGTGACCGGCCGCGTGGCGCCGCTGGTCGTGCAGGCGCTGGGCGACTGACAGCGCCCGGCCGGGCGGCAAGGGTCGGCGGACCCGTGTCGAAGGCCGGCGCTGTCAAGCGATCCTGCCAGTCTGTGCAAGTGGCGGTCCCCGGCTTCGTCCAGACATGGGCAGAGTCAAGGGAGGCAGGATGGGCGAGCGCGGAATCACGGACAATGGCGGATCGGACGCGCCCTTCGTCGATAGCCATGCCCATATCTTCCTGCAGGACATGCCGCTCAGCAGCGAGGCATGGACGCAGATCGACTATGGCTTCACCGCCGAGGACCTGCTCGCGCTGATGGACGCGCATGGCGTGCATTTCGCCGTCATCTCCGGCCTCAGCATTTCCGGCTTCTACAATGATTACATGATCCGCGCCCTGCGGCGGCACCGGCGGCTGCGCGGCACGGCCATCGTCCCGCCGGAGACGGATCTCTACGCGCTGGAGAGGATGAACGCCGACGGCATCGTGGGCATCCGCCTCCAGCTCGCGCGGCAGGAGCAACTGCCGGACCTGCGCGGCGACGCCTATCGCATGCTGTTCCGCCGCGTGCGCGATCTTGGCTGGCATGTCCATGTCGCCATCGAAGGCCCCTGCCTGCGCGCCGTGCTGGAACCGTTGCTTGAGACGGGGGTCAATATCGTGGTCGATCATTTCGGCCATCCCGATCCGGCCGATCCGCTGGGCTGCGACGGGCAGCGCGCGATGCTGGAAGCGGTCGATCGCGGCCATACATGGGTCAAGATGTCGGGCGGGTTCCGCTTGCCGGGCACCGATGCCTGGCGCACCGATCCGGACGGCGACATCGATTCGATCGCGCAGCTCGTCGCCGGGTCGCTGCTTGGCCGCGTGGGCCCGGACCGGCTGCTCTGGGGCAGCGATGCGCCGTTCGTGGGCTATGAGCGGCGCGTGACCTACGGCCGGGTGCTTGCGAGTTTCCGCGACTGGGTGCCCGATCCGCTGATGCGGGCGGAAATCTCCCGCACGGCGCTGCGCCTCTATTTCTCCTGAGCTCCCACCGCTCGGGCAATCCCCGCCGCTCTTCAGAGCCGGGGATTGCCCGGGCTCCACCGGACGCTGAGTTCGATGCCCTGGCCGATGGGGAGCAACATGGTCTGGAGGTCGCTCCGGGCGCGCACCGCCGCGCGATAGTCCCGCACGGAGGCGCGGGCGGAGGCCGGCTCGATCATGTTGTCCGCCGCGATCAGCGCTTCCTCGGCGAGCTTGGGGTAGAAGGCCTCGAAGCAGGGCCGGTAGGCATCCTTCCAGATGTCGAGCAGCACGAAATCGAACGGCCCCGGATCGGCCTCGATCAGCGCCACCGCATCCCCCGCGCGGAAATCCACGAAGGCCGCAAGCCCGGCGCGTTCCAGCTGCTCCCGGGCATGGTCCTGCTTGTAGGCGGCGAGATCCATGGAGATGACGCGCGCGCCCGTCCGGCGCGCGGCATCGGCGAGGAAAAGCGTCGAATAGCCGTAGCTGGTGCCGAGCTCCAGGATGCGCGCAGGCCTGCGTCCCAGCACCAGCGCGTGGAGCAGCGCGGCCGCTTCCGGGCCGACCGGCAGCAGCATGTCGTCGCGTGTGCGCGCGCCGTTGCCGGGCGCCCGTTCGGCGGCGATGCGTGCTTCATAGTCCGCGAAGACCGCGCGGACGGCTGGATCGTCGAAGACCATGGCCATGCCTCTCCCGTTTCTTGCGAGCGCCATGGTCCCTCAAGTCGCGGGCTTATGCCAGCGGGAATGCGCGCGGGCCGTCCGCCCGCGCGTCCGCCTCAGCCCAGCAGGCCGAGCGCCCGCAGTTCGCCGAGCCCGTCGATGACGCGGTGCGGCCGGCGTTCGGGCGGCTGGGCGGCCCATTCCTGCGCGCTGGTCGTCCCGGTGGTCACGCCGATGCCCATGGCGCCGCCCGCGCGGGCCATCTCCGTCTCGACCTTGGGATCATCGCCGATCACCGCGATGCTTTCCATCGGCACGCCGAGCCTTGCGGCGACGAAGTTCATCGCGTGGAGCGAGGGCTTGCCGGTGAGTTCCGGCTCCTTGCCGGTCACCCGGGCAATGGCCCCGCCGATCGCGCAGCTATAGCCGAAGGCCCGCCCGCTCTGGGACGCGAAGAAGGGCACGTCGGATGCGGAGAACAGGGCCGCCCCGGCGAGCACGGCCTCGCAGGCGGCATGGATGTCCGGCATCGCGCAGTCGGGATGCCAGGCGACATAGACGGCGTCGGCGCTGGTCGCGCCGTCCTCGCCCGGGCGCACGGTGGCGATGCCCTCGCCGGTTAGCGCATCGACCACGCCCTGCGTGCCGAGCACGAGCACGCGCCCGAAGCCCCGCTCGCGGAACATATGGCCCGCCACGCTGTTCGGCGTGAACAGGTGCGAATCGGGGATCGGCAGACCCAGCGCGCGCAGGCGCGGCCCCTGTTGGGCGGCGGGATAGGCGCTGCCGTTGGTGAGCGCGAGGAAGGGGAAGCCGCTGGCCTCCAGCTCGCTCAGCAGTTCCACCGCGCCGGGCAGCAGCTTGTAGCCGCCCAGATTGCGGTCGCTCAGGATGAGCGTGCCGTCGAGGTCGAACATGATGCCCTGGGCGGGTCGCAGCGTTTCGGTGAAAGGGGCGGTCATCGCGATGGTCCTTTTCGGGCAACAGCCGGCCTCTCCCGAGCAAGGGAGGGCTTTAAGGCTGATCGATATTCATTTCTTCGATTGAACAGGCATTCTTCCTGCCAATATTTTCGTCATGCTGAACTTGTTTCAGCATCCATCGTGCCTTCAAGTTCCGGTCTCGGACGCGAAATGGATGCTGAAACAAGTTCAGCATGACGTTTTCTGGGGAGGCAACGCGCTCCAGGGGTCGAATGGCGGTCAGCCATGGCTTTCCAGTTCCAGCCGGAAGCCGGCCTTCTCCACGCTCACCCGCTCGATGTTCGTCCGGGCCAGCAGCTTGCGGATCAGCGCCATGGCCGGGCGCAGCGTCGGGTCGTAATGGCGCGGCGCGGGGCCGGCGGCCTGCATCGCGTCCACCTGCCCGGCGGGCATGGTCGCGCGCAGCAGGAATTCCTCGTCCGGCAGATGGGTGCCGATGCGCTTGCGCAGGTCCGGCAGGTCGGCCATGCCGGGCTCGGCGGCGAGTTCCTTGGTGCGCGGCAGGGCCATGATCCGGTCGAGCACATTGGGCGCGATGGGCTGGTTGGGGCGGCCGAACCTGCCGATGGCATAGCGGATCACTTCGTCCGGGATGACGCTGTAGCGCTCCGCCCCGGTCACGTTCATCACGGCCTGCGTCATCACCATCTGGGCGAAGGGCGTCATCACGATCGGCCAGCCCAGTTCCTCGCGCACGCGGCCCAGTTCCTCCACCACGGCGCCTTCCAGATGCGGCACGCGATGGTCGGCCAGGTGCCGCCGCATGGTGCCGACCATGCCGCCGGGCAGCTGGTGCTGGAGATAGGCCGCGTCGAAGGGCATGGGCGCGCCAATTGGGAGCCCCTCGGCCTGCGCGAGATCGGTGAAGTAGCGCCCGGCCTGCGCCAGCGCCGCGTCGTCGATGTCGACGCTGTGGCCCAGCGCGCGCAGATTGGCGACCACGCGCTCGAGCGGCGGATTGGAGGTGCCGTCGCCCAGCCCGCCGGACGCGCCCTGCAGTGCCTCCACGCCGAGCCCTGCGGCCTCATAATAGCTCTGCTCGCCCAGGCCGATGGTGCAATGGGCGTGGAGCTCCAGCGGCTTGTCGCCGATCACGGCGAGGATGGCGGGGATGAGCGTGCGCGCGCGCTGGGGCGAGAGCAGCCCGCCCGGGTCCTTGATGTAGAGTGCGTCGATATCCGGGCTGGCTGCCATCGTCGCGGCGGCCTGCGCATAATGGGCATCGTCATGAATGGGGCTCAGCGTGAAGACCAGCGCGCCGACCACATAGGCATCGCCGTCGCGCTTGATCATCCGCGCCACCTGCACATTGGCCTCGGCATCGTTCATCGGATCGGCGAGCGCGAAGCGGCCGATGCCGTTCTTCATGAGCGTGGCGAAGGCCAGCGCCATGAAGTCCGGGCTCGCCGTCTCCCAGGCGATGAAGCGGAAGCCGGTGGAGAGGAACTGCAGCGGCGTGGTGGGGCAGGCCTGCTTCATCAGCCGGATGCGCTCCCACGGGTCCTCCTGCTTGTATCGCACCGCCACGCCCATATGCGTGGAGGTGGTGAAGTCGATCGCCTTGAAGCCGACGCGTTCCAGCACCGGCGCGATGGAAAGGGTGCGGGCGGTGTCCACGCCGAGCGCGCCCCACAAACACTGGTTGCCGTCGCGCAGCGACGTTTCGACGAGCTTGATGTCTGCCATGGTTCAGGTCTCTGTGCGTTCCGCCTGCCGGGCGGCTCGGCGAGCGAGGAAGCCGGTGTCGACGCCGCCCGCCGCGAAATCGGGGTCGGCCAATATCTCTGCCTGAAAGTCGAGGTTCGTCGAGACGCCTTCGATGCGGGTTTCACGCAGCGCCGCCTGCAGCCGCGCGAGCGCGGTGGCGCGGTCCGGCCCGTGGGCGATGATTTTGGCGATCATCGAATCATAGAAAGGCGGGATCTTCGCGCCGTCCACGATATGGGTGTCGACGCGGATGCCTTTGCCCGTGGGCCAGTGCGCGCGGCGCACCGTGCCGGGGCTGGGCATGAAGTCGCGGGCCGGGTCCTCGGCATTGATGCGGCATTCGATGGCGGCGCCGTCGATGGCGATGTCGCTCTGTGCGAGGCGCAGGCCCTGCCCGTCGGCGATGGCGATCTGCTCGGCAATCAGGTCCACGCCCGTCACCATCTCGGTGACCGGATGCTCCACCTGGATGCGGGCATTCATCTCGAGGAAGTAGAATTGCTCGCGCGCCATGTCGTAGAGGAACTCGACCGTGCCTGCGCCCCGATAGTCGAGCCGCGCGGCGAAGCGCACCGCTGCCTCGTGCATGGCGGCGCGCGCCGCGTCCGGCAGGCGAGGCGCTGGCGTTTCCTCCACCAGCTTCTGGTAGCGCCGCTGCACCGAACAATCGCGCTCGCCCAGATGGATCACTTTGCCCGCGCCGTCGCCCAGCACCTGCACCTCGACATGGCGGCCTTGGGAGACATAGCGTTCCAGATAGACGCGCGCATCGCCGAAGGCGGCGCCGGCCTCGGCCGATGCCATGTCCATGGTCGCGGCGAGATCGTCCAGGTCCTCGACCAGCTTCATGCCGCGCCCGCCGCCGCCGCCCACTGCCTTGATGAGCAGCGGCGCGCCGATCCCGGCCGCCAGCGCCTGCGCTTCGGCGAGGCTGTCCACCGGGCCGCCGGGCACCACCGGCACATCGGCGGCGATGGCCTCGGCGCGGGCTCGCAGCTTGTCGCCCACCGCTTCGATCTGCGCGGCGGTGGGGCCGATGAAGATCACCCCTTCCGCTTCGCACAGGCTGGCGAGCGCTGCCCGCTCGGAGAGGAAGCCATAGCCGGGATGGATCGCGTCGCAGCCCGATCCGAGCGCGGCCTGCACGATGGTCTCGACGCGCAGATAGCTCTCGCCGGGGCGCGCCGGGCCGATGCACAGCGCGCGCGTCGCCATCCGCGCGCCGAGCGAGTCGCGGTCCGCCTCGGAGACGGCGAGAACCGTCTCCAGCCCCAGCGCGTGGGCCGTGCGGATGATGCGCACCGCGATCTCGCCGCGATTGGCGATGAGGATGCGGCGGATGGTCATGAGAGGTTCTGGAATGAGCCGGCTCCCACTCCGTTCGCCGTCATCCCCGCGAACGCGGGGATCCAGTCGCCGTGGCAGGAGATGATCTTATGACCGTAGCTGGATTCCCGCCTGCGCGGGAGTAACGGATTACCATCAGGAACAGGCATCTCCGCCTCAGGCATCGGGCCGCACGAGCATCAGCACTTCGCCATGCTCCACCAGCTCGCCATTGCGGCCGATGATCTCGACGACTTCGCCGCTGACCCCGGCGGAGACGGAGTTCATGAGCTTCATCACCTCGATGATGCCGATCACCGTCTCCGTGTCGACGCGGCTGCCGACATCCACGAAGGGCGCTTCGCCGGGCTTGGGCGCGTGGTAGAAGATGCCGAGCAGCGGCGCGTTGATTTCCACCAGTCCCGCCTCGCGCTCCGGGCGAGCGGCAGCGGGCGGGGGCGCCGCCGGGGCGGGGGGCGGAGCCGATGCGCTGGCCGGGGGCGATGCGGGCGCCGTGCCGGTTGCGCGCGCCGGTCGGGCCGCACCCGCGCCGCCGCGCTCCAGCTCCAGCCTGATGCCGTCCATTTCGAGGCTCAGCCGGTCGAACGTCGAGCCTTCGAGGAGCTTCATGATCTCCTCGACATCCTTTGCCGTGAGGCTCATCTTATCTGCGTCCCCCGAAAATCGTCATGACATGCTTGAGCGGGTCGTCGATCACCGGCGCCACCGGCTTCTGTTCCTTGGCCGACCAGACCGTTTCCGGCCGGCTCTGCAGCAGCAGCAGCGCGCCGCTCTTGTCGATGGCCCACTCGATGTCCTGCGCGCGGCCATAATTTTTCTCGATCCGGCGGCCGACGCCGCGCAGGGCCTGAAGCTCCTCGTCGGAGAGGCAGGGCGTCTTGCGCAGCTCTGCCGGCACCTCCTCGTCGACAATGCCGCCGCCCGCGGCTGGCACTTGCCGGATATGCTTGTCCGAGATGTCGCGCACGCTGATCTCGCCGGTGATCTTGCCCATCACCCAGCGATCGGGCGTCACTTCGCCGGAGACGACCGCACTGCCGAGGCCCCAGGCGCCCTCGATGGTGATGACCGACTTGTCGCCGGTGGTGGGCGAGCGCGTGAACATCACGCCCGCCGTCCGCGCGTCGACCATGGTCTGCACAACCACCGCCATCGCCACGCCGTCCTCGGGCAGGCCGTGCTTGCGGCGATAGCAGATCGATTCCACCGAATAGAGGCTGCCCCAGCATTCGCGCACGCGGTGGATGGCGTCCTGCGCGTCGGGCACCCACAGGAACGTGTCCTGCAGGCCGGCGAAGCTCGCATCTTCCGCGTCCTCGGTGGTCGCCGAGGATCGCACGGCGACGGTGAGCGCGGGATTGTCCTTCGCCAGCGTGGCATGCGCGTCGAGGATTGCGGTTTCCACCGTGGCGGGCAGCGGCTCGTTCTCCACCCGGACGCGCAGACTGCGCGAGATCCGCGACACCGTGTCGAGATCGTTCGGGTCGAGCCTTTCCACCAGCGCGCGGACCGGGGAGGATCGCTCGAGCGCATCGAGGAACAGCTCGAAGGCCTGCGTCGTCACCACGAAGCCGGGCGGCACGTCGATGCCCGCATGGGTCAGCTCGCCAAGGCTGGCGCCCTTGCCGCCCACGGTGGGCCGATCGGTGAGGCGCAGGTCGGGAAACCAGGAGACGGCGGCCGTCATGCGCGCGCCTCTCGGGCGGGAGTGGAAAGGCCGGGCTTTGGCATCACGCGTCCTCCAGAACCCGTTCTTCTTCCAGGATCGTCACGGTGCCGCGCCCGCCATCCACACGGATGCGCTGCCCGTCCTTGATCTTCTGGGTCGCCGAGCCGGTGCCGACCACCGCCGGCAGGCCATATTCGCGCGCCACGATCGCCATGTGGCTCATCGATCCGCCGATGTCGGAGACGGCGGCCGATATCTTCTGGAAGATCGGCGCCCAGGTCGGGTTGGTGACCTGGCAGACGAGGATGTCGCCCTGCTGCAGCCGGTTGATCTCCTCGACGGACCGGACCACCCGCGCGGTGCCCTCCACCACGCCGCTCGATGCCGCGAAGCCCTTGAGCTCGTTGCTGTCCCCTTCGCCGTCGGACAGCCAGACGTCGAGGCTCTCGCGCGTGATGCCCCAGAGCATGACGATCGCCGGGTCGTCGATCACGTCCGGCACCTGGCCGAGCGCGGGCGGCACCACATGGCCCGCCCATGCCTTGATCGCGGCCTTGCGCTCGGCGACCTTCGCCGGCCAGACGCGCGGCCCGATCGGGTCCGAGCCGCTGGACCAGGCGAGCATCAGGTCGATGATCGCGCTTTCCAGCTCATAATGGGTGAGGTTGAAGACATCCTCTTCCTTCTCCCAGAAGCCATGGTCGCGCAGCAGCGCGCCGAACTCGCGGATCTTGTTGAAGAAGAGATTGGTGTACCAGTGCTCGCAGTAGAATTTGTGGCCTTCCACATAAGGGAAGACGCGGTGAGCGAGCGTGATGAGCTGGTCGTAGGTCGCGCGGTCCTCGTCAGTATCCAGCAGGTCGCGATAATCCGCGATGAGCGCCTGCCGCTCCTCGATCAGCCGCTCCATCGGCCGCTCGATCGTGGCGCCGGCCTTCACCTTGGCGATGTAGCCCGGCAGCGCCGCGAAGGGCATGGAGAGGTCGTCGTTCCATGAGCGGTGATAATGGTAGAAGCCGTCCCCGACATTCACGTTGAACCACGGGTTGCGGCTCGTCTCCAGCTCCTGCAGCCAGGCCTTGCCGTTCTCGCCGAGCTGGTCGAGCGCCTGGAGCACGTCGTCGATCACCATACCGTCGTGGAACCTGTCGTCCACACCCAGTTCCACCGCGCGGCGGGCGAGGCGCTTCACTTCCTCGTCGGGCTTGAAGATCTCGGCTTCCATGCCCGCCACCATGCGGCTGATCGCCTGGTCGCTGATCTCCGGGAAGGCCTTCTTGCAGAAGTCGAAGAAGGTCAGATAGGCGCCATAGCCGAGCAGCAGGAACTCGAAATGATGGTGCCACATGCGGAAATAGCCCTCGAGCGTCTTCCGATATGTGTCGATGAGGTCGTGGTTCGCCGCCACGCCCTTGCCGGTATGCGTCGTCTCGATGGGTTCGAGGTCGGGCAGTGACGGCTTGGAGAGCGCCTGCGCGTCCGCGATCAGCGCCTTCATCTTCTCCTTCCACTGGGCATATAGGTCTTCCCAGTGCTCGTAATAATAGAAGGCGCGCTGCTGGAATTCCTTCGCGCGCGCCTCGATTTCGGCGGGGTCGGTGACGGCCACGCCGCCGATGAACACCCGGCCGTTGATGATGCGGTGATCGATGCCCTTGGTGGTGGGCAGCACATGCACGCGGGTGTTGAAGCTGCCGAGCGCGCAATAGGCCGCTTCCGCCGTGATCATGTCGAAATGATGCATCGGCTCGGGGAAATGCATGCTGTTGTAGAACCAGAAGCGCTCGTCGTCGCCCTCATGGAACTGGCAGTAATAGGGATAGGCGGCCTGGGCTGCCTCGGTGCCCGGCACGATTTCCAGCGAGCTGGGCAGGGGGAAGCCCTTGGTCGGTTCGCTCATGGCAGTCCTCTCATATGGTCTTTTCCGCGCCGTCCGCCGGCCGAATCCGCGGGGGGATCGACCGGCAGCGCCGTGGGATCGTTGAGGAACCTAACCATGTGCGTCGCGCCTCCCAAGGATTCGCGCGCAAGCGCATCAGGACAAAAACGCAGCGCTGCAGTCTTGTTGACCGCATTTCATTTCCGCAGGGATTGCCCGGCCCCCGGGGGAGGCGCGGCGCCGCCCTATTGCGCGCGGTGGCGTTCGCGCCAGTCCTTGGGCGTCATGCCGAAGCGCTTGCGGAAGAGCCGGGCGAAATAGCCCGGATCGAGGAAACCGCAGCGGAAAGCGATGTCGCCGAGCGAGAGGCCGCCCGCCCGGGGGTCGGCGAGCAGGTTGCTGGCCCGGTCGAGCCGGGTCGCGTTCAGTTCGCGCACGAAGCTGGTGCCCGATCCGGCGAGCAAGGCCTGCAGGTAGCGGCGGGAGATGCCGAGGTCGCCGGCGATCCGGTCCGGCGAGAGTTCCGGGTCGGCATGGTCGGTCTCGATGCGGCGCAGGATCTGCCGGGCGAGCTGGCCGCGATGGCGGCTCGGGGCGGGCTCGTGGAAGCCGGTGGCGAGCGTCAGCAGCGCGCCGACCTGTTCGGCGATGAGCGGGCGGGGCAGGGGGCTCTCGTCGATGCCCGCCACCATCGTCTCCAGCAGGCTGCCGAGCGGCGCACCCCAGCCCTCGCAGGCGGAGATCGGCCGGGCGAGCAGCGCCTCGGGGTCGGGCAGATATTTCTCCAGCCAGCCCTGCGGCATCATGAGGTCGATCGCCTCGTGCGCGGTATCCATCTCCATCTGGTAGAAGCGGGTATTGTCGAGCAGCACGAACTGCCCCGGCGCCACGGTGAAGCGCTTGCCCTGCATGCTGGTATCGAGCGCGCCGCGCCGCGCATAGACGAGCTGGATGGACGGGGTGGCCCGGCCCGCGCTGCCGTCCGTCCCGCAATGGACGACGCGTTGCGCCGGGGCATGGAGCTGGAGGAGCCTCAGCTGGCCGACGCCATGGCTGGTCCACTGCGCGGCGAAATGATCGGTGTCGAACACGGTCACGTCGATGGGCGCGATGGTGCTCGCGGCCCAGTCGCGCCACTGGTGGATCGCCTCGCTGCGCGCAAGGCCGCTGGAGCTCCAGCTATGATCGTCCTGGCTTGGTTGCGCCTGCATGGTCAGGGGCCCTCTCCGGCTTCCTGCGGACAAGTCTATGCCCCGGGGCGCCCGGGCGCAAGCGCGCGGCGCTCAGCCGGTCTCCCCGCGCTCCGGGTCGCCGGTTGCGGGCCGGCCCCGGCGCACCCGCCCGGTCAGCTCCGCGCCCGCGTCCCGGGGGAGCCTCGCGAACAGCGGCGCCGCGCAGGCGGCCATGGCGGCAAGGATCAGGATCGCCAGCCGGAAGTCGGGCAGGCTCGGCGCATCGGCCGGGCCCGCGAGGAGACCAAGCAGCGCCGCCGCGCCGGAAATGGCGACAGCCTGCGCCAGCGAGTTGCTGAGGCTGCCGAGCACGGTGGCGCCGCCGATCTCGCTTTGCGGCATGTCGGCGAAGCGCAGCGGCATCAGCGCGGTGAAGAGGATGGAGCGCGCCATCCCCACCCCGATCATGATCGCGAAGAGCAGCCAGAACGGCATGCCCGGCGGCAGCGCGGCGCAGACCAGCAGGGAGACCGCGAGGCTGATCGAGCCGCTGACGAGCGCCGTGCGGAAGCCCAGCCGCCGCAGCGCGCGCGACGCGATCGTCTTGAGCGCGAGGTCGCCGGCATTCTGCGCCAGCAGCAGCATGCCCGCCTGGAAAGGCGTGAGGGCAAGGCCGATCTGCAGCATCAAGGGCAGGGTGAAGCTCATCGCCATGAAAGGGATGCGCACGAAATTGCCCGCGCCGATGGTCGCGGCGAAGAAGCAGGGGTGCCGCAGCGGGGTGAGCGGCACGATGGGGTGCGGCGCGGTTCGCGCATGACGCCATGCAAGGAAGCCGAACCCGGCGGCCGCCACCAGCAGCGCCGCGCCGATCCGGGGGCCGTTGCCGCCCTGGCCGAACCGGTCCATCGCGCCGATGAATGCGCACAGGAAGCCCGCCGTCACCGCGAAGCCCCGCAAGTCGAACGGCGTACGCGCGGCGGCGGGAATGCGCGGAATGAAGCGCAGCGCGGCGGCGAGAGCCAGCAGGCCGGTCGGCACGTTGAGGAAGAAGATCCAGCGCCAGTCCACGAAGGTGGTGATGAACCCGCCCAGCGGCGGCCCCAGCACCGGCGCCACCAGCGCGGGCGTCGAGCTGATCGTCATTGCCGTCACCAGATAATGGCGGGGCGTGATGGTGAGCTGCACGATGTTGCCCACGGGAATCATCAGCGAGGCGAAGGCCGCCTGCGAGACGCGCGCCGCGAGGAACAGGGTGAGGTCGGGCGAGAAGCCGGCACCGACCGAGGACAGCGTGAAGCCGACGATGGCGGTGAGGAACACGCGGCGCGAGCCGAAGCGCTCGCCGATCCAGCGGCTCAGCGGCTGCAGCGCGGCGGAAACGAGGATGTAGATGGTGATCGTCGTGCTCAGGGTCGTCGCCGGCACGCCGAAATCGGCGCCCATGCGCGGCAGGGCGGTGATGAGCGTTGTGCTGTCGATGCCCACCATGAACATCGTGCCGGCCAGCACGATGGCCGTCGCGCGGGCCCGGGCCAGCGCCGCGCGCTCCTCCGCGCGCTGCGTTTCGCTGGTCGAGACGTCATGCGGCATGCTCATATCCTGCCGCTCATGGCAGGCGCGGCGCGCGCGGCCAAGCCGCGAGGCGGATATCCGGTCAGAATGCCGGGCAGTGAAATGCGGCGCGGCCGGCGGTCATGCGCCGCCGGCCGCGCGATGCCGCGCGCTTACTCCGTCGTGCGGCCGTCGAAATGCTCGTGGGCCTGCTGCGCGTCGGCGCAGCTCTTGTGGACCGTTCCGTCGAGATGTTCCGGCGGCCCGTAGATGGTGTAGAGTTTCAGCGGCTCCGTGCCGGTGCAGATGACATTGTGCCGCGCGCCCTGCGGCACGATCACGCCGTCATCGGCCTTCACCTTGTTGCACACACCGTCGATCCAGACTTCGCCTTCGCCCGCCTCGAAGCGGAAGAACTGGTCGCGATCGTCATGCACTTCCTCGCCGATCTCCTCGCCCGGCCGGATGGCCATGACCACGAGCTGGAGATTGTGGCCGGTGTAGAGCACGCGGCGGAAATCCTCGTTCTCCTCGGTCGCCTTCTCGATGTCGTCGACATATCCCTTCATGCGAAATCCCCTTCATCTGTCATGGTCCCGGCCGATATCGGGTCGCGTGCCGACACCCGCAACAGGCGTTTGTGAGGATATCCGCCTTTGGCTATGATCGCGCGACAAGCAGAATGAAGGAGAGAGCATGTCCGTCCGGCAGATCGACATCGAGGAGAGCGTGCGCAGTGTCGAGGCGGCGCTGAACTATCTGCTGCCCGGGCCGGACATCAACCGGCGGTTCGTTTCGGCGGGCGTCGAAGTGAATACCGGGCGCTACGGGCCCTTCGTCGCCACCATTCGCGACGGGCGCGCCATTCGCGATCATTTCTCCTTTGACCGGCAGGGCTTCCGCCTGCTCGACGCGCCGACGCAGGTGCGCGATTTCTCGGACATAGCGGAGATCGATCGCGTCTATCCCGTCGAGGTGGAGGGCTATGTGCGCGAGGCCTTCGGCGCCGATCTGGTCGTGCCCATGGGCTGGATGATCCGCACCTCCGGCGAGGTCGCCAGCCGCCAGAAGAAGAGGGACCAGCCCTATCGGCACCAGGGCGGCGTCCAGCCCCCGGCGGGGGAAGTGCATGTCGATACCGAGCCGAGCCGGCAGCTTGCCGCCGCCCGCCGCGCTTATGATCGCGTCCGCCCGGGCGGGCCGGGCTTTCGCCGCTTCATCATCTCCAGCTTCTGGCGCACTTTCTCGCCGCCGCCGCAGGATTGCCCGCTGGCGCTGTGCGACGCGCGCAGCGTCGGCGATGACGAAGGCACGCCCAATGTGCTCTGGGTGGTCGACGAAATTCCGCAGGGCGATGCGATGTTCGCGCCGATGGACGATGACGGTCAGATGGCAGCGGCGATCTTCCGCCACAATCCGGCGCATCGCTGGTGGTATTTCTCCAACATGACGCGGGACGAGGCGCTGCTCTTCAAGTTCCATGACAGTGATCGCAGCGTCGGCTGGCGCACGCCGCACACCGCTTTCTGGGACGACAGCCTGCCCGGCGCCCATCCGCGCGAAAGCATCGAGCTGCGCAGCATCGCATTCTTCGAATGACGCGGCAGGTCATTCGTTGTCGAATGCAATAGTTGATATCATCCACTCTATCCGCCAAGAGAGCGGCTCGGGCAACGCGAGCGAAAGACGGGACGACATGAGCGAGAATGCGCAGGCGACGGAGGGGGCGGCGGTTGCCGTGCGGATGAACTGGGGGCCGCTTTCGAGCGCGGTCGGCACCAATGTACGCCTGTTGCGCAACGAGCTGGTGACCCGGATCGTCGAGGCCTACGCGCCCTTCGACCTTCGCTCCGGCGCCTTGTCGGTGATGGTGCTCATCCGGGGCAATCCGGGCTGTTCCCAGTCCGAGCTCGCGCGGGAAGTCGCCATGGACGATTCGGCGATGGTGGCGATCATCGACGAGCTGGAGCAGCGGGGGCTGGCGCGCCGCACCCGTTCCACGACCGATCGCCGCCGCAACAGCCTCAGCCTCACGCCGGAGGGCGAGGCGCTGATGACGGAGATGGTCGGGTGCGGCACGGCCGTCGAGCGCCCGATCCGCGACGAACTGAGCGCGGCGGAGCTGGAGACGCTCATCGCGCTCCTCCGGCGCGCTTATGGTGCCCTGATGGCGGCACCGCGCGACAGGGCCTGATTCCCGCGCGGCGGGCGAGGCAAAAAAGAAGGCCTCCCCGAGGGGAGGCCGGCAAGGGAGGAAGGGGCGCTCGCCTTCAGAACTTGAAGTTGGCGCCAATGGCGAAGCGACGGCCGATCAGATCGTAATCCTGGCCGGCAGCGGTGGAACTGGGCGCGCCCAGCGCGCCGCCGCGCAACTCGCCATTCGCGGCGTTCGGCGCGGTGTTGTAGTTGATGAGCGGCGGCGCCTTGTCGAACAGATTGTCGATCCCGAAGCGAAGCGTCGCATTGCGCGTGATCGAGATGCTGCCGTTCAGGTGGAAGAGATCATAAGCCGGCGCACCGAAGAGGGTCGTGTCCGGGTTGGTCGCCGCGGCCGAGGCCCGGGTCGCCGGCAGGTGCGACCATTGCAGGGCGATGCGGACGCTGTCGAGCGCATAGCTGAAGGTGTTGAACAGCTTCCACCGATAGGCGCCGCCTGCGTTCAGGCCGTTCTGGACCGTGCCCAGCGTCCCGGCGAACTCGTCCATCGGGTTGGTCGGGAAGTTCGCGGACTTGAGCGAGATCAGGTAATTGAAGACGGTCGTGACGCCGAACCGGCCCGGAAGGCCGATGCCCGCATCCTGCAGGTCGATCGTCCAGTCGAGCTGCGTATCCACGCCCGAGGTCTTGATGCGGCCGAAATTCTGGTACTGGCCGACGAGATTGCCGATCGTGCCGATGCCGACATTGCGCACCACTGCCTCGCAGGCTGCGCTGTTCGGGTCGAGCGTGGGGTTGAATG
This sequence comes from Sphingobium lignivorans, assembly GCF_014203955.1. Taxonomy (NCBI): domain Bacteria; kingdom Pseudomonadati; phylum Pseudomonadota; class Alphaproteobacteria; order Sphingomonadales; family Sphingobiaceae; genus Sphingobium; species Sphingobium lignivorans. Next base: position 654,130 of record NZ_JACHKA010000001.1, read on the forward strand.
CCACGTCGAAGCATTTCTGCTGGATGAAGTCCCCCGTTTCCGCGCCGATCGCGTCGTCGATCTGGATGTTGTAGTAATCGACCGAGAGGCGCATCCCGCTGAGCCAGGGGGATTGCACCGGCGAGGCGATCACGGCGCCCACCGTCCAGGTCTTCGCGATTTCCGGCTTGATGTCGAGATTGCCGGTGGAGGTCGCAAAGCCGGTCGTCGCGCCCGAGACCTGCGTGCCGCTGTAGAACTGGTCGGCCGTCGTCGGGTCGATCCCGTTCATCAGCGTTTCGCACAGCGCCCGCACGGCGGCCCGGTTGGTGGTGTTGGCGGGGCCGGCACCATAAGCCAGCAGATTGTTGGTGCTGGAGCAGGCGTCGCCGCGATTGAGGCTCACGAAGGATTGCTGCGGGGCCTGGAACAGCTCGGCGATATTGGGCGCGCGCACCGCCCGGTTGTAGCCGCCGCGCACGCGCAGCCAGTCGGTGACTTCCCAGTCCGCCATCGCTTTCCAGGTGAAGGCATTGCCGGTCGTGTCATAGTCGGAGGTGCGGGCGCCGAGCTCCAGCTCCAGCTTGCGGATGAGCGGCAGGTCGGAGAGCAGCGGCACCAGCAGCTCGCCATAGAGCTCCTTGACCGTGATCGAGCCCTTGGAATTGCCGCTCGGATAAAGGCCCGCCACCTGGTCGAGGAAGGACTGGCCCTGCGTGGAAAGCGTATCATTGGTGAAGGTGAAGCGGTTGCGCCGGTAGGACGCGCCGACCGCCGCGCGCAGGTCGCCTGCCGGCAATGCCACCAGCGAGCCCTGTGCATTCGCTTCCCAGTTGGTCTGCTGCATCACCGAGCGGGACTTCACGTCCGCCGAGATGGCATCGAGGCAATCCTGGCTGGTGGCGATGTTGTCGAAGGGGTTGAGGCCGCTGGTGCAGGTCGCGCGGGAGGCGCCGAAGCCGCCCTGGCTCTGATTGCCTTGCGCGGAGAAGCCGGCGCCCCAGTTGGGCGCGGTGATGACCGTGCGATAGCGCTCCAGCGAGACGAAGCCGGAGGAGAGGAAGCTGGTCTCGGATTCGCCCTGCGAGCCGGAAATGTCCCAGGTCCAGTCCGTGCCCGGCACCCGGCCTTCCAGTGCGACGAGCATCTGGTAGGTATAGACGTCCGCATTCACGGAGCGAGGCACGTCGAGCGGATACTGGTTGAGCTGCCAGTCGCAATTGGCGGCCGATCCGGGGACCAGCGGGCTCGCTTCCGGGCAATTGAGGTTCGCCAGCGCCTGGGCGGAGGTGCCGGGCGCGGGCGTGCGGCTGGCGAGGATGGCCCGCAGCTCGGCGGGCACCTCGTGCGTGATCGGAATGTTGGCGCTCCAGCCGTTCACGGCGCCCGCGCGCTGCTGGATGGTGCGGGTGGAAGTCTTGTTGAAATAGCCCTGTGCGGTCAGGCTCACCCAGTCGGTAATCTCGAAATTGCCGCGCGCGTAGAGATTGAAGCGGTTGAGCGGCAGGACGAGCTGGTCCTCGAGGAAATTCTCGCCGAGGAAGCCGAGGCTGTTCTCCTTGAAGCCCGGCCCGTAGGCCCCCGCATAGCGATAGGCGCCGGCGCGGGTCGCGAAATTGTTGATGCCGCCGAAGACGGTCCCGTTGGTGTTGAACCAGAGCGTGCCGGTCGTCGGATAATTGGGGAACTGCGCCACGTTCCGGCCGGAGAAGATGCTGTTCATCACGGCTTGCGACGGGCGGTTCACGCCCGGGATGTAGCTGGGATAATCGGAGAAGTTCTGGTTGCCGACGGTGTCGGGGTCCGAATAGAAATCGCGGAACCACTTGCGGTCGACGCGCTTGGACGACGAGCGGTCGTTGGTTTCCATCGCGATGCTGATGTTGCCCCGCCCATCCGCGAAGTCGGTGCCCATGATGCCGTTGATGGTATATTCCTGCCCGTCGCCGCGCTGGGAAATGCCCATCCGGCCATCGAGCTGCAGGCCCTGGAAATTCTTCTTGAGGATGAAGTTGACGACGCCGCCCACCGCGTCCGCGCCATAGGTCGCCGAAGCGCCGCCGGTGATGATCTCGACACGCTCGATGGCCGCCGAGGGAATGGAATTGATGTCCACCACCATGTTGGCATTGCCCGGCGTCGCGCGGCGCCCGTCGAGCAGCACGAGATTGCGGTTGGCGCCAAGGCCCCGCAGCGAGACGCTGGCCGCGCCGGGCGTGTTGGTGGCGGTCGCCTGGATGTCGCCGCCCAGCGCCGGCGTCTGGGCCGGGGTGAATTGCGGCAGCTTGTTGAGGCTGGTCTCGATGGCCGCGGACGTGGACGTCTCCAGCAGCTCCGCGCCCACGGTGACGATCGGGCTGTTCGCCGAATAGTCGCGCCGCGCGATGCGCGAGCCGGTGATGACGATGGCTTCGTTCTGTCCGGCGGTGTCGGCCTGCGCTTCCTGCGGTTCCTGCGCCAGTGCCGGCCCGGCGAAGATGGCGCCGGCGGACATCGTGCCGGTCAGCAGCAGTGCGCGCAATTCACGTCTCATGATCGTCTCTCCCTCTGTTCTCGTTCGGACTCTTGTTCCGTGACCGGGCGGCGACATGCGCCGGCCATCCCGATCGCGCTGGGAAGGAAGAGGGGGAAGTGGCTGTGGAACCGGGATGGCCGCGCGGCCGGGCAGGGGACTCGCCCCGGCGCCGTTCGCATGGTTCGCGCGGAATGAATATGCCTCGCCGCCGGGTTCCGGTGCCGTCCTCTCCTTCGGGCTACAATCGTTGATAACCTCAATTTTTGCGAGGTCGTATCGTTGGTCAGGAAGACTGTCCAGCCCGGGGCCGGCATGCGCCCGGGTCGCCGGCCGGCATGGGTCGGCCGCAGTAGGACAGAAGCGTTCAATGGTCAGGACGATTGTGTCGGGCGCCTGCCGCCGGGACACGGAATCCCTAGGAACCCTGCGGGATACGCGCGCCCGCCAGGCTTTGAGAGGCTATTTCATCGCATGAAATGCGCAGCGGGCCCGGCCGGGGGGATGGCCTTCCATCGGGCAGGGCAGGCACCTGCACGCCCCGACCGCTCCGGCCGCCGTGCGGCGCCCTACGCGGCGAGGACAAATTTCAAGGCCATGGCGGCGCACCCTATCTCGCCATTCACGAATATCTCGTCATCCCGAGGTCATCCCGGACTTGCTCCGGGATCCCGCTTCTTCCTTTCTCTCAAACCCGCTGGCGCCGACCCTGCTCAAGGCAGCGGGATCCCGGATCGAGTCCGGGATGACAAAGGAAAAACGGCTGAAAAGAGCTTCTCGCTCCGCCTCTCAAAGTCCGCGAACCTACCACGCCAGCCAGCGCTGGATGTTGATCAGCCTCCGTGCGCCTCGAAGCGCTCCAGCACTTTCCCCGCCCAGCCCATGATGTCCTTGGAGCGGATCAGCCATTGCCCGTCCACTTTCGCGACCACGTCGCGGACATGGCCGCACCAGTGGAGATGCGGCGGCGCGGGCGGGTGATTGATAGTCGCCCAGGCGTAGGAGCGCACCACCCACTGATCGGGTCGCCGGTCCGGATCGGCCTCGAACATGAACTGCGCCATCTGGTGCTGGTGGCCGGGGAAGTCCGGCCGGTCATGGAATTTGAGGACCAGCCGGCGGATGTCCGCCTTGCCCTTGAGCACTTCGAGCGTGCCGTCGCTGGCTTCCTCCGTCGCCTCGCAATCCTCCGTGAACAGGGCGACATAGCCGTCCGTATCGCCGGTATCGAGTGCCCAGCTGTAGCGGGCGTAAAGCTCGAAGATGGCAAGGCGGTCTTCCGTGCCGGGGCCGGTCATGTTTTCTCTCTCCTCTTTTCCTTCCGGTCTCGACGGACCGTTTTTCCAATGTGGTCGCTGCCGTCCGCCGGGGGCGGGCGCCGGTGCCTGGCGCGCCCCCGGTCTCCGCTCAGTCCGCCAGCGGGGCGATGTGGAAGATGCGCTCGGCATTGCCATGGTAGAGCGCGTGGCGTTCGGCCTCCGTCACCGGCGCGGCATCCATGAAGTCCACGGCGGGCTTTTGCGGCTGGTAGGGATAGTCGATGGACCAGAGCACATTGTCGATGCCGATCTTGTCGATCGTGTAGCGCAGCGCCAGCGGGTCCTCGACGCCGCTGGTGGTGACGACGAAGTTCTGCTGGAAATATTCCGCGATGCTGAGCTTCGTCTTGGGCGCGCGGCCGATCTTCTGCGCGCGGCTGTTCATGAAATTGATGCGCCAGATCCAGAAGGGGATGGCCTCGCCCATATGGCCGATGCAGATCTTGAGCTTCGGGAAGGCGTCGAACACGCCGCCGGCCATCATGCGCACCACATGGGTGCCCACTTCCACGCCATAGCCCCACATGGCGCTGTCCATGCCATAGTCCTGCAGCGGGCCCTTGAGCGTGTCGGAAGCGGCGCGGGGGTGAATGTAGATGCAGGCGTCGAGCGCTTCGGCGGCCTCAAGGCAGGGCCAGTATTTCGGATCGTCCAGATACTCGCCATGGGTGTGGCTGTTGAGGATGAAGCCATTGAGCTTCAGCTCGTTGATCGCCCGCTCCATTTCCTTCGCCGCGCGCTTCGGGCTTTGCGGCGCGAAGCTGGCGAGCCCGGAGAAGCGGTCCGGGCGCTTGCGGCAGACCTCCGCCAGTCGATCGTTGGCCAGCGCGGCAAGGTCCGTCGCGGTATCGGCATCGAACATCTGCACGCCCGGCGCGGTGAGCGAAAGCAGGTGCATGTCGACGCCCAGCGCGTCCATTTCCGGCAGGCGCTTCTCCTCGATGTCGAGCAGGCCATCGAGGAAGTTCATCGCCGAATAGCCCGATGCGTCCGCCGGCGGATCGTAGATGCCGCCGACGAGCAGCTTGTCGAGGCTCTGCGACGGCCCGCGCGAAACGTCGCGCAGCGCGGCGGCGACTTCGGGGATGGTCCAGGCTTCCTCGGTGGCGATCTTGCGCATCTTGGTCATGGTGTGTCTCCGTGAGGGGTGGTGTCGGGAGCGCCCGCCGGTTCGGGCGGCAGCGCGGCGGTGCGGCGCGCCAGCCAGATCGCGAGGGCGCAGGCGATCAGCAACGGCAAGACCGGCAGGATGAAGAAATGGCGCGGCGCGGCGAGGCCGAGCAGGATGGCGAGCGATCCCACCAGCGGCCCGGCGATGGAGCCGATCCGCCCCATGCCGAGTGCCCAGCCCAGCCCGGAGGCGCGCATCGCGGCGGGGTAGGTCGCGCCGCACGATCCGTTGAGGCCATTCTGGGTGCCGGTGCTGAACAGGCCGACGAGCACCAGCAGCAGCGAGAGGCCCACGATCCCCCAGTCGCGCAGGGTGATGAGCGCCAGCGCCGCCGCCGCCATTCCCGCGAACAGCGCGACGACGGACCAGCTGCGGCGAACCAGCAGCAGGCTGGCGATCACGCCGCCCAGCACGCCCCCGGCATGCGATGCCGTGGCGATCCAGGAGGCGGTCGCCGTGGAATAGCCCTGATCCTTGACCAGCAGCGGAATCCAGCCCGTCAGCAGATAGACGACCATGAGGACGAGCGCGAAGACGATCCAGATGACGATGGTGCGTGCGCGATACTCGGGCGCGAGGATGGCGCCGACGCCGGAGGTGCGATGCGCTTCCGCGCCGCGCTGCCGCAGCGCCGGGCTTTCCGGCAGGCCGATCCAGAGCAGGGCCGCGATGGTGATCGGCAGCAGTCCGCCCGCGATGAACAGGCTCGGCCAGCCATGGGTCGGCAGGAACCACGCGGCGACGGCGCCGGCCAGCACCCCGCCGAAGGTGATGCCGATGCCGACCAGCGCGGTCGCCCGGGCGAGATATTTGCGCGGCGCCAGCTCGCCCGCCAGCGCGAGCGCATTGGGCAGCACTGCGCCCAGCCCCACGCCGATGAGGAAGCGCAGCGCCATGAGCTGCGTGATGCTGGTGGCGAAGGCCGCCGCCAGCGAGATCAGCCCATATGTGAAGCAGCAGGTGATGAGGATCGTGCGCCGGCCGATGCGGTCGCCGAGCGGCCCGATCAGCACCGCGCCGATCAGCACGCCGACAAGGCTCGCGGAAAGCAGCGGCCCGATTTCCGCGCGCGTGACGCCAAAATGCTCGAGGATGGAAGGCGCCGCGAAATTGGCGGCCTGCAGGTCGAAACCCTCGACCACCAGCGAGAGCAGGATCAGGAAGAAGCTGCCCCAGCCACGCGCCGGGTTGTCGATGCCATCGTCCAAATCTGTCCTCCCCGCAGCTGCCCTGTCACCGGCGCGGCCGGCAATAGGGCGGCTTCACGCCAGCGATGCAAGCGGAAACTGCCTGCATCGCTGGCGGTGGATGGCAGGACGCGCGCGCAAAGCCGGCCGCCACGGCCTCCCCGATATCGCGGCCCCCTCTTCGTCATTCCCGCGACCGCGGGAATCCAGCTGAACCCTCGCGATATCATGACGACGAAACCGCGAAGGAGGACCGCTGACACCGCCGCCCCGGTCCGCGCTTTCAACGCGCGCCCAGGCGAAGCGGGCAAATTCGCGGCCTTCGATGGAGCGAAGAAGCGCGCTTTTCAGCCATTTTCCGCCGTCATCCCGGACTTGCTCCGGGATCCCGCTTCTTCCTGTTTCTCAAACCTGGTGGGCCCGGCGAGATTCAAGGCAGCGGGATCCCGGATCGAGTCCGGGATGACATCGTGAATAACGAGATAGGGTGCACCACGATCTCCACATTCGTCTAGGAAACGTGGTCAAAAGCACAGAGCCCAATGGCAGAAAATGAGGGGCGAGACCTCAAAAGCGGACTGTCCGGACAAGACGACATTGCGGACGTTCGGCTTACCGACGGTCGCGCGTCACCATTAGGGCGTCGTCTATCTCCCAAGCGTCGCTTCGGCGGATCAACCGCGCCACGGTGTGAGCGTCTCTGCTCCAATACCGAACTACGAACGCGCAGTTGATAGTAGCTGGACTTCCCGGAAGATCGTTAGGCAAGGCGTCACTGCACAACACGTCGGCTATTCGCTTTATGCGTTCCGAGTGGATCAGAACGACGCTGCTCGGATCGTCTTGTGCCGCTTGGTTGGAGGCGGCTTGGACTACCGCGCCGTCGCGGTTGCGAACTGCGGCCAATATTTGTTCATCGGTCGGACAGAGCGTCTGCGCAGCGCAGCGGCTCACACTCGCCAAGATCAATAAAGCAATCAACGGCCTAATCCTCCCCGGCGCGCTTCGTGCGCACCCAGCGGGTCTCGCCGCCGCGTGCGAGGCGCAGGTAGACGGGGATTTTCCAGGCGAGGTAGAGCGGAATGCGCGCGAGGGTCGCGGCGCTTACGGCCTGCCGTCCGTCCCGGGCCCAGCCGAGCATCAGCAGCAGCGCGGTCAGGGCGAGCGCTAGGGCGAGGGCAAGCGCAGGCACCGGGCTCGCGCCGATCAGGGCCAGCACGATTGTGGCGGAGAGCGCGGCGAGGCTGGCGCTCATCAGCAGCGCCAGCGGCGGCACCATCAGGCTGAGGCCGAACCAGGCGAGGCCCGGCCGCAGCCTGCCGATCCCTTCGGCGAACAGGGGCAGGCCCTGCCGCAGCGCGGTCTGGATATAGCCATGTTCCCAGCGGGTGCGCTGGGTCAGCGTGTCCTTCTGGCTGGCCGGGTCGCTCCAGGTCGTCGCCTGCTCCAGATAGGCCGGTGCATGCCCCCGGCGCGCGAAATCGATGCCGAGCACGAGGTCCTCGACCAGATGGCTCGTCGCCAGCGGCGCGTCCGCCATCAGCGTCCATGGGAAGGCCATGCCCGTCCCGCCCAGAATGGCCGGCGCGCCGAGGCTGGCGGCGCCGCGCTGGCGCACCCGGTTCTTGATGAGGAAGGCGAAGTTGGAGATCTGCGTCATCGCGCTGTCGCCGGGGCGCGATCGCAGCAGGTAGCAGCTCTGCACCGGCCGGCCGCTGCGCGCCGCGCTGTCGATGAGCAGGCGCAGGTCGTCGCGGCCGATCTCGCAGTCGGCGTCCAGCACGACGACGCAGTCCGGCGGGTCACCGCGCAGATGGTCGCGGCCGAAGGCAAGCGCATGGCCCTTGCCGCGCCGCGCCGTGTCGTGCCGTTCGAGCACCGTGGCGCCCGCCGCGCGCGCGATCCGCGCCGTGTCGTCCGTACAATTGTCGGCAATGACCATGAGGCTGATCGTCTCGTCCAGCGCCGGCCACAACCGCTCGATCGTCGCCGCGATGCCGCCGGCCTCGTCATGCGCGGGCATCAGGATGGCGGCGCGCGGCCTGCCGCTGTCCGGCGCGGCCGGACGGGCGGGTCGCGCGAGGATGCCGGCCAGGAGCTCGATCGCGAGCACGATCAGCAAGGCGAGCGGCACGGCCGCAAGGCACCAGGCGATGATGTCGGCGATCATGGTCCGGCTCTCCGCGATGAGGCGCCCGGCCCTGCGGGGCGCCGGGCTGCTGGCAGGTCAGGAGAGGCGCGGCCCTTCAAGGCGCGCGCCCCTGCGCTGTCCCTTTGCCGGATCAGGGCGTGGCGGGTGCCGCGCCGTTGGTGGCCGCGCCGATCGCGGGCGTGCTTTTCCCGGCGTCGTCCTTGGGCTCGAAACCGGGCTGATACTCGATCTTGGCCTTGGTCTTGGCTTCCTGCAGCCGCTGCTCGCCGATCTTGTTCAGCTCCTCATTGCGCATGGCCTGCGCCGCCATCTGGCGGGATTGCTCGGGCGTCACGGAGATCGGCTCGCGGCCCACGATGGAGTTGATGACGAGCCGGTTGCCGTTCGGCACGATGAAGGGCTCGCCGGCGGGCAGGGCGAGAATGCGCTGCAGCACCTGCGGCGCGACCGTGGCGGAATCGAGCGCGCCGGCGTTGCGCTGGAAGCTGATGCCCATCGCGGTGAGGCGGCTCGCCACTTCGTCAAGCGTATGCGCGCTCTCCAGTTCCTTCAGCCGCTTGGGGTCGGACGGCATGTCGATCACGAGCTGGTCGAGCCGGAAGCGGGTGCGCTCGGCGAACTGCTGGGGATGCGTCGAGACGAAACGGTCGAGCGCGGCGGTGTCGGGCACCTTGATCGTGTCCATCGCCTTCTTGCCATACATGCTGACGAGCAGCTGCTCCTGCATGCGGCGCTCCTGCGTCAGATAGGCAGGGTCGCGGTCGAGCCCGGCTTCCTTGGCGGCCTGGACGAGCAGGCGGCGGTCGACCATGCGCTGGAGCACCCGGCTGCGCACCGCATTCTTGTCGGCGGAGGCGGGCAGGTTCATCTCGGCAATTTCGGCATTCAGTTCCGTAAGGGTGATTTCCTCGCCATTGACGATGGCGACAACCTGTCCCTCGGCCTTCTTCTGGCAGGCGGAAAGAAGCAGGGAAAGGGAAGTCACCGCAACGAGCGAGACGCTCCTCAGCTTAGGCATCGATAGTCTCCAGACAGGCATGAAACAGGATGGAATGGCTTGATGAGGGCAGTGTGTGCGACCTTCCGGAACCCGACGCTCGATGCGGTCCATTCTCTCGCGGACCTGCCTGCCAATAGGGGAAGATGAAACCGGACGACAAGATCAACGCTCTCCAGCAGCCACTGCCAGCGCTGGCGGGTTGGATCTCATCCGCTCGGACCTCCTCTCGCCGAACTCGTCGGGCTGTTGAATGTCCGGCCGGCGTCGTGTCGCGCCTCTTACCGCGCCCCACGGGCCTAAACAAGTCCGTCCCACCATCGGAACGGCCCTGTACCGTTCCGGCACCGAATAAGCCGGGACGATTAATTTTGCATGGAGGATGTGCCCCCGGGGAGGGATGGGGGGCGGTGCGGGGCCGGGCCGGTCGATAGCGGTCGGGCGCGGTGCGGTGCCAATAGATCATTCCGCGAGCCCTGCCGACCGCGTCCCCTCTTTCCCGTCATTCCCACGCACATGGGAATCCAGTTGCCACGCCAAGATGCAGAGCGGCCTTCATCCCCGCCCGCGCCCGTCCCCCCGGGAATGGTTTGAGCGACTCAGGCAATTGCTTCATGATGTCCGCCTCACTGTGGGAGTGACCATCATGAAGAAGTTGCTGTTAGCTGCCTTGCTCGCGGCGGGATCAACCGCGCCTGCACAAGCACTCAAGCTTTACATGGATGCGACGGTCGTGGAAACGGAGTGGGACGGGCCGATCCTCGTCAGCGAAATTTCCTATGACTACACTTGCTTCCTGGACATCGATGAAGGGTTCGTCCTGGCCGATACGAATCTGTTATACCCTGCGTGCAGCAATTATTCCTCGGCCTGCGAACTCGTGCTTGATGGCAACACCATGCACGTCTTCATGCCGAGCTATGGCCCGCTAGGCTCGAATGTGATGAGCCTGACGTTCCAGAATGACATCCACACATTGGCGGATATTCAGCCAGACCTGTTCGAGTCAGGCGGCGTGTTCCTGTACCTGCTTGCGCCCGACCACGTCGGAACAGAAATCATCGGCACCATCCACCGCGTCTATGCCGTTCCCGAGCCCGCCACATGGGCCATGATGATCGGCGGTTTCGCGCTGGCGGGCGGGGCGTTGCGACGGCGGCGGGGGATGGCGGCGCGCGTTCAGTTCGCCTGATCGTTCCAGGTCCGCGCTTCGGCGCGGGCCGCCTCATAGGCATTCACGGCGCCGGCGTGGCGCAGTGCGCACTGGCCGAGCAGCCTGGCCGTCTCGGCCAGCTTGAGCGTCAGCGTGGCGATGTCATTGCGCGCCAGCGGCGGGGGCATCAGCCATCTCCCCACGCCCGGTCGCCGTCGCTCGAACCAACCTCGCGATCAGCGCCCCTCCGGAACTGGCCTGCGGCACCCGACGTCCATTGCTCGGGAATGGTTTGAGCGACTCAGGCAATTGCTTCATGCTGCCCGCCTCACTGTGGGAGGTGAAACATCATGAAGAAGCTCGTCTCTGCTGCGGTCGTTTCGGCCGCCTGTTTGTCGGCGCCTGCCGGAGCGGCTGATTTCCTGGAATACAGGCTCTGGGGCACCGGCACGGAGCGGCGTGTCAGCATCGTCGATCTGCCCGGCGGCGGCTGGATGCAGGAGGTGACTTACCACCAGGGCGCGATGACGCTCTATCTCACGCTTCCGGTGAACAGGCGCGAAGATGAATGGTGGCAAACTTGCCTGTACGATGAGGGAGGCGCCAATTGCTACGTGTCAGGAAACAGCGTCCAGATCGAGCTTTATGCTGCATATAGCGGTGGTGACGTGGCGCTCATATTCGATCATGCATTGTCCCGATTTCCGGACAGCAATGAAGGATTTCTGGGCGCCACGCTCGATTATCATTACGGCGCAAAATATGTCGGCTCATCCTATTATTTCGAGTTCCGGTGGCTGAATGTCAGGGCCTTCAATGCCGAGTCCGATCGCCTGAACGTCATTCGTTTCAATTATTCGCCCGGCATCCCCGAGCCCGCCACATGGGCGATGATGATCGGCGGTTTCGCGCTGGCGGGCGGGGCGTTGCGACGGCGGCGGGGGATGGCGGCGCGCGTTCGGGGCGTTCAGTTCGCCTGATCGTTCCAGCTCCGCGCTTCGGCGCGGGCCGCTTCATAGGCGTTCACGGCGCCGGCGTGGCGCAGTGCGCACTGGCCGAGCAGCCTTGCCGTCTCTGCGAGCTTGAGCGTCAGCGTGGCGATGTCATTGCGCGCCAGCGGCGGGGGCATCGGGCAGGGTGCAGACAAGGCCGCCGGCAGGGCGGGGGGCACAGGCGACAGCCGCAAGGGCGCGGTTGAGTTCGGCGCGCACGCCGTCAGTAATGCCGGCAGCAGGGTCGGAAAAGCGTGTCTCACGGGTCAGCTCCCTGATGAGCGTGGGCTGGATGATGGTGGCGTGGCGCGCGTCCAGCGCATCGATCTGCCCGGTCACGCGCGTGCCGATCGCGCCGATGCTGCCGGCGAGCCGCTGCTCGCTGCGGCGCAGCTCCGTGCGCAGCTGGTTCTCGCTCATGATCCGCGCGGTCTCGATCTGGGCGCGGGTCCGCGTGGCGGCATTGCGGTCGATCCAGCACATCGCGCCCAGCAGGGCGGCGAGCGCGATCCCATGCGGGAGCAGGCGCAGGAGCCAGGCAGGCATGACAGGCCCCGGCATCACAGATTGGTGAGGCACAGCTTGCGCTCCGCCTCCCGCCGGTTGACGAGCCCCTGCAAGCGCTGGCCGCCCGCATTCACCCACATCAGGAAGGCATCGCAGCCGCCTTTCCAGTCGCCGGCATTGAAGCGCCGGGCCACGGTCGAGCGGGCGAAGGCGGCCGGGCCGATATTGTAGGTGAGGCTGATCGCGGCGGCGAACTGATGCGGCCGCTCGCGCAGGGCGGGCACGGCGGCAAGCACGGCCGGGGCGAACTCCGCCGAGAGCGTGCCGTCCAGCATCGCCTCGCATTCGGCGGCGGTGTAGCGGCGCATCGCCACGCGTGTTTCGCCGGTGCAGACGGTCCATATGCCGACCACGTCGCGATAAGGCTCGGTGCGGGTGCCTTCCCAGCGCTCGATGAGCGGGGACGCGATCAGGATCGCGAGCGCCACGAAGGCACTGCCGATGGCGCCGCCGGCTGCCCTGGATTGCCCGCTCATCGCCCGGCCTCGCGCCCGGTCCTGCGTCCGTCGGGGATCAGTCTTGCGCGCAGCGCGCTGCGCATCCTGCCGTGCATCGTTGCGTCTCCTATCTGTGCAGACCGCCGCCCTTGATGGCAGCGATGATGCCGCCGATGCCCGCTAGCAGCGCCGCCACCCATCGGATGAGGCGGCCGGCGGTCTTGGCGGTCGTCCAGGCGGCGAGGACTTCCCGCGTTTCGCGGGCGATTTGCTCCAGCAGGGCGACGCGCTCGGCCAGCGTGCCGAGCTTCTCGCCCTGTCCGTCCACCTTGCCGGTGAGGGCGTCGATCTCGCCGATGAGCCGGTCGAGCTTGGCGCCGAGGTCGTTCTGTGTGCCGGGCATGGCCGTTCAGCCCATCTGCTCGATGTGGCGCAGCGTGCCGGCCATCAGCGCCGCCGTGGCGGCATAGCCTTCCGGCGTCTGGTGGATGCCGTCCGCCAGCAGGTAGCCCGCGCTTACCGCCGCATCGCCACTGCCATAGAAGCTGCGCAGATTGACGACCGGCACGTCATTGCTCGCCGCGAGCGCCAGGATGGCGTCGTTATAGGCCAGCTGCCGGGCCGCGGGCACGGCTTCCGCGCTCGTTTCGGCCGAGGGGCAGGGGCACAGCAGGATCACGCCCGCGCCGCCCGCCTTCGCCGCCGTGATGAGCGACTGCAGCGCGACGTCATAAGCGGCGGTCCAGTTGCCTGCCCGCCAGTCGTTGATGCCCAGGTTGATGATGACGAGATCGGCCTGCTCGGCCTCCAGCAGCTCCAGCCGATAATAAGGCCGGCCGGTCGGCGTGGGCCAGGCCACCGCCTTGCTGGACGAGATCGCGGCATTGTAGACATTGACGAGGCGCTCGTCCCGCAGGCCCTCGATCGAGATGACCGCGTGATAGCCGCTCACCCACGAGAAGCTGATCATGTGCAGGCCGGGCGTTGCCAGCGCCGGCACGGTGGCGGCATCGATGACCAGCTCGCCAAGCGCATAGCCGCCCTCGTTCTGCCGGTCGACGGTCGTCGCCGCGCCGCCGTCGATGCTCCAGGAGAAGGCCCCGGCCGCGGTCGATCGCGTATAGAGCACCCGGAAGCCGGTCACATCCTCGCTGGGCGTGAAAGTGAAGGTGCCGGTGGTGGACTGGCCTAATATCTTCCCGCCCAGCGAGTCTTCCACCGGGTTGCACTGCCCGGTGAAGGTGAAGTTGGGGAAGCTGGCGTTCATGGCGGCCGCCGAGCCCTGGCCGTTGAAGCCCACCAGATTCTCGTGGCTGGTCGCCAGCCCGGCGTCGCGCAGCAGCCGCGCCATGCGGGCCGGCCATGCATGGTAGCGCGAGTTGCCTGTGACGACGCCGCCCGTGGCGGTCGTGCTGTCGCCCACGGTGATGACCCGCATGTTCCGCGTGCCGGCGCGCACGGCGGCGAATCCGGCACGGATGGCGGCCGTGTTGGCGAGCGTGAGGCCGCTCACCGAGGGATCGAGCGGCGGGGCGGGTGGAATGCCGCCACCCCCGTTCTCCATCGGCGGGCGATGGCGGCGCATGCTGCCCGCCGTGCCGAGGCCGAAGCCATAGTCGCGCAGCGTCATCAGGCGAGGCCCACAATGTCCGCGGCCGTGGTGCCGGCGACGCGGATGAAGCGGGGGCGCACGTCGAGGATCTGGCCCGACGCGACGTTCCGGAACGTCACGTCGGCCGCCGCCCCGGCGGTGCGCAGGGTGATGTGGCCGCCGGTGCCGACATAGATCGCCTTGGGCAGCGGATCGATCTCGCTGGTGGCGTGAGGCGTGATCGCGAAGGCATCGCGCGCGGGGAGGGAAAGCGTGTCGATCTGGTGATCGAAGCGGTCGGCCATGAGTCTGCCCTTCCTTGGCTGGTCAAGCGCGGCCGAATCGCCGCCTCGCCCTTAAGCCAGGAAAGGGGTGCTGTAGGACAGGATTAATTTACCTATTTGGATAGTTTCGGATCGACGAGGATCTTGTCCCGGTACAGGCAGATGTCGTTCACCGGGCAGCGCCAGCATTCCGGCCGCCGCGCCTTGCAGATGTAGCGCCCGTGCAGGATCAGCCAGTGATGCGCATCGCGCCGGAAGGGCTGCGGCACCCGCTTCTCCAGCCCTTTCTCTACCGCAAGGACGGTCTTGCCCGGTGCCAGCCCCATGCGGTTGGCGACGCGGAAGATGTGCGTGTCGACCGCGAAAGTCTCCTCGCCGAACGCGGTGTTCATCACCACATTGGCGGTCTTGCGTCCCACGCCCGGCAGGCTGGTCAGCACGTCGCGGTCGCGCGGCACTTCACCGTCATGGTTCGCGATCAGCGCTTCGGAGAGGGCGATCACATTCTTCGCCTTGGTGTTGAACAGGCCGATGGTGCGGATATGGCGCTTGAGGCCTTCCTCGCCCAGCGCCACCATCTGCGCCGGGGTCTTCACCGTCTCGAACAGGCCCCGCGTCGCCTTGTTCACGCCCGCGTCCGTCGCCTGTGCCGAGAGCACGACGGCGACGAGGAGCTGATAGTCATTGCCATAATCGAGTTCGGTGCGCGGCGCCGGGTTCGCCTCGGCGAGGCGCGAGAACAGCTCGAAAATCTGCGCGCGGTTGAGCTGGCGAGCGGCCATGGCGGCATCAGAGCCCCAGCACGTCCGCCATGGTGTAGCGCCCCGGGGCCTTGCCGATCAGCCATTGCGCGGCCTTCACGGCCCCGCGCGCGAAGATCACCCGGCTTTCCGCCCGGTGCCCGAGCTCGATCCGTTCATTCTCCCCGGCGAGGATCACCAGATGGTCGCCCGCGACCGATCCGCCGCGCAGGCTGGCAAAGCCGATGTCGCCCGGCCGCCGCGCGCCGGTGATGCCGTCGCGGCCTCGCGCGCTGTGGGTGGCGAGGTCGATGCCGCGTCCCTGCGCCGCCGCCTGTCCCAGCAGCAAAGCGGTGCCGGAGGGGGCATCGACCTTGTGCCGGTGATGCATCTCGGCGATCTCGATGTCCCAGTCGTCGCCCAGCCGGGCGGCCGCCTCGCGCACCAGCGCGGCGAGCAGGTTCACGCCGAGCGAAGTGTTGCCGGTCTGCAGCACGGCGATATGCGCCGCCGCCGCGTCGATCGCGGCCTGATGCTCGGTTTCCAGCCCGGTCGTGCCGATGAGCAGCGGCTTGCCCGCTGCGATGCAGGCGTCGAGATGCGCGCGCAGCGCCGCGGGCACGGAGAAGTCGATCAGCACGTCCGCACGCGTCGCGAGGGTCCCCGGATCAGTGGTGATCGGTGCCCCGGCCGCCCCGATGGTTCCCTCCGCCTTGCCGTCCGTCCCGCCCGCGATCACGAGCCCGGCCGCGTCCGCCACGCCCGCAATGGCCTGGCCCATGCGCCCCCGCGCCCCGAAAATGCCGATCGCCGTCATCCTTGCCGCGCCCTTCATGGAAATGCCGTCCGCCCGGCCGATGCCAGACTGGCGCGCGCTTGTCATCCGCTCTCGTCCGGCGTCATCCCCCGATCCCGCGCGGGAACGCTTGCGGTCGCCCGGCCGTTGATGTCTGATCGCATCCATGGCCCAACCGCGCAGCCTCGTCATCCTCACCGGCGCCGGCATTTCCGCCGAGAGCGGCCTTGCGACCTTTCGCGGCCCCGGTGGCCTGTGGGAAGGGCACCGCGTCGAGGATGTCTGCACGCCCGGGGCGCTCGCGCGCGATCCGGCGCTGGTGCATCGCTTCTATGATCTGCGCCGCGCCGCGCTGGCGGGCGTGGCGCCCAATGATGCGCATGCGGCGCTCGCCCGGCTGGAGCGTGCCTGGGCCGGCGACTTTCTGATCGTCACCCAGAATGTCGATGATCTTCACGAGCGGGCGGGCTCGCGCCGGGTGCTGCACATGCATGGTGAGTTGCTCTCTGCCCTGTGCGCCGCTTGCGGCCACCGGCTGACATGGCAGGGCAGCCTTGCGCCGGGCACGGCCTGCCCCAGCTGCGGGTCGCCGCGCCTGCGGCCGGACATCGTGTTCTTCGGCGAGATGCCTTATGCCATGGAACGGATCGAAGCGGCGCTGTCCCGCGCCGATCTGTTCGTTTCCATCGGCACGTCGGGCGCGGTCTATCCTGCCGCGGGCTTCGTCCGCATGGCGGGCGCCTTCGGTGCCGCCACGCTGGAACTCAATCTGGAGCCCTCCGCCGGCAGCGACTGGTTCGACGCGTGCCGGCACGGGCCGGCGAGCGTGGTCGTCCCCGACTGGGTGAATGAGATGCTCGCGCCTTGAGGCGGTGGAGCCGGGCCTGCACCGGCTGCCCTTGCGCCGTCGCCGCCCCGCTGCCACATCGGCGCCATGAACGCTCCCACCGAAAATCCCCCGATGCGCGCGACCATGATCCCGGTCACGCCGCTCCAGCAGAACTGCACCTTGATCTGGTGCACGCGCACCATGCATGGCGCGCTGGTCGATCCGGGCGGGGATCTGCCGCGTCTCAAGCAGGCGGTGGAGCAGCATGGCGTGATGCTGGAGAAGATCCTCGTCACCCATGGCCATATCGATCATTGCGGGCAGGCGATCGTGTTGGCGACGGAGCTTTGCCTGCCCATCGAGGGACCCCATGAGGATGATCGCTTCTGGATTTCCCGGCTGGATGAGGACGGCAAGCGCTGGGGCCTGCCGGGCAAGCCCTTCGAGCCCGATCGCTGGCTGGTCGACGGCGATCAGGTGACGGTCGGCGAACTCGTGCTGGATGTCATCCATTGCCCCGGCCACACGCCGGGCCATGTGGTCTTCCATCATGCCCCCTCCAAGCTCGCGCTGGTCGGCGACGTGCTGTTCCAGGGCTCGATCGGCCGCACCGATTTCCCGCTCGGCAATCATGATGATCTCATCGCGTCGATCACCCGCAAGCTCTGGCCTTTGGGCGGGGATACGATCTTCGTTCCCGGCCACGGCCAGCCCAGCAGCTTCGCGCATGAGCGCGCGAGCAATCCCTATGTCGGCGATGCCGTGACCGGCCTTCGCGGCTGATCGACGCGCCGCGCCCCACCGCGCCCTCGTCCCTGGATTCCCGTGTTCACGGGAATGACGAGGAAAAAAGGCGAACCACGTTCCGCACCCAAGCGCCCTGAGCCCTCTCCCCTTCAAGGGGAGAGGGTTGGGAGAGGGGTAGGGCGCGACAGCGCTCCCCCTCCACCCCGGCACCCCTCAGGCGTGCCGCACCTTGTCGATGCGCAGGGTGCGCTCGGCGCCGCCGCGGTCGGGCCAGAGGATGGACTGGCCTTCGCGCAGCCCGATGAGGCCGGCGCCGACCGGCGTGAGGATGGAGATGCGGCCGGCCGCGATATCCGCTTCGCCGGGATAGACGAGCTGCACGCAATGCTGCGCCCCGCTCGCCTCGTCGGTGAAGTCGACGGTTGCGCCCATCGTCACGGTGCCTGCCGGCATGTCCTGCGCATCATGGACCTCCGCGCGGCCCACTTCCTCGAGCAGCAGCGCGCTCACCTGGGGCAGGCGCTCGGCGGCGGCCAGGGCGAGATCGGTCAGCGCGTCGGCTTCGGTCTCGATCATGTGCACCGGCGGGCGCCGGTCGGGCGAGGAAAGGGTCATGGCTGGTCACTCTATATATGTTGATGGAAGATGTCGGCTGGCGAGGGTGGCGGCGCGGCTGCACCGGTCGCGGCCTGTGCCGCATGGTCCCTTGCCAATGGTTGGCCCCGGGCTCGGGGCATGACGCACCTGACCCGGGGCTAGATGCCCGCGAGGCGCTGTCCCCCGTGATGCCGGGAGCGCAGACATGTTTGGTGGCAAGTCATGGCGGGCAGGATGTCAGCCCCCTGGCCGACCGTCAACCATGCGTTCGATCATACAGGTTCCGGGGCGGCGGGGAGGGCCGGGCTGGCCGTCTGCCCCCTCCCGGTATAAGGGCGCGATGCCCGGTGGCCGGTCGGCAGGATGCACCCGCCGGTCGTGCCGGGCGGCGCAAGGAATGGGTTGCGTGGGCGCAAAAAAACGCTATAGGCGCTCACTCTCGCGAATGCCCGGCCCCCTTTGAGGTCGCGTCCCTTTGTGGCCGCCGCGATGCCGAACAGGCGGCCAGGCAAGCGACCCGTTTTGACGATCAAGATTTTGAACAGGTGCCCTCATGGCTGTCCCTAAGAGAAAAACCACGCCGTCCAAGCGCGGCATGCGCCGCAGCCATGATACGCTGCGCGTCGAGGCGTTCCAGGAATGCCCGAATTGCGGCGAGCTGAAGCGTCCGCACAATCTGTGCACTGCCTGCGGGCATTATAACGGCCGCGAAGTCGTCGCGATCGGCGCCTGACACCCGGTCTGGGGGATAATGTCGTGACACTGCCGCGAATCGCGATTGATGCGATGGGCGGCGATGAAGGCGTGCGCACCATCGTGGCGGGCGTCGCGCTCGCGCGACGGCGCCACGAGGGGCTGCGCTTCATCCTGTTCGGCGATGAAGCCCAGATCCAGGACGCGCTCGGCCATCACCCCAATCTCTCCCGCGCGGCCGAGATCGTTCATACCGATCGTGTCGTCGCCGCGACGGACAAGCCCAGTCAGGCGATTCGCCAGTCGCGCGGCAGCTCCATGGGGCTCGCCATCCAGGCCGTGAAGAACGGGGATGCGATGGCGGCCGTCTCGGCGGGCAACACCGGCGCGCTGATGGCGATGGCCAAGCTCGCCTTGCGGACGCTGCCCGGCATCGATCGTCCCGCCCTCGCGGCCTTTCTGCCCACCCTCGGCGACAATGATGTCGTGATGCTGGACCTTGGCGCGAACACCGAGTGTGATGCGCGCAATCTCGTCCAGTTCGCGATCATGGGCGCGGCTTATGCCCGCGTGGTGCTGGATCTGGAGACGCCGCGTGTGCGGCTGCTCAACATCGGGACCGAGGAGCTCAAGGGCACCGACGAGATTCGCGATGCCGCGGCGTTCCTGCGCACGGCGTCGGGGCTTCCCCTGCGGTTTGATGGCTTCATCGAGGGTGATCGCATCGGCAGCGGCGATGCGGACGTGATCGTCTCGGAAGGCTTTGCCGGCAACATCGCGCTCAAGACGGCGGAAGGCACCGCCCGGTTCGTGACTGACGTGCTGCGCCGCGCCTTCACCAGTTCCCTGCGCTCGAAGGCGGGCTTTCTCCTGTCGAAGCCGGCGCTGCATCTCCTCAAGGTCCATCTCGATCCCAACAATCACAATGGCGCGGTCTTTCTGGGCCTGAACGGCATGGTGGTGAAAAGCCATGGCGGCGCGGACGAGAAGGGCATCGCCAATGCGGTGCATGTGGCCGCCCGTCTGGTGGAAGCCGATCTGGCCGCGCGGATCGCCGGGGACATGGCGCGCGTCGGCCCCATATTGAGCGAGGAAATGATCGCCAAATGACCTTGCGTTCCGTGATCATGGGAACGGGTTCGGCCCTGCCGCGCCGCTGTGTCGACAATGCCGAGCTGGCCACGATGGTGGACACGAGCGACGAGTGGATCGTCGGGCGCACCGGTATCCGGACCCGCTATATCGCGGGCGAAGGCGAGACGACGTCCACGCTTGCCACCGAGGCATCGCGCAAGGCGCTCGAGGCGGCCGGCATGGTCCCCGGCGACATCGATCTCATCGTGCTGGCGACGGCGACGCCCGACCAGACCTTTCCGGCCAGCGCGACGATCGTTCAGGCCGCGCTCGGCATCAACGATTGCGTCGCGTTCGACGTCGCGGCGGTCTGCTCCGGCTTCCTTTATGCCATCACCGTTGCGGACAACATGCTGCGCGGCGGCGCTGCGAAGACTGCGCTCGTCATCGGCGCGGAAACCTTCAGCCGCATCCTGGACTGGGAGGATCGCGCGACCTGCGTCCTGTTCGGGGACGGCGCAGGCGCGGTCGTGCTGCAGGCGCAGGATACGGACGAGGCGACCGGGCGGGGCATCCTCGCCAGCCGCCTGCATGCCGATGGACGCCATAACGGGCTGCTGAATGTCGATGGCGGGCCGTCCACCACCGGCACTGTCGGCAAGGTGCGCATGAAGGGGCAGGACGTGTTCCGCCATGCCGTCGTCAATCTCGCCCAGGTCATGCGCGAAGTGCTGGAGGATGTCGGCGTCACGCCCGATCAGGTGGATTGGGTGATCCCGCACCAGGCCAATGCGCGCATTCTGGACGCGACCGCGCGCAAGCTCGGGCTCGATCCCGCGCGCGTGGTGGTGACGGTGGACCGGCATGCCAACACCTCGGCCGCCTCGGTTCCGCTGGCGCTCGACACGGCCGTGCGGGACGGGCGAGTCAAGCAAGGCGATCTCGTCGTGCTGGAGGCGATGGGCGGCGGTTTCACATGGGCCGCTTCGATCCTGCGCTACTGATCATTGCGCCCTGCGCAACGGTTGGGCAATTTTCCGCCCAGAATCGGCGGCTTGCCCCTTATGTTCCCATTGCAAAGCCCGTATTTCTGGCTCACAGATCATGTTGCGGCGATATGGGGGTGTGGCCGCGAATCTTTCGTTTTTGGGGGACGAAATGAGTGCTGATGAAACCTTGACCCGTGCCGAGATCGCCGAGCAGCTCAATCGCCAGATCGGCCTGTCGCGCGCGGAGTCGGCGCAACTGGTCGAACAGGTGCTGGAACTGGTGACCGAAGCGCTGGAACATGGCGAGAATGTGAAGATTTCCGGCTTCGGGACATTCGTGCTGCGCGACAAGAATGAGCGGATCGGCCGCAATCCCAAGACCGGCATCGAGGTCTCGATCACGCCGCGCCGGGTGCTGACCTTCCGTCCGAGCCAGTCGCTGCGCGATCGCGTCGCGGGCGCCTGAAACGCCCGAGCCGGATTGACCCGCGCGGCGGGATCGTTGCACAATGCGCCATGGCCAAGGATGACGGCGCGTTTTTGACGATAGGAGAGCTGGCTCAGGAACTGGGCGTCGCTCAACATATCCTGCGCTATTGGGAAACGCGCTTCCCGCAACTCCGTCCGCTGCAGCGCTCGGGCAATCGCCGTTATTACCGGCCCCGCGACGTGGAGATCGCCCGGCGTATCAACCGGCTGCTCAACGAGGAAGGCTTCACCGTCAAGGGCGCCCAGCGCGCCCTCGCGGGACGGAGCCCGGCGCCGGCCGACATGCCTGCCCCGGCACCGGCCGCCAACGATGCCGCAACCGCGCCCACCGATGCCGCGCCCGCGCTGCAGCAGGCAGCCCCTGTCGCCCCGGTCCCGCCGGCCGGTCCGCAAGGCGTGCTGCCGATCGGGGATCTGCCGGTGGCCGCCCGGCCCGCGCCGCGTCAGGTCGCGCAGACCGATCTCGCGCTGCTCATTGCCCGGCTGACCGTCATTCGCCAGAATCTCGCGGACGCGATCGAGGGCGCCTGAGTCCCTGAGGCCTGCCGCCGGCGCGGCGGCCCGCTCAGCGCTGGTCCGGGCCCAGTGCCGGGTCGAGATCGCGCGGCCGCATGAAGCTGCGCAGCGTTGCCCGCCCGGCGAAATCATGGGCCAGGCTCGCCCAGTCCGTGACATCGAAATCCAGCACGGCAAGCGCGGCGGTAGGGAATTTGGTCTCGACCGAATCGCGCAGTGGCGATCGCGCATCGTCGGGCACGGCGGTGAGGATCAGCTCCTCCAGCCCGGGGCTGTGCCCGGCGAGCAGGATGCTCGAAGCCGGCTCCCGCGTCTCCGCCAGCACTTCGGCCAGCGTCGTTCCGGCCGCCAGATAGATGCGCAGGTCATAGGCCGGCTCGGGGCACGCGCCATAAGCCTCGCGGAAATGGCGCAGCGTATCGACCACCCGCGCGGCGGGCGAGGCAATGATGGCATCGAAGGTCAGCCCATGATGAGCGGCCCAGCGGCCCATCACGGCGGCGGCGCGATGTCCCCGGTCGTTGAGGCTGCGGTCGAAATCCCGCAAGGCGGCGTCGCTCCAGTCGGATTTCGCGTGACGCAGGACGATGACTCTCTTCATTCCCTTGTCGGCACTCCCTCGATCCGCGACCCGTTCTGCGCCTCCTGCCTCAATTTCGTAGCGGAACCAAGCCGGGAGCGCACTCTTTCGATCGCTTCGTCGAGCGGGATGCGCAGGATCGGGACGCCGGGGGGAAAGGCGCCCAGCAGCCTGCTCGGCATGGCGGCGGAGAGGATCACGAACTGGCCGCGATCGTCCGCGCGGCGGATGAGGCGGCCGAAGGCCTGCGCCAGCCGGGCGCGAACCTGCCGGTCGTCATGCGCCGTCGGGGCGCCGCTCGCCTGGCGCCGCACCGCGTTCAGCACCGATGGCTTGGGCCATGGCACGCCTTCCATCACGACGAGGCGCAGCGAATCGCCCGGCACGTCCACGCCGTCGCGCAGCGCGTCGGTGCCCAGCAGCGAGGCGCGCGGATCGTCGCGGAACATGTCGATCAGGGTCGCCGGGTCGAAAGGGTCGACATGCTGCGCGTAGAGCGGCAGCCCGGCCCGCGCGAGCCGATCCGCGATTCGCGCCTGCACGGATCGCAGCCGACGGATGGCCGTGAAGAGGCCGAGCGTGCCGCCGCCCGCTGCCTCGATGAGCCGCGCATAGGCGCCCGCCAGCGCGGGCAGGTCGCCGCGCTTGATGTCCGTAACGATCAGCACTTCGCTCTGGCTGGCATAATCGAACGGGCTTTCCACATCGAACCATCGCGGCGTGGCGGCGAGATGGCTGGCGCCGGTGCGGCCAATCGCCGTGTCCACGTCGCCGCCCGCGCGCAGGGTGGCGGATGTGACGAGCACGCCATGCGCCGGCTGCAGCACCACTTCGGCCAGCGGCCGGGTGGGGTCGAGCCAGTGGCGATGCAGGCCGATGTCATATTCGCGCCCCTCCGCGCGGTCGACGGCAAGCCAGTCGACGAAATCGGGGTCCGGCGCGCTGCCCACGCGCAGCAGCAGGGCGATCCAGCTGCGCAGCAGGTCGCACCGCCAGCCGAGCGCGGAGATCGCGCCGTCGATGCGGGCCCGGGCCGGCGCGTCGAGCCAGTCGGGCGCGAGTTCGATCACGGCGACGAGCCGCTTGGCGAGCCGCTGCAGTGGCGTCAGCAGCGCCTCGAGCGCCGCCGCGCCTTCCGTCGCGGCATCGATCAGAGCGCCATCGGCCTCGGCCAGGTCCACTTCCAGCCCATAGCCGGGGTCGGTTTCCTTCCCGTCACGCTCGGCGCGGGCATAGACGGTGTCGCGCACCGCGCAGAGCAGCGCCTCGATCTCGCCGTCCGGCGCGCGTTCGTGCACGCGACGCATCCACTCCTCGCCCGGCAGCGCCCGCGCCGCCTCGCGCGCGTCGTCGATGGCGTGAGCGCCGTCGGCGTCGTAGCTCGCCACGTCGGAGAGGCGCGCCGCAAGGCCCCGCCGCCGTCCGCGCCGCTCCTTCTCCGGCCCCATGATCCAGCGGCGCAGCTCGATGGCCTCGCGGCCGGTCAGCGCGGCGGCGAAGGTCGAATCGGCCGCGTCGAAGAGATGGTGGCCCTCGTCGAAGACGATCCGCGTCGGCGCGCCCTGCGTCTCGCGCCCGCGCGCGGCATTGATCATCACCAGCGCATGATTGGCGATGACGATGTCCGCGCCCTGGCTCGCCCGGCTCGCGCGCTCGATGAAGCAGGTGCGGAAATGCGGGCAGCCGGCATAGATGCATTCGCCGCGCCGGTCGGTGAGCGCGGTAGCCCCCGCGCGGCGGAAGAGGGCGGGCAGCCATCCCGGCATGTCGCCGCCCACCATGTCGCCGTCGCGCGAATAGGCCGCCCAGCGCGCCACGAACTGCGCGAGCACGGCCGCGCGCCCCGCGAAGCCGCCTTGCAGCGCGTCTTCCAGGTTGAGCAGACAGAGATAGTTCTCGCGGCCCTTGCGGATGACCACATGCCGGCGGAAGCTGGCGTCGTCCGGATAATGGCGGCGGGCTTCGCGGTCGAGCTGGCGTTGCAGCGCCTTGGTGTAGGTGGAGATCCACACGGTGCCGCCCGCGCGTTCCGCCCAGAGCGTGGCTGGCGCGAGATAGCCCAGCGTCTTGCCGATGCCGGTGCCGGCCTCGGCCAGCACGATATTGGGTATGTCCTGCCGCGTGCGCGGATCGAAGCCGTCGGCGGCGGCGAGCGAGAAGTCGCGCTGGCCGCTGCGCGTCTCGGCGCCCTGCCCGGTCAGGGCGGCGAGCCGGCCGAGCACCTCCTCGTCGGCCAGCGTCACCGGGCGGGGCTGCGGACGCGGCGGCTGGTCCTCCCATTGCGGCAGGCGGCTGAACAGCCAGCGCTCGGCCTGCGCGGGCTGGGCGATCCGGTCGCGCAGCAGCGGCACCCAGCTCCAGCGCAGCCGCTCGAGCTGCTTCAGGCTCGTCCATGCGCCTTCGCGCTCGGCCCAGTCCGGCCGCCCGGCCCAGTCCAGCATGGCAAGAGCGAGGTGCGGCACCAGCGCGGTCGCTTGGGTATCGTTGGCCGGTGGCGCCATGCCGAGCGCGCGCGCCAGCCCGGCGACCGTGGGAATGACGAAACGCGCGGGGAAGAGGAAAGCGAAGAGTTCGAGCAGGTCGAGTCCGGAGAGGTCCGCATGGCCCAGGCGCGCGCCGAGCAGCGGGGCATTCACCATCAGCAGCGGTGTGTCGGCCGCACGCGCCAGTGCTTCGCCCCGGCTCAGGGAAAGGACGTCGTCACCCCCGTCGCTCAGCCAGATCCCGGCATGGTTGGCGTGCAGCGCGGGCGGAAGCGGGACGGGGAGGGAAGAGAGAGCCACGCCGCACCCATAGCCTGCTCGCTACGAGGTGGGAACGCTTGGAGAACATTGCGGGGAAGATTTTTGCCCGGGGCGGTGGCGGGATGGTCCCTGCCAGCGTCAGCGCCGATGCCGGGGTGGTCGCCCGGTCGTGCGTTCAGCCCGTGCGGCGGCCGAAGCCCCCGGTCGCGCGGCCGAAGGAGCGCAGGCCCTGTCCGCCGAGCCGCGCCTGCATCGGTTCATAAGCGAGGTGCGTGCCGGTCGGTGCCTCGCCGGGCAGCTGGCTGGCGCGCGCGAGCATCAGCCGCTCGTGCAGGGGGCCGTCGGTGAGCGGGAAGGAGAATTTCACGCCCATGCGATCCACTTCGGCCCAGCGGCACTGGGCGTAGAGGGTCTGGCCCATATATTCGATCTGGAAGCGCGTTCCGGCCGGCAGGGTGCAGCCGATGACCTGCGCGCCATGTTCGGTCATGTCGGCGATGGCCGCCTCCAGCGAGTCGAGCACAGTCGTGATCGTCACCGGGATTTCGACGCCGATCCGCCTTTGCCGCTCAACCTGTGTTTCCATGCCCGTTTCCTTGTGTCTCCGCCATGCTGCGTCACCGTTCGAAGTCGTTTCGAAAACTGCCCTCTAGCGTGTTATATTAGGACTGCACTGGTAAAATTTCCCGTAACCGCGAATATTGGAAATGGGGGCGTGCCGGGCTTTTTGGCTTGGCGCTCCCGGTGACTTGAAGCTAGAGCGCCGGCCATGACGACGCGTGCGATATCTCCCGAGCTCCGTGAAGCCGCCAGGGTCTCCAAGGCCTGGCCCTATGAGGAAGCGCGCAAGCTGCTCAAGCGCTATCCCGGCGGCAAGCCGGATGGCGCGCCGGTGCTGTTCGAGACCGGCTATGGTCCCTCGGGCCTGCCGCATATCGGCACCTTCAACGAAGTGCTGCGCACCACCATCGTGCGCCATGCCTATGAGGAGCTGTCCGGCGCGCCCACGCGCCTCGTCGCGTTCAGCGATGACATGGACGGGCTGCGCAAGGTGCCGGACAATGTGCCCAATCAGGCCATGCTGGCGGATTATCTCGGCAAGCCGCTCACACAGGTGCCTGATCCCTTCGGCAAGTTCGAGAGCTTCGCGCATCACAACAACGCGATGCTGCGCGACTTTCTGGACAGCTACGGCTTCGACTATGAGTTCGTCTCCTCGACTGACATGTATCGCGGCGGCCAGTTCGACGACGCGCTGAAGAATGTCCTGCGCCATTATCAGGCGATCATGGACATCATGCTGCCGACGCTGCGCAAGGAGCGGCAGGCGACATATTCGCCGGTCCTCCCGGTCAGCCCGAAGAGCGGGAGCGTGCTGCAGGTCCCCATCGAGGTGGTGGATGCCGATGCCGGTATCGTGCGCTTCACAGATGAAGGCGATGTGATCGAGCAGTCCATCCTGTCCGGCGGCGCCAAGCTGCAGTGGAAGGTCGACTGGGCGATGCGCTGGGTCGCGCTCGGCGTCGATTACGAGATGGCCGGCAAGGACCTGATCGACAGCGTCACGCAAAGCTCCAAGATCGCCCGCGCGCTCGGCGGCCGCCCGCCCGAGGGCTTCAATTACGAGATGTTCCTCGACGAGAAGGGCGAGAAGATCTCCAAGTCCAAGGGCAACGGCCTCTCGATCGAGCAGTGGTTGACCTATGGCACGCGGGAAAGCCTCGCTTTCTATATCTATCGCGAGCCCAAGGCGGCCAAGCAGCTCCATATCGGCGTGATTCCGCGCGCGGTGGACGATTATGAGCAGTTCCGCGCCGCTTATGCCGGCCAGCCGCTCGACAAGCAGCTCGGCAATCCCGTGCATCACATCCACAATGGCGATGTGCCGCAGGACGGGTTGCCGGTCACCTTCGGGCTGCTGCTCAATCTCGTCGGCGTCATGGGCGCGGATGCGACGGAGCATCAGGTCTGGGCCTATCTGCGCAATTATGCGCCCGACGCCACGGTGGAGCGCTATCCGCGCCTCGGCGGGCTGGTGCGTCATGCGCTGGCCTATAATCGCGATTTCATTGCGCCCACGCTGCGGCGGCGGGCGCCCGAAGCCCATGAGGCGATGGCCCTGCGCGAGCTGGATGCCCAGCTTGCCGCGCTCGATCCGCAGGCGGGGGCGGAGGAGATCCAGAACATCGTCTATGCGATCGGCAAGGATCCGCATTACGGCTTCGAGCAGCTTCGCGACTGGTTCAAGGCGCTTTACGAGACCTTGCTCGGGGCCGAGCAGGGGCCGCGCATGGGCAGCTTCATCGCGCTCTACGGCGTCGAGAACAGCCGCGCGCTGATCGCGCGGGCGCTGGAAGCCGCGCCTGCCTGATCCCTGTTGAGGGGAGGGACGGGCAGGACGTCTTGCGCCTCGCCGCTCATGCCTCCGGGCGCTGCGGCTGCAGCCGGGCCGACTGGATCGCGCCGACCGCCGCCACCGCATCGAGGAACAGCCGCCGCGCCGTGAAATCGGGCACCATGTCGCGCAGCAGCGTGACGGCGCAGGATTCGTCGCCCTGTGCCGCCATGACGGTGAGGTCGCCCAGCACCGCCTCGTCGGGCGTCAGGGTCATGCAGCACGGCCGGTGAATGAGGAACTGCTCGGGCCAGCTCTGCTGGATGCCGTGTACCAGCCGCGCCAGTCGCCGCGCCGCGTCCATGCTGCGCAGCCGCACCGCCAGGTCGGGCAAGGGGTCCCGCCCGGCCTGCCCGAACATGATGCACAGCCGCGTCGCCATCACCATGTGCATGGCCGTGAGCGGAAAGGAGCGCAGGTCCCTGAAGCGAAACAAGTGCGAAAGCGTCTGATTCATGGGGGCTCCTCCGGTCGCGCTGCCATCGTCTCGTCCGGCAAATTATGCTATTGCGAACGAATTGCAATAACTTTCCGAAAGACCAGTCGCACCGGGACGCGTTTCATCTGTCCTAATATGTCCGGTTTCTCCGCCGCAGATCGGTCAAAAAATGGCCGTTTCCCGCACCATGGCGGGCCGTCGGATCGATGGCGCGGACTGTAAGCCCATGTCCCGGTCCGCGCCGTTCCCCTCCGCGAACCTTCCCCCGAGCCGCCCCACCGATCGCCCCCGTAATTTTGCGGATTCCGAAGGCCGGCCAGCCCCGCCACAAAAGGCGCATCAGCCCTGGCCCTGACCTGCGGAGACGGACAATGATCGAACTGAGCGGCCCCCATGCCCACGCCCTCATCATCGAGGACAACATGATCATGAGCCGCGCGATCGAAGCCCAGCTCATGGCGGCCGGTTTCCGCTCCATCGATCATGCCCGCACCCGGGCACGGGCCATGACACTGGCCCGGGCGCAGTCGCCCGATGTTGTGGTGTTGGGCGAGCATGTCGATCAATGGGCGGGGATCGCCGCCGCGCAGGAACTCAGCCATCGCGACGGGACGGCGGTGATGATGGTCACCACCGATCCGCAGTTCTGGCGGCGCCCCTTCCCCGAGGATGTTCCCGTGCGCGGGCCTTATCGCATCGATCAGCTGAGCCGCGCCTTCGGGGCCCGGCGGCAGGGAAGCGCAGCGCCCGTCGCGTGACGGGGCGGGGGGACGGATGATCCCGCGCGCCGGTCCGCCGCGATCCGTTGGACATCCCACATCTCAACCAGTCAGGAGTGAGTTCCCATGCAGAAGACCATGAAAGCCGCCGTCGTCCGCGCGTTCGGCAAGCCCCTCGTCATCGAGGAAGTGAAGGTGCCCGAAGTCGGTCCCGGCCAGATCCTCGTCAAGGTCGCTGCGGCCGGCGTCTGCCACACGGATCTCCATGCCGCCGAGGGCGACTGGCCGGTCAAGCCGACGCCGCCCTTCATTCCGGGGCATGAGAGGGTGGGGCATGTGGTCGCGGTGGGCGCCGGAGTCACGCATGTGCGCGAGGGCGATCGGGTCGGCGTTCCGTGGCTCTACAGCGCATGCGGCCATTGCGTGCACTGCCTGGGCGGCTGGGAGACGCTGTGCGAGGCGCAGCAGAACACAGGCTATTCGGTGAACGGCAGCTTCGCCGAATATGTCCTCGCCGATCCGAACTATGTCGGCCATCTGCCCGCCAATGTGGGTTTCGTCGAAATCGCGCCGGTACTTTGCGCTGGCGTCACGGTCTACAAGGGGCTGAAGGTCACGGACACCAAGCCGGGCGACTGGGTCGCGATATCGGGCATCGGCGGGCTGGGGCACATGGCGGTGCAATATGCCAAGGCAATGGGGCTCAATGTCGTGGCGGTCGATATCGACGACGAGAAGCTGACGCTCGCGGAGCGGCTCGGTGCCGACCTGTCGGTCAATGCGCTCAATACCGATCCGGCCGCCTTCGTCCGAAAGGAGATCGGCGGCGCGCAGGGCGTGCTGGTGACGGCGGTGAGCCCCAAGGCGTTCCAGCAGGCGATGGGCATGGCCCGCCGGGGCGGCACGGTCTCCCTCAATGGCCTGCCGCCGGGTGATTTCCCGGTGTCCATCTTCGACACGGTGCTGAACGGGACCGCCATCCGGGGCTCGATCGTCGGCACGCGGCTCGATCTCCAGGAAGCGCTGGATTTCGCGCAGGCGGGGAAAGTCCACGCGACGGTGAAGACCGATGCGCTGGAGAACATCAATGACGTGTTCGCGCGGATGCACCATGGCGAGATCGAGGGGCGCATCGTCCTCGATTTCGAGGGCGCCGGAACGCCGGCCTAGAACGCCTGAACTCTGGTCGCGGCCGGAGTCTCCGGTCGCGACGCCAACCTTCGCATCCCTGCCTCGCGGGGCGACGTCGCACGCCCGGAGGGCGGTCTGCCGGCGCGCGCCTGCCCTGAGTCCCCCGGGATGCGAGGCGGCTACGTAGCATCCCCAATGATGCCCGTCGCTGCGCTGCGATAACAAACCCGGAAAGCGGAACGGACGGGCAAATTGGCAAGTTTCCTCAGACGATCGATGGCAGTTCTTGGGGCCGCGTCGCTTGCCGGCTGCTCCTTTGCCCCTGCACCGCAGCATCCGGCGATACCGGTGCCGGCGCTCTATCCCGAGGAGAGCGCGCCGCTCGCCGGGAACGGCGCGGCGCAGATCGGCTGGGAAGCCTTTTTCGGCGACGCACAGGTCAAGGCGCTGATCGGCCGCGCCCTTGCCAACAATCGCGATCTGCGCGTCGCTGCCGCCCGGATCGAGCAGGCCCGCGCGGCGCTGCGGGCGCGCGGCGCCGATCTCGCGCCCCAGCTCGCCGGGTCCGCCGGCATGGTCAAGGCCGGGCTGCCGGAAAGCTTTTCCCAGATGCTCCGCGAGGACACGCTGACCAGCTATGACGGCATGCTGCAGACGAGCTGGGAAATCGACCTGTTCGGGCGGCTGCGCAGCCTGCGGACGGCCGCGCTCCAGCAATATCTCGCCAGCACGGAAGCGCGGCGGGGTCTGGCGACGATCCTGGTCGCGCAAGTGGCGGCGGGCTGCCTTGCCGATCGCGAATATGCCGAGCGGCTGGAGCTGGCGCGCGAAACGCTCGCCAACCGGGAGCGGGCACTGCAGATCCTCACCCGGCGCTACGAACTGGGGTCGGGCTCGCGGATCGAAGTGACGCAGGCCGAGACGCTGCGCACGCAGGCCGCCGGTGCCATCCAGTCGATCGAGCTTTCCCGCGCGCAGAACCGGACGGCGCTGGCGCTGCTGGTCGGCGCGCCGGTCGAGGAGGCGGCGCTGACGCACAGCCTCGCCGAGATGGGGCGTGTCCAGTCCATCCCCGCCGGCCTCCCCTCCGAGCTGCTCGCCAATCGGCCGGACATCGTGGCCGCCGAGCATCAGCTGCGCGGGGCGGAAGCGAATATCGGCGCCGCCCGTGCCGCCTTCTTCCCCAGCATCAGCCTAACCGGCGCGGTGGGCACCACCAGCAACGATCTCGATGGGCTGTTCGGTGCCGGCACCGGCCTGTGGCTGTTCCGCCCCACCGCCTCGCTGCCGATCTTCACCGCCGGCAAGCTGCGCGCCAGTCTGCGGGCGAGCGAGGCGCAGCGCGACGAGATGATCGCCACTTATGAGAAGACCATTCAGTCCGCCTTTCGCGACGTGGTCGATGCGCTGGCGCAGCGGCGCTGGCTCAATGAGCAGATCGCGACCACCGAGCAGGCGATTGCCGCGCTGAGCGAGCGCTCCCGCCTGGCGACGATCCGCTTCGAGGCCGGCCGCGCCGCCTATCTCGAGGTGCTGGATGCCGAGCGTGATCGTTTCTCGGCGCAGCAGCAGCTTGTCCAGCTGCGTCGCGCCTGGCTGGCCAGCGGCGTGGCGCTTTACGCTGCGCTGGGCGGCGGCTTTTCCGAACCCGAAGGGCAGGGGCAGATGCCATGAGCACCAACTGGAAGAAATGGGCGATACGCCTCGCCATCGCCGCCGTGGCCATCGCCGCTGTCCTGACCTTGCGCTACTATCTCACGCGCGATCCGCTTGGCGAGGGGATCGCCAGCGGCAATGGCCGGATCGAGGCGACGGAAGTGGATGTTGCCGCCAAGGCGCCGGGGCGCATCCGCGATATCCTCGTCGATGAGGGGGATGAGGTGAAGGCGGGCCAGTTGCTGGCGACGATGGATGTCGACACGCTGGAAGCGCAGCATGCCCAGACGAGCGCGCAGAGCGAGGCGGCGCGGTCCAGCGTCCGGTCGGCGCAGATGCAGGTGGCGCAGGCGCTCAGCCAGCGCGCGGCAGCCCTTGCGCAGCTCCGCCAGCGGCAGGCCGATCTCGCCACCGCGCGCCAGCATCTCGGCCGCTCGACCGCGCTCGCGGCCGAAGGCGCGACGCCGCGTCAGGAGCAGGAGGATGACCATGCCCGGCTGCAGGCCGCTCAGGCCGGCGTCGACGCGGCGCAGGCGCAAGTCGCGGCCATCGATGCCGCGATCGCCACGGCCCGCGCGCAGGCCAGCGGGGCGCAGGCCAATGCGCAGGCGGCGAGCGCGCTGGTCCGTCAGGTCGAAACCAATATCAACGATGCCGCGCTGCGCGCGCCTCGCGCCGGGCGCGTGCAATATCGCATTGCCGAGCCGGGCGAGGTCATCGGCGCGGGCGGCAAGGTGCTCAATCTCATCGATCTCACCGATGTCTATCTCACCTTCTTCCTGCCCGAGCAGGCGGTCGGCCGGGTCGGCCTCGGCGACGAGGCGCGCCTCGTGCTCGATGCCGCGCCGGACCGGGTGATCCCGGCGCGCATCACTTTCATTGCCGATGTCGCTCAGTTCACGCCCAAGACGGTGGAGACGAAGGACGAGCGGCAGAAGCTCATGTTCCGCGTGCGCGCCTCGATCGATCCCAAGCTGCTGGCCCGCTACCGCAATGTGGTGAAGTCGGGCATGCCGGGCATGGCCTATGTGCGCATCGATCGTTCGAAGGCATGGCCGGCGCAGCTCGCGCTGACTCCGCTCAAATGACCGACGATGCCGTCCGCCTGTCCGGCGTGCACCTGCGCTTCGGCGATGTGGTGGCGCTCGACGGCATCGATCTCCAGCTCCCCGCCGGGCGCACAGTGGCGATGATCGGGCCGGACGGCGTCGGCAAGTCGAGCCTGTTCGCGCTGGTCGCCGGCGCCCGCGCGATCCAGGAGGGGCAGGTCGAGGTATTGGGCGGGGACATGGCCGATGCCCGGCACCGGCGGCGCATCTGCCCGCGCATTGCCTATATGCCGCAGGGCCTGGGCAAGAATCTCTATCCGACCCTGTCGGTCTTCGAGAATATCGATTTCTTCGCGCGCCTCTTCGGCCAGGCGCGTGCCGAGCGCGAGGCGCGCATCGAGACGCTGCTGGCCGCGACTGGCCTTGCGCCTTTCCGCACGCGCCCGGCCGGCAAGCTCTCCGGCGGCATGAAGCAGAAGCTTGGTCTGTGCTGCGCGCTCATCCACGATCCGGATCTGCTGCTGCTCGACGAGCCGACGACCGGTGTCGATCCGCTCTCCCGCGTCCAGTTCTGGGAACTGATCGACCGGATCCGCGCCGAGCGCCCGGGCATGAGCGTGCTGGTCGCCACGGCCTATATGGAGGAGGCCGAGCGCTTCGATCATCTCGTCGCCATGGATGCGGGGCGAGTCCTTGCAACCGGCACGGCAGCCGAGCTGCGCGAGCGCACCGGCGCCGCGAGCCTGGAGGAGGCGTTCATCGCCCTGCTGCCCGAGGAGCGGCGGCGCGAGCATCACGCCGTGACGATCCCGCCCCGGGACCTGTCAACGGACGGCACCCCCGCCATCGAGGCGCGCGGCCTCACCATGCGCTTCGGCAACTTCACGGCTGTCGATCATGTGGATTTCAGCATCGGGCGCGGCGAGATCTTCGGCTTCATCGGATCGAACGGCTGCGGCAAGACGACGACGATGAAGATGCTGACCGGCCTGCTCCCCGCGAGCGAAGGCCAGGCCCTGCTGTTCGGTCGCCCGGTCGATCCGCGCGACATCGAGACACGCAAGCGGGTCGGCTACATGTCGCAGAGCTTCTCGCTCTACACCGAGCTGACGGTGCGGCAGAATCTGGAGCTTCACGCCCAGCTTTTCCAGGTGCCGGGCGACCGCATCGAGGCGCGCGTGACCGAGATGGCCGAGCGCTTCGGCCTGCTCGATCTGATGGACGCCTGGCCGGAAAGCCTGCCGCTCGGCCAGCGCCAGCGTCTCAGCCTCGCCGTGGCGATGATCCACGCGCCCGAGATACTGATCCTCGACGAGCCGACCTCGGGCGTCGATCCCATCGCCCGCGACGCGTTCTGGCAGATGATGATCGACCTGGCCCGCAAGGACATGGTGACGATCTTCATTTCCACCCATTTCATGAACGAGGCCGAGCGCTGCGACCGGGTGGCCCTCATGCACATGGGCCGGGTGCTGGCGACCGATACGCCGGCCGGCGTGGTGCGCGCCAGCGGGGCGGCGGACCTCGAGGCGGCGTTCATCGATCATCTGCGCCGCATGGGCGGCTTCGAGGGCGATGGTGATGCGGCGGCGGGCGATGCCCCGGCGACGCTGGCCGCCGCGCCCCGCACGGGCGACAAGGCGGACGCGCGCTTCAGCCTGCGTCATATGCTGAGCTACAGCCGGCGCGAGGCGCTGGAGCTGCGTCGGGACCCGATCCGCGCGACGCTGGCGCTGGTCGGCAGCATCATCCTCATGTTCATCATGGGCTATGGTATCAGCCTGGACGTCGAGAATCTCACCTTCGCCGTGCTCGACCGGGACGGGACCACCACCAGCCAGAATTACGCGCTCAATCTCTCCGGCTCGCGCTATTTCGTCGAGCATGCGCCGGTGCATGGCTATGCCGAGCTCGACCGGCGGATGCGGGATGGCGAGCTGAGCGTCGTCATCGAGATTCCGGAGCATTTCGCGCGTGACATCCGCCGCGGCAGGCCGGTGTCCGTGGGCATGTGGGTGGATGGCTCGATGCCGAGCCGGGCCGAGACCGTGCTGTCCTATGTGCAGGCCATGCACCTCAGTTGGCTCTCGGATTTCGCCATGCGGGAGCTGGGCGCGCGGCCGAGCCTCGGCCTTGCCGGCATCGAGACGCGCTATCGCTACAATCCCGATGTCGCGAGCCTCGTCGCGATCGTGCCGGCCGTGATCCCGATCCTGCTCCTGCTCATCCCGTCCATGCTGACTGCGCTCAGCGTGGTGCGCGAGAAGGAGCTTGGCTCCATCGTCAATCTCTATGTGACGCCGGTGACCCGCACCGAGTTCCTGCTCGGCAAGCAGCTTCCCTATGTGGTGCTGGCGATGCTGAACTTCGTTCTGCTGACGATCCTCGCCGTCACGGTGTTCGGCGTGCCGCTCAAGGGCAGCCTGTTCGCGCTGAGCCTGGGCGCACTGCTGTTCGTGCTCAGTTCCACGGCCATCGGCCTCATCTGCTCCACGTTCCTGCGCACCCAGATCGCCGCCATCTTCGGCACCGCCATCGCCACCATCATCCCGGCGGTCCAGTTCTCGGGCATGCTGACGCCGGTTGCCTCGCTGGAAGGGTCGGGCCGCTTCATCGGCACGGTCTATCCCGCCACGCACATCCTCACGATCAGTCGCGGCGTCTTCTGCAAGGCGCTGGGCGTTTCGGATCTTCCCGGGGCCTTCACGGCTCTCGCGATCACCGCTCCCCTGCTGATGGCGGCAGGCATCGCGCTGGTGCGCAAGCAGGAGCGTTGAAGCGATGCGGCTCGCCAACATCATGCGGCTCGGCATCAAGGAGATGCGCAGCCTGTGGCGCGACCGGATGATGGTCGTGCTGATCCTCTGGGCCTTCACCGGCTCGGTCTATGTCGCCGCGACCGGCATTCCCGAGACGCTCAACAAGGCGCCGATCGCCATCATCGACGAGGATGGCTCGCAGCTCTCGCGCCGGATCGTCGGCGCATTCTACCCGCCTTATTTCAATCCGCCGGTCATGATCACCCAGAGCGACATCGATGCCGCGATGGATCAGGGGCTCTACACATTCGTTCTCGATATTCCGCCCAACTTCCAGCGCGACCTGCTGGCCGGCCGCAATCCGGCCATCCAGCTCAATGTCGATGCGACACGCATGGCGCAGGCCTTTTCCGGCAATGCCTATGTCCAGCAGATCGTGAACCGGGAGATTGCGGACTATGCGGCACGGGGTGCGCCGGCAGCGGCCCTGCCGGTCGATGTGGCGGTGCGCGCGCGCTTCAACTCCAACCTGACCTCGCTCTGGTTCGGCGGGGTGATGGAAGTCATCAACCATGTCACGCTGCTCTCGATCATCCTGACCGGCGCGGCGCTCATCCGCGAGCGCGAGCATGGCACGGTCGAGCATCTGCTGGTCATGCCGGTCACGCCATTCGAGATCATGGCCGCCAAGGTCTGGTCCATGGGACTGGTGGTGCTTGTCGCCACCTGGTTCTCGCTCAGCATCATCGTGCGGGGTGCCATGCAGGTGCCGATCGAGGGCTCTGTCGGGCTGTTTCTGCTCGGCGCGGCCGCGCATCTGTTCGCGACCACCTCGATGGGGATTTTCCTTGGCACCTTCGCGCGTTCGATGCCGCAATTCGGCCTGCTGGTGATCCTCACGATCGTCCCGCTGGAATTGCTGTCCGGCGGCAGCACGCCGCGTGAGAGCATGCCGCAAGCGGTGCAGGACGTGATGCTGGCCGCGCCCACCACACATTTCGTGAAGCTGGCGCAAGGCATCCTCTACCGGGGGGCGAACATCAGCGTGGTCTGGCCGCAGCTTCTCGCCATCATCGCCATTGGCGTGGTCTTCTATGCGGTCGCGCTCGCCCAGTTTCGCAAGGCCATCAACACCATGGCCTGAACCTTGCGCTTCACAACGGACCGGAAGGGCCGCAGTTCTGGAGGACAGATTGATGGACAGGATCATGGTGGCGACGGACGGCTCGGCGGGGGCCGACCGCGCGGTCGACATGGCGGCGCAGCTTGCGCGCGGACTGGCTGCGGAACTGGTGATCCTCACCGTCGCGGGGGAGCTGTCGGCGGAAGAGATGCGCCAGCTCAATCATGCCGAAGCGGACATCGGCAGCGCCCTCGACAGCGCCGCCGAGCAGATCGTGGCAGCAGCGGTCGAGCGCGCCAGTGGAGCCGGCGTTGTCACCATTCACCACTGCTTTCTCTGGGGCGACCCGGCTGAAGCGATCCTGACCGAAGCGGCACGCAGAGCGGTGGATATCATCGTCCTGGGGCGGCGCGGCCGCGGGCGCCTCACGGGCCTGCTGCTCGGCAGCGTTTCCCAGAAACTGGCATCGCTGGCCCCTTGCCCGGTGCTGGTCGTGCCCTGACCGGACCGGGAGAGACGCCTTCTCAGGCGAGCGTCACGTCGAGGAAGATCATGATCGCAAGGCCAGCCATGAGCCAGGCCCTGCTCGTGCGGCCCTCGGGCCGGTCATGCATGTCGGGAATGATCTCGGCGGTCACGATGTAGATCATGGCGCCCGCTGCCGTGCCCAATGCCCATGGCAGGAAGGATTGCGCCAGAGCGACGGCTGCGGCGCCCGCCATCCCGGCGATCGGCTCGGCGAGGCCGGACAGCAGGGCAATGAGGAAGGAAAGCCCTCTCGAGAGCCCCAGGCTCATTGCCGCGCCTGCGACGGCGAGTCCCTCGGGGATGTTCTGAAGTCCGATTCCCAGCGCCGTGGTCATGCCGGCGGCATAATTTCCACCGCCGAAGCTCACCGCCACGGCCATCCCTTCGGGGAAATTATGCAGGGTTATCGCCGCGATGAACAACCATATGCGCCGGCTTCGGGCATCGGCAAAGGATACCGGCCAGGGCCCGACGGCATGGAGTTTCGGGAGTGTCGCGCCAAGCACGCCCAGCGCCCCGGCTCCCATCAGCACCGCGATGACCACGATGGCCGCTGCGGCCGGGCGCGTCGCGCCCAGCGCCTGCGCCTGCTCGATGCCCGGAATGATGAGCGAGAAGAAGGATGCGGCGAGCATGACGCCCGCCGCAAACCCCAACAGATTATGATGTTGTCCCTCGCTGGGTTTGAGCGCCAGAATGGCCAGCGCACCCAGGCCCGTGGCCAGCCCGGCGGCCAGACTTGCCAGGCTGCCCGCCCAGAAAGGGCTCAATGGCTGGCCTGTTCGCCGGCCGCCCGCAGTGAAAGATATTTCGTCACCACGGCGGGGAGGGTTTCATCGAGGAAAGTGATCATGGCCTCCTCTTCACGCAGGGTCTCCTCCAGTAACGGAACAGCCTCGCGATAGCCACCGGCCTCCGCCATGATGATGAGGGCCTTGTAGCTGGCTTTCTCGAAATTCTCGAAAGCCATGTTGGCGAAGCTGTTCTTGAGGATCTCGTCCGACGCGAAGCTGTGCGCCAGCGCGGCCAGTGAGCCGCTGATGCTCATGGTGATGTCCTTCACCGTCGAATGAGTCTCGCCGAGCGATGCCAGGATGCGTTCCAGTCGTTCGACCTGATGTTCGGTCTCGCCCCGATGGCTCCTCAGGCGCTGTTCGACCTCGGCATATCGAGCAAGGTGCTCGATCTGCCGGTCCATGATCGAAAGTGCCTGCTGTTCCATCGCGTGGGCATTTTTGAGACCGACGACGAATTCATGTCGCAGCGCTTCGCTGCGGTCAGTCGCTTGCGTTGCCATTTCGTTGTTCCTCAGGATTTTGCGTCGCTCATTTTCTTCGCCTGCGCCATGTCCTTGGCGCCGCCGAGATCCTCGTCCGTGGTCTTGCCGGCACCGGGGGCGGCTCCAA
Organism: Sphingobium lignivorans; assembly: GCF_014203955.1. Lineage (NCBI taxonomy): Bacteria > Pseudomonadati > Pseudomonadota > Alphaproteobacteria > Sphingomonadales > Sphingobiaceae > Sphingobium > Sphingobium lignivorans. The sequence goes on from NZ_JACHKA010000001.1 coordinate 692,470, forward strand.
GATCCGCGCCGGTCGTAGGATTGGCGTTGGGATCCGATTGCAGCCGCGCCATCATCGCCGCGGACCGCTTCATGTCCACGCTCGGGAGCTTGACGCTCGCCTGCCCGTCACCGCCATCGAGCGGCAGATTGGCCTCGACCTCGTCGATCCGCTCCCATTGCTCACCCGTGTTCCAGGGGCCGGTCGCATCGCCCTCGCCCTGCGAGGTGTTCACGTAGAGATTGGCGTAGGGCTCCAGTCCCGGCAGCTTGCCCGGCGGGAAGTTGTCCTTGATCGAGTACAGGGCTTTCTCGAAGCTCTTCTGGTGAGCGATTTCGCGCGTCATCAGGAACCCCAGCGCATCCTTGATGCCGGGATCGTCCGTGATGTTGATCAGCCGCTCATAGACGATCTTGGCCCGGCTTTCCGCGGCGATGTTGGACCGCAGGTCGCAGGTCGGGTCGCCACGGCTGTCGACATAGGCGGCCGTCCACGGCACGCCCGAGCTGTTGGTGAGCGCGGGGCCGCCGCCGTACAGGATCGATTGCGTATGGCTGTCGCCACCCGCGTTCAGCGACATGTAGAGTTCCGCTTCCTCAAGCGCGCCTTCGCTCATCGCGGCCTTGGCGCCCTTGTTCAGCATGGCGACGATCGACCCGATGACTTCCAGATGGCTGAGTTCCTCGGTCGCGATATCGAGCAACATGTCCTTTCGGCCCGGATCGTCTTCCGCCAGGCCCTGTGTGAAGTACCGCATGGCGGCTGCAAGCTCGCCATCCGGGCCGCCGAACTGCTCGAGCAGCATGGAGGCCAGGGCCGGGTTCGGCTCGGATACGCGAACGGTATATTGAAGGCGCTTGTTGTGAAGGAACATCGTCTCGTCTCCTGGGGGGTTGGGTAGGGGCGGTCGAGATTATGTGGTTCGGGAATGACAGAGGGCGCGGGTCGGCGAGGCCGCCAAGGCAGTGTGGCTGAAGCGACCGCTCAACAGCAGCGCCGAGGCTGTGCCGAGCGTATCGATATGTGCCGTGAGGTTCATGTCACCGACCAGGTCGGCCAATCCGGCCACGGCTCCCGCAATGACGATCGCGACTCCGCACAAACGCCGGACGGTCCATATCTCCTGCCGCACCGTTGCTCTCCCGCTGTTGTCCGATGCAGGAGGAAGGAGTTTTCGGGGGTGGAAGTTCCGCGGGAAGCGGCAGCGCAATAACCTGCTTTATCGGAGCGTCCCGTGCGGGGTGCCCTGGACAGGACCGGTCGAAAAAAAATGGCCCGACAACCAGAGTTGCCGGGCCAAAGTTATAGGTAGCCGGTGAGCCACCTTCGGGTCGCAGGTGGAGAGCTAGCAGATTTTTCCGCCGGGGAGCGTGACGGAGATCACGGCCTCGTTTTGCAGCCGCTCATCAGCAGGCGGTTTCGCGCAGGGCCGGAAGTGCGCTATGCGCTGGAAAGCTAGTCGGGGAGCGGCATCCATTGGAGATTGAGGAGCAAATCATGGCCGTTGGGGCCATCTTGCAGTGCGATGAGGCAACCGCGCGCCTCCTCCTCGCCGACGCGCTTTGCCATGTCCGCGTGGCCGCCAAGGAAGTGCTCGCGCAGCAGGGCGCCGCACTCAAACACAACTGGCTGGTGGTCGATGGCCGCGTTCGGGTTCAGACCCTGCGAATGGACGGGCAATGGCAGCAACTGGCCCAGCATGGGCCGGGCGAGTTCTTCGGGGCCTATCCTGCCGCAACCACGTGCAGGGGCGAGATCGTCGCGGTGGATGACTGCCATCTTCTCCGGGCCGAAGCCCGGACGATCGCCGCATTGGCGGCGAAACATGCGCAGATCGGGTCTGCTCTGGCGATCCTGCTTGCACGGCAGCTCGACAGGGCCCTCGATCGCATGGCTGCGCGAACCACCTACAGCGCTGCGGGGCGAGTCTATGCCTTGCTGATGGAACTGGCCGACGAGGACAATCGTATATCGCCGCCGCCCCAGGTCACGACTCTCGCCCTCAGCGCCAACACGACAAGGGAGACAGCCTCCCGGGCAATCGCCATCCTTTCCCGCCGTGGCATCATCAGCCGGGACGATGACGCGATCATCATCCTCGCGCCGCGCATGCTTCGCGACATGATCAACTGAACTTGCGGGATCGAGGGGCGCTCAGGCGGCGCCGGAGAGGGAAAACAGCCTTATGGGGATGTCACCGAACTGGGTCACCAGTTCGCCGGCCGCTTCGAAATGATGGCCGGGCGCGCACAGATCGAGCGCGAAGGCGCCGGGGGCCGCTGCACAGATCGTTCCCTGCGGTGCACGGCAGGCAAGCAGGCTCGCAATCTCGGCGAGTTCCTGTTCATCATCGTCCTTTCTGTCGACGACGTGATAGACGAGGCCGAGAGAATTTTCCGGGGCGCTGCGCAGGAAGGTCGTGGCGATTTCGATGGCGTGACCCAGATCGTCGAAGTCCATCAGCCACACATCCTGCACGAACCGGGGGCGATTACCTGCCGTTCGTTCGAGATCGGCCGGGAAGGCTTCGGTGGAAGCCAGGATGGCGCGTCTTCGGCCCGTGTCCAGCGTCGCAAGCATCGAAGCCGGAGATTCCCGGTCGATCGCGAGGTCATAAACGGGAAGTCCCCGGCGTCGCCAGACCGCTTCCGATGCCTTCACCTGATCCGTCGAACGTCTCAGGCGAAGCGCAACCGCCTTGCTTGCGAGCGAATGGGCGTGGCGGATCGCCAGCCCCATGGCCATCTCCTCCGCCAGCGTGACGGCGGCATCCGACAGGCGCGTGACGCCGCCCAGCGTCTCCACAGCGTCGGCGGCCTCGATCAGCGTATCGAAGCGTCGCGCCCACTGATCGCCGAACGGGATGACCGAGGATTCGCGAAAGAGGTCGACCGGGCCGGGCAGCACGACATGCAGCCGGGCGCCGCGCGCCAGCACCATCTCCCCAATCAGGATGTCCGAACCGGCTGCGAGCGCGCCGAATGCGAAGCCGGGCCGTATCTGGTCGAGCATCGCTTCCACGACATCGCGGATACCGTCTTCCTGAACCGGCAAGTGGATGATGCCACTGAAATGCAGGCATACGGGAGGACGCAAATGATCGAAAAGATCATTCGCGGCGTTCGCCTGCTGGAGGATCAGCTGCAGCTGCCGGATAGTGGCTGCATGATCCTCCCAGGCCTGGGGCGCTCTGGCGACGGCGGCCTCCAGAGCGGTGACACCACCGGGAATGTCTCCCAGCAGCAGCAAGGCCTCGGCCCGGGTCGCCCCCAGCCAATATGCCGTTTCCGGTTCGTAGTCGCCGCTCTCGAGAACGGCCAGCGTTTGCTGTGCCAGCATTTGCGCGCGCTCGGGCTTGCCATTGAGGAAGGCGATCGTCGCTGCGTTGATGAGAGGATATGTCGCGCGCCGGTCACCCGCGGCGCGCATATAGGCAGCCTCGGCCTCGTCAAAATAGCGCGTGCGGTCCTCGCCGGCGCTCCTGAGGGCCCGATCCTTCAGGAGCCGCCCGCGCAGGCTCAGCGCGTCGGCCTCGTCGGAGTTCAACCAGCCCGCGGCCTCGAACATGCGCCACGCGCGAAGCGTGTCGCCTGTTCGGGCCGTTTGCCTGATCTGGGAGAGGCTGAACAGGGTCAGGACCTTTCGTTTCCGGTCAGCTCGGGATCGGCGGGGGATTCTTGATGTCCGGATCGATGGTCAGTGCCGTCCACTTGGGTTGCCGCTGATCGTCGAACCCGCGAAACAGATCCACATTAACATTGAATCCGTGAATTGTCCCGGCCTGGCCGCCGTTATTGTATCGCGCATGAAATGAGACCATGCGATATCGACCCGTCTTCCGGTCATACTGGTCGTAAGTGAGGCCGCCGTAGAAAGAGGCCAGCTCGGTCTTGGTCGTGATGCCGTCCAGATCCTTTGAGAAAAAGATCTGGTCGCCATGCAGGACGATTTCCACGAAACAATCCTCGGTGATGGTGATGAAGTCCTGTCCCGGACATCCGGCCTGCTCGAACTCCAGGATAACAGTCCCGTCCTTCGCGCCGAGCGTGATGTCGAAACGCACCTTCTGAGTGGTTGAAGACGCCTCCGGCGGCGCGAAGGGAGCGAGCTGTTTTTGAACATAGCTGGGGCCGTACATTCGTGTCTCCTGGTTCCTATTGTTCGAACTTGGTCCGCCACACCCGCCAATCGTTATTCTCGGGATCCGTCGAGATCAGGTTGTCCGCCAGCTTCAGCGCTTCCTCCCTCATTTCGGTCGCCTTCTGGTGTTGTCCCAGAGACTGAAGAAGGCTGGACGTCGAGTAGCGGGCGAGCATCCAGTCCTGAAGGAAGGAGGCGTTGCGGGGATCCTGCCTCAGCAACTCTTCAATAATGGTTGATTGCTTCAGTCTCTCGGCGAGCGCTTCTTCATCGCGCCCCGTCAGATGCAGGGCATCGGCGAGCCAGGCATGGCGGTTGGCAAGATCGGCCTGGATGCCCTGGTCTTCCGGCTGGGAGCGGGCCACCCGCTCCATGGTTTCCAGCGCGCTCCGGCAAGCCTGAAGATCTTCGCTGGGTTTTGCCAGCGCGATGGCGACGGCGCAGATATTGCCATCCGCATAGGCCAGCTCGCGCTGGTAGCTCATGTTGTCCGGCGCGAGCCGGATCAACTCGCGCGCATAGTTCCGATAGGTGGTGAAGCCCCTCATGGCGTCCGAATGGCGCTGCCGAACGAAATCGAGATAGGCGAGCCAGAATTCGCTCTGGGCATGGGCATAGATCCGAAGAGGATCCTCCGGCGCGGAGCTGAGCAGGGCGCTGGTGACCCTGTGGGCTTCCCGGAACTTGGCCTGTGCCGCGCGGGTGTCGCCCCGGCGCTGATCGTCCTCGCCCATCGCGTGCAATATGCGCGCGCGCCGCTCGAGCGACGCCGTCGGCAGCGCCGCCAGATCCGTCTGCTCCCCGTAATAAGCGAGGGCGCGCTCGTTGACGGACCGAAGCACGTCGAGGCGACCGACGCCCTTCAGCCTGTCTCGCAAGTCAGTCAGCATGAACTCGACCAGACCCTCTGCCTGATAACGCGCTCTTTCTGCCTCCCGCCGGGCATTGGCTACATAAACAAGCATCAGCGCCATGAATATCACGACCAGCAGAAAGAGAAGCGTGACGGCGATCACGCGTTGCAGTTGTCGTTGCGCTTCCCGCTGGAGCAGTTGGTCGAGCGCCAGGCCTGTCAGGCCGGCGACGACTTTGAGTCGGGCCAGCTTGGATCCATCCTGATTCTTGCGAAAGTCGGCGGCCACCGGTTCACGGGCGATGCCCTGCTCGTCCGGTGCCAGCAAGGCGTCGGGGAAGCTCTCTTCCGGCTCGCCGTCGAGCAGGGCCGCGATGACGGGACGGTCGGGATGCAGGTCCCGAAAATAGCTGATCTCGGCGTTGACCCATCTGGAGCCTTTCGCGGCCGGGGAGCACAGGACCAGCAACGTTTCGGACGCTGCCAGCGCCTGCCTGACCTCGGCATTGAGATCGCTGGCCGCCGGCAGCTCGAGGCGATCGCGAAAAATGGGCGTGAGCCGGCCCTCTACGGTGCCGCGGCTTGTCTTCTGGCCCTGGAGCCGCTTCGGGATCCTGTAGCGTTCGAGCCATTTGTGCAGCTTCTGGGCAATCGCTTCGTCGCTATGGCTGTAGCTGATGAAGGCGCGATAGGTCTTCGGGCGGAGATCACTCTCGGAAAGGGAACTGGCCATGAATTTCCGTCTTGCCCCCATTTGTGCCCTGCGCGAACCAGGCAGCCCCGGTTGCTGGCCCGCCTTCGCAGCTGCACGTCCCCGGGCCAGATGCGCCCGGCGCAGCCCCCCGGTCAAGTCGGCATTCCCCCTCAGGCCCGGGCTGCATGGGCATCCAGTGCCGCAATGCCAGCCGACATGACAATTCCCATGCCTTCACACTGGACTTGAGCGGGAGTCGCGGCAAGAAGGTCCCCGTCAATGGACTCAGCGCGGATCGCGCCAGACCAGGAGAGAGACAGAATGGAATTTACCCGGCTTAACCCCATGACCGGCGAAGTCGCTTCGTCGGCGCCCGCGCTCAAGGCGGGTGACATTCCCGCGATTGCCCGCAAGGCCCGTGAAGGCTTCACCGCCTGGTCGGTGATGGGCCCCAATGCGCGCCGCGCCGTGCTGATGAAAGCCGCGACGGCGCTGGAAGCCCGCGCAGACGCGTTTGTCGACGCGATGATGGGAGAGATCGGCGCCACCAAGGGCTGGGCTCTGTTCAATCTCGGGCTGGCGGCCAGCATGGTGCGCGAGGCAGCGGCCCTGACGACGCAGATCAATGGCGAAGTCATCCCCTCCGACAAGCCCGGCTGCCTCGCCATGGCGCTGCGCGAACCGGTGGGCGTCATTCTCGGCATCGCGCCCTGGAATGCGCCGATCATCCTCGGCGTGCGCGCCATCGCCGTGCCGCTGGCTTGCGGCAACAGCGTGATCCTGAAGGCGAGCGAGACCTGCCCGCGCACCCATGCCCTCATCATCGAGGCATTCGCAGATGCGGGTTTCCCCGAGGGAGTCGTCAACGTCGTCACCAATGCGCCAGCCGATGCGGGCGAAGTGGTCGGCGCGCTGATCGACGCGCCGGAAGTCAAGCGGATCAATTTCACCGGGTCCACCGGTGTCGGCAAGATCATCGCCAAGCGTGCCGCCGAGCATCTCAAGCCCGTGCTGCTGGAGCTGGGCGGCAAAGCCCCGCTCATTGTCCTGGAGGACGCCGATCTGGATGAAGCCGTCAAGGCTGCTGCCTTCGGCGCTTTCATGAACCAGGGGCAGATCTGCATGTCCACGGAGCGGATCATCGTGGTGGATGCGGTGGCCGATGAATTCGCCGCCCGGTTCAAGGCAAAGGTTTCGGCCATGCCTGTTGGCGATCCCCGGCAGGGAAGCACGCCGCTGGGAGCGGTCGTCGATACCAAGACTGTCGCGCATTGCCTGTCCTTGATCGAGGATGCGCTTGGGAAGGGCGCGGAGCAGCTGACGGGCGGCGAGACGACGCAGAATGTGCTGATGCCGGCGCATGTGATCGACCGCGTCACGCCCGACATGAAGCTCTTCCGGGACGAGAGCTTCGGTCCTGTCGTGGGGATCATCCGCGCACGCGACGCCGAGCATGCGATCGAACTGGCCAACGACACCGAATATGGTCTCTCGGCCTCGGTCTTCACGCGCGACACGGCCAAGGGCCTCAGCGTCGCCCGGCGCATCGAATCCGGCATCTGCCATGTCAACGGACCGACGGTCCATGACGAGGCGCAGATGCCCTTCGGTGGCGTGAAGGCCTCGGGCTATGGTCGTTTCGGCGGCAAGGCCGGCATCGACAGCTTCACGGAGCTGCGCTGGATCACCATCGAGACCCAGCCGGGACATTTCCCGATCTGAGGGCGTCGCGCGGCCGGCTCGTCGAGCCGGTCGCGCCCGCAGGCCGCCCGGGCGCTCGCGCGCGTTCAGGGGCGGCTGATCAGGTCCAGACGCCGGCCGCTCTGCGAGACGGTCACCTCATGGCGTGCGCCGGCTTGCGCTGCCAGAGCTTCGAAGAGGGAGCCGCCAAGGCCGCTCCCCGACGTCGCTGCCTTCGTCATGTCACTGGCTCCGCCAACGCCATCATCCATGATGGCAAGCTGCCAACCATTGGTCGTGACAAGCAGTGTGACCCGCACGGTGCCGGCGCGGCCTTCCGGAAAAGCGTGCTTGGCGCAATTGGTCAGCGCCTCGTTGAGATAAAGCCCGACCGCCACCGCGGCCTTGCCCGGAAGCGAGACGTCCGTAAGCGCGCTTTCGATTGCGATGCGCTCGCTGAACAGGCCTTCGCTGAAGCGCTCGAGAAGCCGGGCGAGATAGGGCTTCATGGCAACCTCGCTGCTTTCCCCCGGGCTGGCTTCGAGCTGGGTGTAGGCATCCGCGAAGATATGAATGCGCTTTATCGCATCGTCGAGCGCGAGGCCGACTTCCGGAGAGGTTGATTGCCGGCGCTGGAACTCGAGAAGGCTGGCGACCATGGCGAAGTTGTTGCGGGTGCGATGCTCAATTTCCCGCAGGAGGATCTGCCGCCGGGCAAGCTCGGTCTCCCTTTCCAGGGCCAAGCGATCGACATGTGCGCGGAAGGTCTCCGTCAGGAACAGGAGAATGAAGCCGATCAGCCCCACGGTGAAAAGGCGTTCGCCATCCGTGAGAGGTAGAATCTGATAGATGGTCTGATGCGGGAGTATGAAAAGCCAGATCCCGATAAGGCCTGAGGCCATCGCAATGAGACCCGCCTGCCAGCGTCCGTAGAGCGTTGCAAAGACGATGGCCGGGAGAAGCCACGCAAGGGGAGCCGGGAGTCTCGTTGTCGATCCGATGAGCCGCATGCACGCGATCAGCAGCGCCGCGCAGCCGAGCCCGAACAGGGCCCGCGCGAGGCGTTGGGTGTGGCGATGCGCGAAGTATCGACCGATCTCGTGCTTCGCGAGGCGATGCATGTTTCTCCCGCCCCCTGCATGACCAGCCGGCTTGACTACCCGGCAGCCAGGGCCGCTGGGGGTGCCAGCCTACAGGCGAAGCGAGGCCTTGCGCAATATTGAAGCGCGCCGCGCAAGCCGGCAATTCCCACACGCAGGTTAGCTGCCCATCAGATTTGCTGATCGATATCCGCACCTGCTGCCTTGCAGGGCAGCGCGATCACGCGATCGTCATCAGGCTCGCATTGCCCCCGGAAGCGGTGGTGTTGACCGATGTCGAGACTTCCTCGACCAGCCAGTCCAGTCGATAGACAGGGCCACCAGCACAGGCGGCCGGGCTGGCGCCTTGCGGCAGCAGCACGGCGCCCGGGCGCGCGGCGATCTCCGCCAGAGCAGCGCTCAGACGCTCGGCCTCGCCCTCGATGAGCGCGCCGCCAAACGCGTCCTGCGCGCTTGCGGACAGGCGGGTCGCGACGCCGGGCGGCAGATCGGCCGGCAGAGGCATGCCCTCGACACGGCCCTTGTTGCCTGTCGCGAGAATGGCGGCGATCTGCTGGTAGAGGCCGTTGGTCGTCGCGGGCATCAGCAGGATGGCGCCACGCGGATGCAGCGCATAGACATTGGTCTCGCCGACGGGGCCGGGCAATTCCGTTTCCAGTCCAAGCGGCGATCGCGCGCTATACTCCCGCGCGACGGCGGCTGCCGAGGTCTCCCCCCGAGTGTCCAGCCAGGCAATGAAGGCGGCGAGAGCCGGATCGGGCCGCGCAAGCGCGGGCGGCAGTGCCTGCGGATTGCCCTGCACCATGCGGCCGAGATAGAGCGGTCCGCCGGCCTTGGGGCCGGTGCCCGACAGGCCCCGTCCGCCAAAGGGCTGCACGCCCACCACGGCGCCGATGATGTTGCGGTTCACATAATGATTGCCCGCCCGCACCCGGGACGTGACATGCGCGATGGTTTCCTCAAGCCGCGTGTGCAGGCCGAAAGTCAGGCCATAGCCGGTGGCATTGATGGCATCGATCAGCCGGTCGAGATCGGCCCGCTGGTAGCGGATCACATGCAGCACCGGACCGAAGACCTCGCGGGTCAGATCGGTGATGTCGTCCAGCTCGATGATGGTGGGCGGCACGAACGTGCCGTGGGCGGTCTCCTGCGGCAGCGGAAGCTGCTCGACCGTCCGTCCCCGCGCGCGCATGGCGTCGATATGCTCTTCGATGCCGGCCTTGGCCTGCGCCGTGATGACCGGGCCGATATCGATGGCCAGCGCATCGGTGCGGCCGACGCGCAGTTCCTGAAGAGCGCCCTTCAACATCGTCAGCGTGCGGTCGGCAATATCGTCCTGCAGGCAGAGAATGCGCAGGGCGGAGCAGCGCTGACCCGCGCTGTCGAAGGCCGAGGCAATGACATCGGCCACGACCTGCTCGGGAAGCGCGGAGCTGTCCACGATCATGGCGTTCTGGCCGCCGGTCTCGGCGATGAAGGGGATCGGCTGGCCGGCCGGAGAAAGGCGCTGGGCAAGCGTGGCTTGGATGAGCCGAGCGACTTCCGTCGAGCCGGTAAACATGACGCCGGCCGTCTCCGGGGCCGCGACGAGCGCCGCGCCAACCGCGCCGTCCCCGGGGATGAGCTGGAGCGCATCGGCAGGCACCCCCGCCTCATGCAGGATGCGCACGGCCTCTGCCGCGATCAGCGGTGTCTCCTCCGCCGGCTTGGCAAGCACGGGATTGCCCGCGACCAGCGCGGCCGCGATCTGGCCCGTGAAGATGGCGAGCGGGAAATTCCACGGAGAGATGCAGACGACCGGACCGAGCGGCGGCATGCCGGGCGCCAGAGTGGCGCGCGCCTGCTGGGCGTAATAGCGCAGGAAATCGATCGCCTCGCGCACCTCGGCAATGGCGTTCGGCGCGGACTTGCCCGCTTCCCGCATGATGAGGCCGAGCAGGACCGGCATGCGCGCCTGCAGGGCATCGGCGGCCTTTTCCAGCGGGGCGGCGCGCGCGGCGACGGATATGTTCGCCCATGTGCTGGCGGCGGCGCGGGCGACGGCGGCAGCCGCATCCTCGGGCGCCATCTCGACCACGCTGCCCACGACGTCGCGATGGTCCGCCGGATTGACGACTTTCCGTTCCGTGCCACGGCCGTCCGCCGGGGCAGCGGTCCATGGCATGGCGGCACTTTCCAGCAGCGCGCGGGACAGCGAGGCAAGCTGGCTCTCGTCGCTCAGGTCCAGCCCGGCGGAGTTGAGCCGATCCGGGAACAGGCCGGACGGCGGGGCGATCTGGTCGTGCCGGGCGCCGGGTATCGGCATGGCGGCCACTTCCGCCACGGGATCGGCGATCAGGGCCTCGACCGGCACGCGCGGGTCCGCGATGCGGTTGACGAAGCTCGAGTTCGCGCCGTTCTCCAGCAGGCGACGGACGAGATAGGCCAGCAGCGTCTCATGAGTCCCGACCGGCGCGTAGATGCGGCAGGGACGGTCGAGCTTCCCCGCGCCGACCACCTCTTCATAAAGCGGCTCGCCCATGCCGTGCAGGCACTGGAACTCATAGTCGCCGAGCGTGAACTCCGGCCCGGCCATATGATAGATCGTCGCGAGCGACTGGGCATTGTGCGTGGCGAACTGCGGGAAGATCACGTCCCTCGCCGCCAGCAGCTTCGCCGCGCAGGCGACATAAGCGACGTCGGTGTGGACCTTGCGGGTATAGACCGGAAAGTCCGGCAGGCCGTCCACTTGCGCGCGCTTGATCTCCGCGTCCCAATAAGCGCCCTTGACGAGACGGACCATGAGGCGGCGATCGGCGCGGCGCGCCAGATCGATGATCCAGTCGATCACGAAGGGGCAGCGCTTGCCATAGGCCTGGACGACGAAGCCCAGCCCGTTCCATCCCGCCAGATCGGGGTCCAGCGCAAGGCTCTCCAGCAAGTCGAGCGAGAGTTCGAGCCGGTCGGCTTCCTCGGCATCGATATTGAGGCCGATGTCATAGGAGCGGGCCAGCGCGGCAAGCGCCTTCACCCGGGGCAGAAGCTCGTTCATCACGCGGTCCGCCTGCGCGCGGGCATAGCGCGGATGGATGGCCGACAATTTGATGGAAATGCCATTGCCGGCATAGACGCCCCGGCCGTCCGCAGCCTTGCCGATGGCGTGGATCGCCTGCTCATAGTCGCGCATGTAGCGAGCGGCGTCCTCTGCCGTCGCGGCGGCCTCGCCCAGCATGTCGAAGCTGTAGGTGAAGCCCTTCGCGTTCAGCTTTCCGGCCCGCCGGAGCGCTTCCCCAATGGTTTCGCCAGTCACGAACTGCTCGCCCATCATGCGCATGGCGATGTCGACGCCCTTGCGCACCACCGGCTCGCCGGCGCGCGCGACGAGGCGAGTGAGTGCGGCGGAGAGGCTGCCGTCATGCACCGGGTCGACCAGCTTGCCGGTGACGACCAGTCCCCAGGTCGCGGCGTTCACGAACAGCGAGCGCCCGCCGCCCAGATGCGAGGCCCAGTCGCCGGGCGCGATCTTGTCGCGGATCAGCGCGTCACGGGTCGCGGCATCCGGGATGCGCAGCAGCGCTTCGGCCAGGCACATGAGCGCCACGCCTTCCTGGCTGGAAAGCGCATATTCCTGCACCAGTCCCTCGACGCCGCTGCCTTTGTGCTTGGCGCGCAGGCGCGTGATCAGCGTGCGGGCGGTCTGGGCCGCGGCGGCCGCGACGGGCTGCGGCAGAGTCGCGGCGGGAAGCAGGGCAGCGATGCACTCCGGCTCCGGGCGGCGATAGGCGGCGGTGATGGCCTGGCGGAGAGGGGACTGCTCGCGAATGGGGGGCGCGAAAGCGGCGAAGGGGGCGGTGTAGGACATGGACAATCTAGTACAGGGTTATCGACTTTTTGGCATGCCTGAATATGATGGCGAAACCAGTCATATTGCCTGCATGCAGGCCTTTATCAGGGCAAAAGTCATGAAATCTTCGGATGATCAGGCGAATCTTGACATATTTGACCGCAAGATACTGGACATTCTCCTGCGGGACGGACGGATCCCCATCACCGAGCTCGCTGCGCAGGTCGGGCTCTCCAAGACGCCCTGCCAGAACCGCGTGAGGAAGCTGCAGGAGACCGGCGTCATTCGCGGTTACCGGGCGATCATCGATCCGCGCCGGCTCGGCCTCGATCATGTCGCCTTCACCGAAGTGAAGCTTTCCGACACCCGCGAGGCCGCGCTGGAGGAGTTCAACCGGGCGGTCCGTCGCATCCCGGAAGTCGAGGAATGCCACATGATCGCGAGCAGTTTCGACTATCTTCTCAAGGTCCGCACCGCCGATATCCGCCGTTATCGCATCGTGCTGGGCGAGAAGATCTCCAGCCTGCCGCATGTCGCCAGCACGTCGACCTATGTGGCGATGGAGACCGTGCTTGACACAAGCAGCCCCTCCGTGCGCCAGAGCTGATCCCGCGCGGCGGCCTTGCGTTTCCGCCTGGGGTGGGAGGCTGGCGCGAGGCCGGTCTGTCCCAAAGCAGGACATGCCGGGAGGCGACGACATTGACCGTGGCGCTGGTTGTGGAATCATCGACCCCGGTTCAGCGATGAGTCGTCACGAACTGGCCCGACCGGGGGAACAATGCTGCAAGAAGGCCATCGGCCGGCGGTCGATGCGCACTGATTATGTGGGAGGAGGCGGGCGCGCTTGTCGCGTCCGCCTTTTGTTCGGTCGGTTTCCCAAACCGGCTGGATCCGGCGATCTTTCAAGGCAGCGGGCTCCCGGATCAGGGTCCGGGAGGACGTCATGCGTGAAGAGATGTGGTGGCCGCCACGACCTCGGGATTTGTCCATGCCGCCCTGGCGCGTGCGGCTCTGCGAGGTGACGCGCCGGGCTCTGGGGCGGCAGGCCACGGCGCCTTGCCGCGGGCCGGGCGGCACGAATTGCGGCGACAGGACGCCGCGCCTGTGCCATAAGGCCGCATTGCCGCGAACCCGCTCCGCAAGCTTTCGCCGCAACTGAGAGACCATCCGCGCTCCCGCTTGCTGATCGGGACATGCCTGATGGAAGATTTCAATGGACTTTTGCACGACCAGCAGCTCGCGCTGCTGCAGGCCCAGTTCTCCGACTGCGGCCAGAGCCGCCGGAAATCGCGCGAGACCGCGCGGGCGATCGGACGCCGGATAGACGCCCATCCCTACGCGGTGAACGGCCTTCCTGGGCCGCAGAAGCAGCTCGGCGGCCGCCGCATCCTCGGGATTTCGTTCGCATGAGCCGCGCGATCGCCATCAACGCTTCCGTGGCGGAAGTGACCGATTATTGCGCCAAGCAGGATCTGGGCATCTCCGTGATCGAGCCCCTGACATCGGGGGGCACGCGGGTCGTGCTCAACAATGTGCCGGATACCGAAGCGCTTCGGCGGGGCATGAAGACGCGCCTGATCGAGACGCCCGTGGTGCGGTCCTCACTGTACGTCTGCCGGATGCCGAAATCCTATCTCTAGGGCTCATCGGCATCCAGCGCTGGCGGCCTGCGAATGGCGCTTTCCCGGGCTTCCGGTGCTCACGTACCTTGAGTACGCTGCGCGCCGGGTCCCGAGAAATCACCATTTTCGCCACGCCATCATCTAAATGTCGATTAGCCCTAAACCGCAGTGGCGGCGCCGGTTTCGCGCGCAATCGTGGACCGGTCGCCGCAATTGCCTTGTCTCCCCGCCTCCGACCTGCGCATGGGCGATGCGTATCGCCGCTTGATGAAGGCCATCCGGCTGACGCCGCGCGCAATATCAACCTGACAGGATGATTGATGAGCCAGTTGTGCAGAGCCGGCCGCAGGCGCCATTGCGCCGTTCATGCCACGCCGAAGGGGGCCTTGCCCACACAATCCAGCATGACGGCAGGTGAAGCATGAGCAGTGCGCCCGGCAATCTGGCAGAGGCGAGCGCGCAGCCGATCGAGCTGATCGACACGGCGGAGATTCCCGGCGGCGGCCAGCTGGTGCTGAGGCAATGCGGCAAGGATTTCGCGATCGAATATGGCGACATCCAGCTCATGGTGAGCTGGGCCAGCCGGTCCGAGCGGGCGCTGGCGACGCTGGCCTGCCAGCGCATCGCCACGCCGGACAGCCGGATGCTGATCGGCGGGCTGGGCATGGGCTTCACGCTCGTTGCCGCGCTTGCCGCGTTGCCCGCTAGCGCGCGCATCGTCGTGGCGGAACTGGTGCCCGCCGTGCTCGAATGGGCGAAGGGGCCGCTGGCGCATCTGTTTGGCGACGCGCTGCAGGACGAACGCGTGACGGTGACGATCCGCGACGTGTACGACCTGATCGTCCATTCCCATGAGGACTTCGACGCGATCCTGATGGATGTCGACAACGGGCCGGACGGGCTCATCCACGTGCCCAACGACCGGATCTATTCGCGCGAAGGGCTCGCCATGTGCCACGCCGCGCTGCGGCCCGGCGGCGTGCTGGCGATCTGGTCTGGCTATCCCGATCCCGGCTTTGCCGACGAGCTTGAGGATGCCGGGTTCATCGTGGAGGAAATCAGCATGCGCACCGGCGAGAACGGCCGGGGCGACAAGCATGTCATCTGGCTGGCGACGCGCGAGCAGGGCACACCGCCGGCCTGACGCGCGCGCCGGTCCGGGCGGCGGGGCGAGGATCAAGGCAGCCCTCAACGCGTCACAGGCGATCCATGCGGAGCCAGCGCCTGTCCCCCTGCCATGCCTTGCCGAGCGCCTGTTTCGCCGCGGCCGCCTCCAGCCGGTGGCTTTGCGAGGCTTCGCTGCGCATCAGGCCGTAGAGCGCCCAGCCATTGCCCGGCGTCTGCACCAGCGCGGCGCGGAAGGCGTCGGCCGCCTCGTCATGGCGCCCGGCCCGGAACAGGGCAGCGCCGAGCGACTGGCTGACCGGATAATACCAGTAGGATGGCTCGGTGTAGGGCAATGTCGTCTCGATGGCGATGGCCCGGCGATAATGGTTCGCAGCTTCGCCATGGCGCCCCTGCGCATCGGCGAAGCGGCCTTGCGCCACGGCCTGGGCGAGCGCCAGCAGATCGGGCGCGGGGACGCCCTGCGCGACCATGTCCGCAAAGGCATCGGACGCGGACCATCGGGCGAGCGCCGCCATTTCGCGATCGAAGCCTTTCCGGTCCTGCATCCGGGCAAAGGCGATCGCACGCGCATAATGCCGCATCGCGACGGCATAAGGCAGCCGCGCGTCGGCCTCGGGCAAAGCGAGGATCGCGCGCGCCTCCGCGAACTGGGCATAGGCCTGATAGGGTGCCGCATCGATCAGCTGGATCCAGGCGATCTTGGCCGAGGTTTCCGGATCGAGCACGGCGCGCAGCCGCTTCGCTTCCCGGATGGCGGTCGCCATGTCGCCGCTCATCTGGGCCGAAGTGACGATGAAATGGATATTGTGAGGATAATAGCCGTAGCGCACGAGGCTCCGGTCGTCCGTATCCCGGATGAAGGCTTCGTCCGCCCGAACGGCAGCGACATTCACCCGGATCGACTCCGCATAACGCCCCCGCCGCGCATAGATGTGGCCGGGCATGTGGACCAGATGACCCGCGCTCGGCGCGCGCGGCGTGGCGAGCCGGTCGGCGGCCGCTTCGGCACGCGCCGGATCGCTGGCTTCCATGAGGTGGATGTAGAGATGCGCCGCCTGGACATGCGCGGGATCGCGTTGCAGCACGGCCTCGACCAGACGGACGGCTTCCCCGGCGCGGCCGATGGGCGTGCGCTTGTCGGCTTCCCAGTAATTCCAGGGCGTGGTGTCCATGGCCGCTTCGGCGGCGAGCAGAGCGATATCATCATTCGCGGGGAAGGCCCGGGCGACGGCGAGCATCGCATCGGCATAAGCGGCATCCAGTGCCGCGCGATCGGCTCCGGGATCGGGCGAATAACGCTGGGCGAGCGCTTCGATCAGGGCTCGCTCATGCGGCGCGGTGCGCGCGCGCAGCGCCATGGCCCGCTCCATCGCCGCCAGCGCGGCCGGTCGGTCGCGTTCCTCCATCGGCGCATTGATATTGGGACCGAGCGCCACGGCCTCGCCCCACCAGCACATCGCGCAATCCGGATCAAGCCGCTGGCCCTCGCGGAACGAGCGCACGGCGCCAGCATGATTGAACCCGTAAGTGAGCAGCAGGCCCTGGCTGAAATAATGCTGCGCCTCGGGAGCAGCGGTCGTGACCCGGAAGGGCGATGTCGCAAGATCCGGATAGAGGGGAATGGGCCGGAGCTGGTCCATCGGCGCCGCGACTGCCGCGGCGATGAGCAACTCGCGAGCAAGCGCCGTGCCCACGGCCCGGGAGCCGCACATGAACGCGGCGAGGCGCCCGGGATCGAGCGCTGCCAATATCGCAGGCGAGATATGCGGCGCATGAGCCGAGCCAGCGAGGGTGAGCGCCGTTCCCCCCAGGACGCAGGCCTTCCAGAACCTCTTCATCCGCCTTTCCCCCGCGGAAGACGCCGTGCCGCGTTCCACGGCTGGGGGATAATACATGATTCAGGGGTTGCGGGATAGCGCCGCGCTCACCGCCCGGCCCGGCCGATGCGTCAGCTTCCGAACAGCGTGGGATAACGGCGGGGCTGGCAACGCAGATATTGCGGCGGGGCAGTGACTTGCGCGCCCAGATGCGCGGCGGCGTGCCAGGGCCAGCGCGGATCGTAGAGAATGGCGCGGGCGATGGCGACGAGGTCCGCATCGCCGGTCCCGACAATGGCTTCGGCCTGCTCGAAATCGGTGATGAGGCCGACGGCCACGACCGGCATGGCCACGGCCTGCTTCACCGCGCGGGCCAGCGGCACCTGATAGCCGGGACCGACGGGGATGGCCTGGCGCGGATCGAGCCCGCCGCTGGAGACATGGATCGCCGCGCAGCCGCGCGCTTCGAGCGCCTGGGCGAAAGCGACGGTCTGCTCGCTCGTCCAGCCGCCCTCCACCCAGTCCGTGCCGGACACGCGGACGGTCACCGGCCGGTCCGCCGGGAAAGCGGCGCGCACGGCGTCAAACACTTCCAGCGGGAAGCGCATACGGTTCTCGAGGCTGCCGCCATAATCGTCATCGCGCCGGTTGGAGAGGGGCGAGAGGAACTGGTGCAGCAGATAGCCATGTGCGGCGTGGATCTGCACCGCATCGATACCGATGCGCGCCGCGCGCCGGGCGGACTCCGCAAAGGCATCGCGCACGCGCGCCAGCCCCTCCCGGTCGAGCGCGAGCGGGGGCGTCTGGCCCTCGGCGAACGCCAAAGGCGAGGGGGCCTGCGTCTGCCATCCATTGGGATCGGCGGGCGGCAACTGGTGACCGCCCTTCCACGGCACTTCCGTCGAGGCCTTGCGCCCGGCATGGGCAAGCTGGACCGCGACCGGCATGTCCGACCAGCGGCGGATGCTCTCCAGCGTGCGCGCCATCGCCGCCTCGGTCTCGTCATTCCACAAGCCCACATCGGCATGGCTGATGCGGCCTTCCGGCACCACGGCCGTCGCCTCGATGGTGAGGAGCGCCGCGCCGGACATGGCAAGCTGCCCCAGATGGATGAGATGCCAGTCGGTCATGCAGCCATCCACCGCCGAATATTGGCACATCGGCGCAATGACGATGCGGTTGCGCAGCGGCAGATCGCCAACGGACAGGGGCGTGAACAACGCAGCCTTTGACATGGGCATTCCTCGAAAGAGCGGGATGAGGGCTCACAGATGGTGGCGCGGCGCGGGCAGGGCAAGATGCGCGGCGACATGACCCGCGCGAGAGGCGCGGAGGTCCGACAATGCCGTCAGCCGTGGCGCAGGCGCGGCGAGGTGGACTTGTCAATTGAAGAAGTAGACATTAGCTTCGGATCATGGCCGGAACGTATGCCGAGTCGACTGGTCGCCATGCCCCCTTGCACAAGGAGACTGACCAATGGCCCCTGCATCAGACCCCGCGGCGCGCACGCCGCTCATCCTGACCGTCCCCGGACTGGGCAATAGCGGCCCGACCCACTGGCAAAGCATCTGGGAGCGCGAACTCGAGGATTGCGCGCGCGCCGAACTGGGCAGCTGGGAGAAGCCCAATCGCAACGGCTGGGTGAACCAGCTCAACCTCGCCATCCGCCGCGCCGGGCGGCCCGTGATCCTCGTCGCGCACAGCCTCGGCTGCCACGCTGTCGCCTGGTGGGCGGCGCTGGAGCGGCCCGCTTATGGCGAACCGGTGATCGGCGCGCTGCTGGTGGCTCCGCCGGAAGTGGACGTCGCGCCGACGGACAGCCGGCTCAAGCCCTTCGGTCCCGCGCCGCGCGGCCCGCTGCCTTTCCCCTCGATCGTGGTGGGCAGCCATGACGATCCCTATATCCGCATGCATCGGGCGCGGCGACTGGCGCAGTTCTGGGGCAGCCGCTTCGCCGATGCCGGCGCGGTGGGCCACATCAATGCCGCCTCGGGTCTCGGCGCATGGCCGTTCGGCCAGTTCCTGCTGCGCACGCTGCAACGCGCCGGCACGGATGCGCAGCGGGCGGAGGCGGGGCCCGTCCCGCACATTCCGGTAGACGACGCGCCGGGGATCGATCTGTCGATCTGACCGTTCAACCTTTGCCTCTCCGTGGAGAGGCCGGGAAGGGATCGCGGCCCCGATGAACCACGCTCCCAAAGCTCTACTTGTCCTGGTCGTGAGCCCTTCCCAACTTTTTCCTCGCGGCGCCCGCGCGTGGACGCGCTCTCAAAGCTCCACGCAGCCGCCATCCACATAAAGATCGATGCCGGTGATGAAGCTCGCCTCGTCCGATGCGAGGAAGAGCACCGGGCGGGCGATTTCCTCCGGCGTGCCCATGCGCTTCATCGGCACGGCCTGCGTCATGATCTCGCGCAGGCCCGGCACGGCCTCGGCCGGGACGCCGCCGGTGCGGTTGATGATCGGCGTCTCGGTGGGGCCGGGGCTCACCATGTTGACGCGGATACCGCGCCCGACCAGCTCCGCCGCCAGCGTGCGGGCAGCGGCGCGCAGGCCCGCCTTGGCCGTCGCATAGATCACATTGCCCGGCACGGCGGCGACCGAGCCGATCGAGCCGGTGATGACGATGGCGCCGCCCTCGCCCATCAGCGGCAGCGCTTCCTGCACCGCGAAGAAGCAGCCGCGCAGATTGACATTGTGGACCTCGTCCCACTGCGCGGGCGTCACCTTCGCGACGGGCGCGAAGGTGCCGATGCCGGCATTCACGAACAGTATGTCCAGCCTGCCATGCGCGTCCCGGATCGCGGCGAGCGCCTGCGCCCCGCTGCCGAGCTGCGCGATATCCGCCTGGAAGCCGCGCGCGCCGGGGATGGCGGCCACGGTCTCGTCGATCGTCGCCTGCGCGCGGCCGGTGAGGAAGACATGGGCGCCTTCCGCCGCGAATGCCTGCGCCGCGGCACGCCCGATGCCGCTGTTGCCGCCGATCACCAGCACGGCCTTGTCCCTGAATCGCATGCGCCTCTCCTGCATCCTGTGAAGCCGTTCTAGAGGGCGGGGGAGGAGGCGCTCAAGCCCCGTTCCACGCCCGATTGCACAGGGCGGCGCAACGATGCAGTCTGCGGCCATGAATCACCCCGCGCCCGCCCGTCCGCCCGTTTCTTCCGCCGTCGCCGATGCCAATGTCGATAGTGGCCGGAACCTGCCCGTCAGCCGGCGCGACCCGGCCGCCATGCCCTGGTGGCTGGGCGCAGTGATCTACCAGATCTATCCCCGCAGCTTCGCGGACAGCAATGGCGATGGCGTGGGCGACCTGCCCGGCATCACCGCGCGGCTCGACCATGTGGCGGGGCTGGGCGTGGACGCCATCTGGCTCTCGCCCTTCTTCACCTCGCCGATGCGCGACTTCGGCTATGACGTGGCGGACTATTGCGATGTCGATCCGCTGTTCGGCACGCTCGCCGATTTCGACGCGCTGGTGGCGCGGGCGCATGCGCTGGGCCTGCGCGTCATCATCGACCAGGTGTTCGCGCACACGTCCGACCGGCACCCCTGGTTCATGGCGAGCCGCGCGAGCCGGGACGGCGACCATGCCGGCTGGTATGTCTGGGCGGACGCGAAGCCGGACGGCTCGCCGCCGTCCAACTGGCAAAGCGTGTTCGGCGGCCCGGCCTGGACATGGGACGCGCGCCGGCGGCAATATTATTTTCACAATTTCCTCAAGGAACAGCCCCAGCTCAACGGGCACAATCCGCATGTGCAGCAGGCGCTGCTCGACGTCGCGCGCTTCTGGCTGGAGCGGGGCGTGGACGGCTTCCGGCTCGATGCGCTCAACTTCCTGATGCACGACCCCCGCCTGCGCCCCAATCCGCCGCATCCCGATCCGGCCGTGGCGCGCAACCGCCCGTTCGATTTCCAGCGCCGCGTGCATAATCAGGGGCATCGCCACATTCCCCGCTTCATCGAGCGGGTGCGGGCGCTGATGGACGAATATGACGACCGCTTCACTGTCGCGGAGATCGGCGGGGACGACGCGCTGCGCGAGATGAAGCTCTACACGCGCGGGGCGGGGCGGCTGAACACCAGCTATGGCTTCGATTTCCTCTATGCGCCCGCGTTGACGCCCGATGCCGTCGCCGGGGCGCTCGGGCAATGGCCGGACGGGGCGGACACGGGCTGGCCGAGCTGGGCCTTCGAGAATCACGATGCGCCGCGCGCCGTCACCCGCTGGCTGCCCGAGGACGCGGATGAGATGGCGCGCGCGCGCTTCGCCGCGATGAAGATGCTGCTGCTGCTCTGCCTGCGCGGCAACATCTTCCTCTATCAGGGCGAGGAACTGGGCCTCACGCAGGTCGACATCGCCTTCGAGGACCTGCAGGACCCCGAGGCGATCGCGAACTGGCCGCTCACGCTGAGCCGCGACGGCGCGCGCACGCCGATGCCCTGGCAAGGCGATGCGCTGTATTGCGGCTTCTCCACGGCCCGGCCATGGCTGCCGCTGGGGCCTGACCATGCCGCGCTGGCGGTGGACGCGCAGGCGCGCGACCCCGCTTCGCTGCTGCATCTCACCCGCCGGCTGCTCGCCTTCCGCAAGGATCATCCCGCGCTGCGCTGGGGCGCCATCCGCTTCCGCCGCGCCGCCGGCAACGTGCTCCTCTTCGAGCGCAGTTTCGGCGAGAAGCGCCTGCTCTGCCTCTTCAATCTGGGCGCGGAGCCGGCGCCCTGGCCGGCCAGCGCCCCCCGCGACGCTGCCCCGCTGACCAGCGTGGGCGGCGCGGGGCAAGGGGAACTGCCGGGCTGGTCGGGCTGCGTGATCGCGATCTGAGAGGCGCGCTTTCCGGAAAGGGACTGGGGGCTTTCAGCGGCGGCCTCGGGTCACGACAGCCCGGGATGGCCGCCTCGCATCAACGGCGTGTCGATCGGCCCCGGCGCTTCCCCGCGCGCGCATCGAGCGACCAGCGACCGCCGCCCGCCAGCAGCAGGTAAAGGGCCCCGAGCAACATGGCCCAATCCGTCCGCGTCTCATGCGTGAAGCTCAGGAAACCATAGCTGTCCAATTCGCGCAGGCTGAAACCGCCCCATTCCCTACCGAGCAGGATCGGGATCTTGGTCGAGACGATCGCGACGATCATGATGATGATGATCGGCACTGCCGCAATCCGGGTGGCATAGCCCAGCAGGAAGAGCATGCCGGCGACCAGTTCGACCCATCCGACGAAGGGGCCGAAGAAATCGGGATAGGGAATGCCGATCCGGGCGAACCGCCCAGCACCCAGAACGTCCGGGTGAACCAGCTTCTGCAACCCTTCCGGTATGAACACCCCGGCGAGCGACAGGCGCACGAGGATCGACCAGGTGGCTTCCCCGGGTGACATCCACCAGCGCCTGTTCATGCGCGCATTTCCTTTCCTTTCGATCAGCCCTAAAGCGGGCCGAGCCTTGGGGGCGGGGCGCGGAGCTGGCGCAGAAGCCGGGTGACTTCCGCGTCGTGCCGCCATTTCGCTTCCATCCGGCGTGTGACGCTTTGGGAGTACCAGCGTTCGCCGAGCAGCACCGCCTCGTGCAGGAGACCGAGCATCTCCGCCCGGTCGCCGACGGCCGAGGCGTAGAAAGCGGGGACTTCCCGGATGCGGCGGGTGCCGAGCGCGATCTCGCGGCGGGCATCCTCGATGAGGACGCGGTGCGCGGTGGCAGGATCCTGCTTCACTGCCGCGTCGAGCCGGGCGGAGAGGGCGAGCAGATCGGGCTCGCGGCGCAATGTGGCAAGTTCGCGATAGGCCTGCGCGGCGCCGGCCATGTCGCCAAGGCCGATATGCACCCAGCTCAGGCAATTGCGGATCGTGGGATCGGCAGGATGCTGCGCCCGCAGCGCTTCCAGAAGCTGCAGCGCGCGCTGGTCTCGCCCCGCCTGCCACTGGGCGCAGGCATGCTCGATCGCGATCGGCACGGAGCCGGGCGAAAGCAGCCGCGCCTGCGCATAATGGCGCTCGGCGGCCTCATCCTGCCCCAGATCGGCAAGGATGTTGGCGAACCAGAAATGCGTCTGCCCGTCCCGGTCGTCCAGGGCGAGCGCGCGCTGGAAAGCGCTGACCGCGCCGGCCGGATCATTGTCCCACCAGTAATCGATGAAGCCGAGCGCGCGGTGGGCACTGGGTAGCCCGGGATCGAGGCTGATCGCCTTCTGCGCCGCGATGCGGGCCGCGCCATAGGCCCGCGCGTCCGTGACGGCGCCATATTCGCGCCGGATGAGCCATGCCTCGGCAAGACCGGCGCGCGCGGGCGCGAAGCCCGGCTCGGCGCGGATGACCTTCTCGTAGAGCTGGATCGCCCGGTCGAGATCGGCGGGGGTCCGCCGCGCCCAGGCATCGCGCGCCGCGATAAAGTCCGCACTCGCCTGCGCGCCCTGCGGAAAGGCGGACCGCGGCGCCTCCGCGCCGCCGCCCATGGCGAAGAGCGAGGCGCCGCCGATGACGCACAGCGCCACGCCGACGCCCAGCATCCGCCGGCCGGGGCCAAGTGCGCGAAGCCGGGCGAGGATCCGCGCCGGCAGACGCGGGTTTTCAGGGGGGAGCGCACCGGTGGACTCGGGTCGCGGGGGGATGGGTGCCGGAGCAAGCGGGACAGCGGCAGCGGGCGGCGTGGGGGCGGCAGTCTCGTCGGTGGTGGTGTCGTTGCCGAAGTTGCGCATCGCCCAGTCCCTCAATTCATTCTCGAAGGCGAAGACCGAGCGTTGCTTGCCGCCGGGAATGACATGAACGGGAAGACCCCGCTCCCGCGCCCAGCGCGCGACCGTGTTCCTGTCCCGACTGAAATAGGCGGCAATCGCTTTCCAACCGACAAGCTTCTTGTGTGTCGACATTCTTCTGGTCTGGTTCCCCGCCACCCGTCGGCGCAGCTCTATCATCGGCCTCGTTAATATCGAGAGTCAATCGATCGTATACGGCGCAGATATCCTCTGTGGTGCGCAGCTTCCTGGTAATATTGTTGCGAGCGGGGCCGCGTGGGCTGACCGCTCGCAGCAGCGGCGGCACCGCGAGCGCGCAATATTCCGCGCTTTGCAGCAATTTGCAGCACGCGCCACATCGCCGGTCATGGCAAGAGGTCGATCAGCGCCGCTCCTGGCCCGCCGTCGTCGAGGGTCCGTTACGGAATGTGGGAATTTGTGATGACGAAATGTCTGGCCGCCATGGCCGGCGCGACCTTGCGCCGCCGCAGGATGGCCCTGCGTTTCACCTGATTGACGAGGCGACCCGAGGAGCACTGGACACGCCCCGGCCGGCAACGGTCGGGGCGTATTTTCGTAACTCGGGCGGCACTGCCGCGTCGTTCAGCCCTCTGCCCGCGCGAAGCTGGTGTGATTGGGCATGGCGAGCGCGGCCGCCACGCCGGGGCGGGCCTTCATGCGCTCCAGCCATGCCATGGCATGCGGCGTGCGCTCGGCATTCCAGAGATGGCCATGGCTGCGCGGCATGGAGACCGCCATGGCGAACACGGCGATGTCCGCAAGGCTGAAGCGATCCGCCACCAGCCAGTCATGGCCGGTGAGCGCCTGCTCGACCCTGTCGGTCACCTCGGCGAGATTGTGCCGCCAGCTCTCCAGCTCGCGCTCGGTGAAGCCGCCGCTCGCCGCCAGCGCCCATTTGTCGCGCTTCTCCTTCAGGGGGATGCGGGCGAGCCGTTCCTCGAACGCCCCCTCGGGCATGGCGCCGGCAAGGCCGGGGATGACCGCATGCCAGGCCAGGAAGGAGAGGGAGGGGCGGAACACCTCGTCCACATATTTGGTCCAGATGCGCATGAGGCCCTGATCGTACGGATCGGCCGGCTTGAGCGGCGGACCGGGGAAGGCGTCATCGATATATTCGTTGATGACGGTGGATTCGGTCAGAACGCGCCCGTCATGCACAAGTGTCGGCACCTGTCCGGCAGGATTTATCCTGAGATATTCCGGATCATGCTGCTCGAATTTCGTCAGGTTTATATAATGGCTGGTGAAGGGAACGCCCTTCTCGTGAATGGCCTGAAGGACCTTGAGGCTGTTTGACCCCGGTTCGCCATGATAAAGATCGACAGCCATCGACTAATTTCCTTTTTGCGTTGACTTTTCACTTTCCCGGTCATGAGAAATGCGGGTGAACGACGAGCGTCGACAGGAGGGATGATGGAAAGCGTTTCCGGTGCGATGAGCTTCGTGACAGGTGGCGGCAGCGGGATTGGCCTGGGCATCGCGCGGGCGCTGGCGGCGCAGGGCGCGCGGGTGGCGATCTGCGACCTGCGGGAGGACCATCTGGCGCAGGCGCGCGATGTCGCGGCGCGCGAAGGCTGGGCGGACCGCTTCGCTGCCTTCCGCCTCGACGTGACGGACCGGCCGGGCTTCGCCGCCGCGCTGGACGAGGCCGAGGCAAGGCTCGGTCCGCTGCGCATCCTCGTCAACAATGCGGGCGTGGGCATCGCGGGGCCCGTCGATGAAGCCACGCATGAGGACTGGGACTGGGGCGTGGGCGTCAATCTCATCGGCGTGGCGAACGGGCTCGTCGCGGGGCTGCCGCGCATCAAGGCGCATGGCAAAGGCGGCCATGTCGTCAATGTCGCGTCCGAAGGCGCGGTGATGAGCGCCCGGCTCACGCGGGGCATCTACGCGCCGACCAAGGCGGCGGTGATCTCGCTCACCGAGCATCTGCGGCTGGAGCTGGAAGCCAAGGGCCTCGCCATCGGCGCCAGCGTGGTCTGCCCCGGGCCGGTCGCCACCAACATCGCGCAGACGGAAGAAAATCGCCCGGCCGCTTTCCGGGTGGACAGCCCGTTCCGCACGAGGGGCGAGCCGCATGGCGCGCTGCCCGCCGACACCGGCGGCGCGCCCTTCTGGCTGGATCCGCTGGAGGTGGGGCACATGACGCTCCACGCCATCCGCGCGAACAAGCTCTATGTCATCACCCATCCGCAGTTCATCGACTCCGTGAAAGCGCGCCATGCCGCCATCGAGGCCGCGATGGCGCCGGATTATCTGCCGCGCTGAGAGAGGCCCGCGCGGCGGCATCGACCTCAGGCCTGCGCGCTTTCCTGCCGGCGGCGATACTCATAGGCATCGATTTCCTCGCCGCTCTCGTTGATCGTGGCGCGGCGCATGTCGCGGCGATATTTGTCGGTTTCCAGCGGCGTCGCGGCGTGCAGCGCGAAGCGATTGTCCCAGATCACGATGTCGCCGAGCCGCCAGTGGTGGCGATGGACGTAGCGGGGCTGCGTCACATGATCGTAGAGTTCCTCGACGAAGCGATGGCCTTCCTCCGGGTCCATGCCGACCACGCCGACGCAATGGCCGCCGACGAACAGCGCCTTGCGCCCGAGCGGCGCCTCGCGCACCAGCGGATGATGGACCGGCGGCATGGGCATCGCCGCGCGCATCTCCTCGGTGACTTCGAGCCCCGCATATTTGCGGCCGAGCCAGAAATCATGGATGCCGGTCATGCCGTCGACGCGGGCCTTCATCTCCGGCGGCAGATCGTCATAGGCCGCGCGCAGGTCCACGAACAGCGTATCGCCGCCGACCTCGGGCGGGGGGCATTCGACACCGCGCAGCATCGACCATTTGGACGGCAGCGGATTGAAGGAACTGTCGGCATGGAAGCGTTCGGCGCCCTTGGCGACATTCTGGTTGGCCGGGGTGAGGGGCTTGATATTGCCTTCCAGATCGAGATTGCCCGCGAAGAACAGCTCGGGCGCCATGCGGCCTGTGGGGCGCGTGCCATAGCCGGGCGGCAATTCGAGCGGACCGAACAGGCGCGCGAAACGGATATGCTGCTCATCGGTGATCGGTCCCTGCCGCACGACGCAGACGGCATGGCGGTCCATCGCATCCTGAACGGTATCGCGCAGGTCCTCGCTGGGCTCGGCGGTGAGGTCCGCTCCGACGATCTCGCCGAAGAAGAGAGGGTGCAATTGATTGACGACGATCATTCCGGCGGTCCTCTCTCATGCGCGCGTCCCGCGCGGCCTGCCCAGGACGGGACTCGCGCATGCGCCGCTATTGACTTTTTCCGGACACATCTGTGAACCGGCTCAAGTGCGCAAGTCAAGATGGTTGTGAAACTCAACCATTGAATGGGCGCATGGTCAGTTTTGCAGCAACGCGCCGCCGTCGCGCGTCAATGGGGACCAATGCCATGACCGAGCCGCTTCAGGACCAGCCCGGTGCAGCCGAGGCCCGTGCGCCGGATGCGGGCATCGGGCCGGGCATGAATCGCGGCATGCTGGGCGAAAGCATCGGCCCGACGATCCGGCTGTTGCGCAACATGCTCACCACGCGCATCGTGGCTGCTTTCGAGCCGTTCGGCCTGCGCTCGGGCACCTTCTCCACCATGGCGCTGATCGCCGCCAATCCGGGCTGCTCGCAAACCGAGATCGCGCGCGAGATCGGGACGGACAAATCCATCGTGGTCGCGATCGTCGACGATCTGGAAAAGCGCGGCCTCGCCGAGCGGCAGCGCTCCACGCAGGACAGGCGCCGCAATGCGCTGCGGCTGACCGGGGCGGGCGAGGCCGTGATGGCGGACCTTGCCGCGCTGGGCCGGCAGATCGAGCAGCCGATCCGCGCCGCGCTGTCCGAGGCGGAAGTGACGCAGCTCATCACGCTCAGCCGCCGCGCGGTCGACGCGCTGATGGCGGACGGCTGAACGGCGCGACCTGCCGGCGGCTCCTCCCGCGATCGGCCAGACAAAGTCAACAAATCGTCGTTCCCGGCGATGTTTGCACTTGCGCCGCGCAAGCGCCGATGATTAGCATTCGACCCATCGAATCCCGTGCCTGAAGCGACATGGGACCATGGCTGTCCGCCAGCAAGGCGGTGGCCGCATGCAGGAGAGAGAGCGTGGCCCAGCCAGGACTGAACCCCGAAGGCGTCTTCGTGAAGCATCCCGACAAACTGTGGATCGGCGGGGAATGGCGCGCGGCGCATTCCGGCCGCATGATCGAGCTGGTCTCCCCCAACAGCGAGCAGGTGGTCGGCGCCGTGGCTGAAGCCGATGACGCGGACATGGATGCCGCCGTCGCCGCCGCGCGCGAGGCCTTCGACCGGGGGCCTTGGCCCCGGATGAGCGTCGCCGAGCGCAATGCCGTCATGGAGAAGATCGCCGCGCATCTGCGGTCCCGCGAGCCGGAGCTGGCCCGCGCCTGGACCGCCCAGATGGGTGGCCTCGCCACCTTCGCGCCCGGCATGGCGGCCACGGGCACTGTCCAGTTCGACAATATCCGCAAGGTCGGCGCCAGCTTCGACTATATCCAGCAGCGCGAGACGCAGGCCGCCGCGGCCGCCTATCTCGCCTATGAGCCGGTCGGCGTGGTCGCCGCCATCGCGCCCTGGAACGCCCCTTATGCGCTCATGGCGTCCAAGCTCGCCAATGCGCTTATCACCGGCTGCACGGTCATCATGAAGCCCTCGCCCGAGACGCCGCTCGAAGCCTATATCATCGCGGAAGCTTGCGATGCCGCGGGCGTGCCGGCGGGCGTCGTCAATCTCGTCTGCGGCCATCGCGAGGCAAGCGACCATCTGGTCTGCAATCCCGGCGTGGACAAGGTGAGCTTCACCGGCTCCACCCTCGCGGGCCGGCGCATCGCCAGCGTCTGCGGCGAGCGCATCGCGCGCTGCACGCTGGAGCTGGGCGGCAAGTCCGCCGCGATCGTGCGGGACGATTTCAGCGCCGAGGAAACCGCGAAGCTGATGACCAACACCATCACGCTGCTTTCCGGTCAGGTCTGCGCGATGCTCAGCCGCCTCATCGTGCCGCGCGGCCGGCAGGACGAGATCGCCGACGCCATCGCCGCCGAGATGCGCAACGTGAAGATCGGCTATTCCGACGATCCCGCGACGCAGCTTGGGCCCCTCGCCATGAAGCGGCAGCTCGAGCGCGTCGAAAGCTATATCGAGGAAGGCAGGAAGACCGCCGATCTGGTGACGGGCGGCAACCGGCCCACGCACCTCAACCAGGGCTATTTCATCGAGCCGACATTGTTCAAGAATGTCGACAACAAGTCGCGCATTGCCCAGGAGGAAATCTTCGGGCCTGTGCTCAGCATCATCCCCGTGGAGGACGAGGAGGAAGCGATCGCCGTCGCCAACGACAGCGTCTACGGCCTCTCCGGCTCGGTGCTGACCAAGGACCCGCAAGCCGCCTTCGACATCGCCCGGCGCGTGCGGACTGGCGGCATCGGCCAGAACGGCCTCAAGGTCGACTGGAACCTGCCCTTTGGCGGCTACAAGCAGTCCGGCATCGGCCGCGAGGGCGGGGTCGACGGGCTGATGGCCTATCTCGAGATCAAGGCCATGTATGTCGACGCGCCGGTGCGCGCGGCCTGACCGGATGAAACACGCGGCGCCTCCCAGGGCGCTGCAAGACTGGCTCGCGGCCCGGGTGCCGTGAGCTGCACGCCCTGCCGTTCGCGACCGGGAAAACCCGGCGAGGCAGGGCACGATCGTCGAGCCGAAAGAGAAGAATGCGCCCGCAGGCGCGGATCGGGGGAGGGGATGAGAGGACCAAGGCTAGCCCTAGGGCTGATCGGGGCCATGTGCCTGCTGACGCTGGCCGCCTGCTCCGGCGCGGACGGCGGATCGGGCAGCGGGCCGCTCGCGGGGCAGGACTGGGTGACGCCGGGCGGGGACATCGGCAAATCCCATTATTCGACGCTGACCGACATCGACACCGGCAATGCCGACCGGCTCGGCCTTGCCTGGGAAGCCGCGCTCGGCACCGGGCGCGGGCTGGAAGCGACGCCCGTGGTCATCGACGGCGTGATGTACACGAGCGGCGTCGCCGGGCGCGTCTATGCCTTCGATGCGGCGAGCGGGCGCGAATTGTGGCGCTTCGAGCCCGAGATCGACATGCAGGTCAATCGCACGGTCTGCTGCGACATGGTCAATCGCGGCGTCGCGGTGGCGCGCGGCAAGGTCTATGTCGCGAGCCTCGACGGCTGGATGTACGCGCTGGATGCGAAGAGCGGCGCGGTCGTCTGGAAAAGCGACATCGTGGTCGACCGTGCGCGCGGCGACACCTCGACCGGCGCGCCGGAAATCGCGGGCAATGTCGTCGTCATCGGCAATGCGGGCGCGGAATATGACGTGCGCGGGGCGGTGACCGCCTTCGACCTGGACACGGGCAAGCGCGCATGGCGCTTCTTCGTGGTGCCGCGCGACCCGGCGCTGGGCCCGCAGGACCATCCCGACCTCGAGCCGGCGGTGAAGACATGGGACCCGCAGAGCCGCTGGGACATCGGCGGGGGCGGCGCGCCCTGGGACGCGATCAACTATGATCCCGAGACCGGGCTCGTGCTGGTGGGCACCGGCAATGGCGGCCCCTATGCGACCTCGCGCCGCAGCCCCAAGGGTGGGGACAATCTCTACCTCTCCTCCATCGTGGCGCTCGATGCGAAGACCGGCCGGCTGAAATGGCATTATCAGGAAACGCCCGGCGACAACTGGGACTATACCGCCACCGCGCCGATGATCCTCACGCGCATGACCGTGGATGGCGAGGAGCGGCCGGTGGTGCTCCATGCGCCCAAGAACGGCTTCCTCTATGTGCTCGACCGGCGCGACGGGACACTGTTGCGCGCCAATCCGCTGGTGCGGGTGAACTGGGCGGACGGCGTCGACATGAAGACCGGGCGGCCCCGGCTGACGCCCGAGCGCGCCGACTATACGGACGGGCCGAAGATCATCTTTCCCGCCACGCCCGGCGCGCGCAACTGGCATCCGGCCGCTTATGACCCGAAGACCGGGCTCTACATCGGCGCGGTGCAGGACATGGGCAACGTCATCTTCATGACGCCGGGGCAAAAGCCGGTGGCGCGCAAGATGCTGAACACGGACGCGGCGCTGCTGTTCACCTCCGACCTGCTCGCCATCCTGCCCACGCTGCCGCCGCCGCTGCGCGCCGCCATCGAGGCGCGGCCCGAAATGGCCTGGGTGAAGGAGAACCCCGGCAGCACGGAACTGCGCGCCATCGATCCGCTGACCGGCAAGACGAAATGGGCGCGCAGGACGGCCGGCTGGCAGGACCGGGGCGGCGCGCTGGCAACGGCGGGCGGGCTCGTCTTCCAGGGCAGCATCGACGGGCATCTGCGCGTGTTCGACAGTGCGAATGGCAAGCTGCTCAAGGATATCGACACCGGCACCTCCATCCTCGCCGCGCCGATGACCTACAAGGTGGGCGGCGTGCAATATGTCGCGGTGATGGCGGCCTGGGGCGGAGGCGGATTTCCCTATGTGCCGCCATATTCGGCCGCCTACAGCCGAGGCAACGCGGGGCGCATCCTCGTCTTCCGGCTCGATGGCGGGCCGGTGCGGATTCCCGAGGAACTGCCGCCGCTCCAGCCCGCGCCGCCGCCGCCCGCGCAGGCGCCGGGCGTCACGCCGCAGACCATCGCGCAGGGCATGGAGCTGTTCATGGCCAATTGCGCGCTCTGCCATTCCAACCAGCCGCGCTCCATCACGCCGGACCTGCGGCGGATGAGCGAAGGCACGCACAAGGCCTTCCGCCAGATCGTGCTGGAAGGGCTGCTGCTGCCCAACGGCATGCCGCGCTGGGACGACCGGCTGGACCCGGCGCAGGTGGACGCCATCCACGCCTATCTGATCGACCTGCAGGGCAAGGCGCGCGCGGAGGAACTGGAGAAGCAGAAGCGCGGGCTGCCGCTGGACACGCCGGGGCTCACCATCCTCTCCAATTATTGAGAGGGTGAGTGCAGGAGCGCTATCCGGGACTGCCGACACAGGAGCCGAGCCATGACCTATTCCACTCTCGATCATCCCGTGCTCGAATTCGCCTTCGAGTGTCGCCTCATGTTCACGCGCGTCTTCGCGGTGCCCAATGTCCACAATGGCGGCTTCCGCTCCGCCGTGCTGGTGGACGAGGGGCATTTCGAGGGGCCGCGCCTGCGCGGGCGAGCGGTGCCCAATTCGGGCGGCGACTATGCTCATTTCCGCGATGATGACACGGCGGTGTTCGATGCCCGCTACCTGCTGGAAACGGACGACGGCGAGATCATCTACATGCAGAACCGGGGCTATCTCTGGGGCCGCAAGCCGGACTCGATGGCCAGGCTGCGCGCCTGGGCGTTCGAGGGCGGCGAGCCGGTGGCGCATGAGGATTATTATCTGCGCGCGCAGCCGACCTTCGAGACGAGCAAGGGCAAATATGACTGGATGACTCGCCATGTCTTCATCGGCGTGGGCGAGCGCAAGCCGGACGGCAATTTCGTGCGCTATTACGCGCTGAGTTGAACGGCGGGGGATTCGCGCGGGTCGGGGGGCGAGCGTAACCTATCGAGCCATTCGGAAGCCCTCCGCTGGCCTTTTTGCGAGGCTTTCCCGGCCCTTAGACGGCTCGTCGCGGATCGCCGCAAGACGGGTTGTATTTAGTATACGGTTTGATACTGTCCCCTCATCACGGGGGATAGACATGGTCCGATTCATTGTCGCGGCAGCCGCGCTGCTGCTTGCGCAGATCATTCCGGGCATGGCCGCGCGGGCGGAGACGCTGGCGCTGGTCGGCGGGACGCTGGTGGACGGCACGCTCAAGGCGCCGATCCGCAACAGCGTGATTCTTGTCGAGAACGAGCGGATCGTGGCGGTGGGTACGGTCGACACGCTGGCGGTGCCGGCGGACGCGAAGCGGATCTCCACCGAAGGCATGACCGTGCTGCCGGGCCTGTGGGACATGCATGTCCACCTGATGCTGACCGGCCATTCGGTCTATGAGCATTGGCAGAAGACCTATCCCGACCAGTTCCGCGACGTCATCATGCCCGCCAGCGCCAAGCAGCTGCTCATGGCCGGCATCACCGGCGCACGCGATCTGGGGGCGGCGCTGGAGGACAGCATCGCGGTGCGCGACGCGATCAAGGCCGGCAAGATCCCGGGGCCGACGCTGTTCGTCTCCGGCCCGTTCATCCAGAAGA
The DNA here is from genome assembly GCF_014203955.1 of Sphingobium lignivorans. Taxonomy (NCBI): domain Bacteria; kingdom Pseudomonadati; phylum Pseudomonadota; class Alphaproteobacteria; order Sphingomonadales; family Sphingobiaceae; genus Sphingobium; species Sphingobium lignivorans. The sequence goes on from NZ_JACHKA010000001.1 coordinate 725,248, forward strand.
AGCCTTATCCCGGCACCGAGCGCTATCGCTGGGGCGTCTCCTCACCCGAGGATGCCCGCGCGAAGATCCGGCGGATCGCCAAGGCGGGCGTCGATCTGGTCAAGCTGATCGACGTGGACGAGATGAGCGAGGGCCGAGATCACGGCGATCGTCGACGAGGCCCATGCCCATGGCCTGCAGGTGGTGGCCCATGCCCATCGCCCCGAGGAAATCCGCCTTGGCCTGAAAGCGGGCGTCGACGATTTCGAGCATACCGGCCTTGGCGCAGCGCCCGAATTCCCCAAAGACGTGATGGACATGCTGGTGGAGCGCACGGGGCGCAGCGGCGCGCTCGGCCCGCTGTTCTGGACGCCCACCGTCGCGATCCTCAACAACTATCCCGACTGGATCAACAATCCCGAGTTCGTGGACGGCGAGGCGTGGCATGAAGGCCTGCCTCCGGAGATCGTCACGGACATCCGCCAGTCCCTGAGCCATCCCGAGCGCATCGAATATTTCAAGCAGGTGCCCCAGCGCGGCCCCACGCTGCGCCGCAAGTTCGACCAGCTGCGCCAATCCGGGGCGGTGCTGCTGATCGGCACGGACTCGGGCGTGCCCATGTTCTTCCACTCAGGCAGCACCTGGCAGGAAATCGACCTGTGGGTGAACAAGTTCGACGTGCCGGCCATCGAGGCCATCCGCGCCGCCACTTACTGGCCCGCCGTGGCGATGAAGGCGGACAAGGACTACGGCACTGTCACCGAGGGGAAATATGCGGACATTATCGCGGTGAAAGGCGATGTGCTCAATCAGGTGGCGCTGCTCCAGCGCGTCGACATCGTGGTGAAGCACGGGAAGCAAGTGAAGTAATCCAGCGAGGTTGAACGGTCCCCATCATCCGTTTCCGCGGGGGGCCGTTCCGCAAGGCTCCGGCCGTTCTGGCGGCCGGAGCCGTCCTTTTGTCCGGCTTGTCCGAAAGACGCCTGCGGGCGGCGGGTTCAGCCGGACGGCATGAGCGCGCATTCCACATTGGCGATCTTCCCCTCGCGCAGCGTGTAGAAGATGAATTGCCGCATCTCCTGCACTTCGCCCTTGCGAATGGGGAAGAGCCCCGGCGCGCCGTTCGCATCGAGCGTTGTGCGGTCGAGATCGCTGATGCCTTCCACCCGGACGATCGCATCGACGGCGGTGAGCGTGTCGCTTGCCGCGAAATTGAGGACGCGCACGCTCTCCAGCACATGGGCATGAAGGAAGCCGTAAAAGCGCTTCATATCCTCCCGGGAGCGCAGCACGACGCCGAAGAACCGCATGTCCATGGGCTCGGCATAGAAATCACAGACCGCGTCCAGGGCTGATCGATATTCAGCGCTGGCGGCCTGCAAATCGCGGTTTCCCGGGCTTCCGGTGCTCACGTACCTTGAGTACGCTGCGCGCCGGGTCCCGGAAAACCACCATTTTCGTCACGCCATCATCTGAATGTCGATCAGCCCTGGTCCTTCGCGTTGAAGGCGGCGAGGTAGCGCGCATAATCGGCGCGGTTCATGCGGGCTGGGCCGCATTGTCCGCCGCCGCCTGCAGCATCTCGCGGTTCTCCTCGATCATCTGGCGCACGGAGCGCGCCTTGCGACCGGTGAGCCTCTCGACGTCGTCCGTGCAGATCTCCAGGAAACCCTCGCGAATGGCGCGGCCGAAGGTCACCATGTCGTCGCTATTCCAGGGAATGCCCTTCACATACTGGTCGTCGACCGGGCGGCGCGGAATGCCCATGGCATCGAAAAGGGCATATTGGCCTTCATCGTCCACCTTCACATGCTCGAGCGGACGGCCGGTGATCTCCCGCACCAGCGCGGCGACCTCGTCGAAGGTCTGAAGCGCCGGCCCGGTGATGTTGTAGACCTTGTTCTCATGGCCCGGCGTCGTGAGCACGGCGACCGCGCAGGCCACGCAATCATCCCGCCAGACCATCGCCTCGCGCCCGTCTCCGGCATTGCTCACCCATTTGCCGGTGGCCATCATCCCCGGGCCCGCCATGAGCAGCATGGCATCGGCATAATGGGCGTCCCGCAATGCCGTCCATGCCATGCCGGACGCGCGCATGAGCCGCTCCGTCTCGATATGGTCGTGCCGCACCTCGGCGGGATTGGCGGGATCGTCGATGCCGATGAAGCTGGTGTAGAGAATGTGCCGGACACCGGCCGCCGTCGCCGCATCGATCGCCGCCTCGTGCTGGACGACGCGCGCGCCGACCCGCGTGCCGGAAATGAGCAGCATCTTCTCTGCGTCCCGGACGGCATCGGCCAGCGTCTCCGGCTTGTCATAGTCGCCATAGCGCACCGTGCAGCCCTGCGCGACGCGATCGGCGAGGCGGGCGGGGCTGCGGGTGATGAGGATGAGCCGGTCCGCCAGCCCCTGCGCGATCAGCAGGTCCGTGGCGAGCCGTCCATATTGGCCCGAGGCTCCGGTAATGACGATGCGGCCCTGGCTGGTCATTCGCTCTCCTGTCGCTTGCGCCCGGCCGGTCCGCCGGATCTGTCAGGGGAGTTTAGCGATCTTCCATGGCCCCGCAACTGCCCGTGCGGGGAGGGCTGATCGACATCGCCACGCCTTCAACTGAATTTCGATGCCCCACGGTGTGGACAAATTCGCGGACTTTGAGGGAGCCAGAAACGCGCTCTTCAGCCATTTTCCTTCGTCATCCCGGACTCGATCCGGGATGACGCTTCTTCCATTTTCTCAAACCGGCTGGACCCGGCGATCTTCAAGGTAGCGGGATCCCGGATCGAGTCCGGGATGACGTCGTGAATGACGAGATATGGTGCGCCGCCGGCCGCGGGAATGTGTCCGCGGCGCAGGGCTTTACCGGGCGGGGCAGCTGCTCGCGGCGGTGGCATCCAGATCGAGGCATTTGCCGTCGATGCCGGTCGCGGGCAGGGCGAGGCCGATCTGCGCGGCGAGGGTGGGGAGGATGTCCACCGTTTCGACGCCGAGCGGCTGCTCCATGTGCACCATGTCCTTGCGCCAGAACAGCATCGGCACGCGACGGTCATAGTCCCACGGGCTGCCATGCGTGGCGACATAGCCCGCGCCGCCATCCGCGATGGGCGTGACGCGGGGCTTGAGCAGCACGACAAGATCGCCCGAGCGCTGCGGATCGAAGCTCGCCTTCGCCATGGTGAGCAGGCTCCAGCTTTCCGGCGGGCCGGACGGCTCTGGCGCAGCGGCCAGCTCGGCGCGGGTGAACACGGTCTCGACCTGCGGATGGGCGAGGTAGAAAGCGCGCGCTTCCTTGAGCACCTGCGCCTGCTGTGCGGGCGTGAGGCTGCGGTTGACGTAGACGTCACCAAAGGGGCCGGTGCCGAGGATGAGATCGCCGGTGAGGCCGGTCTTCGCCGCCAGCGCCGCGCTGACCGCCTTGGGGTAAAGCGACGGCTGCACGCGCGCGGCATCGCTCGCTGCCTGTTCGCGCTGCCGCTCGGGCAGGTCCTGCCCGCCATGATCGGCCGTGAGCGCGACCATATAATCGATCCCCGCGGCATCCAGCCGGTCGAAGAAAGCGCCCAGCTCGCGATCGAGGCTGTCCATCTGCAGGCACATTTCCGCGCCGCGCGTGCCAAAGCTGTGGCCGATATAATCGGTGGCGGAGAGGCCGAGGATGAGCAGGTCCGTCGCATCGCCCCGGCCCAGCTTCTGGTCCTCCAGCAGGCTGGCGCCGAGCGCGAGCACTGCCGCGTCATATTCCGGCGAGGCGCGGAAAGCGCGGATGTCGCCTGCCTTGCGCGCGAAATGGCCGGCGCCCACGGAGACGGTCGGCGTCACCTGCACGGGCCGATCCACCGCGCGGCACTGATCGGGGATGTCCATGGCGGGGCGATCCTGATCGATCAGCATCTTCACGCCCGCATTCACGCGCTGCACCAGCGGCGTCACCGCCGTGCCCTTGTAGCTGGTGAACCCATCCGCGCCCCACCACCAGATCTGATCGAGCTTGCGCCCGCCCATCATGATCGCCGCGCGGTCCTTGCCCGCGACGGACACGACCTTCGAGGCGGGATTGGCAGTCTTCATGTAATCGCCGAGCGTGGGCACGCGCAGGAACTGGACCGACGCGACATAATCGCGCGAGCTGCTGCCGGGTTGCGCGGGATCCTCCGAGCAATAGACCGTCTTGTCCGCCCGGGCGACGGACTGGTCGATCCAGTCATTGGCGACGATGCCGGTATGGCCCGGGCGATTGCCGGTGAGGATCGTCGAGTGGCCGGGGCAGGTCTCCGTCGCGGCGTGGCTCTGATAGCCCTTGGGGAAGACGGCGCCCTGCGTCAGCCGGGCAAGGCCGCCGGTCCATGAAGCGCGATGGGCCGCGAAGACGTCTGCCGAGAACTGGTCGACGGAAATCACCACCAGCAGCCGGGGCGGTTTGGCGGGCGTCGCGGCGGGCGCGGAAACGGGGGCAGGGGCGGGCTGGGCGCTTGTCGGCACCGATAGGGCCAGCATGGTGCCTGTGAGAAAGCCCGCGAGCATGCGCTTCATGAAATTCTCCTTGGGATGACGATAGGCTGCGCCTAGATATCCGGCCGATGGATCGCTCCATGGACCTTCCCTTGCGCCTGCTCAATGGCCTTTTGATGGCTGCCTGCCTGCTGCTGGCGGCGCTGGCGAGCGCCTCGGGCGCCCATGCCCAGGCGGGCGGCGCCTTCGCGCAGAACGGCACGCCGCATATCCGCGCATCGCTGGCGGCCGAGACGCCGACGCCGGCGGCGGGCGAAACGGTGACGCTCGCCATCGTCATGCGCCCGGACAAGGGCTGGCACGGATATTGGGAGAATCCGGGGGATGCAGGCGCGGGCATGCGCGTGGCATGGGACCTGCCCGAAGGCGTGAAGGCGGGGTCGTTCCGCTATCCGGTGCCGGAGCGGCTGCTGATCGCGGGCCTCATGAACCATGTCTACGAGCATGACTATGCGGTGCTGCTCGACGTCACCCTGCCGGCCGGTCTGGCGAAGGGGACAAGGCTGCCCATTCGCGGCAAGGCGCAATGGCTGGCCTGCACGGACAGCATCTGCGTGCCCGAGCAAGGCGAGATCGCGACCACGCTGACCATTGGCGACGGCGCGATCCGGCCCGGGGACCGGGCGCTGTTCGACGGTTTCCGCGCGGCGCTGCCTCGGCCGCTCGACCAGCAGGCGAGCTATGCGGCGCAGGACGGGCGCATCGCCATCGCTGTGCCTTATCCCGCCGCCGCGCCGGTGAGCGAGCCGTGGTTCTTTGCACAGACACCGCAGCGCGTGCGCTATGCCGAGCCCCAGCGGGCGCGGCGGATGGGCGATGCGCTGGTGATCGAGATGCAGGCAAGCGACGGCGCGGCGACGGACGGCGTGATCGAGGGCGTGCTGGCGATCTCGCCAGGCGTTGCGCTGCAGATTCGCGCGGCGCCGGGAACGGTGCCGTCCGGCGGGGCCTGGGTCGACGGTGGCGGCGATATGGCAGCCAGCGGGGGCCTCAGTCTGGCCGGCGTGCTGCTGGCGCTGGGCGGGGCCTTCCTCGGCGGGCTCGTCCTCAACATCATGCCCTGCGTCTTCCCGATCCTGAGCCTCAAGGCGATCAGTCTCGCGAAAGCCGGGGGTGACCAGCGGCAGGCGCGCGGGGAAGCGCTGGCCTATACCGCCGGCATCCTGCTCACCTGCCTTGCGCTGGGCGCGCTGATGCTGGCCATTCGCGCGGGCGGCGCGCAGATCGGCTGGGCGTTCCAGCTCCAGGACCCGCGCGTCATTGCGCTGCTGCTGGTGCTGATGGTGGCGATCACGCTCAATCTGGCCGGCGCCTTCGAGATCGGCACCATCGGCGTGGGACAGGGCAAGGCTGGGCAGGGCGGCCATGTCGGCGCGTTCTGGACCGGCATCCTCGCCGCCTTCGTCGCCACGCCCTGCACCGGGCCCTTCATGGGCGCGGCCATGGGCGCCGCGCTGGTGCTGCCCTGGCCGCTCGCGCTGACCGTCTTCGCCGGGCTGGGACTGGGCCTCGCCACGCCGTTCATCGCCATTGCCTTCGTTCCCGCGTTGCGCCGGCTGATGCCGCGCCCGGGCGGCTGGATGACGCGCTTCCGCAGGATCATGGCCGTGCCGATGGGGCTGACGGCGCTGGGGCTGGCGTGGCTGCTCTCGCGCCAGCTCGGGACGGGCGGCATCGCGCTCGGCGCGGCGCTGGCGCTGGTGACCGTCGTTCTGCTCGTGCTGCTCGGCCGCCGCCAGCGACTGGGCCATGTCACGCCCCGGGCGGCGGGCGCGCTGGCGCTGGTGCTGCTGGGCACGGCAGCGATCGCCGCGCCGCCGCTGGTGCGCTCGGACCGGCCGGCCACGGGCGCGGCGCTGGCGGGAGAACCCTTCAATGCCGCGCGCCTTGCCGCGCTGCGGGCGGAGAAGCGCCCGGTCTTCCTCTATTTCACGGCGGACTGGTGCCTCACCTGCAAGGTGAACGAAGCCAACGCCATCGACCGGGCCGAGGTGCGCCGCGCCTTCGAGCGGGGCAATGTGGCCGTGATGGTGGGCGACTGGACCAATGCGGACCCCGCCATCAGCCGCTTCCTGGAGGAGCACGGGCGCTCGGGCGTGCCGCTCTACCTTCATTATGCGCCGGGCGCCGCGCAGCCGGCCGCGCTGCCGCAAGTGCTGACGCCCGCCATGCTCACCGCCCTCGTGAAGAACTGAGCCCATGGCGAAGAAACGGCTCGACCAGCTGCTGGTGGACCGCGGGCTGGCGGAGAGCCGCACCCGCGCGCAGGCGCTCATCATGGCCGGCAATGTGCTGGTGGGCGACAAGCCGGTCGACAAGGCGGGGCAGGCGGTGGCCGAGGATGCCGCGATCACCCTGCGCGGGCGCGATCATCCATGGGTCTCGCGCGGGGGGCTGAAGCTCGCCCATGCGCTGGCGCATTTTGCGCTCGACGTGAGCGGCCGCGTGGCCATGGACGTGGGCAGCTCCACCGGCGGCTTCACCGACGTGCTGCTGACGAACGGGGCGGCGCGGGTCTATGCGATCGACAGCGGCACCAACCAGCTCGCCTGGAAGCTGCGGCAGGACCCGCGCGTCGTCGTCCATGAGCAGACGAGCGCCCGCATCCTCACCGAGGCCCATGTGCCCGAGCCGATCGACATCATCGTGTGCGATGCGAGCTTCATCAGCCTTGCCAAGGTGCTGGAGCGTCCGCTCGGCTTCGCGGCGCCCGGCGCGCTGCTGGTGGCACTCATCAAGCCCCAGTTCGAGGCGGGGCGCGCCGATGTCGGCAAGGGCGGCGTGGTGCGCGACCCGGCGATCCATGCGCGCGTGTGCGATGATGTGCGCAGCTGGCTCGCCGCGCAGCCGGGCTGGCAGGTGATCGGCATCACCCCGAGCCCCATCACCGGGCCGGAAGGCAATGTGGAATTTCTCATCGCGGCACAGCGCGCCACGACCTGACACGATCCTGTCTCGCATCTGCGGCATTTCCGCTTGCGTGGCAGGATGAGAGGCCGCAAACCTTGCGCATCCGGGATTTCAGCGGTTGGGGGATTCGGAAAATGAGCTCTGGCTTCGAGGCGTACGCGTGAACGAAATAGCCTCGCGAGGACAGCTTCGCCTTTCCTATCTCCGCTGGGCACTGGTCACCGTGCCCACCATCATGTTCCTGGGCGTGGTCTCGGGCTATGTCTCCGGCAGCGGCTACGGCAATCGCTGGTTCGCCGCGCTGGACAAGCCGGACGTCACGCCGCCGGGCTGGGTGTTCGGCACCGTCTGGCCGCTGCTCTACCTGCTCATGGGCCTCGCGCTGGCGATGGTGCTCCATGCGCGCGGCGCGCGGGGGCGGGGCATCGCGATCACATTGTTCCTCGTCCAGCTCGCCTGCAACCTCGCCTGGTCGCCGCTGTTCTTCGGCGCGCACGAAGCAACGCTGGCTTTCTATCTCATCCTCGTGATCCTCGCGCTGGCGGTGGTCACGACGCTGCTGTTCGGCCGCGTGCGGACGCTGGCGGCCTGGCTGATGGTGCCCTATCTCGTCTGGCTATCCTTCGCGAGCATACTCGCCTACCAGATCGACCGCGCAAATCCTGACGCGGAAAGCCTTGTGCCGCCCGGTGTGCGTACCCAAATCTGATGATATGCCGCCACGGGGGCGGAAAGGAATTCGAACGATGCAGAGCGAGAACCGTTTTTTCGACGACCTCTCAAGGATCATCAACGGGGCCGCGGGCACGGTCGCGGGCATGACCCGCGAGTTTGAAGGCAATGCCCGCGAGCGCGCGCGCGAATGGATCGGCGGGCTGGATTTCGTCAGCCGCGAGGAATTCGATGCCGTGAAGCAGATGGCTGCCGAGGCGCGCGAGCAGGTCGCGCAGCTCGAGGCCCGGCTGGCCGCGCTCGAGGGCAAGGCGCCGGCCGCGCCTGCCGCCGCAGCGCAGGCCAAGCCCCGCGCCCGGGCCGCCCGGAAGCCGGACTGAGCGCCGGCCGCGTTTCGGCGCAGACCTATCTTTCGCCTGCCCTGCCGGAACGCGGGGCAGGCGCATGCTTGTCCGTTGAAAGCGCGCCGGATCGGCTGTGGCGCATCGGCGTGCCGCCCGAGGGACGAGCGCGTTTCGTCCCCGCCTTATCCACAGCTTATCCACCATTTGGCGCACAATGGCGGCCTCGGATGGCGGTGCCGGTGCCCCCGGCGCTTTGCGCTCCAGCGGCGCCATGCTAGATATGGTGTGACAAGGGCGGACTGCGGCCGGCCCCAACAGACACGGATTTGCGATATTTTGAGATGATGGACCGGGACGGATTTACCATCGGCGAGCAGGAAGCCGAACCGATCGACATGCTCGCTGCCTATTTCGAAGCGCATGAATGGGCCTTCGAGCATGTCGGCGAGGACGAGATCGTGGCGCGCCACCGCGGGAGCTGGACCGAATATGAGGTCCGGGCGATCTGGCGGGACGACGACATGGTGCTCCAGCTGCTCGTCCTGCCCGACATCCGCGTGGCGGACGACAAGCGCATCGCCATTTGCGAGACCATCGCGCTCATCAACGAGCAGCTCTGGCTCGGCCATTTCGAACTCTGGTCGGCCAGCAGCACATTGCTGTTCCGCCATGGTGCGCTGCTGGGGCCGAGCGGATCGCTCACGCTGGATCAGGCGCAATTGCTGGTGGAAAGCGCGATCGACGAGTGCGAGCGCTTCTACCCCGTGTTCCAGTTCGTGCTGTGGGGCGGCAAGACCCCTCTCGAAGCGATGGCGGCAAGCATGATCGAGACGCATGGCGAAGCCTGACGCGGACGCCGGCTGGCCGGCGCGACTTCTGCTCATCGGTTGCGGGAACATGGCGGGCGCCATGCTGGCCCGCTGGCTGGAACTTGGCCTGCCGGCGGAGCGCGTGACCGTCGTCCGCCCGAGCGGCCGGCCCGTCGCGCCGGGCGTAACCGTCGTCACGCAGGTCGAAGGGCCACTGGAGCCCGGCACGGTGGTGATGCTGGCCTTCAAGCCGCAGCAGCTCGGCGCGGTCGCGCCCGGGCTGACCGGACTGATCGGCCCCGAGACCGTGCTTCTTTCCATCCTCGCCGGCGTTCCCGCCGCGCGGTTGCGCAGCGCCTTTCCGCAAGCAGGCGCGATCCTGCGCTGCATGCCCAATCTGCCGGTGCGCATCGGCAAGGGCGTCTCCACGCTCTATGGCGAGCCGGGCATGCCGGACGGCGTGTGGGCGCAGGCCGATGCCCTGTGCCGCGCGCTGGGGCTGGTGGAATGGCTCGAGGACGAAGCGCTGTTCGATACGGCGACCGCGCTGGCCGGTTGCGGTCCCGCTTTCGTCTACCGGTTCATCGACGCGTTGAGCACGGCCGGCGCAGAGCTCGGCCTTGCGCCCGACATGGCGGCGCGCATGGCGCTCGCGACCATGGAAGGCGCCGCGCTGAGTGCCGCATCGAGTGACGTGGCACCCGCCGCGATGGCCGATGCGGTGGCCAGCAAGGGCGGCATGACCCGGGAAGGGCTGAACGTGCTGGACGAGGAGGACGGGCTTGCCCCGCTCATTGCCCGCACCGTGCGCGCGGCACGCGATCGCGGCGCAGCGCTGGCAGCGGCATCGCAGCAGGCGGACTAGGGCTAATCGACATTGTCCTACGGACGCCTTCAGCTCCAGCGCTGTCGGCCTGCAAATCGCGGTTTCCCGGGCTTCCGGTGCTCACGTACCTTGAGTACGCTGCGCGCCGGGTCCCGGAAAACCACCATTTTCGTCACGCCATCATCTGAATGTCGATCAGCCCTAAGCCTCAGGCCGAAAAATAAGCGTACCAGGCGACGAGCAGGACAAGGCGGGGCGCGAAGGGGCCGCCGCTGAGCATCGCCAGCCCGAGCGCCCCGGCCGAGGCCGCCGCCCCGGTGCCGAGCGCGAGCAGCAGCGGATCGGGCGAGAGGCGGACCAGCGCGGCAGGCAGCGCCATCAGCAGCGCCCAGAGCGTGCCCGCCGCCAGGAAGGCAGCGCGGCGCGCGGCCGGCGTGACGCATGTCGTGCGGGTCAGCATGAGCAATCCGCGCGCCTCGCACCGGCCCGCATGGGCACTCAGCGCGAAGGCGAGCAGCAACAGCGCAGCGACGCTGCCCCCGCGCCGATAATCCCCGGCCAGCCCGATGGCGGCGGCCGCGCTCGCCAGCAGCAGGAAGACCCGGCCCGTGCCGATGAGCCTGAGCTCGCTCCACAGCAGGCCCGCGAACGGCCGGCGCGCGGGCAGGGCGGGCGACGCTGCCGGATCGGCGGGAGGCGGGGGGCCGGCCGAGAGAAGGCGGGCGAGGCGGCCCTGCATCGGTGCGCGCCGGCCGGCCCGGTGCGGCCGATAAGCGAGCCCCGAGAGGATCACCAGGAGAATGGCGATGCCGATCCACGCCATGCGCGAGGCGGCATAGCCGGGTGCGCCCAGCGCCTTCGCCACGTCCAGCACGACGCGCCCGGGCTCGACCTCCACCCCGCCGATGGCGAAATCGCTGGCGCCGCCCGGCGCCCCGGCGACCAGCGGCCGGTAATAGCCGGCGAAATCGAGCAGATTGCTGCTGAAGGAGGAGGCGCTGCCCTGCATCATGGCGGGCATGGCGATGGACGTGAGCCACAGCAGGACGAACAGCAGATCGCCCGCCCCGCCGCGCAGCCAGGGCCGCGCGCTCAGCCAGCAGCGCAAGGCGGCAAGACCGATGAGCGAGGGCGCCGCGATGATCCACAGGCCATAGCTCATGCCCGGCAGATCGAGCGGGCCTTGCGCGAGCAGCCAGCAGAGGAACCAGCCGGCCAGCGTGAGCGCGGTGAGCGCGGCGAGGAGGACCGCCGCATCGGCAACGAAACGCCCCAGCATGATCGCGATGCGGGACGCCGCGGTCACCTCCTCCACCTGCCAGGGCTGGCGACGTGTGACGTTCGCGCGCAGATAGGCATAAGCCACCGGCAGCAGCAGCGTGGAGACCACGATGCCCAGCCACAGGCCGAGCACCGGCGCGGTGAGCAGGGGCAGCCGATTGTCGATGGCGATGTGCACGCCGCCGCTCTCGTCCCCGATCATGAAGCGCGCGCCGACCGGCGCGACAAGCAGCAGCAGCCACAAGCCCCAGCTGCGGCGATAGCGCAGCAGGCCCGCGCGGGCGGCCGAGCGGACTACGCCGGCCGCGCTCATGACGCGGCAGTCATCTTGCCCGCCTCGACCCGCAGCACCTGCACGGCCTGCGGCGCCAGCGCATCGGCCAGATGCGTCGTCATGATGACGCAAGCCTCCTGCGCGCGCTCGAGAATGAGCAGGCCGACATGATGCGCGGTCTCCGCATCCAGCTCGGCCGTCGGCTCGTCAAGCACCAGCAGGCGCGGCGTGCCGAGCAGCGCCTGCGCGAAGACCAGCCGCCGACGCATCCCGCCCGAATAAGTGGCGATCCGCCCGTTGATGTCCGCATGAAGGCCGATGCGATCGGTGATGGCACCGAACTGCGCATCGGCGGTCCGCAGATCGAGCCCCTTGAGCGCCGCCATGTGCATGGCGAACTCGCGGCCGGTGAGTTCCTCGGGCAGGTCGACGGCCTGCGGCGCATAGCCGAGCGTCCGGCGCAGGGCCGCGCGGGCGCGGGGAAGCGGCACGCCTTCCCATCCGATCACCCCGCCATCGGGCTTTTCCGCCGTGGCGATGAGGCGCAGCAGCGTGGACTTGCCCGCGCCGCTCGGCCCGACAAGCAGCGAAAGGCCGACCGGGAAATGCGCGGACACGCCAGCCAGCACCGCCTTGCGGCGGTAGGATCGGGACAATCGGGTGACGGTCAGCATCATCGTGTACTATACCAATAACACAGTTCGTGCAATCATTGCAGGTGGCGGGCGCGGCGCGCACGCGCGGTTCATTCAGGCCGTAATCCTGGACCTGAGCGGCTAGGCGCCGATCTGGAGCCCCGCGACCATCCGCTGATGATCGGCATCGAGCAGGTTTTCGAGCACGCGCCAGAAGCCGGTCACGGAGCCCTGTCCGGCGGCGGAATAAGCCGCGGCGACTCGCTCGCGCATGGCATCGAACAGGGCTCTTTCGATCGCCTCGCCGCTCGCGGTGAGGCGCAGCAGCCGCTGGCGCCGGTCCCGCAGGCCGGGCGCCATCTCCACGAAGCCGCGCTCGGCGAGCTCGTCCAGCACGCGCCCGAGCGACTGCTTGGTCACCCCCAACAGGCGGATCAGCGCGGAGACGCTGAGATCGGGCCGGCGGGCAATGAAATAAAGCGCGCGCTGGTGCGCCCGGCCGAGCCCGTGGGTCGCCAGCACCGGCTCCATCACCTCCGCCAGCGCGGCATGGCCGAACTGCAGCAATTCGATGCCGCGCCGGATCTCCTCCTCGCGCAGGAAGAGGGGGGAGGCGGCGGGACTGGAACCGGGCAACGTCATGACTGCCTCCTAGCCCATCGCGCGCCGGGCGCAAATCCGCTCGCGCGACGGACACGGCCGCTTGGCTTTTGCCCCCAGCGCGCTATATGACGCCGCTCTCGGCGCGATGCCGCGATGCTGGGGCGTAGCCAAGCGGTAAGGCAGCGGTTTTTGGTACCGCCATGCGGAGGTTCGAATCCTCCCGCCCCAGCCAAATTTCCAGATTTCGATCGGGCCTAGGCGATCGCGACATCCGAACCGGCGCGTTCGATCTGTCCCCGGCCGCGCAGGATGCGTATCGCCACGACGGCCCCGATCATGACCGGTGCGCAATGCAGCAGGCGGATCGCCACGGTGCGCAGGTCATCCCACGCTTCGCCCGAAACCAGAGCGAGCCCCCAGAGCACGCCGCCGCTGCCGAGGCCCATCGCGATCTTCAGGGCAATGCTGCTCACGCCATAATAGCTGCCGGCCACGGTCGTGCCGTCCGCATCCTTGTCCGACAGATCGGCAACCATCGCGCGCAGCAACATGAAGTCCACGCCCCAGCCAAGGCCTTTCAGCACCAGGATGCCGGCGAGCATGAGCGGTGCACCCGGGGGCAGGGCCAGCAGCATCGCGACGCAGACGGCCTGCCAGCCATAAGAGATCATCAGGACGTTGCGCCGCCCGATCCGGGCACTGAGGCGACTCCAGACCGGCAGCGCGACCAGCGCCACCACGGGCTGGATGAGCAGGAGCGAGGCGCCCCACCGCTCCAGCGACAAGGCATCCTCCACGAGATAAAGAAAGCTGCTCGCCGCGGCGGCATCTCCGATGCCCGTGACCATGTAGAGCATCAGCAGCGCGCGCATCGCGGGATCGCGGAGCATGGCGAGGAAGAGGCGCGCCGGATGCCGGGGGGCGTGCGCGACCGGCGTGGCGCGCTCCTGGAACAGGAGAATGACGCACAGCACCGTCAGGGGCGCGAGAAGCGCGATCGTCCAGCCGACCAGCGCCATTTCCGCGCGCAGCGATATGCCGAAGCCGCGCTCCAGAATCGCCAGAATGCCCAGCATGGCGAGGGACCCGAGCACCCCGAACCACACCTTGGCGCCCATAATGCGCGTGCGCTGGTGCCTGTCCCGCGAAAGCTCCAGTCCCCAGCCGCCATGAGGCGTGATGATGAACGAATAGCCGATGTGAAGGAGCAGGCTCGCGATGACGATGGTCCCGAACGCCGAGCCCGCCGGGGCCAGGAACAGCGGCAGCGCACCGAGCGGCACGAGGATGGCGCCGACCGCCATCCACGGCTTGCGCCGGCCGAAGCGCGTCGGCCGCATGTCGCTCAGCCAGCCCAGCAGAGGGTCCGCCATCGCGTCGAGCAGCCGCGCGCCCAGCATCAGCGCACCGACGAGACCCAGCGCGATGCCGACATCGAGGTTGAGGAACCGGGGAAGATAAGCGCGCCAGGCCATCTCGATCGCCTGGAACAGCAGCACCGGCAAGGTGAAGGCCGCCAGATGGAGGCGGCTGATGCGCACGTCCGCCAAAGGCGGTGCGGCGGCAGTCGCCTGCGAGTCTGGGCTGGCTTGCATGTCCCGCCGTTAGGGGGCGGCGATGACATTGCTGTGACCGCGCGTGTCAGAGCAGGGAGACCATGTTCTCGATCGCCTGCCGGATGCGCGGGCGCGCATCCCCCGGCGCGTCATCGGCATGCATGCGCGGCAGCGAGGACAGGAAGCTGGACAGCAGGGCAGCCTCCAGATGGCTCGGCTCGGCACGATCGGGCCGGAGCATTGCCAGCAGCGACCCCGAGGTCATGCCGCGCAGGTAGCGCAGCTGCAGGCCGAAGGGGCGCAGGGCCGGATCGCGGGCAACGGCGAGGTGCAGCGCGTGAACGCCCTGACCGCGCAGGGACTGGCTCATGAAGTCCGCCAGGCCATCGAGTGTCGCGTCCGCCGTCGCGGGGCTGATCGTCGAGGTGTGCTCGCGCAGGCGAATCACCGCGGTGAGATAGACAGCCTCGTAACCGGCCTGAAGCAGGTCCGTCTTGGTGCGCAGCTTGTGCGAAACAACGCCAAGCGTGAGGTCGGTCCGCTCGGCGACGGCGCGGTGCGTCACGCCGGACGGGCCAGCCTCCTCGATCAGGGCGGCGGTGGCAGCGGCGATGCGGCTGGTCGTGCCGTCGTGGCTCGGCATCACGGGCGTCGCCCGGAGCGCCTCGGTGCGGGCGAAGTCGCGCCAGGGGGCCGGCGGCACCGGCTCGCCGCTCATCCAGGCACTGACACCCCGCGCGAACTCGTCAAGTCCGGCCCGGTCAACGGCCCTGTGCCAACCGATCATGTGGACGAAGGACTCATTCTCGAACAGGTGCTCGGCAAGCCAGGCGCGATCCCCGAGGCCAAATCGGTCGCAAGCTTCCTGCCAGAAGGCGGCCCACAGCTGGCGCCAGCCGAGTCGCATCTGCATGCCGGGCTCGCCATCGATGCGCAGCATCTGTCCTTCCCGCCATGCGAAGGCGAGTCGCCGCTGCTGATGCACCCAATCGTCGATGGTCGCCGCGAAGAAGGGGGCGAAGGCCCGTGCATCCGCGGAGAAGCCCGCCAGCTGGTCGAGTCGCGTCTCGCACCAGTCGCGCGCGCAGGCTTGCGCCTGTTCCTGAGCCAGAACCAACAACTGTTCCAGAGAGCCGAAGTGATGATAGATGGACGACACCGGCACGGCGGCATTGGCAGACACCTGACGGGCGGAAACCACCTCATTCCCGCCGCTCTCCCAGAGGTCGATAACCGCGTTCAACAACCTGTTATCTGAGGATAATTCAGCCATTTTCATTGTTATTACCCAAGCGTTGCTCGGCGCGCAGCATAGCCATGTCCTCCCCGAGTGACGAGAGTGTTTCCGCAGGGAACGATCGTTCCATCATCTTCGACAACTGTCACATAGCTTACATACAAGCGTTCTAGTCGCCGCGGCAAGCCAGACCAGATCCACCCAGGGAGCCGACCATGACCTTGCCCAGCGCCTTGCTTTTGCGCACGACCGCGATTTGCGGCGTGCTCCTGTTGACTCAGCCATCCGTTGCCCTGGCGCAGCAGACGGTCGCGCCGGAAGAGGGCGCCGAAGAAGCCGACGAAATCGTCATCACCGGCTCCATCCTCTCGGCGCAGCAGGACTCGATCGCCCTCAAGCGCAATGCGCCCAACCTCTCGGACGTCGCGGCATCGGACGCGGTGGGCCGCTTCCCCGACCAGAATGCGGCCGCAGCCTTGTCCCGCCTGCCCGCCGTCGCCGTGCAGCGCGACCAGGGGCAGGAGCGCTACATTCAGGTGCGCGGAGCGCCCAATCGCTGGACGTCCGTCAGCATCGACGGCATTCCGATGGTCGGCGTGGACGAGGGCGGCGACACGCGCGCTTTCCGCTTCGATGCCATTCCCGCAGTGCTGCTCTCGCAGATGGTCATCAACAAGTCGCTGACCAGCGACCTGCAGGCCGACGCGGTGGTCGCGACCATTGACCTTCGCACCTATTCGCCGATGGATCGCAAGGGACTGCATGTCTCGGGCGATCTCGGCTATGGCCAGATGAGCCTGGGTGGGGGCGAGCAGCGCCAGGGCTCGCTGCGCCTCTCCTGGTCGAACGACAATTTCGGCGTGGTGATCGGCGGCTCGCATTATCGCCGCAAGCAGCTGACCGACAATCGCGAGGTGGGCGCGTACGACGCCAAGGGCCCGACCGAGTTCGATATCCGCCAATATGAGATCGAGCGCTGGAACAACGGCCTGTTCGGCGGCGTGGAGTTCGATCCGGGCAATGGCCTGCGCCTCTACGCCAAGGCGATCTTCTCCGAATTCAACGACAATGAGCAGCGCAACCAGTATGAGTTCCGCCTCGACCGCGCGACCGGCGGGACGCGCACGCAGGACAGCGGTTCGCTGACCGGCGTGCCGCTGCGCGGCAGCTTCAACTTCGGCGAATATCGCAACCGCAACTATATCGGTACGATCGGCGGAGACTATGACACGGGCGACGGCCTCACCGCCTCGCTCAAGCTGAACTACACGAAGACCGAGAACACGAGCTACCTGCCCCTCGTCCAGGCCTCGACCAGCGGCGCCAACAACCTCTCGCTGAACTACGACAACAGCAACCCCAATTTCCCGATCGTGACGATCAACGGAACGTTCAATCAGGCCAGCATGACGAGCGCCGGCGCCTACATGATCGCGGCGCGGCAAAAGACGGTGTCGGACAGCTACACGGCCAAGCTCGACGTCGCGAAGGAAATGGGTGACCTCACCCTGTCCGCCGGCGCCCTCTATGCGGACCGCGACATTGACGGGACGCTCTTTTCGACCTCCAACCTGGCGATGATCGGCGCGCAGGGCGCGGCTGTCGGCCAGCCCTTCGATATCAACAGCTACGTCACCAACCGGCCGTGGGACACCGGCTTCCCCCTCGGCGTGACATTCAATTATATGGACAATGTCGCCATGCGCCGCGACATCGACACGCTGCTGGTGCGGATGCAGGCGGCCGGCCTCTACAACCCCGCGCTCGATACGCCCGCGAGCGATCGCTACGCCCAGCGCGAGAAAACGCTGGCCGGCTATGTCATGGGCAAGGTGGAAAGCGGCGCGCTGACCGCCGTGGGCGGCATCCGTGTGGAGCGGTACAGCATGGACAATCGCGGCACCGTGATCGCGGGCGGCGTCGCCACGCCGCTCAGCTACGACCGCACAAAGACCGACATCTTCCCCAGCCTGAACCTCAAATATGCCGCCACCGACAATCTGGTGCTGCGCCTGGCGGGCCAGCGCGGCGTATCCCGCCCCGCTTATGGCGCGATCCGCGTCGGCGCCTCGATCAACGACACGAACAGTCCCGGCACGATCGGCGGCGGCAATCCCATGCTGCGTCCCGAATATACCTGGGGTGCGGACGCCAGCATCGAATATTATCTGCCCGGCAACGGCATGATCTCGGTCGCCGCCTTCCATCGCTGGGTCGACAATGTGCTTTACCAGAGCCAGGCGGTCGTCAGCACGGACTTCTATAATTTCGGTGGTGTCGATCGCTCCGGCTACCTGCTGAGCGGCACTTACAATGGCGAGAGCGGCAAGCTCTACGGCGTCGAGTTCAATCTGCTCAAGCAGTTCGACTTCCTGCCCGGCGCGCTCGACGGCCTGGGCTTCCAGGGTAACGTCACTCTGCTTGATGGCAGTTTCGATACGCCGACCGAGAAGGACATCGCGTTCCAGGGCATGTCCAAGACCATCGCCAATGCCTCGCTCTTCTACGAGAAATACGGCATCTCGGCACGCGTGAGCTATCAGTGGCGCTCGCACTGGCTGGACACGCTCGGCGGCCTGGGCAGCGGCGAATATCGCCAGGGCTACGAAAATCTCGACGTGTCGCTGCGCTACGCGCTCACCGACAATCTGACGCTGTTCGCCGATCTCGCGAACCTCACCGACGAAACCTACATCGCCTATCAGGGCACACCCGCCACGCCGACCGAGGTCGAGCAGATCGGTGCGCGCTACCTGTTCGGCGTCCGCTTCAGCTTTTGACGGGAGCCAGACCCATGCGCATCACTCACATCACCTTTTTCGCGGCCCTCGCCGCATCGACCGCCAGTCCCGCCCTCGCGCGGGAGGCAGCCACTGTCACGCGCATCGATGCCCAGAGCGTGACGCTCGACCGGGGCGAAACCGCCCCGGTCGCGATCTGGATCAGCAAGGATGCGATAATCGACGCGTCCGACCAGAAGGTCGACGCGGCGACCATCAAGGCCGCGGGCAAGGACGGCAGCATCAGGCTGGCCATCCCGGCCAGCGAGCGCCGCTATGTGCTCCTTGACGATGGCAAGGGGGGGCGTCACGGTCGTCGCCGAACGCGTGCTGCCGTCCGAGCAGGGCAGCAACTTCCGCGACATCGGTGGCTATGTCACCAGGGACGGGCACATCGTCCGCTGGGGCAAGGCCTTCCGCTCCGGCGCCATGCCCATGCTGACGAAGGCCGACTACAGCCTTATCGACCAGCTCGGGCTCAACGCCGTGGTGGACCTGCGTTCGCTCGAGGAACGCGAGGTGGCGCCCGATCAGGTGGACGATCGCACCGGTGCCCTGTTCGTCGCCAATGATTATTCGCTCAAGCCGCTGCTTGCCGCTTACGGAAAGGGCGATGGCGAGAATGCCTATCGCGGCATGGAGAAACTGCTGATCCCACAGCTTCGCTCGCTCTATCGGCTTCTCGCCGCCGATGACGGCGCCGTTCTCTACCACTGCTCGGCGGGGCAGGACCGCACCGGCATGGCGACGGCGCTGCTCTATGACATGCTTGGCGTCGATCGCGAGACGATCCTCAAGGACTATCATGCCTCGACGGCGCTGCGCCGGCCGCAATGGGAAATGCCGGACGTCGACCCGGCCGACTATCCCAACAACCCGATCCTGCGTTTCTACATCGACAAGGACGGCAAGAAGCGCACGGTGGCCGAGCCGCTCTACACGCCGAGCGGCGCCTCGCATCTGGCGCAGTTCTTCACGTATATCGACACGCAATATGGCGGTTCGGAAGCCTTCATGAAGCAGGCGCTGCGTCTGGACGAAAGCGATATCGCCAAGCTGCGCAAGACCATGCTGGACTGAGTGATGTAGCCGATATGCCGCCCCGAACAGCGGCATATCGGCCGGGCTTCTCCGCCGTCGCCGCGTTGCCTCGGCTTGCTAGGCGGTTTCGGATGCCCGGCTGCGTCGGCGGATTTCCATGCAGAAGCAGGCGCCGCCGTTCAGCGGCTCATAGGTCGCCTCACCGCCATGCGCCCGGGCGATGACGCGCACGACCGAGAGGCCGAGGCCGCTGCCTTTCGCGCTGCCGCCCTGCGCCATGTAGCGCCGGAATGGGTCGAAGGCGTGCCGCGCGAAATCCCCGTGCAGGCCGGGCCCCTGGTCCGCGACGCTGAGACGGACATGCTCTTCCCCGATCCGCAGCGCAACGTCGAGCCGTGCCGGGAGCGCATGGCGCCGGGCATTGTCCAGGAGGGCAAGGAGCGCCTGGCGGATGCGGGCGGTATCGACTTCGCAGAACCCCCTGTCGAGGCTGGCGGAAATGGTGAAGCCGGCTGACTCGAGAGAGGGCTGCATGAGGCGGATGACGGCCTCGATCTCTTCCGACAGCTCCACCGATTGAAACTGCATCTCCATCCGTCCGCCCTCAAGCAGGCTGACGGTGCGCAGGTCCTCGATCAGCCGCGCCAGCGCATCGACCTGCGCCACGAGCGAGCGGAACAAGGCCTCGTCCGGCTTGAACACCCCGTCGGCGAGCCCCTGCAGGCGGCCGCTCAGGATCGTGACGGGCGTACGCAGTTCGTGCGCGATGGTCGCGTTCCAGCGCAGCAGGGCTTCCGAGGCGCGCGCCAGCTCATCGGCGAGATGGTTGAAATCCTCGACCAGCATCGTCGCCTCGATCGTGGCGCGATCGCCGGCTTCGGCCCGCGCCGTCAGATCCCGCGCGACAATGCTGCGCGCGCTCTGCGCCACCGAGACGAGCGGCTTGACCACGCGGCGGGCAAGACGCGTCGCCATCGCTGCGGAAATACCCGCCGCGACGAAGCACAGGGCCAGGATCACCAGCCATTCGACTCCGCGCGGCAGCCACTGGTCGTTGAGTGGAAACAGGAGGTCGGGCGCGACGCGGATGACGACGCCGTAGAAGATATAAAGGCCGGCGATCGCGACCATGACGGAGGTCAGCGTGGCGATCACCGTGGAGAGGATGATCTCCCGGCCGAGGCCAGAGGAGGAGCGCTTTCTCACGACACGTCCGCCAGCCGGAACCCGACGCCCCGGACGTTATTGACGAGCCCCGGCGCGCCTGCTTCCTCGAGCTTGCGGCGCAGCTTGCTCAGATGCGTGTCGACAGTGCGGTCGAGCGCCTCACCCCCGGGGAGGCAGGCATCGACCAGCTCGCTGCGCGAGAAGGCCCGGCGGGGTGCACGCGCCATATGGGCCAGAATGCGGAACTCGGTGAGCGTCAGCGGCAGCGTCACGCGATCTGCATTTTCCTGCGCGACCACGCTCGCGAGATGACTGTCGAGATCGACCTCGACGGCCCCCACCCGCAATGTCTTGCCATTGCCGCCACCCGAGCGGCGCAGCACCGCCCGGGTGCGCACCGCGACTTCCATGGCATTGAACGGTTTCACCACATAATCGTCCGCGCCGATCCGCAGGGCCTGCAGCTTGTCGATATCCTGATCCAGCGCCGTCAGCATGATCACCGGCGTGTCGCCCCGCCGACGCAGTTCCGCGAGCACGGCCCATCCATCGAGGCGCGGCATCTGCACGTCGAGCATCACGAGATCGGGCTTGAGAGCGAGATGAAGCTCCAGCGCCGAACGCCCGTCGGCTGCCCGCACCGTGCGGAAACCCTCGCGTTCCAGATAGGCGGCGATGACCTCGGCAATCTCGGGCTCGTCTTCGGCCACCAGGATGAGGGCATTGTCGGTATTCATGGTGGGCACGCTCTCCGTTGGCCGTATAATGCGCGACATACAGCCTGCGCGCTATGCATCTCCACACTCTCTCCACATTGTTTCGACAATTGTTCGACAAGGCGAGTGCAAGGCCGCAGCGACACGAAAGCCAGAGCAAAGCGATGATGATACCCTCCCGCCCCGGGCGTTGCCACGCCCTGTTCGTCATGGCCTCTGCGCTGACGCTGTCCGCCTGCTCCGGAGACGCGCCGCCCCCTGCGCCTCCGCCGCCAGACGTGTCCGTCGTGCGGGTCTCCCCCACGCAGATGGCCGTGGCGGACGAACTGCCGGGCCGGGTCGTGGCGTTCCGCGTGGCCGAAATCCGGCCCCAGGTGAACGGCGTGATCCAGCGCCGGCTGTTCGAGCAGGGGACGGAAGTGCGGGCCGGGCAGCCCCTGTTCCAGATCAATCCCGCGCCTTTCCGTGCCGATGCCAACAGCGCCGCCGCCGCCGTGCAGCGCGCGCAGGCGGCGCTCGCGCGCGCCAGCCTGCAGGAAAAGCGCCTCGCCCCGCTGGTGAAGGCCGACGCGGTGAGCGGGCAGGATTATGACGATGCCGTGGCCACCCGCGACCAGGCTGCCGCCGATCTCGCGGCGAGCCGGGCGGATCTGGCGCGCAGGCAGGTCGATCTCGGCTTCGCCACGGTGCGCTCGCCGATCAGCGGGCGGATCGACCAGGCGGTGTTCACCGAGGGCGCCCTTGCCAGCATGACCAGCGAGCAGCCGCTCGCCACCGTTCAACAGATTGACCGCGTCTATGTGGACGTGCGTCAGCCGGCCGCCCGCCTCGAAATGCTGCGCGAGGCGGCGCGTGCCGGTACTGCCGCCAAGGGCGCGCCAGTGGAAATCGTCTCCAGCGACGGACGCGCGCTGCCGGTCAAGGGCCGGCTGCTCTTCTCCGGCATCAGCGTGGACCCGAGCACTGGCGAAGTGATCGCCCGCGTCGAGGTGCCCAATGCCGACCGCGCGCTGCTGCCCGGCATGTTCGTGCGTGCCCGCCTGCCGCGCCTCGCCATTCCCGACGCCCTGACCGTGCCCGAACAGGCCGTGCAGCGCGACCCGACCGGAAAGGCGAGCGTCAGCGTCGTGGGCAAGGACGGCAAGGTCGCGCCCCGGCCGATCCAGACCGGCGACACGCGCGACGGCAAGATCATCGTGACCGGCGGCCTCAAGGCCGGCGAGACGATCATCGTCGAGGGGCAGGACCGCGTCCAGCCCGGCATGGTCGTGAAGCCGCAGCCCTGGCGCGGCGCCGCGCCGGCGCAGCGCTGAGCCGCGCCGATGCCCCGTTTCTTCATCGACCGGCCCGTCTTCGCCTGGGTCATCGCGATCGTCATCGTGCTGATCGGCGTGATCTCGATCCCGCAATTGCCGATCGAGCGCTATCCGAGCATCGCGCCGCCGAGCATCCAGATCACCGCGACCTATCCGGGCGCCACACCGCAGACGATGAACGACAGCGTCGTCAGCCTGATCGAGCGCGAGCTTTCGAGCGTCAAGAAGCTGCTCTATTTCGAGAGCTCGGTTGATACGTCGGGACAGGCGACGATCACCGCGACCTTCCAGCCGGGCACCGATCCGGAGCTGGCGCAGGTCGACGTGCAGAACCGCCTGAAGACCGCCGAGCCGCGCCTGCCGCAAGTGGTGCGCCAGCTCGGCATCGTGGTCGAGGCGGCCAATCCGAACTTCCTCCAGCTCGTCAACATCGAGTCCAAGAATGGCGATCTCGATGCGACCGCGCTGACCGATTATGCCGCGCGTTACGTGGTCGAGGACCTCAAGCGCGTGAACGGCGTGGGCCGGGTGCAGCTGTTCGGCTCCGAGCGGGCCATGCGCATCTGGGTGGACCCGGCCAGGCTTGCCGCCGTCAACCTCGCCATGAACGATGTGACGCAGGCGATCGGATCGCAGAACGCGCTCATCGCGCCGGGCGCGCTCGGCAGCGAGCCGACCGCGAGCGGCCAGCGCGTGACCGTGCCGCTGCTCATCGACGGGCAGCTCCAGACGCCCGAACAGTTCCAGCAGATCGTGCTGCGCGCCAATCCTGACGGATCGAGCGTCAAGCTCGGCGACGTGGCGCGCGTCGAGCTCGGCTCGCAGGCCTTCTGGTTCAAGACCCGCTCCAACGGCAAGCCGGTGGCGCTCGTCGCGGTGCAGCTCGCACCCGGCGCGAATGCGGTCGCCACCTCCGCCGCCGTCAGCGAGCGGATGGCGGAACTCGCCAAGGCGATGCCGCAGAACATCACCTATCGCATCCCGTTCGACACCGCGCCTTATGTGCGGATCTCGATCGAGAAGGTGGTGACCACGCTGATCGAGGCGATGGTGCTCGTCTTCCTCGTGATGTTCCTCTTCCTCCAGAAGTTCCGCTACACGCTGATCCCTGCGATCGTCGCGCCGATCGCGCTGCTCGGCACTTTCTCGATCATGCTGATCGCGGGCTTTTCCATCAACGTGCTGACCATGTTCGGCATGGTGCTGGCGATCGGCATCATCGTCGACGACGCCATCGTGGTCGTCGAGAATGTCGAGCGCATCATGGCCGAGGAAGGTCTGTCGCCGCTCGAAGCGACGCGCAAGGCAATGACCGAGATCACCGGCGCGATCATCGGCATCACGCTGGTGCTGACCGCCGTGTTCATCCCGATGGCCTTCTCCTCGGGCTCGGTGGGGGCGATCTATCGCCAGTTCACCATCTCGATGGCAGTTTCCATCCTATTCTCCGCCTTCCTCGCGCTCACGCTGACCCCGGCCCTTTGCGCGACTCTGCTCAAGCCGGTGCATGGCCATGAGGAAAAGCGCGGCTTCTTCGGCTGGTTCGACCGCAAGTTCGACGCGATGGCCAATGGCTACCAGAGCTGGGTGGCGAAACTGCTCAAGCGGACCGGCCGGATGATGGCGGCGTTCGCCGTGGTGATCGTGCTGCTCGGCGTGGGCTTCATGAGCGTGCCGTCCGCCTTCCTGCCCGAAGAGGACCAGGGCTATTATCTGACCCTGTTCCAGCTGCCGCCCGACTCCACCGCGGAGCGGACGCTGGAAGCGATCAATGTGCTGGAGAAGCACAGCGTCGGCCGCAAGGGCGTGGCGGATATCGAGGCTGTGCAGGGCTGGGGCTTTTCCGGCGCGGGCTCGAATGTGGGCATCGCCTTCACGATCCTCAGTCCCTGGGGTGAACGCGAGGGCGCCACGGCTGCCGGCGAGGTTGCCGCCGCCAATCAGGCGACATCCGTGGTGCGCGAAGGCATGATCATGAGCGTGATGCCGCCGTCCATCGACGGGCTCGGCACGACCAGCGGCTTCTCGCTGCGTCTCGAGGATCGCGCCGGGCATGGCAATGCGGCGCTGATGGCGGCGCAGTTCCAGCTGCTCGGCATGGCCGCGAAGAGCCCGGCGCTGGTCGGCGTCTATCCCGAAGGCCTGCCGCCCGGCAGCGCCATCAAGCTGGAGATCGACCGGCAGAAGGCGCAGGCCTTGGGCGTTCCCTTCGAATCCATCGCCGCCACGCTCGGCACGGCCATGGGCTCGACCTATGTGAACGACTTCCCCAGCAATGGCCGCATGCAGCAGGTGATCGTGCAGGCCGAAGCCTCCGCGCGCATGCATCTGGAAGACGTGCTCAAGCTCTATGTGCGCAATAGCGCCGGCCAGCCGGTGCCGCTCGCCGAAGTGGTGACGCCCAAATGGGAGCAGAGCCCGCTGCAGCTCGTGCGCTACAATGGCTATCCGGCGATGCGCATCTCCGGCGCGGCTGCGCCCGGCCATTCGAGCGGCGAGGCAATGGCCGAGATGGAGCGGCTTGCAGCCCAATTGCCGCCCGGCTTCGCGGTCGAATGGAGCGGGCAGTCGCTGCAGGAGATCCTGGCGGGCGACGAGGCGCTGGTGCTGATGGCGCTTTCCATGCTGGTGGTGTTCCTGGTGCTTGCCGCGCTTTATGAGAGCTGGGCGATCCCGCTCTCCGTGATGCTGGTGGTGCCGCTCGGCCTCATCGGCGCGGTGGCGGCGGTGCTGCTGCGCGGCTTCCCCAACGACGTGTTCTTCAAGGTCGGCCTCATCACGCTGATCGGCCTCTCTGCGAAGAACGCGATCCTGATCGTCGAGTTCGCCAAGAGCGCGCGGGAGCAGGGCATGTCGACGATCGACGCGACGATCCACGCCGCGCGGCTGCGCCTGCGTCCGATCCTGATGACCAGCCTTGCCTTCACGCTCGGCGTGGTCCCGCTGATGATTGCGGGCGGCGCCAGCAAGGAGACGCAGCAGGCGATCGGCACCGGCGTGTTCGGCGGCATGATCAGCGCGACGGCGCTCGCGATCTTCTTCGTGCCCGTCTTCTTCGTCGTCGTGCTCGGGCTCGTCGAGCGGTTGCGGCGGCGGCGCGGCAAGGCCGGCCCGGCTGCCGAACAGACGGTGGAGGGATGACCATGCGCAAGCTTTCGCTGATCGCCCTGCTCCTGACGGGCGCCTGCTCGATGAACCCGAAGCTGGAAGTGCCGGCGGCGCCCGTGGCGCAGACCTATCCGGATGCGCAGGCGGCGGAAGCGGCGAGCGCGGCAGGCATCGACTGGCCCAGCATGTTCGGCGATCCGCGCCTGCAGCGGATCATCGCGCTGGCGCTGGAGAATAATCGCGACCTGCGCATCGCGGCGCTCAACGTCGAGGCGGCGCGCTCCCAGTTCCGCGTGGCGCGCGGCGCGCAATTGCCGCAAGTCGATGCGACCGGGAGCTATACCCGCCAACGCGTTCCGACTGCCGCCGCGACGGCCGGCATTGGCGGCGTTCCGGGCAATGGCGACACGCCGAGCGGCTTCGAGTTCGAGCAATATACGGCGAGCGCCGCGCTCACGAGCTTCGAGATCGATCTGTTCGGCCGGCTGCGCTCGCAGAGCCAGGCGGCATTCGAGCGCTATCTCGCGTCCGACGAGGGGCGGCGGGCTGCCCGCATCGCGCTGATCGGATCGGTGGTCGACGCCTATCTGGAGGAGCGGCTGGCGCAGGAGCAGCTTGCGCTCACCGAGCGGATGCTGGCGGACTGGACAGCTTCGCTCGACATCACGCAAAAACGCCATGCGGCGCGGCAGGCGAGCGGGATGGATCTGGCGCAGGCCGAGGGGCAAGTGCGTCAGGCGGAGGCCGATCAGGCGATGCGGACGCGCGCGCTCTCCCAGGCGCGCAATGCGCTGCAACTGCTCGTGGGCGGGCCGCTGCCCGATGACCTGCCCGCGCCGATGAGTCTCATGGACCAGCCGGTCCGCACGCAATTGCCCGCCGGCCTGCCGTCCGACCTTTTGCGCAACCGGCCCGACATCCGCCAGGCGGAGCATACGCTGATCGCCGCGAATGCCGATGTCGGCGCGGCGCGGGCGGCCTTCTTCCCGCGCCTTTCGCTGACCGCGATGTTCGGCTTCACCAGCCTGGCGTTCGACGGGCTGTTCGACAACGACAACCGCAACTGGTCCTTCTCCCCGCAAGTGACGCAGCCGATCTTCCGGGGCGGCAGCCTGCGCGGCGAGTTGCGACTGGCGGAAGTGCGCAAGTCGATCGCGGTTGCCGAATATGAGCGTGCCATCCAGGCCGCCTTCCGCGAGGTGGCCGACGGGCTTGCCGGTCGCGCCACCTTCGCCACCCAGTCGGAGGCGCAGCGCAAGGCAACGCAGGCCGCGGCGCGGCGCGTGGAGCTCTCGACGCTGCGCTATCGCGCCGGGCTCGACAGCCGCCTCGAACTGCTCGATGCCCAGCGCAGCGACTATGCCGCGCAGCAGGCGCTGCTCGACCTGCGGCGGCAGGAACTTTCCAGCGCGGCGGGCCTGTATCGCGCGCTCGGGGGCGGGGACGAAGAGCCTGACGGGAACTGACCGGCCGGGCGGGATCGTCCGGGCCGACGCCCGCGATCAGATCTTCGGCGACAGACCCTTCACGGCGGAGGCGATCAGAAGGCCGGACGAATTGACGAATTTGGGGATGGGCCCGCGTTGGGGGGTCGTGTCTCCGCCGAAATCGATCTCCACCTCGTCGACATAACACCAGCCCCAGCCTTCGGGCGGATCATAGCCCTCGATGATCGGATGGCCCGTCGCGTGGAAATGCGCGGTCGCGTGGCGATTGGGGGAATCGTCGCAGCAGCCGACATGGCCGCAGGCACGGCACAGGCGCAGATGCACCCACCAGCTGCCGCTGGCGAGGCACTCGGCACAGCCGAGGCTCTGTGGCGTGACGTCGTTGACGGTGGCGGCATGATCGCAACCTTCGGCCATGCTTTACTCCTTCGCGCTGTCCTCATCCTGACTTACCATGGCCTCATCGCGTCGCGAACGATTCGATCCGCTGCCGAGCGAGTGCCTGAATGCGCGTACAATGAGCCAAAGTTTCGATGCCATCATCATCGGTGCCGGGCAGGCGGGGCCGCCCCTTGCAGGTCGCCTGACCGCGGCGGGCATGAACGTGGCTCTCATCGAGCGCAAGCTGATCGGCGGCACCTGCGTCAACACGGGCTGCATGCCGACCAAGGCGCTGGTCGCAAGCGCTTATGCCGCGCATCTGGCACGGCGGCACGACCTCGGCGTGATCGCCCGCGACGTGCGGGTCGACATGAAGGCGGTGGCGGCGCGCGCGCAGAAAGTGGCGAGCGATGCGCGCGGGCGCAACGAGAGCTGGCTCGGGAAGATGGATGGCCTCACATTGCTGCGCGGCCATGCGCGGCTGACCGGCCCGACCAGCGTGACCGTGGACGGCGCGGCGCTGACGGCGCCGCGCATCTTCCTGAATGTCGGTGGACGGGCGAGCGTGCCGGACATGCCGGGCGTGGGCGACGTGCCGCATCTCGACAATACAGACATGGTGGCGCTTGACAGCCTGCCCGCGCACCTCGTGGTTGTCGGCGGCAGCTATATCGGCCTTGAATTCGCGCAGATGTACGCGCGCTTCGGCGCCCGGGTCACGATCGTGGAGCGGGCCGGGCGGCTGATCGCGCGCGAGGACCCGGAAATTTCCGAGGCGATCCGCGATTTTCTCGAAGCCGAAGGCATCACGGTGCGCACCGATGCCGATTGCATCGGCTTCAAGCCGCATCCCAATGGCGCCATCGTGACAGTCGCTTGCCGGAGCGGCGAGCCGGAAGTGGTGGGCAGCCATGTCCTGCTGGCGGTCGGGCGGCGGCCAAACACGGATGATCTCGGCCTGGATGCCGCGGGCGTCGCGACCGACGAGCGCGGCTATATCAAGGTGGATGACCGGCTCGCGACCAATGTGCCGGGGATCTGGGCGCTGGGCGATTGCAATGGCCGGGGGGCGTTCACCCATACGGCCTATAATGATTTCGAGATCGTCGCGGCGAACCTGCTCGACGGGGAGGACCGCAGGCTCAGCCAGCGCATCACGGGCTATGCGCTCTATACCGATCCGCCGCTCGGCCGCGCGGGCATGACCGAGACGGAGGCACGCGCGAAGGGGCATGACATCCTTGTCTCGACCCGGCCGATGTCCCGCGTCGGCCGTGCCGTCGAGAAAGGCGAGACGCTTGGGCTGATGAAGGTGATCGCCGAGCGGACGACCCGGCGCATCCTGGGCGCGGCGATCCTGGGGACGAGCGGCGACGAGGCGATCCACGGCATTATCGATGCCATGTCGGCGGACGAACCGTTCGACACGCTGCGCTGGGCCGTGCCGGTGCACCCGACCGTATCGGAACTGATCCCGACATTGCTGCTGGGGCTGGACGAGGGGAAAGCATGAGATGAGCGTGGTCGAGGAGCGGGCGGCACAGCTCTTTCCGGTGCTGGACAAGACGCAGATCGAGATCGCATCCCGCTTTGCCAGCGGGCCGGCGCGACGCTTCGGGCCGGGGGAGGCGCTTTATACGATCGGCGACACCGGCGATCCGGCATGGCTGGTGCTGGAGGGCTGCATCGAGGCGATCCGGCGCGACGGGATCGCGGGGGAAGCGCTGATCCACCGGCATGGCCCGGGCGAACTCAGTGGCGAGGTCAACCAGCTGGCGGGCCGGCCATCTCTGGCGAGCGGGCGTGCCGGCGAGGAGGGCTGCCTCGCGCTGCCTTTCGATGCGCCGCATCTGCGCGCCTTGATGGTCGGCGCGGCGGAGCTGGGCGAGACGATCATGCGGGCGCTGATCCTGCGGCGTGTCGGGCTGATCGAGGAGGGCGCCGGCTCGATCCTGATCGGCCGGCCCGGGTCCGCCGATCTCGTGCGGATCCAGAATTTCCTGACGCGCAGCGGCTATCCCCATCTCGTGCTCGATGCCGACGCCGAAGGGGAAGGCCATGATCTCGTGGCGCAATTGGGCGTCGGCCCTGCCGACCTGCCGATCATGGTCTGTCCCAATGGCAGTTTCCTCAAGCGGCCGCAGGATGTCGAGGTGGCTGCCTGCCTCGGCATGGCGCCGGAGATCTCGCCGGACACGCTTTACGACGTCGCAATCGTGGGAGCAGGGCCGGCAGGCCTCGCTGCAGCTGTCTATGCCGCGTCCGAGGGGCTCTCGGTGCTGGTGCTGGACGAGCGGTCCTTTGGCGGACAGGCGGGCGCATCGATGCGGATCGAGAATTATCTCGGCTTTCCGACCGGCATCACGGGGCAGGCGCTGGCCGGCCGCGCTTTCAACCAGGCACTCAAGTTCGGCGCGGAGATCGCGATCCCGAACTGCGTTTCCCATCTCGACTGCGGCGGCGATGACGGCGTGCATCAGCTCGTGCTGGCGGGCGACGAGCGCGCCCGGGCCCGCACGGTCATCATCGCATCGGGCGCGCGATACCGCCGGCCCGACATTCCGGGCATCGAGGCCTTCGACAATGTCGGCATTTCCTACTGGGCCTCGCCGATCGAGGCCAAGCTGGTGCAGGGGCAGGTTGTCGGGCTCGTCGGCGGCGGGAATTCGGCGGGGCAGGCAGCCGTCTATCTCGCGCCCTTCGTGGAGCGGCTGCACCTCGTGGTGCGTCGCCCGCTGGAAGCCACCATGTCGCAATATCTGATCGAGCGCATCGCCAGCCAGCCCAATATCGAGGTGCATGTCGGCAAGGAGATTTCCTCCCTCGAGGGGCCGGGCGACGGCAGCATTTCTGCGGCCAGCTTCCGGTGCCGCACGCATGGCGAGATCGTGAGCCAGGCGATGCAGCATCTGTTCCTGTTCATCGGCGCGGAGCCCAATGCGGACTGGACACGCGGCTGCGTCGCTACCGATCCGGGCGGCTTCATCCTGACGGGGCGCGATATTCCCGGGGATGCGCGGACGCCGGGCAATGACGCGCAATCGCTCGAGACGAGCATGCCGGGTGTCTTCGCGATCGGCGATGTGCGCGCGGGCTCGACCAAGCGGGTCGCGGCGGCCGTGGGCGAAGGCGCCGCCGTCGTCGCGCAGATCCATCAGGCGCTGCAGGCGGCGCGCTGAACGTCGATCAGCCCTCGGCGCGGCGCAGCAGGACGCCCTGATCCACGAGGCGCGACTGGAGACTGGCCATGTCCACCTGGCGGGGCGGCACGCCGGTCCGGCAGGCAAGGCTGGCGGCCGCTCCCGCAGCCTCGCCCATGGACATGCAGGTCGCCTGATCCCGCACCGCACCGAGCGCCGCGAATGTCGTCGAGACGCAGCGGCCCGCGACGATCAGGCCGTCCACATCCTTGGGCAGCAGGCAGCGATAGGGAATGTCATAGGGCGCCTTGAACGGTGAGGCCACGCCTTCGCCCCACAGGCCGGTGACCGAATGGAGATCGGGCCCGCGCGGGCCGCCCATGGCGATCGCGTCGTCGAACCGGCGGCCCGCGAGCACGTCCTGCTCGGTCAGGACATAATCGCCAATGATCCGTCGGCCTTCCCGGGCGCCGCCGGTCGGCGATTCCATGACGATATAGGCATCCTCGAAGCCGGGGATGCGCTCGCGCAGGAAATTGAGATAGACCCGGTTGAGCTTGCGCCGATAGATCAGCGACTTGCTGACTTCCTCCTCATTGGTGTGGTCGTACCAGACTTCATAGACGCCGGACATCATCTGGCCGTCGCGCATCTTGCCGTGGCGGAATATGCCGGGGCTGCCAAAGCGCGGGGGCGGGTAGACCGGCGCCACCGCGCCAAGCAGCAGGGGCACCTTGCCGGCCTTGATATAATCCACCCATTCCCGGTCCAGCCCGGCCGGCAGCGGCACATATTTGCCATCCACCCTGGGGGCCGTGGCCTTGCCGGGAATGGGTCCCCCGGCGGCCGGCGAGAGGCGTAGCCTGGGAATGCCCCCGGCCGCGCGGATGCGATCGACCTCGTCCCAGTCGGTGGGCTGCACCACCGGCTCGCTGTAGAGCGTCTCGCCATCGAGGGACTTGTAGACATTCGGCGGGCGGCCGCCGCCCATCAGTTCGGAACGCTCGCGGTCCAGCTCGGCGCGCTCCTCTTCGGTGAGGAGGGGCTGGGCGCGCAGATAGGCGATCAGCCTGTCGACATCGATGCCGCCGATCTGCATGTCCATGGACCCGCCATGATGGCGCCCGTCCTCCTCGCGCCCATGGTTGAATGGCGCCCCGGCCCAGGCGGCGATATCGGCATCGGCGGACGCATCGATGACGACATCGGCCAGCACGACCTGGCCGCCGGACTTGTTGGCGATCGCCACGCCTTTCACCCGGCCATCCTCGACGAAGGTATCGAACACCATGGTGTTGAACAGGACCTCGACGCCGGCTTCCTCCATCATGTCGTCGAGGAGGCTCGTCATCATGACCGAATCGGTCGGATGCCGGGCGATGGGGTCCCCTTCGGGCGCGCCGCCGATGGCCTGGATGCGATGGAGAATCTCCAGCGAGATGCCCTTCACGACGGGCGTGCCGACGCCCTTCTCGATGATATAGCCATTGATGCCGATGCCGCCGATGCCGCCGCCGGTCATCATGCCGCCAAGATAGCCGACGCGTTCGATCAGCATGACGGCGGCGCCGTTTCGCGCTGCGCTCAGCGCGGCGACGCAGCCGGCAGGTCCGCCGCCTACGACGACGACATCCTTCTTCTTCGCAAGCCGCAACGACGTGCTGAAGCCGTCATCCTGATTGTTGATCGACATCCTGTCCTCCCGTCGCGCGGTAAGCCCCCGCTGATTGCATCGCTTCACCGCGTGCGCAGTGAAGGATTGTATAATGAATAAATAGTATTACAGTTTAAGCAGGGAGCCGCAAGGCCGGCCTTGATCCGGGCCGTGTAGCTCTTGGGCAAAAGCGCATGTTGCTTCTGCCCAGAGCCGGCGAACCGTGGCAGAACAGGTTCAAGCGCTGGCGGCGAGTCTGCCGTTCGACCTGATCGAGCGCGGCAATTCCGACTATGATCGCGACGTCGTCGTGTCCTGGCTGACCGCTTTCAGGCGCCGTCGAGCGGAAGCGGAACGGCAGAGAAGTTGTGAAAAGCGGACCTTAGGAAACACTGCGAACTAGGCGGCGAATGCCTCACGCACCGCTGTGAAGCTGCGCAATCCATTTTTCACGGGTCTCTTTGGAATGAAGGGGGAAGATTGTTAGTTCGCCATCTGTCACGAACTCCACACAATCTTCACTCCCAAGGAACGCGAAGTGCTGAACGTTGGGATAAATGGCACGCAGAATGTCGCCCTCATAGGTTTGCAATAATGAAGATCGCCGTGCGCGCTTAATGTAGGTCTTGCCGTCATATGCGAGGGTAGGAAGACCGTGAGCCGTTACCGAGTAATCGAATTCATCGACAACCCAATGCAACAGCGTACGCGCGGACACGCCGTAGCCCTCGATGGGTGTTTGATCCCCCGTAACGAGCAAGTTAATGGTGCCGGGCAAGCCCCCAATCAGATGGACATACGGGTAACGTATCCCATCCATGATCGACGGATATCCTTCCCACTCGCTGTTGGTGTCCGGGAACAAGGCACGATCCTCTGATCATCGAAGCTGTCCCCGCCGCTCAGCCTTTCGGAGCGGCATCCGCGGCGGCGCGGGCCTGATCGCTCATCTGCTTGAGGCGGTAGAGCATGGATTGCCGGCGATCGAGCAGGTGGGCGCGCATGGCGGTGAAGGCGCCTTCGGGGTCATGCGCCGCGATGCGATCGTAGATGCCCTGAAGCGCCTTGTAGCCGATGCGGCTGCTTTTCGGTGAGGCCTCGATCGCCGTGAAAAGGTTCAGCAGCGCGTGTTCGAGCGCATGCATGAGCGTGACGAGCGTGCGCGCGCCGGACGCCTCGACGATCGCGCGGTGGAAGGCGAGAATGCGCTCGACGGCTTCGGGGCGGGAAATGTCCGGCTCCATGATGCGATCCAGCGCGGCCTTGAGCGCCGCCAGCTGCGCATCGTCGATCCGCTCGGCCGCCAGCTCCGCCGCCCGGCATTCGATGCCGAGGCGAGCGTCGAAAACCTCTTCCGCCGTCACCTGGATGAGCATGAACTGGACGGCGAGCGCCGTGGCGAACTGATCGGGCTTGCCTTCGGCGATCGTGGCGCCGCCGCCGACACCGGTCTTCACGGTGATCACGCCCAGCGCCTCGAGCCGCCCCAGTGCCTCGCGGATCGGCACGCGGCTGGTCTGGAAGGTTTCGGCCAACTGCGCCTCGGTGCCGAGAAACTCGCCGGGCTTGAACTGCCCCGCGAACAGGGCGGCGATGACCTGCGACACGATGCGCGACGCCAGCGATTGCGACCGGATGGAGCTGAAAACGGGTTCTGAATCGGCCACGCGCAAGCAACTTTCTCTGGAACAGCCCCGGAAGCGGGCAGGCGGCATTCTGTCTTTTCGTATGATGAATCCCCGCAATTCACCAGATGCCGCTTGAGAGCTGGCTTGACAAGCCGAACCCTTCCTTCGAAAAGAAATAACGATAATATAGTTATATATTCGAGGAGGCGGCATGCGGGCAGACGAGAACAGGACCCTGACGCAAACGGGCCCCGAAACGCCGATGGGACGCCTCATGCGGCAATACTGGATCCCGGCCTTTCTCCCGGAGGAGACCCCGGCCGGCGGCGCGCCGCTGCGCTTGCGCCTGCTGGGCGAGAACTTCCTGGCGTTCCGCTCGCCGGACGGGAACCTCGGCGTGGTGGACCATCGCTGTGCCCATCGCTGCGCCTCGCTTTTCTACGGGCGCAACGAGGAGGGCGGCATCCGCTGCGTCTATCATGGCTGGAAGTTCGACCGGACCGGCCAGTGCATCGAGATGCCCAGCGAACCGCCCGAAACGGACTACAAGCATCTCGTGAAGATCCGCGCGCTGCCGGTGGTCGAGCGCTATGGCGTGGCCTGGGTCTATATGGGGGATCGTGACGTCCCGCCGCCCTTGCCGCATTTCGACCTCGACGAACTGGGCGCGGACGAGCCGATCTCGGTGAGCTTCATGATGCGCGAGTGCAACTGGCTGCAGGCGCTGGAAGGCGACATCGACACTTGCCATGTCGGCTTCCTGCATCTGGGCGGCGCGAGCCCGGACCAGTTCGAGGAAGGCTCGATCAATTATTATCGCCAGCTGCCGGAGAATCTGGCGCCGCGCTACGAAGCCATCGAGACGGATTATGGCGCCGTCTACTGCGCCTATCGCCATGCTGGGCCGGACAATCTCTATCACCGCATCGGCCATTTCGCGCTGCCCTTCTGGACCATGTCGCCGTCCGAACCGATGGATCATATCCGGGTACGGGCCTGGGTGCCGATCGACGATCATCACGCCATGCTGGTCGTCATCGGCGGACCGCGTACGGGTGGCACGACGCTGACCAGGGAGGGCAAGCCCCTGCCGGGCACGACCTCGCCGATCAAATTCCTGCCCAACAGCAGCGACTGGCTGGGCCGCTGGCGCATCGAGGCCAATCTGCGCAACGATCATCTCATCTCGCGGGAGGTCCAGTCGACGCAGAGCTACAGCGGGATCGAGGCGATTCCGGTGCAGGACCAGGCCGTCACCGAAAGCATGGGGCCGATCGTCGATCGCACCATGGAGCATCTGGGCACCAGCGACCGGATGATCGTGCTCACCCGGCGCAAGCTCCTGCGGACGGCTGCGGCGCTCAGCAATGAAGGGGTCGTGCCCGCCGGGGTCGATGAGGCCGGCATCTATCACGACATGCGCTCCGGCTTCGCCGTGCTGCCCGCCGATGAGGACTGGCTGGCTTATTATAACGCGCGCCGCGCAGCCTGGAGCGGCGGCAAGGCAAAACCGATCGCCCGCAGACCAAAATCCCTGCCCGTATCCGCTTGAGGAGCAGCCATTCATGTCCGATTCCGTGAAGCCCGGCCCGCATTTCCTGCAATTGCCGGGGCCGACGACCACGCCGCTGCGGATGATGGAGGCCATCGCACGACCGACCATCAATCATCGCGGCCCCGAGTTCCGTGCGCTGACCGTCGAGGTGCTGGAGGGGATCAGGACGATCTTCAAGACCTCCGGGCCGGTCATCATCTACCCCTCCTCGGGGACCGGCGCGTGGGAAGCGGCGCTGGTCAACGCCCTGTCCCCGGGTGACGCGGTGCTCATGTACGAGACCGGCTGGTTCGCCACGCTCTGGTGCCGGCTGGCGCGCAAGATCGGCCTTGAGCCCGAGCTTCTGGCAGGCGACTGGCGCAGCCCGGTCGATGCCGAGGCAATCGGCGCGCGGCTGCGCGAGGACAAGGCGCACCGGATCAAGGCGGTGTGCGTTGTCCATAACGAGACATCGACCGGCGTCACGTCCGACATCGCCGCCGTGCGGCGCGCAATCGACGCGGCGGGGCACCCCGCACTGCTGATGGCGGACCTCGTGTCGTCGTTGGCGTCGGTCGATTATCGTCATGACGAATGGGGCGTGGATGTCGCCGTCGGCGGTTCCCAGAAGGGGCTGATGCTGCCGCCCGGCCTGTCCTTCAATGCGCTGTCCGAAAAGGCGATCCGGGCCGCCGAAACATCGCGCATGGCGCGCGCCTACTGGGACTGGGCCGAGATGCTGGACGCCAACCGGCGGGGCTTCTTTCCCTACACACCTGCCATCAACCTGTTGCAGGGGCTGCGCGTCGCCATCGAGATGCTGAACGAGGAGGGGCTGGACGCCGTATTCGCCCGTCACCGGCGCGCGGCGGCCGCCACGCGGGCGGCGGTGGCCCGCTGGGGCTTCGAGACGCAGTGCAGCGATGCGACCGCGCATTCGCCGGTGCTCACCGCGGTCCGGATGCCCGAGGGCGTATCCGCCGACGCGGTGCGCGACCATGCGCTCGAGCGCTGCAACATGAGCCTGGGCAATGGCCTCGGGCAACTCGATGATCGCGTGTTCCGCATCGGCCATCTCGGCGATTTCAGCGAGCCGCTGCTGCTCGGGACGATCGCCGGCATCGAAGCCGCGCTTGGCTATGCGGGCGTCGCGCATCGGCGCGGCGGGACCGAAGCGGCCATTGCGGCGCTGAGCGGCACCGGGATGGCCGGCGCGGCCGATATGGCGGCATGACCGCGCCACGGGAACGATGCCGCGGCTGACGCAGCGAGAAGGGGAGAGCGGACGATGACGAGCCTGTCGGTCTTTCAGGAGAAGCTCGGCATCCTCCGGGCGAACTGGCGCTACCCCGGCTGGGGGATCGTCGCCAAGGCGTTCGTCATCTTCTTCCTGGCGTTCGGCGCGCCGCTCACCATGCCGTTCGTCTATCCGGAGGTCATGAAGGAGTTCGGCTGGACGCTGACGCAGGCCACGCTGATCTACACCTACAAGAGCATCACCGGCGCCATCATGGCGCTGTTCATCATCGGACCGCTCGTCGAGCGGCTGGGGCTGAAGGCGGTGCTGGTGACCGCGATGGTCGCCGAGGCGATCGGCCTCGCCAGTTTCCTGTTCGTCCAGTCGCTCTGGAGCTATTATCTCGTCGGCTTCATGATCGGTACTGGCCAGGCAGCGGTCATCATCAGCCTCAAGCTGCTGGTGTCGCGCTGGTTCATGCGCAATGTGGGGCTGGCCGGCGGGATCGCGATCGTGGGCGCGAGCTTCGGCGGTGTCGTCTTTCCGTTAGTCACCAGCCAGCTCATCCCGGTCTATGGCTGGCGCGTGGCGTTCGCGTGCCTCAGTCTCGGCATCTTCCTCGTGTCGATCCCGCTGGCCCTCTCGGCCCGGGCCAATCCGACCGAGGAGGACGTGCTACCCGAGGCAGTGCAGGCCAGCGCCGGCGTGAGTGGCGAGCGGCTGCGGGCGGTGGAGCTCGATTTCGGATTTCGCGACCTGTTCCGGCAACGCAGCTTCTGGTTCATTGCGCTCGCGACCTGCCTCTCCGCGGCAGTGGACCAGGCGCTGTTCCAGCACAGCATCTTCTACCTCACCAACGAAGTGGGCCTGACGCGGACGCTGGCGGCCAGCGCATGGTCCGTTACCTTCCTGGTGGGCATGGCCGCGAAATTCGTGGCCGGCGCGACGTTCGACCGCTTCTCGCTGAAAGGCGTCGCTTTCTGGAACCTGCTGCTGGGCACGGCAATCATCCTGGCGCTGCCCGCGCAGGGCCTGCTCACCGCCCTCGTCTTCACGTCCGTGCTGGGGCTGGCGCATGGCGGGCTGGTGGTGGACAGTCCCGTCGTCGCCAAGCATGTCTATGGGCCGCGCCACATGAACCGGCTGCTCCCGCTGCTCTCCGGCTTCAACACGCTGGGGTCGGCGATCGGGCCAGTGCTGCTCGCGAGCACATATGACCGGACGGGGACATATCTGGCGGGCTTTATGCTGTATCTGGGCCTGACCGTCGTCGCGGCGCTGCTGCTCTGGCGCGTGCAGCCCGTCTATCGGGACCGATTGCGCGCCCTGCTGCACGGCTGACCGGCGACCGGCAGGGCGCGCAGGCGCTCAGCCGACCGGCACGGTCACGACCTGCATTTCCATGTAGGAGCGCATGCCCTCGACGCCCTGCTCGCGGCCATAGCCTGAATATTTGGCGCCGCCGAACGGCACGTCCCGCCCGTTGCCGCCATGCCGGTTCACCCAGACGAGGCCGGCCTGCATATGCCCGGCCACGCGCGCCCCCTCGCGCAGGTCGCGCGTCCAGACCGACGCGCCAAGGCCGAACTCGGTGGCATTCGCGCGCGCGATCGCATCGTCGACATCGTCATAGCGCAGGATGGGGAGGACCGGCCCGAATT
The DNA here is from genome assembly GCF_014203955.1 of Sphingobium lignivorans. Classification (NCBI taxonomy): domain Bacteria; kingdom Pseudomonadati; phylum Pseudomonadota; class Alphaproteobacteria; order Sphingomonadales; family Sphingobiaceae; genus Sphingobium; species Sphingobium lignivorans. The sequence continues at coordinate 763,691 of NZ_JACHKA010000001.1, forward strand.
GCTCCTCGCGGACCAGCGGCGCGTCGTCCGGGAGGCCGGTGACGATCGTTGGATCGATGAAATAACCGCTGCCCTCGTGGACGGTGCCGCCTGTGACGATGCGCGCCCCGGGGGTTTGCTTCACCTCGCGGAGGAGAGTGACCACTTTCTCGAACTGCATGCGGTTCTGGATCGGCCCCATGCGCGTGTCGGGCGCAGTGCCCGGTCCGGTCCTGATGGCCGCGGCGCGCGTGGCGATGGCCTCGACCACAGCGTCATAAAGGGAAGCATGAACGAAGACGCGCTTGATCGCCATGCAGACCTGCCCGCAATTGGCGAAGGCGCTGCGGACGATGCCTTCGGCGGTGAGGTCGAGATCCGCGTCGGGCAGGATGATGGCGGGATCATTGCCGCCCAGTTCCAGCGTCACACGCTTGAAGGTGCCCGCCGCACTTTCCAGCACGCGCCGGCCGGTGGCGACCGTGCCGGTAAAGCTGATCTTGTCGATGCCGGGATGGCTGGTGATCCACGCGCCGAGATCATTGCCGCCGCTCACGATGTTGACCGTGCCCGCCGGCGCGATGTCCGCGATGGCCTGGCCGATCGCCAGCGTGGAGAGGGGCGTGAAGGGGGACGGTTTCAGGATGATCGTGTTGCCGGTGTAGAGCGCCTGCGCGACCTTCACCATCGCGAGCATCACGGGCACGTTCCAGGGCGTGATGCCGCCGACCACGCCGAGCGGCCGGTAGCGGATCTCGACGCGCTCGCGCGCGTCCTCGCGCAACAGCTGGTCGGAAAGATCGAGCATGGTCAGCGCTTCGATATGATCGGCCGCGCGTCGGATTTCGCCGATCGCGTCGCCCAGCGGCTTGCCCTGCTCGGCCGTGAGCAGCGCGCCGATCGGCTCGGCCCTTTCCCGCAGGCGCGCGGCAATGGCGTGAACGACCGCGCGCCGGTCTTCCGGCGATCGGGCCGTCCAGCCCGGGAAGGCGGCCCGCGCCGCTGCGACGGCCCGATCCAGATCATCGCGCGTGGCCGCCGGGGCAAGGGCGAAAGCCTCGCCCGTCGCCGGATCGATCACCGGCAAGGGCTGACCATTCCCGGCGATCATCTCCCCGCCGATGAGTATTGCGGTTGCGAGGGGATGCCGTGTGAGAGACGGCGCGATCATTGTCTGGACATCGTTCATTTGCTCTCCTGGGGGCCGTGGCGCTTGCGACCTGCGACTTAAAAGATATGATGGTTGTACAGTTATAGCAATGAGTGCTGGGAGGGGTGATGCTCGACGATTTCGTGACCTTCGGTCGATCCGGCCTGCGGGTCAGCCGCATGGCGCTGGGTGGTTTCAATTTCGGCGGCGGGCAGCCGTGGAGCCTCGATGGCAAGGCGGCCGGGCAACTGATATCGCGCTATCGCGACCTCGGCGGCAATCTTCTCGACGTTGCCAACAGCTATGGCGGCGGGGAAGCGGAGACGATCGTCGGGGACTATCTTGCCGCGCATTCCGGCGTCCGTGACCGGATGGTCATTGCCAGCAAATTCGGATCGAACGTGCATGCCGGCGATCCCAATGCCGGCGGGGGCGGTCGCAAGGCCATCATCCAGAGCTGCGAGGACTCGCTGCGCAAGCTCAAGACGGACCGGATCGATCTCTACTGGATGCATATCCATGATCCGATGACGCCGGTGGACGAGACGCTGCGGGCGCTCGACGATCTGGTGCGGGCGGGCAAGCTGCTGCATGTCGGCCTCTCCAACCTGCCGGCATGGCAGGTGGCGGAAGCGCACTGGCTGGCGCAGTTCCGCGACAGGACACCGATCGTCGGGCTGCAGCTCCAATATTCGCTCATGGAGCGGAGCATCGAGATCGAGCATGTGCCGATGGCGCAGGCCTATGGACTGGGGATCGCGGCCTGGTCGCCGCTCAAGAGCGGGGCGTTGAGCGGCCGGTACCGGCGCGACGATACGGCCAATCATGACGCCGAGGGCCGCGGCGCCTTCCTGGCGCGCATCCTCGATGAGAAGGCGGAACGCATTCTCGCGGTCGTGACGGAGATTGCGGATCGGATGGGCGTGAGCCCTGCGCAAGTGTCGCTGGCATGGCTGCTCGCCCGGCCCTGCGTGTCCACGATCCTCATCGGCGCGAACGATGTCGCGCAGTTGGAGGAAAATGCCGGCGCGAGCAGCATCATGCTCGCGCCGGAGGACCTCGCCGCGCTGGAGGAGGTGGGGCGGCCCGCCATGCCTTATCCCGCCGACTTCGCCCGGCGGGCGATGGGATCGATCAGTGGCGGGACACGGATCAACGGCGTCGCGCCCCCCACCGGTGGCGGCTCGCCGAGCCAGGCACGCCGCTGATCCCGCTCCGCGCTACAAGGTGAGGGCGGCATAGCGTTCGAGATGATGGTTTCGATCGCCATATGAGAGCTCGAACAGGCCGAGCCGCGCGAAGAGATGGGCGGCCTGATATTCCTGCACCAGCCCCATGCCGCCGTGCAGCTGCACGCATTGCTCGCCGACGAGGCGCGCGGCTTCGCCGACCCTGACCTTCGCCGCCGAGACGGCGCGCATCCGCGCGGTCGCATCGCTCCCGTCGCAGGCGGCGATGGCGGTATCGGTGATCGCGGCGGCAAAGGCCTCATCGATGAGCATGTCGACGAGGCGATGCTGGAGGACCTGGAAGCTGTCCAGGCTCCGGCCGAACTGGCGGCGCGTGTGCGTATGATCGCGCGTCAGCCGGTTGGCGGCCCGGATGCTGCCGACCGCATCGGCGCAGGCCAGTGCCGTCGCTTCGTCCAGAGCGGCAGAGAGAGCGTCCTCGCCGCAAGGCAGCCGTGCATCGTTCGGCAGGTCGACATTGTCGAGCAGGATGTCTGCCGCGCCCGTCCAGTCGAAGCAGCGATAGGCGCGCCGCTCCACTGCGCCGGCCGGCACGAGGAAGAGCGCGATCGCATCGTCAAGCCGGGCTGAGACGATGAGCAGATCGGCGCTGTCGCCGCCCGCGACGGTGAGCTTGCGACCCCGGAGGCGCCAGCCATCCCCATGCCGGATGGCGAGGACGGGACGCGCGCCGTCATCCTCATGCGCCAGAGCCGCGCGGACGCGGCCTTTCACGATGCCGGGCAACCAGGCCGCTTGCTGCGCTGGAGTTGCACCAGCGGCGATCAGGCGCGCCGCCACCATCGTAGGGATATAGGGTTCCAGCACCATGGCGCCGCCCATGGTCTCGGCGGCCATGGCGATGTCTGCAAAGGCAGCGGGCAGGCCGCCCTGCTCCTCGGGCAGGGACAAGGCCAGCAGGCCGAGCTCGGCATAAGCCGACCAGGCCGCCGCCGATTCCCGCGCTTCGGATTCATGGGCATCGCGCCGTTGTTCGAAACTATAGTGGCGGGCCAGAACCGTCTCCAGCGACTGGCGCAACTGGTCACGGATGTCCCCGGAGTCGTCGGTCTGGTCGATGGCCGGTGCGGGGTCTGCAAATGTCGAAATGGTCATTTCCCGCCTCCAAGGCCAAGTGTCTTTGCGATGATGTTGCGCTGGATCTCGTTCGAGCCGCCGTAGATGCTGACGACGCGCGTATCGAAGTGGTTCTTGAACAGCCGGTGTGCCCAGGGTCGGTCCGGGTCGCGGGCCTCCGCGCCATGGCGGGCGGCGCTTCGACCCGCCGCTTCGACCAGCAGGCGCGTGAGGCGTTGCTGCAACTCGGAGCCCCGGATCTTGAGCATGTTCGCCTCGATGCCCGGGACGAAGCCGGCCCGGACCCGAGCGAGCATCCCCATGGCGAGGGCTTCGATCGCGGCCAGCTCGATCTCCGCTTCCGCGATGCGCGCGCGGAAGGTCGGCGATGCGGTGAGGCCCTGCTCACCGGCGATGCGCTTGAGCCGGGCGAGCTGGCGGCGGTTGATGCCGATCCGTGCGATGGAAAGCCGCTCATTGCCGAGCACCACGCGCGAATAGGTCCAGCCCTTGTTCGCCTCGCCGACCAGATTGGCCGCCGGGACCTTCACATTGTCGAAGAAGACCTCGTTGGTCGTGCGCTCGCCGTTCAGCAGGATGATCGGCCTGATGTCGATGCCCGGCGTGTTGGCCAGATCGATCAGCAGCATGGAGATGCCCATCTGCGGCTTGGGCGCCGCCGGATCGGTGCGGACCAGAGCGAACATCATGTTCGCCTCATGGGCCATGGTCGTCCACATCTTCTGGCCATTGACCACCCAGTGATCGTCGACAAGCTCGGCGCGCGTTTTCAGGGATGCGAGGTCGGACCCGGCGCCCGGTTCCGAGAAACCCTGGCACCAGATGTCCTCGCCGGAGAGGATGCGCGGCAGATAGCGGCTCTTCTGGGCCTGCGTGCCATAATGCATGAGCGTGGGCCCAAGCATCTTCAGTCCGAAGGAGCCCAGGTCCGGCGCGCCTTCCTCGGCGAGCGTCTCCGCGAAGATATAGCACTGGATGGCGCTCCAGCCCGTGCCGCCATGCTCGAGCGGCCAATGCGGCGCTGCCCAGCCGCGCGCATGGAGCGCCCTGTGCCAGGCCTGCCGCTCGGCAGCGGTTATGCCTGCCGCCTCGCTGACCTTCGCGCGGACCTCCGCCGGACAATGCGACCGGACGAACTGACGCACTTCCTCCGCAAATTCCTGTTCCTGAGCCGTAAACATCTCTCTCCCTCCGCAAGGCGGCTTTGGCCGCTTCGACGCGTTTATATGACAAGCAGCTTTATATAAAGCGACTGAAGAAATATAGTTGTCATTAGCATCGATATGCGCAACAATCGAATCGGCCATGCGAGTGGCTTGAAGCCCGGCCCAGGGCTGGGAGGAGGCGGAGGAATCGCAAGCGGACGGCCACGCCAAGGCAGCGCGGCTCTGACTGGAAGTGCCATCCGGCTCTGGCGAATAAAGATAATATAGTTATACCATCGTATTGACTTGACCGGTGCGGTCGCTAGTTTTTTCAAACGCCAGCGGGACACTCGATCTCGCGGCCAAGGAGGAGAGGAATATGGCTCGCGGAACGTACTTGCTCGCATCCGTCGCGGCTTGCGGTGTCCTGGCATTCGTGTCGCCGGCGCATGCGCAGCAGGCGGCTCAGGAAATGACGGCGCAACAGGCTCAGGACATCATCGTCACCGGGTCGCGCGTGGCCCGAAGCGGGTTTGACGCGCCGACGCCGACACTCGTCATGACCGCGGAGACGATCGCGGAGCGCGGTGCGACGAATATCGGCGACTTCCTCAACGAAGTGCCTTCGTTCCGGCCGAGTGTGACCAACCAGACCAACACCCAGTCATCCAATCTTTCCGGCGCGACCTTCGCGGACCTTCGCGCGCTGGGGAACATCCGCACGCTGGTGCTGGTCGACAACCGGCGGCACGTGCCGACATCGCCCACCGGCCAGGTCGATCTCAATCTCATTCCGACCGTGCTGATCGAGCGTGTCGATGTCGTGACGGGCGGCGCGTCCGCCGTCTACGGCTCGGACGCCATATCGGGCGTGGTCAATGTGATCGTCAACAAGACGTTCGAGGGTTTCCGGGGCGATCTTTCGCTCGGCCTCTCGGAGGAGGGCGACAATTTCGAGCGCCGCGTCGGGCTTGCGTGGGGCACGAGCTTCGCGGATGGGCGCGGGCATTTCGTCATCGGCGGCGAATATGTGAAGTCGGACGGCATCGACTCGTTCGAGGAGCGGGCTTGGAGCCGGCGCTACGATGAATCGGTGTCCTTCGCTGCCAACCGGCCGGCGGGGACGCCTTCTCGCATGTTCGCGAGCGGCGTGCGGTTCATCAATTCCCTCTTCGGCGGCGTCATCCTCGGCAACAATGCCGACGAGAACCCGGCGAACGGCGCGGATGTGCTGCGCGGAATCTATTTCCCCGATCCCGGCGTCGTGGGCTCGTTCACTTATGGCGAGAATTCGGGCGGCTCCTCCTACAACATGTCCAGCTCCGTGGGCACGCCCCCGCGCGCGGGCCACACGCTGGTTCTCCCGATCGATCGCCATGTCGTCATGGGTCACATGGACTATGAACTGAGCGATTCGATCGGCTTCTTCGCCGAGGGCAGCTACGGTCGCTCGGGGTCCGATTATTCGGGGCCGATGCCGCGCGACACTGCCGTGAGCGGTGCCCGGGCGGTCATCATCCAACGGGACAACGCCTTCCTGCCGGCCGAGGTCGCCTCGATCATGGACGCCAACAATATCCGCTCCTTCGTGCTCGGCCGGTCCAATCCCGATTTCTCGTCGACCCGGATCGTCAATTTCAACAGCACTTATCGCCTTGCTGCCGGCCTGAAGGGTGATCTCGGCAATAGCTGGGGATGGGATGCCTATGTGCAATATGGCGAGAACAAGCTCGACTCCCAGATCCGCAACATGCGCATCCAGCAGAACTTCATGTGGGCCTTCGATGCGATCCGGCTGCCCAATGGCCAGATCGTCTGCCGGAACGAAACGGCGCGTGCGCAAGGCTGCGTGCCGCTCAATCTCTTTGGGCTGGGCGCCATGTCGCCGGAGTCAGTTGATTATGTGAACGGGACGCAGTTCCAGTCGATCACCACGACCCAGACGGTCGCGGCCGTCAATCTTCAGGGCCAGCCTTTCTCCACCTGGGCCGGGCCCGTGGCCTTCGCGATCGGCGGCGAGTATCGGCGGGACAGCGCGCAGAGCATTGTGGACTCGCTGGCCGAGGCCGGTGCGTATAATTTCTCGAACCCCGCTCCCTATTCCGGCGCGTTCGTCACCAAGGAAGGCTATGTCGAAGTGCTCGTTCCGCTGGCGCGAGACATGCCGTTCCTCCGCTCGCTCGATGTGAACGGCGCGGTTCGCTACACCGACTATGAGACCTCGGGAGGCGTCACCACCTGGAAGCTCGGCGCGACCTGGGAGCCACTGGACGGGCTGCGGTTCCGGACCACGCGCTCGCGGGACATTCGCGCACCTAACAGCGCGGAACTCTTCTCGGTTACCTCGACGCAATCGACCTTGCGCAATCCGTTCAACGGCGTCTCGCGCTCCTACACCGTCGCCTTCGCGCCGAGCGCCACGCTGGCCCCGGAAAAGGCGAATACCTTCACCATCGGTGCCGTGGTTTCGCCGCCCTTCCTGCCCGGGCTCTCCGCGTCGGTCGATTATTACAACATCGATATCGGCGGCGCGATCGCCAGCTTCCCGGCGCAGCAGATTCTCGACAATTGCTATGCGGAGATCCAGGCCGGAAGCCCTGGGAGTTTCTGCAACAATGTCGAGCTCTCGGGCAGCGGCGCGGCAACCGAGATCGACTCCGTCACGGTGCAGCTGCTGAACCTCGCCTCGCTCAAGACGCGCGGCGTGGACTTCGAGCTGAGCTATCGCTTCAACATGGGGCCGGGCCGGGTGACCACGCGCCTGTTCGGCACCTATGTCGCGGAGCTGACCTCTGACGATGGCCTCGGCGTGGCGCCCTCCTATAATGCGGCGGGCATCATCCAGACCCGCGGCAGCGTGATCGACCGCGCGGGGCAGCTCGGCGGATTTACGTCCGGCCTCAACACGGGCGCGACGAGCGTTCCTCACTGGCAGCTCAATGCCAGCCTCAACTACGAGACAAGCAAGTGGGGCACTTCGCTCACCGCACGCTGGATCGACGGCGGCATCGTGGATGCAACGCTCGTTCAGCCCGGGGACCCCGACTACAATCCTGCCTCGCCGATCTCGGTCGCGGACATGAACGTCAATTCGCGCCTGTATCTCTACTGGTCGGGCAACGTCACCCTGATGGAGCGCGACGGCAAGCGCGTGCAGCTCTACGCCGTCATCAACAACCTGCTCGACAAGGATCCGCCGTTCCCGAACACCCAGCTGGCCGGCTTCTACGACCGTATCGGCCGCGCCTACAAAGTCGGCGTGCGGTTCGGCTTCTGAAGACACAGGAGCGGCGGCCGATGCATGCGGCCGCCGCTCTCATCCCCTCACTGGCAGGGCGGACGGAAAGCGCCCCGGATTCACGATTGGAATGACATGACTGCCACCTTGCTGCCCGCCAGAACCGAATCACCCAGGGGCGCGGAGGCAGTTGCCCTCTTCATGCGACCGAGATCCATCGCGGTGATCGGCGTCTCCGCCAAGCCAAAGACGGCGGGCCGCACCGTGCTCGCCAATCTCCAGCTCAACGGATATGCAGGCGACGTCCATGTCGTGGGCCGCGCCGAGGGCGAGATCGACGGCTATCCCGTCACGCAGAGCGTGGACGAGCTTCCCGAAGGCATTGACCTGGCGGTCTTCACCTTGCCCGCGGCGGGGGTGAAGGATGCGCTGGAGGCCTGTGCGCGGCGTGGGGTGCGGGCGGTCACGGTCTTCTCCTCGGGCTTCGCCGAAGCGGGCAATCGCGCCGGGCAGGATGAGCTGGTGAAGATTGCGCAGGAGGGCGGCGTTGCCCTGCTCGGGCCGAACTGCCTTGGCTACACCAATCTCGTGCAGGGTCTCCCGATCGGCTTTGCAAATGCCCGCAAGGTCGCGCGGCTTGAAAAGGACAATCCCAATCCGGCCGTCGCGATGGTGTCCCAGAGCGGTGGCCTGATGGCTTATGCCAGCACCAACCTTGCCGCGCGGCACTTGCCGGTCGCCTATACCGTCTCCACCGGGAACGAGGCCGGCATCGGCATCCCCGACTTCATCGATTTCTTCGCGCAGGACGAAGCAACCGCCGTCATCGCGCTCTACCTTGAGGAAGTGCGCGATCCGCAGGCCTTTCTCGCGGCGGCGCGGCGCGCGCGGGCCGCGGGCAAGTCGCTCGTCGCGATCCATCCCGGCCGGGGCGAGAAGGGCAAGGCAGCGATCCAGTCGCACACCGGCGCCCTCGCCGGCGACTATGCGACGATGCAGCTTCATCTCGAACGGGCAGGCGTCGTGCTGGTCGAGACGCTGGAGGAATGGGTCGACGTCATCGAACTGCTCGCCCGCTATCCCGTCCCGCCCACCAAGGGGCCGGGCGTGCTGACCTTCTCCGGCGGCTTCTGCGCCATCGCGCATGATTATTTCGAGAAGCTGGACATGGAAATGCCGGCGCTCTCGGAAGAGACGCGCGCGTCGCTGGCGCCGCAATTGCCTGTCTTCATCCCGCCCCGGAATCCGCTCGATCTCGGCACGCAGGCGATCTTCCAGCCCGAGCTGATGCCGATGGGGACCAATGCCCTCATGGCGGACAGCGAGGTCGGCAGCGTGCTGATCGCCATCAACAGTGGCACGGCCGCCTCGCAGCGTGGCTATGGCCATTATTTCGTCGATGCCATCAAGGGGAAGGCGCGCCCTGCCATCCTCGCATTTCCCGCGCCCGAACTGGACCCCGGCTTCGAGGCATCAATCCGCGAGAACCAGCTCATCCTCAGCCGGTCGATCGAGCGATCCATGACTGCGCTCGCACGCGTGACGCATCATGGGCGGTCGCTCGAACGTGCCGCGCGCTCGGTAAGCCATGCGCCGTTCGCCGATCTTCCCGCGCTGGGCGCCGGCCCGCAGCCCGAGTGGCTGGGCAAGCAGTTGCTCGCGGCCATCGGGGTGCGCGTGCCGGACGGCGGGCTCGCCCGGAGTCCAGATGAGGCGGAAGCCATTGCCGAACGCGTCGGCTACCCGGTCGCCATCAAGGCGCAGGCAGGCGCCCTGGCGCACAAGACGGAAGCGGGCGGCGTGCTGCTGGGCATTCGCGATGCCGCGCAACTGCGCGCGGCATGGCAGGACCTGCAGAACAATATCGCCCGTGCCCAGCCCGGCCTCGTCCTCGACGGCGTGCTCGTCGAGCGGATGGCGCCCAAGGGCCTCGAACTGATGATCGGCGCGAAGCGCGATGCCAAGTGGGGGCCGGTTGTGCTCGTCGGCCTCGGCGGCATCTGGGTCGAGGCGTTGGGCGATGCCCGCTTGATTCCGGCGGACATGGCGGAAGCGGACATCCTGGCCGAGATCATGAAGCTGCGCACCGCGAAGCTGCTCAAGGGCTTCCGGGGTTCGCCGCCGGTCGACGTCCAGGCCGTGGCGCGCACGGCATCGCTGGTCGGCCGCCTGATGACGACCGTGCCGGACATCGAGGAGATCGATCTCAATCCGGTCTTCGTTCATCCCGAGGGGGAGGGGCTGACCGCTGTCGACGCCCTTGTCATCACGAAGAAGGTGGGGTGAGGCGATGAGCGACACATTCGCAACCTATGCGCTCGAAGGCGATGTCGCCCTCATCGGCATCAACCGGGCGGCCAAGCGCAACGCGGTCAGCGCGGCCGTCATGGCCGATCTGCACGAGGCCTTCGAGCGCGCGGTGTCCGAAGCGCGGGTCGGCATCCTGTTCGGCCATGGCGGCAATTTCTCGGCCGGGCTCGATCTGGCCGAGGCTGCCTCACGCATGCAGGGCGGCAGCGCGCCGAAACCCTGGGAGCGCGGGCGCTGGACGGTGCCGCTCGACCTGATCGCGCGCGGTCCGATCCCCTGGATCGCCGCGCTCGAAGGCGCCTGCATCGGCGGAGGGCTTGAGATCGCATCGGCTTGCCATGTGCGCGTGGCGGATGCGACGACCTTCTTCGCCTTGCCGGAAGGCAAGCGCGGCATCTTCGTCGGGGGTGGGGGTGCGGTGCGCATCCAGCGGCTGATGGGCTATGCGCGCATGGCGGACATGATGCTCACGGGGCGGGTGCTCAGCGCGGCGGAAGGCGAGCGGGCCAATCTTTGCCAATATGTCGTGCCGGCGGGTCAATCCATGGAGACGGCACGCGAGCTGGCGCTCAAGATCGCCAGCAACGCGCCCAACACCAACTGGGCGATCTGCGCCGCGCTGCCACGCATTGGCGACATGGGGCATGGCGACGGCCTGTTCTTCGAGGGGCTGATCGGCGGCGCGTCGCGCAACAGCGAGGGCGCCAGCCGGATCGCCGCCTTCATCGAGCGCGGCGAGAACAAGGTGGCCGCGCCGCCGCCCTCCTCCGCGGACGGGGAGGACTGACCGGTGGCGCTCAGTGACATGGCGATCGTCGGCTATGCCGAGACCAAGATCGTGTTGCGCAGTGAGGTCGATGTCTGGGAGCTGGGTGCGGAAATCCTGGACTCGCTGCTGGAACGCACCGGTTTCGAGAAAGGGGAGATCAATGGATTGATCCTGTCCTCATCCTCGACCGGCGCGGGCAATATCTTCTGGTCGCAGACCACGGCCGACCAGCTCGCGGTCGAACTGGACTTCTGCCAGACGGTCGACATCGGCGGGAGCTCGCCGGTGGGTACGGTCGCGCGGGCCGCCGCCGCGATCGATGCGGGCCTTTGCGATACGGTGCTGTGCCTTTTTGCGGACACCGCCGTGGCGGAGAATAATGGCCGGCCGCGTTCCTATGGCGCGGAATGGACCACGCCTTATGGCTATCTCGGCGCGCCGGCCGCTTTCGGCATGCTGAGCCGCTACTATGATGATCGCTTCGGCCTCGATGCGCGCGCGCTGGGCAAGCTCGCGGTCGCGCAGCGTGCGCACGCGGTCCTCAACGAGAATGCCTGCGAGAAGCTGCGCAAGCCGATCACGGTCGACGATTATGTGCACTCGCGGATGATCAACGATCCGATCCGCCTGCTGGACTGCGTGATGCCCTGCGACGGGGCGAGCGGCATTCTCATCACGCGCCGCAAGACTGCCGAGCAGCGGGGCCTGACGCGCTGCGCCGTGCCGGTGGGCTATGGCGAGCGCACCAATGTCGGCGCGGCAAGCGCAATCGTCGATCCGACGCTGACCGGCCATCGCGAAGCCAGCGAGCGTGCGTTCGCACAGGCCGGATTGCGCCCGGCGCAGATCGGCTCCTTCCATCCCTATGACGACTTCATCATCGCCATCATGATGCAGCTCGAGATGCTCGGCTTCTGCGCGCACGGGCAGGGCGCAGCCTTCATCCGGGAAACGGACTTCAGCTTCTCGGGCGATCTTCCGCTGAATACGGGTGGCGGGCAGATCTCCGCCGGCCAGTGCGGGCTCGCGGGTGGGGGCACCAATCTGGTCGAGGCTGTGCGGCAGCTTTTCGGGGAAGGTGGCAGCCGGCAGGTCAGTGATACGGCTCATGCGCTGGTCACCGGGATCGGCGGCATTCCTTACGGCCGAAACTGGAACAGCAGCACCGTGCTGATCCTCTCTTCCAATGCATGAGGCGAGGCATGACCGACATCAATGACCTGCTCTCGATCGATCGGCCGCTGCCCCCCGAGCGGAGCTTTTCACGCCCCTTCTGGGAAGCCAGCCGGGAAAAGCGGCTGCTCGTCCAGTATGACAAGGTCGCCGGCGCCTATCAGTTCTATCCGCGCCCGACGAGCATCTACACGGGCCGGCGGGACAATCTGGAGTGGCGGGAAGTGTCCGGGCGCGGCGTGCTCTTCAGCCACACGATCGTGCGGCGTGCCCGCCCGCCCTTCCGCGATCATGAGCCCTATGTGCTGGCCATGGTGACGCTGGACGAGGGCGTGAACGTGATGAGCAACATCATCCATTGTGCCGAAGAGGATCTCAGGCCCGGCCTTCGCGTGAAGCCCTACTGGCATCCGCTGCCGGACGGTCGGCACCTGCTCCTGTTCCAGCCCGACACATGATCGCGGACATTCCCTATCGGCACCTCGCGGGCTGGCAGGGAATGCTGGATATCCATCTGCCCGCTGGCGATGGTCCGCATCCGGCGCTGCTCTACCTCCATGGCGGCGGCTGGCGCATGGGCGACAAGACGGCCGTCGCCGCGCACGCGCCTTTCTGGTCCGCCATGGGCCTGGCCGTCGTCTCGGCCAGCTATCGACTTGCGGATGAAGCGCCAGCACCCGCCGCGTTCGAGGATGCGGCTGCTGCGCTGGACTGGCTGGGCGACGAGGGCGCTGCCTATGGGATCGATACAACCCGCTTGCTGATCGGCGGTCATTCGGCGGGCGCCACGCTTGCCCTGGCGGTCGCCTACACGCATGCGCGGCAACCCCGCGCGGCGCTGGCCTGGAGCGCCCATGCCGATCTCGCCGCTTATCATGACGAGCGCAAGCGCGCCGGCGAGCCGGTGGCATGGCTGGCGGCTTCGGCGGACCCGAATGGCCTTGCGCGGGCGCTGTCTCCCCAGGCCCTCGCGCGGCCGGGACTGCCGTCCACGCTGCTGGTCCATAGCGATCGCGATCCGCGCGTCCCTTATGCCGCGGCTGCGCGGTTGGCGGCAAGCCTCTCGGGACATGGCGTCTGCGCGGAACTCGTGACGATGCGCAGCGATCATCATTTGCCCAAGGATCATCCGCCGGACGAGATCGCCCGCGCTCATGCCCGCACCCGGGCGTTTCTCCACAGGGTCGGGTTGATCGGCGAAGCGGTTCCTCATCCGGCGGAAGCTGGTTAGTTGTCTATGACAACGAATATGTTGACACCCCCGGCAGCCGCATGGGATGCGTTGCCCTCAAAAGATAAACCAAAAGATTCGCGGACTCCATGGAGAGGATGACGATGGCAACCAATCTCGCGCCGGACGGCAAGCTTGCCACCGGCATTCACTATCCCGGCTGGTGGGTCGTCGCGGCGGGCTTCGTCATTTTCTTCCTGTCGTTCGGCGGGCCCACTTACTCGCTGTCGCTCCTCTATAACGAGGTCGTGGCGGAGTTCGGATGGACCCGTGCGCAGGCGACCGGCATCTATGCCTGGAAAGGGGTGACCGGCGCTGTCGTCGCCATCTTTCTGATCGGGCCCGCAGTGCAACGCTTCGGCCTGAAGCCGGTGTTCCTGACCGTGCTCGTTATCCAGGCGCTGGGGTTCTTCACCTTTCTCAACGTGACCTCCATCACCACCTATTTTCTGGCCGGTTTTCTGATCGGTCTGGGCCAGGGAGCCGTGCTGCTCTGCATCAAGCTGATGGTGGCACGCTGGTTCATGCGCAATGTCGGCTTTGCGAGCGCCATGGCGTTGATCGGCGGCAGCGCGGGCGGCGTCGTCTTCCCCATCGTGATCGCCTCCCTACTGCCGGACCTGGGCTGGCGCACGACCTATGCCCTGATCGGCGTCGCCATCCTCGCGATCTCGGTGCCTCTCGTCATGTTCGTCAAGCAGAACCCGAGCGAGGAGGACCTGCTCCCTGAAAGCCTTTCTTCCAAGGGCGTTCCGCCCAGTCCCGCGCTGACCGCAGCGACGCGCGCGGCGGACATTCCGGTGACCTATGGCGAGCTGATCCGCAAGCCGATGTTCTGGGGCATCACCATCGGCGTGTTCATCATCGCCGGCGTGGACCAGGGACTGTTCCAGAATATGCAGCTCTACTTCGTGCAGGAGGTGGGCCTCAGCCGGGAGACCGCCGCCTGGCTGCTCTCGCTGACGTCGCTTATCGGCCTCTTCTCGAAATTCGTGGCCGGCAAGTTCTTCGATGTCTTCTCGGTCAAGGGCATCTCGGCCTGGTATCTGCTCATTGCCGTGATGGTCCTGCTGGCATTTCCGGTGTCCAGCCTCTCCACCGCCATCATCTTCACCTGTGCGCTGGGGCTCGCCCATGGCGGCCTCGTGTGCGAGGGGCCAGTGCTGGCCAAGCATGTGTTCGGCCCGCGCAACATGGACAAGGTACTGCCCATCGTGACGGGGTGCTTTGCGCTCGGTTCCTCGGTGGGGCCGGTCACGCTGGCCTATATCTACGACACGACCGGCCATTACAGCTGGGGCTTCGGGCTGTTCTCCGCGCTGGCGGTATTCGCGGCCTTTCTGCTGACGTTCGTCCGCCCGCTCTACCGGGACAGGCTGCGCACCGCGACCGCTAAAATCCCGGACTGAGGAAGCGCGGTCGGGACAATTGCGTGATCGAACAACGTTGCATATGACATTTATATTGTTTACTCAGTCTACAATATAAATGCGGTGCCGAAGAGGAGGCTGGGAGAGGATATGGCGGAAATCGTGCTGGGTATGTGGACGTCGCACGGGCCGACCCTGTCCACCACGCCGGAGCAATGGACGCTCCGGGTTTCCGCGGATCTGAAGCGGAAGCACCCGTTCCGTGGCGAGGAATACAGCTTCGAGGAACTGGTCTCGCTGCGCAGCGAAGAGAAGCTGGCGGAGGCCTGCTCCCTTCCCGAGCGCGAGCGACGCGCGGCCGGGTGCCAGAGCGCGATCGCCGACATGGCCGACCGTTTTTCCGCCGCGAAGATCGACGTCGCGGTTATCATGGGCAACGACCAGCGCGAGCTGTTCCTCGAGGATGTTACCCCGGCCATCACTGTCTATCTCGGCGAGACGATCTGGGACCAGCCGGCCACGCCCCAGCAGGCCGCGCGGATGCCGCCGGGCATTCACGAGGCGGAATGGGGGCATAGCCCGCCCGAGCGGCGGGAATATCCCTGCCAGCCCGATCTCGGCATGCATGTGTGCAAATCCCTGGTGCCCCAGGGCTTCGATCTCGCCGTCTCCAAGAAGCTGCCCGAGCCGGCCGGGCACTGGTCGAGTGGCGCGCCGCATTCGCTCGGCTTCATCTACCGCCAGATCATGCGGGACCAGGTGGTGCCCAACCTGCCGATCATCATCAACACCTTCTTCCCGCCGAACCAGCCGACCGCCCGGCGCTGCTTCGAGCTTGGGCGCGCGGTGGGCAAGGCGATCCGGAGTTGGAAAGAGGACCTGCGTGTCGGGGTGTTCGGCTCGGGCGGGATGAGCCACTTCGTCATCGACGAGGATTTCGACCGCATGTTCTTCGAGGCGCTGCGCACGCGCGACGCGGAGACGCTCTGCGCCATCGAGGACAAGCATCTGCAGTCCGGCACGTCTGAACTCAAGACCTGGATCGCGGCCGCCGGCGCGCTGTTCGACACGGACCTGAAGGGCGACGTGGTGGGCTATGAGCCCTGCTACCGCTCCGAAGCCGGGACCGGCACCGCCAACGGCTTCGTCGCCTGGCAATAAGCCCACGCGTTTTCAAAGGACGGATGATGACTGCACCAGACCCCCATGTCGCGCGCCTGCGCAAGCTGGATGCCTGCGCGGTGTCGGACACGCTGGACAAGCTGGGGCTTGCCGGTTGCGTGACCGGCCTGCGCTCGGCCTCGCCGGGCAGGCGGATCGCGGGGCGAGTGCATACGGTGAAGCTCAAGGCTGGCAACGCGCCTGCCGATCGCCCGCCGGTGCATCTGGGCGCGGCGGCGATCGATGCGAGCGGGCCGGACGATGTGATCGTGGTCGAGCAGCGCACGGGCATCGATGCGGGCTGCTGGGGCGGCATTCTGTCGCGCGGGGCGCAGCACAAGGGCGTCGCTGGCGTGATCTGCGAGGGACTGGCGCGGGATGTCGACGAGGCGCGCGAGATCGGCTTCCCGGTGTTCTGCCGGGGCTACACCGCCCGCACCGCGCGCAACCGGGTATACGAGGATGCGACCGATGTACCCGTGACGGTGGGGGATTTCACGGTCGAGCCCGGCTTCTACGTCATCTGCGATTCCAGCGCGGCCGTGTTCATCGCGCCGGCTGACATCGCCCGCGTGCTCGATGCCGCCGAGGATATCGTGCGCCGCGAAGGCGAGATGACGCGCAGGCTGGCCACCGGTGAGAGTGCCAGCGCCGTGCTCGGTGCGAATTACGAATATATGCTCAAGGGCGATGATTGATGAGTGAAGACGCCAACGTCGCGCGCGCCGCCGCGCTCGACACTGCAACGCTCAGTGATGCGCTCGATCGGCTCGGCATTGTCGGCCAGTGCTACAAGATCGCGGGGCGCGACCCGGACTTCCGCATGGCAGGGCGCGCCTACACCATGCTTTGCGGCCCGGCCTCGACGCCGCCCGGCACGGTCGGCGATTATATCGATGACGTGCCCCCCGGCCATGTCGTGGTGATCGACAATGGCGGGCGGGACGATGCCACCATCTGGGGCGATATCCTGACCGAGATCGCGCATCGCCGCGGCCTTGCCGGCACGGTGATCGACGGCATCAGCCGCGATGTCTCGCTGTGCCGGGCGCTCGGCTATCCGGTGTTCAGCAAGGGCCACTGGATGCGCACCGGCAAGGACCGGGTGCAGGTGGAAGTCACCAATTGCCCCGTCAACATCGGCGGCGCGCGTGTGGCCCCCGGCGACATTTTACGGGGCGACCCGGACGGCGTCATCGTCATCCCGCAGGCGCATGAAGACGCGGTGCTCGATGCCGCCGAGGAGATCCACGCCGCCGAGGAAAGCATCCGCGCCGCCTGCCGCACCGGCATGCGCCTCGATGAGGCGCGCAAGCAGTTCAAATATCACAGCCTTCAGACACGTCAGAAATAAGGGGATCACCCGATGATCATCGACTGCCATGGTCACGTCAGCGCTCCGGTGGAGCTTTGGGCCTATAAGGCGAGCCTGCTCGCGCATCGCGGCTCGCACGGGCGCGGGGGCGTCAAGGTGACGGACGAGCAGATCATTGCCGCCGCGCATCACAAGGAGACCTGGCCGGACGGGCACATCGAACTGCTGCACAATCACGGTACGGACATGCAGCTCATCTCGCCGCGCCCGTTCCAGATGATGAACTCGGCCAAGCCCGCGCGCGTCGTCCACTGGTTCTGCGAGGAGGTGAACACCCTCATCCACCGCCAGTGCACGCTGATCCCGGAGATGTTCATACCGGTCGCTGGCCTGCCGCAGGTGGCGGGCGAGCCCATCGAGAATGTGTTTGCGGAGATGGACCGCTGCGTCGCCATGGGCTTCAAGGGCTTCCTGCTCAATCCGGACCCCTATGAGAATGGCGCCGAGGAAGCCCCGCCGCTGGGCGACCGCTACTGGTATCCGCTCTATGAGAAGCTGTGCGAGCTGGACCTGCCCGCGCATATCCACGCCACCGGATCGCAATCCGAGCGGACGCCTTATTCGCTGCACTTCATCAATGAAGAGACGATCGCCACCTATAACCTCTGCACCTCTTCGGTGTTCGATGATTTTCCGCAGCTCAAGGTGGTGGTGAGCCATGGCGGCGGCGCCATCCCCTATCAGCTCGGCCGCTTCGAATCCCAGTCGCGCCGCAGCAAGCACCTCTTCTCCGAGCGCATGGCCAAGCTCTATTTCGATACCGTGCTCTACACCGAAGGCGCCTTGCGCCTGCTCATCGAGACCGTCGGCCCCGAGCGCTGCCTGTTCGGCTCCGAATGTCCCGGCGTGGGCTCCACCATCGATCCCGCCACCGGCAAGCAGATGGACCACATCGCGCCCTTCATCCAGAAATTCGACTTCCTGAGCGACGCCGACAAGAAGCTGATCTTCGAGGATAATGCGCGGAAGGTGTTTAATTTGGAGGTTTGAGGGGGGAGGCATAAGTCTTGGATGGCAGAGGGTGCGAGAACACCAATACCAGTCTGTGTGTGCTTGATCGCGTCCTAAAGATCGCGACTTCAGCGCCGGAACGAATTGAGTTGCTCAACCCGAGCCGTAAAGTCCCCGAGGGGCCTAGTCTCTGGCGTTAGATGTTCTCGCAAAAACTATGTATCAGTATTCTCTGCCGCTTCGCAACTGCCGGCGGACAAGGGTGTGACGGAGGCGCACTCCGGCCCAATCGACAAAACCGATAAGTTTCGCGATTTCTAATGTCGCTTGGGAGGTGACCAAGCCTATCCTGCCCGCAGCCGAATCGGGTTGCAGCGCTAGGTTCAGTAAAGCCGTCTTTCTGTGAATATCGAGGTCGGGCGAGCTGAGCATGTCGCAGAACAGGAGATATGTTTCAGTTTCTATCATGAGCTGGGCCGTGCGAGTTTCTAGCCATCTTTCAGTGCGATTATTCAGTTCTGCCAGCACAAGGGCGAAATGAGTACTGTCGCGGAGCATGCAAAATTTCGCGGTGATATAGGCTCGATAGTCGCCGGTGCGGCCAGCCAAGTCTATGATCGCAGTCTCGGCAGTGCGATTTCGAACGAAGCGATCGTTAAAGGCATGCGAACCCGTGAGCAGCAGGTTGCAAACCTCCACCGAATCCAAAGGGCGATTTCCGATCACGATCGTGAGTAGCTCAATCAGTTCTTCGAAGATGAGGTTGTGTAGCCACTCCGACTGCTCTGACCTCATTGAATCGATAACTGGCAGAACAGAAGTGACCAGCAATGCGAGATTAAAACCGGTCCGGACACGGAAATCGAGCGCCGCCACGTAAAACGCAATCTCCATTATCGCGGCGGTTATCTGTGCTGCGCAATCTCGTGACACGTCGTCGCGAGCTGACTTCAAGTAAGTTATGGCTTCGCTGCAGATACGACGCAGCTTCCACATGAGCCAGCCGCTGATGTTGTGGAACCCCACCTCAGAGGGGGACGCCGCTAGCCGCAAGTCGCGCAGCTTTTGTCGAATATCGGTTACAACGGACCGGTGCTCACTAAATTCAGGTGCGCAAGTCGCCGTTCTAACACTCCTTCCAACGGCGTCCACGATTTCTGCCATCTCACGTTTCAATCTGCTGATCGAGCTCACAAATGGCCGCAGTGCGACAGATCGCTTCTCTACATTGAGGTACAATTTATACTCGGCCAGAAGTTCAGCTAGTGTTCGCTCGACTAGTTCGATATCTGCGTCGCTGTTGCCAAAAATGAAATAATCGTCGACGTAGCGGCGAACGACGACCGCGTCATCTCCTAAACGAGTGGCCGAAAGGCGCTCGTGCAATGATTTGTCAATTGCTTGAAAGATGATTTCAGCGAAGATTCGGCTGATCTCTGGGCCGACAACGATACCATTAGTTTCGTTGTAATTAGCTAACTGCATCAGATGGTCGAACTCACCCTCGAAAGTGAAGGCCTTCAGCTGGGATTTCGCGAACGCCTTGGTTTTGACGGCCCAAGAAATTGAATGAGTATAAATGTTGTAAAAGCACTTCGAAATATCCAGCGACAGCATATGAGAATACCGGCGCTCAAGATCAACTATTTCCGTCGAATCCATAAACTTCGCGAGAATGTTAAACCGTCGCAGACGAAAATAGGAAGCCATCCGGGAGAAATCTGGCGTGTTGCCTTCAAGTAATTCGTGGGGCAAGCCATCGCGCGCGGTCGCTTCACGTTCCAATGGTGCATTGGTATGCTGACTGACTACCGCGAAAGGATGGCGCAGGGAAGTTTCGGTCTTATTGCAATAGGCGATGATTGTCTCGGCATAATTGTCGATGAAAGCCGACCATTTGAGTTGTATCGCAGGATGAATAATGCTGAGCTGCGTTGTTCGACCCCGATCCTTCACAATGTTATAGTTATAGGGTATTGTGAACCCCCGAGCTTTTCTCAAAAGCGCCAAAGCCTGGCCAGTCTGTGGATCGCCCCGCAGGGGCAGCGTACTCGCAAAAAAGAAGTCGTTGGTGAAAATGACAGGTACTTCGAAGGGAAGCACGTCGGCAATGAGCGCGCGATTGCGCAGGCTGCGTGGCTGAAAGTTAGACATTCTTCCAAATCTGCTTGATAAGCTTCACATCTGTGCTTTTGAATCCAGTCGCAAATATTTTCGAGTGACCCTGGGCGAAGGACATTTTTCGTAAGGCGGCCAACTGCCGTGTATTGAGCTTTGCGAGAACTTTTCTTCCAATTTCCGCTCGACTGCCGAGAACGGTGTTCTGAAGGAACCAGTCGAGTTGCCTGAGTTCCGACATCGGATGAGTCGAGCGCGCCGCACCTTGGTACTCGCCACAGTAGCGGTAATTGTAGAATATGCCCGATCTAACCATCGACCGTCCCGAACCTGCGAGTGGTCTCCGCTTTTGGAACTTATAGTTACCTGCCAGGTAACGAATACGTGCGTGAAAATGATCGAATCGTCCGCCTCTAGAAAAAGCCATCGCAGAAAGAAGTAGCCTCGTCTTGATCCGATCTATTTTCGACTTGGCAATCGTCACGCTTATTTTACGAGGCTTTTCCCGGCTATGCTGAAGATTGATCGTATACCTATAGCCGAGGTACTCAAAATACTCGCGCCGATCAATATCGCCACTTGGCCGTTCAAGGCTAATATCTATTGACTTGGAACGATTCAGCTTGAGTGGTGATGGAAGCAGCTTCTCAAGTTCCGAGGAGATATTCTGGGCGTCCCCGCTCGTGAAAAGGATTATGTCGTCGACAAAGCGATGATAGCGGTACACGCCCGGAATCAGTCGGATTGACTGGTCCACTGGCCTCAAAACATATTCCGAGAGAATTGCGCTGAGTCCGAGCCCGCGTGGAAGTCCGACGCTATCTTGGCAATGTGCTGTAAAGAAAGCCTCGAGCATACGCCGTGCGCGGGGTGGCAGAACATCCCGATAGAGAAGTTCGTCTCGCACTGCCTCGGTTGGGACATGCTCATAGAAGGACGAAATATCCCGTCGCAGGATGTTCATTTCAGAGGAGTCGGACAATGCCTGAATGATGCCACGCGTGATTGTATGGCGCGTATCCGATTGGAGAGCGTAACGTCGTTTAAGATAGGTTCCCAGTATACGCAGTGCTAAGACTGTGGAATAATTGCTATAGGAAACGGCTTGGCGAGGCCCCACTTGGAAGCGATTGAAATTGCTGAGAAATGAATGGGGTTCCGCGATTATTTGTTCAGCTTCGGAGATGTAGTCGTCGAGCGGCTGATCGAACTCGATGCCATAATCTGGTCCATCCGTGGACCGTATTTCTGCTCTCAAGCTTCGGCTGGTGAAGCGCGCTGTCCCCATAAGTTAATCCTTCCCCCTCATTATGCGGGCATGTTCATTCCTCCGGTGCGGAATTTCAAGTGCGTCGGCGCTGCGAGGGGCTGCCCACGTCCGAGTGAGGCGCAGTTATCCGTAATTTCTTAGCGGGTAGAAAATTCGGCTTTTAGGCGAATCAGCCAAACTTATCCGGGGATTTGTCTATTTCCGGTTCTCTCAACAAAAAGCCCGGCCAGATCACTCCAGCCGGGCCAGTCTGATGCCGAGAGAGGTCGGCCGATCCGTCGTAGGCTCCCCCGCCGCCGTCAGGCGTCGACATAGCCCTTATTGTCCTGGCTGATGCGCATCGCTTCCTGCTGCATCTTCAGCACATGGTCGGGCTGGCCATATTGGAAGATGAAGCGCTTGAGGTGCAGCGCGCCGCCGGCTTCGATTTCCTCGGCGGTCATGCCTTCCATCACGGCGTCGCGGTGGATGGTCGGCAGGGGGATCGCCTTGTTGATCGCGGGGTCGCGAATGATCGCCTTGGGGTCTTCGCCGCGGCTGATCTTCTCCATGTCGCGCAGGAACTGGCGGCGCATCATGCCGATGCCCTTGTCGCTGAGGCCGAGATTTTCCTGCGTCCGGTCCGAGATGGTGCCCTGGCCGATCCAGGCGACGAAATCCTGGTTCATCACATGGCTGGTGATCCACTCGCCCTTCTCGTCCTTGATCGGGCCATGCCAGACGGGGATGGACTCCTGCACATAGGGCTCGGCATCGCGCGGCACGCGGGTGAAGAACCAGCCGACGCTCATCATCGTCTCATCGTCGATGGGCACGCGATATTCGAAATGGTCGCCGGTGAACATCGCATTGGGCCACAGGCAGGCGCGCCCGATGGTCCACAGCGGATTGGTCTCGTCCGTATCCTCGCGGATGCGGTTGTAAGTGAAGCCATAGTCATATTCGCGGAAGTCGATCTTGAGATGCTTGGGGCCATAGGGGCCGGTCTCGCCGCGCAGGCGCTTGCTCCAGTTGGCGTGCATCCACTCGAAATGGATCGGGTCCATCGAGTTTTCCTGCCCCTGCAGCCAGTTGCACGGCAGCACGGAAATGACGATCTGGCGGAAGCCGTTCTTCCAGGAGAAGGGCTCCCAGTCCGGCAGCTCGGGCGCGGGGAGGGGGCCCATATAGGCCCAGAGCAGGCCGCCCAGCGCGCGGACGGGATAGGCCTTGATGCGGACCTTGTCCTTGTAACGCCCCTTGGGATTGGCGGTATCCTCGAAGGGCTGCTCGGTGCAGGCGCCCTGCGCATCGAACATCCAGCCATGATAGCTGCAGCGCAGGCCATCCGCCTCCACCATGCCGCACGCCATGTCCGCGCGGCGATGGGGGCAGTGGCGATCCATCAACCCGTAATTGCCGGAGAGATCCTTGTAGAGGACGAGGTCCTCGCCCATCAGGCGGACGGGGCGCGTGGCCCGGGTCTCGAACTCGCTCTCGCCGCCGATCGGATGCCAGTAGCGACGCAGCAATTCTCCCATGGGCGTCCCCGGCCCGACGCGCGCCAGCTTGTCATTCTGCTCTGCGGACAGCATTGGCCTCTCTCTCCTGGCTGCTGGCGCCCTGCGTGGGCGCGTGTTTGTGTCGAACCATTTCGTTGTCATAGACAACAAACAAGGTCAAGCCATGCCATTGCGTCCCGCGAGAATTGTTGTGCTCGCCAACATCCTCGCCCTATAGTGCCGGTCCACGCATGAGGGGGACTTATCCTGTGGCCACCCAGAAGGCCGATGCTGCGGTGAAGCGTCCGAACTTCCGCAGCCTGATGACTTTTCGCCTGCACATGGTCGCCAGATTTTCTGAAGGTATTTCAGAGGATTATTATCGCAAGCATCTGGGGCTCTCGCTGCCGGAATGCCGGGTGATCGGCATCACCGCGAGCTATGGTTCGGTCTCCTTCAAGCAGGTGGCAGCCGACGCGCATCTGGAGAAAAGCTATGCGAGCCGGGTCGTGTCCTCGCTGGTCGATCGGGGCCTGATCGAGAAGCTCGCCAACCCCGCGGACAGCCGCTCCGTGCTGCTGCAGCTGACCGAATCGGGCCGCATGATTCACGAGCAAACCTATGCGCTTGCGCTGCGTTTGAACGAGGTTCTGCAGGCGCCGTTCACGCGCGCGCAGGTGGATGCCTTCACCGCGTTCCTCACCACGCTCGACCAGCAGCTCAAGCGCGTGAGCGGTGTCGTCGAGGATGTGAGCGCCCTTGGCGCCATGCCGCGGCTGGAGATGGTGAGCGGCGGCGATCGGGAAGGGCGCCCGGCCGAGGAGACGCTGCCGCTGGATCGCGATTTCGCCCGGCGGCTGCATGATCTGCTCGGGCAATATCTGGCGTCCACGCCCTGAATTCCACGCTCGTACGAATAAGGGTTGTGGATTCAGGCAACAATATTCATGCTCCCCGCATTGTTGAGGGAGAAGGATATGAGCGAGGTGGACGGGCTCAACCGCTTGCAGTTTGCGGATGGTGCCGATGCGCATCTGATCG
The DNA here is from genome assembly GCF_014203955.1 of Sphingobium lignivorans. NCBI lineage: Bacteria > Pseudomonadati > Pseudomonadota > Alphaproteobacteria > Sphingomonadales > Sphingobiaceae > Sphingobium > Sphingobium lignivorans. The sequence goes on from NZ_JACHKA010000001.1 coordinate 787,780, forward strand.
GCGGGCGGCCAGTGACGGGCAATGCAGGGTTCGAGGTGATCGATCCCGCCACGGGCCGCGCGTTCGCGCTGTGCCCCGATGCGTCCCGCGCGGATCTGGATGCCGCCGTGGCGGCCGCGCGCGCCGCTTTCCCGGGCTGGGCCGCACGGACCTATGAGGACAGGCGCGCGCTGATCGCAGCCCTGGCCGACCGGATCAGCGCGGCGGCCGACGATCTCGCGCCGCTGCTCACGCGGGAGCATGGCAAGCCCCTCGCGCAGGCGCGCATGGAACTGGCGGTCTCGGGCCATCACATGAAGCAGCTCTCCGCGCTCGACCTGGCTGACGAGGTGCTGCGTGACGATGAGCGCGGGAAAGTGGAGCTGCGCTGGCATCCCCTGGGCGTCGTCGGCGCGATCGCGCCCTGGAACTTCCCGATTGCGCTCGCCATGCACAAGGTCGCGCAGGCGCTCTATACCGGCAACACGCTGATCCTGAAGCCATCGCCCTACACGCCGCTCACCACGCTGGCGATCGGCCGTCTGGTGGCTGACCTGCTCCCGCCCGGCGTGCTCAACATCCTGGCCGGTGGCAATGATCTGGGCGCCTGGATGACCGCGCATGAGGGGATCGACAAGATCAGCTTCACCGGCTCGGTCGCCACCGGCAAGAAGGTGATGGCCAGCGCCGCCGCCACGCTCAAGCGCATCACGCTGGAGCTGGGCGGCAATGATGCGACGCTGGTGCTGGAGGATGCCGATCTCGATCTGGCGGCGGCCGGGGTGGCGCGCAGCGGCTTCTACAATTGCGGGCAGATCTGCATGGCCATCAAGCGCGTCTATGTGGCCGAGCCCGTGCGCGATGCCTTTCTCGGCAAGCTGGTCGAGAAGGTGAGCGCGCTCAAGGTGGGCCCCGGCAGCGCGGGCGGCATGGACATGGGGCCGATCCAGAACGGACCGCAATATGAGAAGGTGAAGGCCTATCTCGCCGATGCCCTTGCCCGTCCCGGCGCGCAGGTGCTGACGGGTGGGCAAGTGCTGCCGGGAGAAGGCTATTTCATCGAGCCGACCGTCATCGCCGGGCTGGACGAGACCGTGCCGCTGGTCTGCGAGGAGCAGTTCGGCCCGGTCATGCCCGTGCTCAGCTTCGCCAGCGAGGATGAAGCCGTGCAGCGCGCCAATGACAGCCGCTTCGGCCTCGGCGCCTCCGTCTGGAGCACGGACGAAACCCGCGCGCGCGCCGTCGCCGGGCAACTGATGGCCGGCACGGTCTGGATCAACCGCCACGGCCTCAATGAGTCAGACGTGCCCTTCGGCGGCATGAAGGAGTCCGGCTACGGCCGCGAGCATGGCGTGCTGGGGATACGGGCGTATCAGGAACTGCAGGTGGTGAGCCGGCCGGTGGGGTGAGGGGGCTGGCGAAAACTGAAGCTGGGACCGGGGCGCTTTTAAATTGTGCTATGAGGCCAAAAGCGCATTCAGCGACCTTACGCTAGAATACGCTTCGTGCATTCATCTGGGAAAACTAGATGAGCATTTTGTGCTCGGACGGCGTCGATTTCCTTGGCCTCTTCAAATGTCATTAAAGAGAGATCCAGTGGAAGCGGGAGATACTCCGGATCCACCTCATGGCGCAATGTATCAGCCTGTTGATCGCTTATGCATAGTATCAGTAAATCGATATCGGCAGCCGCGGGATCGTCCCGATCAACCGAACCAAAAAGATACCACTCGCTTCCGTCCGGAAGGGTTCCGAGGCTTCTCGCCAAATTGATTATAGATCGAACTACGGAATCGCGCATCAGTGTCGAAGTCTCTGCATCAACCCTTTGAATGTTAATACTTCCGCGCCCATGGAAGCGGCGGCCTCTTCAGCGGCGCTTGTGACTGAACCATAGCTGGTCTTTTTGACTGCAAGATCAAATGTTCCAAACCGATCACGTGCGCTTCTTACATCTTCTGCACTTACGTGATAGCCATCTACAAGCGCGATTTTCAGAGCTCCTCCCTTTCGGCGATGAGCTTCGAAAACCTCGTCATAAATTCGGGTGACGGAGCGAACGTTAGAATGCTGGCTGATCGCCTGCTCGAAGAAAGCCCAGTTTTTATTGCGATAGCCGGTGACGTCGCCGCTACGAGCGGCTTTGCTAAGGTCTCCTAACGTTCCAAAGGCCGCTGGAGCTGCAAAAATTACCGATATCGCACCTCCGCTCCAGAGCGTCTTCGAAGGCACATTAACGACAAACTGTGGTTTATCTGAATTCGAAAAGAGCGGCTGTACGTGCTCACGCAAAATCACATCTTTGATACCGATGACAGCGACGTGGATTGGATCGAAATTATGAGGTTTAATCAAAAGAAAGTTTGAAGGTGTGCGGCCAACAACAGTCAGGCCATCATCCGGATCGATCTTGCTTACGACCCAGTCGGTGACATTTCCCATCGATCAACTCCCCAAAATGGAGGCCATTGCGTCTGGAAAGCGCGAGGCGTCATTATTCAAGTTCTCGATATGATATGCCTCAAGGTCATCAATATGCTGACGGAACAGTTCCAGCGTCGCTCGCTCATTTCCACGGAGCAGTATTCGGTTCGCGTCCAGCAGTGCAAGCATGCGTTTGTTGTTCGGTAAGATGCAGGTGAGCATCTTCCGCTTCCACCGCTCAGCCGCCCCGCTTTCAGGATTTTGAGCAGCTTCAATGTGGGGGCCATATCGGTCGAACACTACCCGGTTCTGGCACAAGGTTGGTTCTATTGCCGCCCTAGCTGCTTCGCGCGAATCGAAGGCTACGACACCAAACAACGTCTTGAGTTTCTCGGCATGGCCGCGCTTCCAGCCCAATATCGTCTCGTCAGTGTAAGCGTCGGGAGCCTTGTCAACGATGGTGTGACAGTTCGCGCAAAGCATCACAAGATTGTCGAACGAACCTCGCTCAGCCTCTGTCAGACCGCCCGTGCCCCTAGGGCCTGCCCCGCTTGCAGCGAAGACATGGGCCATTTCTGCAATGTGAACGGACCTGCCATCTGCATCGATGAATAGCTCACGTTCGCAGGCAGGATTCTGGCAATATCCGGCCGAGGCGGCAAAGAGCCGTCGCTGTGTGTGGGAGTCTGGCGAGGCCGCGCCACGGGGACAGGCCATTTCGTTCGTTACCTATTTGGGTTAATCGTAGAAATGAAGGTTATGATTTGCGCTGGCTCGGCGATGACCGAATGACGGCGCGTTTTAGTCAAAATAGGTTTACAAATCTACTCCCCCTACCGCCCCACCTTCACCTCCACCAACACCTGCCGCTTCTCCTCCCGGATCACCCGCGCCGCCTCGCGCAGCGTGTCGGCCAGCGCGGTCGGCTCGGCCACGCGTGCGGTCCAGGCGCGTGAGGCCTGCGCGATCTTGCAGAAGTCGGGCAGCGGCTCGAGCGAGGTGATCGGCATCACATTGGCGCGCGCGGCGTGGCCCTTGGGGTAGATGCCCAGGGTCGATCCGCGCACCGCGCCCCAGATGCCGTTATTATAGACGATGGTGAGCAGCGGCAGGCCGTGCGCCTCGGCGATCTGGTGGCAGGCAACCGGATTGGCGAACATGTAGCTGCCATCGCCCACCGTCGCGATGACGAGCCGGTCACGGTCCGCCAGTTGCACGCCCAGCGCGGCGGGGAGCCCCCAGCCGAGCCCGCCGGAAATCGGGTTCTGGAAGAACTGGTTGCCGCGCAGGCCGGTCACGAATTCCGGCTTGGCGCCCAGCTCGCTGACGATGCAGCCCTCCGCGCCGATCAGCTCCACGATGGTGCGGGTGACGAAGGCGGCGGACATGGGCGGCCCGGCGCGCACGGCGCTGTCCAGCTGCGCGCGCCGCGCGGCGTGGCGCTCGGCCAGCCGGGCGAAGCGGGCGGTATGGTCGCGCGCGGGCGTCATGGCCTGCATCGCATTGTCCAGCGCGGCGATGATGTGAGCAGACTCGCCGGTCAGCGCCAGATCGGTGGCGAAGCCGCGCAGGGGCACTTCCAACTGGTGCGGGTCTGCCCCGGCCTGGATCACCGTCGCCTGCTCGGCAAAGCCGTGGCGGTGCGGCAGCCAGGGCACAATGGCATCGAGAACCAGCACCACGTCCGCCGCCGCCAGGTCCTCGCCCGGGTCGAACCCGCCATGCATGGGCGAGGCGCCGTCGATGGAGAGCTGCGAGGGCCAGAACTCGACCACGGGGATCGCGTGGCGCTCGGCAAAGGCTGTGAGTGCGTCGAACCCGCCGCCGCGTGCGCCAGTACGAAAGGCGATGATCAGCGGGCGCTCCGCGGCATCGAGCAGCCGCGCGGCCTGCGCCAGATCTTCCGGGTGCGGCGCGGCGCGGGCGGGGGCATTGCGTGGCTTGCTGTCTCGATAGGTCGTCACCTCGCACAGCGCCTCGCGCGGCAGGCCCAGATACACCGGGCCGCGCGGGCTGGAGGTGGCGATGGCCACGGCGCGATCGACCAGCGGGGCGATCTGCTCGGGGCGGGAGAGGGTGGCGTCCCACTTCACCGGCTCGCGCACCATCGCGGTCTGGTCGCGCATGTTCTGGCCCCAGTTGATCGGCGAGTTGCGGTGGCCGAGGGGGCCGTGTTCCGTATGCGGGGTGATGCCGCTGGCGAGGATCATCGGCACCTGGTCGGATGCCGCGTTGAGCACGCCCATCACGCAATTGGCCAGCCCGACATTGGTGTGGACCATCACCGCTTGCGGGCGTCCGGTCGCGAGGTAATAGCCATGCGCCATGCCGAGCGCGGCCGTCTCATGCGGCACGATGACCGGGGTGGGCACCTTGAAATCGGCGGTCTGCGCATGGGCATAGCCCTCGATGATGGGTGCGAAATCGGTGCCGCCATTGGCGAAAAGATAATCGATGCCGTTGGCCGCGAGGCGTCGCAGGAAGATCTCGCCAGCGGAGGCCTCGATCTCGTCGCTGCCAGCGGATCGGAGCGCGTGGGCGGTCGGCGTGGTCATGGTCTCTCCCGGTCCATTGTTGCTGTTATGGTTGTCATTGATAACGAAATTGATATCTGGTTCAAGGAAACAAGAGAGAGGGCCCGGGGAATCGGGTCGTGCCGATTGTTTCCTTGATCCACAAAAATGCCACGCCAGCGGGAGAGATTTTCGATGAAGCCAGCGCCGTTCCGTGCCGACCATGTCGGCAGTCTGATCCGCCCCGATTATCTCATCGAGGCGCGCAATCGCCATGCGAACGGGGAGATCGACGCGGACGAGCTGACCACCATCCAGCAGAAAGCCATTCGCGAGGTGGTCGCGCTGCAGGAAGGGCTGGGGCTCAAGTCCATCACCGATGGCGAATATAATCGCGGCAGCTGGCATACCGACTTCCTGCTGCGCTTCGAGAATGTCGAGCCGTGGCAGTCCAAGTACAAGACGACGTTCCACAATGAGCAGGGCACGGTGGAGAGCAAGCCGCACACCGTGCGCGTCGCCGGCAAGCTCGCGCGGCCGAAGCCGATCTTCGTGGAGGATTTCAAATATCTGAAGTCGGTGACGAAGGAGACGCCCAAGATCACCATTCCTTCGCCCTCGATCATGCATTTTCGTGGAGGGCGCGAAGCGATCGACACGGAAGCCTATCCGACGATGGAGGAATTCTATGCCGATCTCGCGGCCGTCTATGCCGAGGAGATCGGGGACCTGATCGATGCAGGCTGCCGCTATCTGCAGATCGACGAGACGAACTTTGCCTATCTGTGCGATCCCAGCCTGCGCGCGCAGGTGCAGACCAGCATCGGCGAGGATCCGGACGAACTGCCCCATGTCTATGCCCGGCTCATCAATGCGGCGATTGCCGCTCGCCCGGATGACATGGCGGTCTGCATGCATGTGTGTCGCGGCAATTTCGCGGGGCGCTGGGTTGCGGAAGGCGGCTATGAACCAATCGCGGACGTGATGTTCAATGAGCTGAATATCGACGGCTATTTCCTCGAATATGATTCGGACCGCGCGGGCGGTTTCGAGCCGCTGCGCTTCGTGCCGAAGGGCAAGACCGTCGTGCTGGGCCTGGTGACGACCAAGCGCGGCCAGATGGAAAGTGCTGACGAACTCAAGCGCCGCATCGAGGAAGCTTCGAAGTTCGTGAGCATCGATCAGCTCGCGCTTTCGCCGCAATGCGGCTTCTCGAGCGGCATCGGCGGCAACACGATGGGCATCGAGGACGAGAAGCAGAAGCTGGCGCTGGTGGTGAAGGTGGCCGAGGAAGTCTGGGGCTGAGCCGAGGCGGTCTGACGGGCGTCGCAAGGGCGCGATGCCCGCAGGGCCTCAGGCGATGCGGAAGATGCGCGCGGCATTGCCGCCCGCGACCATCGCCTTCACATCCTCCGGGATCGGCGCCGTCCTGATGAACTGCACGGCCGGCGCCATCGGCTGATAGGGATAGTCGATGGCCCACATCACATTTTCAGGCCCGAGCACCTCGATCGAATAACGCAGCGCCGCGTGGCTCTCCACGCCGCTGGTGGTGATCGCGAAGTTGCGGCGGAAATATTCCGACGGCCTGAGCTTGAGCTTCGGCGCTCCGCCGAACGTCGTTGCATTGCCGTGCATATAGTCGAGGCGCCAGAGCCAGAAGGGAATGGCCTCCCCCATATGCCCGAGCACGATCTTCAGCCGGGGGAAACGGTCGAACAGGCCGGAGAGGATCATGCGCACCGCATTGGTGCTGGTCTCGATGCCATAGCCCCAGATCGCCGAGTTCATGCCATAGTCGCGAAACGCCCGGTCGATCTGCTTTGAGGGCGCGCGGGGATGGATGTACAGCGCGAGACCGCTCGCCTCGATCGCTTCGAAGATCGGATGGAAGAAGGGGTCGTCATAATAAAGATCATTGGTGTGGCTGTTGATCACCAGCCCGTTGAGCCGAAGCTGCGTAGCGACGCGCTCGATCTCGCGGGCCGCGCTGGCGGGATCCTGTGGCGCGAAGGTGCCGAGCCCCGCGAAGCGCGCCGGATTGGCCGCGACCGTCTGGGCCATGAGGTCATTGGCGATCCGCGCGAGCCGGGTGCCCGTCTCCGCGTCGAACATCTGCACGCCGGGCGCTGTGAGGGACAGGAGATGCATGTCGATCCCATTGCTGTCCATCTCGGCAAGCCGCTCGCCGGTCACGTCGCTGAGCCGACCGATCATGGCGGGGCGGGCAGGCTCGTCGCCATAGACATCCCGCACCAAAATCATGTCGAGGCTGGCATCGTCCGTCCGCGAATGGGCGCGGAGCGCGTCCACCACGGGCTGAAAGGTGACGGCTTCCTCGGTGGCGATCAGTCGCATCGGCACGCTCTCCTCTTTTCCGCAGCTTGACATCAGCCGGTTTTCATATCAAGCAACTTGATATAAATTCACTTGTCAATTGGGCGGACTCTTCATGGCCATTGCTGCCGAGAAACGGGCGATCACGGGGGGGAATGGCCGCGCGCGCTATCGGCTGCTCTATCTGCTCAAGCGGAGTTACACCGTCGCCAAGCTCGGACTGGATGACGTTGTCCGCGAGCATGGCCTGTCCGCGAGCGATTTCACGCTGCTCTCCTTCCTGCGCCAGCTTGAGCCCTGCTCGGCCGCCGACCTCGCCCGCGCGCAGAATGTGACGCCGCAGGCCACGACGCAGCAGGTCGCCCAGCTGAAGGCCAAGCAACTCGTCGTCAGCGAAGCCAGTCCGGTCAATCGGCGCATCTCGCTGATCACCATGACGCCGCTGGGGCGCGCTCGGCTCGCCGAAGTGAGCAAGCAGGCGCGGCGTCTGGAGGACGAGATGATGGCCGGCCTGAGCGATGCGGAACGCACCGCGCTCATCGGCCTGCTGGGGCGCATGATCGAAACTGTCGAACACAAAGAGAATGAGGATGCCGATGTCGGATGAACTGACATTCGAGACCGTGAAGGTCACGCTTGATGACGGAATTGCCTGGGTTGCGCTCAACCGGCCCGAGAAGCGCAATGCGATGAGCCCCACCGTCAACCGCGAGATGTGGGTTGCGCTCGACGAGCTGGAAATCCGCGACGACGTGGGCGTCGTCGTGCTGACGGGCGAGGGCGAAGCCTTTTCCGCCGGCATGGATCTCAAGGAATATTTCCGGGAAACCGAGGGCGAGTCGGCGATCGTGCAGGCGCGCTATCGCCGCGCAGCGACGGACTGGATGTGGCGGCGCCTGATGCATTATCCCAAGCCGACCATCGCCATGGTCAATGGCTGGTGCTTCGGCGGTGCCTTCACACCGCTCGTCGCCTGCGATCTTGCCATTGCCGCCGACGAGGCGACGTTCGGGCTTTCCGAGATCAACTGGGGCATCATCCCGGCCGGCAATGTCACTCGCGCCGTCGCGCAGGTCATGAACCACCGCGATGCGCTCCATTATATCATGACCGGCGATCCCTTCGATGGGAAGGAAGCGGCGAAGATGGGGCTGGTCAATCGCTCCGTCCCGCTGGCCGAGTTGCGCGGCGAAGTCGAGGCGCTTGCCCGCAAGCTGCTTTCCAAGAACCCGACCATCCTGCGCCATGCCAAATCAGCGTTCAAATATGTTGAGCGCCTGGACTGGGACACGTCCGAGGCCATGCTGGGTGCGCTGGCCGCAACGGCCGCCTCGCAGGATACCGAGCGCGGCCGGCGCAAGGGCATGACCCAGTTCCTCGACGAGAAATCCTTCAAGCCCGGGCTGGGTGGCTATCGCCGCGAGGACTGAGCGGCCCGCCCTGCGGCGGCACCCGGGCATCCCCAGGGGGAGGGGCTGCCCGGGTGGCTCGCCGATCAGCTCACCAGCACATTGAGACCGCGACTGGCCAGCGTCTCCCGAACCTGCGCCACGCGCACCTTGCTGCGGTCGAGATTGGTCCCGCCCTCCACTAGCATCGCACGCACTGCCGCGATGTCCACCTGGCGCGGCGTCACGCCATCGCGCACGGCGAGGGCGGCCGCGGTGCCCGCCGCTTCGCCCATGGCCATGCATTCCGGCATCAGACGCACCCTCTGGTGCGCTTCGTTATCGAATGAGACAGTCTTGCCGGTGACGATAAGGTTCTCCATGCCGACGGGCAGCATGCAGCGATAGGGCAGGCCGAGCACCACGATCGAAATCGGCATTTCGGTCAGGTCATGACCCTTGCCGCCTTCGCTCCCGTCCGGCTTGTGGCGAACCCAGCCCTTGAGATTGGGCCCGCGATAGACCTTGAGCGCAATCTCGTCGTCGAAGACCGCGCCGTCGAAGATGTCGTCGCGCGTCAGCGTGTAATCGCCGACGATGCGGCGGCTGTCCCGCACCCCGATCTGCGGCGCCATATCGATGAGATAGGCGTCTTCCATGCCGGGAATGCGCTTCACGAAGGGAAGGAAGTCGCGTGCACGCCGCCGCCCTTCGATCTCGGCACCGGTGAGGTCGGCGGCATCGGTCGGATCGCGATCGAGCACCTGCACGGCGTAGAGATAACCGATGCCGCGCTCCAGATTGGCAGGCGTGGCGCCGAAGATCGAGATGTGATGGCCAAATGTCCCGGGCAGGCTGCCTTCCGCCTTGCCCTGGGCAACGAGCGACTTCCAGCCCGTGAGATGCACATATTGCGCGCCGTCGAGGCGATTGGCGGGCGTGCCCCAGAGCTTGGAGAAATCGTCTGGATTGTCGCGGGCATGCGCTTCCATGCGCCGCCAGTCGACGCCGCCCATGCGGCACAGCATCATCATCGGCTGGGGCGCCTCGCGCGGATGCATCGGCAGGCCGGCGCGCGCCGCGACATCGGCATCGCCGCTCGCGTCGATCACCACGTCCGCGAAAATGGCCTGGCGGCCCGACTTGTTCTCGATGATGACGCCCTTGAGGGCATCGCCTTCCCGGACCACATCCACGACCGAGGTGTTGAGCAGCAGCTCGACACCGGACTCGACCAGCATGTCCAGCACGACCAGCTTCAACATTTCCGGGTCATAAGCGAGGTTGAAATATTCCGGCAGGAACGTCTCAGGCGCGGCGCCATGGGCAGCGAGCCGCTGCTGCACTTCGCGCAGGATGCCGCCGATATTCTCGCAGCTGAGGAACTCGGTCACGAAGGACATGGGGCCGGTTCCGCCCACCACGGCGTTGCGCTCGATGAGGAGAACCTCGGCGCCGTGCCGCGCCGCCCGGATCGCGGCGGGGTAGCCGCCCGCCCCGGCGCCCACCACCAGCACCTGCGTGCGCCTGGCGACCGGAATGGTCCGGGCTGGTTCAATGAATGTCTCCTGCGTCACGACGACTCCTCTATCCTGTTTAAAAGTAATATCGTTATATCATTGATCGGGCAACGGCTTGCAAAAGATATTATGGTTATATATTTGACAGGCGAGCAAGAGAAAAAGAGGGGCACTGTCCATGGCTGAGAGTGGCGATATCGAATGGATCGATGAGCCCGGCCGAACGATTCCGGTGTGGCGCGAGACGGAGGTTCTTGTCTGCGGCGGCGGCGCAGGCGGCGTCGCGGCAGCGGTAGCCGCGGCGCGCAACGGCGCGCGGGTCCTGATGATCGAACGGGATACGACGCTGGGCGGAACCGGCCCCCGATCCTTCGTGACCGAATATCATCAGGCGTTCTTCACCGGTGGAATCATGAAGGAAGTCATCGAGCGCCTGCGGGCGGTGGGCGGTGCCGATCCCGATCTGGAGGACGGGCATTTCGCCGTTCCCTTCGATCCCGAGATCCTCAAATTCGTTCTGGCCGAGATCGTGGAGGGAGCCGGCGTCGAGGTGCTCACCCGCACCTGGGTCACCGACGCCATCATCGAGGATGGGGCCGTGAAGGGCGTCATCATCGAGAACAAGGGCGGCCGCCAGGCAATCCTGGCCGATATCGTGATCGACGCCACTGGCGACGCGGACATCGCCGCCCGGGCTGGCGCGCCGATGCAGGACTATAATCCCCCGCAGCCGATGGTGATGCTCTTCCAGATCGGCGGCGTGGATTATACGCGCAGCCAGGACCGCAAGGGCCGCACCGAGCTGGTCAAGGCCGCCAAGGACGCGGGGCTGCTCAGCGACGATCTCTATCTCGACAATTTCTCCAATTTCGGCATCGCGCCTTCCACGCGCGAGGGGCAGATGGGCTATATCTACGGGGTGCGCGTCCTGCGCCGCGATCCCTATGATGCCGATGACCTCACCGATGCCGAAATCCGCGCGCGCGAGGGCGTGCGGGCGTTCATCCCTTTCCTGCGCACCGTGCCGGGTTTCGAGCAAGCCTTTCTGATCAAGGCCGCGCCCATGATCGGCGTGCGGGACTCGCGGCGCATCCTGGGCGACTACACGCTGACCCGCGAGGATATATTGGGCGGCATCTTTCACCCCGATGATATCTTCAAGCGCTATCACCGCTTGCCGGATACCCCCGGTTTCGTCCGGCACCCGACCGACGGGAGCGAGACGACTGCCGCATTCCGCGAGAAACTCGCCAAGTCGACGATGGTCACATCCGTGTTCGGCGTGCCTTATGGCTGCCTGCTGCCGCAGACGCTGGAAAATCTTCTGGTGGCTGGGAAGACGGTATCGATGAGCTATGAAGCGCATTCGCGCTGTCGCCAGATCCCGGACTGCATGGCCTTCGGGCAAGCGGCGGGAACGGCCGCTGCCCTTGCCTGCCGCCATGGCGTTTCCCTGCGCAAGGTCGACATCGAGGAACTGCAGGCGCTGCTTATCGCGCAGGGCCAGAATCTGGCCGATGGCGCGATCGACATCACCAAGGCCAAGCTTCACAACATGGTGCAGGATTGAGCGACATGAACATCGAGGCAACGGGGCTGAGGGCCATCGCCGCCAGCCAGGACATCGCTCTTCCCGCCCGCCGGACGCCCGTCTACCGATCGGTGGACGTGGTGGTATGCGGGGGCGGCCCGGCGGGCGTCGCGGCGGCCGTCACGGCGGCACGGGGCGGCGCGCGGACGCTGCTGGTCGAGCGCCATGTGGTGCTGGGCGGCAATGGCCCGCTGTCCTTCGACATCGATCTCGGCCAACATCCGGAAGGGATCGCGGCGGAAGTGGCCGCGCGGCTCGAACAGGCCGGCGAAGCGGGGCCGGACCGGATGGGAGAGGGCCGCGTCCATGACCCCGAGGCGATGAAATATGCCTTGCTGGATATTGCCCGGGAAGCAGGCGTCAGCTTCCTGCTCTCGACCTGGGTATCGGACCCGATCATGCGCGACGGCGAAACGCGGGGCGTGATGGTGGAGAACAAGTCCGGCCGGTTCGCGGTCCTCGCTGGAATCGTGATCGACGCGACCGGTGATGGCGAACTGGCGTCGCGGGCGGGGGTCGCCATCGCCACGGTCGATCAGCCGGCTGCCGTGCAGCTGAACGCCAGGATCGGCGGCATCGATTTCGATCGGGCCCTGGCGGGGCGGCCTCAGTGGCCCGCGCTGGTGGCCGAAGCGAAGCGGGAAGGGCGCCTCGCCGACGATCAGCCAGACACGATCGAACTCTATGGAGTGCTGCAGCCGGAGCGGAAGATCGCTTTCCTGCGTGGACCCCGGATCGAAGGGCAGGGCGGGCGCGATGTGGAGGGCCTGAGCCGTGCCGAGGCTCATCTGCGAAACCTGATGCGGGAATTCCTCCCCTTCCTGAAAGGCGTTCCCGGCTTCGAGAGCAGTTTTCTCGTCGACGTGGCGGGCGCGCTCCAGCTTGGCGATGGGCGTCGGACCAAGGCTTCACGGCCAGCGAGCGCGGTCGATGCAGAGGAGCGCTCGGCCGTGCCCGACTGGCTCGAGGGCGATGTGGCAGCGCAATTGCTCAAGATAGGTGCGAAACCGGCCGGGGTGGAGCGCCTGCTCATCGTGGAGCGCTGAGATCGCCGGGCCGGTTTCCGATCCCCGTCGCCTTCCCGGATGTACCCGATCCCGGCAGGGCGCTTGGGTCCCGATCCGGATTGCCATCTGTCATGACTCGGATCGGGACATCTCCCTTCGGCCCGCACCTTCGGGTTCGGGATGCAAGGGGATCAGAAGGAATAGGCGAGGCTGAGGCTTCCGACGAACTGGTCGCTGCTGCCCACATCGGATACGATCGGACTGTTTTTCGCGCCTTCGAACAGCTTGCTGTATCCCGCGATTCCCAGCAGGCTCCAGCGGCCGCTAAGGGAATAGGTGCCGGTGAGAACGGCTCCGGTATCGACGAGGCCACCCTTGGGACGATAGGCCGCCAGCCCGGAAGCAGCCGCGTCGGCAGCGTCGATGCCGAAATAGCGCTGCACATAGGCATCGTCGCCGAGCGTCGCGCTCAGCATCAGGCCGAGCGTGGCCTTCCTTGAAACGGGCAACCGATAGGCGATGCCGGGCTGGATCGTGTAGCCCTTGTGAACGTCGCTGACGTCGAACAGCAACTTGCTGGTGATTTCCAGCGAGTCGTGTTCGGAGGCGACGCCGGAGAAACCAAGTCCCACCATGCCGCCAGCTTCCCAGGCGTCGTCGATCCGCCCGAGTGTGCCGACGGCCGCGCTCTTGATGTCCGCCGGCCTGCGTCCGATACGGAAATTGATCGCGGGCCCCAGCAGGACATGATCGATGGGCGAGAGGTTGGCGACAAGGCCGGAGCCCTCGCTGCGCACGAACATCTTTCCATAGTGGACGGAGAATCCGCCGAAGGGTGTGACGCGATATTCGTCGGAACCGACATAATCGGGCGCGACGATCGGCCCCAGATAGACGGTGCCGTGGATTTCATCGCCGGATGTCGCCTGGGCGATCGAGGCCGAGGGAAGGAACAGGTATAGCGGCGCGGCGAAGAGGAAAAAACGCATGGGGTGACCTCGGGATTGTGGATGATCCGCCAGGCAAGGGCATCACGGCGCTCTTCCGAACCGCGTGTGTCTGATTGTGCGACTTGCTCTTGGCGTGTCGCAAAATATCCGCGAAACAGGCGTTCCCTTACTCGCTTTGGACATTACCGGCGTGTCGATTCCCCAGGAGCTTCATCCCCGGAAAAATCCCCGCCAGGGCCGGGCCCAGGCGACGGTCGACGCCATTCTGGAAGCGACTGCTCACATTTTGGCGAAGCGCGGCTATGACGGTATGACGACCAATCATGTCGCCGAGCGAGCCGGCGTCAGCATCGGTTCGCTCTACCAATATTTCCCGAGCAAGGAATCGCTGGTCGCGGCGCTGCTGCAGAAGAATGCCGGGGACAATCTGCGCACGCTCCAGCAGGCGATCGGTCGTGCGGCGGGGCTGCCGCTCGTCCAGGCGCTCGAAATCCTGATCGACGACTTCCTCGAGCTGCACGCGACCAATCCGCAGCACCATGCCGTGCTGATCGACGGCGCGCCGCAGATCGGCATCCTGGAATGGGAACGCACATCGACGAAGGACAATCTCGGCGTCCTAGCCGCGTTCCTTTCTACGTATAGCGATGAATTCCGGCCCGGGCTGGATCTTCCGCTGGCGCTCACGGTGCTCGCGGCCATGACGAGATCCATTTTCGACCGTCTGGTGGTTCATGATCCCGCAGGCCTGAAGAGCGATGCCATTCGCCGCGAAATCCTGATGGTGATCATCGTCTATCTGACCGGGCGCGCGCCCGGCCCCCGAAGCGACGCCGCCGACTGAGCGCGCGGCCAAAGGCGAGCCGGACGGAACCTTTCGATCCGGGCTTGAAGCCGGAGAGTCCGAAATTCCTCGGGTCCGGCGGAGCGCTGGACCTACGCAGTTATGCGAGTTGTCAGGGCGCCGCCGATCTTCCAGCTTTCCTCCGCTTCAGGAGGACAAGCGATGCAGGATAAGGAATATTCCCGACGCGAGGCGCTGCGCGGGGCCGGCATGTCCAGCGTCGGCATGGCTCTGGCGATGGGCGCCAGCATGCCGGGCCTGCCGGCCCATGCGGCGGGTGGCGAGGGGGCCGCCAAGCCATGGTTCGAGCTCGAGCTCATGCCCGATCCGATCCTCAATCAGGTGCTGCTCTTCTATCTTGGCGGAACCTGGCAGAAGATGTCCGACATTGGCGAATGCCTCCAAACGGCGAGCCGTGTGGATGGCGCCGACCCTTATAGCTGGTCGCGCGAATGGCAGGCCACGGCGAGGCGGCTGGTCAGGACCGCCAGCGAAAGCCGCAAAGGAGGGCATGCGATCAGCGCGGGCGAAGTCGACATGCGCGCCGCGAATTATTTCATCGCGGCGCTTCATCGTCATCCCGATCCCTGGGCGCGCGATGTGGCGGGGCTCACCCGCGAGGCAGAGGCGGCCTATCGACGGGCATTGCAGGACCTGCCGCTGGGTGCCGAGCCGGTGGCCATTCCCTATGAGACGACGAAGCTGCCAGGTTATTTCTTCGCGGCGCCGGGAAAGAAGCGTGGTCGCGCCCCGCTGGTGATTGCGTTCAACGGACGCGATGCCTGGGCGGAGCAATGCAAATATATCGCCGAGGCGGCGAATGCGCGGGGGATGCATTGCCTGATCTTCGATGGCCCCGGCCAGGGCAAGGTCATCCGCCTGCAGGGCCTGCCCTTCCGGCCGGACTGGGAGAATGTCGTGCGCCCCGTCGTCGATTTCGCGGTTCGGATGCCGGGCGTCGACCCGAACCGGATCGCGCTGATGGGTCTCAGCATGGGCGGTGCCCTGGCGCCGCGCGCAGCCGCCTTCGAGCATCGGCTGAAGCTCTGCATCGCCAATCCCGGCATTCTGAACTGGCGCGACGTGATCCGCCGCTTCTTCGAAGAGGCGCTCGGCAGTGACATGCTGGCCCTGGCGGAACGCAACCCCGGAGCGTTCGACCGCCGGATGAAGGATGTGATGGCGAGCATGCCCCTCATTGCGTGGGGCGTCACAGATTCGATGTGGAAGCATGGCGTGCGGACGCCCTCCGCGCTCATCGCCGATATGAATCGCTATCGGGCCGAAGACGTCGTGGACAGGATCCGGTGCCGCACACTCGTCATGGATGGCGAGATGGACGAGTTCAGCCAGGCCCGCGCGCTTTTCGAGAAGCTGAGATGTCCCAAGGACTTCATCCTGTTCACGCGTGAGGAGACTGCCATGCTCCACAATCAGGTCGGCGCGCTCGCGGTTTCGACCCAGCGCAGCTTCGACTGGATCGAGGCTCATATCTAGGCGCGTGAATGGCTTTCCGTGCGCGGGCGGCCTGCCGGCCTGTGCATAAGCCGAGCCGGCTGTCGCTTCAGGTCGATGTCGGTGCGTGGACCTTGCGCAGCAGGGCGATCAGGGTCTCGCGTTCCTCCGTCGTGAGGTTCTGGAGCATCCGGTCTTCGTGAGTGCGGATCTGCTCGAGCATTTCGCGCAGCTTCGCTTCCCCGGCCGGCGTCAGGTTAAGCGAGAAAGCGCGGCGATCGCGGCGGGCCGTCTTGCGCGCGACGAGGCCGAGATCGACCAGATCATTCACCAGCGCCACCATGTTGGCGCGCTGGATGCCGAGCGCCTCGCCGACCTTGCCCTGGCTCGTACCCGGCGCTGCCGAGACCACGGACAGGACGCCGAACAGCACCTGTCGCATGGCTGTCTCCGCGAAGGTCTGCGCGAAGTCCGACTTCATCGCCGATGACGCGCGCCTGAGATGATAGCCGACAAGCTCGTCGAGCGGGCCAAGGGCCGTCATGTCGTCGCTGTTCCGATGGTCGCGCGTTCACCCCTCTGGCGCATGTCTCTCTCCCAAGCCTGTTTTTCTGTCCGGGAAGACCGGTGCCCGACCGGGTACCGAGATCCGCACGGATTTTATCGCATGTTTCCATGCCATATTGCCACACATTGTTTTATCATATAACTAAATTCACAGGCCCGCTTGTGCCACTGACCGCAAAGATGCGGCCGTCATTTTTCAGGATCCAAAGGGGAGAGGCGTCATGAGAGTCCGATTGTTGAGCAGCGTAGCGTCCGGCACGCTTCTGATATTGTCATGGGCAGCGCCGGCCCAGGCTCAGCAGCCACAGGCAGACATGGCCGTGAGCGATGAAGGCGCGACCGACGTGATCATTGTGACGGCGCGGCGAAGGGCGGAGTCGTTGCAGGATACGCCCGTCGCCATCTCGGCCTTCGATGCCGAGACCCTGCAGGAGCGCCAGATCAATCGCGCGAGCGATCTCGAGCAGATCACGCCCAGCCTCCAGTTCAAACCCGCCGGCCAGCTTTCCGGCAACAGTTCAGCCTCGGTGGTCTTCATCCGTGGCGTGGGCCAGCTCGACCCCACAGCGGCGGTCGATCCCGGCGTCGGCATCTACATCGACGAGGTCTATGTCGGGCGCGCCGTCGGCGGCGCGATCGACTTTGGTGACATTGCCGGCGTCGAGGTGCTGCGCGGCCCGCAGGGAACGCTGTTCGGCCGCAATACGATCGGCGGCGCCATTCTCGTGCGCACCAAGGAGCCGGAGATCGGCCATTTCGGCGGCGAAGCGCGCTTGCGCACCGGCACGGACAACCTCTTCGAAGGCTTCGGCGTCCTCAACCTTCCGCTGGGCGACACGGCCGCAGCGCGCGTATCCGGCGGCTTCCGCAAGCGCGACGGTTATGTCATCCGCGAGTTCGACGGGCTCGATCTGGGCAATGACAACGGCTTCACCCTGAACGGCGCGGTGCTCTGGAAGCCTTCGCCCGACATTCGCGTGAACCTGCGCGCCGACTACACCAAGCGTGACGAACATGGCGCTCCGTTCGTGTTCGCCGGGATCAACGAGCAGGCGCCGGTCGCGGCGATCGCGAGTGTAGCAGCCGGTTGCCCGGGCGCCACCATCCCGTTCGCGCCGCTGACGCCGGGCGATCCGCGCTTCGGCGCGCCGAATGTCCCGCTCATCAACGATGCGCGGTGCGCCAATGATTTTCAGGCGCGTGGTCCGTTCGTGAACGGCGGTACAGCGGAGGTGCTGAGCACGTCCGAAGTCTGGGGCGTGTCCGGAACGATCGTTGCCGATCTGAGCCCGCGCTTCACGCTCAAGTCGATCAGCGCCTATCGCTCGACCGAAGCGCGCGGCATCCGCGATGCGGACAACACGCCGTTCCTGCTGATTACCACGGACGTGGGTGCGCAGTCCGACCAGTTCAGCCAGGAACTCCAGCTTCAATATGCCTCGCGCAGCGTGAACGCGATTCTTGGCGGCTATTATTTCCACGAGAAGACCAACGAGCGGGCGACGGTGCCCCTGTCCTTCCCGCCGTCGCCGCCCGTCATTGCCTCGCTGCTGGCCGGCGGACCGGGGTCGCGCGACTTGCAGGTTTCGGACCTCAAGACGAAGTCCTTCGCGGTCTTCGGCGAAGTGTCGGTCAAGCCGATCGAGAATCTCGAAGTGTCGGGCGGCCTGCGCTATACGCGGGACGAGAAATATTATCGCGGCACGGTGCTCAACCTGTTCCCCGCGACTCTGCCCGATCCCGACCCGCTGCCCACCACCGCCATTCCGGATGGCGGGCCGCTGTTCATCTATCCGGGGCCTTATGAGCGGGCCTTCTCGGCACTCACCGGATCCGCGAGCATCCGCTATTCCTGGTCCCGCGCGATCAGCACTTATGCGTCCTATGCCCGCAGCTTCAAGTCCGGCGGCTTCAACACGCGCTACAATGCCGCCCCTCCGGGCAACGTGCCGACGCCATTCGACGAGGAGACGGTCGACAGCTACGAGATCGGCGCGAAATTCGATCTTGGCGATGTCCGCCTGAGCGCGGCGGCATTCATTGCCGAATATACGGATATCCAGCTGATCTTCCGGCAGGGCGTGGTGCCGCTGCTGTTCAATGCCGGCAAGGCGCGGATCAAGGGCCTGGAAGGCGAGCTCAATTATCGCTCGCGCAATTCCGGCCTGCAGCTCGACCTGTCGGGCAGCGTGCTGGATGACCGAATCCTCAGCATCACGCCGGTGCCGGGCGCCACCGCGACCGTCGCACCGGGCGACGATCTGCCGTTCACGCCCTCCTTCCAGGGCAGTTTCGGCATCGGATATGAAATTCCGATCGACCGCATGACGCTGACGCCCCGGTTCGACGGCACTTACAACACGAAGATCACCTTCATTACCGGCAGCGTCCCGGAAATCGAGCAGGGCGACTATTTCGTCGGCAATGCCTCGATCACCCTGGCCGACAAGGATCGCGGCTGGAAGCTGACCGGCGGTGTGCTCAACCTGTTCGACGAGCGCTACCTGGTCCAGGGCAACGCGTCGCTCGGCACGCTGGGCTACGCGGAGAAGATCTACGCGCGGCCGAGGAACTGGTATCTTCAGGCCTCCTTCTCGTTCTGAGCGAGGAACACGAGGCGGGGGCGCCTGTCCCCGCCTCGCTTGAAGGAAGAAGCGGTCTTCAGGCCGCGATCATGATCCGGATTTCTGTGGTCGCGCCTTCGCGTCGGGGAGATTGCCACTGCGCGCCATTCGCATGACCATGCGTGAGCGGGCGTGGCTTTGCAGGCGTGGCTGGTGCATTGTTTCCGGGGGCGTTGGTCGATCCAGCCCTGATGGCGCCGGTGACGGCCGGTGGAGGGAGCGCGCATGAGGCCACATAAGGAACAGCATCTCGTCTCGCGCATCGGCTGGCTACGTGCGGCGGTGTTGGGCGCGAACGACGGCATCGTCTCCACGGCGAGCCTCATCCTCGGCGTTGCTGCTTCCGGCGCGGATCGCCCGGCCTTGCTGATTGCCGGCGCTGCAGGGCTGGTGGCCGGTGCGATGTCGATGGCGGCCGGGGAATATGTCTCCGTCAGCTCGCAGGCCGACACCGAGCAATCCGACCTCGCGCGCGAACGGAAAGAGCTTGCCACGGCGCCCGAAGCCGAACTTTCGGAACTGGCCGACATTTACGCGGCTCGGGGCGTCGATCCCGCGACGGCACGCTCGGTGGCAGAGCAGATGATGCGTTTCGATGCCCTCAAGGCGCATGCGCGCGACGAGCTGCACATCAACGAAGTGACGACCGCCAGACCGGTCATTGCGGCTCTCACGTCGGCAGCCACCTTCACGGTGGGCGCCGCGCTGCCACTCCTGCTCGCCGCCTTGCTCCCCATGTCGATGATGGTCGCGGGCGAAGCGGCCGGATCGATCCTGTTCCTGGGCACCCTCGGCGCTGTCGGCGCCATTGCGGGCGGCGCCCGACCATTGAAACCCGTGATGCGCGTGGTCTTCTGGGGCGCGCTTGCCATGGCCATCACCGCGGGGATCGGTCGACTGGTGGGGACCGCCGTCTGAGGACGCGGCCTGCTGGCCCGTTCCGCTTGCCTAATCCATCCACAGCATGTGTGAGTCGATCCGCAGCTTGAGGATGAGGCGTGCCGCGGCGGCGCGCGCGGTGAGTTCCTGCGCGCGGGCTTCATTCGCCTGCCGGTCGGCGTAGAGGCGATCGGCGAGATCGATCGCGCCCAGTTGCTGGCCCCGCGCGGCCAGCGCGGCGCTCTGCTCGGCGCGCGAGACGGCGTCGCGGCTGGCCTCCCAGGCGGTGTGGCGCGCGCGATATTCGGCGACGTCGGCCGCGGCATCGCCGATGATCTCGCGCTCGACGGCGGTGAGTTCGGATTGGGCTGCGGAGGCCTGGGCTTCGGCGCGGCGCGCAACGGCGCGGCGGTGGCCGCCACCCAGAGGGAGGGAGACGAAAAGGCCTGCGCCGCGTTCCTCGCCGCCCCGTTCGCTGAACAGGCGGACGCCGAGCGAGGGATCGGCGATGCGATCGGCCCGGGCACGCTGGGCAAGCACGGACTCGCGCGCCGCTTCCCCGCTGGCGGCGGCAATTTCGTGGCTGCGTTCGACGATCAGCATCTGCAGCTCGCTAAGCTCCTCGGCCGATGCGACCGGCGCCAGGATGCTGGGGGGCTCGATCGGCAGAGGCAGGTCCGGGAAGCGGCTGGCGAGCAGTGCGCGTGCCCGGTCGCGCATGGCTGCCGCATCGCCGCGCTGTGCCTGGGCAAGCGCCAGCGCCGCTTCGGCCTGCTGGAGATCGAGCTCGGCAGCGTCCCGCGCGCGCACGCGCCTGCGCGTGCCGTCCACCAGCGCCTGCTGGGTCTGCACCAGCGCATCGGCATTGCGATGCAGCTCCGTGGCCAGCAGCCAGTCGTACCACAAGCTGCCCAGCGTCAACGCCGCATGATGGCGCACATCCTCCATCCGGTCCTGGGCGATCTCGACGCCGAGCGCGCCCGCGCGCCTGTCCAGCGCCGCCTTGCCGGGCAGGCGGAAGGGCCGGCTGATCGTGGCGTCATATTCGGCGAAGCGATCGCCCTGCTCGATGGAGCGGCGCGAGGCGGTGCCTTGCGCCGTGATCTCGTGCGGCCCGATGCGCATCGCGTCGCCTTCCGCCCGCGCCGCCGCGACCCGGGCGACAGCGGCCTCGACGGTCGGCTGGGCATCGAGCGCGCGCGCGGCGAGTTCGGCTGGCGGCAGGTCGCTCTGCGCGAGCGCCGGCATCGTCGCGCCGGCCAGCAGGAGCCACGCCCATCTCATTCCACACGTCCTCCATCGAGCATCGCCACGGTGCGCCAGCGGAACGGCAGCCGACGCCGCGCGCGGCTCGCCGTCGCGACAGCTTCGGCCACCTGTCCGGCCATGATTTCCACCTCCACCGCCATGCGGAGCAGCGTGCCCGCGACCCGCTCGCCCGTGCCGGCATCGCCGAAATCCCGGCCGAGCACATCTTCGCGGCGCAGGTGGACGGGCGCGTCCAGCGCGTCTCGCAGGGCGGCGGCGATCGTCTGGCCGTCGCTCGCTGCGCAGAAGATGGTCAGCACCAGCCGGCTCATGCCTGCGCCTCCTTGCGGCTTTCGCCGAAGCGTTCGTAGAGGATGGGCAGCAGCACCAGAGTGAGCAGCGTCGAGGTGAACAGCCCGCCGATCACCACGATGGCGAGCGGCCGCTGGATCTCCGATCCCGGTCCGGTCGCGAACAGCAGCGGCACGAGGCCGAAGGCCGTGATGCTCGCCGTCATCATCACCGGGCGCAGGCGCCGCTCCGCCCCGGTGCGCACGGCCTGCGCCATCGGCAACCCTTCCTCGCGCAGCTGGCGGAAATAGGCGACCAGGACCAGTCCGTTGAGCACTGCGATGCCGAGCAGCGCGATGAACCCGACCGAGGCCGGCACGGAAAGATACTCGCCCGTCATCCACAGGGCGATGATCCCGCCCACGGCGGCGAAGGGAATGTTGGCGAGGATCAGCAGCGATCCGCGCAGTGACTTGAGCGTCACGTAGAGCACGCAGAAGATCAGCAGCAGTGCGAGCGGAATGACCAGCATCAGCCGCGCCGAGGCGCGCTGCTGGTTCTCGAACTGGCCGCCCCAGACGAGCCGATAGCCGGCGGGCAGTGCGACTTCGGCCGCGACCCTGGTCCGCGCCTCGTCGACATAGCCGACGAGATCGCGCCCGGAGACGAACGCCTGCACCAGCGCATAGCGCGAGCCGCTCTCGTGATCGAGGCGTATCGGCCCCTCCACGCGCTCGATGCGGGCAAGATCGCTGACCCGCGCCAGCTCGCCCGAGGGCGTCGTCACCTGCAGGTCGGCAAAGCTCATGGGATCGCTGCGCACGTCTTCCGCGCCGCGGATCACCACCGGCACGCGCTTCTGTCCTTCCGCGACCACGCCGGCGGGCAGGCCCTCCAGCTGTGCCCGCAAGCTGTCCTGCAGCATGTCGACGGGCATGGCAGCGCGCCCGGCGGCGGCACGATCGATGTCGAGCTGGAGATAGTCGATAGTCTCGTTGGCAACGGTCAGCACTTCGGAGGCGCCGCGCGTGGACTGGAGCACGCGCTGTATTCTGCCGGCCAGCTCCGCCAGCGTGGCGAGGTCCGGCCCGAAGATCTTAACCGCGAGGTCGCCGCGCGCGCCGGTGAGCATCTCGGCGACGCGCATCTCGATCGGCTGGGTGAAGCTCGGGTCGAAACCGGGCATGCCTTCCAGCGTCTTGCGCATCTCCTCCACGACGAACGCGCGATCGCCGCGCCACTCGGACGAAGGCCGGAGCGTCACGAACAGGTCGGTCTCGTTGAGCCCCATCGGATCGAGCCCGATCTCGTCGGTACCGGTACGCGAGATGACGCCGGTCACTTCCGGCACTTTCGCCATCAGCTCCGCCTCGATCCGCGTGGTCAGCGCCAGCGAGCGGTCGAGACCGACGGTCGGCAGCTTGGTGACCTGGATCACCACCGATCCCTCGTCCATCGTCGGCATGAAGGTCTTGCCGACTGAACCATAAGCCAGCCCTGCGAGCACCAGCCCGGCGGCCGCCAGCCCGTAGACCAGCTTCTTGCGCGCGAAGGCGCCGCCGAGCAGCGCGGCATAGCGCGGCGAGAGCTTGCGCATGATCCAGGGCTCGCCATGATGACCCGCCTTGAGGCCAAAGGAAGCCAGCACCGGCACCAGCGTGAGCGCGAGCAGCAGTGACCCGGCGAGCGCGAACATGATGGTGAGCGCGACCGGCGCGAACAGCTTGCCTTCCAGTCCCTGCAGCGAGAGCAGGGGCAGGAAGACCAGCGCGATGATGACGAGCCCGGCCGAGACCGGCACGATGACTTCGGCGGTCGCGCGGAACACGACATGAAGGCGCGGAACTGCCTCGTCCTTCGCGTGATTGAGCCGGTCCACGACATTCTCGACGACGACCACGGCGCCATCGACCAGCATGCCGATGGCGATGGCGAGGCCACCCAGGCTCATGAGGTTCGCCGAGAGCCCCATGCCGCGCATGAACAGGAAGGTGGTGAGCGCCGCCATCGGCAGCGTCGAGGCCACGATCGCTGCCG
Source organism: Sphingobium lignivorans (assembly GCF_014203955.1). Lineage (NCBI taxonomy): Bacteria > Pseudomonadati > Pseudomonadota > Alphaproteobacteria > Sphingomonadales > Sphingobiaceae > Sphingobium > Sphingobium lignivorans. The sequence goes on from NZ_JACHKA010000001.1 coordinate 811,434, forward strand.
CGCGCCAGTCGCCCAGAAACAGGATGAGCAGCACGATGACGAGCACCGTCGCCTCGATCAGCGCCTTCTGCACCGTGTTCACGGCCCGGCCGATGAGGTCCGAGCGATCGTAGAAGATCGTGAGCCGGGTGCCTTTGGGCATGCTGTGCTGCAGTTCGGCCACCCGCGCATTGATCCCGTCGACCACGAGCCGGGCATCGGCGCCGCGCAGGGCGATGACGAGGCCCTGCACGGCCTCGCCCTTGCCATGCGCCGTGACGCCGCCATAGCGCGTCAGGGACCCCGCGCCGACGCTGGCGACATCCCCCACGCGGACGATCGCGCCGTTGCGCGTGACGATCGCCATACGCTCGATGTCGGCGGCGTCGCGGATGGCGCCGACCGCACGGACGATCAGCGCTTCCTCGCCCACCGAGAGGCGGCCCGCGCCATCGTTGCGGTTGCCGCGCTCGATGGCGTTCCTGAGATCATCGACGGAAAGGCGCGCCGCCGCCAGTGCCACCGGATCGGGCCGCACCTCATATGTGCGGACATGCCCGCCCAGCGCATTCACGTCCGCGACGCCCGGCACGGTGCGCAAAGCGGGGCGGATCGTCCAGTCCAGCAGCTCGCGTTTTTCCGTCAGCGACAGGGGGCCGTCGATCGTGAACATGAAGACGTCCGAGAGCGGCGTGGAAATGGGCGCCATGCCGCCGGTCACGCCCTCGGGCATGTCCGCCATCACCCCTGCCAGCCGCTCGCCGACCTGCTGGCGCGCCCAGTAGATGTCCGTGCCGTCGGTGAAATCGATGGTGATGTCGGCAATGGCATATTTCGCCGTCGAGCGCAGCACGGCCTGATTGGGCAGACCCAGCATCTCCAGTTCGATGGGCGCGATTACCCGCGTCTCGACTTCCTCGGGCGTCATGCCCGGTGCCTTGAGGATGATCTTGACCTGGGTCTGGGCCATGTTCGGGTAGGCATCGACCGGCAGCGAGGCATAGGCAAGGGCGCCCAGCACGCCGACGGTGAGCGTCAGCGCCAGCACGAGCAGGCGGTAGGAAAGCGACCAGGTGACCAGCGCGCGCAGCATCAGTCCTGCCCCGCAATCGCCTTGAGTTCGCTCATGCCGGCGACGGCGATCTGCTCGCCCGGCCGCAGCCCCGCGCGGATGAGCACGCGGCCGTCTGCCTGGTCGCCCACGCTCACCGCGCGCACCGCCACGCCTTGCGGCGTGCGCACGAACAGGCTGGGTTTGCCGTTCACATCCAGCACCGCGCCGGCGGGGACGAGGAATGTGCCCGCCGGGGCCGGGGCCAGGATGGTGACAGGGAGAGCGCGTCCGGAGACGATGCCGGGCCCGGGAGGAATGCGGGCGCGCAGCGTAGCTGAGCGGGTCTGGGGATCCAGCACCGTGCCGACGCTGGTGATCTCGCCGCGTATGTCGCCGGGCAGGCGCACGCCCATGCCGGTGCGGACCTGCCCCAGCAGGCGCTCGGGCAACTGGGCGGTCAGCTCATAGCGGCTCGCAGCGTCGATCACATAGGCAGCGGTCGATTCGCTCACGGGGCTGCCGGTCTGGATGGAGGCCGTGGTGATCCGCCCCGCAATGGGCGCGGTCAGCGTATAGCTGCCTTGCCCGGGCGAACCGTTGACGAGTCGGACGATGCGCTTCTGCTCGTTCAGCTCCGCCTGCGCCTCCCGCAAGGCCGCACGCGCTTCATCGGCCCGCGCGCCTGCGATGACGCCCTCGCGGGCAAGCTGGCCCAGCCGCCGGTCGCTGGCGCGTGCCACCTCGACGCGGGCCGCGGCCTGCTCGATACCCGCGCCGAGCGTGAACAGCTCGCGCGCGGTGACCACGGCCAGCGGCTGGCCGGCACGGACCATGTCCCCTTCGACGACCAGTGTGCGCGTCACCACGCCGGGGATGACGGCTGCGACCGCAACGCGGGCATTGGGCGGCGGCGCCAGCGTCCCGGGTACGGTGGCGACGGGAATGTCATTTGCGGTCTCGGCAGCGGCGAAGCGGACACCGATCCGATCCATTTCCGCTGCGGACAAGGGAAGAATGCCGGCCGGCGCTCCGGGGCCGTCCTGCGCGGCGGCATCATTGCCGGCAGTCTCGCTCCCGTTCCCGGAACAGCCGCCCAGGGCGGCAAGCAGAGCAAGCGTCGGCAGGAGCCGGGATCCCAGCATATGAACGTCCCCGTTTTTTCGTGCGGTGCAACATCTAGCTTCGCAACCTGACAGAATGCTGTCAGAAGCGGGGCCATGCGGATCCTCCTCGTCGAAGACGAACCCGCGCTCGCGCAGCGCGTGACGGCCAATCTGGCCCGTCACGGCATGACCTGCGAATGGCTGTCGAACGCGGAGGATGCGCTCGATTTCGCGAGCGATGGTTTCACCGTTCTGGTCGTGGATGTCGGCTTGCCCGGCATGTCCGGCATCGATCTGGTCCGGGCGTTGCGCGCGCGATCGCTGGCGACGCCGATCCTTATCCTTACGGCCCGCAGCAGCTGGGAAGAGAAGGTGGAGGGGCTCAATGCCGGCGCGGACGACTTCATCGTCAAGCCGGTACGCACGGAGGAACTGGTCGCGCGCCTCCATGCGCTGGCCCGCCGCGCCTTCGGGCACAGCGCGACGCGGATCGCTGTCGGCGCCATCGCGATCGATACGGCGAGCAGCGAGGCCTGGCTCGACGATGCACCGCTGGCGCTCACCGCCAGCGAATTCCGCCTCCTGCAGATGCTGGCCTACCGGGCCGGGCGGACGCTGACGCGGCAGACAATCCTCGACAATCTCTACAGCCTCGCCAGCGAGCGGGACGAGAATGCGATAGAGGTGCTGGTCGGCCGCCTGCGCCGCAAGATCGGCCGCGAGCGGATCGTGACCGTGCGCGGCCTTGGCTATCGGCTGGAGGCATGAGCATGGGGCAGGGCCTGCGTCTGCGCGGCAGCCTGCAATTTCGCCTGATCGTCGGTTCGGCGGTGGGGGTGGTGCTGGCGGTCCTGCTGGCCGGGCTCTTCATCGGCAATCTCTACCGGATCCACACCACCGAGCGCTTCCAGAGCGAACTGGACCATCATTTGAGCGAGCTGATCGCGATGACCCGGGTGGACGCGGCCGGGATGCCGAGGATCCCCCAGCCGCTCTCCGATCCGCAGTTCAATGCGCGGCATTCGGGGCTCTACTGGCAAGTGGATGGCGGCGAGGGGCGCATTGCGCGCTCCGTCTCGCTCGGTGCGGATCGCCTTGCGGTGCATAGCGATGACAGCGCGTGGGAAACGGGCCGGGCGGGCGACCAGATGCTGCTCCAGCGCAGTGCGCGCGTGACCCTGGACGGACATGAGGTCGTCGCCACGATCGCCTCGGCGCAGGAGTTGCTGGAAGAGCAGATCAGCCATTTCTGGAGCGATCTCGCCTGGTCCATGTCCGCGGTCGGCCTGCTGCTGCTCGCTGGCGCCATCGCGCTGGTCCGCTTCGGCCTGGCGCCCGTGCGGCGGCTTGGCGAGGAAGTCGACCGCCTGCGGCATGGCGAGGTGGCGCGGCTCGACCCGGACGTGCCGACGGAATTCGCGCCGCTCGTCGAGCGCCTCAATGCCCTGCTTGCCGCGCAGGCGCAGCTCATCAGCCGCGCTCGCACACAGTCCGGCAATCTCGCGCACAATCTGCGCACCCCGCTGGCGCTGATCATGGACGAGGCCGAGCAGTTGCGCCTCGCCGGCCATGTCGAGACGGCGGACTTCCTGCTGGGGCGCAGCGCGCTGATGCAGCGCCAGATCGACTATCACCTGACGCGCGCGGCCGCCGGCGGCACGCGCGGCGCCGGCACGCTCACGGAAGTCGCGCCCCTGCTGGACCAGATCATCACGGCCATGAAGCGCCTGCACGCGGGCCGCGACATCGCCTTCGAGGTCGACCTGCCGCCCGGCCTGCGGCTCCCCTGCGATCGCGGCGACCTGGCGGAAATTCTTTCCAACCTCATCGACAATGCCTGCAAATGGTGCCGCCACCGCGTCATCATCACCGGGGCGCCCGGGGGCATCGAGGTCCGCGACGACGGCAAGGGCATCGCGGCGGCCAATCTTCAGGCGGTGCTCATCCCCGGCACCCGGCTCGATCCCGAGACGCCGGGCACGGGCCTGGGACTGGCCGCGACGGCCGATCTCCTGAAATTCTCCGGAGGCGAGCTGACGCTCGGCGCGGCGAGCGAAGGCGGATTGTCCGCCAGAGTGTCCTTCGCGGAAGAGCGCTGAGAGAGTCCTGGCGCGGCGGCCCTCCGGGTGCTCTCGCGCCTCGGGGGGGGCGGATCAATCGGGCAGGGGCCGATCGATCCGGCCGCTGTCGAGGAGCGGGGCCGCGTCCATGCCGGCCGCATCGAGCAGCATGGCAAGGCGCTCGGTCGCGGCGAGCAGCATCCCCTGCTCCCATGTCGGCAGGGACGCGAACCGCTGGGTGAAGCTCGTCTGCAGCGGATCGGCCACTTCCACCAGCGCCGCCCGGCCCGCCGGCGTCACGTCCAGCAGGAACTGCCGCTTGTCCCTGTCGCTGCGGCGGCGCTGAACGAAGTCGAGGGCAACCAGCCGGTCGACAAGGGCCGTGATCGTCGCCTGGCTGAACTGAAGCGCATGCGCCACCGCACTCGGGTTGGTCTGGCCGCGCGATTCGATTTCACGCAGCACAAGCCATTGCGAGGGCGTGAGGCCCGTCGCCAGCGCCAGCTCCCGGTTTCCGATTTCCGTGGTGCGCAGCACACGACGCAAGGCGCGCAGCGTGAGCGTTGCAAGATCCGTATCCAAGCGACCTTCCTTATTGCGATGCCTGCCAGACTAGGTCGGCAGAGCCGCCCGCGGCAAGCCTTGACGCTGTCGTCTCCGGCATGCCGCTCCTGGGGGGCTACGGAATGGTCCCGAGGAAGAAATAAAATTGCTTCATTAAACGAATGATTTTTGGGAGCTATTCCGGCTTTCGAAGGTTCTCAGGGTCCGAGATGGGTTGAAAATGGAGCATATACAGATATATAAAGCAGCAACAGTTTGAAGCGGCGTGGACCGCCAGCAGAAAATAATTCGGGAGATAAATCATTATCGACATGCAACCTGATGAGGCCGCGTCGCGGCCGCAGACGGCTGTGCACGGCGATCCCCGGGGTGGGGCAAGGGGCAAGGGCGAGATCGATCTGCGCCTTCCCCGAAGCACCGACGGACCTGCGATCACCGGTCTCATCGCGGCCTGTCCGCCGCTCGACCGGAATTCCGCCTACTGTAATCTTGTGCAGTGCACGCACTTTGCCGACAGCTGCGTCGTTGCCGAGCGCGACGGCGACATCGTCGGCTGGGTATCCGGGCACCGTCCGCCATCCGATCCCGCCAGCTTCTTCGTCTGGCAGGTGGCGGTGGGCGCGCAGGCCCGGGGTCTCGGCCTGGCCGGCCGCATGATCGAGGCCTTGCTCGATCGCCCCCAGGCGGCGGGCGTCACCAGCCTCATCACCACCGTCACTGCCGACAACCGCGCCTCATGGGCGCTGTTCGAAAGCCTTTCCCGCCGATGGAGCGCGCCACTCGAGAAGAGCGTGCTGTTCGATCGCGACATTCATTTCGCCGGTGCGCACGCCACTGAATGGCAGGCGCGCATTGGCCCCCTGCCGCAGCGAGAGCGGCCGCAAACCCGCCAGGAGCTTTGAGATCATGACCATCACTCTTCCCGAGCCGACCAAGGCCATTCCCGACCGGGCGATCTATGAGCGGCGTGAGTCCGGCGTGCGCAGCTATGCCCGCTCCATGCCGCGCCAGTTCAACCGGGCCGAGCATGTGTGGTTGCACGACAATCAGGGCGGCCGTTATCTCGACTTCCTGTCAGGCTGCTCGACGCTGAACTATGGCCACAACCACCCGATCCTGAAGCAGGCGCTGCTCGATTATATCACGAGCGACGGCATCGCGCATGGCCTGGACCTGCATACCGATGCCAAGGCCGATTTCCTCGAGACGTTCGAGGCGCTGATCCTCCAGCCTCGCGGCCTCGATTATCGCGCGATGTTCACTGGCCCGACCGGCACCAACGCGGTCGAGGCGGCGATCAAGCTGGCGCGCAAGGTGACTGGTCGCGAGATGGTCATCGCCTTCACCAACGGCTTCCACGGCATGACGCTCGGTGCGCTGGCCTGCACCGGCAATGCCGCCAAGCGCGGCGGGGCAGGGGTGCCGCTCAGCCATGTCTCGCACGAGCCCTATGACGGCTATCATGGGCCGGGCGTCGACACGGCCGAGCTGCTGGAGCGCCGCCTGTCCGATCCATCGAGTGGGCTCGATGCGCCGGCCGCCATCCTCGTCGAGACGGTGCAGGGCGAGGGCGGGCTCAATGTCGCGTCCCCGGAATGGCTGCGCAGGATTGCCGAGATCGCGAAGCGCCATGGCGCCCTGCTGATCGTCGACGACATCCAGGCCGGCTGCGGGCGCACCGGCGGCTTCTTCAGCTTCGAGGACATGGGCTTCACGCCCGACATCGTCACGCTGGCGAAATCGCTCTCCGGAATGGGCCTGCCTTTCGCGCTCACCCTGTTCCGTCCGGAGCTCGACCAGTGGTCGCCGGGCGAGCACAACGGCACCTTCCGGGGCAACAATCATGCCTTCGTGACGGCCACTGCGGCGCTTCGCCACTTCTGGAGCGATGGCCACTTCCAGGAGGATGTCCGCCGGCGCGGCGCGATGCTGGAGCGTCGCCTCGACGCCATGGCGGCCGAGCACGGCCTTTCCACGCGCGGGCGCGGCATGATGCGCGGCATCCATGTCGGCTCGGGCGAAGTCGCCGAAGCCATCACCCGGGCCTGCTTCGCGCAGGGCCTCATCATCGAGACCAGCGGCGCGCATGACGAGATCGTCAAGGTGCTGGCGCCTCTCGTGATCGACGACGCCATTCTTTCCGCGGGCCTCGACATTCTCGAGGAGAGCCTCCGCGAGGCGTTGACCGTCACTTATGGCGTGGCCGCAGAATAAGAAAAGGAATCCAACATCATGATCGTTCGCAAGCTGAAAGACGTCCGCAAGTCGGATAAGCACGTCAAATCCAAGGGTTGGAGCAGCACCCGCCTGCTCCTCAAGGATGACGGCATGGGCTTCTCCTTCCATCTCACCACGATGTTCGCGGGCGAGGAACTGCACATGCATTACCAGAACCATCTGGAGGCGGTGCTGGTCCTCAAGGGCAACGGCACGATCGAGGATCTCGAGACCGGCATCATGCACGAGCTGGCGCCGGGCGTCATGTACGCGCTGAATGCCAATGACCGGCACGTCGTGCGGCCCGCGACCGACATCCTGTGCGCCTGCGTGTTCAATCCGCCCGTCACTGGCCGGGAAGTGCATGATGAGAATGGTGCCTATCCGGCCGATCCGCAGCTCGGGAAAGAGCCGGAACTGACCGACTGAAGAACAAACAAGACTGAAAAGGGAGAAGTCCCGTGAAAGACATCTACCCCTCGCGCCACGCCAAGCAGGCGGAGTTTCTGCCGCGCCATGATCCGGTCGTCCGCAGCGACTGGACCGAAGACGCGCCGCTCAGCCGCGCGCAGACGGAACAATTTGAGCGTGACGGCTATCTCGTGCTCGAAGACATTTTCTCCGAGGAGGAAGTGGCTTTCCTGCAGCGCGAAGCTCGCAAGTTGCTTGCCGATCCGGCCGCGCTGGACGCGGAAACCGTCATCAGCGAGCCGGGCGGGAAGGAAATCCGCTCGATCTTCGAGATCCATGCCCAGAGCCGCGTGATCGAACGCCTGGCCGCCGACGCGCGGCTGGCCGAGGCGGCGCGCTTCCTGCTGGGCGACGAAGTGTATCTCCACCAGTCGCGCCTCAACTACAAGCCGGGCTTCCAAGGCAAGGAATTCTACTGGCACAGCGATTTCGAGACCTGGCACGTGGAGGATGGAATGCCGCGCATGCGCGCCCTTTCCATGTCGGTCCTGCTTGCGGAGAACACGCCCAACAACGGCCCGCTGATGCTGATCCCGGGATCGCATCGCACGTTCCTCACCTGCGTGGGCGAGACGCCGGAGGATCATTATCGCATGTCCCTCAAAAAGCAGGAATATGGCGTGCCGGACGAGGACAGTCTCGCCGAGCTGGCCTACAAGCACGGCATTGTCGCGCCGACCGGGAAGCCGGGCAGCGTGGTGATCTTCGATTGCAACGTGATGCATGGCTCCAACGGCAACATCACGCCGTTCCCCCGCGCCAATGCCTTCCTCGTTTACAATGCGGTGAGCAACCGGCTGCAGGCGCCCTTCGGCGTCGAGAAGCCCCGGCCCGGCTTCATTGCCGCGCGCGGCGAACCGCGAGTCATCGCGCCCCGTCATGGCCGGCTGACCGAGGAGGCAATGGCATGAGCGGCGTCCACAGCGTCGAGAAGATCGGCGGCACGTCCATGGCCGCGACGGCCACATTGCTCGACAATGTGCTGATCGCCGGCCGCAGCGGCGCGGACCTCTACAATCGCATCTTCGTCGTCTCGGGCCTATGCCGGGATGACGGACCTGCTGCTGGAGCACAAGAAGACCGGCGAGTCCGGCGTCTATGCCCGCTTCGTGGCGGATGAGGACGCGAACGGCTGGCGCCGCGCCATGGAGACGGTGCGCGACGCGATGCACGCGCGCAATGCCGAGATGTTCGCGCGGCCGGAGAGCCAGCTCGAAGCGGACCGTTTCGTCGACATGCGGATCGATGCCGCGACGCAGTGTCTGGACGACCTCGCGCGGTTGCGCAGCCATGGCCGTTTCGCGCTCAAGGAACAGCTTCTCACCGTGCGCGAACTGCTCGCGGGGCTTGGCGAGGCGCACAGCGCGCACTCGACCGCGCTGCTGCTGCGCGAGCGGGGCGTGAATGCGCGCTTCATCGACCTGACCCTCTGGAACCAGGATGACAGGCGCGGGCTGGACGAGCGCATCGAGCAGGCTCTCGCGCCGATCGAACTCGCCACAACATTGCCGATCGTGACCGGTTATGCCGGCTGCAGCGACGGCATGGTGCGCCGCTATGCCCGCGGTTATTCGGAAATGACCTTCTCGCGCATCGCGGTCCTCACCGGTGCGCGCGAGGCGATCATTCACAAGGAATTCCATCTTTCGAGCGCGGACCCGAAGCTGGTCGGCACGAACAAGGCGCGTAAGATCGGCCGGACCAATTATGACGTCGCGGACCAGCTCGCCAATCTGGGCATGGAAGCCATCCATCCCGGTGCCGGCCGTGGCCTGCGGCAGACCGCCATTCCGCTGCGCGTGCGGAACACATTCGACCGGGAGGACGGCGGCACGCTGATCTCCGGCGACTATGTCTCGGAGCAGCCGAGAGTCGAGATCGTCACCGGCATCCGGCAGATGCAGGCGCTGCAGTTCTTCGAGCAGGACATGGTCGGTGTGAAGGGCTATGACGCCGCGATCCTCGAGGCGCTGACTCGCCATGGCGCGTGGATCGTCAGCAAGTCGTCCAACGCCAACACCATCACCCATTATCTCTCGGCCGATGTGGCGACGATGAAGCGGGTGATCGCGGACCTGCAGAAGCGCTATCCCGATGCCGCGATCACGGCGCAGCCCGTGGCGATGGTTTCGGTCATCGGCAGCGATATCGCACGGCCGGGGCTGATCACCGACGCGCTTGGCGCGCTGGCTTGTGCCGGCATCGACGTCATCGCGATGCAGCACCAGATCCGCAATGTGGACGTTCAGTTCATCATCGAGGTCAGCCAGTTCGAAGGCGCCATCCGCGCGTTGCACGCCGCGCTCGTGGAAGGCGACGGGGACCGGACGGAGGAAAGCGAGCGGGCGGCCGCCTGACGGCGCCCCGCTGAATGCCCGTGCTCGCCGCGATCGCTCCCGTCCGCAGCCTGCTGATCGCCATCTTCATGCTGATGGCGGGCAGCGGCTTCATGGCCACTTTGCTCAGTCTGCGCCTGGAGCGCGCCGGACAAGGCACCATCCTCATCGGCGCGGTGGCGACCGCTTATTTTGGAGGGCTGGTGCTCGGCGCGATCCGCGCCGGGCAGGTCGTCAGGCGGGTGGGCCATATCCGCGCCTTCGCGGCATTCGTGGCGATGCTCTCGGCGAGCACGCTCGCTTATGCTCTCATCGACGGACCGCTCTTCTGGGCGGGACTGCGCTTCATTGATGGCGTCTGCGTGGCCGGCGTCTTCGTCTGCCTGGAAAGCTGGCTGAACGACCGGGCGGAAGCGCGAACGCGCGGCACCATCCTCGCGGCCTATATGGTGGCGCTATATTGCGGGCAGGCGGTGGGGCAGTCCCTGCTCGGCGCGACCGGCACGCTGCCCGGCATGCCGTTCCAGATCGCGTCCATCCTCATTTCGCTGGCGATCATTCCGCTGTGCCTCACCCGCAGTTCCGCGCCGCCGCCGCTGGAGGCCAGCGCCTTCTCGATCCGCGCCCTGCTGGCGATCTCGCCGCTCGGGGCGCTCGGGGCAGCGGCGACGGGGCTGATGCTTGGCGCTTTCTATGGTCTGGCGGCCGTCCATGTGCGGCGGCTGGGTCTCGACCTGACCGAGACCGCTGCCTTCATGATGATCGTGATCCTGGGGGGCGTGGCGCTTCAGGCGCCGCTCGGGCATCTCTCCGACCGGTTCGACAGGCGGCGCGTGATCGTGCTGAGCTTTGCCGCAACGGCGTTCGTCAGCATGGCCCTGGCGCTGTGGCCCGGCGGCGGTGTGCCGTTGCTGGTGCTTGGCGCCCTGTTCGGCGGCCTGAGCTTCGCGCTCTATCCGCTCTGCGTCGCGCAGTGCAATGACAGGCTGCTGGCCGCCGACCGGGTCGCCGCGAGCGGACGGCTGGTGCTCCTCTATTCCATCGGCGCGGCGCTCGGTCCGCTTGGCGGGGCCGTGTTCATGAGCGTGATCGGCACCGGGGGCCTGTTCCTCTTCATCGCCCTGTGCGCTTCCGCCATGCTGGTCTTTGGCCTGTGGCGCCAGGCCTTCTTCGCACCGGTGCCGGCGCCGGCGCAGCAGGATTTCCAGATCGTGCCGCGCACCACGCCCATGGCGTCGCTGCTCGACCCCAACACGCCCGATGACGCGGCACCCGCAGGACAGACAGAATGACGCAGACTGACCGCCTCCATCCCCCGATCAACGCCGTCGCGACCGAATCCACGGACCCGGCCGACCGGGCCGTGCTGCACCGCGCGATCGCCGCGTCGGCGCTGGGCAACGCCACCGAGTGGTTCGACTACGGAATCTATGCCTATGGCGTGACGTACATATCGGCCGCCCTGTTCCCCGGGGATGTGGAGGAAGCGGTGCTGTTCGCGCTGGCGACCTTCGCCATCTCCTTTCTGGTCCGTCCGCTCGGCGGATTGTTCTGGGGGCCGCTGGGCGACCGGCTGGGGCGCAAATCGGTGCTGGCGCTCACGATCCTGCTCATGTCTCTCGCCACGCTCTGCGTGGGGCTCATCCCCTCTTATGCGACGATCGGCTTCTGGGCGCCGGTGTTGCTGATCCTGCTGCGCATGGTCCAGGGCTTCTCGACCGGCGGCGAATATGGCGGGGCGGCGACCTTCATGGCCGAATATGCGCCCGATGACCGGCGCGGCTTCTATGGCAGCTTCCTCGAGGTCGGCACATTGGCGGGCTTCTCCCTGGGCGCTGTGCTGATGCTCGGCTTCTCGCTGCTGCTGGGCGACGTGGCCATGTATGACTGGGGCTGGCGCGTGCCCTTTCTCGTCGCGGCGCCGCTCGGGCTGATCGGCCTTTATCTGCGCTCTCGTATGGAGGACACGCCTGTCTTCCGCGCGCATGAGAAGACCAGCGAGGACCTGCCCTCGCCGGGGCTGGGCACACTGATGCGCCATCACTGGCGGCCGATGCTGGTGGTGAGTGGGCTCGTCGTGGCTCTCAACGTCGTCAACTACACCCTGCTCAGCTACATGCCGACCTATCTGCAGCGGCGCATCGGCCTCTCGGGGGATGAAGCTCTCATCGTGCCGATCATCGGCATGCTGTTCATGATGATGCTCCTGCCGTTCATGGGCGGGCTTTCGGACCGGATCGGCCGGCGACCGCTCTGGCGTTTCTCGCTGATCGGGCTGCTGGTGGGTGTCGTTCCGCTCTACATTTTGATGGGGACAGGCCTGCCCGGGGCCATGCTCGCCTTCGTTCTGCTCGGCCTGCTCTATGCACCGCAGCTTGCCACCATCTCGGCGACCTTTCCGGCGATGTTCCCCACTTATGTACGCTTCGCCGGCTTTGCGATCGCCTATAATGTCGCCACGTCCATCTTCGGCGGGACGGCCCCGGCGATCGGGAGCGGCCTCATCACGCTCACCGGCAATCCGCTGATGCCCGCCTTCTACATGATGGGGGCCTGCGCCGTCGGGCTGGTCGCGCTGCGCTTCATGCCGGAGACGGCGCGCTGTTCCCTGCATGACGATCCGTTCGCAAGTCGGGCGTCAGGCGAGGGCAGGACAGTCGCGCGCGCCTGATGTGGCGAGGCGAGGCGGTCAGCGCCGCAGCCGCCAGTTCGCGACATGGCCGGCAATGAGGAGCACGCTGCCGGTGACGGTCAGCCACAATTCCCCGCCTTCCCCGACATCGGGCAGCAGCGCCAGCGCGAGGAGCAGGAGGCCGACCCCGCCGGCCAGAGCGACATGGCCGCTGCCGTGGCGGCGATAGCCAAGCCAGAATGCCAGACCAGCGCTCGGCGCGAGCAGGGCCAGCGCGACGACATGGAAAGCCTCTGATTGCGCGAACAGCAGCATGGTGCCCGGCAGAAGGAGCAACAGGGCGGGCAGGGCGAGGCAGTGAAGCAGGCAGATCAGCGAGCCGGAAATGGCCGCACTTTCAATGACATTGATCCCGGCCCGGGAAGAGCCCGTTGAAGTCCGATTAAGCGCCATGGCATCCAGATTCCCGTTAATGTATGATATAACGTATCATAATAGGTACGTGCTCATGAATGTTGAAGGGGGCCAGGCATGAATATTTGCGCCTCCTTTCTCTCGGCGGTGTCGGCTGTCGCTCCGTTGGCGGCTCCGGCGGGAAAAGCGCTTTCGTTTTCCCTTTACCCTTGGCCCTTTACCCTCGGAGCGCAGGCTGTATCAGGAGACCAGCCTATTTAGGAGATTCCCCTGATGCATGAGATACCCCGTCTTGCGAGCGGGATAAGCGGACTGGACAAGGTTCTGGCCGGCGGATTCATCACCGGGGCCTCCTATATCATCCAGGGCCGGCCGGGCGCCGGGAAGACCATCCTCTCCAACCAGATTGCCTGCGCGCATGTCGCTGGCGGCGGGCGCGTCCTCTATGTCACGCTCCTTTCGGAAAGCCACGAGCGCCTGTTCCAGTCCCTGGACTCGCTGTCCTTCTTCGATCGCGGGAAGCTGGGCAGCGAGATCATCTATGTGAGCGTCTTCCAGACGTTGAGGGACGAAGGCCTCGACGCGGTCGTGAAGCTGCTGCGCAAGGAGACGAAGCGGCAGGATGCCACGTTGCTCGTGTTCGACGGGCTGCTCAATGCGCGCGACCGGGCGGACACTGACTTCGACGTGAAGACCTTCGTTGCCGAAGTGCAGGGACAGGCGGCCTTCGTCGGATGCACGGTTCTCTTCCTCACGAGCTCGCGCGCGAATGAGGTCTGCCCCGAGCACACGATGGTGGACGGCGTGATCGAATTGACGGACACGCTGGCCGGCGCGCGCACGGTTCGCCAGCTTCAGGTCCGCAAGTCGCGGGGCAGCAAGGCGCTTGGCGGGCTGCACAAGTTCGAGATCACGGACGAGGGCATCACTGTGTTTCCCCGGATCGAGACGCTGGTCACGCCCGAGATCGTGGATGCGCCGGTGCGGGAGGGCTGTCTCACCACTGGCATCCCGAACCTGGATGCCCTGATCGGCGGCGGCTTCCCTGTGGGTTCGGTCACGCTGCTTGCAGGTCCCACGGGCAGCGGCAAGACAACCATCGGTCTGCATTTCCTCTCGCAATCGACCGAGGAGGAGCCGGGGCTTCATTTCGGCTTTTTCGAGACGCCCCAGCGGCTACGAGCCAAGGCAAGGGCGCTGGGCTTCGCTCTGGCGGAGGAAGGCGATCCTTCGCTGACGGTGGAGTGGACTCCGCTTGCAGACAATATCCTGGACAAGCTCGCCCACCGCCTGATCGATCGGGTACGGGCGCAGGGCGTCCGGCGGCTTTTCATCGACGGGCTGGGTGGGTTCGAGCGTGCCGCTGTGTATCGTCCGCGGCTGGTGGAGTTTTTTGCTTCGCTCATGGATCAGTTGAGGGCGGACGGGGTTACCACGTTAGCGACATGGGAAATCCGGCAACTCCTCGGCTCCGACGTGGAGGCGCCTGCGACCGATATCTCGGCCATTCTGGACAACATGATCCTATTACGTCGTTGGGAGGAAGATCATCGCAGTATCAGGTCTGTATCCGTTCAAAAGATGCGCGATCGGCCTTTTAACCCGGCGATCTGCGCGATTGACTTCACGGAGCAGGGACTGGTTGTCGGCGGGCCACTGAGTGATCGCCGCGCGTCCTCTCCAGTTCCTCCGAACCAAGGCTGACGGTTATAATTGGGCCCGCGGGATTCTGAACATGGCGCTTGTCCTTGTAGTCGATGACGAATTTCTGCTGGCCACGATGCTTGCCGATATTCTGGAGGACGAGGGCTATGAAGTGGAGACCGCTTCGAATGGCCAGCTTGCGCTGGCGGCCGTCCGGCAGAGAAAGCCGGATCTGGTCATTACCGACTTCATGATGCCGACCATGACGGGCCTGGAATTTGCGGAAGCCGTGCGCGCCGACGAGGCCCTGTCCGACCTGCCGATCATTCTCGTAAGCGGAGCGCAAGGTGCCATCGCGCGCGAGCATCCGCAGCTCTTCCAGGCGGTGTTTGACAAGCCTTACGCAAATCGCAACATCATTGAAGAGGTCGAGCGGCACGTCAAACCGACCCCGGCGGGATAGCAGCGCCGCCACCGCTTGAGAGCGGGGCCGATCGGCCGCTACATTTTCAGACGCCCCGCAACCGGTCCGCTTCCTGCCTGCTCAGGGCAGAAGTTCGCGGTGCCCCGCCGCATCGCTGGCCCTTTAAGCGGGCAGAATCTGCAATCGATTGTAGACAAGAGCGCGTCTCCATGGAAAGCGGGGAACGGATCGGAAAGCCAAGAGGGCGGACATGACGGGAGCGGATTTGGACGGGCCGGGTATCGACCGCAGGCGAGTCATGGCGGGCTCGCTTGCCGCGCTGGCCAGCATAGTGGCACTCGCGGAGCCGGCCCGGGCTGCTCCTGCCTCCGCGAGGCCGAATCCCGCTCGTCCGATTCCGGCGCAATGGAATGCCGCGCCGACCATGCAGCTTTGGCCGGATGGTCCGCCCACAGGCGGCTTCGCTCCCATTCCGCTGCCGATACCCGAGGCACCGCCGGTCTTCCTTCACAATGTCGCCGAGCCTTATCTGAAAGTGTTCCGGCCGGCGCGTTCGAATGGCCGCGCGGTTCTGGCCATGCCGGGCGGCGCCTATATCTTCGTCTCGATTGACAATGAGGGTGCGGAACTTGCCCAAGCCCTGACGGCGCGCGGTTATACCGTGTTCGTGCTGGTTTATCGTCTGCCTGGCGAGGGCTGGGCGGGTCGCGCCGACGTGCCGTTGCAGGATGCCCAGCGCGCCATGCGGCTGATCCGCGCCAGCGCCCGGGACCATGACTATGATCCGGCCCGGATTGCGGCGATCGGCTTCTCCGCCGGCGGGCATCTAGCCGCTTCGCTCGCCACCGATTTCGCGGAGCCATTGTTTGCACCGCGCGATGCGCTGGACCGGCTCGATGCCCGCCCGTTCGTGACCGGCCTCATCTATCCGGTCATCAGCATGAGCGCGCCGATCACGCATGCCGATTCGGCGCTGCGGCTGCTGGGGCCAAAGCCCGGCGACGCGCTGGTCGCCCGCCGCTCGCCCGCCGCGCATGTCGGCCCGGATACGCCGCCCACCTTCATCATGCATGCGCTCGATGATCCGGCCGTGCCCCCGGAAAACAGCTTCGAGATGCTGCAGGCCCTGCGCGTGGCGCAGCGGCCTGTCGAGGCGCATTTCTTCGAGGAAGGCGGCCATGGTTTCGGTCTCGGCGATCCGGCCTTGCCGGCGCATGGCTGGCTGGACCTGTGGACGGCTTTTGTGGACCGGCATGCGGCCGCCTGAGCGAGCCGGAATTGGGAGTGCGAGTGAGATGAGAAACATGAACAGGCGCGATCTCGGCCGGCTGGGCGCGGCCGCTTTGGTCACCATGATGGCCGGACGCATGGGCCAGGCAGCCCAATTGCCCTCCGACGATCCGCTCGCCTATCTCGACCCCGAACTTTTGCCGGCGGCGCGAGAAGTCATTGCACAGAATGAGGGGCTGACGTGGACGAAGGAGGCGCTCGCGCGGATCCGGGCCGGGACGCCGCCAGCGCCGCCGCACCTGCCCGACGTGCCGGTACAGCAGCTTCGCCTGCCCGTGGGGCCGGGCCAGCCCGACGTGCCCGTCTTCATCATCAATGCCCGGCCGGGGACGCGCCGCCCGGGCATCCTGCACATGCATGGCGGCGGCTACATCCTCGGCAGCGCCGGGCTCGAAGTGGCCTATGAGCAGGCGCTGGCGCGCGAGCTGGATTGCGTGATCGTCACGGTGGATTACCGGCTGGCGCCGGAAACGACCTATCTCGGCTCGGTCGAGGACAATTACGCCGCGCTGCGATGGATGTACCATGAGGCCGCGAGGCTGGGGCTGGACCCTGCGCGGATCGTCGCCATGGGCGAGAGCGCCGGCGGTGGTCATGCGGCGCGCCTTGCCATCACCGCGCGTGACCGGGGCGAGGTGCCGCTGGCAGGGCAGATGCTCATCTATCCGATGCTGGACGATCGCACGGGGAGCAGCGTCCACCTGCCGCCCTTCATTGGCGCGTTCGGCTGGACCGGGCAGGCCAATCGCTTCGGCTGGACGAGTTTCCTCGGCATGGAGCCGGGCGGACCGGACGTGCCGGCAGCCGGCGTGCCCGCACGAGTCACCGATCTGTCCGACCTGCCGCCTGCGTTCGTCGCGGTGGGCGGCGTCGACCTCTTCGTGCGGGAGGACATCGACTATGCACGTCGCCTGACGGAGGCCGGCGTGCCGACCGACCTGCTGGTCGTGCCCGGTGCGTTCCATGCCTTCGATCGCGTGGCGCCGGAGGCCAAGGTCTCGCAGCGCTTCACGGCCTGGAAGATGGACGCCCTGCGCCGGGCTTTCGGCGCCTGAGCGGTGGGTCGGCCGGGGCGTGGCTTGGCTCGATTATCCCGCAGCCGAGGGCGCCCCGCGCTCATCTAAGCAGGCTGCCTGCGCGAGCGCGATGCAGCCCAGGGGGCCGGCCTGATCGCCCAGATGCGCGGGGCCGATCATGGCCGTGGCCGACCGGGTATCGAACGCCGGCAGATAGCCCTGCAGCAGATCGAGCGCCCGCGCCCGGATCCGCGGGAACAGAAAGCCCCGGCGGACCGCGACGCCGCCGCCGAACAGGATCGCCTGCGCTGCGGTGGTCAACAGCAGCATGGCGGAAATCTCGGCCAGATCGGAGGCGACATGCTCCCAGAGCGCATCGTCGTCGTCCACCGTCTCCATCGGACGGCCGAAGCGGGCGGCCAGAGCAGGGCCGGATACGAGGCCTTCCACGCAATCGCCATGGAAAGGGCAGGTGCCCGCGAAACGATCCCCCGCTGCGCGTCGCGCGCGAACATGGCCGATCTCGGGATGCAGGGCGCCATGGACCGGCCGCCCGCCAATCAGCAGGCCGCCACCCACGCCGGTGCCGATGGTGATGTAGCAGAGGCTGTCGAGCTCGGCGCCGCCGCCCCAGCGATATTCCGCCAGCGCCGCGCCATTGACGTCGGTGTCGATCGCCCATGGGCAATCGATGCCCCGCGTCAGCCCGCCAGCGACATCGGCATGTGTCCACCCATGCTTGGGGGTCGGGAGCATATGGCCGAAATCCGGTGCTGTCCGGTCAAGGCGGATCGGGCCGAAGGACGCGATGCCGATGCCATCCAGCGGCGCCTCGGCATGCCAGGCGATCAGTTGGCCATGGGCGCGGGCCAGCGTTTCGGCGGGCGTGGTCGTCGGGATGGTCTCGCGCGCGATGATCGCGTCGCCATGGGCAAGCACGGCGATCGTCTTGGTGCCGCCGAGTTCGACACCGCCAAAACGGCCTCCGTCACGCCGGGTCATGGCGCTGCCCGCAGGCGGGCCCGCTCGCCATCGAGTGCGAGCGCGAGGAAGGGCGCGAAGGTGCCCCCGAAGCGCCGGGTGTCGGCATGATCGGCGCCATGCCCCCAATCATCCACGAAGCTGGTGACGCGCAGATCGGGCAGCACGAGCCAGCTATAGGCCTGTCGCGGCGCTTCCGGGGGATTGGCAATCACGAGGCCGGTGCCGTTGAGGGGCCGCCACTCGCCCTCCAGCCGGTCCGAGACCATGCCGTAGAGGCCGGTGGGGCCGACCGGCCCGGCCGGATCGAACACATGCGACTGGGTGGACCAGAAGAGATAATAGAGGCCGGCATGGTGGATGACATGCGGGCGTTCAAGCTCATTGTTAAGGCCGTCCGCGCTGATCACCGGGGGCACGATTCGCCACGGGTCATCGGGGCCTCCCGCGCCGCGCGCCGCGCCGATCACGCCGTTGAAAGCGGATGCCGAGCCAGCCCGCGAACCGGTGAAGAAAAGCCAGGCCTCGCCCGTCGCGGGATCCCGAAAGAAGCCGGGGTCGCGGAATGCCTTGATGGTGCCGATGCCGCCGCCGCCGCTCAGCGGGTCCATGTAGAGGCGCTCGTCCAGCGCCACGCTTTCGCGCAGGTCACGCCAGTCGGTCAGACGTGGAGCGTCGGCATTCTCGGCGAGCCTTGCCCTTGCCTGGAACAGGCGTTGCCCGAAGGTCGGTTGCGCCTCGCCGCGCGTGCCGGCGGCCGTGAAATAGAGCGTCAGTCCGCCACCATCGGCATCCATGATCGCCGAGCCGGACCATTCCCGGCTGCCCGGCGCAAAGCCTTCCGGCATGGCCGGTCCGAGGCTGCGCCAGCCGGATGCCTGCCGCAGGAGAAGATGGATCCGCGCATGAGCATGCCTGTCGTCGGGATTTTCGAACCAGGGCGCGCCCAGCGCCATCCACAAGCTGGCGCCATCCGCGAAGCGATGGATGGACCCATCGTCGTTCTGGACGGGCCAGGCATCCCACAAGCCAAGCTCCGGCAGCGCGTCCGCGAGATCGGCTGCTCCGATCAGGGGCGCGGCAAAAGACGCGAGGGGGCCAATAGCCGCGACATGATCGGCGCTCCAGAGAGTGCCGGCCGTTTGACCGGAAGGCATGGCGGACGTGTCAGGCAAGATCGATACCCCTGTCGGAGAGCGAGGAAAGGCGGGCCGGCAAGGGCAGGGCGGCGCCGGAAGACGGCGTGCCGCTTCCGCAAGCCTTTCGGCATTCCGGGCTCCCCTGCATCGATCCGAGGGGTTGATACACGGACAGCGAAATCGATTGCAAAGCAAATTTTGCGCGCATGTAGTGGGTCTTGCGGATGCAATGCCGGACGTCGCCGTGAGCGCTCAGCTCGTCCCGCGGACGACCAGTTCGGGGTTGAGGACGATCGAGCCGGTCTGCTTGCCGTCGATGCGGCGGAACAGGCAATCGATCATCTGCCCCGCGCCGGTCTGGATATCCTGCCGGATGGTGGTGAGCGGCGGGACGGTGCTGCGGGCAATCGGCAGATCGTCGAAGCCGACGACCCGCACGTCGCCGGGCACCGACGTGCCGCGCGACGCGAGGATCTGGATGGCGGTCTGCGCGATCATGTCGGAGGCTGCGAAAATGCCGTCCGGCATGCGCTCGACGCTGTCCAGATAAGCCGCGATATCGCCGGCGCTCAATTCGCTGGCGAGGTGGATGGTGACTTCCGCCAGCTCGACCGGCGCGCCGGCCCGCGCGCACCGCTGCCTTGGCGCCCTCGAGGCGCTGCGCGATCTCAATCGCCTGCGTGTTGCCCAGAAAGACGATGTTACGGCTGCCCCTCGCGATGAGATGCTCCGTCGCCATGCGGCCGCCCAGGAAATTGTCCGTCCCGACGGAGCAATGCACCTGGCCCCGCGTGAAGGCGCCCCAGGCGACCATCGGCAGATAAGTGCGGGCAGCTGCATCGAGCACGGCCGACTGGTCGGACTGCCCGATGATGATGAAGCCATCGACCCGCGCCTTGGCGATCATGGTTTCCAGCCAGTTCGGCTTGTCCGGGATCACGCGGGACAGAACCAGGTCGAAATCGCGCTCGGTCAGTTCGTCGGCGAGGCAACCGATCATCGTCATGAAGAACGGGTCGGAGATATGCTGCGCGCGCTCGTGGCCGAGCGGGATCACGACACCGATCGCGCCGCTGCGCCGGGTCCGCAGATTGCGCGCCAGCGCGCTGGGCTGGAAACCGTGCTGCTGCGCCAGCTTGCGGATGCGTTCGGCCGTCTCGTTGCTGACGACGGTCTTGGCCGCCAGCGCCCGCGACACGGTGGCGGCGGATACGCCGGCCAGTTCCGCCAGATCGTAGATCGTCCGGATCTGTTTTGGCTTCACCGCTGTCACGCCCTTTCCTGTTCCGGCAACCTGAATAGAAGATCGCGTTTCGATTTCAGCACGGATTTTCCGGCGCGCGCGAATAATCCGCCTGGTTGCGTGCCAGCAGCCGGGCGGCGAATGGCGCGCGCCGCCAGTTCCACAGGCAGAGCCCGGTCAGCACCGTGGCGAACAGCGCCCCCAGAAGGATGCTGTAGCCGCTGTCGCCCAGCCAGTCGCCCAGCAGGGCCATGGCCAGCGGCGCAAGCACGGCGCTCACGCAGGTGTAGAAGAGCAGCAGTCCGGCGATGGAGCCGTGCCGGCTCTTCTCGTAGCAACTGATGCCGGTGGAATTGATGGTGGGATAGAGCACGGACATGAACAGGCCTGTCGCGGGCAGGGCGAAGACGGCGATCTCGGGGCCGCCCGCCAGCGCCATCCAGAACAGCACGGTCATGCCGAAGGTGCAGACAAGCAGGACGACGCTCCAGTCGAGGCGGGACAGCAGCCAGGCACCGAGAAACCGGCCCAGCGCGCGCAGCACGAAGAAGACCGAGACGGCATAGAGGGCAAGCCACGGGAAGGGCCCGGAATAGCCTGCCAGATAGGTGGGCACCCAGACATAGATGGCTGCTTCCGCGCCGACATAGAGCATGAGGGCGATGCTGAAGAACCAGGCCGTCGGCTCCCCCATCATGCGCATGGCATCGCGCGGGTCCGCCGGCTGTGCCTGCTCGCGAACCGGCGCCGGAAAGCGCGCCAGCGCAATGCCGATCAGCAGTGCCGCGCAGAGCATCGCGGCGATCAGGTAAATCCATTTCCAGCTGGTCTGCTGCTGGAGGAGGAAGGCGACCAGCGCCGGGCCGACGATCGCGCCGACTCCGAAAAAGCCCTCGACCAGATTCATCGTCGCGGCATGCTCGCGGGTGGAGCTTGTCAGATCGCCGATCAGTGCGAGCGCGCCCGATTTGAAAATGCCGATGCCAAGGCCCGAAAAGAACAGCAAGACGACGAAAAACGCCATGCTGTGCCCCGCTGCGAACAGGCCCGAGCCCACGCCGAACAGCATCAGCCCCAGCAGGATGGTCCACTTGCGCCCGATCCGGTCGGCGAGGAAACCCAGCGATATGGCGGCAACGCCGATGCCCGACATGGTGGCATATTGGAACGAGCCGCCGGCGGTCAGGCCGAGATCGAACTCGCGAATCACTTCCGGGATCACCGTGCCGACCGCATCGGTCGTCATCGCGAACATCGCGAACATGAGGAAGATGAGGAGCTTGAGGAGATGGTTGGCCGGCCGATCGGCCCGACTGACTGCATTCGGCATGAATCTCCCCTTCGTTCTTTCTATCTGGCCCTGTCCGCGCAGGGCGTGGCCGCGGGATGAATGTCGGTGCATGGGTTCCGGAACGCAATCGGTTGTGATTGGCCGATCCCATGCGCCGGCTGGCGCCTGTGACATTTTTGCAAGCGAAGGTCAAAGCATAGCACTTCTGTTGATTCTACACATTGTGCTGCAGCAAGATCTTCGCTAGACGGCGACGCAATCGATTGCATAACATCGATGGAATGACAGTGCGAGAGGGTGGGCCGGAATCATGGCACTTTTCCTCCGCCAGGCATCGAGAGCAGCTCGCAAACGCATGTGGGCGAACTCTCTTTCGTGCATCCATCGCACCCGGTTGAAAGCGGCCAGAGCCGTCGACCGGGTTTTCGGTCCGTGCATCGAGGGTCCGGAAGGTGACCGAGTCTTTGGGAGTTGGCAGTTGAAACGCAGTAATCTCTTCATCGCATGCAGCATCCTCGCGCTTGCGACCCCGGCATTCGCGCAGGATAACAGCGCGCCCGACGAGCCCTATGATGGCGGCGAGATCATCGTGACCGCGCAGAAGAGCGCGGAAAGCCTCACCAAGGCGCCGATCGCCGTGTCGGTCGTGCAGCAGGATGCGCTGGACCGTCAGGGTCTTTCGAGCGCCGACGCGCTGGTGACCACCGCGCCGAACCTGCAGCTCAGCCAGAACGGTTTCTCGATCCGCGGCATCGGCAGCAACAACAGCTTCAGCGGCTATTCGACGGTCGCGACGCAGATCGACGGCATCTACGATCCCTCCGCGCAGGTGCTGCAGCTCGGCCTCTTCGACATCGGGGCGGTGGAAGTGCTGCGCGGCCCGCAGGGCACGGTCTACGGCCGCAACGCCACGGCCGGCGTGGTCAACATCAACACGGCCGACCCGGGCTTCCGCTTCGCCGCGGAAGGCGACATCCAGTATGCCAGCCGCAACCAGATGCGCGTGCGCGCCGCAGTCGACCTGCCTGTCACCGACACGCTGGCTATCCGCGTCGCGGGCTTCCGCCTCGCGGATGACGGGCTCGATCCGTATCTGGGCGCCGGCGAGGCATGGGGCAAGACTGACCTCTCGGCTGTGCGCGTCACGGCCCTCTGGGAGCCCACCTCGACGGTCAGCTGGCGGGTTTCGCTGAACTATGGCGAGAACCAGGGCACCATCCCGCTCAGCTATATGCGCAGCTACAATTACTATCCCGACGCCGACATGGCCTATACGGGCACGGACATCCGCAACGGGCTCTTCGGGCCGGGCGTCACGGTCTATGACAAGCAGTACAATCCCGGCGTCGAGGATGTCACCGACAACCGGATCAACACCAAATATTATGCCGCCCGCTCGCGCCTGAGCTGGGATGTGACGCCCAATCTCACCGCCACCTGGCTGGCGGGCTACTCGATGCTCAAGGACAATGGCGTCACGGCTTCCACCGGCGTGTTCGAGCAGCGCGCCGTCGATGCCAAGACCGAGACCTGGTCGCACGAGCTCGATCTCAATTACGAGATCGGCCGTTTCTCCATGGTCGCAGGCGCCTACATCTATCAGGACAAGAAGCCGTCCGGCAGCGCCCTGATCCATGCCGGCAACACGGCGCCCTATCCGTTCAACAGCGTCTTCAACATGTTCGGCGCCAAGGTCGTTGGCGAGGGCTTCAACATCTCCACGATCGATGCCGTGGATGTGGTGAACTACAATTCCAACGTCGGCAGCAAGTCACAGGCGCTGTTCGGTCAGGCCAAATATGAGCTGCTCGACGGCCTGAACATCACGGGCGGCGTGCGCGCCACGTGGGATCAGGTGCTGAGCCGCAACACGCAGCTGGTCTGCGCCGGCGGCACGGTGACGCTCGAGACGATGAACCCGACCACATGCCCGGTCGGCGATCCCATCGCCTTCACCGACGACACCGATCGCCCCGAGGCGAAGTACAGCAAGGTCAACTGGAGAGCCGGGCTCGATTATCAAATCACGCCGCAGCTCATGGCCTATGGCACGGTGAGCACCGGCTATCGCAGCGGTGGCCTTCAGTCGAGTTCCAACCCGGTCGCTTTCCGGTCCTACGAGCCCGAGACGGTGACCAATTACGAGGCCGGCATCCGCGCCGACCTCTTCGATCGCCGCCTGTTCCTGGGCCTCACGGCCTATCAGATGGATTACAACAACCTGCAGGTGGCCTCGATCATCGTCGATCCCATCCAGGGGCCGATCCCGGTTTCGACCAACGCGGCCAAGGCGCGCATCCGTGGCGTCGAGCTGGAAACGCGCTTCTCGCCGACGCGCAACGACCACTTCTCCGGCTATGTGTCGTTCCTCGACACCAATTTCCTGTCCTTCCCCAATGGCCAGGACAATCTCTATTCGGCCGACACGATGTACAACATCTTCGGCCCGATCCTCGGCTTCTCGTCGATCCCGTCCCAGACGGCGGACTTCTCGGGGAACGAGCTGCCCAATGCGCCGCGCTGGAGCGGACGGGTGAGCTATGCGCATGATTTCTACATCGGTGACGGCAAGCTGACGCCGGCTGTGGACTTCTACGTGCAGTCGCGGACCTTCGCGGACATTGGCAACTATGCGCAGAGCCGCAACGGGTCCTACACCAAGACCGACCTCAACCTCACTTATGTGTTCCCGGGCGAGAATCTGACGCTGACCGCCTTCGTGAACAATCTCGAGGATGAGCGGATCGCCCAGAATGTGACGACGGTCTGGAGCTCCACGGTGGTGAACTACAGCGCGCCGCGCACGATCGGCGGGCGTGTCGGCTTCCGGTTCTGAGCCGATAAAAAATCAACGGGGCGGGCGGGTCTCTCGCTCGCCCCGGTTGCTTCACGGCGCGAAGCCGTCTGTAAAGGGGACAATCTCCGGCGACAGACCGGATGAAGCCGATCGCTGCCGGCGAGAGTTGTGGAGATGAAGATCATGCGCACCCGACGACTGAAGTCTGCCGCCCTGCTGATGGCATCCGCTGCTGCCCTTTGCGCGATGCCCGCTCAGGCGAAGGATACCGCCGCGCCGCCCGCCGCCGCCCGGTGCGAAGCGCTGGCCGGGCAGTCCTTCGGCCCGGACGTCAAGATCCTCTCGGCGCGCCACGTCGCCGCAACGCCGCCCAGCGACCAGCTGAATGCCCATGGCTGGCGCCTCTCCTCCGCGCTCCCGGGACACTGCCGGGTCGATGGCATCATCAATGAGCGGCAGGGCGCCGGCGGCAAGACCTATGGCATCCGCTACGCGATCGCGATGCCGGACGACTGGCAGGGCCGCTTCCTCCTGCAGGGCGGTGGCGGACTGAATGGTTCGGTGCTGGAGCCGACGGGCCCGGTCGCGGCCAATGGCGTGCCAGCGCTGGCGCGCGGCTTTGCCGTCATCAGCCATGACAGCGGCCATGAAGGCGCGGTGTTCGACAACAGTTTCATGGCCGACCAGCGGGCCGCGCTGGATTTTGCCGAGACTTCGGTCCGCACGGCCACGCTGCTGGGCAAGAAGGTGACCACCGCTTATTATGGCCGGGACATCGCGCACAGCTATATGGCGGGCTGCTCGACCGGCGGCCGCGAGGCCATGCTGGCTTCCCAGCGCTATCCCGAGCTGTTCGACGGCATCATTGCCGGTGCCCCGGCCATGCGCACGGGGGATTCCAATCTCGCCATCGACTATTCGCATGTCCTGTTTAATCAGGTCGCCTCGAAGGGTGCGGACGGCAAGCCGGACGTCTCCGCCCTGTTCAGCGATGCGGTGCGCCAGACCATCCTCCACGGGCTGCTGGCCCAGTGCGATGGGCTCGACGGCCTCAAGGACGGCATGATCGAGAATGTCGCGCAATGCCGCTTCGATCCCGCGAAGCTGGTCTGCAAGCCGGGCCAGAGCAAGGACTGCATCAGCGCGGGTCTGGCGGGCGCGCTCAAGGTGGGGTTCGCGGGGCCGCGCGACAAGGCTGGCTATCCCCTCTACACGGCGATGCCTTTCGATACCGGCATTGTCGTGAAGCCGATGGGTTATCTGCCTACCGGTGCCCCCGGCCCGTTCGGCCCGCCCAGTACGGATACCGCCATTGATCTCGATGCGCGCATCCAGGCCATCCGCAACGATCCCGTGCAGCGCCTGACCGACACGAACTACTGGACCAATCTCGGAACATTCCTCGATCGCGGCGGGAAGATGCTCTTCTTCCACGGCGTTTCGGACTTCTGGTTCTCGGCGCAGGCGACCTGGGACTATTATGAGCGCGCGGCCGAGACGAACGGCAAGGCATTCACGAATGCCACGCGCTTCTACATGGTGCCGGGCATGCTGCATTGTCAGGGCGGCAATGCCTTCGACCAGTTCGACATGCTTGGCGCGCTGGTCGACTGGGTGGAAGAGGGCAAGGCGCCCGAGGCCATTGTCGCCGCGCGGAAGGACCAGCCGGAGGAAACCCGGCCGCTCTGTCCCTATCCCGGCCATGCCCGCTATGTGGGCGGCGACGCGAAGAAGGCGAGCGCCTTTGCCTGCACGCCGGCACAGGACGGCCCGGCGGGCGATTGAGGCCGGCAGCGGGGGCGTTCTCGCCGGACGGGGCCCACGCTGATTATCGAGGCTGCGGCCTTGTCCGTCCTGCGTCTGCGCAGGCAGGGGGAGCGCGATCGGAAGGACCGCGCTCCCATTCTTGCGGATCAGCTTGCCTTGGTGGCAGCGATCCAGTCGTCGATCTTCTTCTCGAGCACGGTCATGGGCAGCGAGCCCGTCATGAGAACCTGGGCATGGAATGCCTTGGCATCGAACTTCGGCCCCAGCTCGTCCTGCGCCTTCTTCTTGAGCCGCTGGATGGTCAGCGCGCCGATCTTGTAGGCAAGGGCCTGGCTGGGGATGGCGATGTAGCGCTCCACTTCCGCCGTGGCGTCCGTCTTGCCCATCGAGCTGTTGTCCAGCATGTACTGGATCGCCTGCTCGCGGGTCCATCCCTTGGCATGGATGCCGCTGTCGACGACCAGCCGCATCGCGCGGAGCATCTCGTCGTCATAATGACCCATGCGCTGATAGGGGTCCTCAAACAGGCCGAAGTCGAAGCCCAGCGTCTCCGCATAGAGGGCCCAGCCCTCGACATAGGCCGTGTTGCCTCCGAAGCGCATGAAGGCGGGGAGACCTTCATTCTCCTGCGCGAGGCTGAGCTGGAAATGATGCCCCGGTGCGCCTTCGTGCAGATAGAGCGTGGTCATGCCCGGCAGGCTGCGCGAGGGCAGGTCGTAGGCATTGAAGTAGAACACGCCCGGCCGCGAGCCATCGGGTGTCCCGTTCTCATAGGAGCCGCCCGCCTCGAACTTCTCGCGAAACTCGGGATAGGGCCGGATTTCCAGCGGCGCCTTGGGCAGGGTCGAGAACTGGCTTCCCACTTTCTGGTCCACCACTTTCCCGATGCGATAGAATTCCTCCGTCATCCATTCGCGCGACTTGGGATGGAATTCCGGCGAATCCCGCAAATGCGCGAAGAACTGCTGGAGCGTCCCCTTGAAGCCCACTTCCTCGCGCACCGCCTCCATGTTCTTCTGGATGCGGGCGACCTCGGAGAGGCCGAGCTGGTGGACATAGTCGGCGGTGAGGGGGAGGGTGGTCGTGCCGCGGATCAGCTCGGCATAGAGCAGGTCGCCACCCTTCATGGTGCTGAGCCCGACCGTCTCCCGGGCGACGGGCAGATATTCGGTGGCCAGGAAATCCCGC
This sequence comes from Sphingobium lignivorans, assembly GCF_014203955.1. NCBI lineage: Bacteria > Pseudomonadati > Pseudomonadota > Alphaproteobacteria > Sphingomonadales > Sphingobiaceae > Sphingobium > Sphingobium lignivorans. Next base: position 839,044 of record NZ_JACHKA010000001.1, read on the forward strand.
ATCCGCTTCTGCGCCGGATTGATGCCGTTCACGATGATGTCGCGATAGGCAGCAGTGAGGCGGGTCTTGTCCGCGTCGGAGATGCCTTCAGGGAAGTTGAGCACGGGCTGGTAGAAAGGCGATTCCTCGACACTCTGCGCGGCCAGATTGTCGAACTGCTGGATCACATTGTTGATCGTGAGCCTGGTTTCCACCACGCCGCTGGCCATGCCTTGCCGGAAGCGCTCGATGGCGCGGTCCGTGAGCGCGATATAGTCCTTGTGGCGCTTGAGATTGTTCTCGTGATCCTCGAGCGTCTTGAACGGTGCGGCGCCCTTGCCCGACGCGAAGGTCGGATAGAAGGTGTGGAAGCCGCTGAAGTGATTGACGGGCCGGACGATCGTCAGGGCCAGGATCTCGGGGCGGAGTCCCCTCAGCGCCTCGTCGGTCTGCCATTCGAACACGTCATAGGCGATCTGGTTCTGCGCGGTCAGTCTGGACCGGTCGATGGTTTTCAGGGCTGCCAGATCCTGCTCGGCCGCCTTGCGTTCGGCATCGATATAGGCGTCCGTCAGATAATCCCCCAGCCGGTCCGCATAGCGCAGGTCGCCGCGGAAGATGGCGTTGATGGGATTGCGCTTCAGATTGGCTTCGTCCGAAGCGGCGAACAAGGCGAAGAGCTTCTGGTCTTCGCTCTGGGCGGATTGCGTCGCGGGCGCGGCGCCATGGCCTTCATGCTGGGCCAGGGCCGGCGCGGCGAGCATCGCCGTTCCGAGCAGAAGGGCAATCGCCCGGGTGGTTCGCGAGGCGCGAGACATGCATCATCCTTTCGATCTGAGAGCGATCATCGCTGATCGTGTGTTGCGTGCCTAACACTGTGCGTGCGGCCTCGCAATCTGCCCGGAACATGGATGTGTGCATGAGGGCAGGCCCCCTCCGTCGATGCGGAAGGGGCCTGCGCAGGAGGATCAGCGGAAGGCGTTGTGGACGACCTTCACAACGCGTCCGGTCTTGATGTTGACGAGCAGCGCATCGTTATAGTGGCGCACCCAGCGCTGGTTCACGCCCGGCTTGGCCCAGCGGAAGCGGCCATAATCCGAGACGACATAGGCGCGGCCATAATAAGCCGGCTGGATGCGCGCGCCGGGCTGGAACCGCTGGTAGCGGAAGGTGGCGCGCCAGGGATGGGCGCGATTATAGTCCCGGACCTCGCGTGCATAGTCCCAGCGGGCGTCCCGAACATCGCGCTTGGCCTCGCGCAGGTCCTGCCGGGCATCGTGCACCTTGCGCGCGTCCTTCTGCGCCTGATGGCGCTCCTGCTGATAATGGCTGGCCGGCTGCGCCATGGCGGTGGCCGGCAGGAGGGCCAGGGTGGCGAGGCCGGCAAGGATCAGTTTCTTCATGGCATGACACTCCTTGTATCTTTGCCGGGCGCGGCGTGGATGCCGTGAGGAGGAGGAGCAGAACCGCCGCCGCACCCGACATGGCTCTTATGGAGCCGGAGCGCTGAACAGCGCGGGAACGGCGCTGTCAGCTTTCGCTCATAAGTGTCTCAAATTGTCTGCAGGCGCAGGGGGCGGAGGCGAGTTCAGGGCTTGCTGTGCGGTTCCCAGCGCCGCTCGCGATACCAGCGAGTCACGACATATTTGACGCCCCGGCTCACGGGTAGCGCCGCGTGGAGCGTGTCATGGTTGGGCGACCCGTCCGCATTCATGTTGTTCCACATCAGCAGCGTGCCCGTGCGTGGCGGCACGGTAAGGCCGAGGCGCGGGAAGTGCGTTTCGCCGCCCTCCTCGACGTCGCAGAGATAGGCCATCGCCGTCCAGCAGCGCTGCCCGCCGCTCACGCGCATGGCGGGCCAGTAATGCACATTGCCGGGGAAATAATCGCAGTGGAGATGATATTGCTGGGTCTGCTCGTAGCGCTGGCCCTGGAGCAGCTCTCCATGGTCGCCTTCCATCCCCATCAGCGCATCGATGCGTTTCGTGATGGCGATGATGAACGGATCGTAGATGTCGAGGTTACAACTGCTGCTGGTGCGGTAGCCGGAGTCGGTGCCCGAAAACAGCTTGGATGGCTTGCAGCCCGCGTCGATCTTGTCGATCAGCTTCGCGCATTCCGCAGGCGACACCAGGCCGTGGCGCAGGAACATCTCGGCTTTGTCGGTGGGCAGGCGGCTGACCATGGGATTGCGCGAGAGGCGCTGGCGAGTCCGCTCGCCAATCTCCGCCCGTGCCTGCGATGGAACGTCTGCGTCATCGAGCCATGTCTGCGTCATGAGGGAGGCTCCTGCCATCGGTCGAACGCTGGGGCAAGAGCGCAGAGCAGCGTCGAGAGGCAGGACGTGCAGCGAAAAAGGACCGACTCTCGCCGTTTGGAGAGCCGGTCCAGTCTTTCCTGAAGGCCGATCAGGAAGTCGTCCCGGGAAGCGGTGGCGCTTACCAGAAGAAGTTGTGGATCACGTCGACGACATAGCCATCGCGGATGTCCACGAGCAGGGCATCGTCATAATAGCGGACCCAGCGGAGCGAGCCGTAGGCGGGCGGCAGGCGATAATAATAAGGGTCGTTGATCCAGTAGCTGGACGAAAACAGCATGTTGCTCAGGTAGAAACCGATCGAGAACGACCGGTAGCCATAGCTCCAGCCATAAGGCGCGCGGTAGGCCGGCAGCCTGTAGATCGTGCGGTGGCGCACTCGATAGCTGTTCCAGTCATAGCGCCTGTCGTTGCGCCAGCGATTGTCCCAGCGCCGCTGATCCGACCATCGCTCGCGTTCGTTCAGCCGGCGCTGCTCGTTCCAGCCCCGCTGGCGCGACCAGTCGTCCCGGTCGCGTGACCAGCCCTCGCGGTTCCGGGCATCGTCGCGGTTCCGAGCATCGTCGCGGCGGCGATCATCCCGCTGCCAGTCGGCGCGTCGCCGGTCATCGCCATTACGCGACCAGGTCCCGTCGTTCCGCCCGCGATTATCGCGTGCTTCCTCGCCGGGGCGCCGATCACCGCGGCGCGGTCCGTCGTTCTGGCTGCGGTCATCATTGCCGCGGCTCCAGTTGGGCCGCGGTCGATTGGCGGGGGGAACAGTCGCTCCCGGGCCGGGTTCGACAGGCGTCAGGCGACGCTGGTCGGGCCAGTTGGTCACTTCCGGGCGTCCGACCCGGTTATCCCGATCATTGCCCCTTCGCTGGCCGTTGTCGCCCTGCGCCCGCGAAGGCGGAACCCGCGTGGTCGTGACTGCCGAAGGGGGACGCTGCTGCCGGACAGAGGGTGCGGCCGAAGGAGCGGACTGCCGCCGTTCGGTTCGGGGTGTGGGTTGGGGGCGCGCGGACATATTGCCTTCGACAGCCACGCGCGGGCGATTGCGCCCTTCGTTCGGCTGGGCGAGAGCCGGCGCGGTGGTGCCCAGCACGGTGGTCACCATCAAACCCAGGGAAAGCATCCGTCTCATCAGGACTTCCTCAAAAACAGGCGAATCGTCGCCATTGAGGACGTTATGCAGCCGGGGGGCTGTCCCGGTGCTGAACATCTGTGTCAGCCAGCCGCAAGCTTGCCCCAAAGCGGGACCGGCGCGATCTATGGCTCCTTGCTGTCTGCCGGCGGGGTGAGGCCGGGAACGCGCCGGGCTGCGTCATCGGGCGCGATGCCGGGAGCGGGCGCGGCGGCCACGCGTTCCTCACCGCGCATGATCCGCCCGGCCTGCCGAATGGCTTCCCGGATGCGGGGATAGGTGCCGCAACGACAGATGTTGGTCATTGCCGCCTCGATCTCGGCGTCGGTCGGATTGCTGTTGCGCTTGAGCAGCACGGACGCGGTCATGATCATGCCGGACTGGCAATAGCCGCACTGGGGCACGTTCTGGGCCGCCCAGGCCTGCTGGAGCGGGTGGCTGCGATCCGGCGAAAGGCCCTCGATGGTCGTGACGAAACGCCCCTCGATCGCCGCGATGGTGACCTGGCAGGCGCGGATGGCCTGCCCGTCCACATCGACCGTGCAGGCGCCGCAGTCGCCCGTGCCGCAGCCATATTTGGTGCCCGTGAGGTTCGAGGCATCGCGCAGCGCCCAGAGCAGCGGGGTCTGCGAGTCCATGCGGTACTGCACCGGGCGATCGTTGACGGTAAACTTGGTCATGGCAGGTGAACGGCCCTTAAAGCAGTTTCACGTCGGATGGGAGCACCTCGCGGTTGGAAAATGCGAGGCGCCCCTGCCGCCACGGCCTTGAACGCTTATAGCCTGACGCTCGCCTGTCTCAGCTCAGTCGCGCCAGCTGGGGTCGATCCGGTCGATGATGCGCACATAGGCGCCGAATTCGGCCACGCCGCGCTGCTCGGGCGGGGTGGCCAGGAAGACATCGCGCTGGTGGACGGCAATCACCGCATCGGGCACGCGCAGCGGTGTGCCGGCGCTGCGCGTCGCCATCTGGATCTGGCAGGCCCGCTCGATGACATAATAGTTCACGAATGCCGCCGGCAGGGTTGGTGCCATCACCAGCAGGCCGTGATTGCGCAGGATCATGAAGCGCTTGTCGCCCAGATTCTCGATCAGCCGCGCGCCTTCCTCCTCCCGGACAGTGACGCCCTCGAAATCATGATAAGCGACTTGCCCGGCAAGCAGGCCGGAATAGAAATCGGTCGGCTGGAGACCCTCGGCCGTGGAGGCGATCGCCATGCCGGCGGTCGTATGCGTGTGGATGATGCAATGGGCATCGGGCACATGGCGGTGAAAGACGCTGTGCTGCACGAAGCCGGCGCGATTGACGGGATAGGGGCTCTCGCCGAGCTTGTTGCCGTCGATATCGATCTTGACGAGATTGGACGCCGTCACTTCGGAATAATGAAGGCCGAAGGGATTGATGAGGAAAGCGTGGTCCTCGCCCGGGACCCGCAGTGATATGTGATTGTAGATCAGTTCGTCCCAGCCCAGATGGGCGAAGATGCGGTAGCAGGCGGCGAGCTGCTGGCGGGCCTGCCATTCGGCATCGGTGAGCGCGGGTGGTCTCAGCGCGGTGGCCATGACTTTCTCTCCTTGCGACATGTTCCTGCCCTTCGCTGGCGAGGGCTTGCGGCAGTCATGCGCGCGAGGGTGGAAAATGTCGAGGTGGCCGCAGAGGACGCCTTCTTCCGTCCACGCGATCTGCTATGGGGCGCCGCACGGTATCCCGAATGAATGAGGTTGCAGGATGATCGGTCGGCTTGGCGCTCCATTGGCTCTGCTGTTGCTGGCGGCCTGTGCGCAGATCGACAGTGGCGATCTCGGACGGCCGGGCGCGAGTCCGGCGGATGTGACGACGCTTCAGGTGATCGCCTTCAATGACTTTCACGGCCATATTGTGCCGGACGACCAGAGCGTCGTGCCTCCGGACGGCGCGGTCGATGCGCCGCGAGTCAAGGCCGGCGGCGCTGTGCATTTTGCCGAGGCGGTCGCACGGCTGCGGGCGGAAAACAGCAACAGCGCAGTTGTGTCCGCTGGCGATCTCATCAGCGCGTCACCGCTGATTTCCGGGCATTTTCTGGATGAACCGACAATCCGGGTGATGAACGACATCGCCATCGACTTCAATGCGCTGGGCAATCACGAATTCGACCGCGGGCAGGACGAGATCCGTCGCATGCAATCGGGCGGTTGTGCGGGCTATACCGTCCTGGAGCCCTGCCGCGTCATGCCGGACTTTCCCGGTGCGCGTTTCGGCTTCCTTGCCGCCAATACCCACCAGACTGACGGAACGACTCTTTTTGCGCCTTACGGCATCAAGCGTTTCGATATCGGCGGAAAGACGGTGCGCATTGCCTTTGTCGGCATGACGCTCAAGGGCACGCCGGAGATCGTGTCACCCCGCTCCGTCGCCGGCCTGCGCTTCGCGGACGAGGCGGAGACGGCGAACGCCCTGATCCCCAGGCTGCGCGCGGAAGGGGCGGACATCCTCGCGATCCTCGTCCACGAAGGCGGCGTCATGGCGCCCGAGGGCGACAGGAGCGACTGCAATGGCCTGACCGGCGCGTTGAAGCCGATTCTCGAAAGGCTGGACCCGGCGTTCGATCTGGTGATTTCCGGCCACACGCATCAGGCTTATGTCTGTTCCTATGCGCAGGTCGATCCGACTCGGCCCTTTCTTGTCACCAGCGCCGGACAATATGGCACGCTGCTGACCCGAATCACGCTCAGCTACGATCTCAGTGCCCGTCACCTCGTCTCCAAGCAGGCGGAGAATCTGGTCGTGCAGCAAAGCGGCGAGGCTGCCGCGCACCAGCCGGACATCGCGGCATTGGTGAGTCGCTATCAGGCGGCTGCGGCAGACGTGACCGGCCGCGTCGTGGGACGGGTTGCCGGGCCGCTGGAAAAGACGGCCGATGCCACTGGCCAGAGCACCCTTGGCAATTTGATTGCCGATGCGCAGCGTGCTGCCATGGCCGCGCCGGCCTCCGGCGGCGCGCAGATCGCGTTCATGAATCCCGGCGGCATTCGCGGTTCGATCACGCCAGGGCCGGACGGCACCGTGCTTTTCGGCGATCTCTACCGGGTCCAGCCCTTCGGCAACACGCTGGTCGTGAAGGCGCTGACCGGCGCGCAAATCCGGGAAGCGCTGGAATTCCAGTTCCTGCGCGCCGAAAGCCCAAGCATTCTCTCGGTTTCGAAAGGATTTTCCTTTGCTTTCGACCTGCGCCGTCCGGCTGGGCAGCGCATCGTGGAGGCGACACTGGACGGGGTGCCCCTCAATGACGGGACGACCTATCGCGTCGCGATGAGCAACTTCCTGGGGCAGGGGGGCGATGGCTTCACGATGTTCGCCAACGCGCCGCTTGTCGTGGAAGGTCCGCTCGATGTCGCTGCGCTGGAGGCCTATGTCGCGTCCCGCCCAGGCATGGCCGTCCCCGCGCTCGACCGCATCCGCAACCTGTCACCGCAATGAGGCGGCCGGGAGCGAAAGGCGGTTCCCCGCGCCTTTCCGGTCTTGATCCGGTAACCTCTCCCTGATATGGGGCGGGCCGAGCCGCCGTGACTGATTGTCGCGGCGCGTGTTGTTTTTGGTGTCCGCGTGTGTGCGTTCGGTGACCGAGCCGCGCGGAGCAGCATGGAATTGGAGACTGACGAGCTTATGCAAATCATCGTGCGCGACAACAACGTCGATCAGGCGCTGCGGGCGCTCAAGAAGAAGCTGCAGCGTGAAGGCGTGTATCGTGAGATGAAGCTGCGTCGTCACTATGAGAAGCCGTCCGAGAAGCGCGCGCGTGAGAAGGCTGCTGCCGTGCGTCGTGCCCGCAAGCTCGAGCGCAAGCGCGCCGAGCGCGACGGCGCGCGTTAAGACGCTCTGCCGGCCGACGGGGCCGGCACGGGATGAATCTGCGAACAACATACAAGGTAGGCGGCCATGTCGGTGACGGCGGTTCCATTGCGACCCATCCAGCGCGGGTCCGTCCGCCGTTTCTGGCTCGCCGCCATTCTGGTCCTTGCGCTGGCCTTCGTGCTGGCCTGGGCCGGAAGCCAGCAGTTCGGCCGCACTGAAAGCGGCCTTCGCTACCAGATCACGCAGCAAGGCACCGGCGGCAGCCCCACGCGCGAGGATTTCGCGCTGGTGGCCTATAAGGGCATGCTGCCTGATGGCACGGTGTTCGACGAGAATCCGGGCGCACCGATGGAGCTGGCCTCCACCGTGCCGGGCTTCTCCGAGGCCGTGACTCTGCTCAAGAAAGGCGGAAGCCTGCGGGTGTGGATTCCGGCCGAGCTCGGCTATGGCGCCAACCCGCCCCCGGGAGGCGCTATTCCTCCGGACAGCCCGCTGCAGTTCGATATCCGCCTGATCGAGTTCAAGACGCGCGCGGAAATCATGGAAACGCAGCGCATGATGCAGATGCAGCAGATGATGCAGCAGCAGATGGGTGGACCGCCGCCCGAGGCGATGGAGCAGGGCGGGCAGCCCTGACAAGCTGACTTTGCCGGCCCGTCATGGGCCGGCTTTCCAGTCCTGACTTGCCTGTGCCTCGGCGGATGTGGCCATGCCACGCTGTGCAGCGAAGCCGCTCCTGCCCTGAAGACCCGCCAGACATTTTGCGAAAATGAGGTGACGTCGGGTCGGGGCCGGGTCAGCGCCCTTCTGTCGGGCCGGTCCCGTTGTCGCGGATCGGTCTGCCTTGTTCGTGCCGTTTCGTGCGGACAGCGGTCCCGGCTCAGGACTGCTGCTGCCTGGCCATGCGGCGTTTGGCGCGTTCCTCCAGGAAGACTTTCATCACCGCGAGAATCGGGTCCGCCAGGGCCAGCCCGAGCACGCCGAACAGCGTGCCGAACAGGATCTGCGCGCCCAGCACGATGGCCGGGGCGATATCCACGGCGCGGCGGGCCACTGTGGGCGTGATGAGATAGCTCTCGACCGTCTGCACGGCGAAATAGATGCCGATCGCGAAGAGGCCGTGCTGCACGTCCACGGAAAAGCCGACCAGCGTGATGAGCACGCCTGAAAGGATGGCGCCGATATTAGGCAGGAAAGCAAGCATGAAGGTGAGCACGCCGAGCAGGGTCGCCATCGGGATGCCCACGAGCGTCAGCAGGATGCCGGTGAGCACGCCCGTGACGGCCATGCCGACCAGCCGCCCAGCCATCAGCCGGCGCAGGGTGAAGCCAAGCTTGTCGATCAGGGCATGGGCCTCGTCGCGTTTGTCGACCGGCACGAACCACGCGATGCCGCGCGAATAGAAGCGCGACTCCGCCGCCAGGAAAATGGCGAGCACGCCCATCATGATGAGGCTGGACATCAGTCCCGCGGCACTGCTGAGCGCGGCAGTCACGCGGCCGAGCGATCCCATGAGCTGCTCGCCGGCCTGCCGCATGTCTGAAAAGCCGATGTCGATGCCGTGCCCGGCGAGCCATGCCGATATTCGCGCGACCTGCGATTCGATGAGGGGCGGCAATTGCGCAGCCTGTTGTGCGACCTGGGTCCCCGTCAGCCAGACAGTCCAGGACACAAAGGCTGCGATTCCCACCATCAGGATCGCGAGCCGCCAGCCGCGCCCGATCGGCAGCACCCGGCCAAGCAGGCGAGTGCCGCCGTCCAGCATGACCGCGATAACGATCGCGCCCATGATGTAGAGCAGGGGCTGGATCAGGAGAACGACGAGCGCTGCGCCCCCGACGACGCCGACCCAGATGAGGGCGCGTTTGATTTCTCGCCAGAATTCAACGCTGTGGGCATCGGCCGGGCCGGGGCGTTCATCGGCCCCGCCTTGCGGCTTGCTGTCCTTGGGGGCCGGCGCGGCATCCGATTGTCTGCCGCTCGCGCCTGACCCGGTCATTGAGCGGGCGTTTCCGCATGTTCGGGACGCAGCGAGGTGCCCGCGCGACCGCCCCGGAAGCTGCTGAACCATGTTGCGGGATTGAGGGTCGTGGTTCCATCGAGCGAGAAGGTGATGAATTCAGCGCGTCCGCCGATCGTTTCCCACGGGATCGGGCCGCCAAGCCCCTGCTGCTCCAGGCTCACGCGGCTGTCCGCGCTGTTGTCCCGGTTGTCGCCCATCAGGAACACATGGCCCTCGGGGATGCGAACCGGCCCATACCAGTCGATCTCGCGCGGGCCGGTGTCCACGATCGTGTAACTGGCGCCATTGGGCAGCGTCTCGCGCTTGACCGGCAGAACGCAAACGGTCGAGCCATCCGGTTCGACCTGCAGGGCACCGGGCAGCTGGCGGGGGTCGCAGGGTGAATTGGCATCCACCGCCAGCCTGAGCGGGGTCAGCCATTCCTGCTTCACGGGCGTGCCATTGAGGATGACGATGCCTTCTCGCACTTCCAGCGTGTCGCCGGGAAGGCCGATGACCCGCTTGATATAATCCTCGTTGCTGTGCCGGGGCGTCGCGATCACGATGTCGCCGCGCTCGGGCATCTTGCCCCAGATGCGGCCCTCCATGAAGGGCAGAGTGATGCCCCATGGCTCGGGCGGCGAACGCAGCACCACGTTACGGAAGATCGCCACGGGATTGGGGATGGTCGGCGAAACGTAGGACCAGCCATAGGCATATTTGGAGACGACGAGACGGTCGCCCACCAGCAGGCCCGGCATCATCGACTCGGAAGGAATATAGAAAGGCTTGGCGATGAAGCTGTGGAAGCCCAGCACGGCGAGCAGAAGCAGCGTGATGCTCTTCACCTCGGCCCACCAGTCGGTGCCCTTGCTCTCCTTGCCTGTTCTGCCGGCCCGGATGCTCCTGGTCGGTTTGATCGATGCGTCGTCCGTCACGGAAACCGAGCCTCCAATATGACGAACGCCTGCGCCCAAGGGTGATCGTCGGTCAATGTCACATGAACAAATAGGCTGGCGCCCGGCGGGGTCAAGGCATCGAGACGCGCTCTCGCGCCACCCGTCAGCGCCAGCGTGGGCGCGCCGGATGGCAGGTTGACCACGCCGATGTCCTTCATGAACACGCCGGCCTTGAAGCCTGTGCCCACCGCTTTCGAGAAAGCTTCCTTCGCGGCGAAGCGCTTGGCCAGCGTCGCGGCTTTGGTGAAGGGCCGGCGGTTCGCCTTGGCGCGCTCGACGTCCGTGAACACGCGCGCTTCGAATTTCTCGCCGAAGCGGTCCAGAGACGCCTGGATTCGCTCGATATTGCAGAGATCGGAGCCAAGGCCGATGATCATGGGAGCGTCCTCATCCGCGCGCCGCATCCATTTGCCGGCGCATTTCAGCCACGCTTTCGTGCAGGCCGAGGAAAATCGCTTCGCCGATCAGGAAATGGCCGATGTTGAGCTCGGCGATCTGCGGAATGGCAGCGATTGGCCCGACATTGTCATAAGTGAGGCCATGGCCGGCATGGGGCTCGATGCCGTTCTTGGCGGCCAGGGCGGCCATGTCGGCGATGCGGCGCAATTCCGCTGTGCGTTCTGTGCCTTCGACCTCGCAATAACGGCCGGTATGCAGCTCGACGACAGGCGCGCGCAGGCGCAGCGCCGCCTCGATCTGACGTGGATCCGCCTCGATGAACAGCGACACCCGGCAGCCGGCCTCGCGCAGCCGGTCGATCATCGGCGCCAGATGATTGTGCAGTCCCGCCGCGTCGAGTCCACCCTCGGTCGTTCGTTCCTCGCGCCGCTCGGGCACGAGACACACGGCATGCGGCCGGTGGCGCAGCGCGATCGCCAGCATTTCCTCCGTCGCGGCCATCTCGAAATTGAACGGGATGTCCAGTTCGGCCGAGAGGCGGGCGATGTCCTCATCGGTGATGTGTCGCCTGTCCTCGCGCAGATGCGCGGTGATGCCGTCCGCACCGGCGGCCTGCGCCGCCAGCGCTGCGCGCACCGGGTCAGGATAGCGGGTTCCGCGCGCGTTCCGGATTGTCGCGACATGGTCGATATTGACGCCAAGGCGCAGATGGTCGGTCATGGGCAGACTACTTTCGAGAGGATGTCATATGCGAATCCCCCATTTGCCCGAGGATCGCCGAAACCGCTGAAAAGCGCGCCATCGAGCCGGCCAGGAATTGAGGCCGATTCGGCGAGCCAATATATAAAGCCGGGCAGGGCCGCCGCCACCGCGATGAGTAGCAGGGCCCCGGCCCGGATCACTGCCGGCTGCCGGGCTTCGTCGCTGGGATCGCCGCCAGTTCCGGCGGCACTTCGTCCGGTTCGTAGACCGGGAAGTTGAGGCTCACCAGATTGAAGAAAGGCACGCCCAGATTGGCTTCGCCCGCCGAGCGATCCACCAGCGCGGCCTCCGCGATCACTTCGCCCCCCGCTGCGCGCACGGCGTCCATGGCCTGCCGCGAGGAGAGGCCCGTCGTGACGACGTCTTCCACCATCAGCACTTTCTGGCCCGGCGCGAGCGCGAAGCCGCGGCGGAAGACGAAGGTGCCTTCCGGGCGCTCCAGGAACAAGGCATCGCAGTTCAGCGCGCGGCCCATCTCATGGCCGATGATGACGCCGCCCATGGCCGGCGAAACGACCACATCCACGGCGGAGCGAATGTCGCGCGGCAGCTTCTGGGCCAGCGCGATGGCGAGGCGTGCGGCGCGCTCCGGGTTCATGAGCACGCGCGCGCATTGCAGATAGCTGGCGCTGTGCTTGCCCGAGGAAAGCAGGAAATGCCCCTGCAGCAGGGCATCGGCCGCCCGGAACTCGGCGAGCACTTCTGATTCTGTCATTGGTCCATGGGCCTTCTTTATGTGCGCGGGGCAGATAGCGGCGGATGCGCGGACAATCAACGTCTCCCGCTGCCATTTGAGTGCTTGAGGCATCGGGAATGCCTGCGTATATGGCCCGGTGATGAAAGAGGGGGGCCGTTGTTTCCGCCTGGGAACCAGCGGCCTGAAAACGTAAGGCAGGTCGACCGCATGAACATAAGAATCAAGGGCTTCATGATGGCGATGGCCATGGGACTGAGCGCGCTTGCGCCGTCCGCGGCTATGGCGCAGGCTGAAGCGGCTCCGGTCGCGGCGGCTCCGGCTCCGGAGACGCCCGCAACCACTGGTGAGGCAGCGGCGACCGCCGCGGCCCCGGCTTTCGACCATGCTAGGCCCGTCGAGGGCGTCGGCATGCCCAAGCCGGGCGAAACCTATTTCCAGGAGCAGGTGACGCCGACCGGCCGTTATGCCTGGTGGATGCACTCTTATGTGCTGATGCCGGTGATCACGATCATTTCGCTGTTCGTGCTCGGCCTTCTGCTCTGGGTGATGGTGCGCTATCGCCGCGCCGCGAACCCCGACGCCTCGCGCACCTCGCACAATACGCTGATCGAGATCATCTGGACGGTCGTCCCGGTGCTCATCCTGGTCGGCATCGCCATTCCCTCGATCGACCTGCTCGCCAAGCAGTTCAAGCCCGCGCCTGCCGATGCGGTCACCGTCAAGGTCACCGGCTATCAGTGGTACTGGGGCTATGAATATCCCGACAACGGGATCGGCGAATATGTCTCGAACATGCTGACCGACGAGCAGGCGCTCGAGCGCGGCGAGCCGCGTCTGCTGGGCGTGGATAACCGTATCGTCCTGCCCGTCGGCGTACCGGTCAAGCTCATCATCACGGGCGCCGACGTCATTCACAGCTTCTCCATTCCGGCCTTCTGGGTGAAGGAGGATGCCGTGCCCGGCCGCCTCAACGAGAAGACCTTCACGATCGAGAAGGAAGGCGTCTATTACGGCGTGTGTTCCGAGCTGTGCGGCGCGCGTCACGGCTTCATGCCGATCGCCGTCGAGGCCGTGAGCCCCGAACGATTCGCGCAGTGGGTCAGGTCGCAGGGCGGCACGATGCCCGGCGAAGAGGCCGCCGCCGAACCCGCCGCCGCCAACGCTGCCGCGCCCGCCCCGGCGCCCGCTACCGCTTCCTGAGGTAACCAATCATGACCACCACCACCGCAGATGAGCTCCACGGCGGGCATGCGCACCACGACCATGATGCCGAGCACAAGCCCGGCTTCTTTGCCCGCTGGTTCATGTCCACGAACCACAAGGACATCGGCACACTCTATCTGATCTTCGCGATCATCGCCGGCGTCATCGGCGGCGCGATCTCCGGCCTCATGCGGGCCGAGCTCGCCGAGCCGGGCATTCAGTATCTCCAGCTCTGGGCGCAGTACTCGGACGGTTCCGGCGCCACGATCGACCAGGCCTATCACCTGTGGAACGTGCTGATCACGGCACATGGCCTCATCATGGTGTTCTTCATGGTGATGCCGGCGATCATCGGCGGGTTCGGCAACTGGTTCGTGCCGATCATGATCGGCGCGCCGGACATGGCCTTCCCGCGCATGAACAACATCAGCTTCTGGCTACTGATCCCCGCCTTCCTGCTGCTTCTCGGCTCGACCTTCGTGCCCGGCGGCACGGGCAACGGCGCCGGGACCGGCTGGACCGTCTATGCGCCGCTCTCCACCAGCGGCAGCGCGGGTCCGGCAGTGGACATGGCGATCCTCTCGCTGCACATCGCGGGCGCCAGCTCGATCCTCGGCGCGATCAATTTCATCACCACGATCTTCAACATGCGTGCGCCGGGCATGACCCTGCACAAGATGCCGCTGTTCGTCTGGTCGGTGCTGGTCACGGCGTTCCTGCTGCTGCTGTCGCTGCCGGTTCTGGCCGCCGCCATCACCATGCTGCTGACGGACCGCAATTTCGGCACCGTGTTCTATGACGCCGCCGGCGGTGGCGACCCGGTGCTCTACCAGCATCTGTTCTGGTTCTTCGGCCACCCCGAAGTGTACATCATGATCCTGCCGGGCTTCGGCATCGTCAGCCAGATCGTCTCCACCTTCAGCCGCAAGCCCGTCTTCGGTTATCTCGGCATGGCCTATGCCATGGTCGCGATCGGCGTCGTCGGCTTCATCGTGTGGGCCCACCACATGTTCACTACTGGCCTCAGCGTGAACGTGAAGATGTACTTCACGGCCGCGACGATGGTCATCGCCGTGCCAACGGGCGTGAAGATCTTCTCGTGGATCGCGACCATGTGGGGCGGCTCCATGAGCTTCAAGACCCCCATGGTCTGGGCGCTCGGCTTCATCTTCATGTTCACGGTCGGCGGCGTGACGGGCGTGGTGCTCGCTAATGGCGGCATCGACGACAATCTCCACGACACTTATTATGTGGTGGCGCACTTCCACTATGTGCTGTCGCTGGGTGCCGTGTTCTCGCTGTTCGCCGGCTTCTACTACTGGTTCCCCAAGATGTCGGGCCGGATGTACAACGAGTTCCTCGGCCAGCTGCACTTCTGGGTGTTCTTCATCGGCGTGAACATCCTGTTCTTCCCGATGCACTTCCTCGGCATGAGCGGCATGCAGCGCCGCGTCCCGGACTATACCGACGCGCTTGCCTACTGGAACGGCATTGCCTCCTGGGGCTATGTCATCATGGCCGTAGGCGTGGGCATCTGGTTCGTGAACATCATCCTGTCGCTCGCGGCCGGCCGCAAGGCGGAAGGCAATCCCTGGGGCGAAGGCGCCACGACGCTGGAATGGACGCTGTCCAGCCCGCCGCCCTACCACCAGTTCGAGACCCTGCCGGTCGTCGACTGAGGGACGCGAACCTGTCCCCGGCAAGGCTCGCCGGGTGACAGTGCGGATGAAATGAATGGGGGCGAGGGCGCGCAGGTGTCCTCGCTGCACCGTTGAAACACTATGGAAAACTGAGCCAGAGGTTTAGGTTTTGGCGAGCAAGGCAACTCTTCCCCCGGGCGACGCGATGACGGCATCGGTTCCCCTGCCGGCCGAGTGGCGCGATTTCGTCGCGCTGACCAAGCCGCGCGTGATGACGCTGGTCGTCTTCACCGGCCTGTGCGGGCTGCTCGTCGCGCCGGGCACCCTCCCGCCGGCGCTGGCGTTCACGGCGATCCTGTGCATCGCGCTCGGCGCGGGTGCCGCGGGTGCGCTAAACCAGTGGTACGAGGCGGACCGGGACGCGCGGATGAAGCGCACGGCCGGGCGTCCTCTCCCTGCCGGGCGGATGAGCCGTGAAAGCGCGCTCCACTTCGGCGTGGGACTGTCCTTCTTCTCGGTGCTGCTGATGGGCGTGGCGACCAACTGGTTCGCCGCTGCCGTCCTCGCCGTTTCCATCCTCTTCTATGTCTTCATCTACACCATCTGGCTGAAACCGCGCACCGCGCAGAACATCGTCATCGGCGGCGCGGCCGGCGCCTTCCCGCCGCTGATCGGCTGGGCAGCGGTAACCGGAGACATCGCGGCGCTGCCGATCGCGCTCTTCGCGCTCATCTTCTTCTGGACGCCGCCGCATTTCTGGTCGCTCGCCCTGTTCGTGCGGATGGACTATGCCAATGCCGGCATCCCGATGCTGCCGGTGGTGGCGGGCGAAACGGCGACCCGGCGGCAGATCCTGCTCTACACGGCGATCATGGCTGTCGCCGCGCTCGCGCCCGTTCTGCTGCGGCTGACCGGCCTGATCTACGGGCTCACGGCGCTGGTGGCGACCGGCATCTTCGCCGCCATGGCGCTGCAGGTTTCCCTGCGGCGAGAGACCGATCCGGCGCGCATGGGGCCGGAGAAGCGGCTGTTCAAATATTCCGTGCTGTATCTCTTCCTGCTGTTCGCGGCGGTGGTTGTCGATCACTGGGTGCGCGGCGCATGACTCCGGAAGAGCAGAAGCTGATCCAGGAGCGTCAGCGGGCGCGGGCCCGCGTCATGGCGCTGGTGCTGGGCGCGCTTGCGATCCTGTTCTTCGCGATCACTATCGCCAAGATGTCGAACTGAGGCGCCGATGACGAGCATCACAGGGCAGCATTCGGGCAACCGGCGCACCGCGGTCATCGCGGGGCTGATCGCGCTGGCCATGCTCGGGCTCGGTTTCGCGTCGGTCCCGCTTTACCGGCTTTTCTGTCAGGTCACCGGCTATGGCGGCACGACGCAGCGCGTCACGCAGGATCAGGCCGTTGCCCAGAAGATCGAGACTCAGGGCCGCCAGCTTTCGATTCGCTTCGATTCCAATGTGAGCAGTGGCCTTCCCTGGGATTTCTATCCCGAGAAGCGCCGCCTCAACGTGGGCGTCGGCGGCAAGTCGATGGCCATCTTCATCGCGAAGAACCGGTCGGACAAGCCGGTGAAGGGCCGGGCGGTGTTTAACGTCACGCCGGAGCAGGCGGGGCGGTTCTTCTCGAAGATCGAATGCTTCTGCTTCACCGAGCAGACGCTGCAGCCGGGACAGCAGGTCCGCATGCCCGTGCTGTTCTATGTCGACAAGGAATTCCTGGACGATCCGGACAACAAGGATGTCCAGGAAATCACGTTGAGCTACACTTTCTATCCGGTTGAGAAGCCGGGCAACGAGAGCTAAACAGGCGCGCGAACAGAGCGCTCAGATACGGGGAACATCATATGGCCGGCGCCAAGAATCACGATTATCATATTCTGCCACCCAGTTTCTGGCCGTTCATGGGCTCCATGTCGGCGCTCGTGATGGCGATGGGCGCTGTCGCCTGGATGCACCCGGACGCTCTGGGCGGCTGGGGCGGCACCGGCTTCCTGCTCGGTCTCCTCGGCGTGCTCGCCACGATGTTCTTCTGGTGGGCGGATGTCATTAAGGAAGCACATGCCGGCGACCATACGCCGGTGGTCCAGCTTCACCTGCGCTACGGCATGATCCTGTTCATCGCCTCGGAAGTGATGTTCTTCCTCGGCTGGTTCTGGGCATTCTTCGATTTCTCGCTGTTCCCGACCGAGCTGCCGCCGATCAACGGGCTGTTCCCGTCCGAGGGCATCGAGGTGCTGAGCGCGTTCGAACTGCCGCTGCTCAACACGCTGATCCTGCTCTGCTCGGGCACCACGATCACCTGGGCGCACCATGCGATCATCCATGGCGATCGCGACAGCTTCAAGAAGGGCCTGTGGCTCACGATCCTGCTGGGTGTGCTCTTCACCTGCATCCAGGCTTATGAATATATGCATGCGCCTTTCGCGTTCGGTGAGACGCCTTATGGTTCGGCCTTCTACATGGCGACCGGTTTCCATGGCTTCCACGTGCTCGTCGGCACGATCTTCCTGATCGTCTGCCTCGTGCGCGCCTACAAGGGCCACTTCACGCCCCGCCAGCATTTCGGCTTCGAAGCCGCTGCCTGGTACTGGCATTTCGTCGACGTCGTCTGGCTGTTCCTCTTCATCGCCGTCTATGTCTGGGGCGGCTGGGGCGCGCCGGTCTACGCCGGCTGACCATGACAACAAGCGCTGACCAGACCGCGCGGGCGACACCGCTCGTTCGCGCGGCCCTGGCGGCGCGCTGCCCCCGCTGCGACGTGGGGCCATTGTTCGACGGTTGGGTGCGGTTCGCGCCCCGATGCCGGGCCTGCGGGCTGGACATAAACCAGTTCAATGTCGGTGACGGTCCGGCGGCTTTTCTCATCCTCATCGTCGGCGGCCTCGTGACCGCGCTGGCGCTGTTCCTCCAGCTGGCGGCGAGCCCGCCCTTCTGGGTGCATATCCTGCTCTGGGTCCCGCTGACGACTGTCCTGGTCGTGCTGTGCCTGCGGGCCTCCAAGGCGGCCCTGCTCATCCTCGAATATCGCAATCAGGCGCGGGAAGGGCGCCTTGCCGCCCAGCCGACGGTGCCGGACGAGACGACATGATCCGGCCCGTTCCGCTGGTCCCGACGATCATCGTGGCGCTGGCCATCGCGCTGATGATCGCGCTGGGCCTGTGGCAGCTCGATCGCGCCCACGAGAAGGAAGCCGCCATAGCCATCTGGCAGCGGAACATGGCGCTGCCCGCCACGGCCTATCCGGTTGCCAATCCCGTGGACGAAAGCCTCCTGTTCCGGCGCCTCTCCGCCCATTGCCTGCGCGTGGTGGACTGGCGCGTGATTGGCGGACGCTCGCGGGATGGCCGGCCGGGCTGGAGACATGTGGCCTATTGCGCCACGGGAGCGGAAGGCCCTGGACTGGTGGTTGATGTCGGCGTGAGCCTCGCGCCCGATGCCCGCGTCGCCTGGACCGGCGGTCCCGTGCAGGGCCTCGCGACCCACGAGCCGGACAGCACGCCCTGGCTCGACCGGCTGGCGCGCCGCTCCGCGCCGCTGCGCCTCATGATCGTGGCCGAAACGCCTGCGCCGGGACTCGTCGCGTCCGCGCCGCCCGATCCGGCCTCGGTTCCGAATAATCATCGCTCCTACATGGTGCAGTGGTGGCTGTTCGCGCTCGTGGCGGCCGTCATTTATGGGCTCGCGCTGCGCAAGCGCTGGCGCGGGCGCTCGCAGGGCGCGGTTTCATCCCCGCCGCCGCCGGGGTCCTGAACGTCCGTCAGCCGCGTGCGAACGGCGGCATTTGCGAAGCCCCCTTATCCTGCCATGTGTCCGGGCGAGTTGCAGGGCGCGCAACTCAAGGCTAAGAGCGCCCCGTCATGCAGTATGTGAGCACCAGGGGGCGCGCGGACGCGCTGGATTTCGAAGGCGCGACCCTGGCGGGGCTCGCGAGCGACGGCGGGCTCTATCTGCCCGAGCGCTGGCCGACCTTCACGGCGGAGGACCTCTCCGCCATGCGCGGGCTCTCTTATGTGGAAACGGCGGTGCGAGTCATCCTGCCTTTCGTGGGGGATAGCCTCAGCGAGGATGAACTGCGCGATCTGTGCACCCAGGCTTATGGCCGCTTCGCGCATGCCGCCGTCACGCCGCTCGTCCAGCTCGACCATGGTCACTGGCTGCTGGAGCTGTTTCACGGCCCGACGCTGGCGTTCAAGGATGTCGCGCTTCAGCTGCTGGGGCTGCTGTTCGAGAAGTTCCTGAGCCGCCGCGAGACTCATCTCACGATCATCGGCGCCACCTCCGGCGACACCGGCTCGGCAGCGATCGATGCTGTCGCGGGGCGCGCCGGGATCGACATCTTCATGCTGCACCCGGCCGGTCGCGTGTCGGACGTGCAGCGGCGGCAGATGACGACGGTGCTGGCGCCCAACGTCCATAACATCGCCATCGAGGGCAGTTTCGATGATGCGCAGGCGCTGGTGAAGCGCGCGTTCAACGATCCCGATTTCTCGTCCCGCTATGATCTGTCGGCGGTCAACAGCATCAACTGGGCGCGGCTGGTCGCGCAGGTGGTCTATTATATCTATGCCGGCGTCCGCCTCGGCGCGCCGGATCGCTCGGTGGCCTTCGCCGTGCCGACGGGCAATTTCGGCGACGTGTTCGCGGGCTATGTCGCCTCGCGCATGGGCCTGCCGATCGAGCGGCTGGTCGTCGCCACCAACGTCAACGACATCCTTCACCGCGCGCTGTCCGAAGGCGATTACAGCCAGGGCACGGTCGTCCCCACCGCGACGCCGAGCATGGATATCCAGGTCTCGTCCAATTTCGAACGGCTGCTGTTCGACCTGAACGGCCGGGACGGCGCGGCGCTGGCCGAGCAGATGAAGGGCTTCGAGCAGACAAGGGCCATGCGCCTCACCAATGCGCAGCGCGACGGGGCGGCTGCCCTGTTCTCCTCCGCGCGGATCGATGCGGACGGCATGTCCCGGGCCATGCGCTGGGCCTATGACGCGGCCGGGCAGATCATCGATCCGCATAGCGCGATCGGCCTTGCTGCCGCCCACACTGCGGCAGTGGACCCATCCGTGCCCATGGTGACGCTGGCAACGGCGCACCCCGCCAAGTTCCGCGATGCCGTCGAGCGCGCGACAGGTGTTCGGCCGGGGCTGCCGTCCCGCACGGGCGACCTGTTCGGACGCGAGGAGCGCTACGTGACGCTGCCGGCGACCTTCGAGGCCGTGACCTACTATATCGCCGGGCACGCCGTGAAGCGGGGCAGCTGAGATCAGCGCTCCGCGCGCCGGATCGATGAGGGGAAGGCGGCGCCACGGGGCCTCACGTCCCCGCCATCGGCGTGCGGAAGACCTGCTCGCCGCTTTCCGGCCTTTGCGGGCTGGCGATCGCACGACAGAATGAGGCATCGAGACGCCATGCAACTCCAGACCCTCATAGGCGAGCCCTGGCCCGATTACGGCCTTGTGGATTCAGGCGCGGGCCGCAAGCTGGAGCGCTACGGGCGCTATCGCTTCATCCGCCCCGAGCCGCAGGCGATGTGGCAGCCCGCCACCGCGGACTGGGCGGCGGACGCGAGCTTCATTCCCGCATCGGATGAGGATGGCGGTGGTCGCTGGCATTTTGAGCGGCCCGTCCCGCGCGAGGGCTGGCCGCTCGTCTGGAACGAGGTGCGCTTTCAGGCGAGCTGCACGCCCTTCCGCCATCTCGGCTTCTTTCCGGACATGGCACCGGTGTGGCAATGGGGACGGGCGCAACTCGCCGGACTCGCAGAGCCGCAGTTCCTCAATCTGTTCGGCTATACCGGCGTCGGCACGCTGTCATTCTCGGCAGCCGGTGCGCAGTGCGTGCATGTCGATGCCTCCAAGAAATCCGTAGCGCAGGCGCGCGCCAATGCCGGCCTGTCCGGCATGGAGGCCAATCCGGTCCGCTGGATCGTGGAGGATGCGGCCCGCTTCGTTGCGCGCGAAGTGCGGCGGGGTCGGCGCTATGACGGCATCCTGCTCGATCCGCCCAAATATGGCCGCGGGCCGGATGGCGAGATCTGGCGGCTCGAAGAGGATCTGCCCGGTCTCATCGCGGATTGCCGGCGACTGCTCGATGGCGAAAGCCGTTTCCTTTTCCTCACTGTCTATGCCGTGCGCATGTCCGCGCTGGCGATCGGCGAGCTGCTGCGCGCGCATCTGGCGGATCTCCCCGGTCGCATCGAATGCGGCGAACTGGCAGTGCGCGAGGAAGCACGCGGGCTGCTGCTGCCCACGGCCATCTGGGCGCGCTGGTCGCGGGATTGAGCCGCAGCGCCGCCGCCGGCCCTATTCCCGTCCGGCCCGCAGCGCCGCGCCGCCAGCGACGGGCGCGGCCGCGCACAACAGCAGCGAGCAGGCAGCGACGAGCTTGAGCGCGCCGACGCCGCCGGACTGAAGCGCGCCGGCGCCGAAGGTGAGGATCGGGACGGCGAGCGGCAGCACCAGCAGCCCGGTGAGCGCCCCGCTGCCGCGCAGGCCCGCCGTCAGCGCCGCCACGAGAAGCGCAAGCGCGGCGAGGCCGGGCGTGCCGACCGCCAGTCCCAGCATCACGATGCCCAGCATCTCCGGCTCCAGCTTGAGCAAGGCGCCGGCGGGAAGCGCTGCGAGTAGCAGCGGCGGTCCAAAACTCAGCCAGTGCGCGATGCCCTTGGCGAAGAGGATCGTGCCTTCGCCCGCGCCGCGCAGCACGAGCTGATCGATGACGCCGCTTTCGCGATCCGGCTCGATCAGCCGGTCGATGGGCAGCAGGCTGGCGAGCAAGGCGGCGATCCAGAGCAGGCCGCCGCCCGTCCGCGCGAGCACCGTGGCATCCGGCCCGACTGCGAAGGGAAAGAGCGCCGCGATGAGCAGCAGGAACGCGAGCGGAAGCCATATGCCGCCGCTGCGGAAGGCGCGGGCGAGATCACGCCGGACGATCGCGCCGATCATGCCGGCATGTCCTCTTCCATGTTGCCCATCTCGTCCGCCGGTCGCTGGAGATGGATGGTGACATCCTGCGCCCATGCCAGCGGCAGGTGGGACGCGGCGAGGACGATCCCGCCCGCCGCGCGGTGCCGATCCACAAGGCCGCCAAGGGCAGCGGCGGAAGCCGTGTCGAGACCGTTGGCGGGCTCGTCGAGCAGCCAGACCGGCGCGCCGCTGACGAGCGTGCGGGCCAGCGCAGCGCGCTTGCGCTGGCCGGTCGAGAGCATCCGCACCGGCACGTCTGCAAGGTGCGGGATGTCGAGATCGTCGAGCGCGGCCGCGATGCGCGTGACCGGCACCTCATCGATCCGCGCCCAGAAGGCCAGGGCGTCCTGCACGGTCCTGTCGCGGTCCAGCGCGACGAGTTCATCGGTGAGCGCGACGGCGCCTTCGCACTGGACCGTGCCTGCGAAGGGGCGCAGCAGCCCCGCCACGATGCGCAGCAGGCTGGATTTGCCGATCCCGTTGGGCCCCGCGATCTGGGCGCTGTCCCCCGGCCCGAGCGCGAGATCGACGCCGGTGAACAGCAATCGCCCGCCGCGCAGGCAGGCCAGGCCGCGAATGGAAAGGGCCGCGCCGCTCATCGCTTGACCGCGCAAGGGCGACTGGTCGAGAAGGGGCGCCAGATCAAGGAGAGTGTCATGCCACGCATCGCCCGCCTCACGAACGAAGAGCGCGCCGCCGCGCTGGCCACGCTGCCCCAGTGGCGCCTCGCAGATGATGCCAGCGGGATCAGCCGCAGCTTCAATTTCCCGGACTTCGTGACGGCATTCGGGTTCATGAGCCGGGTCGCCCTGCTGGCCGAGCGCGCCGATCATCACCCGGAATGGTCGAATGTCTATGGCCGCGTCGATATCCGCCTGACCACGCATGATGCCGATGGCCTGAGCCAGCGGGATATCGCGCTGGCGCGGGAGATCGAGGTGCTGCTCGCCGTCTAGGCATCGCCCTAGAGCACTTTGGTATTGTAGTGATGCCAGGCCATCAGCGCCATCGCGCTGCGGTGCGGCCGCCAGGGTTCGGCGAGGCTGCGCGTCAGCTTCTCGTCGGGGCGCTCGCCAAGGCCGAGGATCTGCCCGACGGCGATCTGCACAGCAAGATCGCCCGCCGGCCAGATATCCTTCCGCCCCTCCGCGAACAGCAGGTAGATCTCCGCCGACCAGCGGCCGATCCCCTTGATCCGCACCAGCTCCGCAATGGCTTCCTCGTCATCGTGCGGCAGGGCATGCAGGTCGAGTGCGCCGCTCGTCACCAGCTCGGCAAGGCTGCGAGCATAGCCCTGCTTTTGGCGCGAAAGGCCGCAGGCGCGCAATGTGTCGAAGTCGCTGGCCAGCAGCGCTTCGGGCGCACAGCCGGCGCCCAGCGCGGTTTCGAGTTTGGTCCAGACCGACGCGGCGGCCGCGACGCTCACCTGCTGGCCGACGATCGTCCGCAGCAGCGTCTCATAGCCCGGGACGCGTTGCCGGGGCGGGGGATAGCCGAGCCGCCCGATCAATGCCCCGATCGCGGGATGCCCGGCGGCGATCGTGTCCAGGGATGAGCGCAGGGCCGTTTCGTCGAGCATCGCTTGTTCCAAACATCCGCGCCGGCGCGCATGTGCCGGTTGATTTCTCGCTTTCCGCCCCTCATAGCGAGCCCGACCACGGATTGGAGAGAAAAATGGCGCAGCTGAAGGTCGTGACGCGGGATGGCAGTCTTCATGAGTTCGAGGCCCCTGACGGCTACACGGTCATGGAAGCCATTCGCGATCAGGGCATCGATGAATTGCTGGCCATCTGCGGCGGTTGCTGCTCCTGCGCAACCTGCCATGTCTTCGTGGAAGAGGCATTTCTCGACAAGCTCCCGCCGCTGAAGGGCGACGAGGACGATCTGCTCGACAGCTCCGATCATCGCCAGGCGAACAGCCGCCTGTCCTGCCAGCTTCCCATCGGCCCGGAGCTGGGCGGCATGACCGTCACCATCGCCCCGGAGGATTGACTCGGGGCCATGAGGGCTGGGCGGCCCTTGCCGGCCGGTTCAGTCCATCCGCGTCCAGACCTGTGATTTGCAGCCCACTCTCCCGAGCAGGCATCCCGTCGCGCGCATGGTCCGCTCATCCACGGTGGTGATCGTGCCGGAGAAGGTCTTGCGCAGATCGGGCACGAAGACCTTGCCGCGCCAGGTGGTCTCGTCTTCGCGCACGAAGCCGCTGAACAGTTGGGCGCCCACGAGCTGCTCCGTGCCGCCCTTGCGCGCATCCGCCTGCGCCTTGTCATTGGCCCACACCACGGTGCCGCACATCGCCGGCGCGCAGGGATGGACCTTCACGCGGACACTGCGCTGCGGGTTGGTCCATATCCCGTAGGAGGCTCTCTCCGGCTGGGTCCCGCCCGCTTCGAGCGGAGCAAGGGCGACAAGGCCGGCCATGAGGCAGCCTGCGGCGATGCGGAGCCTGCGCTGCGCGCCTCGGTTGCGGAGCAGGCCCATGTCAGGGCAGGGGCCTTAGGCGCAGCACCGCCATTGGTGCATCACGCGTGCCGGGATTGACCGGCCATACCAGTCGCTTCGTTCCATCGGGCATTGTCTCGACCCCATCTTCCTGATTCTGGCTCACGATGTCCGCGTCGGTGGTGAGCGTGAAGCGTCCATCCAGCATCGATCCGGGCCGCTCGCTCGCGCCCGGGGCGCCCATGCCCGTCATGGAGCCGGGGCCGGACTGATCATTCGCAAAGCCGGGCGCCTTGATGCGCACGCGGTCCTTGCCGCGCAGTTCCACGGCGACGAACGGAATGAGGACTTCTCCGTCCGGATTGAACGGAAAGACGAAGGCATGGTCGAGCCGCCCGCTGATCCGGTAATCCACCGCAAGCTTGCGGCCCCCGATGTAGCGGGCCGACCGAAAGCCATATTCCTGCGAAAGCGCCTCGGCGAGCCTGCCGAGCTGCGCGGCCTCTTCCTTGCTGTCCGCCGTCGCCAGGGCAAAGTCGGCCTCCGCCTCGTTCTGGGCGGAGGTCATCGATGCCAGCGCCGTATCGCCGTGCTTCGCGTTCCACGACCCGATCTCGCCGGTCCCTGCCGGCTCTTCGCTCTCCAGGTCAGGCGTGCCGGAGCGGAGCAACTGCACTTCGCCCACATAAGTGAAGGTGAAGCTGCGGTCGGCCCGGATATCCAGCGTGGAGACGAATTTCGCGGGGACGAGCAGGCAACTCGTCAGCAGTAGCGGCGCGGCCAGCAGCACGGGCCAACGCAGCCATCTCGCCATGCCCATTGCCACGCCCATCTGCTGCGTTCCTCCTCGCGGCCCGGCGCGGCAAGGCCTACCGCGTCATGCAGGCATATAGCGCGATGGCCGCCGCGTTGGAAACGTTGAGACTCTCCATGCGCGGGCTGATCGGCAGCTTCGCCAGCATGTCGCAATGATTGATGCTGTTGAGCCGCAGGCCTTCGCCTTCCGCGCCGAGTACCAGCGCGACCCGATTCGCGCCTTCGAGCGCCTTGCCCAGCGTTTCCGTTGCCTCGCCGTCCAGCGCGATTCGCCAGTATCCGGCCTCCGCAATCTCATCGAGCGCACGGGCGAGATTGACCACGCGCACCCAAGGCACGATCTCCAGCGCCCCGGCCGCCGCGCGCGCGATCACGCCGGATTCGGGCGGGGCATGCCTGTCCTGCGTGACGATGCCGAGCGCGTCGAACGCGGCGGCCGAGCGCAGGATCGCGCCGACATTGTGGGGATCGGTGACCTGATCGAGCACCAATATGGGGCGCCGCGCGGCGTCATCCGCTGCGCCGTCCTCCAGCAGATCGCCCAGCCAGATGTCTTCCAGCGGCTCGACTTCCGCGACGATCCCCTGATGCGGCGCGTCATTGGGCACCATGCGGCCCAGATCCGCCACGTCCGAATAGACGATGGGCAGGACGGGCGGCAGTTCCAGCGCGCCAATGGCTTCGCGCGTGCCCCATATCTTGCGGATGACCCGTGCGGGATTGGCGAGCGCTGCCGTGACGGCGTGACGCCCGTAAAGGCGGGGATAGCCGCCCTTTGGTTTACCTGTGCGATGACCTCTCTTCATTCGCAGCGCTTTTCCACAGCGTGGCATTGACAGGCAAGGCCCCATTCGTCATTGAGCGCCCCTCCCGTCCGTTCGGCGATGCATGCCGGGCGGATAAGGCGCCTTTGGAAGGGTGGCCGAGTGGTTAAAGGCAGCAGACTGTAAATCTGCCCGCGTGAGCGTACGCTGGTTCGAATCCAGCCCCTTCCACCAAAAATTTGACATCCCCTTGCCCGGCCGTGTTCATATCTTGCTGGGGCAGGGCAAGACGGGAGAGTCCACAAATCGTGCTGCAGCCAGGCGAGAATTGCTGGCGGATCGAGCAGGCGGACCGCTTTGCTCTCATCGTCGATGCCGCCGATTATTTCGAGGCGGCGCGCGCGGCGATGATGACCGCGCGCAAGAGCATTTTCCTCATCGGCTGGGATTTCGACACCCGCATCCGCTTTGGCAGCAGGGACGACGAGGGGCCGGAGAAACTCGGCGATTTCTTCCTGTGGCTCGCGAAGCGGAGCCCCGACCTCGAGATACGCGTGCTGCGATGGGATACCGGGGCGTTCAAGGCGATGTTCCGGGGAAGCACGCTAGCGACTATCCTGCGCTGGAAAGCGCATCCCCGTATCACGCTGAAGCTCGACGGCGCTCACCCGATCGCGGCCTCGCATCACCAGAAGGTCGTGGTCATCGACGATTGCCTGGCCTTCTGCGGCGGCATCGACATGACGATCGGGCGATGGGATCGACGGGCGCATGAAGATGACGACCCTGAGAGGCAGGCGCCCAACGGCAAGCCCTATGGTCCCTGGCACGACGCGACCAGCGCCCTGGATGGCGCCGCCGCACGTGCGATGGGGCAGCTCGCGCGGGACCGCTGGCAAGCCGCGACGGGCGAAACGCTGGAGCCGGTCGACGCGGGGCGGGATTGCTGGCCGTCCGGCCTTGAGCCCACTTTCAAGAATGTCAGGCTCGGTATCGCGCGCACCCGGCCCGAAATGGCGGACGTCACGCCGATCCACGAGATCGAGCAGGCCTATCTCGACCTGATCGCGCGGGCGAAAAAGTGGATATACGCCGAAAGCCAGTATTTCGCGTCCCGCAAGATCGCGCGCGCCATCGCGCAGCGGCTGGCCGAGGAGGATGGCCCGGAAGTCGTCGTCATCAATCCCGTTTCGGCGGACGGATGGCTCGAGCCGCTCGCCATGGACACAGCGCGCGCCCGGCTGGTGGAAGCGCTCCGGCGTCTGGACCGGCACGGGCCGCTTCCGCGTCTATCATCCCGTCTCAGCAGGCGGGCAGCCAATCTATGTCCATGCCAAGGTGATGGTGGTGGACGATTGCTGCCTGCGCGTCGGCTCGTCCAATTTCAACAATCGTTCGCTGCGGCTGGACACCGAGTGCGATGTGGTGCTGTCGGCCGACGAGGCGGGGAATGAAGGCATTTCGGCCACGATCGCGGCGATCCGCAATGATCTGATCGCCGAACATCTGGATGTGGATGCCGGGGACGTGGCCGCTCGCCTGAAGGCGGAAGGGTCGCTCATCCGTGCGATCGAGGCGCTGCGCCAGGATGGGCGAACGCTCGTCGATTACGAGCTTCCCGAACTGAGCGCCACGGAGGAGTGGCTCGCCGACAACGAGATCCTCGATCCGGAAGGGCCGGACGCCATGTTCGAGGCGTTGAGCCAACGGAGCCTGTTCAAGGGATGGCGCCTGCCCTGGCGGAAGCGATGACGGCGCCCGGGGCAGGCCCGGAGGCAGCGGCCCGGTTCGTCAGCCGACCGCGAGGCCGGCCTTGGGCGGCAGTTCGTTCATGCGCGCCAGCTCCGCGATGTAGCGTTCGATCTCGGAGCGGTCCTGCGGGTTGTTGAGCGACGCCAGCAATCTCTGGGCGCGCTCCAGCTCCGCGCGGATATGTGACATGCCTTCGGTCATGCGTGAACTGTCTTTCCCTCGTGGCGATCGGGCTGAAAGCGCAAAACGCGCGCCATTGCAGCAGCGCTGTGGTCAACCGCTCCGCTTCCACGACAGGACGATGCGGCAGGCTCTTTCCCTCAGGGGTAGCGGGAAAATTCCTGCTCCTGCGATGTCATGAATTCCAGCAATGCCGGTTTTCCCGCCTCCGTCGCGGCGATGGCGCGTCGGATCGCCGGCACGATCTCCTCCACGGCGCTGATTCGCTCGCCATGGCCCCCCAGCGCGGTCGCGAACTGCGCGTAGTTGCCGGAGATGTCGGTGGAGCGGAACCGGTCCGTCGCCATCGGCATCACCTTGAGCTCCATCGCCATGGAGGCATTGTTGAGCAGGATGGACAGGATCGGCAGCCGCTCGCGCACCGCCGTCTCGAAATCCATGCCCGTGAAGCCGATGGCGGCATCGCCCCACACGTTGATGCACAATTTGTCCGGGCAGGCGAGCTTGGCGCCCATCGCGAGACCCAGGCCGTAGCCAAGCTGCGTGGTCTTGCCCCAGCCCAGGAAGCTGTGCGGCGCGCGTGTCTTCCAGAAAGGCGAGAGCTGGTCGCGCGGACTGCCGGCATCATGCGTGATGATGGTGTTGGCGACGTCGACCGTGTTCTGGAGATCCCAGAGTACGCGATAGGGCGTGATCGGCACCTGATCGCTGGTGAGCTTCGGCATCCACTTCGCGAGCCAGGCATCGTCCAGCTTGCGAATCTCGGCCGTGACGGCGCTCATGTCGCGCGGCGCGCCACCGGTGAGGGCCCTGCAGGCCGCGATGAGCGCGCTCAGCGTCAGCTTCGCGTCGCCGATGAGCGCGACATCGGTCTCGACCGCGCGATTGAGCTCGACCGGATCGAGCGTGGCGTGAAGCACCGTCTTGCCCGTTGGCATGCGGATGCCGAAGGCCGTGCTGGTAAAGGAGCAGCCCACCCCCAGGATCACATCGGCTTCATCGAGGAAATGGCGCACCGCATGCGGCATCGCCGCCCCGCCGGAGCCGAGCGCCAGCGGATGCGTCTCATCGAAGCTGCTCTTGCCGGGCAGGCTGGTGCAGACCGGGATGGCGAGCAGCTCGGCCAGTTCCTTCAGTTCGGCATAAGCACCGGACCAGTGAATGCCTTGTCCCGCATAGAGCACAGGGCGCTTCGCTGCGCACAGCAGGCTCGCGGCGCGGGCAATGCTCTCGCCGTCCGGCGCGAAGCGGCTGCGCAGTACCGGCTGATAAGCGACCTGCGCGCCATCCTGTTCGAGGACATCGAAAGGCAGTTCCACCAGTGCCGGGCCGCCGCGTCCGTTGCGCAGGGCCGTGAAGGCGCGGCGCATCACCGCATTGACGTGCGAGGGAAAATTCAGCGGCTCGGCCGACTTGGTGATCTGCGCCATGTTGCGCACGCTGTTGAAGTTGCGCCCGACATGCGCCGTGGCCGTGGGATATCCGCCGGGCAGGACGAGGATGGGTACCGATTCGCCATAGGCCTGCGCCACGCCGGCATAGGCCACTTCCGCGCCCGGCCCGTGCTGGCAGCAGAAGACGCCGATCTTCTCGCCCCGCGTCAGGCGCGAATAGGCGTCGGCCATGTGGAGGCCAATGCGCTCCTGCCGGGGAATGATGGTACGGATATTCGCCTGCGCCGCCGCTTCGAGAAGGGCATTGCGCGGATAGCCGAACAGGACGTCCACGCCTTCCAGCTTGAGGATCTCGACGATGGCATCGCAGGTCTTCATTCATACTCTCCCGGGCCGGCATTCGGCAGGACCGGCCTCTTATGGGCCGGAAACGCCAGCAACAGCCTGTCCTAGGGTCAAGCCGCGCGCGGCGCTAGAGGCGAGTGGACATGCTCAACCCGGATGCCGCGCAGTGAAAGTGACGGTGCGCCCTCTCCTAGGGCTAATCGTCGGCCGGCAGGGCGAGCCCGCCCTCGATCCGTTCGAGCAGGACGGAGAGGAAGCCGACGCTGGCGCGGACATCGTCCAGCGGGATGTCCGCCAGCAACTGGCTGCGCAGCTTGCTGGTCAGGTTCAGCATGTCTGCCAGCGCGTCGAATCCGGCCGGCGTGAGCTTCATGTGCTTGTTGCGCCGGTCGGTGGGATCGGGGAGGCGCTCCACCAGACCGTCCGCCTCCAGCATGTCGAGCGTGCGCGTGAGCGTGGGCCCCTCGATGCCGATCCGCTTGGCGATCTGGATCTGCGTGGCGCGCGGCGGCGCATAGGCGATGGCGGCCATCGCCTCCATGCGCGAGGCGCTGTGGCCCAGCGCCCGCAGTTGCTCGTCGATCAGGGAGCGCCAGCGCCGGCCGGCCAGCACGATCGACATCGTGAGGCCAAGCTCGGGCGGCGGATAGTCTTCCCGGGCGGGAAGCGTCGATCCGAACGGATTGCCTGCATCATTCACTGCTTCGGCTGTCGCGCCGTCCGCCACGTCCCGATCCTTTCATGAGAAGCCGGACGGTCGGCCTTGATTTTGTCCGGATCGATGACGTTAGTTCCTGAATGATTTCAATTCAACTGTCCTTCGCGTCGCCCTGGCGCGCGATGCCACATGCGTCCGCCCTCACCCCGCCGCGACGATGGCATACGCTCCGCGATTTCCTGAAACGAGCAGTGGCGGAGGACGCGATGCCTTGATATCCCTCGCGCGTGCCGCACTGCGGCATGCACAATGGGGAAGGGAAAGCACCGCATGGCAACCATCGAATCCGCGACCGAAAAAGGCCTCCAGGCGCGGATCGTCGATGCGCTGGTCCATCGGATCGGGAAGGATGCGCAGGCGGCGCTGCCCCATGACTGGCTCGCCGCCACTATCTATGCCTTGCGGGACGACATCATCGAGCGATGGATGATCTCGTCCAAGGCGGCGCATGCTGCAGGTGCGAAAAGAGTCTATTATCTCAGCCTCGAGTTCCTCATCGGACGCCTGCTGCGCGACGCGCTGAGCAATCTGGGCGTCTCGGAGGAAGTGCGGGCGGCGCTGGCCGAGCATGGCGTCGACCTTGACGAGATCGAGGAGATCGAGCCCGATGCGGCATTGGGCAATGGCGGCCTGGGCCGGCTTGCCGCCTGCTTCATGGAAAGCCTCGCCACGCTCGATATCCCCGCTTATGGCTACGGCATCCGCTATGTGAACGGCATGTTCCGCCAGCGCATCGATGATGGCTGGCAGGTGGAGCTGCCCGAGAACTGGCTCGCCCATGGCAATCCGTGGGAATTCGAGCGGCGGGAAAGCGCCTATCGCATCGGTTTCGGCGGCGAAGTGATCGGCGACATTGATGGCAGGATCGAGTGGCGGCCCGCCGAGCAGGTGATCGCCACGGCGGTCGATACTCCCATCGTCGGCTGGCGCGGCAAGCGGGTCAATACGCTGCGCCTGTGGAACGCCTTCCCGGTCGATCCCATCCGGCTGGATGCGTTCAATGCCGGCGACCATGCCGGGGCGCTGGCCGAGCAGGTGCGCGCGGAGAGCCTGGTGCGCGTGCTCTATCCTGCGGACTCGACAGCGGCCGGCCAGGAGCTGCGCCTGCGGCAGGAGTATTTCTTCTCCGCCGCGTCGATCCAGGACATCCTCCGGCGGCACATGCAATATCATGGCGACATCCGGACCCTGCCGGACAAGGTCGCCATCCAGCTCAATGACACGCACCCGGCGGTCTCGGTCGCCGAGCTGATGCGCTTGCTGATGGATGACCATGGGCTCGAATTGCCCGACGCCTGGACGATCACGCGCAAGACATTCGGTTATACCAACCACACGCTCCTGCCGGAGGCGCTGGAGAGCTGGCCCCTGCCGTTGTTCGAGCGGATGCTGCCGCGCCACATGCAGATCATCTACGCCATCAATGCGATGGTGCTGAGGGAAGCGAGGCTCAGCAAGAAGCTGGACGAAAGCGCCATTTCGGCCATCTCGCTCATTGATGAAGGCGGCGAACGGCGCGTGCGGATGGCCAATCTCGCCTTTGCCGGCGCGCACAGCGTGAACGGCGTGGCGGCCCTGCACACCGAACTGATGAAGCAGACCGTCTTCGCGGATTTCCACCGGCTCTATCCCGAGCGGATCAACAACAAGACCAATGGCGTGACGCCCCGGCGCTGGCTGCTGGAATGCAATCCCGGGCTGACGGACCTCATCCGCGAGGCAATTGGCGATCGCTTCATGGACGATGCCGAGGAGCTCGTGGATCTCGCGGCATTCGCCACGGACGGCGCCTTTGCCGAGCGCGTCGGGGCCATCAAGCGCGCTAACAAGGAAGCGCTGGCCAATCATCTGCGCGTGCACATGGGAATCCGCCTCGATCCCGCCGCGATGTTCGACGTGCAGATCAAGCGCATCCATGAATATAAGCGCCAGTTGCTCAATCTGATCGAGACCGTGGCGCTCTACGACCAGATTCGCAGCCATCCCGAGCGTGACTGGATGCCGCGCGTGAAGATCTTCGGCGGCAAGGCGGCGCCGAGCTATCACAACGCCAAGCTCATCATCAAACTGGCCAATGACATCGCGCGCCGGGTGAACAGCGATCCGTCTGTCGGCGGCCTGCTCAAGGTCGTGTTCGTGCCGAACTACAATGTCAGTCTCGCCGAGAAGATCATCCCGGCCGCCGATCTCTCCGAGCAGATTTCCACTGCGGGCATGGAGGCATCGGGCACCGGCAACATGAAGTTCGCGCTCAATGGCGCTCTCACCATCGGCACGCTGGACGGCGCCAATATCGAGATCAAGGACCGGGTCGGCGACGACAATATCGTGATCTTCGGCCTCACGGCGGACGAAGTGGCCGAGAAGCGTGCCAATGGCTACAATCCCCGGGAGGTCATCGAGGGGTCGCGCGAGCTGCAGCAGGCCGTCTCGGCAATCGCGTCAGGCGTCTTCTCCCCCGACGATCCTGGGCGCTATGCCGATCTCATCGGCGGTCTCTACGATCATGACTGGTTCATGGTCGCGGCGGATTTCGAGAGCTACAGCCACGCCCAGCGGGCTGTGGACCAGCGCTGGAGCGATCCTTCGCAATGGCAGGCATCAGCGATCAGGAACATTGCGAACGTTGGATGGTTTTCATCTGACCGCACCATCGCTGAATATGCGAAAGACATCTGGGGAGTATTGTGAAGCCGCCCACAGCGGCCATTGAAGCCCTGCTGGCAGGCACGCACGCTGATCCCTTCTCGCTTCTGGGTGTCCATGAGGGCCCCGGGGGCGCGCATGCGAGGGTCATCGTGCCGGGTGCCGAGAGCGTAGAGGCGCATGATCTCAGCGGTAACTCGCTGGGCCTGCTCGGCTGCGCCGACCAGCGCGGCCTCTTCGAGGGACCCATAGCCGGTGGTCGCCAGCCCATTCGCTATTGCGCGCGCGCCGGCGCAGCGGAGTGGTGGCTGAGCGATCCCTACAGCTTCGGCCCGGTGCTGGGACCGGTCGATGACCTGCTCATGGCGGAAGGCACGCATTTTCGCCTGTTTGACAAGCTGGGCGCGCACCTCATCAGCCACGAGGGCGCGGAAGGCGTGCATTTCGCCGTCTGGGCGCCCAATGCCCAGCGCGTCGCTCTGGTCGGGGATTTCAATGACTGGGATGGCCGGCGGCACGTCATGCGTCGCCGTGCCGACATCGGCGTGTGGGAAATCTTCATCCCGGATATCGGCGCCTGGCATGCCTATAAATATCTCATCATCGGTCCCGATGGCACCGCACAGCCCCTCAAGGCCGATCCCTACGCCTTCGCGTCCGAGCTGCGCCCGAAAACGGCATCGCTGACCTACGAGACCGGCACGCATGAGTGGGGCGACGCGGCGCACCGGGCCCATTGGGCCTCCGTCGATCCCCGCCGCACCCCGATCAGCATCTACGAGGTTCATCCCGGCTCCTGGCAGCGGGACGAGAATGACTGGTTCCTGCCATGGGACGAGCTTGCGGCCCGGCTCATTCCCTATGTAGTGGAGATGGGCTTCACGCACATCGAGTTCCTGCCGATTTCCGAGCATCCTTATGATCCCAGCTGGGGCTACCAGACCACGGGTCTCTATGCGCCCACGGCGCGGTTCGGCGATCCCGACGGTTTTGCGCGCTTCGTGGACGGGGCGCATCGGGCCGGCGTGGGCGTTCTTCTCGACTGGGTGCCCGCGCATTTCCCGACAGATGCGCACGGGCTGGGCCGGTTCGACGGGACCGCGCTCTACGAGCATGAGGATCCGCGCCTGGGCTTCCATCCCGACTGGAACACGGCCATCTACAATTTCGGGCGGCGCGAAGTCTCCAGCTTCCTCGTCAACAACGCGCTGTTCTGGGCCGAGCGCTACCATGTCGACGGGCTGCGCGTGGATGCCGTCGCGTCCATGCTCTACCGGGATTACAGCCGGCCCGCCGACCAGTGGATTCCCAATCCGGAGGGGGGGCGCGAGAACTGGGAAGCGGTGGCGTTCCTCCAGGCCATGAACAAGGCCGTCTACGGGACGCATTCCGGCATCGTGACGATCGCCGAGGAATCGACCGCATGGCCAGGCGTCACGCATCCCGTTCATGACAACGGGCTGGGGTTCGGTTTCAAATGGAACATGGGCTTCATGCATGACACGCTCAGCTATCTGGCGCGTGACCCGGCGCACCGGCGCTATCATCATGACGAGATCACATTCGGTCTGATGTACGCCTATAGCGAGAATTAT
This sequence comes from Sphingobium lignivorans, assembly GCF_014203955.1. Lineage (NCBI taxonomy): Bacteria > Pseudomonadati > Pseudomonadota > Alphaproteobacteria > Sphingomonadales > Sphingobiaceae > Sphingobium > Sphingobium lignivorans. The sequence continues at coordinate 873,580 of NZ_JACHKA010000001.1, forward strand.
GTGCTGCCGCTCAGCCATGATGAAGTGGTGCATGGCAAGGGCTCGCTGCTCACCAAGATGGCGGGCGACGACTGGCAGAAATTCGCAAATCTCAGGGCCTTCTACGCGCTGATGTGGGGATATCCCGGCAAGAAGCTGCTGTTCATGGGGCAGGAGTTCGCGCAGCGGCGGGAATGGAGCGAAGGGCGTTCGCTCGACTGGGACCTGCTGGATGCGCCCGCCCATGAAGGTGTCCGCACGCTCGTGCGCGATCTCAATCACTTGTACCGCGATCTTCCCGCCCTGCATGAGCGGGATTGCGAGGCGGACGGGTTCGAGTGGCTGATCGCCGACGACCGGGACAATTCGGTTTTCGCCTGGCTCCGCAAGGCGCCGGGCGCTCCGCCGGTGGCGATCATCGCCAATCTGACACCTCAGGTCCGGGACAATTACGAAGTGCCGCTGCCGCTGGACGGCGTCTGGCGCGAAATGCTTAACAGTGATGCAACCATCTATGGCGGAAAGGGTATCGGCAACATGGGCAAGGTGACGGCCGAACATGGCCGGGCCGTCATGACCCTGCCGCCGCTGGGAACGATCATGCTGCTTGGTGAGGGATGACGGAATCGGACGCCGTCAGCAGGGAAAGGAACGGTACGCGTGTCAAGTCGGGAGAGATGGGGACAACCTCTGGCGCGTGACGCCATGGCTTATGTACTGGCCGGCGGCAGGGGCAGCCGCCTCATGGAATTGACGGACAATCGCGCCAAGCCCGCGGTCTATTTCGGCGGCATGTCGCGCATCATCGATTTCGCGCTGTCCAACGCGCTCAACAGCGGCATCCGGCGCATCGGCGTGGCAACGCAGTACAAGGCGCATTCGCTCATCCGCCACATGCAGCGCGCCTGGAACTTCATGCGTCCCGAGCGCAACGAGAGCTTCGACATCCTGCCCGCCTCGCAGCGCATCGACGAGTTTCACTGGTATGAAGGCACGGCGGATGCGGTGTTCCAGAACATCGACATCATCGCGAGCCACGCCCCGCAATATATCGTCATCCTCGCGGGCGATCACATCTACAAGATGGATTATGAGCTCATGCTCCAGCAGCATGTGCAGGAAGGCGCGGACGTCACGGTCGGATGCATTGAGGTGCCCCGCATGCAGGCCACGGCCTTCGGCGTGATGCATGTCGATGAGAACGGGCAAATCACCAGCTTCCTGGAGAAGCCCAAGGACCCGCCGGCCATGCCGGGCAAGCCGGACGTCGCGCTGGCGTCCATGGGCATTTATGTGTTCACGACCGAGTTCCTGTTCGAGCAGCTCCGCCGAGACGCGGACGATCCGGAAAGCAGGCGCGATTTCGGCGGGGACATCATCCCCTATATCGTGAAGCACGGAAAGGCGGTCGCGCACCTCTTCTCGTCCAGCGCCATCCGCGCGGGCGCGCAGATCGAGGAATATTGGCGCGATGTCGGCACGCTCGATGCCTATTGGGAAGCCAATATCGATCTCACGGACGTGGTGCCCAAGCTCAACATGTATGATCGCGAGTGGCCGATCTGGACGGACCAGATCATCGCCGCTCCGGCCAAGTTCGTGCATGATGAGGAGGGGCGGCGCGGCATGGCCGTTTCCTCGCTCATCTCGCAGGATTGCATTGTCTCGGGCGCCAGCGCCTGGCGCAGCCTGTTGTTCACCGGCGTGAAGATGGGCAGCTTCTCCGATGTGCAGGAAGGAGTCATCCTGCCTTATTGCAACATCGGCCGGGGCGCGCGGCTCAAGCGTGTCATTGTCGACAGTGGCGTGCGCATTCCCGAAGGGCTGGTGGTCGGGGAGGATCCCGTCGCGGACGCGCAGCGCTTCCGGCGCACGGACAGCGGGATCTGCCTCATCACCAAATCGATGATCGACAGATTGGACTAGCGGCATTGGCGGGCCGGTTGCCGGATCGTCCTGCGGCCGGCGTCCCGCCCCGACGCTCCTCAAACGGATCTCTCTGGTCTACGGCCAGTTACGCAGCTTAAAACAGAAGCATGAGATGCACGTCTTTGATCCAGTTGCAAGTGAACCAGCCATGTCGATGAGTGCCATGCTGACCGTGCATGCGCGACCGGGAAGCTGCCGGTGAGCCCGCTTTCGGTCCTCTCCGTGGCGTCGGAATGCTGGCCGCTCGTCAAGACCGGCGGGTTGGCGGACGTCGTCGGCGCCCTGCCCGCCGCCGTTGCGCCGCACGACGTTGCGATGACCGCGTTCATCCCTGGCTACCCCGCCGTGCTGCGGGCGCTGGAGCGCAAGCGCACCGTTCATCGCTATGCCTCGCTGCTCGGCGCGCCGGCGCGCATTCTCGCATGCAGGCATGAGGACCGCCCGCTGCTGGTGCTCGACGCGCCGGCCTATTTCGATCGGGATGGCGGGCCCTATTCCGATGCGATGGGGCGCGACTGGCTCGACAATGGCCTGCGCTTCGCGGCGCTGGCCAAGGCAGCGGCCGACATTGCATCAGGGCAGGCGGGCGTGAAGCCCTTCGACGTCCTGCATGCGCATGACTGGCAAGCCGGCCTCGCGCCGGCCTATCTGGTCTACACGCAGGATCCATCCACCCGGCCGGCCAGCGTCATGACGATCCACAATATGGCGTTCCAGGGCTATTTCGGCGCGGACTTCTTCCACCGGCTCGAACTGCCGCCCACGGCCTGGTCGATCGACGGCGTCGAATATCATGGCGGCGTGGGCATGCTGAAGGCAGGGCTCATGCTGGCCGATGCCATCACCACGGTCAGCCCGGGTTACGCCGAGGAGATCCGCAAGCCCGAGTTCGGCATGGGGCTGGAGGGGCTCATCAACGGCCGGCAGGATCGTCTCTCCGGCATCGTGAACGGCATCGACACCCGGGAGTGGAATGCGCGGACCGATCCTGCCCTTCCGGCCCATTATTCGGCCGAGACGCTGGAGGATCGCGCGGCCAACAAGCGCGCGGTGGAAGCCGCCTTCGGTCTTGAGCCGGGCAACGGGCCCCTGTTCACCGTCATCAGCCGCCTGACCTGGCAGAAGGGCATGGATGTCCTGCTCGAAGTGCTCGATCATCTGGTGGGGCTCGGGGGTCGGCTGGCCCTGCTCGGCACGGGCGATTCCGCGATCGAAGCGGGCCTGCACGCCGCCGCCGCACGGCATCCCGGGCGGATCGGCATCCGCATCGGCTATGACGAGCCGCTTGCCCATCTCATGCAGGGCGGCTGCGATGCCATTCTCATCCCTTCGCGCTTCGAGCCGTGCGGCCTCACGCAGCTTTATGGCCTTGCTTATGGCTGCGTGCCGGTTGTGGCGCGCACCGGCGGACTGGGCGACACGGTGGTCGATGCCAATGTCGCTGCGCTCGCCGCCGGTGCGGCGACCGGCATCCAGTTTTCACCCGTGAGCTATGAGGGTTTGTCCGACGCCATCACCCGCACCGTGCGGCTCTTCGCCGACCGGGAGACCTGGGTGCAGATCCAGCGGAGCGGGATGCTGACAGATTTTTCCTGGGCCAAGAGCGGCCGGGCCTATGCCGCCCTGTATCGGCGACTGAAGGAGCATGCATGACCATCCGGACCGTTGAGACGACGCCTTTCGAGGGGCAGAAGCCCGGCACTTCCGGCCTGCGCAAGAAAGTGAAGATCTTCCAGCAGCCCAATTATTCCGAGAACTTCATCCAGTCGGTGTTCGACGTGGTGGAAGGCAAGGAAGGCGCGCTGCTCGTCATCGGAGGCGACGGGCGCTACCACAACCGCACTGTCATCCAGCAGGCGATCCGCATGGCGGCCGCCAATGGTTTCGGCAAGGTCATGGTGGGGCAGGGCGGCATTCTCTCCACGCCCGCGGCCAGCCATCTCATCCGCAAATATGGCGCGCTTGGCGGGCTGGTCCTCTCGGCCAGCCATAATCCCGGCGGGCCGGACGAGGATTTCGGCATCAAGTATAATGTCGCCAATGGCGGCCCCGCGCCGGAGAAGGTGACGGACGCCATCTTCGCGCGGACGCAGGTCATCGATCGCTGGCTCGCCATCGAGGCGCCGGATATCGACCTCGACGCGCCGGGCACGGTCATGGTCGGCGGGATGACGGTCGAAGTGGTTGATCCCGTGACCGACTATGCCGCGCTCATGGAGACGCTGTTCGATTTCGAGGCCATCCGCGCGATGGTGGCGGGCGGCTTCACGATGGCCTTCGACGCGATGAGCGCCGTCACCGGCCCTTATGCGACGGAGATCCTCGAGCGGCGGCTCGGCTTCGCGCCCGGCACCGTGCGCAATGGCGTGCCGCTGGAGGATTTCGGCCATCATCACCCGGATCCCAATCTCGTCCATGCCCGCGCGCTTTATGATCTGATGATGAGCGATGCCGCACCGGACTTCGGCGCCGCGTCGGATGGAGACGGGGACCGCAATCTCATCATCGGGCGTGGCCGCTTCATCACGCCATCGGACTCGCTCGCGATGCTGGCCGCGAATGCGCATCTGGCGAAGGGCTATGCTGGTGGTCTCAAGGGGATTGCCCGCTCGATGCCGACCAGCGCGGCGGCGGACCGGGTGGCGGAGGCGCTGGGCATTCCCTGCCACGAGACGCCGACCGGCTGGAAATTCTTCGGCAATCTGCTCGATGCCGGCATGGCGACCATCTGCGGCGAGGAAAGCGCGGGCACCGGCAGCGACCATGTCCGCGAGAAGGATGGTCTGTGGGCCGTGCTGCTCTGGCTCAACATCCTGGCCGTGCGCAAGATCCCGGTCGATGCGCTGGCGCGGGACCACTGGGCCCGCTTCGGCCGGAACTATTATGCGCGGCACGATTATGAGGCGATCGAGACGGACAGGGCCGACGCGCTGATGGCAGCGCTCACCGCGGCCCTTCCGGCGCTTCCGGGCGCGCGGTTCGGCGCGCTGACCGTCGCGGCGGCGGACAGCTTCTCCTATGTCGATCCGGTCGATGGCTCCGTCAGTGCCAACCAGGGCCTGCGGGTCATGTTCGAGGGCGGGTCGCGCGTCGTGTTCCGCCTGTCTGGCACGGGCACGCAGGGCGCCACGCTGCGCGTCTATCTGGAGCGCTATGAGCCCGCCGACGGTGCGCTGGACGAGGAGACGCCGGCAATGCTCGCGGCCCTCATCGCCGCCGCCGATGTCATTGCCGGGATCGAGCGCCACACCGGCCGGACGGCGCCTGATGTCGTGACATGAGCGACGAGCGGGGCGCCCGGCTCACGCGGGGCGGGACGCAATTCGCCGTCTGGGCGCCCGACGCGACTGGCCTGACCCTGTGCCTGTTCGATGCGCAGGGCGAGGAGCGGCAATATCCCATGGCCCGGGAAGGCGATGTCTGGCGCGCGGCGGTGCGCGGCGTCGGGGCCGGGCAGCGATACGGCTTTCGCGCGGAGGGGCCGTGGAACCCCGCGCAGGGCTTCTGCTTCGATCCATCCAAGCTGCTTGTCGATCCCTGGGCGCGTGCCATCGACCGCCCGTTCGTCCATGATCCGCGCCTTGGCGAGCGCGGCGTCGACACGGCCGCTTTGGTCCCAAAGGCAGTCGTCGAAAAGCCCCTGCCGGACGTGCGCAAGGCGCCGGTGCATTTCCGTCCGGGCGGCCTCATCTACGAATTGAACGTGCGCGGCTTCACCATGTTGCACCCTGACGTGCCGGAGGCCCAGCGCGGCACTGTGGCGGCGCTGGCGCATCCGGCGGTCATCGCTCATCTGCGCAAACTGCATGTGTCCGCCATCGAGCTGATGCCGATCGTGGCGTGGATCGACGAGCGGCATCTTCCGCCGCTCGGGCTCCGCAACGCCTGGGGCTATAATCCGGTGGTGCCCATGCCGCTCGATCCCCGGCTGTGCCCGGGCGGCATGGCCGAGCTGCGCGCCACCGTGGCGCGGCTCCACCGCGCGGGCATCGGCGTGATCCTCGATCTCGTGTTCAATCACAGCGGCGAGAGCGACAGGCAGGGGGCGACCCTCTCGATGCGCGGCCTTGGCGAGCGCTGCTATTATGCGCTGGCGCCGGACGGGAGCCTCATCAACGACGCCGGCACTGGCAATGTGCTCAACGCCGCCGCACCGGACGTGCGCGCGCTCAAGCTCGCAAGCCTGCGTCATTTCGTGCGGCAGGCCGGCGTGGACGGCTTCCGCTTCGATCTCGCGACGGTGCTGGCGCGGGAGCCCGGCTTCAACCCGCAGGCGCCGATCTTTGGCGAGATCGCTGCCGATCCCTGGCTCGGCGACCGGCTGATGATCGCGGAGCCCTGGGACGTGGGGCCGGGCGGCTATCAGCTCGGCAATTTTCCCGATGGCTGGCTGGAATGGAATGATCGCTATCGCGACGATGTCCGCCGCTTCTGGCGCGGGGACGGATCGATCGGCACGCTGGCGACCCGCATGGCCGGCTCGGCGGACATATTCGGCAAGCCCAGCCGCAGCGTGAATTTCCTCGCCGCGCATGACGGTTTCACCCTCGCCGACACGGTGGCTTATGCGGCGAAGCACAACGAGGCCAATGGCGAGGGAAATCGCGATGGCCATGACGACAATCTCAGCTGGAACAACGGCATCGAGGGCCCGACCGACGATCCATCGGTGAATGCGCGCCGGCAGGCGGACCTGCGCGCGCTGCTCGCCACGTTGTTTGCGTCCACCGGCGCGGTGATGCTCACGGCAGGCGACGAGTTCGGCCGCACGCAGCACGGCAACAACAATGCTTATGCCCAGGACAATGCGCTGAGCTGGGTGGATTGGGCCGGGCGGGATCGTGCGCTGGAAGATTTCACGGCCGCGCTGTCCGCCGCCCGCGCCGCCGATCCGGAGGTTTTTGCGCTGTTCCCCGAACCCGGACGATGGTTGCGGCCCGATGGAGCGGAGATGACGGTGTCCGACTGGGAAGCGCCCGAGGCGGACGGTTTCGTCTATGAGGCCCCGCTCCCCGATGGCCGACTGTTCCGGCTCTCGGTCGATCGCACGGGGCGTCGGGTCTTTGTTGACATTGTCCGGAAATGAGTGGAAACCCGCGCTAAGCAGATGGCGCGGGCATCGTTGGCCGGCACTCGGCATGAGGTCACTCATGACAGGCCGGTCAGCCGGTTGGCTGGCGCGTCATCGGCCGTAGAAATCAGGAGAGGGTCGGAATGAAGGATTTCCAGGATCAGGTCGCGTTCATCACGGGCGGCGCGTCGGGCGCCGGCTTCGGCCAGGCCAAAGTGTTCGGTCAGGCAGGCGCGAAGATCGTGGTGGCGGACGTGCGGGCCGAAGCGGTTAAGAAGGCCGTCGCCGAGCTGCAAGCGCTCGGGATCACGGCGCATGGCATCGTGCTCGATATCATGGACCGCGAGGCCTATGCCCGGGCGGCGGACGAAGTGGAAGCCGTGTTCGGCCAGGCGCCGACGCTTCTCTCGAACACCGCGGGCGTGAACAGCTTCGGGCCGATCGAGAAGACCACTTATGATGATTTCGACTGGATCATCGGCGTCAACCTGAACGGCGTCATCAACGGCATGGTGACCTTCGTGCCGCGCATGATCGCGAGCGGCCGGCCGGGGCACATCGTCACCGTCTCGTCACTCGGCGGCTTCATGGGCAGCGCGCTCGCCGGACCCTATTCGGCAGCCAAGGCGGCGAGCATCAACCTGATGGAAGGCTATCGCCAGGGGCTGGAGAAATACGGCATCGGCGTCTCCGTCTGCACGCCGGCCAACATCAAGTCGAACATCGCGGAAGCCTCGCGCCTGCGTCCCGCGAAATACGGCACCAGCGGCTATGTGGAGAACGAGGAATCGATTGCCTCGCTGCACTCGATTCACCAGCACGGGCTCGAGCCGGAGAAGCTGGCGGAAGCGATCAAGAAGGGCGTCGAGGACAATGCCCTCTACATCATTCCCTATCCCGAAGTGCGCGAAGGACTGGAGAAGCATTTCCAGGCCATCATCGATTCGGTCGCGCCGATGGAAAGCGATCCGGAAGGCGCCCGCCAGCGGGTCGAGGCGCTGATGGCCTGGGGACGGGACCGCACGCGCGTCTTCGCCGAGGGCGACAAGAAAGGCGCCTGACGAAATACAGGGGCGTGGCGGCTTAACCGCCGCGCCCGTTTCGCTCATGACGAGATGACAAGAGATCTGGGAGACAGGAATGACGTTGAAACTCTACAGCTTCGGTCCCGGGGCGAACTCGCTCAAGCCGCTCGCGACGCTTTACGAGAAGGGCCTCGAATTCGAGCAGGTCTTCGTGGATCCGAGCAAGTTCGAGCAGCATTCGGACTGGTTCAAGAAGATCAATCCGCGCGGTCAGGTGCCGGCGCTCTGGCATGAAGGCAAGGTCGTCACCGAATCGACGGTGATCTGCGAATATCTGGAGGACGTGTTCCCCGAGGCGGGCAATTCGCTGCGCCCGGCCGATCCCTTCAAGCGCGCCGAGATGCGGGTGTGGACCAAGTGGGTCGATGAATATTTCTGCTGGTGCGTCTCGACCATCGGCTGGGCCTTCGGCATCAAGGCGATCGCGCAGAAGATGAGCGACGAGGAGTTCGAGGAGCACATCAACAAGAATGTGCCGATCCCCGAGCAGCAGCTCAAATGGCGCCGCGCGCGCAACGGCTTCCCGCAGGAGATGCTGGACGAGGAATTCCGCAAGGTCGGCGTCTCGGTGGCGCGGCTGGAAGAGACGCTCTCGAAGCAGGACTATCTGGTCGACACCGGTTACAGCCTCGCGGACATCTGCAATTTCGCCATCGCCAATGGCCTCCAGCGTCCCGGCGGCTTCTTCGGCGACTATGTGAACCAGGAAAAGACGCCCGGCCTGTGCGCCTGGCTCGACCGGATCAATGCGCGTCCGGCGATCAAGGAAATGTTCGAGAAATCGAAGCGCGAGGACCTGCTCAAGCGGCAGAACGAGAAAGTCGCCTAAACAGGAAAGCGCGTCCCGGCGCGCGCCGGACAAGGCCAGCCATTTGACGTTCGCCTTGTCCGGCAGCGCCGTTCGCGCGGCTCGGGCGCGCTGAATGATGGAGAGGATTGCCGATGGCCAGGAACAACACCATCACTCTGTATGACCTGCAGCTCGAATCCGGCTGTACGATCAGTCCCTATGTCTGGCGCACCAAATATGCGCTCAAGCACAAGGGCTTCGACATCGACATCGTGCCCGGCGGCTTCACCGGCATTCTCGAGCGGACCGGCGGCCGGTCCGAGCGCGTGCCGGTCATCGTGGACGACGGCGAGTGGGTGCTCGACAGCTGGGTGATCGCGGAATATCTCGACGAGAAATATCCTGATCGCCCCATGCTGTTCGAGGGGCCGGCCCAGAAGAACCTCATGAAGTTCCTGGACAACTGGCTGTGGTCCACGGCGGTGGGCCCGTGGTTCCGCTGCTACATCCTCGATTATCACGATCTCTCGCTGCCGCAGGACCGCGATTATGTGCGCTGGAGCCGCGAGCAGTGGTTCCTGGGCGGGCAGCGCCTGGAAGACGTGCAGGCCGGCCGCGAGGAGCGCCTGCCGCTCGTGCCGCCGACGCTCGAGCCCTTCCGCCGCATTCTCGCGGAAACCAAGTGGCTCGGCGGCGACCAGCCGAACTTCGCGGACTATTCGGCGCTGGCGGTGTTCCTCTGGACCGCGTCCGTTGCCCGCACGCCGCCGCTCACCGAGGATGATCCGCTGCGGGACTGGCTGGACCGGGGCTTCGACCTGTTTGACGGCCTCGGCCGCCATCCCGGCATGAACCCGCTGTTCGGGCTCAAGCTGCGGGAAGGCGATCCCGAGCCCTTCGTCCGGCAGACCGGTCCTGCCGGCGCTGGCGGACAGGCTCTCAACAAGGGGCCGCAGACCACGAAGATGCCGCCGCGCGTCGCCGAGAAAGCGGACTGACGGAAGGGGAGGCGGGGGCGCCGCCTCTCGCCTCCGGGAAGCCTGAAGACAGCGGACACGAGGACACAGGAGCAAGCATGGCCGAACCACAGGAACTGACGATCTATCATATCCCCGGCTGCCCCTTCTCCGAGCGGGTGGAAATCATGCTTGAGCTCAAGGGCCTGCGCATGAAGGATGTCGAGATCGACATTTCCAAGCCGCGCCCGGACTGGCTGCTTGCCAAGACCGGGGGCACGACTGCGCTTCCGCTTCTCGACGTCGAGAATGGCGAGAGCCTCAAGGAAAGCATGGTCATCCTGCGCTATCTGGAGCAGCGCTATCCCGACCCGGCGGTGGCGCATCCCGATCCCTTCTGTCACGCGGTGGAAGGCATGCTGGCGGAACTGTCCGGCCCCTTCTCCGGCGCGGGCTACCGGATGATCCTCAACCGGGACATCGGCAAGCGGGAGGAGATGCGCGCTGCCGTCGATGCCGAGTTCGGCAAGGTGGACGCGTTCCTCAAACGCTATGCGACCGGCAGCGACTTTCTGTTCGACGATCGCTTCGGCTGGGCGGAAGTGGCGTTCACGCCGATGTTCAAGCGCCTGTGGTTCCTGGACTATTATGAGGATTATGAAGTGCCGGCACGCTTCGACCGGGTGCTGCGCTGGCGCGCGGCGTGCACGGCGCATCCGGCCGCGCAATATCGCTCGAAGGAAGAGCTGCTGAAGCTCTATTATGACTACACGCAAGGCGGCGGGAATGGCCGCATTCCCGAGGGGCGCAGCATCTCCAGCTTCTCGCCGGATTTCGACTGGCGCGCGCGCCCGATGCCGCCCCGCGACAAATGGGGGCACGCGGCGACCGACGCGGAACTGGGTCTCACCCGCTGACGCCCGGGGGCGGGGCTGCCTCGCTTCGTGACGCAGCCCTTCCGCAGCTGGAGCGCAACGCAGGCCGGCCTTGCGGGGCGATCTGCTGGCCAGCCACGTCCCGTTAAGGGAGTCCATGGCATGGAAGCTGCTTCGGGCTATCGCGGCCTAGCGAGGGCTAGGTAAAGCAGCTACATAGCCCACCATCCGGCGCTGACGGGGCAACAGGCTGTTTCCCAGGCGCCATCCTTTTCCTCAACCGGGAGATGACCAGTTGATGTCGATGAGTTTGTTGCTGGCTGCCGCGGCTGCCGCCGGATCGGCCAATTACATCCCGTCCTCACCGGACCTGGGGATTGAAGAAGGACGCTGCCGCCCGAACGAGAGTGGTCCCTCCTTCCTCATCACCCTGGCAGGTCTCAAGGATCGCAAGGGCCGCGTGAAGGTCGAGCTCTATCCCAACAATGACGATGATTTCCTGCAGGACGACAATATCCTCGTGATGGCGGGCAAGGCCTTCCGCCGGGTCGAGATGCCTGTGCCGCAGACCGGCCCGGTCGTGCTCTGCATCCGCGCGCCTGCAGCGGGAAATTACACGCTCAGCCTGCTTCATGATCGCGACGCCAATCGCAAGTTCGGGCTGTCCGTCGATGGCATCGGCTTCCCCGGCGATCCCAAGCTCGGCTGGTCCAAGCCCAAGGCCCGCAGCGCGGCGGCGGCGGTCGGCAATGGCCCGACGCGCATCACCGTGACGATGCAGTATCGCAAGGGCCTGTTCAGCTTCGGCCCGCTCAACAAGTAACGGGTCGCTTGCCTCAGGCGCGATGCCGGCCTTCGGCCTCGTCGCGCTCTCAGCCGACGGGCGGGCGGGAGCGGTCAACCACCGGATTGGCCACCAGCTTTTCGTAATAAGCGAAGAGGTCCGCGAAATGCTCGTCGATCGTGCGCACGTTGCGGGCATGCTCCAGCGCGCGGGCACGCACCGCCTCGCGCGGGGCGGCGATGAAGTCCAGAATGGCCTTTGCGGCTGATCGCGGATCTGCCGACGCGTAGAGCCAGCCGTCCGCCAGACGGGCATGGTCCGCCGCACCGCCCCGGTCCGGCATGATGAGCGGCAGGCCGGCCGCGCGCGCTTCGCCGCCGACCGTGCAGAAGACTTCCGCCTCGCAGCCGTGGATCAGCGCGTCGCAGCTCGCAAAGAGTCGCGCGACTTCGTGCCGGTCCGAGATCGGCGAGATGAGATGCACGTGCGGATTCTCCGCAGCAGCGGCCACCACGCGGGCCTGATCGCGCCCGTCGCCGGCGATGATGAGGCCCACCGGCGCGTGAACGCCGGCGGCCGTGACGGCTTCGATCACCATCGGCCAGCGCTTTTCCGGCCCGTGCCGCCCCGCCCCGAGCAGCAGGGTCGCGGACGGATCGAGCGCGCATCGGGCGAGCAGGCGGGCGCGCAGGCCCTCGTCGCGATAAGCGGGGGAGAAGATGCCCGGCTGCACGCCCATGGGATTGGTGATGACCCGCGTCATGCCGCCCGCGAGCAGCCGGTTGGTCTGGTCCTCGCCCGTGGTGATCGCGCCGTCGAAGAGCTGGTCCATGCGCTGGAGATGCCGCCAGAACATGCCGAAGGCGCGGTCGATGACCGGGCGGGAAGCGATGGGGTCGAACCAGCGATAGGCATAAGCGGACATGGGGTCCGCGTGCATGATGAGCGCCCGTGGCGCCTTGCCGGGCCATTCGCCCACGAAGCGCGCACTGCGCCAAGGCGAGGATGCTTCCACGATGTCCGGCGCGAGCTGGTCCAGCGTGGCGTGGAGCGTCTCCACATCCCGGAAATAATGATAGCGCCGGTCGAGCGGAAACTGCGGATCCTTGAGATAGACGATCCGCGCGCCCGGCCCCCGGTCCTCGACGCGATAGCCAGGCCCCGGCGCAATGACGATGATCTCGTGCCCGGCCGCCGGGCCGGCGAGCAGCTTTCGCTCGATATAGGTTTTTACGCCACCGCCGAAGGGCGTGTAGAAGGCTGCGACATCGACAATCCGCATGGCGTCAGTCGGGCAGGCCGGTGCCGGCGGCGCCCGTGGACGGGAGCGCGCGCATCAGTCTGCCTTGCCGCGCCTGGGGGGCAACGTGACGAGATCGCCGATCGCAAGGGCGGCGCCGACCAGAAGATGCGTGAGCAGCATGAGCGTCGCCATCAACGCCATGAGGATCTGGATCTCCTTGTCGTTGCCGACGACGAGCACCGCGAAGGCGGCGAAGATCACATCCTTGTTGCTGATGAGCGGCAGGCGCCCAAGCAGCATCTTGGCGGTCGCCAGCACCAGCCACCAGCCGAGCGCCACCTGTGGCAGCGCGATGCTCCAGAGCACCGCCATGAGCACGTTGGAGACAATGAGCCGCACCGCATGGAGCGCGGAAATGCCCCATAGCTGCCCCTTGCTCAGGCTGAAGATATGCTTGCTGAACAGAGCAACGATCAGGGAGATGAGCGTGATGACGCCGACCGAAGCGGCGAGCGCGGTGCTCGTCAGCCCCAGGTTGAATGTCCGGGCGAAGGGATAGACCATCGCCATCATCACCAGCGTCACGATGTTGGAGACGAAGGCCGAGAGAATGGCCACGTCCTTCACCGCGCCGAAGGGCGAAGTGGTCATCTTCACCTTCTTGCGCGCCCAGCTGTAGAAATAGGCCTCGCCCAGATAATCGACGAGAAGCTGGTTGCTCACATTCTTGCGGGCCAGCGCGACCATCCCCTCGAGAGGAATGCCCCATAGCCAGCGAAAGATGATGAAATCGAAGACGATGCCCGTCATGTAATATATGACGAACACGCCCCAGAAGAGGGGGCTCTTGGGCACCACCGCGATCAGTTGCTGGAAATCGAAGGTCCGGAAATGCCAGGCCACGATCGCCAATATGGCGATGGACAGCGCGGGCGTGATCCAGACCCACCAGGAATGCTGGCGCACCGGCAACGGTAGTGGGTCATTGGGAGCGGCGCTGTCGAGAGTCGCCGAAATCTGCCTCGTCAAGATCGGTACTCAGACATGGCCTTTATACATGGCGGGCCGATAGCAATAATATTCGGCGCCTCAAAGGACTATTTCCGCGCCACCTTGCGGAACAGGCCGATCCACTGATCGATCGTCGCTTCTAGGGTGAAACGCGCGGCGCGCGCGCGCATGGCCGGGACATCGACCGGATCGTTCCCGATGGCGTCCATCGCGGCCGCCAATGCCGTAGCGTCACGGACCGGCACCAGCCGCCCCGCGCCTTCGATCATCGAAGGGATGGTTACCGCGCAATCGGTGGCGACGATCGGCAGGCCCGCCGCCAGTGCTTCCACCAGCACGGCCGGAAGGCCCTCGAAATCGGACGAAAGGATGAAGGCATCGGCACGGGCGAACCACGGGTCGACGGGGTGGCAATGCCCCGGCAGATCCAGTTGCCCGGCAATGCCGAGATCCTGCGCCTGCCGTGTCAGGGGCTCGCGCAGCGGTCCCTCGCCCACGATGGTCAGTCGGTCTTCGGGCCGGGCGATCCGGGCGAAGGCCTCCAGCAGCAGCGCGAAGTTCTTCTGGGGGGAAAGGCGACCGACTGCGAGGAAATGCCGGCCGGCATGGTCGCGGGGCGTGGCGTCGCGCAAGGTGGCAAGCCGCTCTGCCGTGGCACGAGCGAGCGCGCCATTGTTGATGACGGTCACGGCCTGCGGCGAGACGCCCATTTCCTCGATGATCTCGTCCCGCAGCGGCGGCGCCATTGCCACGATGGCAGCGTAGATGCGGCCATGCAGGCGCAGCAGCGCGCGGTGGAGCCGGTGATGCAGCCCGCTCCAGTGGGGCGGGCGCAGGCTGTTGCTGGTGCGCAGCACGATGGGCGGGCAGTCCCGGCCGAGACGCAGCTTCGTTACCGCGGCGACGGCCATCAATCCGTTGCTGGCGAAGAACAGCACGTCCGGCCGCTCCTGCCGGATGATGGCGGGCAGGCGCAGCATCATCCACAAGCTCTCGGTCTCGATGCGCGCCAGCCGGCCCTTCTTCGGGATGATATAGGGAACGTCCGGCGCTTCTTCCTCCAGCCGGCCCTCGCGGCGACCGAGCGCGATGCGCGCGTCGACTCCCGCGTCCCGCCAGCCTTTGGTGAAGCGCAGCACGTCCCGCTCCACGCCGCCCGGTTCCAGACTGTGCAGCGCGCTCAGCACGCGCAGCGGCCGGGATTGCGTCATCCGCCGTGGAGGTCCGCGTAGCGTGACGGCCGGTGCGTGCGCACGAACTTGGCGTAAGTGGCATCGATGCTGTCGAGCAGGGCCGGAACGGTCGTGTCCGGCGGATGGACCGCGATGCGCGCGTTCTGCAGCGCCCAGGGCGCCGCGCGGGCCGCCGCGGCCACCATCAGCGAACTGGCGACACGGCCTCGGGTGCGGCTGGCCCATGTGATGACCGGCCCCTTCGCGACCACGCGTCCGGTCGTCGGCTCCCACACCTTGAGATGATCCTCGGCAAGCGGAAAGCCGCCGTCGCGCAGCGCATCGAGGCTGCCGGGCGAATAAAGCCATGCCGGCGCCACGAAGCCGGTGAGCGGCCGCCCCAGCGCATCCTCGACGACCGCGCGGCCGCGCTCCAGCCGGCGCAGCGCTTCCGTGCGGGAAAGCTGGGCGAATTCGCCCGCGCCGGCGGTCATGTGCTTCTGCATGAAGCCCTTCACGCGCGCATCGTCGCGATGGCACCAGCCATGCAGGAACATCTCGACCCCGGCGTCGGCCCAGCCACGCAGCTTGCCGGCGAAAGCGGCATTGCCCGCGAGCGGCGCCTTGTCCTCGAAATCCGGCACCACCAGCATGGCGAGGCGAGGGCCGCCCAGCAGGCCGCTCAGCCGGTCGAACAACGCATCGACCTCGCTTTCGAAATGCGGTGTCACATCATGGATGGAAGCGAAAAGGCGCGGCGACATGCGCGCGCCGTTACACGCTTTCCGGCGCCGCGTCACGCCCCCGCGCTGCGAAGGGGAGAGCAGGCGGGCGATTCCCTCGGGGCCCACGCAGCGCGGCCGCTTGACTCGCGCTGACGGCAGGCGCAAGGGCGATTCCATGATCGTTCGTGCTGCCCCATCCAGCGTTTATTGGCTTCGTCACACATAGACGCGGCCCGTTCGATCATGTGAGTGAAACTGGTGCCGCCGCTGGAGCGGCATCGCAGCACAAGAACCAGTGGCGGACCTTGCGAGGAGGCTACTGTGTTGCAATCCGACGATATACGAGAAGGGCGGGGCCGCGTGCGGCCCATGGACCGGCATGATCTGGCCGTGGTGGCAGACATGATCGTCCGGCTGGCGCGCCATCATGGCGATGATCCGGCGATCGATGCGGCCCGGCTGGAGGTCGATCTGTTTGGCGAGGCCCGCTGGCTGCACGGTCTCGTTGTCGAGCGTTTCGGCTATGTCGTGGGCTATGCGCTGCTGGTGCCGCGCTATCGTGCGCAGCTCACCTTGCGCGGGCTCGATCTTCACCATCTCTTCGTGCTGGAAGGATCGCGCGGCCTTGGTCTGGGCCGGCTGCTGGTGGCCGGCGCGCAGGCCGCGGCGCGGGAGGCCGGCTGCGCATTCCTCACCGTGGGCGCGCGTGCGGAGAATGGCCGGGCACAGGATTTCTATCGCTCGCTCGGTTTTCAGCCCCATCTGGCGGCAGGTCAGGGCTTCGCGATGACCCTGTGAGGGCGCTCTTTTGGACGGGGGGATTGCCTCCCCGCCCTCAGAAGGCGCGCGTAATGCCGAGGTCGATGGTGGTGCGGCGATAATCGTAGATGCCGACGGTCGAGATGTTGCGCTCGTAGGCGAGTCGCACCACCGGCGAGAAGCCCGCCACCTCAATCTGGCGGAACGTCGCGCCGGCCGCGCCGCGCAGGAACCATTCCTTGCGCCGGTCCGTGAAGGGGAAGAGCCGCGCATCGGATTCGAGGCGCCGGGCCGTGACATGGCCGAAGACCGTCATGCGGCCCATGTCGCGCCAGCCGAGCAGCGTCACGCCGCCCGCTGCGGTCGAGAAGCCGGGGTCGCGGGCGGTCTGGCGGGTGCCGCTCAGCGTCACGCCGATGCCGGTGCGGGGAGAGAGCGCGCGCTCGATCCCCGCGCTCAGGTTGAACAGGTCGCCATCCTGCATCTCGTTGAACAGATAATGCGTCCGGCCATAGGAGAAGCCGACCTCGCTCTGTGCGCGGCGGCCGACGCGCTGGGTCCAGCGCAGGTCCGCCGTGGCGGTGCGCGCATAGGCCCTGCCACCATAAGTGCGCCACGTGGCGCCGAAGGAGGGCATGAGGCGCGTGCCGCCCGCCTGCCATTCGAAGCCGAGCAGGGCGCTGCCGGAAAGATCGTTGAACTGGCTCTTGCCATAGAAGGTCCCGTCGCCGGAGAGGCGCGGCACCAGCGTCAGGCGCGGGGTCAGGCCAAGGCGCGCGAAGACCTGGCCAGTCAGGTGCAGGCCTATGCCGGACTGCTGGCGCGCGTCGTCGGAAAGGTTGAGGGGCGCGATCACGGTGTCCAGCTCTCGGGCATCGGTAGCCCGGTTGACGTTGCTGTCCGGCGCCATGGCCAGCTCGAAATTGCCGCCGAAGCGCCGGTTCGAGCGCAGGGCGGTCGCGAAGCGGTCTACAACCTGCGCCACGTCCGGCGGCAGGCCGCTGGCCTGCGCCTGGCGAAGCTGCTGGCGCGCCCGGCCTTCCTCGCCCATCGCGGCAAGCACGCGGGCAAGCTCCAGCCGGACACGGGCGGCCTTGGGGCGCTCGTCCAGCAGGGCGCGGAATGTGAGGGCTGCGTCGGCATGACGGCCCTGATCGGCCTGCATCATGCCCAGCCGAAAACGCGCCTCGGCCCGCACTTCGCCATCCGGGTCCCGCGCAAGCGCGGCATAGATAGCTTCGGCATCAGCAAGGCGGCCGGCAACACGTGCCTGATCGGCGATGTCGAAAAGCTGCGCCGCGCTCAGTCCGCTGAGCGCCGCGCCGTCCTGCGTTACGCGCGGTGTCGGCGCCGGCGTGCTGGCCCCGGCGCGATCCGGGGCAGCTTCGCTCTCTGCCTGAGCGTGGGCGGGGCCGGCGGCGCTGGCAAGCGCGATGACGGCACTCATCATGCCCAGCCCCGCAGCGACGCGGCGCCTCATGATCGCTGGCCCCGAATCCCGATCCCGGTCAATTCCCCGTCCGCGTCCCGACGATCACGCCGCTGAGATAAGCGGCATTGGAGCTGCCCGCGCCGCCACTGTCGGTATTTTCCGTCTGCATGCCGAAGCTGCCGGCGACCTCGGTCGCGCGCGGTCCGTAAAGCGCGCCTTCGAAGAAGCCGAGATAGGCATTGTTGTTGTTCACGATGTCCGCGGTGAGCCCCGCGTCGAGGTCGATCGCGCCGCGGGCGAAAGCGAAGGTGCCGAAATCGCGGGTCGCGCCGTCGCTCAGGCTCGTGCCGATCGGATTGAGCGAGCCGGTGAAGGTGCCCCCGGCGAAGTCCATGCTGAAGTTGCTCGTGCCACTGAGCGCATAGACCGGGCCGCCCCGGAAACGCGCGGCCGTACCCTGGATGATGCCGGCGAATTCGCCGGTCCCGCTCGGGATCTGGAAGCCGTTGGTGCGGATGCCCCAGGTGAACCAGCGGTCGATCCGGTCGCTTGCCGATGCCTGCGCGCGTTCCCAGCGGCCGAAGCTCGCATAGCTGAGCTGGATGGCCGGATTGCCCGCGCCCGGCTGGTTGAGCGTCAGCCGGTAGGTCAGGCCGTCGCTGCCGGTGAAGCTGTAGACCGCGAGCCGTGCATCCGTCTCGGCCGCGACCAGCTGCGCGGGGCTGAAATCCATGTCGATCCCGCGTGCCGTGTCGAGGTAGCGATAGGTGGCCGTATCGGCGTCATAGCCTAGATAGGCATCGGAGCGCAGGAGTTCGGCGTTATCGGCGCTACGGCCCCCGCCCAGATCGGTGAAGCTCAGCTCGCTGAAGCGGTGCGCAAAGCCTTGGTCGAAGACGAGAGGCGTCAGTGTCCAGTTGACCGGCTCGATCGTGCCGTCCTGCCGCCCCAGCATATAGCCTGCCGCGACTTGTCCATCGGCGCTGGTGAGATGCCAGGCCGCGCCGACTTCCTCCGCCTCGGGGCCGTAGAAACGTCCGGCCCATCCGCCCGTGAAGCGGGTGCCGTCGTCCATGAAGAAATCGCCGGAGAAATTGTTCGCCGTGCTGGAGAGGCTGGCCTCGCCGAAATAGACGCCGATCCCCTTTATCAGCCCGGTGCCGACGTCGATGCTGGTCAACACGCCGCTGCTGGCCAGCGATCCGCTCAGAAAGTCGACCTGCAGCGTGCCGCTGCCGGCCATGGCGTAGGGCGCTTCCATGGCGCGGGCCCCGACAAGGCTCACGGCATAGACGCCCGTGCCCGTCCGGGCGAGCGACGTGTCGGGCGTCTCGATGCCGTAGGTGAAGGGATCGTATGAGAAGTCCAGCTGATCGCCGGAAACGGTCGCGCGTTCCCAGGCGCCGCCGCCGACATAGCGATAGGTCAGCGCGCCGGACGTGCCGGGCCGCGTCAGGGTCAGCGCTTCGCTCGTCGTGCCGAGCTTCTCGAAGCTGATGAAATCAGGCGAGCCGGATTCGACCAGGTCGGCTGGCGCGAAGGTTGCGCTCCGGCCGGCCGTGCTAATCGTGTAGCTCCGGCTCCCGGCATCATAGGCAATGGTAAGCGCGCCGGAAGCGGCCTGGCCATTCTCCACCGGCCGTCCATCCCCGAAGAACCGCGCCGAGGCATTGGCCCCGTCGTTCGTGAAGGATTCGCTTTGCAGCGGCCCGATCAGATCATGATTGACCCCGGGTGTGGGCGGGGGCGTGGGTGTGGGAGTCGGCGTTGGTGAGGGAGTCGGGGTAGGTGTCGGTGTTGGGGTAGGCGTCGGAGTCGGCGTCGGCGTCGGCGTAGGGGACGGCGTTGGGCTGGGCGTAGGAGACGGCGTCGGGCTTGGCGAAGGAGTCGGGCTGGGCGTCGGCGTGGGTGCCGGAGGGGGCGCGGGCGTCGAGCTGACGCCACCGCCTCCACCACCACCGCACGAAGCCAGCAACGAAACAAGCAATGGCAGGGCCCATTTTGCTTGGCGGGACATGGTTAAGATCTCCGGACAGCCTTGCGTGTCTTTCAACGCAGAAGTAGCCAGGACGTTGCTCACAACATAGTTAACGAAAAGTAACCATTGAAAGCGCCGGAGACTTGATGCGCCGCTTTTTGCGGCGAGCGGTTGCGGAACAGTGCAGGGGCGGGCCAGTCCATGGCTGAAAGAGCGGCGGAATCCGGCGAGGCGCATGTCCCAAAACAGCGCGTTCTCGCGTTAACCATCTTTGGCTCTTCCTGGGCTGTTAACGCTTTGGTAACCCTTTTTCTTATGAAACGGCCTCTCGTCCTGACGCATGAGCAAGCGCGGCATCCCTTCCGGCAGTCGCTGCCGCGGCATGTCTTCGCGCCCCTCGTGGAAACGGCGCAGCCGGCGCCGCCAGCCCGGTCTGATGATGAGGATTGGAAGCTCTTCGTGCTGAGCTTCGCGGCGTTTTTCACGGTGGCTTACACGTTCATCGCCTGACCGCTGCGCATTCGCCGACGGGCCCAAGCCAGCCGGGGCGGCCGTCGCACGTCTTCAGCCGGCGCGTCTGCCCCGCGCGGGGAGGCTGCCGGCCTCGCGATCGCAGGCCCGCTGGAGGCGCATGGCCATGAAGGCGGAGACGAAGCACATGCCGCAGACGATCAGCAGCGCATGGCGGCTCGAGAGGCCCGCGCCCGTCGCACCTATGATGACCAGCGCGCCGAACACCATCGCCCCGGAATTGACGACATTGTTGGCCGCGACCGTGCGCGCGGTCTGGTCCTTGCTCACCGTGGTGGTGAGGAAAGCGTAGAGCGGCACGACGAACATGCCGCCGAACACCGCGATGCCGAACAGGGCGAGGAGGATGCGCCAGCTGTGCGGCGCGGCCAGAAAGTCCGGCACGGAGTAGAGAACACCGTCCGGCGCCGGCATCCAGCCGGCCGAGGCGAACTGGAAGAACCAGACGAACGCCGCCATGATCACGACCGATATGGGCGCATAGCGTGCCGAGACATGGCCCTGCAGCAGCCGGTTGATGGCGACTGATCCCACCGCGACGCCGATGGAGAAGATCGCGAGGAACATGCTCGCCACTTCCTTGGTGGCGGTGAAATCATTCTTCACCATCGGGGGGAAGATGATGATGAGCACCGTGGCGATCATCCAGAAGAAGCTGATCGACATGATCGCGAGGAACAGCCGGCGGATGTGCATCGTGGCGGAGATGAGGCGCCAGGAGGCGCGGAACGGGTTGAAGTCCAGCACGACCGGCGGGCCGAGCCTTGGCGCGGGCGGCACCATGCGCCCGGAGAGATAGCCGATGATCGCCACGCCGAGCACCACGCCCGCCGCCGCCACCGGGCTGATCCATCCGGCAACGATGGTGCCCGCGAGGATCGCGACATAGGTGCCGGCCTCCACCAGCCCGGTGCCTCCCAGCACATGCTCCTGCTCGAGATGCTGGGGCAGCACGGCATATTTGATCGGGCCGAAGAAGGTGGAGTGGATGCCCATGGCGAACACCGCGCCGAGCATGAGCGCCACGCCGACCATGGGATAGGCGCCCGAGACCAGCAGGCCCGTCGCGCCCACCAGCATGATGAAGATTTCCGCCAGCTTCACCATGCGGATGATCCGGGCCTTGTCCATATTGTCGGCAAGCTGGCCGGAAAGGGCGGAGAGCAGGAAGAAGGGCAGGATGAACAGCCCGGTCGCGAGCGCGTTGAAGTTCGATTCCTGCTGCGGGTCGCCAAAGACTTCGTACGTGGCGAAGAGAATCATCGCCGTCTTGAACAGATTGTCGTTGAAGGCCCCGAGAAACTGAGTGACGAAAAGGGGAAGGAATTTCCGGTGGGCGAGCAGCCGCAGGGATGCCTGCATGGGTGCGAAAACTCTTGTGGCCTGGCGGTGTGCGTGCCGTCCCGGGGCTTCTAGCGACGAAATGGGACAGTGAAAAGACGGACATTGCGCTGCGATGGCGAGCCCCTTGTCTGCCCGCGCCGGCTGTGGCAGGCCAGCGGGGCCGTGATGTTGTTGCCGAACCTCCTGACCCTGTCCCGCATCCTTGCGGTGCCGCTGCTTGTGGCGCTGCTGTGGCCGGCCGACTCAGGTCATGCCTGGCGCCTGGGCTATCTGGCGGCGTTCGCGCTATATTGCCTCATGGGCATCACGGACTATTTCGACGGCTATCTGGCGCGTGCGCAGGGCACTGTCTCGCGCCTCGGCGTGTTCCTGGATCCGATCGCGGACAAGATCATGATCGGCGCGGTGATCCTCATCCTCTGCGCGGCGCGGGACATACAGGGCGTGCACATCGTGGCCGCCCTGGTCATCCTGCTGCGCGAGATTGCCGTCTCGGGCCTGCGCGAGTTTCTGGCGGGCCTGCGCATTTCCGTGCCGGTTTCCCGGCTCGCCAAGTGGAAGACGACATTCCAGCTCGTGTCGCTCGGCGCGCTCATCCTGGCCGGGGGGCTGCCGGAATTCGCGTTCGTGAAGACGACCGGCCTGCTCACGCTCTGGGCAGCGGCGCTGCTCACGCTCGTGACCGGGTGGGACTATCTGCGAGCCGGCCTCAAGCACATGAACGCCTGAGCCATGGCGGCGCTCAGGATCCTCTATTTCGCCTGGGTGCGCGAGCGGATCGGGCTCGACGAGCAGGAAATCGCGCCGCCCGCGCCGGACGTCACGGTCGCTGCGCTGCTGGACCGGCTGGCGGCGGAGAGTGCTGGGCATGCCGCTGCCTTCGCCGAGCGGGGCCGCCTGCGCGCGGCACTGGATCAGCGCTTCGTTCCGCTCGATACGCCGATCGGCGAGGCGCAGGAGCTCGCCATCTTCCCGCCGGTCACCGGGGGCTGACATGACGCCGCGACTCCAGGTGCGCGTCACGACCGAGGACTTCGAGCCGGCCGTGGAGCTGAGCCAGCTTGAGGCGCTGCCTGGCGGGGCAGTGGCGAGCTTCACGGGCCTCGTGCGCGACGATGGCGGGCTGGAGGCCCTGCATCTCGAGCAATATCCCGGCATGACCCAGCGGCAGCTTGAGGCGGTCGTCGCGCAGGCAGCCGATCGCTGGCCGCTGCTTGGCATCACGGTGATCCATCGCCACGGCACCCTGCCAGTGGGTGCGCGGATCGTCTTCGTGGGCACGTCCTCGTCCCACCGCGTGGCGGCGCTCGAATCCTGCGCCTTCCTCATCGACTGGCTGAAAGTCTCGGCGCCTTTCTGGAAGCGCGCCATCCGCGCGGATGGCACGGGCGAGTGGGTGGAAGCGCATCACGCCGACGATGCGCGTGCGGCAGCCTGGCGCCCGGACTGAGCTGTGCGTCAGTGCGCTGCCGTCACCAGCAGCGCGACCAGGAACGCCACCGTGCAGGCAACGGCTGTCTCGTAGCGGGCGTGCCGGTTCCATTCCCAGACTTTCAGGCCGACCAGCACCGGCATGTTCCGCCGCTTCCCCTCATCGGACGCTTCGATCCACTGATATTCCCGCTGCGTGACTTCCCGGACGATGCAGACGGCGCAGGCGGCAAAGCAGCCAAGCCACAGCGCGGCGGCATCGGGGATTCCCACGACCTTGCCCAACAGCCAGGCGGCGAACTGAACGAACAGGACGAGAGGGATGTGGGCGACCATGGTCGGGAAACGCAGTGAGCCCCGGTCGGTTTCCGGCTGTTTTCGAGCAGGGGCGTTCGGGCGTTTCTGAGCCGCTGGCGCCCGCCGCCGCTCAGGCCGCCAGCGCCTCCCGCTGCTGGAGAGCGGCATTGCGCAGGATGCCGGCCATCAAGCGGAAATCCGTCTCCCGGGGGGAATTGCGACGCCAGATCAGCGCGATGTCCCGGTGAGCTTCGGGGGACCGGATCGGCCGCGCGACGATGTCCGTGTTGGCGAGAATGCCGCCCCTGATGGCCATTTCGGGCAGAAGGGTGAGGCCCAGCCCATTGTCGACCATCTGCACGAGCGTGTGCAGCGATGTCCCGGTGATCGTCGCTTCGCTGCGCAGCTCGGCGCGATTGCAGGCGGCGAGCGCATGCTCCTTGAGGCAGTGCCCATCCTCGAGCAGCAGCAGCCTTGTCCCGTCGATCATGTCCGGCGCGACCTGGGCGGGCGGGTCGCGGGGATCGTCCTTGGGGAAGGCGACATAGAGCGGGTCCTCGAACAGAATTTCGGTCTCGACATCGCCGCACGGAAAGGGAAGCGCGAGCAGCACGCAATCGGCATGGCCATGACGCAGCGAATCGAGCGCTGCGTGGCTGGTTTCCTCGCGCAGATAGAGCTGGAGCGCCGGCCGTTCCGCCCGCAGCCGGGGCAGCAGGCTCGGCAGCAGGAAAGGCGCGATGGTCGGGATCACGCTCATCCGCAGTTCGCCCGCGAGCGGCGAGCCCGATGCCTGGGCGATCGCCGCCAGCTCTTCCGCTTCGCGAAGCACGCGATGCGCTTTTTCCACAATCCGGTCGCCCAGCGCCGTGAAGCGAACGATGCGGCGCGTGCGCTCCACCAGCGTGACGCCGATCAGCGTCTCCAGTTCGCGGATGCCCGCGGACAATGTCGATTGCGTCACGAAGCAGGCATCGGCGGCACGGCCGAAATGACCCTGCTCCTTCAGCGCCACAAGATATTGCAGCTGCTTCAGGGTGGGCATGTAGGTCGACATTGATCGTTCCTCTCGATGGCTTGGAGAGGAATTAAGTGACTTAGCCGATCAATTCAAGCGACCGAAGAATGCCATAGCCTGTGGTGAGCGTGAGCACGGCGCCGACCATGATGAGGAGCGGCCGCGCGGGGACGTGGCGCGCGATCCAGGCGCCCAGCGGTGCCGCGATCACGCCGCCCACCAGCAGGCCGATCGTCGCGGTCGTGAAGGTTTCCCAGCCCAGATGCAGCAGGAACGTGAAGCTGATCGACAGCGTGAGGAAGAATTCCACCGTGTTGACCGTGCCGATCGTGTGGCGCGGGCTCGATCCCTGAATGAGCAGGTTGGACGTGACCACAGGACCCCAGCCACCGCCACCCGATGCGTCCAGAAAGCCCCCAACCAGACCGAGCGGCGTCACAAAACGTGCGTCGTCGAACCGCTGGGGCGGGTAGCGCAGGCCGCGCCAGAGCAGCCACAGGCCGATGAAGGCGAGATAGGCGAGCACATAGGGGCGGATCAGCTCGCCATCGATGTTGGAGAGGAAGGAAGCGCCCGCGACGCCGCCCAGCACGCCGGGCACAAGAAGCTTCCAGAAGAGCTTCCAGTCCACATTCCGGTGTATCACATGGCTGATGGCCGAGACCGCCGTCGTGCAGGTCTCGGCGGCATGTACGCTTGCCGACGCGGCCCGGGGAGGAACGCCAAGCGCGAGAAGCAGGCTGCTCGAGATCACCCCATAGGCCATGCCCAGTGCGCCATCGATGATCTGCGCGCCGAATCCCACGAGAATGAAGGGCAATAACAACTGCAGGAATTCCAGCCAGGCATCGGGCACATGCATTCCTTTTCTCAATCAATTTCATGGAGAATTACGGGCACTTGTCGTGAGTGTCAATCCGGGGCGCGGGCTGGAAATTCGCTCCCGCGGGGACTAGATAGTGGTTCTTGTCATCTACAGGGGCGCTTGCCATGGGACTGCTGTCCTATCTCGATTCCGTGAAGGCGCGCGATCCTGCGCCGCGGTCCCGCATGGAAGTACTGATCTACCCGGGCGTCTGGGCGCTGGGCTTCCATCGGATCGCTCATCGGCTGTTTCGCTGGCGCCTTTTCTTCCTGGCTCGCCTCGTCAATCATTTCTCGCGTTTCCTCACCGCGATCGACATCCACCCGGGCGCCAAGATCGGCCGCCACTTCTTCATCGACCACGGCTTCACAGTGATCGGCGAGACGGCGGTCATCGGCAATGACGTGACGATCTATCAATGCGTCACGCTCGGTGGGACGGACCCTTCCAACGGCGTGGCCGGCAAGCGGCATCCCACGATCGAGGACGGCGCCATTCTGGGCTCGGGCTCGCAGGTGCTGGGGCCGATCACCGTCGGCAAGCGGGCGCGCGTCGGCGCCAATGCGGTGGTGACGAAGGATGTGCCGCCCGGTGCGGTCATGATCGGCATTCCCGCGCGGGCCACGCTGGTCGACGCGAAGGAGTATCAGAAATCCTTCGTGCCTTATGGCACGCCCTGCAGCGAGATGTTCGATCCCGCCACGCAGAAGCTGGAAGCGCTTCAATGCGAGGTGGAAGGGCTGCGGCAACGGCTGGCCGAATTGCTGGCCGAACGCGATGCCGCCCGTGAAGTGCCCGAAAGCCAGTCGCGTACGTCGGCTTGATGAGCAACATCACACCGTTTCCGCGCAAGCAGGCGGGCGGACCGGCCCAGACCGGTTTTGATCGCATAGAATTGTCCCGCATCATGGATCTCTATGGCCGTATGGTCTCGGCGGGCCATTGGCGGGATTATGCCATAGACCTGACGCGCGACGTGGCGATTTTCTCGGCCTTCAGGCGGACTGCGGAACGGCCCGAGTTCCGCATCGAGAAGCGGCCGGCCCTGCGCCATCGCCAGGGCATGTGGGCGCTCATCGGGGAGGCGGGCGCGGTGTTGCGTCGCGGGCATGATCTTGCGGGCGTGCTGGCCCCGGTCGAGCGTCGGCTCGTGAAGCTGGTGGAAGATTAGGGCCGCTTTGGCGCGGGAGGGGCCCGTGTCGCTTCCTTCTGCCTCTCTTCCCGACTTTCTCCCCAATGACTTCCTGACGTCGTAAATCTGTAACAAAACTGTCATAGCCGCCGCGAACCTCGTTACGCCGAAGCAGGATACCCGGATACGTGCGACCCCAGATGGCTGTGCTCCTTGCCGCAAGCATGCTTTCCGTCCCGGCCACGCCAGCCATGGCGCAGGACGATGCGGCTGTGGCCGCCATGCGGGACGAGATTGCCCGGCTGCGCGCGCAGGTCGCCGCTCTGGAAGAGAGGCTGGACCTGATGGCCGCCGAGGGGAGCAAGACCGGCTCCACGCCCCCGTCCGCGCCGCTCTCCGCTTCCCTGACGACATCGCAGCCGGCGCCGGAGCGCGTCGCGAGCGCCTCGGGCAGCGCACAGCCCCCGGCCCTCGCCGTGCCGGCCGCCTCTCCACCCGCGCCGGCGCCGGCTTCGGGCTTCACGCTCAAGCCGCGCGGTCGCCTGCAGTTCGATGGCAATATCGTGTCCCGTCCGGCTGGCATGACGGAGCCTACGCTTGGCTGGTCCACCGATGTGCGCCGGGCATTTCTTGGCGTCGAGGGCAATTTCGGCGGTGGCCTCGGCTATCGTTTCGAGATGGACTTCGCGAGCGGTGACCCGTTGTTCACCGATCTCTGGCTGACCTACAAGAAAGGTTCCTGGACCGTCACGCTCGGCCACGACCGAATGACCACGCTCGAAGACCTGACGAGCGACCTTCAGACGAGCTTTCTCGAACGGTCCGGCTTCATCCAGGCGTTCGGCTTCGAGCGCCGACTGGGCCTTTCCGCTGCTTACAAGGACAGCGACGTCGTCCTGAGCGCGGGCATCTATTCGGATGATCTGGAGACGCTGGGCTCCGGCGTTGCGGACAACAGCTATTCGTTGGATACGCGCTGGGTCTACATGCCGAAATTGGGGAAGGTTCAGTTGCACCTCGGCGGCTCCCTCCATCATCGTGAGCTGAACGACCTGGCGGACAGCCTGCGCTACCGGGCGCGGCCCGGCGCGCGCACGACGAGCGCCCGGTTCGTCGATACCGGCTCCTTCAGCGCCTCGGCGGAAACCGGCTACGGGATCGAGTTCGCGGCATTGCGCGGGCCTTTCCACGTCGCGGCGGAAAGCTACTGGCAGAATGTCGACCGCCCGAATCTGGCGGACCCCACCTTCTTCGGCATCTATGGCGAGATCGGCTATGTCTTTGCCGGGGGCGAGGCGCGGGGATATCGGGCGGGCTCTTTCTCGTCGATCAAGCCGACGAAGGGGATCGACAAGGGGGGCGCCGGCGCCTGGCAAGTGAATCTTCGCTATGACTGGCTCGACCTGAACGACGCCGGGGTGCGGGGCGGGGAGCAGGCGATAGCGGGCCTCTCACTGATCTGGGTGCCGCTCGAGCATGTGAAGTTCATGGCCAATTATCTGCATGTCGATGTCCGCGACACGCCAATCCTGTCGGACGGTCGCGATGACTATGATGCCGATGTCTTCGGGTTGCGCGCGCAATATGACTTCTGAGCCCGCGCCGGGGGAAGTCGCTCCGGCGCGGCCCTGACGGGCTGGTCAGACGGCGTCGGCGTCCAGGGAATAGCCTGCGGATCGAACGGTCCGGATGATGTCCGGCCGTCCGTTCGCGTTGATCGCCTTGCGCAAGCGGCGGATGTGGACGTCGACGGTGCGCAGTTCGATCTCGCTGTCCTGCCCCCAGACGCTGTCCAGCAGCCGCTCGCGGGAGAAGACCCAGCCGGGATGCTCGAGCAGGTGACGCAGAAGCCGGAACTCCGTCGGGCCGAGCGGCACGAGTTCGCCGCCGCGCCGGACCTTGTGCGCGACCGTGTCCATTTCGAGATCGCCGAAGGTGAGGACTTCGCCCGCCAGCGCTGGCCGCACGCGGCGGAGCACGGCATTGACCCGCGCGATCAGCTCGCGGGGCGAGAAGGGCTTGGTCACATAATCGTCGGCGCCGGTTTCGAGGCCGCGAACCCGGTCCTCCTCTTCGCCGCGCGCGGTCAGCATGATGATGGGCACGTTCGCCGTCTCGGGCATGCGGCGCAATCTCCGGCAAACCTCGATTCCCGAGAGATTCTCGACCATCCAGTCGAGCAGGACGATGTCCGGTGTCCGTTCCTGAGCCAGGATCAGCGCTTCTTCGCCGTCGGGCGTCTGCGCGACGTCGAAGTCCTCCCGCTGGAAATGCCAGGTCAGGAGTTCGGCCAGCGCGGCATCATCCTCGACCAGAAGCATTTTCGCCCGCGCCATGGTTCAGCGCTCCGTCAGAGGATCGATAACGACGGATTTTTCGCGCTCCGGCGGCTTTTCCCCGGTCGCGACATAATGCACCATCTCGGCGATGTTCGTCGCATGGTCGCCGATGCGCTCCAGATTCTTGGCGATGAAAAGCACATGCGCGCTTTCCGAGATCATCTTCTGATTTTCCATCATGAAGGTGACCATGGTGCGGAAGATGGAGTTGTAGAAATCGTCCACCGCCCGGTCGCGGTCGATCACCGCCAGGGCGAGATTGGCGTCGCGCGCGGCGAAGGCATCGAGTGCCGACTTGACCATCTCGCGCGCGATCTGGGCCATGGAGGGCAGCAGGGAGAGCGGTTCGAGGCGGCTCGACGCCGTGACCGTCTCGACACGCTTGGCGATGTTCTTCGCATAATCCGCCATGCGCTCGACGATGCCGGAGATCTTGAGCACCGCGATGATTTCCCGCAGGTCGTCTGCCAGCGGCGCCCGCAAGGCGATGGTCTGGACGACCAGCCTTTCGATCTGCGCGTCCAGCTCGTCGATGCGCGCATCGCCGGCCACCACGCTCTTGGCCAGTGCGATGTCGCGGGTCGTCAGCGCCCGCATCGCATTGTCGATCGCGTCTTCGGTCAGACCACCCATTTCCGCGATCAGTGCGCGCAGGGCATTGATGTCGTCGTCGAAGGCCTTGACTGTATGTTCCGTCATGACTTCGTTCCCGTCCGTAAAAGTGCCGGATCAGCCATAGCGACCGGTGATGTAGTCCTTCGTGCGTTCTTCGCGCGGATTGGTGAATATCTCGGTAGTCGGCCCCTGTTCGACAAGGCGGCCGAGATGAAAGAAGGCGGTCCGCTGCGAGACGCGCGCGGCCTGCTGCATGTTGTGCGTGACGATCACGATGGCGTAGTTCCCGCGCAGGTCGAGGATGAGTTCCTCGATCTTGGCGGTGGCGATCGGGTCGAGGGCCGAGCAGGGCTCGTCCATCAGGATGACTTCCGGCTCCACCGCGATGGCGCGGCCGATGCACAGGCGCTGCTGCTGGCCGCCGGAAAGGGCAGTGCCGCTGTCGTGCAGCCGGTCCTTCACCTCTTCCCACAGCCCCGCCCGTCGCAGGGATTTCTCCACGATCTGGTCGAGCTCGGCCTTGCCGGACGCCAGGCCGTGGATGCGGGGGCCATAAGCGATGTTCTCGTAGATGGATTTCGGGAACGGGTTCGGCTTCTGGAACACCATGCCCACGCGGGCGCGCAGCTGCACCACGTCCATGCCGGATGCGTAGATATCATCGCCGTCCAGCGTGATCGTGCCGGTCACGCGTGCGCTTGGCACCGTGTCGTTCATGCGGTTGAGCGTCCGCAGGAATGTCGACTTGCCGCAGCCGGACGGGCCGATGAAGGCCGTCACATTGTCAAGATCGACGTCGATCGAGACGTCCTGGATCGCCTGCTTCTCGCCATAGAAGACATTGACGTTCCGCGCCGACATCTTGGTGGGGGTGGTGGTCTCGGAGTCAGCCATGGGTGTGGGTCACCATTTCTTCTCGAACTTGTTGCGCAGGTAGATGGCGATGCTGTTCATCGTCAGCAGGAAGACCAGCAGCACGATGATGGCCGCCGATGTCTTTTCGATAAAGCCCCGGCCGACCTCGTCCGACCAGAGGAAGATCTGGACAGGCAGCACGGTCGCCGGATCGGTGAAGCCGCCGGGCGGAGACGCGACGAAGGCGCGCATGCCGATCATCAGCAGCGGTGCGGTCTCGCCAAGCGCCCGGGCCATGCCGATGATCGTGCCGGTGAGGATGCCCGGCAGCGCCAGCGGCAGCACATGGTGGAACACCACCTGCACCGGCGATGCGCCGATGCCCAGCGCGGCATCGCGGATGGAAGGCGGGACGGCCTTGATCGCGTTGCGCCCGGCAATGACGATGATCGGCATGGTCATCAGCGCGAGCGTCATGCCGCCGACCAGCGGCGCGGAGCGCGGCAGATGCATGGTGTTGAGGAAGATGGACAAGCCCAGCAAACCGAAGATGATCGAAGGCACGGCCGCGAGATTGTTGATCGACACTTCGATCAGGTCGGTCCAGCGATTGCGCGGCGCATATTCTTCCAGATAGAGCGCCGCGAAGACGCCGATGGGGAAGCTCAGCAGGAGCGTGATGCCCATGGTGAGCAGCGATCCCTTCAACGCGCCCCAGATGCCCACGGTGGTGGGGTCCGTGCCGTCGCTGCCCAGCAGGAAGCGATAATTGAGCGCGGTGGAGATCAGTCCGGCTTCATCCAGCCGGTCCGCGATGGCTTCGTCGGCCGCGCTGCCCTTGCCCTTCACGGCAAGGTCGATGCCTTCCGAGGCGGGAACGGAGATGACGACCTTGCGATCGAGGATCGCGGGATCCGCGAGGATCGCGTCGCGCACCGCCACCACGGCACCCGAGGAAACGAACCGTTCGCCCCCCTCTCCGAACGCTGTCTGTGCTGCCTGATCGACGACCGACGGCAGGTTGGCATTGGCAAGCACCTGAGCCGGATTGGTCTTCAGCGCCGCAGGATCGAGCAGGATCGGCGAGCGCGGAAAGTCGACGGTGAGGGCGATCTCCGCGCGCGTGAAGCCCTTCACGCCATTGGCCATCATCGTGACGAGCAGGAACACGAGGAAGCCCGCGGACAGCAGCACGGAGAACAGCCCCAGCAGCTTGAAGCGTCGCTCGGCGGCATAACGGCGCGCGATGCGGCGGCGCATCTCGTTGCCGCGCCAGTCCGTCGGCGCGCGCGGGGTGGAAAGAGTCGCGGCGGTCACTCGTAAGCCTCCCGATACTTCTTCACGACGCGCAGCGCGACGATGTTGAGCAGCAGCGTGACGATGAACAGCACGAGGCCGAGCGCGAATGCCGCCAGCGTCTTGGCACTGTCGAATTCCTGGTCGCCCGTGAGGAGCTGGACCATCTGCGTCGTCACCGTGGTCACGCTGGCGAACGGATTGAGCGTGAGATTGGCGGCAAGGCCTGCTGCCATCACCACGATCATCGTCTCGCCGATGGCGCGGCTCACGGCCAGCAACACGCCGCCGACGACACCGGGCAGGGCTGCGGGAATGAGCACCTTGCGGATCGTCTCGCTGGTCGTCGCGCCCATGGCAAGACTGCCATCCCGCATCGATTGGGGGACGGCGGCAATGCTGTCATCCGCCATCGAGGAGACGAAGGGGATGATCATGACGCCCATGACGAGACCGGCCGCCAGCGCGCTTTCCGATGATGCGCCGGGGATGCCGATGGTGGCGGCGAGGTTGCGCAGCGCCGGTGCGACGGTGAGTGCCGCGAAATAGCCGTAGACGACCGTGGGGACGCCGGCGAGCACTTCCAGCATCGGCTTCATCCACTTGCGCACCTCGGGCCGGGCATATTGCGTGAGATAGATGGCGCTCATGAGCCCGAGCGGGATGGCGACGATCATGGCGATGATCGCGCCGATGAAGATCGTGCCCCAGAACAGCGGGACCGCGCCGAAGGCGTCGTCATTCCCGTAGCCCATCGCTGCCGACTGCGGGCTCCATTTGAGACCGAAGAGGAAATCCAGCGGATTGACCATCGAGAAGAAGCGCATCGATTCGAAGATCAGCGAGGCGACGATCCCGGCCGTGGTGATGATCGCGATGAGGGAGGCCAGCAGCAGCGTCCACATGACCACCCGCTCCACGCGGTTGCGGGCCGTGAAGGAGGGGCCGACGCGCGAAAAGGCAAAGGCGCCGCCCGCGAAGGCGAGGATCGCGGCGAGCAGCGCACCTGCTGCGGAATAGCGCGCCGTCGCGTCCCGGAAAGGCTCGACCAGCGTCATCGACTGCGGATTGAACGCAGCGGCCTGCGCGCCGCGCGCGATCGCATTCGCTTCGCCGAGAATGACGTTGCGGGAGAAGTCATCGGCCGGGAGCGACTGGGCGGCCGGCGAGGAGAGCACGGAGTCGAACACCAGCCTCGGCATCACATTGGCCCACACCATCAGGAAGGCGAGGGCGGGCAGCGCCGTCCACAGCGCGACATACCAGCCATATTGGCTAGGCCGGCTGTTTGTCGCCAGACGCCCGACCTCTGCCTGGAAACGCGTTGCGCGAGCGCGCGCGAAGATCCAGCCAGTGGCCGCAAGCGCGATTATGATGATGACGATCATGGCGCCACTCATCGGTCAATGCCCCCCGTGCTTTTGCATGCCCCGGAAAAACGCCTTGCTGAACCGCCTGCGCTCACTTGAGATCGTCGCCAGTCATGACGGTCAGGTTGGTGACGACATCGGCATTGGCCTGCCGGACGTTTTCCTGCGCGGCCACCATGCCGCGCCGGGTCAGCGGACCGCCCGGGTTCCAGTTCCGGGAGAAGGCTTCCACATAGGCCTTCAGGCCGGGGACCGCAGCGATGTGCGCCTTCTTGACGTAGATGTAGAGCGGCCGGGCGCCCGGATAGGCGCCTGACGCGACGGCATCATAAGTGGCCTCGACGCCGTCGAGGGGGATGTCATTCAGCTTGTCCCGGTTCGCATCGAGATAGGAGAAGCCGAACACGCCTACGGCGTCGGGATTGGCTGCCAGCTTCTGGACAATGAGATTGTCGTTCTCCCCCGCGTCCACATAAGCGCCATCTTCCCGGATCTGGGTGCACAGCTGCTTGTGCCGGGCCTCGTCGCTGTCCTTCAGCGCCTTCATGGCGGGATCGCTGTCACACCCGACGGTCAGCACCAGTTCGGCAAGCGAATCGCGCGTGCCGGACGTGGACGGCGGGCCGAAGACCGAGATCGCCACCGAGGGAAGCGAAGGATCGACATCCTTCCAGGTCTTCGCCTTGTTGGGCCCCTTGCCATAAGGATTGGCCGCAAGCGCTTCATAAACCAGCTTGGGCGTGAGGCTGTAGCCCGGGCCCTTGTTCGATTCGGCGAAAGCGATGCCGTCGACGCCGATCTGGACTTCGATGATCTCTTTCACGCCATTGGCCTGGCACTGATCGAACTCGCTCTTCTTCATGCGGCGCGATGCATTCTCGATGTCGGGATACTGGCTGCCGACGCCCGCGCAGAACAGCTTCATCCCCGCGCCCGTGCCGGTCGATTCGATGATCGGCGCCTTCATGCCGGGGTTGGTCTGGGTGAACAGGCCGACCGCTTCCTGAGCGAAGGGATAGACGGTCGACGAGCCGACAGCGCGGATCTGATCGCGCGCGGCGCCCGAGCCGGGCTGGCCCTGGCAACCGGCAAGCACCAACAGGGAGGCCGTTAGAATGGCGTAACGCATGAAATTCTCCTGAGGCGATCTTGCGCGAGTTCCGGACACGCCTTGGACCGGGTTCGTCGCGCCTTTGTGACGATTTTATTGCGCTTTTGTGACATCTGCGACGGGTGCATTCAAAGTTTCGCTGTCGGTCCTCACCGGATGGTCGCCGGGGGGCGCGGCAAATCGCGGTAATTCGACCCGAACCGTCGTGCCGATCCCGACCGTGCTTTCGAGGTTCAAAACCCCTCCATGCCGTTGAACGATATGCTTCACGATGGCGAGGCCCAGACCCGTTCCTCCCATCGCGCGGCTGCGACTCGAGTCGACACGGTAGAACCGCTCGGTGAGCCGGGGAAGATGCTCGGGCAGAATGCCATCCCCCTGATCGCTCACGCGCAATTCCACCATGTCCCGCTCGATCGGCTGGACGCTGACAGTGATCGGCGTGCCGGGGCTGCCATATTTGGCGGCGTTGCTGATGAGATTGTGAAGGAGCTGGCTGAGCTGCGCGCGATCCCCCCTGACAAGCGGCAGGGCCGGGTCGACGTCGATCACGACGTCCTGCCCGCGCTTGTTCTGACCCTGGCGGAAGACGGCCGCCACTTCCTCGACCAGCGATTGCAGCGCCACGGGCTGATCGGGCAATCGATATTTGTCGGCCTCGATGCGGGAGAGGGACATCAGGTCGTCGACCAGCCGCTGCATCCGCCGCGCTTCGCCGTCCATGATGGTGAGGAACCGCTCGCGCGTGGCCTGATCTGCCCCGGCAACCGGGTCGCGGAGCGTTTCGATGAAGCCGAGGATGCCGGCGAGCGGCGTGCGCAGCTCATGGCTGGCATTCGCCACGAAGTCGACGCGCATGCGCTCGGTGGCCTGCCGCCCGCTCTGGTCGAACAGCATCACCAGCAGGCGCTGTCCCGTGATCGGCTGGATGTCGAGTTCCCAGCTCTGCTCGGCGGCGCCGAGGCCCACGATCTCGATCCGCGCCGGTCCCGTCGTGGCCCGGGCGCCCGCCAGCAGGTCGATCGCCGCCGGATGGCGCAGCGCGAGTCGAACGTCCTGGCCCAGGATATGGCGGCCCAGCAGCGCGAGCCCGGCTTCATTGCAGCGCTCGATGCGTCCAGCGTGCACGATGAGCGAGGGATGGGGCAATGCGCGCAACAGGGCGTCGATGTCGTCCAGCTCGGTCCCGCCCTTGGATGCCGCGGGCATGCGGACAGCCGTCGAGACCGTCCGGCGCT
This sequence comes from Sphingobium lignivorans, assembly GCF_014203955.1. Classification (NCBI taxonomy): domain Bacteria; kingdom Pseudomonadati; phylum Pseudomonadota; class Alphaproteobacteria; order Sphingomonadales; family Sphingobiaceae; genus Sphingobium; species Sphingobium lignivorans. Next base: position 908,811 of record NZ_JACHKA010000001.1, read on the forward strand.
CGACGGCGTCGAACAACATGGCGACCCCGAACAGACCGCCGACGGCGCAAACCAGTGTCGCTTCCCAGCTGTTGGTGATCAGAAAGACGAGAATGGCTGCCGCAGTCCCGGAAAGGCACAGGGTCCAGATCGATCGGTCGATACGGCTCATGGCCGCAGCCCCTAGATTATTTTGCCAAAGACTGCGATGCCCAATAAAAGGCACGACCAGTGGCGAGTGGGGGCATGAGGGCGAAAGCATGAGCGAGAGCAACCGGCCGGAGTCCCCGGTTCAGCCCGCGCAGGTGGCGGGCGACGGCGAGGCCGGGGCCACGTCGAGGCGGCAATTGCTGCGCCTGGGCGCCGCGGCGGGGACCGTCGTGCTGACCATACAGCCGGGCATTGCCCAGGCCGCGACCTCGGTGCTCACCTGCACCATTCCCGTGCCGGACCCGGCAAGAGCGGGGCAGGCGATCGCGCCGGACGGGACCACCGTCCCGCGCGGCACCTCCGGTGCCTTTCCCGGCGGGCGTTCCTTCACGGGAGAAGATGTGCGGTCGGGTCTTCGCGGCGGCAATCTGCCCGGAACCGGTTATGAGGAAGGCCAGGCCTATCTCAATTACATCCGTCGTCTGCGCCATGGCCGGAGCGGCTTCACCTGCTATGCGTCGCTGATGGCCGCCCGCTAGGGCGGATCGCCATTCAGATGATGGCGTGGCGAAAATGGTGGTTTTTCGGGACCCGGCGCGCAGCGTACTCAAGGTACGTGAGCACCGGAAGACCGGAAAACCGCCATTTGCAGGCCGCCAGCGCTGAATGTCGATCCGCCCTAGGCCGGGCAGAGAGGATGGTGGGGATGATCTACCGGGCGGAGCCGCCGGGCCAGATCCTGCTCGAAAGCCTTGGGCCTATCGACGCTCTTTTCCACAAGCGCTCGGGCGCCACGCATCTGGTGGCGGCGCCGGTCCCGCAGATCCTCGCCGCGCTTGCGGAAGGCCCGGCGGATATCGATGTCTTGCTGGCGCGGCTGGCCACCCGGTTCGATCTGGAGGGGGAGGCGGTTGCCGTGCGGGCTGCCTTGCAGGCGCGCCTTGCGGAGCTCGCGGCACTCGGCCTGGTCCATGGCGACCGGCCGGCGGCGGGCTGACGGCGGCAGTGCGCCACGAGATCGCTCTTGGCATCGGTCCGGTCGTTTTTCGGGTCGGCTCGGCCTGGCCTGAGCCGGTCCGGCAACTCGCGGCGCTATATGCCGCTTATCCGCCGGTCGATCCTGCCCGGCGCGTGCCCGATTTCACCGTGCGGCTGCAGCCGACCCGTCCCTGGCGACGGCTGATCCGGCCTTCCGTCTTCGTGGCCGGCGATCACTGGCTGCCCGACGCTGCCCCGATGGCGCTGGCGCATGGCCTGCTGGCGGCCGAGATGGGCATGAATCTGCAGATGGCGCTGGGATGGCGGCGGCATGTCCTCCTCCATGCGTCCTGCGTGGAGAAAGAGGGGCGCGCCATCGTCATCACCGGCGAGTCCGGCAGCGGCAAGTCCACGCTCGCGGCGCTGCTGGGGGAGCGCGGCTGGCGCCTGATGGGCGACGAGTTCGCCTTGCTCGATCCCGCGAGCGGCGCCGTGTTCGGCTTCCCGCGCCTCATCAGCCTGAAGAACGAAGCCATCGACGTCGCCACCGCCGGCATCGATCCGCGGCGGCTCGGGCCGCGCCTTGAGGGAACGGCGAAAGGCACGATCCGCCATCTCGTGCCGGCGGCTGACGCGATCGCGCGCATGGCCGAGCCTGCCGAGCCCGCGCTGCTCCTCATGCCGCGCTTCGGATTCGCGGCTGCGCAGAGGCCGGTGGAGTCCGGCGAGGCCTTCATGCGGCTGACCGAAGCCTCGACCAATTATGTCGCGCTCGGCGAAGCGGGCTTCAGGGCGCTGACCCGCTTCGTGCGCCATGTGCCTGCCGTTGCGCTCGATTATCTGGACAGCGCGACGGCGCTCGACCAGGTGGATGCCCTGTGGAGCGGGCTCGCATGAGGGCGGCGTGGCTGCTTGTCGCCGTGCTGCGCGATCCGGCGCTGGCGGAGCGTTTGGAGGCTCGTGACTGGACGGCGCTGCTCACCGCAGCCCGGGCGGAGCGCCTGATCGGCACGCTGGCCGGGAAGCTGGATGGCCTCCCTGTGCCCGAGGACGTCGCCGCCATTCTCGCCGATGCGCGCGCGGATGCACTGCGCGACCGGCAGCAGGCCTTGTGGGAAATCGATCGCGCCATGGCCGCGCTCGCGCCGCTCGAATGCCCGGTCGTGCTGCTGAAGGGCAGCGCGTTCGTGGCGGCGGGCCTGCTTGCGGGGCAGGGCCGAGCGATCGGCGATCTCGACATTCTCGTGCCGCGCGACCGGCTGGATGCGGTCGAGGCGGCGCTGCTGGCGGCCGGCTGGGAATGGGTGAAGCCGGACCCCTATGATGATGCTTATTATCGGCGATGGATGCATGAGTTGCCGCCGCTCATCCATGTCGAGCGGGACAGGATGATCGACGTTCACCACACGATCCTGCCCCTCACTGCCCGGCGGCGGCCGGACGCGGCGGGGCTCATCGCGCAGGCGGTGGACCTGCCCCGCTCAGGCGACGGAATTTCGCCCGTGCGCGTGCTGCGGGTGGAGGAAATGCTGTGCCATGCCGCCGCGCACCTGCTCGCCGACGGGGACCTGACCGGCGGGCTGAGAAACCTCTGGGATATCCATTGCCTCATCATGGAGCATCGCGAGGCGCCGGGCTTCTGGGAAGCGCTGGCCGCCCGTGCCGCGCATCATGATCTGACCGGTCCCGTGCGGCGCGCGGCGCGTCTTTCCGCGCGCATCTTCGGGACCGACATAACCCGGTCATGGCGCCAGAGCCGCTTCACGGACAGCCTGTTCGCTGCCCGGCTCACCTGCCGGACGGGATGGGGCACCGAGAGCCGCCCCCTCCTGCGACAGGGCTTCTACATCCGCTCGCACCTGCTGCGCATGCCGCCGCTCATGCTCGCCCGGCACCTCTGGACGAAGTGGCGCAAGGGATATCGCCCGGCCGGCTGAGTGCGGCTCTGCATGGCCGCCCGCGTCAGGCCCAGCGCTCGAGGAGCGGCACGAGCTCATCATAATGATCGATGCCGGCATCGGCGCCGAGTTCCTCGGCCGTGCAGGCGACGAAGCCGAAGCTGACTGCGATGGAGGGAATGCCCGCCGCGCGCGCGGCGATGGTGTCATTGTCCGTATCGCCCAGGAAGATCGCGCGTCCGCCGCCTGCGCGCGTCACCATCTCGTCGACCAGATCGGGCAGGGGCTTGAGGCGATTCGGCCCCAGCGTGTCTCCGCCGACGATCGCGGCGAAGCGCGTCGCAAGGCCCAGCGTCTCCAGCAGCGGGCGAGCGAGATACTCGCGCTTGTTGGTGCAGACCGCCAGCCGCACGCCCCGGGCCTCAAGCACGTCCATCGCCGCGATCAGCCCGGGATAGGGCCGGGTGTGGACGGCGATATTGGCGGCATAATGATCCAGCATGATCGGCTGGAGCGCGTCGAGCAGCGCTTCGTCCGTGACGCCGGCCACGGCGAGTGCCCGCTCCAGCATGCGCCGCGCGCCCCGCCCGATGAAGGGACGGATCGTCTCGACCGGGAACGGGCCATGGCCAAGCGTGCCGAGCGCGTGATTGACGGCGGCGGTCAGGTCGGCGCTCGTATCGAGCAGCGTGCCATCCAGGTCGAAGCCGACGATATCGAAGGGAATTTTGGTCATCGGGCTCCCCATGCCCGTTGTGCGGTGGCGCGATCAAGCCAAACATGGCAAGGGCGCGGGGCGACAAGGCGCCGGTGTCCGGTGGCTTCGTGCAGAGCGGCCGGGGTCCGGCGCGTGCGGAGCGGCGTCTCCGCTGCGCGGCGCAGGCGAGACGCTCTTCATGGCCACCGGGGCAGGGGCGCCTTTTGCCCGGGAGAAGCGGGCGCGGGAAGGCGGACCCGCGTCCCGACCGACGCGAAGACGCTCCGGTCCCCGTCCGTCGTCATTTGGTCCGGACATGCGGGGCTGTGCCTCCATTCCGGTCAGGGAGGATTGTGAATCGTGTCCACGTCGCCTCATGCGCCGCTTGCCGTGATCATTCTTGCCGCCGGGCAGGGAACCCGCATGAAGTCGCGCGTCCACAAGGTTCTGCATCCCGTGGCGGGGCGGCCGATGCTGCTGCATCTGCTGGCCAGTGCCGGCGAACTGGCCCCCGCGCGGCAAGTCGTCGTGGTGGGTGCCGGCCGGGAGCAGGTGGAGCGCGCGGTCGCGGGCAAGGGCGTCGACATGGCCGTGCAGGCGCAGCAGCTCGGCACGGGCCATGCCGTGGCGCAGGCGAAGGAGGCTCTGGCCGGCTTCGAGGGCGATGTCCTCATTCTCTATGGGGACGTGCCGCTCGTGCGCGCGGAAACGATGCAGGCGATGGTCCGCCGCCTGCACGGGGCGGATGATCCGGCCCTGCGTGGTGCTCGGCTTCCGGCCCGCCGACGCGGCGGCTTATGGTCGCATCATCGCGGACGCGGACGGGCGCATCGCGCGCATGGTCGAATTCAAGGATGCCGATGAGGCGGAGCGCGCTGTCGATCTGTGCAACAGCGGCCTCATGGCCGTGCGCTCGGCCGATCTCTTCGCCCTGCTGGAGCGGGTGGGCAATGACAATGCGGCGGGCGAATATTATCTGCCGGACATCGTGATGCTGGCTGCCTCCGACGGCCGCGCGAGCGCGGTGATCGAGACGGACGCGCACGAGGTTGCCGGCGTCAACAGCCGCGCGGAACTGGCGGCGGTGGAAGCGATCTGGCAGGACCGCCGGCGCGCGGACGCGATGCGCGAGGGCGTGACGCTGGTGGCGCCCGCGACCGTGTTCTTCGCGCATGATACGCAGATCGCGGCGGACGTGACGATCGAGCCAAACGTGGTCTTCGGCCCCGGCGTGCGGATCGAGGAAGGCGCGGTGATCCATGCCTTCTGTCATCTGGAAGGCGCGCGCGTGGGGCCGGGCGTCTCGGTCGGCCCCTATGCGCGGCTGCGGCCCGGCGCGGTGCTCGAGGAGAAGGCCCGCGTCGGCAATTTCGTCGAGATCAAGAATGCCACGCTCGGCAAGGGGGCCAAGGCGAATCACCTTTCCTATGTCGGCGATGCGACGGTCGGCGAGGATGTGAACATCGGCGCGGGCACCATCACCTGCAATTATGATGGCTATTTCAAGCACCAGACGATCATCGGCGACCGGGCCTTCATCGGTTCGAACAGCGCTCTGATCGCGCCGGTGAAGATCGGGCGTGACGCAATCGTCGCGGCGGGCAGCGCCGTCTCGCGGGACGTGGCGGACGGGGAATTGCGGCTGGTCCGGGCGGAGCAGCTCGTCAAGCCGGGCTGGGCGGACCGCTTCCACGACGCCATGCGCAAGAAGAAGGCGGCCGACAAGAAGGCGGATTAAGCGCCGCGGACGAATGCGGGGGCAGCGCGCCATCGGGCGCCCGGCGCCTGTTCGCGTCCAGCGCCCGCTATCCCTGCGCCCAAATGATGGTGCAGTGCGACAAAATGGGGCGATTTCCTTGCCCGATGACGAAATTATGCAATCGTTTCTTCGCCAGCCATGCCAGACCAGCCTTCGCGACGGGCTTTGGTCCGGGCGCGGAATCGCTCGTCCGGATGAGTGTGGGGCTCCTTGGACAGCGTTTCACCGCGTTTCCCGAGCTGGCGCGCTGGCTCGACATCACGTCTCCGTGGGAGGTGCGCGAGAGCGCATGCGAGGCGTTCATGTGGGAAGGGGAGAGGGCGGCGCCTGCGCCGCCCTCTCTTCAGCCGGTCGACCGGTCGCCAGACGGCCCCGTCATATCCTCAGCGCTCCACTTTCGCGTCGCTGCTCATCAGCAGCGCGACAGGACGAAGCGTCGGCACCACGCGGCACAGATCGACAAGGAGCGCGGTGAGCGGAGTCGCCAGGAGCGTGCCTGCCGCGCCCCAGGCCCATGTCCAGACGAGCAGCGAGACGAGCACCACCAGCGAGGAGAGGGCCATCTGCTTCCCCATCACGCGCGGATCGACATAATTGCCCATGATCTGCTCGATCACCAGCAGGCCCGCACCAATGACCAGCGCCGTGCCGACATCGCGCGTTATCGCGACATAAGCGGCGGGCAGCGCCCCGGCGATGATCGATCCGATCGTCGGAATGAAATTCAGCAGCAGCGCGAGCAGGCCCCAGGTGAGGAGTAGATCGACCCCGAAAAAGGAGAGCCATAGCGCATAGAGAGCGCCGGTGACCGCGCCCAGCAGCAGGCGAACCAGCAGGAAGCGCCGGAGTTGGGCGCCGGCCTGTTCGATGGCCCCAAGCCAGGCCCCGTCTCCCCCGATTGCTTCCATCTTCTGCCGCCAGACCGGGCCCTCCAGCAGCATCAGCAGCACGAGGAAGAGGATGAGCACGAGCCCGCTCACGATGGTGGCGGTGGTCCCCAGCAGGCCTTGCGTGATGGCGAACGCCGGTTCCATCAGGCGCGCCGCAAGTCCCTGCAATTGCTGGGGTTCCATGATGGAGGCGCCGAGCAGAATGTCGCCGCCGCTCTGCGCCAGCTGCTTGGTCCGCTCGGCGACGGCGGGCGCCATCGAGACAATCTGGCCACCGGCGATGGAAAGGCCCGCACCCAGCGCGACGATGAGCGCGAGGACCAGGCCGGTCGCGGCAAGCGGCCCGAGCCAGCCCAGGGAGGGCGGCACGGCGCGGCTGATGCGCCTTGCGAGCGGTGCGACCGCCAGTGCGGCGAGCAACGCCGCGACGACCGGCACCGCGACCATCGCGGTGGCGCGCAATGTCCACGCGACGACCAGCACGGCGATGAGCGCGAGCAGGGCGTTGCGGGTCGGCAGGGCCATCAGGATGCGCCTTCTTGCTGGCGATGAGGAAGGACCGGCGCTGTGCGGCCGGAGCGGCGTCTTTCGAACGACTCCCGGAACGGAATGCCGGGGCGCGCGGCAAGTTCCCTCGCGCCCAGGGGCGAATGACGGGGAACGATCCTGTCCCGGGCCCGTAATGAACCGGAAAGGCCGGTCCTGCGGGATTTCGGGATCATGAAGGGAGGCGCCAGCAGCATGGCAGGGAAGCCCATTGTCCTCATCACGGGCGCCGCCGGCAATGTCGGCCGCTCGCTCGCCACCGCGCTGCGGGAGCGCTACCGGATCGTCGGGTTCGATGTGAAGAGCGGCGACACCGATTATCCCGTGCTCGAAGTCGACCTGACCGACAAGGCAAGTGTCGAGGACGTGCTGCGCCGGGTGCGGGAGGAGCATGGCGAGCGGATCGCCAGCGTCGTGCATCTCGCGGCTTATTTCGACTTCACTGGCGAGGATGCGCCGCAATATCGCGCCGTCAACGTGGAGGGCAGCCGCAACCTCGTGGAAGCGCTCCGGGATTTCGAGGTGGAGCAGTTCCTCTATTCGGGCACGATGCTGGTCCATGAGGCCACTCGTCCGGGCGAGCGCATCGACGAGTCCCGGCCCATTGCGCCCGGCTGGGCCTATCCCCGGTCCAAGGCGGAAGCGGAAGCCGCCATCAGTGCCGCGCGCGGCGACATGCCGGTGGTCTTTCTCCATCTCGCCGGCCTGTATGACGAGCGCAGCTCGGTCCCGACGTTCGCCAATCAGATCGCCCGCATCTACGAGCGGGATTTCCAGAGCCATCTTTATTCCGGCGATACCGATGCCGGGCAGGCAATGGTGCATCGCGAGGACATGATCGACGCCTTCGTGCGGACGATCGACCGGCGCGACCGCTTGCCCGGGGAGACCGTCATCCTGGTCGGCGAGCCGGATGCGATCGGCTATGCGGACTTGCAGGATCGGCTGGGCTGCCTGATCCATGGTGAGGAGGAATGGGCGACGCTGCGCGTTCCGGCGCCGGTCGCCGCCGCGGGGGCATGGGCGCAGGACAAGGCGGAGCCGCTCGTGCCCGATGCGCTGGATGGCGGCGAGAAGCCCTTCATCCAGCCCTTCATGACGCGCATGGCCAGCGATCATTATGCGCTGGACATCAGCCGGGCCCGCGATCTGCTGGGATGGGAACCGCGCCACCGGCTTGCCGACAAGCTCCCCGCCATCGTCGCCGCGCTGAAGGAAGATCCGGCCGGTTGGTATGAAGCGAACCGCGTTCCGCCGCCCGCCTTCGTTGCCGAAGCACAGGATGTCGGCCTGCATGCCGAGACGCTGCGGGCCGATCATGAGACCTGGCTGCGCACGGTCCATGGCGAATGGCGCTGGGCGCATTTCGTTAACATGGCGCTGGGCTGCTGGATCCTCGTGCAGCCCGTGATCGTGCAGGTGAGGGAGCCGGCGCTGTTCTGTTCCGAGATCGTGCTGGGCGCCGCGCTCATGCTGTTCTCGGGTCTTTCCCTCTCCTGGCGCATGGGCTGGGCGCGATGGGCAAGTGCGGCCGTGGCGGCGGGCATCATGGCAGTGCCCTTTATGTTCTGGACGAGCAATCCGGCGGCGTTTCTGTCCGACACACTGGTCGGCGCCTTCGCCTTCGGCCTCGCAGTGGGGACACGGCCGGAGCCCGGCCCTTCCATGGTCGCCGCGATGACCGGACCGGACGTGCCGCCGGGCTGGAGCTACAATCCCTCGACCTGGACGCAGCGCGTGCCGATCATCGTCCTTGCGCTCGTCGGCCTGCTGGTGGCGCGCTACCTCACCGCTTACCAGCTCGGGCAGATCGACAGCGTGTGGGAGCCGTTCTTCCCCGGCCTGCCCGACGACCCCGCGAAGAACGGGACAGAGGCGGTCATCACGTCGCATGTCTCGGAGGCATTCCCCATCCCCGATGCGGCGCTGGGCGGCTACACCTACGCGCTGGAGATCGTGACCGGCATCGTCGGCTCGCGTGCGCGCTGGCGCACCATGCCATGGCTGGTCTTCCTGTTCGGGCTGATGATCGCGCCGCTCGGCGTGGTCTCCATCCTGTTCGTCATCATCCAGCCCGTGGTCATCGGCACATGGGCGACGCTCACGCTCGTCGGCGCGGCCGCGATGCTCATCCAGATACCCTATTCGCTCGACGAGCTGCTCGCGACGCTGCAATTCGTGCGGCGCCGCGCGAAGGCGGGGCGGCCCTGGCTGCGCGTGTTCCTGTTCGGCGACACCGATGAGGGGCCGCGCCCGACGCGTGAGGATGAGTTCGACCGGGGCGCCGGGGAAATCGTTCGCGACATGTGGGCGGGCGGGGTCAATCTGCCCTGGAATCTCGCGCTGGCGGGCGTCCTTGCGGCCTCCTTGCTGTTCACGCGACTGACCTTCGGCGCGCAGGGCGCGATGGCCCATGCCGATCACATCATCGGCTTCCTCGCGCTCACCGTCATTTCGCTCGCCGCGGCCGAAATGGCGCGCGCCTTGCGCTACCTGCTCATTCCGCTCGGTGGCGCGCTGGCCGCCGCGCCGTTCCTGCTCGGGGCGGATGGAGCACACACCGCCGCAAGCGTTGTCATCGGCATTGCGCTGGCCTTGCTGAGCCTGCGCCGTGGACCGGTGCATGAGCATTATGGGCGGTGGGATCGGCTGATCGTCTGAGCCGGGGGGAGGGGCCGGCCCCCCCGCGCCTTCACTGGGAGAGCAGGGCGGGGAGGGCCTGCCAGAGGATGGCGACGCCGCCAAGCAGCAGCCCCCCGAGCGTGGATTGCCGGCGCCAGCGCTCGTGACCATCGACCGGCGCCGCTCGCCACAGCTTGAGGAAGATCGCGGCGGCGATGCCAAGCGCTGCGAGCGTGAGCAGGGCGACTGCGATGCGCGGGGCGAGCCCTTCGCCCCAGAATTCGCCGATGCCGTAGAGAAGGAAGAAATGCCCGGCCCACAGGACGAGCCCGGAAAGCAGGATCAGCCAGCCGCGCATCTCAGCCCGCCCCGATCAGGCGGCTGAATACCGAGCCGACGAGGCCTTCCGCCGCCGCGAAGCCAATGAACAGCGCGCAGACGTCGACCGTGGTGTTGGCCGGCACGCTGACGAGCCCGCGCAGGACGCGTGCGGCGCAATATCCGGCCATGAGCCCGCCGACCGCGAACGTGCAGCCCTGCAGGAGCTGGATGGCATAGACGATCGCGGCCTGCCCGCTCATCTGGGGATGAAGGCCCGTGGCCATCCACTGGCCATTGTCCAGCGCCAGCGCGAGAGCGCCGCACGCCACGGCACCCACCAGAGCGCCGCTGGCCCAGCCGGCGCCGATCCGGAGCAGACGGCGCGTCGCCACCGCGAGCGCGAGCGCGGCGCCGTGCAGGGCGAGCGTCGGCAGGCCGGCCAGGAGCGACGGCGGCGCGCTCCAGAAGTCCGGCTGATTGGAGCGCAGATAAGCGAGGCCGAACAGGGCCATGGCGAACATCATGCCGAGCACGACAAGCAGCGTGACCGTCGCCCACCATCCGAGGGAGGAGGGACCCGTCACATAAGTCGGCACCTGGATGCCCGCGCCGATGTCGACGCGCTCCATCGGAAGGCGGCGGTCCGTGTCCCACAGCCAGCGCAGCATGGCCATGACCGCGAGGATCGCGCTCGCGAAGCCGAACGCATAGGCCTGCACGGTGAGGGACAAGAAGAAACCGGCCGTGAACACCGCTGCGGCGAGCGGCCAGGCCGATGGCGTCGGCATGACCTGGAGATATTGCGGTTCCGCGCGCAGCGGGCTGGTGACCATCGTTTCGCGCAGGCCGGTCGCCGAGCCGGGCAGGAAATAGCGGCCCTGCGCCACGTCGTCCGCCAGCGCGGGATCGTTCCAGAGCGGCTCCCGGCTATGGACGATCGGGATCGACCGGGCCGAATAGAGTTTCGTCGGCAGCCATTCGAGCGTCCCCGCGCCATGGACGTTCCCCGCATTGCCGCCGCTCGGCGACAGCCGGAAATTGCGCAGCAGATCGATCACGAACAGCAGGACTCCTACCGCGAACATGAAGGCGCCGATGGTGGAAATGAGATTGGGCAGGTCCCAGCCATGCTCGGGCAGATAGGTATAGACGCGCCGCGGCATGCCCATGAACCCGGTGAGGTGCATCGGCATGAAGGCGATGTTCATGCCCAGGAACATCAGCCCGAACACCCATCTGGCGAGCCGCTCCGAGAGGGCGCGGCGGCTTATCATGGGCACCCAGTGGTAGAAGGCGGCGAACAGCGGGAACACCATCCCGCCGATCAGCACATAATGGAAATGGGCGACGATGAAGTAGGTGTCGTGCACTTGCCAGTCGAACGGAACGAGCGCGACCATGACGCCGGTGAGCCCGCCGGTGACGAAGATGATGATGCTGCCGAGCACGAACAGGCCGGGGCCGTTGTAGCGCGGCCGGCCCGTGGCGAGCGTGGCGATCCAGGAGAAGACCTGAATGCCGGCCGGCACGCTCACCGCCATGGACGCGGCGGAGAAGAAGCCCGTCGTCATCGGCGGCATGCCGGTCGTGAACATGTGGTGCGCCCAGACGCCGAAGCTGATGAAGCCGGTCGCCAGCATGGCCAGCACGATGAGCCGGTAACCCACGAGCTCGGTGCGCGCCACCACCGGCACGATCATGCTCATCATGCCCGCCGCGGGCAGGAAGATGATGTAGACTTCCGGATGTCCGAAGAACCAGAAGAGATGCTGCCAGAGCAACGGGTCGCCCCCGCGCGCGGATTCGAAGAAGGGCCAGTTGAACGCGCGTTCGATCTCCAGCAGCAGGGTGGCGAGAATGACGCTCGGAAAAGCGATGATGATCATCACCGCGAAGACCAGCATCGCCCAGGCGAAGATCGGCATCTTGTCCAGCGTCATGCCCGGCGCGCGCGTGCGCAGCACGCCCACGATGATCTCGATGGCGCCGGCAATGGCGCTGATCTCGATGAAGCCGATGCCGAGCAGCCAGAAATCGGTGTTGATGCCGGGCGAAAAGGCCTTGGAGGTGAGCGGCGGGTACATGAACCAGCCGCCGTCCGGCGCCAAGCCCACGAAGAGCGAGGCGAAGAAGCACAGGCCGCCCACCGCATAGGCCCAGAAGGCATAAGCGGAGAGGCGAGGGAAAGGCAGGTCGCGCGCGGCCAGCATCTGTGGAAGCAGCAGCACGGCTGCTGCTTCCACGGCGGGCACCGCGAAAAGGAACATCATCACCGTGCCATGCATGGTGAAGACCTGATTGTAGGTGTCCTGCGGCAGCACGTCGAGCAGCGGCGCCGCTAGCTGGACCCGCATCAGCAGGCCGAGAATTCCCGCCAGCAGGAAAAACAGGAACGCGATGCCGACATAATAGACGCCGACATAGTTGTTGTTGACGACGGTGAGATATTCGAGCCCCCGGGGCTTGCACCAGATGCGGCGCAGCGTCTCTTCCTCTTCCGGGGGACGCGGCTCCTGCGTGGGAAAACGCGCGTACAGCGTGGGATCGAAACCGGTCTCGGAGGTCACTGGCGCGTCGCCAGATAGTCGCCGAGCGCGCGCAGCTCCTCGCCCGAGAACTGATGATAGGCCGGCATGCGGTTCGCTGGCTTGATCGCCTGGCTGTCCGCGATCCAGCCATTCAGCGTGCCCGGATTATTGGGCAGGATGCCCGCGCCCAGCGTGCGACGCGTGCCGACATGCGTGAGATCGGGCCCGGCGAGGCCGTTCGCTTCCGTGCCCCGGATCGTGTGGCAGGCCGCGCAGCCGCTGGAGAGGAACAGGGCGGCGCCACGCGCGGCGGTGCTGCCCGGTGCGGGGGCGGGGGCCGGGCGGCGGCTGGCCTGCCAGCGCGCGAAATCGTCCGGCGCATGCGCGATGACGACAAAGCCCATGAGAGCATGAGGGCCGCCGCAATATTCGGCACATTGCCCCCAGTAGACACCCGGCTTGTCGGCCTGGATCAGCAGGCGGTTGGTGCGGCCCGGGATCATGTCCATCTTCCCGCTGAGGCGCGGCACCCAGAAGCTGTGGATCACGTCCGCCGCGTCCAGCTCCAGCAGCACCGGCTCCCCGACGGGGATGTGCAGTTCGTTGGCGTCACGCAGGGTTTCGCGGCCGCTCTGGTCGAGATAATGCACGCGCCACCACCACATCTCGCCGATCACCCGCACGCGCATTTCCTGCCCGGTCACGCGATGCGCGGAAAGGTGGCTGGTCAGCGAGAGCCCCCAGACCAGCAGGCCGGTCAGCACGACAACGGGGAAGGCAAAGCCGCCGATCCAGATCGCTTTCTCGCCGCCCAGTTTCGCCTTGAGCGACGGCGTGCCGAACAGCGCGATCCAGAGCGCGGCGAGCACGATGCCGAGGATCGCGAAGCCGCCGGCGAGCAGCACCCACGCAAGCGTCGTCACCGGCTCCGAAAACGGACCGGCCGCGTCGAGAACGGGTGGCAGCCAGCCGCTACCCGTCGCGGGGACTGGCGCCTCAGCGCGCACGGAAGCTTTGCAGCCAGGCCGCGATGTCGCGCGCTTCCTCGTCCTTCATCGGGATGGCGGGCATGGCGGTGCCGGGCGCGATTGACGGCGCATCGCGAACGAACCGGGCAAGCTGCTCGGGTCGATTGGGCACGCGGCCCGCGATCAGCGCACGGTCGCCATAGCCGTGAAGATCCGGCCCGACGCGCCCCTGCGGCCAGCCGATGCCCGGCATCGTATGGCAGGCGCCGCAGCCCAGCCGCGCGGCAGCGTCCTGTCCGCGTGCGATTGCCTGGGCGTCCGCCTCACGCGGCCGCAACTCGGCCGGCTTGCAGGCGCCAAGTGCAGTGGTCGTCAGTCCGATTGCCGCCATCAAGACGATTCCCCTTGGGCGGAGCATGATTGTCCCCGAGTCTGCGTTCATGACTGGAACCGCTCTGCGGCCCGATCCGTTCCCGGCAATGTGCAGCTTCGTTTCATCCTTGCCCTGCTTCCGCTCGCCGGTTGCGACCTGCCGCCTCGGGACAATCGCTTCCGTGCCACGGGGGAAGTGATCGCGTTCAGCGGCGCGGACGGCGGCGCGCCGGCTGCCTGCTTCTCCTGTCATGGCGTCGATGGCGAAGGCGATGGCGGGGCGACGCCGCGCCTCGCCGGTCTCGATGCGGGCTATCTGCATCGCCAGCTGGACGACTATGCGTCCGGGCGGCGCGACCATGCGCCCATGCGCGCCATAGCGCAGCATCTCGACGCGGATGATCGGGAGAAAGTCGCCGCTTATTATGCGGGACTGGCACCCACATGGGCGCCTTCTGCCGCCACGGCCTCCGCGACCGATCCGCATGCTGCGCGATTATACAGCGAAGGCGACCCCGCGCGGGGTCTGCAGGCCTGCGCGCAGTGCCATGGCGAAAGCGGCGAAGGTGGCGGGCCGGGCAATCCGCCGCTCGCGGGCCAGCCAGCCGACTATATGGCGCGGCAATTATGGGCCTGGAGGACCGGAAAGCGCCTCAATGATCCGCTCGGCGAGATGCTGGCGGTCAGCCGCCGGCTTTCTCCGGAGGAGGTGGCGGCGGTTGCAGCCCATGCCGCGGCACTTCCAGGGGCGCATCTTCCGGAAGCTCCGGCAGCATCCCGCGCAGCACGTCGTGTCGATTCCAGAAATGATGCTTCAGGGCCGCGCCCACATGCAGCGGGATCATCACGATAAGCAGCAGGATCAGGATGGCATGGATGCTCTCCCCCCAGTGCAGGGCCAGCCACTGGACGGGCACCGGCGTCGCGGCGAAGGGCATGAGGGGCCAGGGGATGACGCCTGCGAGGCGGAGCGGCGGGCCGCCGTCGATCGCTGACCACATTGCCCAGCCGCTCAGCGGCAGGCCGAAGAAGCAGATGTAGAAGAGGACATGCGTCACGTAAGCGGCGCGGGTCTGCCATCCGAGATCATTGGCGTCGTTGATGGGCGCCGGAACGATGAACCGCCAGAGCAGGCGCAGCAGCGCGAGCATGAGCATCAGCAGGCCGATCTCGGCATGGACCTCGAAGGCGCGCAGCTTGTCGCCCCCCGCCGGCAGCCGGCTCATGTACCAGCCCCAGCCGAGCTGGAAGAGGATGAGCGCGGCCATGGTCCAGTGGAAGACCTGCCCAATCGGGGAGTAGCGCCGTTCCGCCGTGTGACGGGCCGCCCAGGCCCGGATCGCCTCGATCATGCCCGCGCCTCGATCATGCCGGCAGGGCTCGCGCGGGCGTGAGCATCCGCCAGCCGCGCAGCAGCGCGGCGCCGAGATAAAGCGCGGAGGCCGGCGCCCACATGATGAGGCCGCCCACCTGCTGGTCCTCCAGCGGCGTGAGGCCCCAGGGCTGCGTGCTCAGCCAGTGCGGCGCGTACATGGGTTGCGTGGCGAAGGTGATGAGCGCGCCGAGCAGGCCCATCTGCACCATCATGATGAGCAGCAGGCCGATGGCCGAGCTGTCCGCCGTGCCTCGCAGCGCTGCCCAGAAGCCGAGGGCGCTGCCGAGCAGGCTGGCCTGCATCAGCCAGTAGGCGGCATCGCTGGAGAGCGCGAAGGCATAAGGCCCCGGCGCATGCCATATCCAGAACAGCAGCGCGTGCGCGCCTGCCCAGTAAGCCGCGCCGCCCGGCGAGCGCAGCCCCAGACCCCGGACGAGCAACGGCGCCGCCACCGCCGTCAGCAGGACATGATGGACCACGCGCACCCCGAACAGCGCGGAAGACAGCGCGCAGAGCGGCGATAGGAAGAGCAGCGCAAGGCAGGCAAGGCCGAGGCTCGCGGATGTCCGGTCCGCCCCACGCCGCCAGGCCCAGAGGCCCGCCAGCAGCAGCGCGGCGATCACGAGCGGATCGAAATTCCAGCGCGTCAGCCAGTCGGACGGCAGTGGCGCCACGCCGCAATAAGGTATCCAGGTGCGATCCATCAGTCGGTTCCTTCCCCACTTCGGGAACCTTGGCAGGAGCGTGCGGTTCCCAAGGAAGGCTTGTGGAGAGGATTTCCCGGAGAGGAATTCCCGGAATGATGTCTCTGCCGGCCGAGAATGATCGCGCCGCGTCCCGGCAGTCCGCAACCGGAGGAATGCACCCATGACCGCTTTGCACCCCAGAAGGGAGACGGTGCTTCATCCCATTCACGCCATTCTGCTGAGCTTTCCCGTCGCCATGTTTTCCGGCGCGCTTGTCTCGGACCTTGCCTATTTGAAGACGGCGGAGATCCAGTGGTCCAATTTTTCCGCGTGGCTGATCACGGGGGCGATGCTCGGCGGCACGGGCGCGCTGGTCTGGGCCGCGCTGTCCTTTGTCCTCGGCAAGCGGACGGCGCCGGGACGCCCGCGCGCGCTTGGCTATCTGCTGATCCTCGCGGCCATGTGGATACTCGGCCTCATCAATGCCTTCCAGCACAGCCGTGACGGCTGGAGCTCGGTGGGCGGCGCGGGTCTGGCGCTCTCCATCCTCTCCACGCTGCTGGCCCTGCTCGCGGCATGGATCGGTTTTTCCGGCATCCGCCGCAAGGAGGTGGTGGCATGATCGGCCTCATGAAGATGCGTGCGCTGCGCCGCCAGTCGGTCTCGCGCCCGGCCGTGGCCGGCCTGGCGCTCAGCCTGGCGCTGGCGGGATGTTCCGACGGTCCGCTGCCGCCGGAGCAGATCGGGTCCCGCCCGCATCTGCCCGAGCCTGCGGAGACGCTGGTCCCGCCCATGAAGATCGCCTCGCCGACGGGCTGGGACGGCGCGAAGCCTCGTGCCCCGGCAGGCTTCACCGTTACCGCTGTCGCGACCGATCTCAAGGTGCCGCGCCAGATGCTCGTGCTGCCCAATGGCGACCTGT
Source organism: Sphingobium lignivorans (assembly GCF_014203955.1). Classification (NCBI taxonomy): domain Bacteria; kingdom Pseudomonadati; phylum Pseudomonadota; class Alphaproteobacteria; order Sphingomonadales; family Sphingobiaceae; genus Sphingobium; species Sphingobium lignivorans. Next base: position 925,502 of record NZ_JACHKA010000001.1, read on the forward strand.
TGGTGGCGGAGGGCCGGGGTGGCGGCGCACCGGTGATGCGGCCCAAGGATCTCATCGCCGGCGTCATCAAGAGTCGCGGCAAGAGCGGCACCGAAGGCGGTGACCGCATCACCCTGTTGCGGGATGAGGATGGCGACGGCCGGGCCGAGTTTCGCACCACCTTCATTTCCGGGCTGAACGCGCCTTATGGCCTCGCGCTGGTGGATGGCAGCCTTTACGTCGCCAATCAGGATGCCCTGCTGCGCTTCCCTTATCAGGACGGCCAGACGCGGATCACCACGCCCGGCACGCAAGTCACCAAACTGCCCTCGCGGCTCAATCACCACTGGACCAAGGCGCTGGTCCCCAGTGCCGATGGCACGAAGCTTTATGTGGGGATCGGCTCCAACAGTAATGTCGGCGAGCGGGGCATGGCGGTGGAAGAGGAGCGCGCCGTCATCTGGGAAATCGACCGCGAGACCGGCGCCCGCCGGACCTATGTGACCGGCATCCGCAATCCCACCGCGCTGGCCATCGAGCCGCGCACCCGTGCTCTCTGGGCCGTGGTGAACGAGCGGGACGAGATCGGGGCCAATCTGGTGCCGGATTATCTCACCGCCGTGCGCCCGGGCGCATTCTATGGCTGGCCCTACAGCTACTGGGGCCGGCACATCGATCCACGCGTGCGCCCGCAGAGGCCGGAGCTGGTCGCCAGCGCGGTCACGCCGGATTATTCGCTGGGCTCCCATGTCGCGCCGCTGGGCCTTGCCTTCGTGCGCGGCCCGGGTTTCGCCGGCAGCTACGGCGAGGGCGCGTTCGTGGGCCAGCATGGCAGCTGGAACCGCCGGACCCTCGTCGGCTACAATGTCGTGTGGGTGCCGTTCTCCAATGGCCGGCCCGCCGGTCCGCCGCGTCCCTTTCTGACCGGCTTCATCGATGAGGATGGCAAGGCGCGGGGCCGGCCGGTCGGCGTCACTTATGATCCCGCGCGCCGGGCGCTGTTCGTCGCGGACGATCTCTCGAACACCATCTGGCGCGTCGCGCCGGCCACCCGATGAAGCGCGCCCTGCTGGTCCATAATGACAATGCAGGCACTGATCCGGTGCCACGCCATGTCATCGAGGCGTATCTGCGCCGCGCGGGCTACGAGAGCCGATATTGCTCGCATCTGGATGAGGAGCTCGAGGCCGCTCTCGAGGGTCCGTTCGATCTGATCGTCGCTGCGGGCGGCGATGGCACCGTGGCCGATGTGGTCTCGGCGCTGAAGGATCAGGATGTGCCGATCGGCATCCTGCCCCTCGGCGGCGCCAACAACATCGCCGGCGCGCTCGGCGTCGACGGAGACTGGCGCACGATCCCCGAGCGCTGGTCGGCCGAGCGCTGGACGCTGCTCGACCGCTGCGAGGCGGATGGCCCATGGGGCCGCCGCCGGTTCGTGGAGGCCGTCGGCACGGGCGTGCTTACGGACGCCGTGGACGATGCGGAGGAAGCCCCCAGAACGGCCGCCGAGAAACGGGAGAACGGCCGTGCGGCCTTCCGCGCCGCGCTGTGCCGGGCCGAGCCGTTCGATTGCGCGATCGAAACGCCCGATAGGCGCTGGCAGGGCCAATGCCTGATGGTGGAGATGCTGAACATTCCCTTTGTCGGGTCCACGCTGGCACTCGCGCCGGGCGCGCTCGCGGGCGACGGGTTGTTCGACATCGTGGTCGTGCAGCCGCACCAGCGCGACCTGCTGCACGAATGGGCGCTCGATCCGGACTCGGCCCCCTGCCCGTTGCCGGTGTGGCGCGCCACCCGAGCCCGGCTGACCGTGCATGACCGGCCCTTCCGCCTCGATGATCGCTCACCCGATGCGACACTGTCCGGCAGCGTGGAGGTCCGCTTGCGCCGCCCGGTGAAGATCCTCCAGCCATGGGAGCCGACATGATGACTCGCGACAAGGACGAGAGCGCCCCGCTCGACGATGCCCTCCTGACCGACATCGAGGCGCTTGCCGTCGAGCTTGCCCAGCTGGGCGGCACCGAAATCCGCGCCGCGCTCGGCGGCATGCTGCGCGTGCGCTATAAGAGCAGCGAGGAGGATAGCGCGCATTTCCGCGATCCGGTGTCGGAAGTGGATGCCCATGTCGAAACCGTCATCCGCGAGCGGCTGGCGGTGCATTTCCCCGATCATGACATCATCGGGGAGGAAATGGATCATCGGCCGGGCCGTGGCCATGATTTCCTCTGGGCGGTCGACCCGATCGACGGCACCACCAATTTCATTAACGGCTTTCCGTTGTTTGCCTCTTCGGTGGGCGTCCTTTTCCGGGGACGGCCCATTGCCGGCGCGGTCTGGTGCAGCACCAGCCACGCCCTTGAGGCTGGCGTCTATCATGCTGCGGTCAACGGACCGCTGCGGTTCAACGGCGCGACGCTGGACAGTCAGGTCAACCCGGCCGTGCGGCGCCGCCTGCGGGGCGTCCCCAGCGCGCCGTCCCGTCCGGCGCCGGACTGGGACAGCCGCAAGACGGGATCGGCCGCTATCGAATGCGCTTTCGTCGCGGCCGGACTGCTCGAAATGGCATGGTTCGAAAGGCCCAATATCTGGGATGTCGCCGCCGGCGCCGCCCTTGGCATCGCGGCCGGCAAGACCATGCTGGAGAAGCAGGGAGGCGACGACTGGCAGCCCTTCGACGGTTTCCAGTCAGTCGATCGGGAGCCCGGGCTCTGGGCCGCCCCGATGGCCATCGGAAGCCCGGAGGCGGTGGAGCGGTTCCTGCGCGAACCCGCCGGCTGAAACGGGCGGAATGGCCCGGCTCCGGGGGCAGGTGTCAGAACGGCGCATGTTCTGCCGAGCCGGGCTCTCCAGCGGCGGTCGCCCGTGGCGGCACCAGAATGAGCGTTCGCCCCTCCACGCGCCATGAGGCCAGCTTGGAGAGGAAATTCATGCCCAGCACGTCCATCGGGCCCAGAGCGGGCGAGATCACGACCTTGAGGCCCTGGGCCTGAATGCCGCCGAGCTGGAGCCGCTCGACCGTCCCAGTGCGCGCTTCCACCGCACCGTTTGCCGTCCGCAGGATCACGGGCACCATGCTGGCGTCGCGCTGGACCGAAGCCAGATCGGCGGTCTGCGCCGAAAGGGCGGTAATGGTGGCGCCGCTGTCGATGAGCATGCGGCGCTTCACGCCGTTGATCCGCACGTCGGCCCAGAAATGACCATCCCGCGCCATCGGGATATGGACTTCCTCGCCCTCTATCCGCTGCCCGTCGATCCCCATGCGATCGGTGAGGCGCGCGAGGTTGGGATCGAAGGGTGCATGCTGGAACAGCAGGAACAGGCAGAAAACCAGGATCGCGAAGGAGAGGAGCGCGCGCAATATCCGCCCCACATAGGGGATGTTGAAAAGGATGATGAGCAGCAGCGCCGCGCCCGCCGCATAAAGCGCGAGCTGCTGCCACTCGGGGTTGGTTGTTATGGGCATGGCGTTCAGCTCCTGCCGACCGGCCGCGGGTCGAGCCGCGGCCCATTCGCGCAGCCGGGCAGGGGGCGAGGCGAACCGCTGCCCGAGCGGGCATCCAATCCGCCGCCGGTGCGTTCGCAAGAGAGGCCCATGACGATCATGAAAGGAGAGCAATCATGGCTGATCTGAGTCAGGTGCGTGAGCATATGGACATCATCGGGGCGGACGGCGTGCACATCGGCACCGTCGACAAGGTCGAGGGCGACCGGATCAAGATGACGAAGGCGGACAGCGGCTCGCATGGAAGCCACCATCATTATCTGTCGGGCGGACTGGTCGCCGAGATCGAGGGCGATCAGGTCCGTCTGTCGGCGACGGGTGCTGCGGCACTGCTGTTCGAGGAAGAAAAGGACGGCGAAGCGATCGCTGATCGAAACTGACGGGGTGCAGGTCGCAGCCGGTGAGGAGCGGGAGGCGCTGGCCCTCACGCCCCCTCGCCGGCGACGGCCTGCTGGCGCATCTTCATGCGCGCGATCACCACCACGCCGATGAGCGTGACCACCGGATTGCGGATCGCGAACCGGATCGCGCCATCCACGAGACGCGGCGTGGCAGCGGCCAGCGCCATCTTCGCGAGCGTGCTGGGCTGCTCGCTTCGCAGCGAACGCATCACCGGCTCGGCGAGCGCGATCCCCGCCTCACCCGTGGTGAGGCATGCCTGTCCCACCGAGCGGGCGACGGCGCGGGCCTTAGGCGCGACGGCGCCCTTCGCGGGTGTCGAAAGCGCCTTGCCCGCCGGAGCCTTGCCCGCCGAAGTTGCAGTGTGTGAAGCTGTGGAAGCCGCCATGTCGGATCTCCTTCGCGCGTGAACCTTTTGTCATGCCAACGCCCGGAAACCCGGCCTGTTCCCGTGGCCTGTCCCCATGTTCTGCCGTTCAGGATACGCGGCTGGCGCGATGCGCGGCCTCCCGCCGGCGCTTCTTCTCCATGAGCAGCCGGCTCGCCCGGTCGAGCGCGACACTGTCCGCCATCACCGCGCCCCGCTGGCCCATCGGGCGGTCCGGGCCGACGGTCGAATCGACCATCGTCTGCCGTTCCATCTCGCTGTTCACTTCCGCGCCGATCAGCACCGCGAAAGCGGACACGAACAGCCACATGAGAAAGATGACGACCGCCGCGAGCGAGCCATAAGTGGCGTTGTAGTTCGTGATGTTGGCGACATAGAAGCCGAAGCCCAGCGTGATCGCCAGCCAGAGCACCGTAGAGAGGACCGAGCCCACGGAGAGCCACCGCCATTTGGCGGCGCGCCGGTCCGGCGCGTAGCGAAAGAACACCGCGAAGGTCAGGCTGATGAGCGCGCCCGCGAACAGCCAGGTCAGCCCCTGGATGAGCAGGGCGGCCGCGCTTCCGATATAAGGCGCGAGGAAATTGCGCGCATATGTGAACAGTGAGATCGCCACCGTGCCGATGATGGCGACCATGACCATGCCGAGCGTGATGGCAGCGGCGAGGCCGGTTGTGCGGATGAAGTTGCGCGTCTCATATTCCTCGTAGATCACGTTGAGCGCGGTGATCATCGCGGTGGCCGCGCGCATCGCGCCGTAGAGCGAAAAGAAGAGCGCGATGAAGAGGCCGAGGCCTTGCGCCGTCTTGCTGCTGGTGACGATGGCCAGCAGCTGCTCCTTCAGGATGGTCAGCACCTCGGGCGGCACGATGCCTTCGAGCAGCGTGACGTTGGCGGCGACGCTCTGCGGATCGCCGATCAGGCCGTACAGGAGGACGATGGACGCGATGAGCGGCACGAAGGCGAGAAAAGCGTAGAAAGCCACGCCCGCGGCCAAGAGGCTGAGATTGTGGAAGCCGATCATCACGTAGATGCGCTTGACGATCGACCACCAGGCGGCGCGCGGAAGCTGCAGCGGGGATTCTCCCCGTGCGCCGGGCAGCGTATCGGCCAGCATCTCCGCTTCCTGACGGGAAATCGGCTGGCCGTCCTCCGTGACTGGTCCCTCGCTCGGCGTCATGGCTGGGCCTGATTGACCATGGTGTCGGGCGCGTTCGGATCGGTGCGGAGCCGGCCGGCCTGCGCGGAGGCATTCATTTGCCGGCTCAACTCCTCCTGGATGTTGCTCGCGGTCGTATCGATCGACTGCGCCTGCTCGTTGTAGCGCTCGTCGAAGCTCTGGTCGCTGCCGCAGGCCACGAGCAGCATCGGGCAGCAAAGGACAAGGAAACGGCGCATCAATAATCCTTCCGATAGCGCAGGTTCACGCTCGATCCGCCGAAGCTGCCCATCGAGCTGAGCACCGAAAGGGCGCGGGACAGGCTGACTTCGAGCTGGGTGGCGGTGTATCCCCGCGCGTCCGTCACGATCTCCACATAGATGTCGTTGCTGATATATTGCCCCACCGCGAGGGAAGTTCCCCGGCCGGTCTCCTCGTCCGCGCCGAGGATGCGCAGCCGGTCGATGCCGCTGGCGGATTGCAGCACGCCGAGCGGATTGAGCCCGCCGCCGCTGCCGCGCAGGCTGTTGAGCGAGGCGGCGAGCTGGACCGCCTGGATCGTGCTCAGTTCCCCGACCGAATTGCCGAACAGGATGCGGGCCATCAGCTCGTCCTGGGGGAGGCTTGGCGTCGAGCTGAACGCGATCTGGGGGTCGCCGGCCGAACCGGTGATGGTGATGTTGATCGTCACGTCCTCGACATCGCCGCTGGCCACGATGCGCAGTTCCGGATTGGTCATTTCGTCGCCGCTGAAGGTGAGACGGCCTTCCTGAAGCTCGAACGAGCGGCCGGCAAAGCCGAGCGTGCCGCGCACGAGCCGCACGTCCCCGGTGATCCGCGGGGCGCCGCTGGTGCCGCCGACGTGGATATCCGCGCTCCATTCGGATTCAAGGCCCATGCCGCTCACATAGATGCGGTTGTCCGCCCGGAGCCGTACGTCCAGCCGCCAGTCGGACGGGATGCTCTCCATCGGCTCGGGCGCGCCGCTGATCCGCTCGCGTCCGAGCGCCGGCTTGCGGCGCACGCCGGTGAGCGTGGGCACCTGCGCCGAACCCTGGCGGACGATGCGATAGCGCGTCTCGGGCAGCGCGATGCTCCCGCTGATCGTCGCCGGGGTGCCCGGGCCGTTGACCACGCGCAGCTGCCCGGTCGTGCGGGCCTCCATGTCGGATCCGCTCGCGAGCTGGGCATTGTTCATGTCGATGCCGAGCTGGATGGGGAAGCCCTGCGCTGAGCTCAGCGAGACGAAGCCGCTGGCGCTCACCGTGCCGTCGCCCGCATTGGCGGTGAGGCTCTCGACCTGCAGGCGGTCGTTGGTGAAGCGGCCGCGCACCGCAAGCTGGGTCAGGCGCGTGCCGAACTGCGTGTTCTCATAGACGAGATTGTTCGCGCGGACGACGCCGGTGAGCTGCGGCGCGCTCACCCGCCCGGTGAAGTCCGCGGCAAGGCCAACGGGTCCGCGCAGGCTCTGGTCGGGCAGGGCCGCGAGCGAGAACAGCACGTCCGCCGGGCCATTGTAGCGCACGCCGCCGGAGAGGGGCGCTGCCATGAGGCGCGTGGTCCAGCTGCCGGCGCCGGGGGGCAGGGGGCGAAGATCGACCTGCAGGCGCCCGATCGCGGCGCCGCGCCGGCGGATGATGGCGCGGGCATTGCCGCCATCCGGCACCAGCCGGCCCACGAAGCTCATGTCGACCGGCTCGGAGACCGCCGCGAGGCTCGTGCGGGTGAAATTGTCGATCCGCAAACGAGCATCCGCGCTCGGGAAGGCACTGTCCGAAGGCTGCGAGAAATCGACGCTGCCATTGGCCATGCCGCCGAGGCCGAGGCCGGGTGCGAACGGATTGGCGAGCGCCAGATTGACGTCCTGCAGGCGCGCCTGGAGGGACATGCCCGGGCCATAGCGGCCGGCCAGCCGCAGCGTGCCCTGTCCGATCGACAGCGCGGCGGGGCGAAGCGTGTATCCGCTGTCCTCCGGCACGATCCGCATGGCCTCGCGCGTTTTCACGTCGATGCCGTTGAGCCGCCCGTCGATCGCGACGCGCCAGAGCGCGGGATCGAAGCGGGTGTTGGCGGCGAGCCGGAAAGGGTAACGCGTGCGTCCCTCGACCAGCATCTTCGCCTGACCGCTACCGCCGCGATAATTCACGTCGGCGCGCGCTGCGGCGATGCTGAGTTCGCCCATGCGGGCGCCGGCGAGCTCCATGGCGGCTACCACCTGCGGCTGGTCGGCGAGCAGGACGTCGGCATTCACGAAGCCGCGGGCGAGGCTGACAGTGGCGTTGCCGGGCAGGCTCGCGTCGCGGGCGCGCGCATTGACGAGCAGGCGCTGCGAGCCGCCCTGATCCGAGAGGTCCACCCGTCCGTTGAGGCCGGAGCCATTGGCGAGCAGCGTGCCCGCGAACGGGCCAGCGCGCGTCTGCGTGATCTGACCGGTCAAGCCGATGCCGGCGAAATTGGTCCCCTGCCGCACGTCGATCGCCAGCGCGCCACCGGTGCGCACCGCCACGTCGGCCTTGAGCGGTCCGTAATCGGTGACGCCCTGGGCATCGACCAGATAGGTGCCGTCATTGCCGCGCACCGTCGCTTCCAGATCGGCAAGGCCGATGCCGAGCCCCGGGCGCGGCGCGGCGAGGCGCACCACCGGCCGCGCGACCGAACCCGTCACGTCCAGGCTCAAGGGGCCATATTGATCCGAACTGCCGCTCGCGGCGAAGCGCAGCGATCCGTCCGCCCCATAACGGCCCCGGCCGCCGGTGAGCCGGAATTGCGGGGCCGACACGTCCAGCCGGTCGAGGCTGGCCACGCCATTGCTGTCATAACCCACATTCGCGACGATGAGCGCGTTGCCGCCGAGGAACGTCTGCACGCTATCATTCAGCAGCCGGGTGGAGCGGGCGGCGACGCGGCCGCCGAGCCGGAAATAGCCATTGGCCCCGGTCTTGAGGTCCATGTCCGTCTGCAGGTTGAAGATGCCTACGCTCTCCACCCGGTAGTCGTTGACCCGGCCATTGAGCGCGCCGCTGTACAGCGCCTTGTCGAGATCGGCGACGATCACGGCGGTGGCATCGATGCGGTCCGAGCGCAGGCGGATATTGTCCGAGAGCAGCCGGGCGTTCGCATAAGCAAGGTCGCCATCGATGCGCACATTGGTGAGCAGCGGGGCAACGCTCTCGTTGACGCCGATGATCCGCCGGGCGCTGCCGTGCAGGGGAATGCGCCATTGCTCCTTCTCCAGCGCGGCGCTGCCCGAGACGCTCAGCCCTTCCACCACCGTCGCGCCGAAGCCGATCCGCTGCGCGGTCAGCCCGTAGGCGATTTCCGGCGCAGCGAAGCTGCCGTTGAGCGTTGCCGTCGCGGCGATGTCCGCGCCGCTCAGATTTTCGGCGATGACACTCGGCTTGAGCAGGCGGAAGCCGAGTTGGAGATCGCGCATCGTGCTGGCGCCCAGGTCAACCTGCCCGTCGGCGCCGAAGGTGAAATTGTCGCTCGTCACGCCGCCGTGCAGATGAGCGCGCCGCTCGGCCAGCGTGGCGGAGAGATCGAGCTGGGTGACCGGTTCCAGCATCGCCCGCCCGGGGCCGGTGATGAACAGGCCGGGGCGGATCGGCCCCCGCGCCGTGAAGGTGCCGTCCCGCGCGGTGATGACGACATTGGCGAGGTCCTCCGCGCCCATCGTGCCCGAGAGCCGCCCGTCCCAAATCTGCCAGTCGCCTTTGCCCGAGACCGTGAGCGCGACGGGTTGCGCGACGCCGCTGTAGCTCGCGACGAGCCCGTCGGCCGGGCCCGCCAGCCGCATCTCGATGGCGAGGCGATTGCTTTCCGGCACTGCGTCGAGCACCAGCGCGAGCCGGTCGCCTCCGGCCACGCCCGGGGCGGCGATGGCGCGCCCGTCCGCCTTGATCTGTGCGCGGCGGTCGGCAATGTGTACCGTGCCGGCAAGGCCCAGCAGATGGCGCCGTCCGGTGACCGGCGCGTCGATCTGCAAGCGGCCGATCTCCAGTCGGTTCACATCGATGTCGAGATCGGGCAGCAGCGGGCCTTCGCTCGGCGGCGTCGGGTTGAACTGCGGATTGCGATGGAACCGCGCCTGCGGGATGAGCAGCGCGCGGATGTCCACGTGATTGCTGAGATAAGCGAACGGGCGCCAGTCCATGTCGATCAGCGGGGCGCTGAGGAATGTGCCCCGGGGGTCGCGCAGGGCGACATCGCGCAGCCGCAGGGCGCCGAAGATCGAGCCCTCGATCCGGCCGACGCGGATCTGCATGCCATTCTCGAAGCTCAGCCCTTCCACTTGCCGTGCCACGAAGCGCCGGCCGCTGTCCGTGCCCAGCCAGGCATAGCCGCCGATCGCCAGCGCGAGCAGCAGGCCCAGCAGCCCGAGAAGGCCGAGCGCCACGCGGCGGCCCCAGCGGGCGCGGCGGGGCGGGGGAGCCTCGGGCAGCGGCGCGGGCGTCATGTCGCTGGTCTCCGCCATCAGAAGGCCTGCCCGATCGAGATATAGACGGAAACGCGCGATTCACCCGGCTGGCGATTGATCGGCGTGGCGACGTCCAGCCGCATCGGCCCGAAATTGGTGTAGAAGCGTCCGCCGATGCCGACGCCGAAGCGCCAGTCCGTGAAGCGCGGCATCTCGCTGGTGTAGACCTGCCCGCCATCGATGAAGCCGACGATGCCGTAATTGCCGAAGCGGTAGCGCACTTCCGCTGCCGCCTCGACCAGGCTGCGCCCGCCGATCGGTCGGTTGTCCGGGTCCTTGGGCCCCAGCTCCTGATAGCCGAAGCCACGCACCGAGCCGCCGCCGCCGCCATAGAAACGCCGCGATGGCGCTATCTGCGCGCGCGCTGCGCCGCCGATCATGCCCACGCGGGCGCGTCCGGCGAGCACCACATCGTCCGAGACGGGGTAATAGCCCGTGCCCTCGAACAGCGTGCGGGCATAGGCCTGCGCGCCGCTGCCCAGCGAGCTCTCCGGGGAGATGCGCGCAGAGAGGCGGAAACCGCGCGTGGGGTCGAGCAGCGAGTTGGAGGTGTCGAACGTGATCTGCCCGGGCAACGCCAGCACATAATATGTGCGCCGCCGCCGCTCGCCCGCGTCGAAATCATAGTCCTGCTCATTGGTGCCGATCAGCTCGAAGCCATAATTATAGGTCCAGCGCTTCTGCCAGATCGGCGTGCTGTCATAGGAGACGCGGCCATAGAGCCGCCCGGTCAGCGCCTCATAAGCCTCGAAGTCACTGCGCCGCGCGTCGACGCCCAGTTCCACCGTGCGGTCGCGCCGGCCGGCATTGGAGCGGCGGAAGGCGACGCCGAGCCCCTGTTCCTGCGTGCCGGCGGTTCCCTGCACGACCAGCGCGCCTTCCGGCGGGAACATGTTGCGGTGCGTCCAGCTTCCGTCGATCTTGATGCCTTGTCCGGTCTCGTAGCCCGCCTGCGCCGCCAGCGTGCGGGGCGGCCCGGCTTCCTGGCTGACGACCAGTGTCGCATAGTCCGTGCCGTCGCCGGCCGGGACGCCGCTCGGCTCGGGGTCGACCGAGACGACCGAGAACAGCCCGGTCGCGACCAGCGCGCGGCGCAGGTCGTCCACTTTCCGGCTGTCGTAGAGCTCGCCCTTGCGGAACCGCGCGATCCGCTCGATGTGCCCGGGCTCGAACACGGCTTCCTCGCCCCGGTTCACGATGTCGCCGAAGCTGCTGCGCGGGCCGGGCGTCACGGGCAGCGTATAGTCCCCGGTGCGCGTCTCCGCATCGAGCAGGATGTCGCGCTCGCCGATCTCGACAAAAGGATAGCCGTTCTGCGGCAGTTCCACCGCGATGCTGGCCTCGCCCGCGAGAATGTCCTCCGCCTCGATGGGGTCGCCGGTCTGCGGTTTGAATGCACTGACGATGAGGTCCTCGGGGATCACCGGCGCCGCGTCGAAGCGGATGGCACCCAGCACGTAGCGGGGGCCGGGCGTCACTTCGAGGAGCACGCGGACCGGATCGTCGCTGCCTGTCTCGCCGAGCTGGAGGCTCCCGCGTACGCTGGAATCGAAGAAGCCGTGGCTCGAAAGAATGTCCGCGAGGAGCTTCTGGTCCTCCTCCAGCCGGGCATTGATCATCGCGCCGTTCGCCGCGCGGCCATCGCCGTCCTCCAGCGCGGAGAGGGACTGGAACTGGGCGCGGATCGTATCGGCGTCCACCGGGGCCTTGCTGCCTGCCTCGTTCAGCGTGTCGAGGCCTTCGACGCTGTAATTGTACCGCGTCTCGGCGGCGCGGCTTTCCTCCTCCTCGGTATAGCGGCTGTCGTCGAAGGGCTCGACGTCGAAGGCCTCGATCGGGGTCAGCGGCTGGTCCGCCTCGGGGTCGTCGGGCAGGGGCGCGCCGATGTCATCCACGGGCGGCAGGGCCTGCTCGCCCGACGTGGCGGCGCGGCGATCGGCCTCGGCTTCCCAATCCGAGACGGAGCCCATCGCGCCGGCGGGATCGTCGGAAATCGGCGGGATGCTCTCGTCGAATTCCTCGTCGGAGATGATGGGCTCATCGGGCTGCGCGTCTGACGGGGCGGCGTCATCCGCTTCCGCGCCGGTCAGCACGGGCGGGTCGGCAGGCACGGCAGGCTGGCGCGCGCGGACGGGCTGGCCCGCGACGATGAGCGCGGTCAGCACCAGCGGTGACGCCGCGAGGAGACGCAATGCGCGGCTCCGGGCGGCTCCACCAGAGCCAAAGCCTCCTGAGCCGAACTCGATCGAAGACAAGCAGGACCCCCATTTATCGCGCCTGTCCTGAAGACCTATGCGCCGCCTTGCTCAACACAACACGCTGGAGGCCGGTTGGTTTCTGGGGAATTTCCCTCGGCGCCTCATGGGCGGCCCGAAGCGGGACGGTGGTGCGGGCCGGGGGGGCGCCTGATCGACCGGACGCAGCGGGCGAGAAACCGGTTGGGTTTCCTGCGCGTTGGCGTTTAACCTGGCCTTTCCGCGGCCGCTCCAGGGAAGTCCAGTCTCGCCGATGATCACTCTCTCTCAGGTCAGCAAGAGCCATGGCGAGCGCCGCGCGCTCGACGATGTGACGCTCGCCATCGAGAGCGGATGCTTCCTCGCCATCGTCGGACAGTCGGGCGCGGGCAAGACGACGCTGCTCAAGGCGATCAACCGGCTGGCCGATATCGATGCCGGGCAAATCATGGTGGATGGCGAGGATGTGAGTGCCCAGCCGCTCGCCGCGCTGCGCCGTCGCATCGGCTATGTGTTCCAGGGCATCGGGCTTTTCCCGCACATGAGCGTCGCGGAGAATATCTGGCTGGTGCCGCGCCTGCAGGGCATGGCGCGCGCGGGGCGGGCGGCGCGGGTCGCCGAGCTGCTGGCACTCGTCTCGCTGCCGGCGGATTTTGCGGAGCGCTATCCGGCGCAGCTGTCCGGCGGGCAGGCGCAGCGCGTCGGCTTCGCGCGGGCACTGGCGGCAGGCCCCTCGATCATGCTGATGGACGAGCCTTTCGGTGCGCTCGATCCGGTGACGCGTGCCGAGCTCGGCACGGCGTATCGCGCGCTGCACGATCGGCTCGGCCTCACCAGCCTGCTCGTGACGCATGACATGAGCGAAGCGCTGCTGCTCGCGGATCGGGTGGTCGTGATGGATGAGGGGCAGGTGCTGGCGGACATGCCGCCCCGCGCGCTGATCCGCCACCGGGGCGATCCGCGCATCGATGCGATGCTGGACGCGGCGCGGGGCGCGGCCGCTGCCCTCGAAGCCCTGGCGCGCGACGCATGAGCGCGCTGGGCGTGAGTTGGGCCGAGCTGGCCAATCTTGCCCGGGAGCACCTGTTGCTCAGCGGATGCGCGGTGTTGCTCGCCATCGCGATTGGCCTGCCGCTTGCCATTCTCGCGGCGCATCGTCGCGGCGCGCGCGGGCCATTGCTGGCGCTCGTCAGCCTGCTGCAGACCATACCGGGGCTGGCGCTTCTGGCGCTGTTCTATCCGCTGCTGCTGTTCCTCGCGGATCTGAGCGGCCTTGCGATTCCGGCGCTTGGCTTCCTGCCCGCGCTGCTCGCGCTCACCGTCTATGCCCTGCTGCCGATCGTGCGCAACGGCGTGGCGGCGATCCGCGGCATCGATCCTGCGCTGATCGAAGCTGCGGAAGGTCTCGGCATGACGGCGGGGCAGCGGCTGCGGCTGGTCGAGCTGCCCTTGGGCGCGCCGGTGATCCTCGCCGGCATCCGCACGGCCGCCGTCTGGACGATCGGCACGGCCACGCTTGCCACCACCATCGGCCAGCCGACGCTGGGCGATCTCATCTTCTCCGGCCTGCAGATCGAGGACTGGCGGCGGGTGCTGGCCGGCTGCATCGCGGCGGCGCTGCTTGCCTTGCTGGTCGATGCGATGCTGGCGCAGGTGGAGGCTGGGCTCGCGACCCGCTCGCGCGCGCGGCTCTGGGCTGGGCTGGGTCTTCTGCTGCTCGCGCTGGCGGCGGCGTTCATGCCCCTGCCTTCGAGCGGCGGCGTGGCCGGCAGGGCGCCCGGCGAACCGGCCGGGAAGCCGGTGGTGATCGGCGCCAAGAATTTCTCCGAGCAATATATCCTCGCCCGCGTCATCGAGGCGCGGCTGCGCGCGGCCGGCTATCGCACCGAGCGGCGGGACAATCTCGGCTCCTCGGTCGCCTATCGCGCGCTCGCGGCGGGCGATATCGCGGTCTATGTCGATTATGCCGGCACGCTCTGGGCCAATGTCCTGCAACGCGAGGACAGGCCGGACGGCGCGGCGATGATGCGCACGCTATCGCGGGAGCTGGCGCGCCGGGACGGGGTGAAGCTGCTCGGCCCGCTCGGGTTCGAGAATGCCTATGCCTTCGCCATGCGCCGCGATCGCGCCGAGGCGCTCGGCATCGCGACGCTGGCGGATCTCGCGCGGGAATCGCCGCGCCTGCGCCTCGGCAGCGATCTCGAGTTCCTCAGCCGCCCGGAGTGGCGCGCGGTGGAAGCCGGCTATGGCCCCGCGTTCCGCTCGCAGCGGGCCTATAGCCCCACCTTCATGTATCGCGCGCTGGCGGACGGCTCGGTGGACGTGATCTCCGCTTTCTCCTCGGACGGGCGCATCGCCGCGCTCGATCTCGTGACGCTGGACGATCCGGCCGGCGCGCTGCCCCGCTATGACGCGCTGCTGCTCCTTTCCGGGGCGGCCGCGCGGGACCCCGGGCTGGTCGCGGCGCTGCAGCCGCTCGTCGGGTCGATCCCCATGGATGCCATGCGCGCGGCGAACTGGATGGTGGACCGCGATGCCGACAAGCGCACGCCCGTCGAGGCGGCGCGCTGGCTGCTGGCCCGCCAAGGCGCGGTCCCCGCCCGATAGCCGGCGTGGACGAATTCCGAGCCATAACGGCGCACCATCTCTCGTCATTCACGACGTCATCCCGGACTCGATCCGGGATCCCGCTTCTTCCTTTTCTCAACCGGCTGGACCCGGCGATCTTCAAGGCAGCGGGATCCCGGATCGAGTCCGGGATGACAATGAAAAGGGGGGATGCGCGCGTCTGACCCTCAAAGTCCGCGAATTCGTCCCCGCCCGCTAGTTGTCCTGCCGCACGCGGCACTATAACCAAAGTATCGGTGGTAACCAAAACCGCGCTCGTGCGTAATCGTAGCGGAAGGGCGTGAGCACGCGGCCATCGGTGGTCGTGAAGGAGGGTCAGAACCATGAGCATCACGACTGCGCCAGCTCCCCTGGCGGCGGCGGACAGCGAGGCGCTGGCCCAGCGATATCGCGACGTGCGCGCGCTCAGCCTCGCGCTGGCAGCGCCCCTTTCCGATGCCGACGCGACGGCCCAGTCCATGCCCGATGCATCCCCCGCCAAATGGCATCTGGCGCACAGCAGCTGGTTTTTCGAAACTTTCGTGCTGCGCGATCATCTGCCGGGTTATCGGCTGGTCGACGAGCGCTGGCCCTATCTTTTCAACAGCTATTATGAAGCCGAGGGCGAGCGCCATGCGCGCCCGCGCCGGGGCCTGCTCACGCGGCCGGCGCTGGACGAGGTGCTGACCTATCGTGCCCGGGTGGACGAGGCATTTCTCTCCGCCCTGCCGATGCTTGCGGAGACCTGTCCCGAGCTCATCGAGCTCGGCCTCCAGCATGAGCAGCAGCATCAGGAGCTGCTGCTGACGGACATCAAGCATCTCTTCTCGTGCAATCCGCTCGGCCCGGCCCTGTGGCCGCCGGTGCATGAGCCGCAGCATTACCCCACGCCGCTGGTCTGGCATGCCGGGCCGGAGGGCATCGTGGAGATCGGCGCGGGCGCTGCCGGCTTCGCCTTCGATAATGAGCGGCCGGCGCATCCCGCGCTCCTGGCGCCCCATGCGCTCGCCAACCGCACGATCACCAATGGCGAATGGTTTGAGTTCATCGACGACAATGGCTATGCGACGCCCACGCTCTGGCTCTCGGACGGGTGGGACTGGGTGAACCGCGAGAGCGTCGAGCATCCGCTCTACTGGCGCCGAAGCCATCATGTCTGGGAGCAGTTCACGCTCGCGGGCTGGCAGCCGGTCGATCCGGCGGCGCCGGTCACCCATGTCAGCTTCTACGAGGCGGATGCCTATGCCGCCTGGGCGGGCGCGCGATTGCCGACCGAGCAGGAATGGGAAGCCGCCGCGCGCACGGCCGATCCCATGGCGGGCGTGCAGCTCGATGGCCCGGGGCCGGTCGGCCCGCGCTTCGAGGAAGCGGGCGAGGGCTTCACGTCGCTGTTCGGCAATGTCTGGGAATGGACCGGCTCGGCCTATCGCCCTTATCCGGGTTTTCGAACGGCACCGGGCGCGGTCGGCGAGTATAACGGCAAGTTCATGAGCAGCCAGTTCGTGCTCAAGGGCGGCAGCTGCGCCACCCCGCGCGGGCATGTCCGCGCTTCCTACCGCAATTTCTTCCATCCCCATCAGCGCTGGCAATTCACTGGCCTGCGCCTCGCCAAGGATCTTTGAATGATGATGGTGCACACCAATCTGAAGCTGATCGAGCGGGACGGCGAGGGCGTCGATCCGGCGTTTCGCGACGATGTGCTGAAGGGCATGGCCCAGCGCCAGAAGGCCATTCCCGCCCGCTGGTTCTATGATCTCGCCGGGTCCGAGCTGTTCGAGCGCATCACTGCCCTGCCGGAATATTATCCCACGCGTGCCGAGACCGCGCTGCTGGAGCGGCACGGGCAGGACATCGCCCGGCTGGTCGGGCCGGGGCGTGCCGTGGTGGAGTTCGGCTCGGGCAGCTCGGTCAAGACGCCGCTGCTGCTGCGCGAGATATCTCCGGCGGCTTATGTGCCGATCGACATTTCCGGCGAGTTCCTGCGCCAGTCCAGCGAGGCGCTGGCGCAGGCCTTCCCGACGCTGCCGGTGATGCCGGTGGAAGCGGACTTCATGAAGACGGTGGAATTGCCCGCTGCCGTGAAGGCCTTCGGCATGCTCGGTTTCTTCCCGGGCTCGACGATCGGCAATCTCGTGCCCCGCACCGCCGTCGACCTGCTGCGATCGATGCGCGAAACGCTCGGCGACCGGGCGCAGCTGCTGATCGGGGTGGACCGCGTGAAGGACATCGACCGGCTGGTCCGCGCCTATGACGATACGCAGGGCATCACCGCGCGCTTCAATCTCAACCTGCTGCTGCGGATCAATCGCGAGCTCGGCGCGGACATTCCGGTCGAGCAGTTCCGCCATGTTGCGCGGTGGAATCCGGACTGGAGCCGCATCGAAATGCATCTCGAAGCCACGCGGGATGTGAGCTTCAGCATTTCGGGCTGCAGCTTCGCGATGCTCGTGGGCGAGACCATCCACACGGAGAACAGCCACAAATACACGCCGGATCAGGCGCGGCTGATCCTGCAGGCCAGCGGCTGGACGCCCAATGCCCAGTGGACCGACGCCGATGGCGACTTCCTCCTGGTGCTGTGCGAAGCGAGCGAGCAGCGGTCCGCGCCCTGAGCGGCACGGAACGAGGCTCGCGCGATTGCAGCAGAATGCAGGCCGATGGGACCAGATGGAAACATGCGGGGCATAAGGCCCGCCGGCCCGGCCCGGGCCCCCGCGACAAGCGCTGAAATCCGGGCATTTCGTAGCATGACAGCGCATCGGCAGAGCGCCGCCTGCGGCCATGGTTCGGAAGAGCAGGACCGGCGGGGATGACCGGCCGGGCCGGCCGGAGCCGGCAAAAGGGCATGAAAGGCGCGCTTTTCCGGGCGCGATCACGGATGCCCTTTCTAGCTGCGGCAATTCAACTCTCTATCTCGGTCAAAGCCTCGCAGCGGGCGCCAGAATAATTTAGCAGCAGGCCACAGAAGGATGCCGGGCTGCGGAACCCGCAGTCCGGATACACTGCTGGCGGTTTGGCAAAGAATGAATGAGCCGGCGAAGTCCGGCAGGGAGGGGAGTCTGACATGACGGTTTTACGGCATAGTCTCGCGCGCACGATATCGCGGATCGGCCTGGCGAGCAGTAGCATTCTCGCCAGCGCGGCCATCCTCGCGACCGCCGCGCAGGCGCAGGCGCAGGCGCAGGGCACGGCGACAGCCGCCGCGGACGAGAATGACGACGATGTGATCGTGGTCACTGCCCAGATGCGCGAGCAGAACCTGCAGGATGTTCCGCTCGCGATCACCGCCGTCAGCGGCGCGCAGCTCGAGGCGCGCAGCCAGACGCGGCTCACGGACATCACCGCGCAGTCGCCGAACGTGATCCTGCAGCAGAACCCTGCCGGCTCCGGCAACTCGATGCGCGCCTTCATTCGCGGCGTCGGCCAGTCCGACCAGAGCCCCTCGGTGGAGCCGGGCGTCGGCATCTATATCGATGACATCTATTTCGGCACGGTGACGGCCTCGGCCTTCGACTTGACCGACCTCGATCGCGTCGAGGTGCTGCGCGGCCCGCAAGGCACACTCGCGGGCATGAACTCGCAGGGCGGCGCCATCAGGCTCTATTCCAAGAAGCCGCAGGGCGAAGGCGGTTCCGTCGAGGTGGCGCTCGGCAATTTCAAGCGCCGCGACATCAAGGCCAGCGCGGATTTCACCGTGGTGCCCGACGCGCTCTACGCCCGCATCACCGGCGTCACGCGCAATCGCGACGGCTATGTGACGCGCTATGATTATGCCTGCCTCAATCCGAGCGATTCCGATGTGGTCTCGGGCGCCATCCCGCGCCTCGCCGCGGTCGGCACGGACTGCAAGCTCGGGGAGCTGGGCAACCAGTCCATGTATGCGTTGCGCGGGTCGCTGCGCCTCGCGCCGGCGGGCAGCCCGCTCGAGATCAATGTCTCGGCCGACTACACGCGGGACGAGTCCGCCACGCAGGCATCGGTGCTGATCGCATCGGCGGAATCAGCCTCGAAAGGCACCGCCAGCCCCTCCAACCGCTCGGGCATGAGCATTCCCTATCAGGGCGTCGCGTTCGACGATCGCTTCGTGCCTTATGGCAAGTATCGCCGGGCCAGTTCGCCGCTGAACGATGGCTATGCGAGCTATGCCAATTTCTACGATCCCGGCGTTATGTACTCGGCCGCCGGACCGCAGCCCGCCGGTGCGCCGCCCAGCGCCATTCCCGCCGGCGCGCCGCTCGGCCCGTTCATCGCGCCGTCCGCCAGCCAGGTGGATGGCTGGGGCGTCTCGGGCACGATCGATTATGAGATCAGCCCCTTCTTCTCGCTCAAGTCGATCACCGGCTATCGCAAATATTTCAGCCAGAGCGGATCGGACAACGACAACTCGCCGATCGTATTCATCCAGGACAATTCCAAGTTCCATCACCGCCAGTTCAGCCAGGAGCTGCGTCTCTCGGGCAATCTGGTCAACGATACGGTGCATGTGACGCTGGGCGGCTATTATTATGACGCCGCGACCCGGTATGAGGCGCGCATCCACACGCCCTTCTCCGGCTTCTGCGCGGCTGCGACGCCCTGCTTCTCGTTCATCAATGACGATACGGCCGATCTCACGACCTATGCCGGCTTCGGCAATGTCGCCTGGGACGTGACGGACCGGCTGACGCTGGAAGGCGGCGTGCGCGTCACGCACCAGCGCAAGGATTATACGTTCGGCCGTTTCAATCCGGATGGGCTCGGCGAATATCTGCCGCTCAGCAACCCGGAGAATCCGCTGTCCGGTCAGGTCGGCACCTACAAGGAGACGCTGACCGACCTGCGCCTCGCCGCGTCCTACAAGGTGACGCCGGACGTGATGCTCTATGCGCAGTACGCGACCGGCTTCAAGGGCGGCGGCATTTCCCCGCGTCCCTACAGCTTCTACCAGATCCGCCCGTTCGGCGCCGAGAAGCTGAAATCCTATGAGCTTGGCTTCAAGGGCGACTTCCTCGACCGCCGGGTGCGCCTGAACGTCACCGGCTTCTACATGGATTATGAGGGCTATCAGGGCGTGCCGCAGGTCTGCATCGGGCTTGACGGCCAGGAACTGCCGCCGGATCGCGGCGGCGTCTCGGGCCTGTGCGGCCAGTATCTGAACATCGGCAATGCCGAGGTGAAGGGTTTCGAGCTCGAGACGACGATCCGCCCGGTGCGCGGCTGGTCGATCGACGGATCGTGGAGCCTCACGGACTTCACCTTCACCTCCATCAATTATCCCACCACCTCCATCGTGGTCGGGGCCAGCCGGCCGGGCATCGGCAAGTGGAAGTGGAGCATCGGCACTCAGTATGAAGCCGATCTCGGCTTCGGCACGCTCACCCCGCGCGTCGACGTGAACTACACGCCCGGCTATTGCGGCGACTTCCTCTGCTCGCCCAACGCGCAGGTCGCCAAGTTCACGATGGTCAATGCGCGCATCGCGTTCCAGACCATCGAGAAGGACTGGACCGTCGCGGTGGAAGCCACGAACCTGTTCGACAAATATTATTTCCTGAACAAGTTCCAGAACGCGTTCTACACCACGGGCCAGCCGGGCCGCCCGCGCGAAGTGGCGCTGACGGTGCGTCGCAACTTCTGATCCTGCAGGGCCGGCGCCGACGAAGACCGTCGCGCCGGCCCTGACGGACAGGTTTTCAGCTGTTTCTTTTGTCATCCCGGACTCGATCCGGGATCCCGCTTCTTCCTGTTTCTCGAACCGGCTGGACCCGGCGAGATTCAAGGCAGCGGGGGCCATGCTGGCCCGGCGATCGTTATCCCAATGGATATTCCCCAGCGGGAAAGCCGGCCCGGCACGCGCTAGGGCGGATCGACATTCAACCTCTGGAGCGCGTTGTCTCCCCAGAACAACGTCATGCTGAACTTGTTTCAGCATCCATCGCGCCTTCAAGCTCCGGGCTCGGACGCGAAATGGATGCTGAAACAAGTTCAGCATGACGAGAATATTGGCGGGAAGGGTGCCTGCTCAACGGAAGAAATGAATGTCGATCCGCCCTAGATACGGATGCCATTCATCTCCTCTATCCATTCGGCATGGAGGCTCCTGAGCGCTGCGGTCCGGCTGGAACTCGAAGCTTCATCATCGGTCAGGCGATCGATGACCTCGAAGGTGAACGTCTCGCTTCCATGCGCAGTCCATGCCTCCTGAAGCGATCGATGCGAATTACGGCCCTGTTGCAGCGTAAACCAGAGACGGTTCCGGATGGTGGACAGATCCGGCGCGCTGCCGATCCACAGTTGATCGGATGCCGTGCATCGGACGGCATAGATGCCGGCCTCCACCTTTCGTTCCTTGTAGGCCGCGACAGCCGCCTTCCGATCCTCGCTCTTCATGTGCCACCTCCGATGTTGGCGCCGCCTTACTCTGCGCACCCGGCCAACGCAATATCACCCGGGTGTATTGACATCAAATTATACCCGGTTAAAAAGGGGCATGACCAGTTATCTGTCCACACCCTGCACGGCCTTTGCCGGCCACCAGCGCATCGCCAGCGGCGCGCTGATCGATGTGGCCTTGGCGATCAAGGCAGCCGAAGCCGGAACGCAAGGCCCGGTTCTCACCTTCAATGACACGACCGGCGCGGTGATCGAGCTCGATCTTCGGGGCACCACTGCGGAGATCGTCACCCGGTTGACCGAGCGCAGCGAGCTTGAGGGGGCAGCCGGGACGCGGCATGCGCCGGCCGGTGTGCCCGGCCGTTCGCGAGGCCGGCCAAAGCTGGGCGTCGTTGCGCGTGAAGTGACTTTGCTGCCGCGTCATTGGGAATGGCTTGCAAGGCAGTCGGGAGGCGCCTCGCAGGCGTTGCGCCGCCTCGTTGACGAAGCCCGTCGGGCCGATGGCGGGCGGACCGATCGCAAGGCCGCACAGGAGCGCTGCTACCGCTTCCTGTCCACGCTCGCAGGCAACCTGCCGGGTTATGAGGAAGCGATCCGCGCTCTGTTCGCTGGCGAGGATGAAGATTTCGTCGACCGGATGGCGAGCTGGCCTCCGGATGTTCGGGACTATGCCCGGGCGCTGGCCCGGCCGAATCCCGATGAGGAACGATCATGACGACGCAGGATAAGCGCAAGCAGCGGCTCGCCGCTTTCATCCGGCAGATCTGGGATGAAGGTGAAGCGGACGCGGCTGACGGCTATATCGCGGAAACATACAGGATTCACCACGATCCGGGCGATCCCTGGGAGGGCCAAAGCCTTGATCGCGCCGGGTTCAGGGAGCGGGTGCGCATGTCGCGGGCGGCCTTTCCCGACCAGCGCTTCGACATCCAGGCCTTGTTCGCCGATGGCGACGCTGTCGTCATGACCTGGCTCTGGACCGGCACGCATCAAGGCGACCTTCCGGGCTTCCCGGCAACCGGCCGAGCGATCCACATGTCGGGCGCAACGGTCTATATGTTCGACAGCGCAGAGCGTCTGACCGGTCATTGGCAGGTCACGGATCGGCTCGGCGTCTTTCAGCAGCTCCAGCGCAACCGGTGAGCATTTCCCGGCCGCAGCATTGCGGCCCCGGCTTGCGCCGGGGCCTTCCTCTCAACCGATCCGGCCGAGCCGGTGGAACAGGTTCGAATATTTGTTGGATTCCGGCTTGTCCTTCACCTCGCGGGCATAATGCGCGACGGCGGTGCGGATCAGGCGGAAGTCCTCGGTCGAGAAGACCGCGCGGGATCGTTGGGGTTCACTCATTCCATGTCTCCTTGGCTTTCTCTGCCGGCCTGATGGTCAGGCGGCGAACTGGTTCATGGTGTTGGCGCCGCCACCGGCCTTGAGCGCGGCGTCCCCGGCGAAATAATCCTTGTGATCGTCGCCGATGTCCGATCCCGCCATATTCTGGTGCTTCACGCAGGCGATGCCTTCGCGGATTTCCCGGCGCTGCACGCCCGCGACATAGCCGAGCATGCCCTGTTCGCCGAAATAGTCGCGCGCCAGATTGTCCGTGCTCAGCGCCGCCGTGTGATAGGTCGGCAGGGTGATGAGGTGATGGAAGATGCCGGCGCGGGCCGAGGCATCGCGCTGGAACGTGCGGATGCGCTCGTCCGCTTCGCTGGCCAGCGCCGTGCCGTCATAGTCCGCGCTCATCAGCGTCGCGCGGTCATAGGCCGAGACGTCGCGGCCTTCCGCTTCCCAGGCATCGAACACCTGCTGGCGGAAATTGAGCGTCCAGTTGAAGCTCGGCGAATTATTGTAGACCAGCTTCGCGTTGGGGATCACCGCGCGGATGCGATCCATCATGCCGGCGATCTGCCCGATATGCGGCTTCTCGGTTTCGATCCACAGCAGGTCCGCGCCGTTGCGCAGCGCCGTGATGCTGTCCAGCACGCAGCGATCCTCTCCCGTGCCGGGGCGGAACTGGTAGAGATTCGAGGGCAGGCGCTTCGGGCGCAGCAGCTTGCCCGCACGGCTGATGAACACTTCCCCGTTGCCGATATCGGCGGGGTCGATCTCCTCGCAATCGAGGAAGCCATTATACTGGTCGCCCAGGTCGCCGGGCTCGCGGCTATAGGCGATCTGCTTGGTGAGCCCTGCGCCGAGCGAATCCGTGCGCGCGACGATGATGCCGTCCTCCACGCCCAGTTCGAGGAAGGCATAGCGGATCGCGCGGATCTTCTGCAGGAAGTCCTCGTGCGGCACGGTGACCTTGCCGTCCTGATGGCCGCACTGCTTCTCGTCCGAGACCTGGTTCTCGATCTGGAGCGCGCAGGCGCCTGCCTCGATCATCTTCTTGGCCAGAAGATAGGTCGCCTCGGCATTGCCGAACCCGGCATCGATGTCCGCGATGATGGGCACGACATGCGTCTCGTGCGTCTCGATGGCATTGATGAGGCGCATTTCGTCGAGCTGGTTATGCGTGCGCCTGGCGTCGTCCAGCGCGCGGAACAGCCCGCCCAGCTCGCGGGCATCGGCTTGCCGCAGGAAGGTGTAGAGTTCCGCTATCAGGGCAGGCACGCTGGTCTTCTCGTGCATGGACTGGTCCGGCAGCGGGCCGAATTCGCTGCGCAGGGCCGCGATCATCCAGCCCGAGAGATAGAGATAGCGCCCGCGCGTGCTGCCGAAATGTTTCTTGATGGCGATCAGCTTCTGCTGCCCGATGAAGCCGTGCCAGCAGCCCAGCGACTGGGTGTAGTTGCCGGGGTCGAGATCATAGGCCGCCATGTCGCGGCGCATGATGCCGGCCGTGTAGCGGGCGATGTCCAGCCCGGTGCGAAAGCGGTTCTGCGCGCGCATCCGTGCGGCGGATTCGGGATCGATCGAGGCCCAGCCAGGGCCCTGCAGGGCAATGCTGTCCGTCAGCCGCTCGATCTCTGCATGATAGGTCATCGTCGTCATCCTCCGCTTGGGGTGCGTCGAGCGATGCCAGCGAAAACCTCCGGCAGAAATGCGCGCCGGTGTCATGATGTCTTACTTTACAAGAATAGTTTGTAATGTTGTAATCAGCGCACGAATGTCGGGAGGCCGCCATGGCACGCAATGCGCTTTACATGGGCCCGCGCCTCAAGCGGGTCCGCCGCGATCTGGGGCTTACCCAGGCCAATATGGCCGCCGATCTCGATATCTCGCCCTCCTATGTGGCGCTGATGGAGCGTAACCAGCGGCCGGTGACGGCGGAGCTGCTGCTCCGGCTCGCCCGTACATATCATGTCGACATCGGCGCCCTTGCCGAGGATGGCGGCGAGGAACTGGCGGCCCGGCTCGGCGCCGTGCTCAGGGAGCCGATCTTTGCCGATATCGATCTTCCCGCGCTGGACGTTGCGGACATCGCGACCAGCTATCCCGGTTTCGCCGAGGCGCTGCTGCGCCTCCATACGGCTTATGGCGAGGAGCGGCTGGAGCTGGCGCAGCGGCGGGAAACCGGCGCGGGCGAGGGGGCGGCCGGGCCGTCGCTCTCCAACCCGGTCGCCGAGGCACGCACCTTCCTCGCCGCGCGGCGCAATTGCTTCCCGCGGCTGGACGACAGTGCCGCCGCCGTCGCCGAGGGGATGCCGGGGCAGGGGCAGGGGCAGGACGCGCTGGTCCGCCGCTTCGAGGAGCGGCACGGGCTGCGCGTGCTCTTCGTCGAGCCGGACCTGATCCTGGGCGCGCAGCGCTTCCATGATCTGCATCGCCGGCAGCTCATGATCAGCAAGCGGCTGGACCATCCCTCGCGGCGCTTCCAGCTTGCCCTGCAACTCGCGCTGCTGGAAGCGGATGGCGAGATCGGCCGGCTGGTGAGCGAGGGGGCTTTCACCAGCGATAATGCCCGGCGCATGGCGCGCCGCGCGCTCGCCGGCTACTGGGCGGCCGCTTTGCTGATGCCCTATCGCCCGTTCCTGCGGGCGGCACGGCAGACGCGCTATGATGTCGAGGCGCTATCCCGCGAGTTCGGCGTCAGCTTCGAGCAGGCGGCGCATCGCCTCACCACGCTTCAGCGGGCGGGGGAGGAAGGCGTGCCTTTCTTCTTCATCCGGCTCGATGCGGCGGGCAATGTCTCCAAGCGACTGGACGGGGCAGGCTTCCCCTTCGCGCGTCATGGCGGCGCCTGCCCGCTCTGGACCGTCCATTCCGTCTTCCAGACCCCCGGGCGCATCGTCACCCAGCGGCTGGAGTTGCCGGACGGCGAGCGCTTCTTCTCCATCGCGCGCACCGTCTCCGCGGGGGGCGGGGCGTGGGGCGCGCCGGTCATGTCGCGGGCCGTGGCGCTGGCCTGCGCGGAGGAGCATATGGGCCTGCTGGTCTATGGCGACGGTGCCGCAGCGATGGCGCCCACGCCCATCGGCATCGCCTGCCATCTGTGCCACCGCCCCCGATGCCTTGCCCGCGCCGCCCCGCCGCTGGGGCGCGACCTGCGCTCCGACGATTATCGCGACACCGGCATCCCCTTCGCCTTCGCGGGCGACTAGGTCGCGCGGACAAATCAGGCCTGCTGGCCGGAACGTTGTGGTGAGCGACCGTAGCCCTCTCCCCTTCAGGGGAGAGGGTTGGGAGAGGGGGGGGGAGGCTGCTCGCCCCCTCTCAACTTCGGCTAATCAGCACGCTGACAAGCCTCCGTTTCTCTCCCCTGAAGGGGAGAGAGCAACAACAGCAACGTCGTCGTGTCCTGACAGGCTGCTTCTGGACGAAATGCCCTAAGGCGGCCATTCGCAATACTATCGAATTTGTCCACGCCGCTTAGCCCCAAAGCGGTGCGACAAATTCGCGGACTTGGAGAGAGCAAAGCCAGCTTTTCAGCCATTTCCTGCGTCATCCCGGACCTGCTCCGGGATCCCGCTTCTTCTGGTTTCAACCTGCTGACCCGCCGACTTCAAGGCAGCGGGATCCCGGATCGAGTCCGGGATGACCTCTTGAATGACGAGATGGTGCGCCGCCATCGCCGCGGAATTGCACGCCCTTAGGGCAGTGGTGGCACACCCCAGGGTGCGATGAATCGTTGCACCTTTGCAACAGTTGCATCGCCTCCTGCGCTCCGGGCGGCGCGGCAACAGTTTTTCACACGAAAAGGTGTTGAGGACTCAAGACGTCGTTGATAGTCAGTGTTCGTTGCATCTCATCGTCGGGCGCTTTTCTGCGGTCGCGCTCTGGTGGGATTCGTTGCCCAAGAATCTGGATTGCCAATCGGCACCGTGATCAGGAGAGGAGTACACATGCCCGCACTCATCCTTCAACCGCGTCTTCCGGCGTTCGCCGCCGGTGCGAGCCTTCGCGCGCTGGGTGTGAGCCTTGCCCTGCTCGCAAGCCCGGCTCTCGCTCAGGAGTCCGCGCCGCTGCCGCAGGACACCGCTGTTCCGCAGGAAGAGCCCGTCTCGGAAGAAGCGATCGTCGTCACGGGTTCGCGCATCGCGCGGTCCGGCTTCGATCAGCCCACGCCCGTGACCGTGGTCGGCGCGGACCAGATCCAGCGCCAGGCCGCCGTGAACGTGGCGCAGGTCCTCAATGACCTTCCGTCCTTCCGGCCGCAGGCGACCCCGACGACCAACGCCATCTTCACGAACAACATCGGCGCATCCACCGCCGACCTTCGCGGCCTCGGCGCCAACCGCACGCTGGTGCTGGTCAATGGCCGCCGCGTCGTTCCCTCGACCGTGCAGGGCGGCTCCTTCGCCAGCGCCGGCGCTGTCGACCTCAACATGATCCCGGCCTCGCTCATCCAGCGCGCCGAAGTCGTGACGGGCGGCGCCTCGGCAGCTTATGGTTCGGACGCCGTCGCCGGCGTGGTGAACATCCTGCTCGATACGCGCCTCAACGGTATCACCGGTTCGGCACAATATGGCATCAACGATGTCGGTGACGGCAAGCAGTACATGCTCTCGCTGGCGGCAGGCACCGGCTTCGCCGGCGGCCGCGGCCACATCGTCGCGGGCATCGAATATTCGGACGACAAGGGTTCGCGCGATTGCTACTCGCGCGACTGGTGTGCCCAGTCCTACAATACGGTGAGCAATCCCTATGTTGCCGGCAGCGGCAACACCCGCCGTGTCCTCGAGGGCCAGCCGGGCGTGCTCATCCTGCCCAACACGCGCACCGCCACCGCGGCCGAGAACGGCCTCATCCCCCGCCTGCCCGGACCGCCGAACCCGGCACTGATCGCGTCCGGCCTGCTCGGCATGGAGTTCCGTCCCGACGGCACGCTCGTTCCGCACGATTATGGCGCTTATTACGGCGTGCCGATCTTCCAGAGCGGCGGCGGCGATCCCCAGCAGGCGTTCTACATGAACTTCCCGATCTCGGCGCCGGTCGAGCGGCTCAACGGCTTCGCGCATGCGGAGTTCGAGCTGAGCGACGTCGTGACGATCTTCGCCGAGGGGTCCTATGGCCGCGTCAAGGGCAGCACGCTCAGCGCCCAGCGCCGCGATCTCGGCAATCTCACGATCCGTGCCGACAATGCCTTCCTGCCGGATAGCGTCGCCAATGCGATGGCCGCCAATCGCCTTGCGACCATTCCGTTCGGTCGCGTCTGGAATGACATCGGCCCGCAGCGCGCGGAAGTGACGCGCGAGACCTATCGCGCCGTCGTCGGCCTGAATGCCAAGATGTGGGGCGACTGGACGTTCGACGCTTATTACCAGTTCGGCCGCACCGATTATTCGCAGCGCGGTTACAACACCACGATCACGCCCCGCATCAATTTCGCGATGGATGCGGTTGACGACGGCAGCGGCAACATCGTCTGCCGCGGCGTGCGCGATGGCGTGGCGGCGGCTGCCGGCTGCGTTCCCATCAATCCCTTCGGCAATGGTTCGGCCATCACCAATCCGGCGGCTGTCGCTTATGTCACCGGCACGGTGGAGCAGGACACGCGCCTGACGCAGAATGTCGTCGCGGCGACCATGCAGGGCACGCTGTTCGAGGGCTGGGCAGGCGCGATCAAGGGCGCGACCGGCGTCGAGTTCCGTCAGGACCTCGCGCGCGGCGATGCCGATCCGATCTCCCGCGCGCTGCAGTTCTACACCGGCCCGGGCTCGCCGATCAGCGGCAAGGTCGATGTGTTCGAGGCGTTCGGCGAGCTGGTGGTGCCGCTGATGCCGGGTGCGGAAGTCAATGGCGCCGTGCGCTATACCGACTATTCGACCAGCGGCGACGTCATCACCTGGAAGGTCGGCCTCGATGTCGCCCCGCTCGACTGGCTGCGCTTCCGCGGCACGCGTTCGCGTGACATCCGCGCGCCCAACCTGTTCGAGCTGTTCGGCCCGACGCAGACCAGCTTCCAGTCGGTGCCCAACCCCTGGCGCGGCGGTGCGCAGGATCTCCCGATGGTGCTGCTCGGCGGCAACACGCAGCTGGTGCCCGAGGAAGCGGATACCTGGACCGTCGGTGTCGTGCTCCAGCCGAACATCGGTTCGGCCGGTCGCCTTCGCCTGTCCGTCGACTATTACGACATCAAGCTGGAGAAGGCCGTTTCGACGCTCGGCGGCGCGGTCATCGTCAATGGCTGCTTCAACGGTGTGACCGAGCTCTGCTCGCTCATCACGCGCAGCGACACGGACGAGATCACGCAGATCGTCAACCGCAACATCAACCTGGGCAGCCTGACCACGCGTGGCTGGGACGTCGAGGCGAGCTACACCTTGCCGTTCGACCTGCTGGGCGGCCAGATCTCGCTGCGCGGCCTTGCCACCATCGTCGATGATCTCATCACGGACTCGGCGAGCGGCCGCGTCAACCGCGCGGGCATGAACGGTTCGCCGGTGTCGCTGCCCTCGGGCGTGCCGGACTACACGATCAACGGCTATGTCACGTACACGAGCGATCTGGCGACCCTGCAGCTGCAGGTGCGTCACATCTCGAGCGGCGTCTACAATGCCGAGCTCATCGGTCCGCATCAGGACGGCTATGATCCGCTGCTGCCCAACAGCATCAGCGACAACTATATCGGCGCCTGGACCTATTTTAACATCAATGCCGGCGTGAACGTGTGGAAGCGTGGCGACCAGAAGCTGGAAATCTTCGGCGTCATCAACAACCTGTTCGACAAGGATCCGCCGAAGGACGCACCGTCCAGCTTCGGTCCGACGAATAACGTTCTCTATGACGTGCTGGGCCGCGCTTATCGCATCGGCGCGCGCTTCAAGTTCTGACAACTCTCTGACGCCCGGCGGCCTTCATGGTCGCCGGGCGCTGTCTTTTTTCCGGGGAGGATAGCCGATGACCGGCGAAACAGGCTTCACGCTCATCATGCAGGAGGGCGTGGATCCCACCACGGCCCCGAACAAACCGCCGCTTCCCCCGCGCGATCATGTGCAATGGGAGGAGGAGGGGCTCCTCATCGATCGCAACATCCCCGTCACGCTGCGGGATGGCGTCACCATCTACATCGATGTCTATCGCCCCGCCGACAGGCCGGATGGCCCCATGCCGGTGCTGCTGGGCTGGAGCCCTTATGGCAAGCATGGCCTGTCGGACAGCCTGTGGCCGCCCTCCGGCGTGGAGAAGGGCTGGATGTCGCGCTTCACGGCGTTCGAGGCGCCGGACCCGGCTTACTGGTGTGCCCATGGCTACGCCGTCTGTTTCGCCGATCCGCGCGGCGCGTGGCTTTCCGAGGGCGAGCTGCGCCACAACGGCATCGGCGAGGGCGAGGACTGCTACGACCTCATCGAGTGGCTTGGCGTGCAGCCCTGGTCCAACGGCAAGGTCGGCATGACCGGCGTCTCCTATCTCGCGGCGATCCAGTATCTGGTGGCGCAGCTCAAGCCGCCGCATCTCGCGGCCATCAATCCGTGGGAAGGCTTCTCGGACTGGTATCGCGAATTCGCTTATCATGGCGGCATCCGCGAGACCGGCTTCCTGCCGCGCGGCTCGGCCAATCTGCGTTTCTCCACGACGCGCTATGAAGACACCAACGCCAATGTGCAGGCGCATCCGCTCCACGATGCCTATTGGGAAAGCAAGGCGCTGGACCTCGCCGCGATCGAGGTGCCGGCCTTCGTGGTGGCGAGCTGGTCCGATCATGGCCTGCACAGCCGCGGCACCTTCGAGGCTTTCCGGCAGATGTCCTCGCAGCAGAAATGGCTGCTGGCGCACGGGCAGAAGAAATGGGCGCATTTCTACAAGCCCGAGAGCCGCGAGCTGGCGCGCGCCTTCTTCGACCAGTTCCTGAAGGGGGAGGCGCGAGGCGTCGAGGCCTGGCCGCCGGTACGGATCGAAGTGCGCGAGGCCGCGCGCGTGGCGCAGGAGCGCGCCGAACAGGAATGGCCGCTGGCGCGCACCGACTATCAGCCGCTCTGGCTGGATGCCGCGAGCGGCACGCTGTCCGCCGCGCCGCTGCCGGCGCCGGCCAGCGTCTCCTACGATCCGCTCGACGAGGCCGGGGAAGCCCGGTTCGACATGCGCTTCGAGCGGGATACCGAGATCACCGGCTACATGAAGCTCAAGCTCTGGGTGGAAGCGCAGGGCGCGGACGACATGGACCTGTTCGTCGCGATCCAGAAGCTGGACGCGGCCGGCGAGCCGGTCGGCATGACTTTCTACGCCTTCTTCGAAAACGGGCCGGTGGCGCTCGGCTGGCTGCGCGCCAGCCACCGCGCGCTGGACGAGGCGCGCTCGACGCCCTGGCAGCCGGTGCACCCGCATGATCGCGAGGAGAAGCTCGAGCCGGGCGTGCCCGTGCCGGTCGAGATCGAGATCTGGCCTTCGTCCACCCTGTTCCACGCGGGCGAGACACTGCGCGTGGTGGTGAAGGGCATGGATATCTATCGCGATGGCCTGCCGATGCTGCCCTTCGCCCGGCATGAGGACCTGCGCAACGCCGGCACCCATGTCATCCACACGGGCGGTGCGTTCGACAGCCATCTGCTCGTGCCGGTAATCCCGCAGGACTGAGCAGCGGCGGGGCGCGCCCTGCCGCTGCCGGGAATGGGCTGGCGGGGCGGAGCACTGATCCGCCCCGCGCGTCGTTGCGCCGCGCATGGTTGATGGCCCGCACCGGAATCGGATCGGGTGCGTCCGGCCCGTCCCTCTGCCCGGCATGAAAACCGCTGCTCTTCCAACGGGGTAGGAGAGCCGCATTCCCATATTGGCACGTTGTTTCCGTCCCCCGCATGGTTAAGCCGATGTCGTTCGGCGCATGGGCAATCTAGCCGGGAGCGGGACTCATCCAGTGGGAGACTTGAACCATGTCCATGCGTAAATTGACGATTGCCGCTCTTGCCCTGTGCGGTTCGGCGCTTGCCGGGCCCGCAATGGCCCTCACCGTGCACACCGCGTCCTTCATTTCCTCGCCCACCGCGACGGTCGGGTTCGAGGGGCTTGGCTCCATCTCCACTCCCAATCAGGTGAAGAGCTACAGCGAGAACGGCGTTCTGGTGGACTATATCGGCACGGGCTACATCTGGTCGTGGTCGCAGACCGCGCCCGAGGGGCAGTATAGCTGGTATGCCGATGGCGGCGGCTATGGCTACACCCGGTTCACCTTCGCTCAGGCAAACGCGTTCGAGCTCCTCGTGAACTCCGGTTTTTACGACGGATCGGGTGTGCTGGCCTATGATGTGCTGCTCGGCGGCGTGAGCGTCGGCACCGGCATCGCCGGGCCCGCGCCGGCTTATGGCGCAGGATGGGCCACTTATGGTTTCTCCGGCGCGACGTTCGACGAAGTGCGCCTTCAGGTGTCGCAGGGCGGGCAGGCTTTCGCGCCCACGGTTTTTGAGGCCGGCGCGTTCGATGCGGTGAAGATCGGCACTGTGGAGGTTCCGGCCGTGCCCGAGCCCGCGACCTGGGCCCTGATGATCACCGGCTTCGGCGCGGTGGGCGCCATGGTGCGTCGGTCGGCGCGTCGCGCGCGCGTGCAGTTCGCCTGAACCGGCAAATGGGGGGCGGCGCGGCATCGGCCGCGCTGCCCCCTTTTCCTGTCAGTCCAGGGTCTGCTTCACCGCATAATAAGTGAAGATCGAGTGATCCGGACCGGACCGGCGGCTGCCGGTGCCGATGATGAGCGTGCGGCTCATCCAGTCATGCGGCCCCTCGGGCACGATGAAGGTCGGCGAGAAGCAGAAATAGGCAGGCTGCGGCGTGCCATGGTCGATGCGGCCTTCGCCGGGCTTGGCGGGCACCAGATAGCCGTTGTTGTTGATGTAGATCTTCGTCCCGTCATCGGCTTCGAGCAGATAGTGGGAATTGATGATGATCGTGCCGTCGCCGCGCACCTTGGCATAGTCCGCGCCGCTGTCCGGCACGACCTTGCCGGAAAGGCGGGGGCCGTAAATGGTGCCGCCGGAGCAGGGCGTGTAGCCTTGGCTGCCGCCGCCGGGCAGCGGGCCGAAGATGCAACGTTCCGGGCGGAACTCGACACGCATTTCGAACACGAATTCGAGATGCGCGGGAACCTGTGGTTCGGTCATGGGAAGTCCTTGTGTTTCGCGATGAATGAGGGGTCGAGGGCGCGATCGGCGCTCACAGCAGCATGAAATAATGGATGCGGTTCGCCTTCGGGATCTTCTCGGCCACGCCCACGAAGATGTGCTTGCCGAGCCAGTCGTGCGGGCCCTCGGGCACGTCGAACTTGGGGCTCACGCGCATATAATAGTCTTCCGCCGAGACGTCCTCGTTGCGCGCCATGCGCTCCATCGCGTCGCCCTCGGCCCAGCGATAGCCGCGGCTCTGCAGGTAGATGGGGGTGCCGTCATCCGCTTCGAGCATGTAGCGGGCGTCGAAATCGATGACGCCGTTGGGCCGCACCAGCGGGAAGTCGCCGCCGCTCATCGGAATGACGCGGCCCTTGATGCGCGGGCCCTCGAACGTTCCTTGCGCGGCCCACACCGCCGCGCGGGTCGCGCCCATGCTGGTCGGCTTGACCCAGATGGCGGGCGTGAGGTCGATGGACACGGTGAACGCGAACTCGAAGCGCGGCGCGAAGGGGTGGGGCGGCAGGTCTGGCGTCGCCATGGATGCATGTCTCCTTGTCTATATGGTCAGGGTCTGTCTGGTCAGGCGGAAGCGGGCGTGACGGGCAGGGTCCGGTAGCGCGCACCCAGGATGCGGGCGAACTTGCCGTCGCGAAGATAATAGAAGCCGAGGCTCTCGATGTTGATCGACTGGCCTTTCATCAGCGGTCCGGCGATGAAGTCCGGCCAGTCCACCAGTCCGTAGAACTCGGTGCGCACATGGCAGGCCAGCGTGTCCGGCCCGGCGGCGACGGCCAGGATGTCCAGCGTCTCGCGCACTTTGGATTTCACGTCGCGATAGAAATCGAGAATGTTGTCGCGGCCGATGATCTGGCGTTTTTCGCCGAGATTGAAGATCACGTCGTCGCAGTAATAGCGGGCGAAACCCTCGAAATCATTGGCGTTGAAGCGGGCGATATAGTCCGCATAATCCTCTTCGGTCATCCTGCCTGCCTCTCCCGCGGTCGGGTTTGTGAAGAGCGCCGCGATATTGTTGATTCTTCAACACCTATGCGAGCCATGGGCATCAATCAACTCCTATTAGAACAAGTCCGGCCGATATTCCGGATTGCATTCGGCGGCGATTTCGGTCGAAACTGGCAATCGTGGATAAGATCAACAGTTGCAAGCGCTCTCATGGCTAGGGCCGGGGGGCAAGTGGACATCATGGCATCCGGACCCTGTCGGCCGGAGGCGGTCAGGCGCGTCCCGATCGAGGAGGTCATGCGCATCTTCGTGCGCAAGGCCGGCTTCCTGCTCAACCGCATCGACCAGATTGCCAACGCGCTGTACGGATCGCTGGCGGAAGGCCGCGAGACTCTGGCCCAGGCGGAAATGCTGCTGGCGATCGAGGCGGGCACCGCGCGCGATCAGGTGGGCCTCGCGCGGACCTGCGGCATCGATACCTCGACCACCGCGATCATCCTCGACAATCTCGAAATGACCGGGCTTGTCGAGCGCGTGCAGGACCAGCGGGACCGGCGCCGCAGCCTGCCGGTCCTCACGGCGCAGGGGCGGCAGCGCATGCCGGCGGTGCGCGCGGCCTTCGCTGCCCTGCAGGAGGTCATGCTGGCGGGGCTGGACGGCCCGGGGCGCGCGCTGCTGGTCGAGCAGCTCGGGCGGATTGCGCGGGATGGCGATGCCGTCGCACCGCGCTGGGATGTTGCCACCTCGCCTTTCGCGGATGCTCCGAGCCTGCTGTGCAGGCGGGCGCTGCAGATCTGCAATGCCCATTTCCAGGCCTGCGTCTCGCCGCTCCATGTCACGCTGCGGCAATTCTCCGCGCTCATCATCCTGCATCTGCATCCCGGCCTCAGCCAGGTCGAATATGCCCGCGTCTACGGGCTCGATCCCTCGACATGCGCCATCGTGCTCAAGAAGCTCGCCAGCCGGGGGCTGCTCCGCGCGGCGCGCTCGGTCGAGGACCGGCGCAAGACGCTCTACGAGACCACGCAGGCGGGGCGGGACTATGCCGCCGCCATCCAGCCCGCCGCCGACGAAAGCGAGGAGCGGATGCTCGCCTCCTTCGCTCCGGCCGACCGCGCGGCCCTGCGCGCCAGCCTCCAGGCCATCGTGCGGGAGCATTCCGCAGGCCTGCGTTATCCCGGCTGCCTTCCCTGGGAATGAAGTGGTGGACGAAATCAACGGTTGATTGATGTCTCAACATCGATATACAACGATGTCTGACGAATTTGACGAGTCGTCCACTCGGGAGAGGTATTGAATGTCTGAAGGCGATCTGCGCACGCTGCCGGTGCGCAATCCACGTACCGGCGAAATCGATCTTACCCTGACGGTCGCGAGCGCGGCGGAGGTCGCGCAGAAAGCGGCTCGCCTGCGCGAGAACCAGAAGGCCTGGGGCGCCATGCCCCTCCCGGCGCGGATCGGCATCATGCAGCGCTTCCTGGGCGAAGTGGCGAAGCGCAAGGACGCGATCGCCGAGGCGGACGCCGCCGATACCGGGGGCTGCCACACATCCTATCTCCAGGGCTTCATCACCATGGGGACCATCGGCGGCTGGATCGAGGACGCGCAGGCCGCGCTCGACAAGGCGGGCTATGAAGGCCCCTCCAAGGCCATGCCGAGCGTGTCGGTGCGCACCCAGTTCGTGCCTTATCCGCTGGTGAGCGTGATCGGGCCGTGGAACGCGCCGATGATGCTGGTGCTGCTCGATGCCATTCCCGCGCTGTTCGCGGGCTGCGCGGTGCTCATCAAGGCGTCGGAAGTGACGCCGCGCTGGGTGGAAGCGCTGTTCGAGGCCGTGAAGCAGGTGCCAGAGCTCGCCGGCGTGTTCGATTATGTGCATGGCGATGGGTCCACGGGCCAGGCGATGATCGATGAATCAGACCTCGTCTGCTTCACCGGCAGCGTGCCCACGGGGCGCAAGATCGCCGTTCAGTGCGCCCAGCGGCTCATCCCCTGCTATCTGGAGCTGGGCGGCAAGGACCCGGTGATCGTCACGGCCGATGCCGATCTGGAGCGGGCGACCACGGCCGTGCTGCGCGGCGGCGTGCATGCCAATGGCATGGTCTGCTTCTCGGTCGAGCGCATCTATGTCGCGCGCGCCATCCATGACGACTTCGTGAAGCTGCTGGTGGAAAAGGCGCAGAAGGTGCGCCTCAACTGCGACAATCCGCGCGCCGGCCATCTCCATCCCTTCACTTTCGCGCCGCAGGCGGACATCGTGGCGAAGCAGCTGGCGGACGCCGTTGCCGCCGGCGCGACGATCCTGACCGGCGGCGAGGTCGAGACCATCCATGGCGGTCTCTACATGCGGCCGACCGTGGTGACCGGCGTCAATCACGAGATGGCGCTGATGAAGGACGAGACGTTCGGCCCGATCCTGCCGGTCATGCCGTTCGACACGGTCGAGGAAGCGATCGCGCTCGCCAATGATACCGAGTTCGGCCTCACCGCGAATGTGATCGCCGGCAGCGACGAGGATGCGCTGGCCATCGGCCTGCAGGTGAATGCCGGTTCGGTCTTCATGCAGGACACGTTCCTCACCTTCGCCAAGAACCGCACCGTGGGCTCGAACAGCTTCGGTGTCTCGGGCGTGGGCGGCGGTTCGCGCACCGGGCCGGAAGCGATCCTGCGCTATGTCCGCCGCAAGGCGCTGCTCACCCAGCATGGCGCGCCCGCGGACATCCAGGACGATCATCATCTCGGACGGCATTGAGAATTAAAGGACGGAGGGAACTGACATGGCATGGCAACTGAGCGCGCTCGACCGGCTCGAAATCCAGGAACTCTATGCGCGCTACGCATGGGGCATCGATCTGGCCGATGAGGAGATGGCGCTGTCCGCCTTCGCGAAGGACGGCTGGTTCGATCATCTCTGGCAGGGCCGGGTGCAGGGGCATGAGGCGATCCTCGAGAACCTGCGGTCCCTGTGGAACGACCGGCAGAGCTGGTGGTATGGCCGCCAGCACCTGATGAACACCATCATCATGGACCCGCGCGAGGAAGAGGGGGAAGTGGACTGCCGCTGCTTCTTCCAGATCATCCAGTTCCAGACCGATTATCACACCAACTTCGTGTTCGGCATCGGCACGCGGCAGGATCATGTGACGAAGAAGGAAGGCGTGTGGCGCTTCCAGTCGCTGCACGTGAATGCGTGGACGGCGGCCGATCAGGTGCCGTGGAAGGGCGAGATCCTGCTCAAGCAGAAGCCCAGCCACAAGGCGCCGCCCGTCGCGGGCAGGAAGGACTGAGCGCCATGAAGATCACCGCTGCCGTCAGCCGCTCCAATCAGGCGGCGCCCAGTCTCGAGACGCTCGAGCTTGAGGCGCCGCGCCCCGGCGAATTGCTGGTGCGCATCGTCGCGGTCGGCATCTGCCATACCGATCTGCACGAGCATCCCGGCCGTCACGCGCCGCATCCCATCGTGCTCGGCCATGAAGGCGCCGGCGTGGTGGAAGCGCTGGGCGAGGGCGTGCGCGGCTTCGCGGTGGGCGACCATGTGCTGCTCTCCGGCAGCAGCTGCGGCGCCTGCCCGAGCTGCATCGCCGGGCGGCCGACCTATTGCGACCTCGCGATGCCGATGAATTTCGGCGGCAAGCGGCTCGACGGGTCGACCGCGCTGTCCTGCGGGGAGGAGTCGATCCACTCGCACTTCTTCGGCCAGTCCTCCTTCGCCACGCACAGCATCGTGCCCGAGCGCACGGCCGTGAAGGTGGACAAGGACGTGCCGCTGGAACTGCTCGCGCCGCTCGGCTGCGGCGTCATCACGGGCGCGGGCTCGGTGATCGAGGCGCTCAAAGTGAAGGCGGGCGACACGATCGCCATCTTCGGCACGGGCGGCGTCGGCCTCTCGGCGGTGATGGCGGCGCGGCTGGTCGGCGCGCGGCGCATCGTCGCGGTGGACATCAACCAGGAGCGGCTCGACCTCGCGCTGGAACTGGGTGCGACCGACATCGTGCGGGCGGACGGCGAGAATGTCGCGCAGCAGATCCGCGCCCTCACCGGGCGCGGCGTGGACTATACGCTGAACACGACCACGGTGGCCGCGGTGCACACCATGGCGCTGGAATGCCTTTCCATGAACGGCACGGCCGGTTTCGTCGCCGCGCCGCGCGGGGAATGGGCGCCGGCCATGTTCCCCATGCTGGCGGGCGGGCGGCAATTGCGCGGCATCCTGGGCGGCGACGCCAATCCGCGCACGTTCCTGCCGATGCTGATCGATTACTGGAAGCAGGGTCGCTTCCCCTTCGAGAAGCTCATCAAGGCCTATCGGTTCGACGAGATCGAACAGGCTTTTCACGACAGCGAGAAAGGCACCGTCATCAAGGCCGTGCTCAAGGTGGGAGAAGCTGCATGACTCCTGAAATCCGCGCGAAACTTGCCGCTTACGGCACTGAACTCACGCCCGGTATGATGGGCGGGACGCAGGAAATCTACCGGGCGCTCCAGCCCGGCCTGCCCGCTGGTGCGAAACTGACCCGCGACCATCGCTACGGGCCGGACGAGCGCCATCGCCTCGACATCTTCACCAAGGACGGGCTCTCCGGCGCGCCGGTGCTGGTCTTCGTGCATGGCGGCGGGTTCGTCATGGGCGACAAGACCACCGAAGGCTCGCCTTTCTATGACAATATCGGCGGGTTCGCGGTGGACGAGGGCTATGTCGGTGTCACCATGACCTATCGCCTCGCGCCGGCCGTCCAATGGCCCGCGGGCGGCGAGGACGTGGCAGCCGCGGTGACCTGGCTGCGCGAGAATATCGCGCAGTTCGGCGGCGATCCCGAGCGCATCTTCGTGATGGGCCAGTCGGCCGGGGCCGTGCATGTCGCCGACTATGTCGCGCGCTTCTCCCCCACGATTGCGGGCGCGCTGCTCATTTCGGGCATTTACGATGTCGCGGCGGCGGAGCCCAACCAGTTCCAGAAGGCCTATTATGGCGAGGATCCCTTCGGCTGGGCGCCCGCCTCGACCGTCGCCGGCCTCGTCACCGCCAAGATCCCGGTCCTGATGACCGTATCCGAGTTCGATCCGGTCGATTTCCAGCTCCAGGCTGCCAGCTTCGCGGAGCGCTACGCGACGACGAACAAGGCCTTTCCCCGGCTGCACTGGCTGGCGGGCCACAATCATCTTTCACCCGTGCTCGAGATCGGCACGCCGGACAGCGATCTTGAACATCACATCATGAACTTCATCGCCACGGTCTGAGGCGAGGAGCGTCTTCCAGGAGAATTGCCATGGTCGAACCAATCCACTTTCCCGACATCGAACTCTATCGCGGCTGGGGCGAGCCGATGCGCGCCAATATCGAGATGCGCGGCCTCGAGCTCATTTCCGGCGCCATCCCCGACGGGCTGGAAGGCGCGCTCTATCGCTGCGGGGCGGACCGGCAATATCCCTCGGGCCGCACGGACGACATCTTCATCGACGGTGAAGGGCAGGTCCACATGCTGCGCTTCAAGGACAATCAGGTCGATTATGTCGTGAAGTGGGTGGAGACGGAGCGCTACAAGCGGCAGAAGGAAGCGCGCCGGGGCCTCTTCGGCGGCTATCGCAACCGCTACACGGTCGACGAGAGCGTCAAGGACGTGCATCTGGGCACTGCCAACACCACGGCGATGTTCCATGCCGGCCATCTCTACGCGCTGAAGGAGGACGATCTGCCTTATGAGATCGATCCCGAGACGCTGGAGACGATCGCGCGCGTCGATTTCGACGGGCAGGTGACGGCCGAAAGCCTCACCGCGCACCCGAAGGTCGATCCGATCACCAACGAGCTGCTCACTTTCTCCTATCAGGCGAAGGGCGACGCGACGACGGACTTCTGCTTCTACGTGTTCGGCCCGAACCGCGAGAAAGTGACCGAGATCTGGTTCAACATGCCCTATGCGGCCTGCGTCCATGATTTCGCGATCACCAAGGACTGGGTGGTGGTGCCTTTCTTCCCGCTCATCACGGATCTCGACGTGGTGAAGCAGGGCGGCCCCTTCTATCAGTGGCACCCGGACCAGCCGGTGCATGTCGCGCTGGTGCCGCGCTATGGCAAGGCGGAGGACATCCGCTGGTTCAAGGGCCCCACGGGCAGCGCCGGCCACATGATGAACGCCTATCAGGACGGCACGAAGATCCATCTCGACCTGTGCTATTATGAAGGCAATTGCTTCCCCTTCTTCACCACGCCGACCGGCGAGCGCACCAAGTTCGTGCCGCCCTTCCTGACGCGCATGACCTTCGATCTTGCGAGCAACGAGGATGGCTTCACTACGCAGCGGCTGCTGAACATCCCCTGCGAGATGCCGCGCACGGACGATCGCTATCAGGGTCGGCCCTATCGCTATGGCTTCGCCATCGCGCGCGGCAAGGATGCGAGCGGCATCGCCCGGGTCGATCATCAGACCGGCGCGGTGGACGTGTGGAATCCGGGCGAAGGTGACGGCGTGCAGGAGCCGCAGTTCGTGCCGCGCTCGCCCGACGCGCCGGAAGGCGATGGCTGGCTGCTCGTGCTCGTCTCGCGCGTGTCGAAGAACCGCAGCGATCTCGCCATCCTCGATGCGCAGAATCTCGCGGCAGGCCCGGTGGCGCTGCTCAAGCTGCCCGTGCGCGTGCGCTCCACCTTCCATGGCACCTGGGTGCCGGAAGAGACGCTGCAGAGCGGCCAGTATCGCATGAGCCTCAGCTCGGCGGCCTGATCCCGGCTTCCCCGCGCGCCTCGGGGCGCGGGGAGCAGCCTTCATCCGCAACAGGCGGGGCGTCGTTCCGGCGCCCCGCTTTGCGTTTGGGCGCGCTCTGGCTTTCCGGGGCAGCAGGCGACGCCCCCGACCTGCCCGCCGCTTTCAGCCCGGAGGCGTGGACACATTCGGCGGCTCTGCAACGAAGTCACTCATTTTCCTCGTCATTCCCGCGCACGCGGGAATCCAGTGGCCCGTCCGCCATGGAACGCTCCCTCGACCCTCATCCCCGCGTCCCAAGCGAACCGGGACTGGGAAGACCTTCCCGTTAGCCATGGTTTTGCGTCGCGAGGGTGACTGGATTCCCGCGTGCGCGGGAATGACGAGCAGCGGGAGGGCCGATGCGCTCCCCCGACAATTCAGCCATGGCTCTGGCTATCAGCGCACGCCCTTCCGCCGCGCGGATTGCGCGTCACTCGATCCGGCGAAAGCGGGCCGAGCGGATGCGGGTGAACCGGCCGTCCGCGATGTCGTAGAAAGCGAAATTGATGCTTTGCCGCCGCGCGCCCTTGGTGAGCGGGCCGGTGGGGAAATCCGGCCAGTCCTCCCGGGCGACCAGTGTCGTGCGGATCTCGGCGGCGGCCATCGTCTCGCTGCCCACGAAGCTCAGCAGGTCCACCGTTTCGTCCAGTCGCGCGCGCACCCCGCGATAGAAGTCCAGCACCGCGGCGCGTCCGGTCAGCGTCGCGGCCTGCCCGAAGAACTGGACGTCATCGGCATAATAAGCGCCAAACCCCTCGAAATCGCCGCGATTGAACGCGGCCAGATAGGCCTCGAACCAGGCGCGTGCGTCCATGGATCAGGCCTGCGCCGGCTGCCCGTCCGAGAAGCGCCGGCCGCGCATGACGAGGCCGAGCAGCAGCATGAGCAGCGCCACGCAGATCGGCAGCGTCGCGGCGAAGGTCATGGTGAGCTGCAGCGAATAATGCTGTGCCAGCGCGAAGGCGCCACCCAGCGGCGCGAGGATGCCGCCGATGCGCCCGGCGCCGCCCGCCCAGCCGAGCGCCGTGCTGCGCATCCGCGGCGGGTAGACCTGCGCGATCATGGTGTTGATGCCGCCCTGTCCGCCGGTCTGGAAGAAGCTCCAGGCGAGCGCCACGACAATGAACAGGCCGCTGTGGAAGGGCACCCAGGAGAGCGAGATCAGCGCGCCCGCGAGCATGAAATAGAAGAAGGCGAGCAGCATCGTGGCGGGCAGGCGGTCCATCAGCCAGCCGATGCAGAGCGTGCCGACCACCCCGCCCATATAGGCGATGAGGGCGACTTTCGCGAATTCCTGGATGGGGACGCCCGCCATCTCCTGAAAGAAAGTGGGCAGCCAGGCGGACATGAGGGCGGTGTTCGTCATGCTGATCGCGCAGGCGAGCCAGATGACCGTGGTCATCGCGAGGCGGCCTTCGGAGAAGACGTCGCTCAGCCGGGCCTTGCGGCCGGACGTCTCGCCGCCCTCGATCACGAACAGTTCGTCGCCGCGCAGCTCGACCGAGGGGTCGATGCGCCGCAGCGTCTTGGCGATGCTGCGGTCCGAGGGATTGCGCTCGGCGCGGAACTTGAGTGATTCCGGCACGAAGAGGATCAGCAGCGGCACGCAGATGAGCGGGACGAGCCCGCCGATCCAGAAGGCGCTTTGCCAGCCGAAATCGTCCAGCAGCCATGCCGCGACCACGCCGCTCGAGGCGCTGCCCATCGAATAGCCGGCAAGGGCGACTGCGATGAAGGTGGAGCGCCGGCGCTTGGGCGTGATTTCCGAGATCATGGCCATGGACATGCCGAGGCCCGCCGCCATGAAGATGCCGCCGATGCCGCGCAGGATGGCGAGCTGCGTCAGCGTCTGCGCGTAGACGCTCAGCAGGGTGATGATGCCGAAGGTCAGGCACGTGAAGATCAGCATCGCGCGGCGCCCGAAGCGGTCGGCCAGCGGCGAGATGGTGAAGGCGCCGACGGCAAGGCCGATCTGCTGATAGACGAACAGCGGCGCCATGGCTTCCGAAGGTTC
Organism: Sphingobium lignivorans; assembly: GCF_014203955.1. Classification (NCBI taxonomy): domain Bacteria; kingdom Pseudomonadati; phylum Pseudomonadota; class Alphaproteobacteria; order Sphingomonadales; family Sphingobiaceae; genus Sphingobium; species Sphingobium lignivorans. The sequence continues at coordinate 967,804 of NZ_JACHKA010000001.1, forward strand.
GCCGAAACCGGCGGCAATGGCCGGCGCGATCTTGCCGATCATGAAGATGTCGTAGCCGTCGATGAAGCAGACGAGGATGCACACGAACAGCGCCATCGCCTGCGTCGCGCCGATGCGCGAGCGATCGATGAAGGCTTCGACGTCGAATCTGGTCATGAGGGCATCCCGCATTGGCGCCCGGTTCTGCCGGGGCTGTTGTCCGGCCCCCTTCAATCACGGAGTTGGTGGGGAATCAACAAGGAATGGCCGAACCGCCGTCTTCCGCCGGCCCTGCCGCCGCCGGCTCGCTCATCCGGCGACGGTCCAGCCAAGGCGAGGGCGATGGCGCAGCGCGCCGCCAATCATCCCGAAGCCGATCAGAAGCAGCAGCCAGGCCGCAGGCTCGGGGACGGGTGAAAGCGCGGGACTGGCCCGGCCGAGCGTCAGATTATCGATCGTAGGCCACATGTCGTAATTGCTTGGATCGGCATTACGGAAAGTGAGGAAGGGAAAGTTGCCGTCGGTATTGCCCCATATGAATCCAATAAACTGCGATCCGTTTTCGCTTTCCAGATAGAAGGTCTGGGTTTCTCCGGGGCTTTGACCTGGCTGAGGATTGTCGCGAAGGGTGTAGGCTGTGACGGCGATACTGACCCTGGGAAGGCCTGCACCGGCTGCGTCGGTGTTGAAAAAGTCGGCACCGACGGCGCTGACCCCGCCCGTGAAATCGGACAGAACAATGTCTCCGACATTTCCAAAATCGGAAAGTGCGCCGTTGCTGCCAACGCCCGCCCGGTAAAGAGTATCGAATTCTGCAGGCCAGGCTCGGTAAGAGAAATCTCCTGCGGTGCGGACAAGTTCGGTGGGGGAATCGTCAGTGTTCAGATCGTCAAAGTCGTCGACTGCGACATGGTCGATCGCGGCGAGAAACGCATCGCGCGAGGTGTAAACAGTCAGGCCCTGGCTGGCTGAGGCTGACGTGGCGACGATGAATGCAAGCAGAGCCGCTGCGGCGACGGGCAGATAAGGCTTCATGTTCTTCCTCAACGCTTTGTTTCGGTCGAGGCTAATGTATGGGCGCTGGCCGATGCGAGAGACTTAACCTTATCTGTTCATCATCTCTCATACCGTTTTGGCACGGTACGGCTATCGGCGGCGGCCCGCTGATCCGGCAGCGCTCTGCCTTCCGGCCCGCGCGGTGCGAATAAATTCGGCGTCAGGCGAATGTCCGCTTTGCGCAGGCCGTGACGGACGTTTGACGACAAGTTGTGGGGAGTGGAAACAGCGCTCCTATTTCCCGTCATTCCCGCGCATGCGGGAATCCAGTCACCCGAGCGACGCGAAGCCAAGGCCGACGGCAAGGTCGTCCCAGTTCGGGTTCGCTTGCTCGATCAAGTCGAGCTTCCAGGCCCGGCGCCACTTCTTCATCTGCTTTTCGCGCAAGATCGCGTGCTCCATCGTCGCATGTTGCTCGAACCATACCAGCAGCTTGACCCCATGGTCCGCCGTGAACCCGCCGAATGTTCCCGCGCGATGCTGGGCAATGCGCTGCATCAGATTGGATGTCACGCCCAGATAGAGCGTTCCGTTGCGGCGCGAGGCGAGCAGGCAGACATAAGGGTCGCGGCAGTGCTTCATCGCAGCGTCGCTACTGGATTCCCGCATTCGCGGGAATGACGGCAGGATGAAGAAATGGCTTCGCCCCCCTAGCTCCCCGCCAGCCCATGATCCTGCCGGATCATGTCGGCGGCCTTCTCGCCGATCATGATGCAGGCGGCATTGGTGTTGCCGCCCACGATGCGCGGCATGATCGCGGCGTCGGCCACGCGCAGGCCCGCGATGCCGTGGACGCGCAGGCGGGCGTCCACCACGGCCATGTCGTCCTGCCCCATGGCGCAGGTGCCCACGGGATGGAGCGCGGTGTTGATGGCGTTGCGCACCCAGGCGTCGATCTCGTCGGGCGTCTGCACGTCCGGCCCCGGCATCACTTCGCCGGTCAGCACCTCGCTGAGCGGCGCGGTCGCGAACAGCTCGCGCAGCTGCGGGATGAGGCGGCGGAAGAAGGCGCGGTCATTCTCGGTCGAGAGGACATTGGAGAGGATGCGCGGCTTGTCGGTCGGGTCGGCCGAGCGCAGCTTCACCCAGCCGCGCCCTTCCGGCCGCAGCAGCACGCTTGCCATGGCGCAGACGTCCGCCTTGGGCTTGCGCCAGCCGGGGAACCACAATTGCGCGCCGATCATCGTCGGCTGGAAGAGGCATTGCGCGTCGGGTCGTTCCAGTTCCGGCCTTGTCTTGAGGAAGCCGTTGGCCGTCACCGGCATGTCGGAAATGAGGCCGCCGCGCGTGAGCAGCCATTGCAGCCCGGCGATCCCGGCGCGATCGAGCCGCAGCTTGTTCGTCAGCGTCACGTCGCGGCGGGCGGAAACCACCATCGCCACCGAGGGATGGTCCTGCAGGTTGCGGCCGACGCCCGGAAGATGATGCACCATGTCGATGCCGTGGGCGGCGAGTTCGTCCGCCGCGCCGATGCCCGAGAGCATGAGGACCTGCGGCGAATTATAGGCGCCGCCGGAGAGGATGATTTCCTGCCGGGCGGCGACGCGCTGCGTCCGCCCCTCGCGGTCGACATAATGGACGGCGACGGCGCGGCCCTTTTCCAGCTCGATCCGCGTCACCAGCGCGCCGGTCTCCACCGTGAGATTGGGGCGGGACATGGCGGGGATGAGGAAGCGCGCCGCCGTGCTGCCGCGCTGCCCTTCATGGATGCACAGGCCCGGCGGGCCCCAGCCTTCCTGCTCGGCGCGGTGGAAAGTGTCGCGCTCGGCATAGCCGCGGGCCTTGGCGGCGGCGATGAAGCGGCGATACAGCTCGTTGTCCTTGGGCTGCACCTTGATGCTGAGCGGGCCGCCCTTGCCGTGCCAGTGGTCGGCCTCGCCCCAGTGGTTCTCCGACTTGCGGAAATAGGGCAGCACGTCGTCATAGCTCCAGCCCTCGTTGCCGAGCTGGCGCCACTCGTCATAGTCGCGCGCATGGCCGCGTGCGTAGAGCATGCCGTTGATCATCGATGAGCCGCCCAGCGCCTTGCCGCGCGGCTGGCGGATCTGCCGGTCGTTGGCGAAGGGCTCGGGCTCGCCCATGTAGCTCCAGTTGAACTTCGGGTCCGCCATCACGAAGGGGAAGAGGATGGGCATGGCGAGCCGCATCGATCGCTCGCGCTTGCCGGCCTCCAGCACCAGCACGCTGGCGTCCGGGTCCTCGGAGAGGCGCGCGGCGATCACCGCGCCGGAAGAGCCGGAGCCGATGACGATGAAATCGGGCGTTTTGCTGGCCAAGACTCAGAGTTCCTTGAAGCGGGCGGACTTGATGTGCGTGAACTTTCCGTCGCGGATGCGATAGAGGATGATGCTCTCGATCTCGCGCACGTCGCCTTTCTTCGTGGGCCACATGTCGAAGTCCGGCCAGTCCTCGATCGTCTCGAAGCGGGTGTGGACGTGCAGGCAGGCGCCGTCCGGCGCGAGCACGAGGTCGAGGATGGTCAGCGTCTCGGCGAAATGCGCCTTGATGCCGCGATAGAAGTCCGCGATCGCCTCGCGGCCCACGATATGCTTGCGCTCGCCGAGCTGGAAATCGACGTCATCGGCGTAGAAGCTGGAAAAGCCCTCGAAGTCGTTGGCATTGAAGGCGCCGATGTAGCGCTCGAAATCCTCTCTCGTCACAGGCTTCTCTCCTTGCGGGCTGGCAGGTCGTCGGCCGGCAGCACGCGGCCCTTGATGATGTCGGCCGCGCGCTCCGCGATCATGATCGTGGGCGCGTTGATGTTGCCGCCGGTCTCGTCGGGCATCACCGAGGCGTCGATCACGCGCAGCCCTTCCATGCCGATGACGCGCAGCTGCGGATCGACCACGGCCATCGGCCCGCTCCCCATCCGGCAGGTGCCGAGCGGATGCTGGGTCGTCGTGGTCGTCGCGCGGATGTGCTCGTCCAGCGCCTCATCGCTCTGCACGTCGATGCCGGGGGCGATCTCGGCGCCGGTGATGTCGGACTGCGGGGCGGTCGCATAGATCTTGCGGGCGATGCGGATGCCGGCGCGCGCGGTCGCGAAGTCCGCCGGCGCGCTGAACAGGTTGAGGAAGATGCCGACATGGTCGTCGGCGCGCGGGCTCTTGAGGAAGACGCGGCCCCGGCTCTCCGGGTGCAGCAGGATGACGTCGGCCGTCAGCCTGTGCGGCGGGCGCTTCTTGATGCCGGGGAACCAGAGATGCGCATCCAGCGTCACCGGGTTGCACCAGAGCTGGATGTCCGGCTGGGCGAGGCGCGGGTCGGTGCGCAGCACAGGGTTGGCGCTGTTCACTTGCCGGGCGAACGGGCCGGTGCCCATGAAATACCAGCGCAGCACGCTCAGCGTCGCCTTGTCGAAGCGCAGCTGGTTGACGAACGTCACCGGCGCGGCTTCGAAGGTCACCGGCGTGCGCGGATGCTCGGAGAGATTCTGCCCCACGCCCGGCAGATCGTGCACCACCTCGATGCCCATGTCGCGCAGATGCGCCGCCGGGCCGATGCCCGAGAGCATGAGCAGTTGCGGCGAATTGTAGCTGCCGCCCGAGAGGATGACTTCGCGCGTCGCCGTCGCGGTCTTCAGTATGCCGTCATGGCGATATTCGACGCCGGTAGCGCGCCGCCCTTCCGTCAGCACCCGCTGCGTCATGGCGTTGGTGCGCACGGTCAGGTTGGGGCGGGTCATGGCGGGCTTGAGATAGGCCGCATAGGTCGAGGCGCGGCGGCCATGGCGGTCGATAGTCAGCTCGACGCGGCCGACGCCTTCCTCGTCGCCGTCATGGATGTCATCGGTCAGCGGGAAGCCGGCATTGCGCGCGGCGGCCATCAGCTCGTCATGCAGCAGCCATTTGGTGGCATTGGGCGTGACGCTGAGCGGCCCGCTGCCGCCATGCAGCGCGGACTCGCCGCGCCAGCTGTTCTCCATCCTGCGGAAATAGGGGAGCACGTCGGCATAGCTCCAGCCGGTGCAGCCCATCTGCGCCCAGCGGTCGAAATCGGCGCTGTGGCCGCGCATGAACACCATGCCGTTGATCGAGCTGGAGCCGCCGAGCAGGCGCCCGCGCGGCAGGATGAGCTTGCGGCCGTTCATGTGCGGCTCGGGTTCCGTCCAGTAGGGCCAGGTGTAGCCCGGCTTGAACAGCGCCTTGAGGAAGCCGAGCGGCATGCGGATCAGCCAGTCGTCGCCCCCGCCGCCGGCTTCCAGCAGCAGCACCCGCACGGCCGGGTCTTCGGTGAGTCGCGCGGCGAGCACAGCCCCGGCGGACCCGGCGCCGACGATCACATAATCGAATTTCTCGGTGGACAGGGCCGCTCTCCAGTTGATTTTGTCGCGTCCACTTGGCGCGATCACGATCATGCTGTTATTGGGGAGTTCATGATGATTCAACAACTCTCGGTGGCCATGCGTCCCGGGAGCGGAACTGGAAAGGATGCCACCGCCCATGAACGCGCCTTATAATCCCGGCCTGCTCGAGCAATTGAAGCTTCGCTACGGCGCCGGCCCGGTGAAGATGCTCATCGGCGCGGACTGGGTGGAAGCCGCGTCCGGCGAGACGTTTGAGACGCGCAATCCCTCCACGGGCGAGGTCATCGCGCATGTCGCCGCGGCCGGCGATGCGGACATCGATCGGGCCGTCGCCGCCGCGCGCGCTGCCTTCGAGGGCCCCTGGTCGAAAGTGAAGCCCGCCGAGCGCGCCAACATGCTGCTTCGCCTCGCCGATCTCATCGAGGCCAATGCCGAGGAACTCGCCCTGCTGGAGACGCTGGACGTCGGCCGGCCGATCCAGTTCTCGCGCATGCTCGATGTCGGCGGCGCGGTCGGCCAGCTGCGCTACAATGCCGGCTGGGCGACCAAGATCTATGGCGAGACGGCCGAGATCAGCGCGCCGGGCGAATGGCTCTCTTATGTTCTGCGCGAGCCGGTGGGCGTGTGCGCGCAGATCGTGCCGTGGAATTTCCCGCTCGTCATGGCGGTCGGCAAGCTTGCGCCCGCGCTGGCGGCGGGTTGCACCGTCGTCCTCAAGCCCGCCGAGCAGACGCCGCTCAGCACGCTGCGGCTGGGCGAGCTGGCGCTGGAGGCGGGCATTCCCGAAGGCGTGCTCAACATCGTGAGTGGCCTTGGCCGCACGGCCGGCGCGGCGCTGGCGGCGCATCCGGGCATCAACAAGATTTCCTTCACCGGATCGACCCAGACCGGCAAGGCGATCATCGAGGCGTCCAAGAGCAATTTCGCGCGCGTGCAGCTGGAGCTGGGCGGCAAGTCGCCTACCTTCATCTTCGCCGATGCCGATCTGTCCCGCGCCATCCCGGCCGCCGCCATGGGCATCTTCTTCAATGCCGGGCAGGTCTGCGCCGCCGGCTCGCGCCTGTTCGTGCATGAGAAGGTGGCCGATGCGGTGCTGGAAGGCGTGGTCAACATGGCCAAGGGCATGAAGGTCGGCCAGACGCTGGAAGCCGATACGATGATCGGCCCGCTCGTCAGCGCCGCCCAGCTCGACCGCGTGACCGGCTACATCGCGTCCGGCCGCGAGGAAGGCGCGAACATCCTCGTGGGCGGCGAGCGGATCGGCGAGGAAGGCTATTTCGTCCAGCCGACCGTGCTGCTCGACACCAAGGTCGACATGCGGGTGCGCAAGGAGGAAATCTTCGGGCCAGTGCTCTGTGCCATGCGGTTCGGCGACGATGATGATGTCGATGCGCTGGCGGGGCGCGGCAACGAGACGGAGTTCGGCCTGTCCGCGTCCATCTTCACGCAGAACATCTCCACCGCGCACAAGCTCGCCCGGCGCCTGAAGGCCGGCACCGTGCGCATCAACGGCTCGGGCGGCGTCGATCCCGCGCTGCCGCTCGGCGGCTTCAAGGCGTCCGGCTGGGGACGCGAAAACGGCAAGGCCGGCATCGAGGCCTATACCGAACTCAAGGCCGTGAGCGTCTCGCTCTGATGCCGGGGCAGGAGGGGGCTCTCCCGGCGGCAAGTCCTGATCCGGTCCGGGAGGCCGGCCCGCTCGAGGAAGCCTGGAGCATCTTCGATGCGCGCCATCTGCCTTATCGCCTGCTGATGCTGGGCAAGATGCTGGACCGCATCTCCACCCAGCAGGTGCGGGACGTGGCGAGCGTGTCCCTCGCGGAATGGCGCGTTCTCGCGCATATCGCAGTGATGGGCTCGCGCAGCGCCAGCGAAGTGTCGGTCGCCGCGCTGGTGGACCGGGCCGAGGTCAGCCGCGGGGTGCGCTCGCTGGAGGAGAAGGGCTATCTCACCCGGGTGAACAATCCCCGCAACCGCAAGAGCAGCCTGCTGGTGCTGACGCCTGCCGGTGCGGACGTCTATGAACGCATGCAGCAGCAGCGCCGTGCCTTCTACAGCGTGCTGACCGCCGACCTGAACGCCGGGGAGCTGCAGATGCTCGACGAGCTGCTGCTCCGCATCGCGCGCCGCGCCGATGGGCTGGCCCGCGAACGGCCTTTCGAAGCTGGGGCAACCGAATGAATTATGATGCTTATGTCGCCGCCTTCAATCAGGGCAATGACGAGGAACTGGTCGAGACCTGGTTCGCGCCGGACTGCGTGATGTACAGCTCGTCCCGGGTGAGCCGCGGGCGCGAGGAGCTGCTGGCCTTCCTGCACTGGGCGCATGACGGCGTGCGCGAGATCGTGCGGCCGCGTCTGGTGATGCAGCAGGAGGACCGCCTGTTCGTCGATGTGGACATGGACTTCATCTGCACCGAGCCCCGGCCCGATTTCCCCTTCGCCCCGCTCATGCCGGGCGACATCCTCACGGTGCGCTTCTTCGTCACCTACAAGCTGGATGAACAGGGCCGCATCGCCGAGCTTTGCTCGATGACCTGGCCCGCGGAGCAGGGCGTCCTCAAGGCCCCCATGCTCTCGGGCCATGCCGGCGGGCGCGCCGCTTATCAGGCTTATGCCGCCGCCTTCAGCGACGGCGACATGGAGCGGGCAGGGCGCTATTATACGGACGACTGCACGCTGCGCCTGCCGACGGCCCCGCTCATGGTCGGCAAGCAGGCCATCTGCGATTTCTACGGCACCATGTTCCGGTCCGTGCGCGAGCATCTGACCATTCACAGCCTGGTCATCGACGACAAGGGCATTGCCGTCGATTGCACCAGCACCTTCACCGCGCAGGTCGATGCGCCGGATTTCGTCGTGGCGCCCCTGCGCAAGGGCGAATCCGTGTCGGTGCGCGTGTTCGTGGTCTACGGCCTGCGCAACGGACAGATCAGCACCATCGACGTCGCCCGCGCCTCAACCCCGGAGGGCTGAGCCTGCGGGAGGGCTAGGCGGCGCGGAAGAGTTCCCGGCCTTCGAGGGAGCCAGGAGCCAGCTTTTCAGCCATGTCCAACGTCATCCCGGGCTCGACCCGGGATCCCGCTTCTTCCTTTTCTCAAACCCTCTGGCCCCGGCGATCGTCAAGGCAGCGGGATCCCGGATCGGGTCCGGGATGACGTCGTGAATGACGAGATATGGTGGGCCGCCGTGGCCTCGGCCTCAGGGGCGCGGCTGGCTGAACGAGGGCGGGTCGCTGGCCGGAAAGGATTCGTCGGACGCCTCGTCGACATCGTCCCAGTGAGGCGGCTCGTCCTTCATCTCGTCCGGGCCGGCATCGCGGACCTTCGGGATCGGGGGCGTCTTGCCGTCCGTGTCCTCGCGGCCGGCGGCGGGCGCCTGATCGTCCGGCTTGCGGCTGTCGTCAGCTGACATTGTGCATCTCCTTGATGTCCCGCCTCGGGTCTCGTGCGGGTCTCATCTGTAGCAACCATTGACCGGGCCGCCGGTTGCATGCCGCGTGCAGCCAATGCCCCGGTGTCGCGTTGTCGGGGAATGGGACGGACTTTCTTCTCGCGCTTCTCCCGGTGGCTGCGGCGCCTCGTCTGGCTGGTCATCGTCATTCTCGCCGCGCTTCTCGCCTTCGCTCTCCTGCGGCCGGCGCCGCAGGACCTGCCCTGGACGGAGCTGGATCTGGGCCAGCCGATCGGCCTGTTCACCGGGCGCAAGCTCACCGGGCTGGCGGAGGATGGCGAACGATGCCGCGCGCTGCTGCGCCAGGCCGGGGTCGTGACCGAGGCCGCGCCGATCGCGGGGCAGGGGCAATGCGGCGCGGCCGATGCCGTGCGCATCGGGTCCGGACAGGAAATGCTGGCTCTTGCGCCCGCTAATGTCACGCCGGCCTGCCCGATCGTGGCTTCCATGGCGGTGTGGAAATGGCAGGTGGTGCAACCGGCGGCGCAGCGCCTGCTGGGCGCGTCGGTCGAGCGGATCGAGCATCTGGGCAGCTACAGTTGCCGGCGGCTCTACGGCCGGTCCGAGGGCAACTGGAGCGAACATGCCACGGCCAACGCCATCGACATCAGTGCCTTCGTGCTGACCGATGGCCGCCGCATCTCCGTGCAGCGCGACTGGCCGGTGCCGGGGCAGGAAGCGATCTTCCTGCGCGAGGTCCGCGATGGCGCCTGCCGCCTGTTCGCGACGGTCCTCTCGCCGGACTACAACCAGCAGCATCACGACCATCTTCATCTCGATCAGGCCCAACGAGGCCAGATGGGCTGGCGCGCCTGCCGCTAGCGGCGGGGAGAAGCTCACGGGCTTCGAGGGAGTCAGAAGCCATCTTTTCAGCCACTTCCGTCGTCATCCCGGGCTCGACCCGGGATCCAGCTTCTTCCTTTTCTCAGACCGTCCGAACCCGGCGATCCTCAAGGCAGCGGGATCCCGGACTCGGCCCGGGATGACATGGTCAATGACGAGACAGCGTGCGCCCTCTCAGATCTGCGCGAGACCGCCGTCGACGAACACTTCGCCGCCGGTCATGAAGCTGCTGTCGCTCGACGCGAGGAACGCGGCGACGGCGCCGATCTCGGAAGGATCGCCCAGCCGCCCGATCGGGGTGCTGGCGCCCAGCGCCTCGAACGGCTCCCTGCCGACGACGTCGAGCGCCAGATCGGTGAGCGTCGGCCCGGGCGACACGACATTGACGCGAATGCCGGTGCCCTTGAGATCGAGCGCCCAGCTGCGGGCGAAGTTGCGCACGGCGGCCTTCGAGGCGCTGTAGATGCTGAAGCTGGGCGTGCCCATCTCGCCGGTGGTCGATCCGGTGAGGATGATCGAGCCGCCCGCGCGCATCAGCGGCAAGCCCTTCTGCACCGTGAAGAGCGTGCCCTTCACATTGACGTCGAATGCCCGGTCATAATGGCCCGGCGTGATGTCGCCGAGCGGAGCCAGCTCGCCGGTCCCGGCATTGGCCACGAGGATGTCGAGCGTACCGCGCTGCGCCTCCACGGCGGCGAACAGCCGGTCGAGATCGGCGAGCTCCGTGACCGAGCCCTGGATGGCGGCGGCATTGGGGCCGAGCTTGGCCACGGCGGCATCGAGCGCGTCCTGTCGCCGGCCGAACAGGAAGACGAACGCGCCTTCGGCCACGAAGCGCTGCGCGATCCCGAAACCGATGCCGCTTCCGCCGCCTGTCACCACTGCCGTCTTGCCGTTCAACCTGTCCATCTTTGGTCTCCTTGTTTGGGGTGACGCAAAGCTGGCGAGGCACACACTTATCGACAAGTATGCACTTTTTGGTAAGTATCAAATTATGGTCCAGACTCCCTCCTGCATCCCCGGCTTTTCCTGCGGTCTCGACGCCACGCTCAAGGTGGTGGCGGGCAAGTGGAAGCCGCTCATCATCTACTTCCTGCTGGAGGGGCCCAATCGCTATGGCGAGCTCAAGCGGGCCGTGCGCGGCGTCAGCGACAAGGTGCTGATCCAACAGCTCAAGGAACTGGAAAGTGACGGAATTGTGATCCGCACCGACTATCGGGAAGTGCCGCCGCGCGTCGATTACAGCCTCACCGCGCTGGGCCACAGCCTGGCGCAGGCGCTGGTCCCGCTGTCCAACTGGGGCGCCGAGCATATGGAAGAAGTCGCCCGCGTCTTCGCCGAGCGGGACAAGTGGCGCCGCCCGTCGCCCGACGCCCGATAGAGCCGGACGAGGTCCCGCGCGACCGCCCTTTCGCGCGCGCCGGCGAGGTCGCCGCGGGTGCGGTGTTTATATGTCCTAAAGTGTCCGGTTTCAGTCTGGCGCGTGGGCATCGACCATCTCGCGTACCAGCATGCCGCGATGGCGCTGGGCCGGTCGGTCGAGCGGCAGTCGATAGAGCGCGCGCAGGAAGACCATGTCCGGTTCGGTAAGGCCTTTTGCTTCGGCCTCCGGGTCGAACATGCCGAGAATCGAGCCGGGCGGCGGGGTCGCGTTCGCCCGCACTTCGGCGAAGGCGACGAAGGCCGCATAGGCTGCGACCACATCCAGCTGGCGCCCCTCGACCCGATCGAGATCGATCACCACGCTGGCGTCGAGGATGACCCGGTTCATCTGCGTGCTGATGACGCTCGAACCATAGTGGCCATAGGCTTCGACCTGCAACGGTGGCCCTCCATCGAGGGGAATCGTTTGAGGCGCTCGGTCCATACCATTTTTGGTACGGTCACCGGTCAGATACCACCAGCGGATCGGCGCATCGCCGTTGATGAGTGCCTCGCGTGCCTCGGGCGGCACCTCTCGGAACCGGGTCGGTGAGCGTCGGTCGATGACGTTCATCAGCGCCTCGGCATTGCCGACGAAGCTGACCGAGATATTCGGATCGCAGCCCTTGTCGGCGATTCTTATCCCCGCTTCCTGCGCGATCGTGCGCATTCTGGTCTCGACGATCTCAGCATAAGGCTGGGCGATGCCGTGCACGCGCGGGCAGACCGGGGCGATCCAGCGCGCCGCCGGTCGATCGCCCCGTGCGACGCCGACCTGCCGGACATAGTCGACCGCCTGCTCGCGCAGCTGTTCGCGGGTCAAGCGACTCCCGGTAACCACGATGGACGTGTCGGGGTCACTGCCCGAACTGTCCGACTGCTGCGCTTCGGCCGGACCAGCGAGCCCGAGCGCAAGACTTGCGTATAGTAAAGGGGAAACAGGCCGCCTCATGGCAAAAGTAGAGCGCAAATCCTTTGCGAAGACAAGTTCCCCCCTTCGCCTGATACCGGCTCGTACATGATGGTCATGAAAGGGGCATGGTGATCCGACATTCTCTCGTGCGGCCACGATGTTGCTCCGTTGGCGTGTTCAGGCCCCGCTCTCCAGCAGGGCGATCAGTCCGCGCTCCGGGCGGCTGAGCCAGCGGGTTCGTCGCGGAAGGCGGATGGCCTCGCGCCGCGCTTCGCGGCCCGCCTTGGCGAGGTCGAGCAGGCGGGGGTGCACATAGGCTTTCCGGGCGACGGCGGGCGTGTTGCACAGATGCTCGGACACGAAGGCGAGCATGGCATTGATGCCGGGGCCGTTCGCGTCGTCCGCCAGCCACTCCAGCGCCAGCGAACTGGCCCGCCAGATGCGGAACTGCTTGGCGGTGAAGTCGGCGCCCATCGTTTCCTGGATATAGCCATTCACGTCCGATGAGGTGATCGGGGCCGCGTCGCCATCCTCGCGCAGATGCTGGAAGAGATGCTGCCCCGGCAGGTCCTGCATCCGCTTGACGAAGCGGATCAGCCGCCGGTCCGTCATGCCGATCTCGCAGAGCTTGCCGGACTTGGCGCGGAAGCGCAGCATGAGCTTGCCGCCCGCCACCTTCGCGTGGCGCATGCGCAGTGTGGTCGCGCCGAAGCTGCGGTTCGTCCGCGCATAGGCTTCGTTGCCGATGCGGATGCGGCCGCTGTCGAGCAGATACACGACCGAGGCGATGGCCCGCTCCCGGGAGAGCAGCCGGCTGCCCATGTCCTTCTCCACGCGGGCGCGGATGCGCGGCAGGGCATGCCCGAAGGCGACGCAGCGATCGAACTTCAGCGATGCGCGCTCGGCCGTGAAATCGGGATGGTAGCGATATTGCTTGCGGCCCCGCGCATCGATGCCGGTGGCGAGGATATGCGCGTCGGGACGGGGCGCGAACCAGGCATCGGCATAAGCGGGCGGCAGGCCCACTGCATTCAGGCGGTCGATTTCCTCCCGGTCCGTGATCCGCTCACCCTGGGCGTCGAAATAGGCCCAGTGACTGCGGACCTTGCGCCGCGTGATGCCGGGCAGGCTGTCGTCGACGAAGACGAGGGATTGAGACATGATGCTCCCGGCGATGCGGTTTCGACGAGCGGACAATGCATGAACTCGCCAAAAGGAGCCGGGCCGGCTGCGGAACGCGCCGGGAAGGCTTGCGGGAGGGCTGCGCACCGTTCAATTGAAGGCGGGGGCTGTCGCAAGGAGTAGCGCATGACCGAGACCCGGACGGAAACCGACAGCATCGGCGCGATCGATGTCCCCGCGCAGGCTTATTGGGGCGCGCAAACCCAGCGCAGCATCGAGAATTTCCCCTTCGCCCCGAGCGAGCGCATGCCCGTCGGCATCATCCATGCCCTGGCCATCGTGAAGCGCGCCGCCGCACGGGTGAACCGGGCGCACGGGCTGGACGGGGGCATCGCCGATGCGATCGACGAGGCAGCGGCCGAAGTGATCGCCGGCCGGCATGACGACCAGTTCCCGCTGGTGATCTGGCAGACCGGCAGCGGGACGCAGAGCAACATGAACGTCAACGAAGTGATTGCCGGCCGCGCCAACGAACGGCTGACGGGCACGCGCGGGGGTAAGAGTCCCGTCCACCCGAACGATCATGTGAACAAGAGCCAGTCCTCCAACGACAGCTTCCCCACGGCCCTGCACATCGCCGTCGCCCGCGCGGCGACCGACGAGCTGCTGCCGGCGCTCGATTATCTGCGCGACCTGCTGGAAGCGAAGGCGCAGGCCTGGAAGGACATCGTCAAGATCGGCCGCACCCATCTGCAGGACGCGACGCCGCTCACCCTGGGGCAGGAATTTTCCGGCTATGCCCGGCAGCTCTCCAATTGCCGCGAGCGCATTGCCCATGCCGTGATGCACGATGTGCTGGCGCTGGCGCAGGGCGGCACGGCGGTGGGCACCGGGCTCAACGCGCCGGAGGGCTTCGCCGAGGCCGTGGCCAGCGAAATCTCCGCGCTGACGGACCTGCCCTTCTACACCGCGCCCAACAAGTTCGAGGCGCTGGCGTCGAACGACCCGCTCGTGCATTTCTCGGCGGCGCTCTCCACGCTGGCGGTCGCCCTCACCAAGATCGCCAATGACATCCGCCTGCTCGGCTCGGGCCCGCGCTCGGGGCTGGGCGAGCTGGAGCTGCCGGCAAACGAACCGGGCAGCTCGATCATGCCCGGCAAGGTCAACCCCACCCAGTGCGAGATGCTGACGATGGTCGCGGCGCAAGTGATCGGCAATCATCAGGCAGTCACGGTCGGCGGCCTTCAGGGGCATCTGGAGCTCAATGTCTTCAAGCCGCTGATCGGCGCGGCCGTGCTGCGGTCGATTCACCTGCTGGCGGTGGGCATGGACAGTTTCGCGGAGCGCTGCGTCGAGGACATGGTCCCCAACGAGGCGCGCATTGCCGAGCTGGTCGCGCGTTCGCTGATGCTCGTGACCGCGCTTGCCCCGGCCATCGGCTATGACAATGCCGCGAAGATCGCCAAGCATGCTCATGAGAGCGGCCTTACCCTGCGCGAGGCGGGGCTGGCGCTCGGTCTCGTCGATGAGGCCCTGTTCGACAGTCTGGTGCGCCCGGAAACGATGGTCTGATCGTCCGGCCCTGACCGCGCGCTCCGGCGCCCCGGGAATATTCGGGTTCCGGGGCGGGGTGCCACGCGTCATCGACACGGCGTTGTCCGGTCGCGACGAAGCATGACGGCGCAGGGGAACTGGAGCCCCCGCCAGTCCGTTCAGTTCACGTGTGGCAAGCGGATGCGCTGCTGCCGCCATCTCCGCCGCATCGGGCAGGCCCGGCCTGCCTCCGGGCGCGGAGATCATGCGTCACTACAGACTGAGAGGAGCCCCCCATGGCTGAAACAATCGCAATCGATGAAACCAATCGCCTGATCTCGTCGGACAAGGTCGACGGCACCACCGTCTATGATCGTCAGGGCGAGAAGCTCGGCAGCGTCCGCAATTTCATGGTCGACAAGCGCTCGGGCAAGGCGGAGTACGCCGTGCTCCAGTTCGGCGGCATCTTCGGCATCGGCAGCGAATATTATCCGCTTCCCTGGGACATGCTGACCTACGACACCAATCTTGGCGGCTATGTCGTCGAGATCAGCAAGGAACGGCTGGAAGCCGCGCCGCGCTACGAAGAGCGCGCCGAGCCCGAATATGACCATATCTATGGCCGCCAGGTCTATGGCTATTGGGGCGTCCCTTACCCCTTCGTCTGAGATTGACCGTGCGCCGGGTGGGGGCATGCCCCCCGCCCGGCTGGCGGATCGCCCAACGGATTTCAGGGCCAGCTAACAGGGAAATTCATGATGACCGAGACAGTCGAGATGATCCATGAGGATGCCCTGCCGGGTGAGGAGCGCAAGCTTCATCCCCAGCCGGAGTGGCAGCCTCGTTATCCGGGTTCCGGGCGGCTCGATGGCAAGGTGGCGATCGTCACCGGCGCCGACAGCGGCATCGGCCGCGCCGTCGCTGCGCTGTTCGCGCGGGAAGGCGCGAATGTCGTCATCGCCTATCTGTGCGAGCATGAGGATGCCGCCGAGACGGAGAAGATCGTCCGGGCCGAGGGCCGGCAATCACTCGTCTTTGCCGGCGATCTGGGCGAGAAGGCGATATGCGACGAGCTGGTCCAGCGGACCATGGCCGCTTTCGGTCGCATTGATGTGCTGGTGAACAATGCGGGCGAGCAGCATCCCGACAAGAATATCGAGGACATCACCGAGGAGCAGCTTCGGCGGACCTTTCAGACCAACATCTTCTCGATGTTCTTCCTGACGCAGGCGGTCATGCCCCATCTGCGCGAAGGGGCCGCGATCATCAACTGCACCTCCGTCACCATGTACAAGGGGTCGGAAGAGCTGCTGGATTATTCGAGCACGAAAGGCGCGATCGCGGCCTTCACCCGCTCGCTCAGCGAAAATCTCGTCGGCAAGGGCATCCGCGTGAATGCGGTCGCGCCGGGGCCGATCTGGACGCCGCTCAATCCGTTCGGCGGCGCCACCAAGGAGAAGCTCGCGCATTTCGGGGAAAGCACGCCGATGGCCCGGCCGGGCCAGCCCAATGAGGTCGCGCCGAGCTTCCTGTTCCTCGCCTGCGAGGATTCGAGCTACATGAGCGGTCAGGTGCTGCATCCCAATGGCGGCATGATCGTCGGCAGCTAGACCGGCGTGGCGCTACTCGGGGTCGATGGGCAGTTCGGTGGTCTGCTTGACCGTCTTGAGCGAGAAGCTGGAATTGACCGCCGTGACGCCCGGCAGCCGCAGGAGCTTCTGCTTCAGGAAGGCGTCATAGGCCTCGATGCTGCGGCACAGGATCCGCACGAGATAGTCGCTTTCGCCGCTCATCGAGTAGCAGGCCACGACTTCCGGATGCCCGCTCACCGCCGCCTCGAACGTGTCGAGCGTGTCGCCGTCATGATGGCTGAGCCGGACATGCGCGAACACGTCGACGACCAGACCCAGGCGCCGGGCATCGAGCAGCACGGCGCGCCCCGCGATATAGCCCTGCTGCTCCAGCGCTTTCAGTCGCCGCCAGCACGGCGTCTGCGAGAGGCCGATCCGCTCCGCCAGCGCACTGATGCTGATCTCCGGAGCGGCCTGCAACTCGGCCAGAATCTTTCGATCGAACGGGTCGAGAGAAAATTCTTCCGTTTTCATGGCTGAGATAGGATCATTGTTCCGGATTCATGCGCTCTGCCTGCGCAGAAAGCAATGTCGTTCCGCAGGCGGCTGTGAGACACTTCCCCGAGAAGAACAGACCTGGAGAGGTTGCCGATGAGGAATGAACCATCATTCTCTCTCTACATTCCCGAGCCGGATGCGCGCCCCGGCGGCGTGCCCGACTTTTCGCATCTGCGCCTCGAGCCGGCAGGAGCGGCAGACCGCCCTCATCCCGAGACGCGGGGGCTCGACATGCGCGAAGTGCCCTATCGTTTCGTCCGGGTACTGGATGATGAGGGGCAGGCTGTCGGTCCATGGAAGCCTGATGTCCCCGTCGAGACGCTGATCCGCGGCCTGCGCGCCATGATGCTGACCCGCATCTTCGATGATCGCATGTTCCGCGCGCACCGGCAGGGCAAGACCAGCTTCTACATGAAGTCGACGGGCGAGGAGGCGATCCCCGTTGCGCAGTCGCTGATGCTGGGCAAGGGCGACATGTGCTTTCCCACCTACCGGGTGCTGGGCTGGCTGATGGCGCGGGACTATCCGCTCATCGATCTGGTCAACCAGATCTTCTCCAATGAGCGCGATCCGCTCAAGGGACGGCAATTGCCCATTCTCTATTCCGCGCGGGATTATGGCTTCTATTCGCTCTCGGGCAATCTGGGCAGCCGCATGGGCCATGCGGTGGGCTGGGCCATGGCCTCGGCCTACAAGGGCGACGACAAGCTGGCGCTGGCCTATGTGGGCGACGGCACCACGGCGGAAGGCGATTTCCACGAAGCGCTGACCTTCGCGTCCGTCTATCACGCGCCCTGCCTGCTGTGCATCACCAACAACCAGTGGGCGATCTCCAGCTATTCGGGCTTTGCCGGCGCGCAGGAAGCGCCGCTTGCGGCGCGGGCGATCGGGTTCGGCCTGCCCGGCCTGCGCGTCGATGGGAATGATTTCCTCGCCGTCTGGGCCGTGACGCAATGGGCGGTGGAGCGGGCGCGCGCCAATCTCGGCGCGACGCTCATCGAGTTCGTCACTTATCGCGTGGCCGGCCATTCCACCTCCGACGATCCCACCCGTTACCGGCCGAGCGACGAAGCCAGCCATTTCCCCCTTGGCGACCCCGTCGAGCGGCTGAAGCGGCACCTGATCGCGCTCGGCGAATGGGATGATGCCCGCCACGCCGCACTGACCGAGGAACTCGATCAGGCCGTGCGGGCGGCCATGAAGGAAGGCGAGGCGGTCGGCACGCTGGGCAAATCCAAGCCGCCGGTGAGCGAGATGTTCGAGCATGTGTTCAGCGAACCCGACTGGCGCGTGATCGAGCAGCGCCGCGAAATGGGAGTGTGACCGGCCCATGGCGCTGATGAACATGATCCAGGCGCTCAACAGCGCTCTCGACGTCAAGCTGGCGCAGGATCCCGACGTGGTGCTGTTCGGCGAGGATATCGGCTATTTCGGCGGCGTGTTCCGGGTGACGGACGGGCTTCAGGCGAAGCACGGGCTCACGCGCTGCTTCGACACGCCGATCGCGGAAGGCGGCATCATCGCGACCGCCATCGGCATGGGCGTCTACGGGCTGCGGCCAGTCGCGGAGATCCAGTTCGCGGACTATATCCTGCCGGCCTTCGATCAGCTCGTGTCCGAGGCGGCGCGGCTGCGCTACCGGTCCGGCGGCGAGTTTTGGGCGCCGATCACGGTGCGGTCGCCTTATGGCGGCGGCATTTTCGGCGGGCAGACGCACAGCCAGTCGCCCGAGGCACTGTTCGCGCATGTGACCGGGCTCAAGACCGTGATCCCGTCCAATCCCTATGATGCCAAGGGGCTGCTGATCGCGTCGATCGAGGATGACGATCCCGTCATCTTCATGGAGCCCAAGCGCATCTACAACGGGCCATTCTACGCGCGGCCGGACGAACAGCTCAAGAGCTGGGCCGGCACGGGCGATCCGCTCGCCGAGGTGCCGGAGGGGCACTATACCGTGCCGCTCGGCAAGGCCGCGACGGTGCGCGAGGGCAAGGACGTGACGGTGCTCGCTTATGGCACCATGGTCCATGTCGCCAAGGCAGGCATCGAGGAAAGCGGCGTGGATGCCGAGCTGATCGACCTGCGCTCGATCGTCCCGCTGGATATCGAGGCGATCACCGCCTCGGTGGCGAAGACGGGGCGCTGCGTGATCTTTCACGAGGCGACGCGCTTCGGCGGCTTCGGCGGCGAGCTTTCGGCACTGGTGCAGGAGCGCTGCTTCTGGGCGCTGCGGAGCCCCATCCTGCGGGTCGCCGGCTGGGACACGCCTTATCCCCACGCATTCGAATGGGATTACATGCCCGGCCCCGGCCGGCTGGCGGCCGCGCTCCGCAAGGCCATGGAGGACTGACGCGATGGGACGCTATCTCTTCCGCCTGCCGGACATCGGGGAAGGCGTGACCGAGGCGGAGATCGTCGCCTGGCATGTGCAGCCGGGCGCCCGCATCCGCGAGGACGACAATCTGGCCGACGTGATGACCGACAAGGCGACAGTGGAAATGACCTCGCCGGTCGATGGCACGGTGACGGCCGTGCATGGCGAGGTCGGCGCGATGCTCGCCGTCGGCGCGGTGCTGGTCGAGCTCGAGGTGGAAGGCGAGGGTAATGCCCCGGCGCAAGCCGAACCCGGCGCCTCCGTCGAGCCGCCGGCGCCTCCGTCAGCGGCAACTGGGGAAAGCAGAGTGGAGGCGGCCCCCGCCGTCGCGCCGGAACGCACATCGCCCGCGCAGGCCGCGCCGCGAACCGCGCCGCCGCCGGAGAAAAGCCGCGCCGTGGCGGGGCGCGTGGATATCCCCATCGGCCCCCGGCAGGTGTTTGCGGCTCCGGCCACGCGCCGCCGGGCGTATGAGCTCGGCATCCCGCTCCAGTTCGTGCCCGGCACCGGTCCGGGCGGGCGCATCCTGCCATCCGATCTCGATGATTTCATCGCATCGGGCGGCATGGCCCGCGCGCCCGGCGGGCTCGCGCCGCGCACGGGCGGCGAGGATGTGAAGATCGTCGGCCTGCGCCGCCGCATCGCGGAGAGGATGCAGGAGGCCAAGCGGCGCATCCCGCACATTGCTTATGTCGAGGAAGTGGATGTCACGCAGATCGAGGCGTTGCGCGCCGAGATGAATGCCCGGCCGGACGAGGGCCAGCCCAAGCTCACCTTGCTGCCGTTCCTCATCCGTGCGCTCGTGCGTGCCCTGCCGGACTTTCCGCAGGTCAATGCGCGCTTCGATGATGACGAGGGCGTGCTGCATGTCTCTGCCGGCGTGCATGTCGGCATCGCGACGCAGACGCCGGGCGGGCTGATGGTGCCGGTGCTCCGCCATGCCGAGGCGCTGACGCTTGCGGAGATCGCGCGCGAGATCGCCCGGCTCTCGGCTGCCGCGCGGGAAGGAACGGCGAAGCGCGAGGAGCTTTCCGGCTCCACCATCACCATCACGTCCCTCGGGCCGCTCGGCGGCATCGCGACGACGCCGGTCATCAATCACCCGGAAGTCGCGATCATCGGGCCGAACCGGATCGTCGAGAAGCCGGTCGTGCAGGGGCAATTTGTGAGCGTGCGCAAGGTGATGAACATCTCTTCCTCCTTCGATCATCGCATCGTCGATGGCTATGACGCCGCCTCGTTCATTCAGGCGCTGAAGCGGTTGATCGAGCATCCCGCGCTCATCTTCATGGGAGACGGCGCATGAGCGGCCGGACGCTTCGCCCGCGCGTGCTCGTCGTCGGTGGCGGGCCGGGCGGCTATGTCGCCGCGATCCGCGCCGGGCAGCTCGGGCTGGAGACGGTGCTGGTCGAGGCCGGCCGGCCGGGCGGCACTTGCCTGACGCGCGGCTGCATTCCTTCCAAGGCGATCATCCACGCGGCGGACCTTTTCGCCGAGACGTCCCGCGCGGCGGCGCAGGGTGGCCATCTCGGCATCCGCCTCGCCGCCCCGCCGACGCTCGATCTCGCCGCGACCATGCGCTGGAAGGACGGGATCGTCGACCGGCTGAGCAATGGCGTAACGGCCCTGCTGCGGCGGGCGCAAGTGACGGTGCTGAAGGGCTGGGCCAGCTTCGCCGATGCCAAGAGCTGCACGGTCGAGACGGCGGAGGGCCCGGTCAAGATCGAGCCCGAGCATGTCATTCTCGCCACCGGCTCCCTGCCGGTCGAACTGCCCTCGCTGCCCTTCGGCGGGGACGTGCTTTCCTCCACCGAAGCGCTTGCGCTCACCGAATTGCCGCGCACGCTGGCGGTGGTCGGGGCGGGTTATATCGGCCTTGAGCTGGGGATCGCCTTCGCCAAGCTGGGCGTGCGCGTGGCGCTGGTCGAGGCGGCCGAGCGCATTCTCCCGCTCTATGACGAGCTGCTCACCCGCCCGGTGCTGGACTGGCTGCATGCGCATGACGTGGAGCTTCACCTGCAGGCGCGGGCAGGCGGCCGATCGGCGCGCGGGCTGGATATCGAGACGCCGCTGGGGGATCGCTTCGCCATCCCCGCCGAGAAGATTCTCGTCACCGTCGGCCGCAAGCCGAACACGCAGGGCTGGGGCCTGGAGACGATGGCCATCGAGATGGACGGGCGCTTCATCAAGGTGGACGAGCGCTGCGCCACCTCGAGCCGCAATGTCTGGGCGATCGGCGACGTGACCGGCGAGCCGATGCTGGCCCATCGCGCGTCCGCGCAGGGCGAGATGGTCGCGGAGATCATCGCGGGCAAGCGTCGCCGCTTCGATCCGGTCGCGATCCCCGCCATCTGCTTCACCGAGCCGGAGATCGTGACCGTGGGCGTCGAGCGGGCGGACGAGAACCATGTGGTCGGCCAGTTCCCCTTCATGGCCAATGGTCGCGCGCTCAGCATGGAGGCGGGGGATAGCGGCGGCTTCGTGCGCACGGTGGCGGAGAAGGGCAGCGGGCGGATCGTGGGCCTGCAGGCCGTGGGCCGCCATGTCTCCGAGCTTGCCAGCGGCTTCGTGGCGCTGATCGAGATGGGCGCGACGCTCGAGGATGTGGCGGGCATGATCCACGCGCATCCCACGCTCGGCGAGGCCGTTCATGAAAGCGCGCTCAAGGCGCTGGGCCATGCCATCCATGTCTGAATCCGGCGGCACGGAGCCGCATGGCGCCCTGCCGGACGAACAGCCGACCATCCGCGTCACCGCCATGCCCGCCGATGCCAATTTCTATGGCGACATGTTCGGCGGCTGGCTGGTCGGGCAGATGGATCTCGCCGCGAGCGCCTTCGCCTCGCGCTACTCGCGGGGGCGGGCGGTGCTCGCCGCGATCGAGGGCATCGCCTTCCTGCGGCCCGTCCGGGCCGGCGACGAGCTCTCCATCTACACGCGGCTGGACCGCCTCGGCCGCAGCTCCATGCGCATCGCGGTGCAAGCCTGGAGCCGCCCGCGCGACGGCGATGCCGCGGCGAAAGTGACGGACGGCATCATCACCTTCGTCGCCGTGGACGAGGCCGGGCGGCCAAGAGCCGTGGAGCCCGGCTGAAGGCCGGGGCGCGGCGTTGGTGATTGGGCTATCGCCATATTGTCATCCCGGCTTGCCAGTTGAGTCGTATTTGGGACGACTGAGCACAGCGAACCGATCAGAGATGAAATCCGCCGGTGACCTCGATCCGCTGGCCATTGACCCCACCGAAATCGTTGGAGAGAAGGCCCGCGATCACGGGGCCAACATCTTCAGGACCGCCGACGCGGCCGAGCGCAGTATGCGACGCCAGTGCTTTTGCCACCTCTGGATTGTCGCGCACGACTCCACCGCTGAAGTCCGTCGCTATGGCGCCAGGGGCGACAACGTTGACGGCGATACGGCGCTCCCCCAGCTCCAGAGCCATATATCGGGTCAGTGCCTCGACGGCTGCCTTCATCGGCCCATAAATCGCACGCCCCGGAAACGAGAATCTCGCAAGTCCGGATGAGATATTCACGATGCGACCACCGTTGTTCATCAGCGGCAGCAGCTTCTGCGTCAGCAGAAAAGGGCCTTTGAAGTGGATTGCAAACTGCGCATCCAGTTCCGCTTCGGTCCCATTCTGCAGGGTCGCGGTCGATGAGGCGCCCGCGTTGTTGACGAGATAATCGAAGCTACTGGCGCCGAGCGAGGCCAGTGCATTGCGAACCTGGGTGACGAACCCGTCAAAGATATCCGCCCGGCCAACGTCCAATTGCAATGCGACGGCCGCCGCGCCAGCCTCCCGAACGGCTGTGACGACCTTTTCAGCCTCGTCTTGCCGGCTGTTGTAGGTGATGATCGACGAGACACCCTGATGGGCCAGACGGATCGCTGCGTCGCGTCCCATCCCCCTGCTGCCTCCGGTGATTATGGCAATGCGTCGAATATCGCTCATGGTGATCTCCTTTCACCGGAGACATAAGCGTTTCATATCGAATGGATAATATAGTAATCAGCTGACATGCTGTACGGAAATTTGAACAATGCCTGCTGACTTCGCGGCTGCGCGGGCATTCGTCGCCGTCGCGGCAGCAGGGGGATTCCGGGACGCTTCGGTCGCGACAGGCATCAGTGCATCCAGTCTGAGCGGTGCGGTGAAGCGGCTTGAAAGCCAGCTTGGCGTCCGGCTGCTCCATCGCACCACCCGCAGCGTGGTCACGACCGAAGCGGGCGCGCATCTGCTGGAGCATCTGCAATCCGCCATGGCGGACGTGGAGGCCGCTCTGGAGCGTGCAAATAAGTACCGTCACGAGCCTGCGGGAAAGATCCGCCTCAACGTGCCGGTAAATGTCGCCCGTCTGGTGCTGCCGAGAATTCTGCCCGGCTTCGTGGCTGCCTATCCCAACATTCGGGTGGAAGTCGTGGCGCAACACGGCTTTGTGGATATACTTGCAGAGGGGTGCGATGCCGGCATCCGCTATGACGAGCGGCTGACCAAGAACATGATCGCTGTACCGATCGGGCCCGCCAGACAGCGGTTTGCCACTGCCGCGTCGCCTGCTTATCTGGCGCGGCATGGACGTCCCGAGCAACCCGAGGATCTGCTTGATCACGCGTGTCTGCATGGCCGGCTGAGCAGCGGTGCGTCTGCTGCGTGGGAATTCGAACGTGCTGGCACTGTGGTGAGGATCGAGCCGACTGGTCCGATATCGGTGGATATAAACGCGATCGACCTCGCCGTTTCGACTGCCATCGACGGGTGCGGTATCATACATCTGTTCGAGGATTGGCTGCGACCGGCTTTCGATAGCGGATTGCTGGAGCCGATCCTGGAACCGTTCTGGCAGAGCTTTTCAGGTCCGTTTCTGTACTACCATGGGCGGGAGTATGTTCCTGCGCCCCTCAAGGCATTCATCACCTACGTGCAAGAGAACCGCTGGTAGGCTGAAGATCACCCGACCTGCAAAGCCTGTTCTGAGCAGGGCGCCTTTGCATAAGACGGTCCTGATCGCTTTGCATATGGGGTCTCGCGTCGCCCCTCGCGCCCATCAGCCGTTCGTGGCCTGCGCCATGGCGAGGATGCGGCGTGCCTGCGCCAGATGGGGGCGATCGACCATGCGCCCGTCGAGCGACAGCGCGCCCGCGCCGGGATGCGCGGCGAAAGCCTCCACAATCGCGCGCGCCCGCGCCACTTCATCGGCATCTGGCGTGAAGCCGGCATTGATGACGGGCACTTGCGCGGGATGCAGCGCGAGCATCCCGGTGAAGCCGTCCCGCCGCGCGCGTGCGACATAAGCGGCGAGGCCGTCCATGTCCGAGAGGGCGGGGAACACGGTGTCGATGGCCGGCACGCCCGCCGCATGGGCCGCGAAGAGGGCGAGGCTGCGCACCATTTCATAGGGCGGGGTGTAGCGCCCGTCCGCCTCCCGCGCGGTGCTCGCGCCGATGGCGGCGGGCAGGTCCTCCGCGCCCCAGCTCAGCCCGGCGAGCCGGTCGGCGCAGTTGCGGTAGCTGCCGAGTTCGAACAGCGCGGCAGGCGTTTCCGTGGCGATGGGGATCACCGGCACCGTTTCCGTGCCGAGCAGCTCGTCGAGCAGATTGATCGATGCCGCGCCTTCCGCCTTGGGCAGCATCACGGCATCCGGCCGGGCGGCGCGCAGGCAATGAATGTCTTCCCGGATCGCATCGCTGTCGAGCGGGTTGATGCGCAGGATGGCGGGGACCATGCGCTCGCCGGCCATCCACTCCGTCACGGCCGCCCGCGCTGCCGCCTTGCGCTCGGGCAGGACCGAATCCTCAAGGTCCAGGATCACCGCGTCCGCGCCGCTTGCGGCCGCCTTCCCGAAGCGGTCCGGCCGGTCGCCGGGCACGAACAGCAGGGAGCGTAGGGCCCTCATGCCGCCGGCTCGCGCAGGAGCAGGGCCGTGCGCAGCCCCTTGCAGACGATCTCGTCGCGCTGGTTGGAGAGGCGATGCTCCCATGTCGCGATGCCCGCATTGGGGCGCGACTTGCTCTTGCGCAGGGCTGTCACCTCGCTCTCGCAGCGCAGCGTATCACCGATGAACACCGGGGCGGGCAGCACGATCCTGTCGAAACCGAGATTGGCGATGAGGCAGCCCATCGTCGTGCCTTCGACCGAGAGGCCCACCATGAGGCTGAGCGTGAAGGTCGAGTTGACGAGGATCCGGCCGAACTCGGTCGCCTTCGCTGCCTCGGCGTCGAGATGCAGCGGCTGCGGATTGTGCGTCATGGCCGACCAGAGGAGATTGTCCGTTTCCGTCACTGTGCGGCGGACGGGGTGGACGATGATGTCGCCGATCCTGAGCTCATCGAAGAAACGGGCGGTCATTCTCTTCTCCGTCTTGCTGCCGTTTGCGTGCCGGGAAGCATGCGTCAGGAGGGGGGCTGAAACAAGGTCAGGCCGACGCTGCGGGCTCGATGCGCGCGAGCAGCGCGTCCACCTGCACCTGCCCGCCGACGGTGGCAGTGAGCGCGGCCACGGTGCCATCGAACGGCGCGGTGAGGCTGTGCTCCATCTTCATGGCCTCGAGCGTGAGCAGCTTCTGGCCCCGCGTGACGCTCTGGCCCTCGGTCACGTCCACCGCGATGATGCGGCCCGGCATGGGGGCGAGGATGGCGCCGTCCGAAGCGCCGCCGGTGGCGTCGGCCGCATAGCGGGCTTCGGTCAGCATGAAACTGCTGCCGTCCTCATTGACGAGATAGCCCTCGCTCACGACGCCAATGGGCACGAATGCGCCGCTCTCGTCCTCCGGCACGGTCAGGGCATAGTCGCGCTTGCCGTCGGTCAGGCGGATGGTGACGGGCGCTGCCGGGCCATTGAGCCGGAAGCCGCGCAGGCCGGCCCATGGTCCCGATCCCGCCGCCCCATGGTCGCTCCGTCCGGGCCCATGGTTCGTCGCGATCCGCGCCACGGCCTCGAGCGCATGCGCGCTCGGCTCGCCGGCGGGGGTCAGCTCGGGCAGCTTTCGCTCGATAAGGCCGGTATCCACTTGCCCCGCGGCAAAATCGGGATCGCGCAGCAGCCGGCCAAGGAAGCCGGCATTGCACCGCACTGGCCAGCAGATCACATCTTCGCAGATGCCGCCAAGGCTCTGCATGGCGATTTCCCGCGATGCCGCATGCGTGACGAGCTTGGCGATCATGGGATCATAGAAGGGCGAGATGGCGTCGCCCTGCCGTACGCCGGTCTCGATGCGGGCATGGCCGGTCTGCGTCCAGCCATCGATGTGGAAATGAGTGAGCGGACCGGTGGACGGGAGGAAGCCTGCCGCGACATCCTCGGCATAGAGCCGCGCTTCGATCGCATGGCCCTGGATGGCGAGCGCGTCCTGGCGCTTGGGCAACGGTTCGCCACTGGCCACGCGCAATTGCCACTCCACCAGGTCGACGCCGGTGATCTCCTCGGTCACCGGATGCTCCACCTGCAGCCGCGTGTTCATTTCCATGAACCAGATGCGATCGGCGGAGAGCCCCTGGCTGGCATCGGCAATGAACTCGATCGTGCCGGCGCCGACATAGTCCACCGCCTGCGCGGCGCGCACGGCAGCGGCGCAAAGGGCTTCGCGCGTCGCCTCGTCCATGCCGGGGGCGGGCGCTTCCTCGATCACTTTCTGGTGCCGCCGCTGGAGCGAGCAGTCGCGCTCGAACAGATGGACGATGTTGCCATGGGTGTCGCCGAACACCTGCACCTCGATATGGCGCGGCGAGAGGATATATTTCTCGATCAGCACGCGATCGTCGCCAAAGGAGGACGCGGCCTCGCGCTTGCAGGAGGCGAGCGCATCGAGGAAATCGGCGGCCGCGTCCACCCGGCGCATGCCCTTGCCGCCGCCCCCTGCGACGGCCTTGATGAGCACGGGATAGCCGATGGTGTCGGCCTCGGCTTTCAGCCGCTCGGGTGACTGGTCCTCGCCGAGATAGCCGGGCGTGACGGGGACTCCGGCCGCCTGCATCAGGGCCTTGGCGGCATCCTTGAGTCCCATCGCGCGAATGGAATGCGGCGTGGCGCCGACCCACACCAGCCCGGCATCGATGACCGCCTGCGCGAAGTCGGCATTCTCGCTGAGGAAGCCATAGCCGGGGTGGATGGCCTGCGCGCCGGTCTGCTTGGCGGCGGCGATGATTTTCTCGCCCACCAGATAGCTCTCGCGGGCGGGGGAGGGGCCGACATGCACGGCCTCGTCCGCCTCCCGGACATGCAGCGCCTGCGCATCGGCATCCGAATAGACCGCGATGGTGCGGATGCCCATGGCCCGCGCAGTGCGGATGATCCGGCAAGCGATCTCGCCGCGATTGGCGATGAGGAGGGACGTGATCATGGATGGGCTCGCGACGGCAGGATGATCGGGCGGCCAAATGCTGAAACCAGCTCGGCGTGGCACGGATGAGGAAGGCCGGATGTCATATCCCTCACATCCGGAACAGCCCGAAGGCTGCCCTTTCCGGGATGGGCGCGTTGAGCGTCGCCGCGAAGGCCAGCCCCAGCACGTCCCTCGTCTGCGCGGGGTCGATGATGCCGTCGTCCCACAGCTGGGCCGTCGCGTGCCATGGGTTGCCCTCCGCTTCGAAGCGCTCGCGGATCGGCGCCTTGAAGGCTTCCGCTTCCTCGGGCGTCCAATTGTCCGCGTCGCGGTGGACGGTGGCGAGGACGCTGGCCGCCTGCTCGCCGCCCATCACGCTGATGCGGCTGTTGGGCCAGGAGAAGAGGAAGCGCGGGGAATAAGCGCGCCCGGCCATGCCGTAATTGCCCGCGCCGAAGCTGCCGCCGATCAGCACCGTGATCTTGGGCACCTGCGCGGTGGCCACGGCCGTGACGAGCTTTGCGCCATGTTTCGCAATGCCTTCCGCTTCATATTTTCCGCCGACCATGAAGCCCGAAATATTCTGAAGGAAGAGCAGCGGCGTGCGGCGCTGGCAGGCCAGTTCGATGAAGTGCGCGCCCTTCTGCGCGCTTTCGCTGAACAGCACGCCATTGTTGGCGAGGATCGCGACGGGCATGCCCCAGATATGGGCGAAGCCGCAGACCAGCGTCGAACCGTAAAGCGCCTTGAACTCGTGGAATTCGCTGCCGTCCACGATCCGGGCGATGACCTCGTGCACGTCATAAGGCGCGCGGACATCCTCGGGGATGATGCCGTAGAGTTCCTCGGGATCATATTTCGGCGGGCGGGGGAGGATGAGCGGGATGTCGGGCGTGCGGTCGGCGGGGAGGTGGCTCACAATGTCCCGCACGATCGTCAGCGCATGGTCGTCATTCTCGGCGAGATGATCCGCGACGCCGGACTTGCGGGCATGCAGCTCGCCGCCGCCCAGGTCCTCGGCGCTGATCTCCTCGCCCGTCGCGGCCTTCACCAGCGGCGGGCCTGCGAGGAAGATGGTGCCCTGATCCCGCACGATCACGCTCTCGTCGGACATGGCGGGCACATAGGCGCCGCCGGCCGTGCAGAAGCCCATCACGCAGGCGATCTGGGCAATGCCCTGCGCGGACATGTTCGCCTGATTGAAGAAGATGCGGCCGAAATGATCGCGATCCGGAAAGACCTCGCTCTGGTGCGGGAGGTTGGCGCCGCCGCTGTCGACCAGATAGATGCAGGGCAGGCGGTTTTCCGCCGCGATCTCCTGCGCCCGCAGATGCTTCTTCACCGAGAGGGGATAATAGGTGCCGCCCTTCACCGTGGCGTCGTTGCAGGCGATCATCACCTGACGACCCGCTACGCGGCCGATGCCCGCGATGATGCCGGCGCCCGGCACGTCCCCATCATACTCGCCATGAGCGGCGAGTTGGCCGATCTCGAGGAAGGGGCTGCCCGGATCGAGCAGCCGCTCGACGCGCGCGCGGGGCAGCAGCTTGCCGCGCGCCACATGCCGATCGCGGGCACGCTCGCCCCCACCCAGAGCGGCCTTCGCGACATCGGCATGGAGCCGGTCCCGCAGCGCTCGGTTGTGCGCGGCGCGGCTCGCGAACTCCGGGCTCGCGGTGTCGATCGCCGTGGGAAGGACGGGGCCGGTCATGCGGGCGCCTTCTTGCGAATGAGATAGCGATAGACGCCGGTCGCGTTGATGACGAGCAGCGCGATGTTCTGGAACCCGATCCCTTCGCTGTCCGGCTGGAGGAAGCCCCAGGTGATCAGCGCGAGCGAACTCGTGACGAAGAGCACGAAGGCCCAGCCCGTCACGCGCCTGCCGAGATCGAGCGCCACGATCAACGCGGCGAGGGTGGCAGCGGCCGCACCATAATATTGGAAGGCAGTGAGGAGGGAATCGCTCATGAGGTGCTCCGACCGGCGCGTCCAAGTTGCTCCATGGCGCGGCTGGAGACTGTGCGGCCCGGCGAGGGCTGCGCTGTTTCCCGGCGATCGCGGGGCAGGCGGATGGTGCGTACGGTCATCCCTCGCCGCCCACCAGTTCCCGGCCGATCAGCATGCGGCGGATCTCATTGGTGCCCGCGCCGATATCCAGCAGCTTGGCATCGCGCAGATAGCGCTCCACCGGCCAGTCTGTCGTATAGCCTGCGCCCCCGAGCGCCTGCACTGCCTCCAGCGCCACCTTCACGGCGTTCTCGCTGGCGAGCAGGATGGCACCGGCGGCGTCGAAGCGGGTGGTCTTGCCCGCGTCACAGGCCTTCGCCACCGCATAGACATAGGCGCGGGCCGAATTGAGTGCGACATACATGTCCGCCACCTTGGCCTGCATGAGCTGGAAGGCGCCGATGGGCTTGCCGAACTGGCGGCGCTCGCGGACATAAGGCAGCACCGTGTCGAGGCAGGCCTGCATGATGCCGAGCTGGACGCCGGACAGCACGACGCGCTCATAATCGAGGCCGGACATCAGCACCTTCACGCCGCCGCCCAGCTCCCCGAGGATATTCTCCTGCGGTACATGGCAATCATCGAACACCAGTTCCGCCGTGGGCGAACCGCGCATGCCCATCTTCTCGATCTTCTGGCCGATCGCGAAGCCGTCCATGTCCTTCTCGATCAGGAAGGCCGTGATGCCCTTCGATCCGCCGGCCGCGTCCGTCCTCGCATAGACGACGAGAGTCTGGGCATAAGCGGCGTTGGTGATCCAGAATTTGGTGCCATTGAGCACATAGTCGCCCTGCACGGCGTCGGCGCGCAGCTTCATGGAGACGACGTCCGATCCCGCGCCGGTCTCCGACATGGCCAGGCTGCCGACATGATCGCCGGCGATGAGGCCGGGCAGATATTTCGCCTTCTGCTCCGGGGTCGCCCAGCGCGCGATCTGGTTGATGCACAGGTTTGAGTGCGCGCCATAGGAAAGGCCGACGGAAGCCGAGGCCCGGCTGATCTCCTCGCAGGCGATCACATGTTCGAGATAGCCAAGCCCGAGCCCGCCATCCTCCTCCTTCACGGTGATGCCGTGCAGGCCGAGCGCGCCCATCTCCGGCCACAGCTCGATGGGGAAACGGTCTTCCCGGTCCACCTGCGCGGCGATGGGCGCGATCCGGTCGGCAGCGAAGCGGCGGCAGGTCTCGCGGATCATGTCCGCGGTTTCGCCGAGCGAGAAATCCAGTTGCTCCATGCGCCTCTCCTGTCCGGCCGCGCCTTACCCGGCGGCCTGTTCCTGTCCTCATTATCCTAACGGGGTGCATTGGAAAAATTGAAATCAAGGGAAGCAAGACATAGACAGCATCTATGCTGGACCGATATCTCCTGCGCTACTTCCTCGCCGTGGTGGACCAAGGCAATTTCTCCCGTGCAGCGGCGTTATGCCATGTCTCGCAGCCCACGCTTTCCGTGGGCATCGCAAAGCTGGAGAACGAACTCGGCGCGCCGCTGTTCCTGCGCTCCAGCCAGCGGGTGGAACTCACCGCCGCCGGCGCGCGGTTTCTCGTCCACGCGCGGCGGATCGAAAGCGAGTATAATCTGGCCGAACGCGCGCTGGCGGATGTCCAGCCCGCGCGTCGCTTGCGCATCGGCTGGCTGTCGAGCGTGCCATCGGATCGCCTTGCAGCGGCGCTTGGCGTCGGTCGGGGGGAGAGGCCCGGAAGCCAGATCGAGATCGTCGAAGGCAATGAGCGGGACATCCACGCCCATCTGGCACGCGGGCGGATCGACCTGGCGGTGTCCATCATCCGCCCCGGCGAGACTCGGTTCCGGGAAGAGGCGATCCTGGAGGAGGGCTACCGGCTGGCAATGCCCGCGGGCCACAAGCTGGCGCAGCAATCCGTCCTGACCGCCGAGGCGCTGGCGAGCGAGACGATGATCGTCCGGCGCCATTGCGAAGCGCTGGCGGCCACCAGCCGGCATTTCACCGAACGCGGGGTTCGCCCTTTCTTCGCGATGCGATCGACCAATGACGAGCGGGTGCTGGCGATGGTGGCGGCGGGGCTGGGCATCACGGTCATGCCGGAAAGCCATGCCCATGAAGGCGTCGTCCGACCGTTGCTCGCGGGGTTCGACCTGCGCCGGACGATCGGCTTCCTGTTCGGACCGCATGGCGATCCCCCGGCGCTCGCCGATCCGCCGTTCCTGGACGCGCTCCGCACTGCGCTGCGGACGGCGAGGGTTGGCGCTCGGGAGCCCCTCTGAGATCGCGGCGCAAGATAGAGGGGAACATGGCTCTCTTTGCCATTGGCTTGTGTTTCGCCGCCATCGGCGACAAGAGGGCAAAGTCAACTTGGGCTTGCCTCGCTACGGAGTCGCAGGCGGAGCCTTGTGGAGAGGGAGAACAATCATGTCGAAAATCGCGATCCTGGGCGCCACGGGCAATGCCGGTCAGCGCCTCGTCGATGAAGCGACCCGCCGGGGGCACAGCGTCACCGGCATTTCCCGCCATGCGGACGAGCAGGCGCCCCGCGACGGCGTGACCTGGGCGAAAGCGGACATCAACGATGTCGATGCCACTGCCGCATTGCTGGCCGGCCATGACGCGGTCATCCTCTCGATGCCGTTCAAGGACCTGAACTTCGATGCGGTCTTCGCGATCGCCGGGAAAGCAGGCATCCGTCTGCTCGTGGTCGGCGGGGCCGCGAGCCTGAAGAATGATGACGGCGTCGTGCTGCTCGACACCCCGGGCTTTCCGGACTTCATCAAGGTGGAAGCCGCGCCGGCGCGCGATTTCCTCAATCGCCTCAAGGACAGCGCCAGTTTCGAATGGACCTTCCTGTCGCCCGCGATGTTCTTCGGCCCCGGTGAGCGCACGGGCACGTTCCGTCTCGGTACCGACACGCTGCTCACGGCCGGGGACGGCAAGAGCTCGATCAGCTACGAGGATTTTGCCATTGCGATGATCGACGAGATCGAGGAGCCCCGGCACAGGAACATGCGCTTCACCGTCGGCTACTGAGCGCTGGGAGCGGGCGCGGGGCGTGGCGCGCCATGCCCCGCTCAGTCGCTCATGCATTTCGTCGCAAAGACCTTCAATCCGGGGCGGGAATCCGTTAGGTTCGCGATGCTTCTGAACAGGGGAAGCTCAACAAAAACCGTACGGAGACGAGCGCATCGTGTTGATGGGCCGCAGACCGATTCAGGCCACGCTGCTGCTGGTTGCCGCCAGCCTGACGGCGCTTGCCATGGTGCCTGCCGGTGCGAAGCCGGCCCCCGGCCAGCAGTCAGGCAGCGAGGCGCCGCGCCGGTTCATGGCCGAGCTCGCCGCGTTCGCGGAGAAGGACGCAGGCCTGCCGGCGCAGTCGGGCGGTGCCTTGTTCCTGGGCTCGTCCAGCGTCAGACTGTGGGATCTGCGGACGAGCTTCCCGACAGCCCATACCGTCAATCGCGGCTTTGGCGGCTCAACCGTGACCGATGTGCTGGCGAGCTATGATGTGCTGGTCGCGAAGCAGCGACCGGACAGCATCGTCGTGTATGTCGGGGAGAACGACATCGCGCTGGGTCGCGGCGCCAGCACCGTGGCGCGGGACGTAGGCAGGCTGATGGCGCGCCTGCGGAGCGACTATCCCGATGCGCGGATCGCTTATCTGTCCATGAAATATGCGCCCGCTCGCAAGGATCGCCACTCGACGATCAAGCGGGCGAACCGGCTGATCGAGAGGCAGGCGCGCAAGACAGGGTCATTCGCCTTTGTCGATGTGGCCTCGGACCTGCTGGGCGAGGAAGGCCCGGATCAGGCCTGTTACGGGCCCGACCGGCTGCATCTGAGTACGATCGGCTATGAGCGGTGGAACAGGATCGTCGGCGATTATCTCGCGGCCATGCCCCCTCAGGCGCAGACCGTGCCGACGGACACCCTCAAGGCGAACTGACAGGCCACCCTTTCCAGGGCTGTGGGCGCTTAAGGGTTGCCCGAATCGTCATCACCCCCCAACAAGCGCTGGACCAACGGCGCGGAGCGGAGCCCGCGCCCCTGCGCATTCCCGGGGAGGAGATCGGATGAAGACACGTGCTGCCGTCGCGTTCGAGGCGAAAAAGCCGCTTGAGATCGTGGAACTGGATCTCGAGGGGCCGAAGGCTGGCGAAGTGCTCGTCGAGATCATGGCGACCGGGATCTGCCATACCGATGCCTATACGCTCGATGGCCTGGACAGCGAGGGGATCTTCCCGAGCGTCCTGGGTCATGAAGGTGCGGGAATCGTGCGGGAAGTCGGTGCCGGTGTCACATCGGTGGTGCCGGGCGACCATGTGATCCCGCTTTACACGCCCGAGTGCCGCCAGTGTAAGTCCTGCTTGTCCGGCAAGACGAACCTGTGCACCGCCATCCGCGCGACGCAGGGCAAGGGACTGATGCCGGACGGCACGACGCGCTTTTCCTACAAGGGCCAGCCGATCTACCATTATATGGGCTGCTCGACCTTCTCGAACTTCACCGTCCTGCCCGAGATCGCGGTTGCCAGGATCCGCGAGGACGCGCCCTTCAAGACGAGCTGCTACATCGGCTGCGGCGTGACGACGGGCGTCGGCGCGGTCATCAACACCGCCAAGGTGCAGGTCGGCGACAATGTCGTGATCTTCGGTCTGGGCGGCATTGGCCTCAACGTGATCCAGGGCGCGCGGCTTGCTGGTGCGAACAAGATCATCGGCGTCGACATCAACCCGGATCGCGAGGAATGGGGCCGCAAGTTCGGCATGACCGACTTCCTTAATAGCAAGGGCATGAGCCGCGAGGATGTGGTGGCGAAGATCGTCGCGATGACCGACGGCGGCGCGGACTATACCTTCGACGCGACCGGCAATACCGAAGTGATGCGCACGGCGCTGGAAGCCTGCCATCGCGGCTGGGGCACCTCGATCATCATTGGCGTGGCCGAGGCGGGCAAGGAGATCAGCACGCGGCCGTTTCAGCTGGTCACCGGCCGCAACTGGCGCGGCACGGCCTTCGGGGGCGCCAAGGGCCGCACGGACGTGCCCAAGATCGTCGATATGTACATGACCGGCAAGATCGAGATCGATCCCATGATCACGCACGTCATGGGCCTGGAAGAAATCAACACCGCCTTCGACCTGATGCACGCCGGCAAGAGCATCCGCTCGGTCGTGGTGTTCTGATCGCATCGATCGGCTGACCGCGCTTTCCTTTCCGGGAGACACGCCCTTGTTGAGGCATATGGTTCTGGGTGCAGACGATCTTGCATCGGCACGCGCCTTTTATGATGCGACCTTTGAGGCGATCGGCGTCGCGCCGGCGCAGGCGGATGCCAAGGGCCGTCTCCTGTATCGGCATCAGGGCGTGATCTTCATTGTCGGCCATCCGATCAACGGCCAGCCCGCAACCCATGCGAACGGCGGCACCGTCGGCTTTCTTGCGCCTTCGCCGGAGGGAGTGAAAGCCTGGTATGGCGCTGGCCTGACGCATGGCGGCCAGGCCTGTGAAGGCGAACCGGAATATCGTACGTCGTCCGGCACAGGCCGGGGCGTCTGGGTTGCCTATCTGCGCGATCCGGCCGGAAACAAGCTTTGTGCCGCCTGGGATGAGCCGGATTAAGGCCCAGGGCGCGCAGGGAAACCCAATCAAGACCACTCCACCCAATATTGAGGAGAGAGATACAATGTTTACTCACGTCATGGTCGGCACCAACGATCTCGCGCAGAGCACGAAGTTCTACGATGCGGTTCTTGGCGCGCTGGGCGCCGGTGCCGGGCACAATATCGGCGACCGCGCCTTTTACTCGCACAATGGCGGCACCTTCGGCTTCGTGACGCCGATCGATGGCGCGCCGGCCACGCACGCCAATGGCGGGACCATCGGCTTCGCGGCGGCTGACAAGGACCAGGTCGATGCTTTCCACGCTGCCGGCCCTCGCCAATGGCGGCACCTGCGCGGGCGAACCGGGCAAGCGCCCGCAGGCGCCGGGCAACGCTTATGGTGCATATCTGCGCGATCCGTTCGGCAACAAGATTTGCGCTTTCTGCCAGCTGCCTGAAGGGGCCTGATCCATGACGCTGGAGACGCTCTCGACGAACAAGGCCTATGGCGGCGTCCAGGGCGTCTACCGGCATGACTCGGCGGAGACGAAGACGGCGATGACCTTCGCCGTCTTCGTTCCAGACCATGAGCCCGGCGAAACCCTGCCGGTGCTGTTCTATCTCTCGGGCCTCACCTGCACGCATGCCAATGTCATGGAGAAGGGCGAGTATCGCGCGGCCTGCGCTGCGGAGAAGATCATCTTCGTCGCCCCCGATACCAGCCCGCGCGGCGAGGGCGTCCCCGATGATCCCGAGGGCAAATATGATTTCGGGCTCGGCGCCGGCTTCTATGTCGACGCAACGCAGGCGCCCTTCGCGGCCAACTACCGGATGCGCAGCTACATCGAGCAGGAACTGCCGGCGCTGATCGCCGCGCATTTCCCGGCCGACATGGCACGACAGGGGATCACCGGGCACAGCATGGGCGGCCATGGCGCGCTGACCATCGCCCTGCGCAATCCGGATCGCTTCCGCTCGGTCTCGGCCTTCGCGCCGATCGTCGCGCCGAGCCAGGTGCCATGGGGCCAGAAGGCGCTGGGCGGCTATCTGGGCGACGATGCATCGGCCTGGGCGCAGCACGACGCCGTGGCGCTGATCGAAGGCGGCGCGAGATTGCCCGACCTGCTGGTCGATCAGGGGGACGCGGACAATTTCCTGGAGCAGGAGCTGAAGACGCATCTGCTGGAGGAAGCGTGCGCGAAGGCCGGACAGCCCGCGACGATCCGCATGCAGCCCGGCTACGATCACAGCTATTATTTCATCTCGACCTTCATGGCGGAGCATGTCCGCTGGCACGCGGCCCGGCTGAAATAACGCCAGGCGGGGGCGGCGCCCCCCCCGCCGGATCAGACCCGGCGAAGTGCCGACAGCGCGGCTTCCCGGCGCCTGAGATAGGGATCGTTGAGGAAGGTCCCGAACGGGAAGAAGGCGGCGAGCGTCGTCCTGATCCAGCCGAGGGCGCCAAAGCCCCTGCCGGGCAGCACGAACAGCATCACGGCGATATAAGCGAGAAACGCTATGCCGTGGATCATGCCGACCGGACGGATCAGCACCGGATTGTCGAAGACATATTTCAGCGGCATCGCGACGAGGAACAGGGCAAGCGTGGTGATGCCCTCGACCAGCGCGACATAACGGAACAATCTCAGCACATTGCCTCCCTGCCTTCTTGCTGACCTTCTGTAGGCGGGCATGGCGGCGGAGGCCAGTCCTGTTAGAACACCGGCTGGATGCGGTGCCGCCGGCCCGGCAGCGCGCAGGCGGTCGTCGATGACAAGTCAGTGGACAGAGTCCACGAAGGCGCTAGGCTGGGCGGGACCTGCTCGGGGGAGAGGATCGCTTGGACGCCTGGCTTCAACCACTGATCGACTGGCTCAACGGCCTGCCGCTGCAAGCAACCATTCGCGAGACAAGCTGGGCGCTGCCGCTTGTCCAGACCGTGCATATCCTCGCCGTTGCGATCGTGCTGACGGCTTCTCTCATCATCGCCCTGCGCGGCATAGGTCTGGTCGGCCGGGACTGGAGCCTCGCGCGCTGGCAGGCGCGGTTCGGGACCTCCACCGTCCTGGCGCTCTGGACGTTGCTCGGCACCGGATTGCTGATGATCCTGGCGGAGCCCGAGCGTGAACTTCTGAACTGGCTGTTCCGCGCCAAGATGCTGCTGGTGATCGTCACGCTCCTTCTGGCGCGCGGCCTCGCGCGCGCGCTGCGAGCCACGCGGACGGACAGGCCGGCCCGGCCGGGTGTCCGGCTGCTGGCAGTGGTGGTTTTCGCGGCCTGGATCGCGGTCGCGATGGCCGGCCGCTGGATCGCTTATGTGGGCTGAGGGAGGCGAGGCGTGATCGAGACCCTGCTCGAAGCGATCGGCAACAGCGCCATCGGCACCTATGTGGCCGAGGACCCGCTGGCTTTTCCCTGGATCGAAACGGCCCATGTCATCAGCCTTGCGATCCTGTTCGGGTCGATCCTTGTGGTCGATCTGCGGCTGATGGGGCTTGCCTCGCGCGATTATCCGATCCGGTCCCTCGGCCGATCCATCCTGCCCATCACTTGGATCGCCTTCATTGGCGCGGTGGTCACGGGCGGTCTCCTGTTCGCTTCAAATCCCTATGGATATTTCGGCAACACCGCCTTTCGCGCCAAGATGATCCTGCTGGTGCTGGCAGGCGTGAACATGGCGGTGTTCCATCTGGTGGTGCAGCGCGGGAGCCGGCTCGATCGGCGCGGGCCGCCCCCGGGCAGTGCGCGGCTTGCGGGGCTTCTTTCGATGGCGATATGGATCGCGGTGATTGCCTGCGGGCGCTGGATAGGCTTTACCATGTCGCCTTTCTGAGCAGGGATTGGAGGATCAAGATACTGTCGGAGCTGATCGAGGAGCGAGTGGACGCGCCGGAGCGGGAGCCCCTGTATCTTCGGATCGTGGGCGCGCGGCTTTCCAACCTGCTGCGCCTGATCCGGGAAAGCGGTCTGCCGGTTTACGAGCGCGAGGTTGGTTACAAGGAGATCCATCGCCAACTCATCATCATGATCGGCATATCGGGCGGGCTCAGCTCGCAGGAGATCGTGGCGATCACGGGCCACGAGAAAGCGCAGGTGAGCCGGGCGATCAAGCCGCTGGAGACCGCGGGGCTGATGGAGCGCGAGCGGCTGCGGGCCAAGCTGACGCTGCTGCCCCCCGGCCGCAGGATCTACGAGCGCATCATGGCGATCGGCCGGAGCCGCGATGGCGTGCTGACGAACGGCATCGCGCCGGCGGACCTCAAGCGCTTCGCCGCCCTGTGCGAGCAGCTCACGGTTCAGGCGGCCCAGCTCTACGCCGAAGAGCGGCAGCTGAGTGCGGAAGCGGGCATCATCAATGCCCTGTCTCAGCCCCCTTTGCCCTCGTCCTGGTCGACCGGGGCGGACGGGCGGCCGATCCGGCCACCACCGAGTAACCTGATCACGCCCCGGATCATCAGCCTTGTCGCCTATCTCAAGCGCAGCGCGATGTTGGCTTATCAGCGGGCGTTCGGGCTTTCCCATTTCCAGTGGCAAGTGCTTTCCATCATTGGCGAGAGCCCGCCCATGCCGCTTGCCCGGCTCATCCAGCTCATGGCGCGGGACAAGAGCCAGATTGGCCGCACTGTGGGGCATCTGGAGCAGGCGGGTCTCGTTGTCCGGTCGCGGCCGACGCGTCGCCGCGACATCATGCTCGAGACCACGGCCGAGGGCGCGGCCATGTTCGAGAAGATGTACCAGCTCGCCGCCTGTCGCGAACAAAGACTGTGGAGCGGGCAGGAGCCTGGAGAGCGCATGTTCTTCATCAGCATCATCGATGCGCTCACCGAAAACGCGCGGCAGATGATCGAGGATGGCAAGGCGCGGGATCAGTCCTAGGCGCCCGGGCGGGTTCAGGAACCCGGTCGGTCGGGCCGCGTCGTCGGGCTGTCGAGCTGGCGCTTGACGGTTCCATCGCTCAGCTTGACCGTCACGTTGAAGCCGCCCTTGCGGCCGTCCTTGAGCGGATAATAAGTGAGGTCGATCCGGTCGCCGGGCTTGAACATGCGCTTGTTCCAGCCGGTCCGTCCAAGATGATTGGGGCTCATGCCTTCGAACGCCCAGTGCTCGGTCTGGCCATTCTTGCCCGGCAGCGCGACGTAGAGGAAGGTGTGCGGATTGGTCCAGTCCCAGCGCTCCACGACGGCGCCTTTCATTTCCATTTCCTTGCCCCAGTGGAACATGGCGGTGGAATGATGCGCCGGCGCCGGGATTGCGGCCAGCATCAACCCGGTCCCGCCAAGCAGGACGATTCCAAGGCGACGATTGCGGACAGGCTTCCCGGGCATCATCCACTCCTCCATCGCCCCATGCGCGGGGCGGGCCGGCTTTTGTCGGCACATGACCTTCATCTGCCGCTCGCAATCGATGAGGTCAACAGTCATGCGCGCGCGGAAGGCGTGCGGCGACGGGCTGCATGTCTGCTGCCGGCACGGATCGGGCGCGAGATGACGCTTGACTCGCAGTTGAGGGAATCCACTATGCAGGCGCACCGGATCAGGAACGCGCGCAAACGCACGGCGTCGGTGAGGGAGGACGCATGAAGCCTGCCATGCAGAGAAGCATCCCGGCATTCGCTGCCGCGCTGGCGGTCTGGCTCGCGGTCGGGGCAGGGCCAGTGACGTCTGCCTTTGCGCAGGATGACGCGGCGAAGAGCCGGCCGGACTATTCTTCGCTCAATGATCTGCCCGACTGGACGATCGGGGTCTGGCAGCCGGACTGGTCGCGGTTGTTCGGCGCCGGCACCAAGCCTCAGTTCACGCCGGAGATGGCGAAGGCAGTGGAGGCTTTCAATGCGCGCAAGCAGCATGGCGAGAATCTCCAGAGCGCAGCCGCCAATTGCCGCCCTACCGGCATGCCCGGCATCATGCGCCAGCCCTATCCGATCGAATTCCTCTTCTCGCCCGGTCGGGTGACCATTCTGCACGAGACGTTCAGCCAGGTACGCCGCATCTACACGGACGGGCGCGCATTGCCGGACGATCCCGACCCCGCCTTCAATGGCTGGTCGGTTGGCCGGTGGGAGGGGGATGTGCTGGTCGTGGACACGAATGGCCTCAATCCCATCACCAGCCTGATGGAAGGCGTGCATCCCACCGAGAATACCCGCATCCGCGAGCGCTTTTTCCTGACCGCGCCGGACGAGATGACCGTGGAGACGATCATTACCGATCCGGCCATCTTCGCCGAGCCCTTTCGCGTCACCCAGGCCTATCAGCGCAAGCGCGACTGGCAGATCCGCGAATATGTCTGCGAGGAGAATAATCGCGACGCCGCCGACGAGCAGGGCCGTCCCACGATGAACATCGAAAAGTAGGGACATCGGGGAGCCGGTCGCCATGAAGCACAGCGAGACCGAAGCCCGCAATCTGGCCATCGCGACCGCCATGTATCGCGACATGCTGATGAAGTTCGATTCGCGTCACGTCGATCGCTTCATCGCGGAGGATTATATCCAGCACAGCACGGCGGCGAGTGGCGGACGCGAGGGGCTTCGCGCCTTTCTGGATGATCGCCGGGCGGGATTTCCCGACGTCGATATCCGCATCAAGGCACGTTATGCAGACGGCGACGTCACCATCTTTCATATCCATACCGTCCGCCATCCCGGCGACCCGGGCATGAATATCGTCGATATCTTCCGACATGGCGCTGACGGGAAAGTGTGCGAGCATTGGGAAGTCGTCCAGGAAATTCCCGAGCGATTGCCTCATGATAACGGGATTTTCTGAGAAGACTTGGGCGTCGGGCTCCGGCTGAATCGGTCGGATGACGTTGCGCGCTGGGCCTCACTTCCCCGGCGTGCCAGCGCCCTCAGGGATTGGCTTCTCCAGCGCGTCGAGCGAATCCTGCTCTTGATCGAGGTAGAGGCCGAACGGATCGAGGCAGCTGGCGCCGAGCGCCGCTTCGAAGCCCGCCTGTGACGACTGTGCGGCGAGCTCGCTTTCCGCTGCGCCGCTCAGGTTCGATCGGAAGATGCCGGCCGCGCTGATGGGCAGGAAGTCCTCATAAGTGATCGGCGTGGCGACCAGATGGCCGGCCTCCACCAGAGCTTCGGGCGATCCGGCCGGCAATGGGCCTTCGCCCAGGGCCGGGGAGCGGGCATAAGTGAAATAAGCCAGGCCGTGCCGGCGGATCGTTTCGAGATCGTCAGGGAAGCGCGCGAAAGCAGCGGCGAGGCGCGCCTGATAATCGCCCGCATCGGCGCGGGCCGCCTCCACATCCGCAAGAATCTCGTCATAAAGCGCGCGCCCGGCCGGCGTCAGCGCGATGCCGCGCTGCTCGATCTCGCCGAAACGGGCCGTGTGGGCGCCCTGCACCGCATCGTCTCCTTCGCGGAACAGGATCGGCTCCTCCAGTGCCTGAAAGCTGGTCTGCCGCAGCAGGATCGGCACGTCGCGGCGTGGCGGCCCCTCGATCAGCGGCTTGGCACGAATACCACGCGCGACCATCTCGGCCTGCACGGCATCGATGTCGAGTGCGCGCGGCGTCAGATGATTGATATGGGGGCCGCGGAAGCAGACGATATCGGCGATCAGGCGATGCGTGTCGTGAAAGGCGCGATAGGTCGCGTGGTCCACCAGCGCTTCGCCATGCCAGCGAAAGGTCTCGA
The DNA here is from genome assembly GCF_014203955.1 of Sphingobium lignivorans. NCBI lineage: Bacteria > Pseudomonadati > Pseudomonadota > Alphaproteobacteria > Sphingomonadales > Sphingobiaceae > Sphingobium > Sphingobium lignivorans. The sequence continues at coordinate 1,009,479 of NZ_JACHKA010000001.1, forward strand.
GTGCTTCCAGGACGAACGCCTCGGCATCTTCCGCCGTCAGGCCGCCATCCGCCTCGAACCGCTCGATCATCATCAGCGCGCCATCGGTGACGATACGGCGCCGGGCGAGGATCTCGCCGGCGCGGTCGCGCAGCGCCGGGTCCGCGATGAGGTCGATGCGCAGCAGCGAACAGAATATCCGGAACGCGCAGCGCGAGAGCGCGGCATTGTCGATCGGACGAAAGGCGGTGGAGTGCACCGGCAGGCCAGCCGCGGCCAGATCGTAATAGCCGACCGGCACCATGCCCATGACCGCGAACAGGCGGCGCATGAGCGCGAGTTCCGCTGCCGTGCCCACCCGGATGGCGCCATGACGCTCGGCATTGAGCCGATCCAGTTCGCCATTGGCGCTCAGAGCAGCGCGCAGGGCGGGATCGGCCGCCAGCACCTGCTCGTTCGTGGTGGAAACGATGTCCAGCAAATCACCGTAAAGTGGTACTTCCTGGCGATACATGCGGGACATCGCATCCGAGAAGGCCAGCCGGATGTCGTCGGCCGGAACGAAATGGGAAGCAGTCATGTCAGAGGCTCCTCAAGCGCGTCGAGCAGAGTGGTCCGGGCATGTTCGATGGCGTTCCAGGTCTGCGGGAGCGCCAGATCGGGCAGGGAAAGCTGCGCGGGCCAGTGCGCCGTAATAATCCGCTCGAGACGGTCGGCGCTTCGCTCGTCGAGCAGATGAGCAGGGTGGACAGCGCGTTCGGCCTGCGCGGACAGCAGCACGCGCAGTCGCAGGCAAGCGGGACCGCCGCCATTATGCATGGACTCGCGCACGTCGACGAACCGCACGCCATGGATGGGGCCATTGGCGCCGACATTGGCGTCGATCCATGTCTTGACCGAGACTGTCTCCGCGCATTCCATCGGGACGACGAGCGTGCGGCTGCCATCCGGCAAGGTGACCAGCTGCGAGTTGAACAGATAGGATGCAATGGCATCCTCCAGCGACACCTCGTTCGCCGCGACTTCCAGGATCACCACATCCGGGCAGCGCGCCTCGATGGCGCCATAGAGGGCGGCCTTGTCGGCAAAGGCATGTTCATGGGCGAACAGGATGTTCTCATGCGCCACGGCCACGACATCGTTGTGAAAGGCCCCTGCCGCGATGGCACGCGGGGATTGCTGGACGATGAGGCCATCCTCCACGCCATGGGCGCGGAAGATTGCGCGGCAGGCTTCGGCTGACTGGCGGGCCGGGAAGGGACCGCCCGGCTCTCCATAGACCATGATCTCGATGCCCGGATCATGAGCGGGTGCCGCCAGCCGCATGAAGTTGGCCGCGCCTTCGTCGCCAAAGCGCCCGGGAATGGGACCGTGCACGGCGAAGAAGCGGGGATCGGCGAAGATGCGGCGCAGCTGCGCCAGCGTCTCGGGCCATTCATGGCTGCGATGCGCCATGGTGGAGAGATTGGCCGGCGTGAAATGAACGCGCCCGTCGGCGGTGTCCGGCGCGGGGGACACGGTTGCGGCGTTGGCGGCCCACATGGGTGAAGCGCTGGTCGCCTGCACGAACAGCAGTGGCTCCTCCGCCCAGGCCTTCGCGCAGACCTGATGATCGCTGCCGTCGAAGCCGAAGCGGCGCAGCCAGCCGACATCGGGGCGCTCATGCGGAAGGAAGAAGCCCTGTCCCAGCCCCAGCGAAAGCATGAGCCGCATCTTGGCGAGACCCTCCAGCGCCGCCTGCCGGGGGCGGGAAACCTGCCCGGCATGCATGGTCGCTGCGAGATTGCCAAGGCTGAGCCCGGCATAATTATGGCTGGGGCCGATCAGGCCATCGAAGTTGACTTCGCGAAAGGGAGGCGGCGCCGTCACGTTTTCAGGCACCTGATCGACCGGAGGGGAAGGGCGAGCCTTGCCGGAGCATGTTCACCCCTTCAGCCCCACACCGAGCGTACCCTCGATGGCGGCGGCTTCCATCCCCGCGACGGGCCATGCGCAATAATCGGCTGCATAATAAGCGCTCGGCCGCAGGTTGCCGCTGTCCCCAGCGCCGCCGAATGGCTGGGCCGAGCTGGCGCCGTTGGTCGGCCGGTTCCAGTTGACGACGCCGGCCCGGGTCTGCGTGCGGAACCTGTCGAACAGCGCACGCGTTCCGCCCAGCATCGCGGCGGACAGGCCGAAGCGCGTCGCATTGGCACGCGCGACGGCGGCATCGAAATCCGTCTCCCGGTAGAGCTGCACGACGGGGCCGAAAATCTCCTCGTCCGGCGCACCCTCGATGCCGGTCATGTCGATCAGGGCCGGTGTCAGGAACGGCAGATCGGGCGCGCGGCGGAGCAGCGGGCGGATCGGTTGCCCGCCCAGCGCCAGCAGGTCGGCGACACGGCGCTCGACCATGTCCGCTGCGCGATTGTCCACCACCGGCCCCATGAAGGGTTGCGGCTCGTCGAATGGCGCGCCCACGATCAACCGGTCGAGCGTTTCCGCGATCCGCGGGATCAAAGTGCCGGCAAGGCTCTCCTGCACGATCAGCCGGCGCGCGCAAGTGCAGCGCTGCCCGGCGGAGAGCCAGCCGGACTGGACGATGAGCGCGACGGCAGCTTCGATGCCATCCGCCGGCAGATCCCAGACCAGCAGCGGGTTGTTGCCGCCCATCTCGAGCGCGAGGATACGCCCCGGTGTCTCCGCGAACTGGCGGGCGAGAAGCTTGCCGGTGGTCGAGCTGCCGGTGAACAGCAGTCCGTTGGTGCCGGGGTGGCTCGCCAGCGCCTTGCCGGTCTCGCCATCGCCCTGCACGATCTCCAGCACGCCTTCGGGCAGGCCCGCCTCACGCCAGAGTTCGCCGGTGAGCTGCGCCGTTGCGGGGGCCAGTTCGCTCGGCTTGAAGACGACGCTATTTCCCGCGAGCAGGGCGGGCACGATATGGCCGTTGGGCAGGTGCGCCGGGAAATTATAGGGGCCAAGCACGGCAAGGACGCCATGCGCGCGATGCCGCACCGCCTGCGTCACCCCGTTGGCGTCGATGAGTGTCTCGCCCGCCCTGTCCGCCTGCGCGGTGATGGAAATCTCGACCTTGGCAGCGACGCTGGCCGCTTCCGTCCGGGTTTCCCACAAGGGCTTACCCGTCTCGCGGGAAATGATGCGCGCCACGTCCTCCGCCCGCGCCTTCACGCGCGCGGCATAGGCCCGCAGGATAGCGATACGCTCCTCGATCGGTCGCGTTTCCCACACCGGTTGCGCGGCGCGGGCGCGCGCAACGGCGGCATCGACGGCCGCCGCATCACTGACGGGGCCACGCCAGACGACGGTTCCGGTGCAGGGATCGGTGGAAACAAGCTCACGCATGTCGATGATCTCCCGTCACGGCGTCGGCACGTAAAGCGCGAAATCGCCTTCGCGCAGGCGCCCGAGCTTCATGCAGTCGGGCGGCAGGCACAAGGTCTCTCCCTCGTCACGCGTGCGGCCTTTCCCGCGCCATGCCCGGAAGTCGAGCAGCCGCCCCGTGGCAAGCAGCATGCGCGTGGCGCCCTCGCCATCCGCCTCATCGGTCTGGATCATCGCGCTCGCGCTGTCCTTCACGGTGCGCAGGTCGCCCACCTGAGCCCGCATGGTCGGGCCGGCGTCGAACAGGTCCACATAGCCATCATGGCGGAAACCCTCCGCTTCCAGCAGTCGCATGGCGGCGGCCCCGCTCTTGTGCGGCTTGCCGATGGCGTTCTGCGCCTCTTCGGAAAGCAGGATGGTGTAGATGGGATATTTGGGCATCAGGTCGGCGATGAACTGGTTGCCGTTCAGGGCATGGAAGCGGTCCGCCTCCGCGAATTCCAGATTGAAGAAGCGCTTCGTGAGCCCTTCCCAGAAGGGCGAATAGCCTTCCGGCTCCTGAAAGCCGCGAAGCTCGGTCAGCACCTGCTCGCCGAAGCGTTCGCGATGCAGCGCCATGAACATGTAGCGGCTGCGCGCCAGCAGCACCCCCAGCCCCGAGCGCCGCAGCGCGGGAACGAGGAACAGGCCACCCACTTCGCTCGCCCCGGCAAAGTCGTTCACGAGGTTGAGGACATTGGTGGTGACGATGCGCTCGAGCTGGCGGCTGTACTGGGAGAGGCGCGTGATCTTGTAGCTGTAGAAGGGCTTCTTGGTACCGACGCTGGAGAAGATGAGCGCGGTGCCGCCGATCTCGCCGGTGGCCGCGTTCTCGAGCACGAACATGTAGAGCTCATCATCCGGTCCGCTGCTCAGATCTGCCTCGAAAGCCCGCTGGCTGCGCTCCAGGCGCAGACGCAGGGCGTCGCGGTCATGGGGAAGGTTGGTGAAGCCCGGGCCGGTCTGGCCGGCCAGATCATATACCGCGTCGAGATCCTCCACGGTCGCCGGACGAACGAGCCAGCCTTCGGTCATGCAATCTCCCCCTTGAGGCCGAGCGCGGCATCGAGCCGCCCTTCGGCAATGCGCAATATCGTGATAGCGGCGAGCGCGGCGCGTTCGCTCAGCGAGTCGACGATGAGAAATTCGTCCGCCGTGTGGATGCTCCCGCCGCGCACGCCCATCGTGTCGACCACCACCACATTCTCGGCCGCGATGTTGTTGCCATCGCATACGCCGCCACTGGGCTGCCAGTCGATAGGGAGGCCAAGGTCCGCGCCCGCATCGCGCACGAGCATGAACAGCGCCTCGTGCCGTGCATCGAAGGGCTTGGGCGGACGAGCAAAACCGCCGGACAGGCTGATGGTGACCTCATGCTCCCGCGCGATTGAGGCGATGATCTCCCCCATGGCATGGTCGGCCTTCTGCTGGGCCTCCAGGTCCAGCGGACGCATGTTCCAGCTCAGCATCGCCTTGTCGGGCACCACATTGTTCGCGCCCCCGCCGCTCAGCCGCGCGACATTGACCGTGAGACCGGGAATGCTGCGCTTCAGGGCATCCAGCCGCAGGGCGAGATCGGCCGCGGCGACGAGCGCGTTGCGCCCATCCTGCGGATTGCGCCCGGCATGGGCGGATCGTCCGGCGAGTGCGGCGAGGAAATTGCCGCTTCCGCGCCGCGCGCTCGCAAGGCGGCCTTCCGGTGTTACCGAGGGCTCGAAGGTCATGCCGATCTGACAGCGCCGCGCCACCTCGCGCAGCAGGGCCGCGGAGCCGAGCGAGGCGACTTCCTCGTCCGCGTTCACCACGACATCCCAGCCGAGGCCGGGAATGGCGTTCGTTGCCTCCAGGGCCACCAGGGCCTCGATCATGACGATGAGCCCGCCCTTCATGTCCGCCGTGCCGGGGCCGTTCATCGTGCTCGCATCGAGCATCCGGCAGGACTGGAATGGATGGTCGGGCGGAAACACCGTATCCATGTGCCCGGTCAGGATCATCCGCCGGTTCGCCGCCGGGCGCTTGCGGGCGAGCAGATTCGCGCCATGGGGCACGGGCACCTGCGTGCCGTCCTCGGCCAGTGTCGTCACCGGGTCCGGTTCGCATGTCTCCACGCTGTCGGCAATCGGCGAGAGAGCATCGGCGATGCGGGCGCGCATCTGTGCCAGTCCATCGAGATTGCGACTGCCGGAGTTGATCTGCGCCCACGCCACGACCTGCGCGGCCATGGCGCTCTGTCGATCCCGGATCGCTGCGACAAGATGGGTTTCGGGCGTCGAGAGTCCGGCCATCGGCTCTTCTTAGACCAAGTTCTTCGGGCGGGCTAGGGTAGGCGGCGTCACCGCAGCGAGGTCGGTCCGCGCAGCACCGTTCACGCGCTCGCGGAGGGATAGCGTCGCGCCGTCGAGAAGATGATGGCCGCCAGCACCGCCGGAATGGCGAGCAACACGCAGATCAGCGGTTTGCCCAGTCCGGCAGCAAGCAGATAACCGGCCGTCAGCGGGCCGAAGATCGAGCCAACCCGGCCGACCGTGCTGGCGATGCCGAGGCCAGTCGCCCGCAGTTGAGGCGGGAACGCATAAGCGATGGTCAGCCAGCAACCGCAGGCGGAACCGAACAACATGGCGCCGAGCAGAAGGGCGTTGCCCACGAGGAGGGGTAGGACAGGTGGCAGAAGTCCGAACAGAATGATCATCGCCGCCATGCCACAGAGCGTGACGACGGTGAGCCGCTTCACGCCCACGCGCCCGGCGATCCACCCGGCCACAAGTCCGCCCGCGATGCCGCCGACCGAAACATAGATGGAGTAGGAAATGCCGGCGGCAGTCGAGAGGCCCAGCTCGGTCACCCATTTGGTCGCCCAGTTGATGATGAAATAGAAGGAAAACATGTTGAGCGGATGCGCGATGCACAGGAGGAGCAGCTGCCCGCGATGCTCGGGCGTGGAAATCTCCCGGATCGACGCCGCGCCGTCATGGGCGCTTGCCGCGACCGGCGGCAGAACCTCGAGCGGCGGCAGTCGGAGGCGCTTGAGGACGCGGTTGGTCTTCGCCAGCGCGCCGCGGGGCTGGCGGGTCAGCAGGAAATCGAGCGATTCGGGGAGCCACAGCCAGGCGACGGGCAGCAGGATCGCCGAAAGCATGCCGCCGACCCAGAAGATGCCGCGCCAGCCGAATTCGTCCAGCACCGCGATGGCGACGAAACCCCCGATGATGGTGCCGACCGGATAGGCGGAAGCGACCGCGCTGGGCGCGAATTCGCGGCGCTTGTCCGATGCATATTCCATGGCGATGGCGCCGGCCGTGCTCGTCATGCCGCCAATCCCGATGCCGGTCACGAAACGTGACACCGCCATGCCCCAGTAGCCGTGGCTGAGCGCCGCGCCGAACATGCCGGCGCTCATCAGCACGAGGCAGAACAGGATGGCCGGGCGCCGCCCCTTGGTATCCGCGACCGGCGAGACGCCGAGCGCGCCGATCGCCATGCCGGCCAGGCTGAAGCTCAGCAATTCCCCCAGTGCGTCCGGCCCGAGCGCCCATTCGTCGGCCAGCACGGGGGCAGCCATGGCAAGTGCGAGGATGTCATAGCCATCCACCATGTTGATGCAGACCGGAATGAGGATCATCAGCCACTGGACGGGAAGCATGGGCCGTGCGCCGAGCGCCCTGCGCGGATCATAGTTGGTCGCCATCCTCATCCCTCCGGACGCTTGCGCGCGCGTCCGCCGCGTCGTTTTCGCCACGCTATGGTGGGGCCGCAGCGAATTCAATCGGCCTCCGCCGCATCTTGTTGACGCTGAGCGAACTGGGCGCGTCCCTCTGTTGCGCGCGTCGTTTGATGAGCATTAGAAGCTTTGCCGAACGGAGAGGAGCAACGGGACCATGGACCCGGTAATGGCCAGGCTGAATTATGTGGTTCGCGGCGAGAGTGCGGTGTTCAATGCCGCCAATCGCGCGGAAAGCTACTGGCCGAAGGAAGAGCATGTCGTGCCGATCCACGATGTGCGGCCGCTTGCAGACCAGCTGTCCTTCGATCGCAACGGCTTCCTACTCGTGCGGGAGGAATCCGCCGTTGCCGCCGCGCCGACCGATGAGGAGAAGAAGGCCGTCTTCGCGCAGGAAGCTGTCGCGCTCATCACGCGGCTGACCGGCGCGGCCAGGGTCGTGACTTTCGGCACGATGCTGCGCACCGACGCGCGGGAAGCTGGCGACGGCAATCTGCCGGCCTTCGGCGCGCATGTGGATTATGGCGCGCGCACAGTGCGCGATTTTACACTGGACCTGATGCCGCAGGAGGAAGCGGAACGGCGCCTTGCCGGCCGGCACATGCTCATCAACATCTGGCGCCCGCTGCGCATGGTCGAACGATCGCCTCTGGCGCTGTGCGATGCCAGCACGGTGCGACCCGAGGATCTGTTCCCGAGCGAGGTCCGCGGCGGGCTGGGCGATGCGCGCCGCCGTTCGCTCTGGGGCTTCAACCTTGCCTATAATCCCGAACATCGCTGGTATTACGCACCGCGCATGCAGCCGGATGAAGCCTTCGTCTTCCGCCTGTTCGATTCCAATCCCGATGCGGTGCAGTGGACCGGCCACAGCGCGTTCGAAGATCCTGCCTCGCCGCCCGATGCGCCGCCGCGCCAGAGCATCGAAATCCGCACGATCGCTTATCTGGACTGACGCATGAGCGGACCGGCTCGGTCAGGGCACGGGAATAAATTCCAGCCCGAATGAACGTCGGTTCTCAGGCGCCCTTGATGCGGAGTGAGCGGCAGGAATGAGGTGGAGAGCGGCCGTAGCCCTCTCCCCTTCAGGGGAGAGGGTTGGGAGAGGGGAGGTCGCACGCTGACAAGCCTCCGTTTCTCTCCCCTCAAGGGGAGAAAGAGCAACAGCAGCAATGGCGTCGCATCCGGAAGATCTGATATTCGCTTGAAATGCCTAGATAGCGGCGTCTTTATCGATCCGGAAATCTGTCCACGCTGTCTAGAGAACATCCCCGAACATCAGCCAGAGCATCACGAACCAGGCGATGAGCCCCGCGATGCCGATGATGATGTGCAGGCGCGCGCGCAGCCAGTGGAGCGGGCCGGTCGGGTCTTCATCCTCATCGTTCATTCCAGGGCGATAGTGGAAAGCGGGGCGGGGGCGCAATGCGCCTCTCGCCGCGCCTGTTCCAACCGGGCGATCGGCAGGCTTCGCCGCTATGGACAGACCGCTGCGCGCAACTGTCGCTTCCGCTGAGGGCAAGACGGTAGGCCCGCCGACTGGCAGGCGCGGGACAGACGGGCCTTGCGGCCCCGGCCAGACAAAGGGGAGGCGATCCGTGACCCATGACAACCTGCTGAAACTCAATGCAGAGCTCGCGCTCCAGCTTGCCGATTACTGGCACGAGATCGATACCAATGGCGGCCGGAACGCATCGGCTTACTATACCGAGGATGCGGTGTTCCACGGCCAGTTCGCGTCCTACGAAGGCGTCGCCAAGATCCAGCAATTCTACGACTGGCGCGTTGCTCAGGGGCCGCGCCTCGCCGTACATGGCTTCAGCAATTTCCGTGCATGGTTCACGGGCGAGGATACGGCCGAGGCGACGAACTATCTGTATCTCTACGCCGCCAACGGGGTGAAGCCTCTGCCCACTCATGCACCCATCACCATTTCGCTCGCCACGGACAAGTATCGCAAGGTGGGCGAGCGCTGGCTGTGCACCTATCGGCGCTTCGAACACCTGTTCGAAGGCGATACGCCGATCACGAATCCCAATCTCGACGAGAAATAGGCACTGGCCTCTCCTGGCCGGCTGCCGCTGCCGGGCGCATGGCGGCCGCGCCAGGATTGCCGGGTCTGCAATGCGCGCCGGGCGCGGGGGCTTGCGTGCGCCTGCGCGACCCGACATCATTTGATCCATCCACGAGGCGAGCGGACGAGCGACGATGGCGAGCCAGGTGACGGGAGGGGGCGAAGACGCGGACGATCGGCGGTTGCCGCGTTCGCAAGGCTTCGTCGAGGAAGTGCTGAACATCATCCGCTCAGATATCATGTCCCTGCGTATCCGTCCGGACAGCCGCATATCGATCGACCAGCTCGCCCGCGACCTGGGTGTTTCCCAGACGCCGATCCGGGAAGCTCTTTCGATGCTGGAAGCGATGGGGCTGGTCACCAAGCGGCGCTATTCGGGCTATTGCAGCACGCCCCAGCTCAGCCGCCGGCAGCTTGACGAACTGTATGAAGTTCGCGCGCTGCTGGAGCCCTATGCGGCGCGCCGCGCGGCGCAGCGGATGACGCAGGACGCCGCCCTGCGCCTGCGCCAGCTTTCCGGCGCGATGGGCCCCGACAGGGCGTCACAATCCTATGACGATTTCGCGCGCCTCGATTCCGAGCTGCACGATGCGGTCGCCGCCGCCAGTGGTAACGACCTCATCCAGGAAGCGCTCGCCCGCCTGCACGCGCATTTTCATGTCTTTCGCCTCCGCCGCCACAGCGAAGTGACGAGGGAAGCCTTTCTGGAGCATGAGATGCTGGTGGAAGCCCTCGCCGCGGGCGATGCCGAAGGGGCCGAGCAGGCCATGCGCGAGCATATCCGGAAATCATATGATCGGCTGATCGCCTTCGCCCGGGAATGACCGGAGCGTCGCAGGGCCGCGATATTCGCGGTGGCAGTTTGCAGTTTATCGCTGTGTGCGCCCCGCACGGGTCATTCCGCCCAGCGCCTTGGCGGGAGCACGCAGCCAGTTCAGCAGATCGCCCTCGGAGAGCAGCAGCGGCGTGGTCCCGCTTTCGTCCTCCTCCGTCACGATGGAAAAGCGGGGTTTCTGCCGGCCATCGGCAACCCACAGGGCGGCCGCGCATGTGATGTGATCGTTCAGTGGCGTCACCCAGCGGTGAGTCCATATTTCGCCGTCCCGCACCGGCACCGAGTAGCGGGTAAGGGGAACGATGCAGCGCCGCTGCGCCAGCCGGCGCAGCGATCGGGATGACTTTCCGAGTTCGCTCAGGCGTACCGTGGAATCGATGAGGATCTCGTCGCTGCCCGCGGCATCGGGCTTTCCCCATTGCATCCAGTCGAACGCAAGAACACCCTCCGGACCGTCATAAAGCACCAGTCCCATGCCGCCCGGAAGCGTGAGCCGATCCTTGGGCAAGCTGTCCGGCGGCGTCGCATCGGGCACGATCTGGTCGAAACGCGCCTGCTCATAGCTCAATATGGGTTCGATACGCCGCGCGGCCCGAAACAGGAGGGGTTCGGCCGCAGCAAGGTCGGCGCCGGCCGGGTCACCAAAGGGGAGTGGTAATTGCGCGGGTCGGAGGAGCGGCGATGTAGCCTGGGCGCTTGCGCGCGGTGGGCGCAGTCGCTTCGTCAGCCGTCCCGCAAGCGAGGCGGGCGCGGCGCGCGATCCCGGGCTGTCCAGGTCCGTCGCGTTGAAGTCTTCGAAACCCAGTCGCAACATCACTATCGGACTGCGGCGTCTTGGAATTCCCTGCGCGAGCATGCCCTTCTGAATGAACGCCCACTTCCCATTGGCAGCTCTCCCCGCATGGCGCGGCGGATGCAGCCAACTGCTTCCTCATCCATCATGCGACCCCCCTGGCGCTCGTTATGGAGCGCTACCCAATATCCCGTTAATCTATGTGGGTATCCGATCGCAAGGACGGAAGGGGAAACAGCGTGATTTCGGTGTCCCGCTGTGGATCGCCTTCAGGAATGGGGATCTGGCACCTTCAGGCCAGCAGCATAAAATAGCCGGAAGATGCCAGATCGCGGGCCTTCAACGAGCGGCGAGCATTGTGGTTCCAGTGCGATCTTGGACTTTTTCAGAAGTCTTATGCTTCGTCAGACGAATGTTCGCTGTCCGCGTCCGCGTCTTCCCGCGCACCGGCCTGCCAGCGCATCGCCGCATATCCCAGAGTGAGCGCACCGGCCGCGATGGCCGCTGTCAGCACGGGATTGCGCCGCACGAAGCGAGCGGCCTGATGAACCACCGGCACGGCGCCCAGCGTCGCCAGACCCGATTTCGCTTTTGCCTTCGCTTCGCTCGCGGCATCGCTGGCAGCGCTCGGCGTGGCGTCGCGGATCGATTTCGCCATGGATCGGGAGGTCGAGAGGGCGAAGCTGGCGATGGCCTGGCCTGCCTTCTCGGCGGCCTCCGCCGCTGCGGGAATGCTCGCGACCCTCAGATCATGTGCTTTGCTGCGCACAAGATCATAAGCATCACGGCCATTTGCGTGGGGAACGATTTTCAGGGCTGGGCGGCTCATATCCATCTCCATGCGAGTTACGTCTCCCGATGGAAACGGCGCTCGGCATGCATGGTTCCGTCCAGACTTCGGGGCGGCCAGCGCTTGTAAGGGTTTGCAGGGAGAGGAAGAAGTGGCCGGTTCCCACACTTTGGGGGGGTGAGGAGGGTCGGGGAACCGGCCAGGTGGCAATTGGCATTTCGGGGGCAGGTGAATGCCAATTGACGTGGTCGAAACGCGCCTGCCAAGCCCCGGTTCCCGGACCATGAAAAAATAAAACTGTTGTCGCATGTGGCCGTACCCTCTTAATTTCGCGCGGTCGCGGGGGACGCCCCCCGCCGCGTCGGCGTGCCCTTTTGCGACGCCGGCCAATGAATGGAGGTCCAGAATATGGCTCTTTCGGATCTGATCGCGCGGCAGCTTCCCTATCTGCGGCGTTATGCCCGCGTGTTGACGGGTTCGCAGTCGCTGGGTGACGGGTTCGTGCGTGAATTGCTCGAGGCCGCGCTTGTCGATGCCGACCTGCGCGAAAGCATCTCCAGCTCGCGCGTCGGCCTTTTTTCCGCTTTTACCAAAATCTATGCGTCGGCCGGAGCCGAGCTCGCCGTCGAGGGCAGCGGCTCGGAAGAGGTGGCGACAGTGGCAAGCCGTCTCGAACTGGTGACGCCGCTGGCGCGACAGGCGCTTCTGCTCAGCTCCATCGAGGATTTTTCCTCCGAGGAAATCGCCGAGATCCTGGATTGCCCTGCGCAGGATGTTCCCGGGCTGATCGACGACGCGCTGTCAGAGATCGAGGCAGGCAGCCGGACGGACGTTCTCATTATCGAGGACGAACCTCTCATTGCCCTGCAGATCGAGGAAATCGTGACGTCGCTGGGCCACAATGTCGTGGGAACGGCCGCCACGCATGCTCAGGCGGTCAAGCTGTTCGATGCGCACCGGCCCAGTCTGGTGCTGGCGGACATCCAGCTCGCCGATGGAAGCTCGGGCATCGACGCCGTGAACGAAATCCTGGCGAAGTTCTCGGTGCCGGTGATCTTCATCACGGCTTTCCCGGAGCGCCTGCTCACCGGCGAGCGGCCGGAGCCGACTTACCTCATCACCAAGCCGTTCAGCGACGACTTCGTGCGGGCGACGATCGGTCAGGTGACCTTTTTCGGGTCGACCGCTCCGCTTCGCTGAAACTTCGTCCGTTCCGGCTCCGGTCTACTGCCGGAGTCGGAAGGACTTGGGCTTGCGTAGGGGAATGGCGAACTGGCAGCGCAAGCCACTCTCCGCAAATTCGATCGTGATCGGACTGCCCAGCTCCTGAGCCAGCGCGCGCTGGATGAGGTTGAGGCCGAAGCCACGCGATTTCGGCTCCGTCACTGCCGGGCCGCCGCTTTCCCGCCATGAGACCGCCACCAGATCCGAGCCGGCGATATGCCAGCTGATGTCGACGCGTCCGTCTTCCGTGGAGAGCGCGCCATAGCGGGTGGCATTGGTCAGCAGCTCGTGCAGCGCGAGCCCGATTGACAGCGCATCATTGGGCGAGATCAGGATGCTGGGGCCATCGATGTGGATGCGGCCGGCTTGCGCAGGCGAGCTGAGCTGCGCCTCGACCAGCCCCTTGAGATCCGTGGGGCCCCATTGCGCCCCATCGAGCAGGGAGTGGCTCGCGGCGAGGGCCCGCACTCGCTCGAGAAGATTGTCGGTGAAGCTGTTCAGGTCCGCCGCATTGCGCCGGGTCAGCGAAATGATCGAGGTGACGTTGGCCAGCGAGTTCTTCACCCGGTGATTGAGTTCGCGAACGAACGCGGCGCGTTCCGTCTCTCGTTCCGCCTGGGCCGACACAAGGGCCTCCAGATCCTCGTTGCGGCGCTGGACAAGGAGAATATAGGCCAGCAGCAGCAATGCGAACGAGATTCCGCCGACGAGCACGACGAGCGTCAGGGGGCCGAGTGATGTGCCCCCGGGCGGGTAATAGCGCAGCAGCCATTGCTGGTCGAAGACCGCAAGGCGCTGCTCTGCGGGCGATCCGAGAGAATGCCCGGTCTTGCCGGAGGTATAGATCAGCTCCTGCCCTTGCGAGGTGAGATCATAGATATCGACGCGGCCTTCCTCGGGCATGCGCGTCTCGACCGCGGCCGCAATGAACTCCCGGGTTCGGATGGGGCTGTAGACATAGCCCTTGAACCGATTCTCGGGTCCAAGCGTGCGGACGGGCATATAGACGAGGAAGCCCGGTGACTTGGCAGTGTTGCCGTCCTGAATGAGGTGCACCGGGTCGCTCGCGGCGACGGCATTGGTGCGGCGCGCGCGATCCATGGCGGCAGCGCGCCGCGCTTCGGAGTACATGTCGAAGCCGAGGGCTATTCGATTAGGCGGCGTTTCAGGCTGAAGCATCGTGATCACCTGAAGCAGGCGCGCGTCCCGCCGCGGCTTCGGATAGATGCGGAAGTCGATATGTCCCTGCTCGATCATCCGCCGTTCGACCTTCGCGACGTCACCGGGCATGATGGTCTCGGACCAGCCCATGCCAAGCACACCGGTCAAGTGTTTCGGTAACCGCAGGCGATCGACGAATTCCTGGAAAAAAGCCGGGGAGACGTCCATCGAACTCATGAAAAGCGCGCTGGTGGACTGCAGGTAGGCGCGCGTCGTCGCAGCCTGACGCTCGATCGCGCCCGCTATCTCTCCCGCCTGTACTTCAGCAGCGGCACGATTTGTGCGTTTCGTCGCCAGTTCGACGGACCATGCACTGGCCCCGACCAACAGGAGTACGATCAGAAAGACGGCAATCGGTGTGGCGCGTGGATATTCCCGCAGCCATCGGTCAAACCGACCCTTTGCCCATTCCCCAGGTTTCCAGCCCTTCATTTACCCCAACCATTTGATCCCTCCCGCCTGCTTTGGAACTCTTTCGGATGGAGATCGTTCCACTTTCCGTCCCGCCAACAGGAGAAGCCCCAATGGCAAATGCCGCACTGCAATCCAAGCCGAAGGAGCAATCTTTCGACACAGGAATCGATCGGGCGGGCATGGACGCCACGGCCGACGCGCTTGCGACAGCACTGGCAGACAGCTTCACCCTTTATCTGAAGACGCTCGGGGTTCACTGGAACATCGTCGGACCCAGCTTCTTCGGTCTCCATAAGCTGACGGAAGCTCAGTATGAGGATCTGGCCATCGCTATCGATGCGATCGCGGAGCGCATTCGCTCGCTGGGTCATCTGGCCCCGGCTGCCTTTGGCGATTTCGTCGAGCGCAGTGTCATCGAGAGCAAGACCACGCTCGCGAGCGCCGAGGATATGATCAGTGCGCTCATCAAGGATAATGAGGCGGTCGCGAAGCGCATGCGCAAGGCTGTTTCGGTCGCGGAGGATGCGGACGACGTGTTCACTGCGGACATGCTGACGGCCCGCATTGGCAAGCATGAAGAAAATGTGTGGATGCTCCGTGCGATCGCGTCCTGAGACGTGGGTCGTATCGCTGCGCAAGCATTTGAATTTGATAAGATAGAGGCTTTTTGTCAGACCGTGGAATCTCATCTCGACATTTTCCCTCATGAGGGTGCAAGAAGGGCTATGTCCAGCAAGCCGGATTCTCCTGATGGTGAGCCCCGGACCCCCAAATCCGGCAACAAGCCGGTTTGGGCGGACGGGCTTCGCCGGATGTATGATGAAGTCGTCGACGAAAAGCTTCCCGACGAATTCATCGATCTTTTGAAGCGGCTGGATCAGAGCAGTGAGCGGAGCTGATAAAGCGAAAGGCTTCGATTTTCGGGCCGAACTCACCGGGGTGATCCCCCACTTGCGCGCCTTTGCTCGCGGTCTGTGCGGCCGTCCGGATTTCGCGGACGATCTTGTGCAGGAAGCGTTGCTCAAGGCCTGGGCCGCGCGCGAGTCCTTCCAGCCGGGCACCAGCATCCGGAGCTGGACATTCGTGATCCTGCGCAATGTCTATCTCAGCGACGCGCGCCGCAATCGGTTCCGGGGCGACTATGACCCCGATCTTGCCGAGACGCTGCTCAGCCAGTCGGCGAGCCAGGAGGATGGGCTTCACATGGGCGACCTGCGATCGGCCATGATGCGCCTTTCTCCAGAACGGCGCGAGGCCTTGCTGCTCGTGGGCGCGGGCGGTTTCAGCTACGAGGAAGCCGCCGACATCGCGCAATGTGCGGTGGGCACGATGAAGAGCCGGGTAGCACGCGCACGCAGGAGCATCGAGGATATGCTCGGGGACAATCCCTCGGGCGGCGGCGGCAAGTCCCCTCCGCGCTCGGTGTCGCACCGGGAAATCCTGGACGACCTCGACAAGGTCGCCAATCTGTAGCTTTCGCCGGGGTGCATCGGCCCCGGCGAAGGAGCCTTCTTTGTCCTCGCCTGCATTTCCGTGGACGCGGCCGGCGTAAGCTGGCACATGCCGCGCATGAACCTGCGTACCAACGGGAGCGAAGAGCGCCCTGTCCCGAGCGTGGTCCTGATTGTCGAGGACAACGCCATCATCGCAATGAACACTGAGTCGTTGCTTCTCGACCTGGGCGTGGCGGATGTCCGCAGCGCTTCGAGCGTGACCGACGCCCTGGCGCTCATGGACGAAGTGGATTTCCAGTTCGCCATTCTCGATTTGCGACTCAGCGAGGATGAAACCAGCCTGCCGGTCGCCGAACGGCTCCTGAAGGCAGGCACGCCTTTCGTCTTCGCGACCGGTTTCGGGGAGGAGGCGGACATGCCGGCCGGTTTTTCACACGCCCCCATTCTCAAGAAGCCCTACGGGTTCGAGGATCTGTCGCGCGTCCTGCGCGGCTGAGTACAGAGGCAGGTCCAGCTTCTCTCGGGGGAGCGGCCTTCTGGCTCTGTTCGCCGGACAGGCCGAAGAGCGCAGCGTACGCCTTTTACGCGGCGTCCCTTGAATTACGCCGGGGGGCGGGAAGGCCGAGCTTGCGCAGGAAATCCTCCAGCGCCATCGGGCGGCCGATATGATAGCCCTGGATGATGTCGCACTCCATGCGGGCGAGCGCATCGAGGACATTCTGGTCCTCGACGCCTTCGGCCACAACCTGCATGTCGAGCTCGTGGGCGAGCTTGATGGTGGAGTTGATGAGCACGGCGTCGCTTCGACTGGTGAGCACCTGCCGGACGAAATTCTGGTCGATCTTCAGTTCCGAGGCCGGCAGGCGCTTGAGATAGGAGAGCGTTGACTGGCCGGTGCCATAATCGTCGATCGAGATGTGGACGCCGAGCGCGCGCAGCGCCTCCAGCTCGGCGATGCCCTGGTCGTCGGCCATGTTGGCGGATTCAGTGATTTCCAGCGTCAGCTTGTCGGCCGGCATGCCGTAAGTATCGAGGAGCACGCGCAGGGGCGCTTCCAGCCGGTTCTTGCCGAGCATGCGCATTGAGAGATTGACCGCGACCGACAAGCCCAGCGGTGCGAAATCGGCAATGGCCCGTTCGAGCACATAGAGCGTCAGCCGTTCGATCCGGCCCGCATCCTCGATGGCACGGACGAAACGGTCCGGCCGGATGAAGCCCCGTTCCGGGTGGCTCCAGCGGATGAGCGCCTCGGCGCCCGTGATCGCGCCGGCGTGGAGATCGAGCTTGGGCTGGTAGGCCACCCAGACGTCGCCGCGCTTCAGCGCCTGCTCGAACTCGTTCAGGATGGAGAGCTTCCAGAAGACCTCGTCATCATCGGTCTCATAGCGCTCCCACAACACGCCGCGATTGATCGCGTTGGTCGCGGCGAGCACGGCCTTGGGGAGAGCTTCCCCCACGGAAAGCGAGGGCTCGTCGCAGAAGCCTGCGTTGAGAGCGATGTCGACGGTCAGCTGGTCGACCTGCACGCCCGGGCCGAACAGCGCTTCCAGGCCTTCGAGGCTTCCCACGACCTCCGGCACCTGTTCCTCGCTGCGCCAGGCGAAGCTGTGATTGTCGATCTGGTAGATGCGTTCATGGCCGGCGGCGAGAATCAGGCGGTCGCGGATCTTGCCGAGCAGCTTGCCCTGCGCAGCGAAGCCGAGCAGCGCGGTCGTCTCCACATAATTGCGCAGGCAGACGACGACGGTCACGCCTTCTTCCCGCTCGTTGAGCTCCATCGCCGCCATGTTGGGCAGGCCCGCCTCCGCCGACTTGGTGATGCGATCGAGCATCGATTGCGCGGTGGCCAGCAAGATATGCGCGACCAGTCCCGCGCCGATCGCGATCGTGCCGGCGCCGATGTCCAGCCGGACGAGCGAGAGATGCTCGATGATGATCTGCCCGAGCGGGAAGGCGAGGATGCCCAGGGCCAGCACGAAGGAGCGGAAGAGCGCGGTCAGGGGGACGGCGGCGCAGACCAGCAGGAGTGCCGCAAAGAGAGCAGGCCAGTCGCCGAGATCGGTGGGCCTGCCGGCCAGCAGCGTTTCCGCCGCCACGGCCTGGATGTACATGCCCGCTACCTTGTTGTGATAAGGCACGCTGTACTGGTCGCCGATGCCGAAGGCGTCATAGCCCACCAGCACGGATTTGCCCTTGAAGAAGCCCTTGGGGAAATTGCCCGCGAGCACGTCGGCATAGGAGATATGCGGTATCCGCTCGGGCCAGTAGGACCAGTCGATGAGGAGCCGGCCCTCGTCGGGGAAGGTCGTCCCGGCGAGCGCTTGCGCGAGCACGGGCAAGGTTTCGCCCAGCACCGGCATGTTGAGCGGGATGCGGCGGTGGAACTGGTCCGGGTCGCTCTTCACCCAGATGCTCACCGGCGTGACGAAGGGCAGCAGCGCCGCCGTAGGCAGGGCCTGGTGAACGTCCCGGGTGTTCAGCCGGTTTTCCAGCAAGGTGGCGAGATAGATATCGCTATGGCTGCGCGAGAGCGCCCGGGCGAACAATTTGTCCTGCCGGAGGTCCGCCGCCGGCTGGTCGAAAATGATGTCGAAGGCGATGCGGCGCGCCCCGTCGCCATCGATGGCGTCGATCAGTTCCCCATGGCGGCTTCTGGGCCATGGCCATGTGCCCAAGGTCTTGATGCTCTGGGTGTCGATGGTGACGACGACCAAGTCCCCGCTCGGGGGCTTGGGAAGATGTTCGTAGCGCTTCTCGCGGACCTGATTGTCGAAATCGCGACCGGCGCCAGCCAGCGCCGCCGCAATGCCAACTAGGCATGCAGCGATCAGGACCAGGCTGCGGGCCGACCTCGTCAGGCCCGCAAGGAGGCGCAATCGAACCATCTTCCATACTCGGGGCGACACAGTCCGCCCACGATCCAGATTGCAGAAAACTATGAAGAACTTCTTCCCGGCCGCGGAAAATGAACGGATTTCGGAGCGCGGCGGGGAGGCGAGAGACCTGCGGTCTTAGCCTTCCGCGATCTTGCCGCCAACCAGCCGTACCACCCGATCCGCTGCGGCGATCGTCTCCGGACGGTGCGCGATCACGATGCGCGTGATTCCAAGGGCACTGACCGCGCGATTGACGGCGGCCTCATGATCCAGATCGAGATGCGCGGTGCCTTCATCCAGCAGCAGCACATCAGGCCGGCGATAAAGTGCGCGAGCCAGCAGGATGCGCTGTTTCTGGCCCCCCGACAGCGTCGAGCCCATGTCCCCGACGAGCGTGTGATGGCGCATCGGCATCGCGTCGATGTCATCGAGGATCGAGGCCGCGCTCAGGCAGGCGCGCAGATGCTCCATGTCGACCTCCTCGAAGGAAGCGACATTATCGGCGATCGACCCGGCGTAGAGCACGTCGTCCTGCAGCACCGCCGCGACATGCTGGCGGAAGGCGCGGCGGCCATATTGGGAGAGGGGGCGCCCATCGATGAGCACGTCGCCCTGCACGGGATCGACAAGGCCGAGGATGATCTTGGCGAGCGTGCTCTTGCCGCCGCCCGAGGGGCCGGTGATGGCGATATGATCCCCCGGCGCGATCGACAGGTCGATGCCCGCCAGCACCAGCGGGTCATGCGCTCCGTAGGAGAAATGCACGTTGCGCAGCTCGATCCTGCCCTCGAATGCGGGCTGGACCAACGGCTCGGCGAAACCACGGTCCTCCTGGGTCTGAGCAATGTCGGCGATCTGATCGAGATGAAGATCGAGCAGGCGCAGCTTGATCCCTTCGTCCAGGAGCGATTGGCCGGCCTGCACGAACTGCTGGCGATAGGCGAGATAAGCGAAGAGCGTGCCCAGGCTGAGCGCCCCCGCCATGCTTCCCCGAATGGCGAGGAACACGACCAGCACCAGCTCGATCGCGGGGATGAGCGTTTTCGCGGTTTCGTGCCAGGCCTTGACCCGCTCGTGAAGGTAGCGCGCGCCCAGCGCATCAGTGAGGCGGTTCTGCCAATAAGCATGCCGCATGGCCTCGCGGCCGGAGAGGCGCAGTGTGACGATGCCGCGCAGGGTCTCGATCACGGCACCCTGCTCGCGGGCCAGCGCCTTCACATATTCCGCCTCGCGCTGCTTCTCCGCGCGCAAAAGGCCGAGGCGGACGGCGCTGTAGGCAAGGAGGCCGAGCAACGAGACGAAGGCGAGCTGCGGGGCGATCAGCAGCATCATCACCAGCGTCAGCACCGAGAGCAGGCCGTCGATGAGCGCGATCGGCGCGCTCTCGATGAGGAACCGCTGGATCGGAAGGATGGATTGGAACCGGGTGAGGATGTCCCCCACCTTCCGCTTTTCGAACCAGGCGATCGGCAGGCGGAACAGGCGCCGCGCCAGATTGGAGGTGATGCCGTAGGACAGGGCGGCACCGGAGGAGAGGAGAACGAGCTTGCGCAGCAGCGAGGCGCCCGCGCCGATCAGCGCCAGCGCCGCAAAACCCACCGCCAGCGTGATGAGCAGGTTGCTGTCCAGGCTGGAGAGCGCCTCGTCCACGGCCGTGCGCAGGTAGAAGGGCGAGGCAAGCACCCATGCCTGCATGACGATGCTGAGGATGATCGTTTGCGCCAGCGCGCGGCGCAGGCCGGTGATGCCGCTCCACAGGTCCCGGAACCGCAGCGGCCGCTTCGACCGCACCGCGCGGAAATCCTGCGAAGGTCGCAGTTCCAGCGCGACGCCGCTGAAATGGCGCCCCACCTCGTCGAATTCATACCAGCGCGCGGTCCCGGCCGGATCGACGATATAGGCCCGCTCCCGCTCTACGCGCTCCAGCACGACGAAGTGATTGAGATCCCAGTGGAGGATCGCGGGCAGGTTCAGCAGGTGCAGGCCCGCCATTTCGAGCTTGAGCGGACGCGGCAGCAATTGCATCGCATCCGCCGTCTGCATGAGCTGGCGAAGCGACATGCCCCGGGCACTGACGCCAAAGCGCTGGCGCAGCATGTTGAGGTCTATCTCATGGCCATGCCAGTTCGCGATCATCGCGAGCGCGGCGAGCCCGCATTCCGCCGCTTCGGTCTGGCGAATGAGGCCGATCCGCCGGCGACCGGAAAAATTGGCGGGGAAGATGTTCATTGC
Source organism: Sphingobium lignivorans (assembly GCF_014203955.1). NCBI lineage: Bacteria > Pseudomonadati > Pseudomonadota > Alphaproteobacteria > Sphingomonadales > Sphingobiaceae > Sphingobium > Sphingobium lignivorans. The sequence goes on from NZ_JACHKA010000001.1 coordinate 1,030,446, forward strand.
CGCGCCACCGCTGCGAAGGGATCGACCAGCCATTGCAGGAAGGAGCGTCGGGCCAGCACGATCCGGGCATCGAGCGCGAGGTCCGGGCGCAGCACCACGTTGCGGGCCCGCTGCCGCTCGCTGAGCGGTTGGAGCCGCGCGGTGACCAGGAAATAAGGCTGCGCGTCAGCCACGGGCGCCGCGCCGACGGTCTCCACCACGGCGCGGAACGTGCCATAATCCTGTACCGGATAGGCTGGCAGCGTCACGCGCACGTCCTGCCCCGGTGCGATCTGGGCGATCGTGGAGGTCGGCACCCGGAGCTCGGCGAGCCACCCCGTGCCGGGCGGTACGATGCGGCCGTAGATCGTGCCGCGCGCCACGCTTTCCCCCTCGCGAAAGCGAAGGGCAGTGAGGATGCCGGCGCGGGGCGCGACGAGATCGATCGTCCCGGCATTGGCGAGCGTGGCGCCTTCGCGCCGCACCTGCGCGAGCTGCGCGTCATAGCTGCCCTGTCCGGCCCGCAAATGGCTGGCGAGCTGATCCCGCTCGATGCGCGCGGCTGTAAGGGCATTGGCGTGGAGGCTGCGGCTCTGCTCCAGCCGAGCCAGGTCCTGACGGCGCGTGATGAGCAGTTCGCGCCGTTCCTGGAGATCGCGGCCGGAAATGAAGCCATCCCGCGCCACCGCCTCGACGCGCGCCAGCTCCTGCCGGGAGGAAGCGATCAGTGCCTCCTGCGCTTCGATCTGCCGGTCGATCGCGCCGATCTGGCGTTCCTCGTCGCGAATGCGCTCGTCCAGCTTGCGCCGGTTTTCCTCGATCGCTTCGCCGGCGGCGCGGCGCTGCGTGGCGAGGGCGGCTTCCTCCTGGCCGAGTGCCTCGCGGCGCTCCTGCACCAGCGAGAGCCCGTCGGCGGCCTGGGGGCGCGCGATGCGGGCAATGAGCTGGCCTTCCCGCACCGGCTGACCTTCGCGCACGAGGACCGAGGCGATCACGCCATCGTCCGGCAAGGCGATGCTGGCGACGCTGGTGGCGGGGCGCAACGTGCCGCTGGCTTTGATCGTTCGGCTATAGGAGCCGAGCGTCAGGAAGAGGACGAGGGCGAGGACAAGCGCCAGCAGCAGCCAGCCGATCGCCTGCCAGCGCAACGGCGGCACGAGGAACACCTCGCCATGGAGGCGGTGCTGATGATCGAGGGCCTGTTGCCTGAAGAGCTGCATATGTTCACCACCCTTGCCGGCTTCTAGGATGGCGGGCGGGGTCAGGGCTACAGCGAAATCGCGCGCGGGCGGCCAGGCGCGCCGCTCGGCGATCCGAAACGGGGCATCCGGTGCCGCAAACGAAAATCCGGGCGGACAGGGGCCACGAAGCCCTTCATCCGCCCGGCTGTCATTTCAGTCCTTCAGCGGACTGCAACGGCTCAATTGTAGCCGCGAACACCCGTGTTCGATTCGTCGTTCGGCACGCCGCCGGCGACAAGGTCAATTTCCTGCTCGTTGAGCTCTTCAATAATCATCGACGACTCCTGTTTTCAGTCGGCATTTCGGCCGACTTTTCAGGGAATATAGGAAGGTTAATCGAGCGTAAACCCGGGTTAACCCTTAGTTGCGACAGATGGTTATTGAAGATAAAATTATGTAAAATCAATAACATGTTGCAGCATTGGGGCTGCATGCCTTGCGAGATGATGAGTCTGCACAGCCTCTGATGGTTGAACTGTCCCAAAACGGGCCACCGCATCATTGGCGCGTTTCGTCTGACTCGCCATTGACGAGGTAGCCGCAGTCAGCAGCGATGGCCCGGTTGAGATCGATCCGCCTCTGACTCGGGTGTCCCCTAGGATAGCCGGAAGCCAACCGGTTCCGGCCAGAAGCCGCTCGGCGGTCTGCACCAGGTCCCCGGTTTCTTCATGTCGGCGATACGGCGGTCAGCGCCCTCCTACACGCCGTGGGTACGGCCTTGAGATAGTTCACGCGACGAAGGTGGGGGCCAGTCCTTGGTACGTCCAGCGCCAGCGGGGTCGCCAGCCTATCCGCTGTTTGCAGCAAACTGGGCTTGCGGTCCCACTGCAACGGCATTCACGGTACGAGACGTGCAATGCGCCAGCAGCACCAAATGCCTCTCGAAGTCCAGCCCGACGATGAAGCCCCACAGGTCCGCTACGTCACGAGGCATCCGCTCGGCCCATGCCTCGTGCCGCTCGCTCGCCTTCGCGGCCTGCGGGGTATCCTCGCTCCAGTCAGCGTGACCCCCGAGCGGCGTCACGGTCGGACGAACATCAAGGTAGCCCGCCTCGCTTAGCTGCAGAAGAGTTGCGCCGTGAGTATGTGACTCAGGGCGATCAGCGCCAGATCGGGCCGCTCGCCAAGCGCTACACGCAAGGCCGGGTGTTCGACAGGCGGACAGGTCGCGGGTAAGGCTGCCGGAAATCGGCCGCCCGGTTCCTCATCCTCTTCCTCGATCTCCTGCGTCCTCGTCGCTGTCCTCCGCCTGCTCGTCCGCGACGGCCCGCGGGCCGATGGCTTCGCCTTTGCTCTGCAGCGAAGCCCGCCAACCGGTCGATCCGGCGCCGCGCCCCAGGCAATCAAGCAACAATCGAACGGTGTATGGGCGGCCGAACTGGCCAGAGTTGGGTAATCGGCGCCGGTTATTCCAGACAGAGAAGGCGGGCGACCGCCGGGATCGCCCTTCAGGCGCCTCAGTTGGTGTTCTGCACCGTCTGCACCGCAGCCGTAATCGTCAGGATGGGTGAAAACAGCTGGCTGATCAACTGGATGAGCTTGCTGGGCTGGTTGGCCGCGGCATTGCCGAAGTAAAGCACATCCTTGTCTCGCATGGCGAAACGCTGGGCGAGGAAATACGACCCGGTCTTCATCATGTTGACATGATAGACCATCGGTATCTCGTTGCCCTGCTCGTCGCGGACATAGCGGAACAGGAAGATCGCGGCGGGATTGCCGATGCTGGGATTGACGCCGCCGGCAGTCGCGATCGCCTCGGCGAGGGAAACCGACGACCGCCTGAACGGAACCTGTTCGACTCGCCCGGAAGCGCCCAGCACCGAGAAGGTGCGGGGATCGTCGATCAGCGTCAGGCGGTCGCCCGGATAGGCGCGCACATCCAGTTTCGGATTCTCGACGAGGTCGTTGATGCGCAAGTCAACACTTTGGCCGCCGCGAACGATCCGGAGAAGCAGGTCCTTGGCCTCTCCTCGATAGCCACCGGCAAGCGCGATCACGTCGGACAGCGTTTCCCGATTCGTCTGCAACACGAGACGGCCCGGCTTTGCCACTTCGCCCCCGACGATGATCGAATTGGTGATGGCCTGATTGAGCGTGACGATCACTTGCGGATTTTGCGACATCCCCGCCAGCGAATTGCGAATCATCGTCTCGACTTCGCCGGTCGTGACCCCCGCGACATGAAGCGTGCCGGCATAGGGAATGCTTATGTCGCCAAGGTCATCCACCCGCGTGGGCGGCAGCTTCTGTACCTGCACGCCGGGACTGGCGCCGACCTGGCTCAATCCCCCACTTCCGCCAGCGGCCGAAAACAGCGTGACCCCGGCTTCGTAGATATTGATGTCCAGCACGTCGCCCGGACCGATCATGTCGGTCGGCGGTGGTGCCAGCTCGGGCAATAGCCCCGCCGCCACCTGATCGGCTTCCGGAACATCCGCAATCGTCTGGATGGGGACAATCTGGATCGGCGAGGCTTCATGCCCGGGCGTTTGGGCCGTTTTCTCGATCTGCCCCCTGGTAGGACCATTGGAGGGAAGCGTGGCGCAACCCGCAAGTCCTGCAAGCAGGACCAGAAAAACGCTATTCTTAACTTGCATCACTGATGAACTCGGAGGCTTGCGGCATCGATGGCCGCACGCCTTAGCACCGGGACCGGAGAATGGACAATAGTTCCTCTTGCCATAGCCTCGGCAGGTCGCTGCTTGGCCTTGCGCCCCGCTTCATGTTGGCCTAGCGCAGGACGGCTCAGATACCCATGTCAGGCATTACAAAGACTTTATGAACGTAAACCCATCGTTCCCCGTCGAGGCCGAAGCGACGGTCCATCGATCCGCATTTTCTCAGTGGATGAGGAAACGACGCTGGTTTCTGGGGTTCGTCGTGGCACCGACGATCCTGGCTGCGACCTATTATGGCCTGATTGCCTCTGATGTCTACATTTCGGAGTCGCGGTTCGTCATCAAAAGCCCTGACCGGAAGGGATCGCAAGTCTCCACCCTGGCCAATCTGGTCCAGACGACCGGACTTTCCGCGGGGCAGGAACAAACGAATGAGGTGCTCGCTTACGTGCGCTCGCGTGATGCCCTCAGAGCCCTGGAAAAGAATTCGGGCATTCGCGAGCGGTTTTCGTCAAGCCTTGCCGATCGCTTCTCCCGATTCCCGCATCCGTTTTCCGACAGCAGTTTCGAGAGTTTATTCAAATATTACGACGGTATGATTGACGCTCGTCTTGATACCAGCACGGGCACTGCCATCATTAAGGTGAAAGCCTTCACTCCCCAGGACGCTTACATAATCAATCGTCAGTTACTCGACCTGAGCGAGGGGCTCGTCAATCGCCTGAACGCCCGCTCGCAAACCAAGAGCATCGCCGAAGCTCAAAGGCAGGTCGATCTTGCTACTGAAAGGGCTAGAGCAGCTCGGGTGGCCTTGGCGCGGTATCGCAATACCCAGGCATTGATCGATCCAGAGAGGCAGGCAGCGGGAGTTCTGGAACTCGCCAATAGCATGATTGGTGAACGGGCCGCCCTGCAGGCTCAGCTCGACCTTATGCAGCGTGTGGCCCCGAACAACCCGTCGATCCCCGCGCTTCGCAGCCGGATCAATGCAATCACGGTTCAGATCGCATCCCAGGACGGCCGAGTGGTCGGCACCGGGAGCGGCATTGCTTCCAAAATGGGCGACTACGAGAACCTTCTCGTCGAGCAGGAATTTTCGACCGAAAGCCTGAACGTAGCCAATGCGGCCCTCGTGCAGGCAAGGGCCGAAGCCCAGCGGCAGCAATTCTATCTCGAGCGCGTTGTTAACCCGAACTTGCCGGACACGCCGCTCCTTCCGAAGCGTATCCTGAGTGTGATAATTTTCGCTGCGGCTGCGACCTGCCTTTACTTCATCGCATGGATGTTTGTGACAGGCATTCTTGAACACGCGCCGGAAGACTGAACAATGGCTGATGCCGGCTTTCAAAGACTGCAATCGGGATGGGCGACGCAGGTTCGTGTAATTCATGCCCTCATGATCCGCGAGCTGCATACGAGGTTCGGCCGAGAAAATATCGGCTTCCTTTGGATCATGGTCGAGCCCCTATTGTTCGCAATTCTCGTGGCGATCGTCTGGAGATTTATAAAAGGGCCAGAAGAGCACGGAGTAAGCATCGTTGCTTTTGTGATTTCTGGATATATCCCCATCACCTTATTTCGACACGGAGTTTCACGAAGCACTTCGGTGTTTACGGCTAATTCTAGTTTATTATATCACAGGCAAATAAAGATTCTTGATTTCATATTGGTCAGATTTGCTATCGAGGTTCTGGGCGGTATGATGGCTTATTTATTTATCGCGCTAATATTGATACCGCTTCAACAGTTCCCAATTCCAGCGGATATAGGTTTATTTATCGCGGGCTGGTTTACTTATGCAATATTCTGCTTTTCCCTTTGCTTGGTGATCGGGCCACTTTCTGAAATGTCAGAAGTTGTCGAAAAATTTGTTCCAGTTACAACATATATCATGATTCCAATTTCCGGCCTGTTTACCATGGCATCATGGGTCCCTCCTCCGTTAAGGGACTATCTACTTTATTCTCCATTTGTGAACGCAATGGAGATGATGCGCAAAGGTCTATGGGGGGATCAGGTAACCGCCTATTACAGTATATGGAACCCAATTGGCTGTTCCATGGTGGCCGCAGCAATCGGCCTTGCTCTTTGTCGTCGCGTACGCAGGACCCTCACTGTCGAATGATAATTTGTCAGAATATCTGTAAATCGTACCCACAAGGTGCGGGACGGAAACGCGTGCTCGATGATGTCAATCTTATCGTTGAGCGGGGAGAACGCGTCGCATTGCTTGGTCGCAATGGGGCAGGCAAGAGCACCCTCATTAAGTTAATCGGCGGCGTCGAGATGCCGACTTCGGGCAAGATTACCCGGCAGATGTCCACTTCCTGGCCATTGGGTTTTGCAGGCGGCTTCCAAGGCAGTCTGACCGGTTACGACAATGCTCGATTCATCGCCCGTATCTACGCGCGGGATTATACTCAGATTCGAGCATTTATTGAGGATTTCACCGAACTGGGAAGCCAACTAAAGATGCCGGTGAAGACCTATTCATCGGGCATGCGCGCGCGCTTGGCATTCGCCCTGTCGTTGGCGATCGAGTTCGACTGCTATCTGATTGATGAGATCATCTTGGTCGGCGACCAAAACTTTCATCGGAAATGCCATTACGAACTTTTTGAAAAGCGCAGTGACCGCGCCATGATTCTCGCGTCGCATAGTTTAGATATTGTACAGAAATACTGTAATCGTGCAGTAATTATAGATAAATGCAAAGCAATTAATCATCCAAATGTGGATATTGCTATCGCAAATTACACAAAGCTATAAATTGAAAATATAAAGTAAAACATGAAATAATTCTGATTTTTAGTATCATATCTAGATTTTTATTATATAAACATGACAGGTGTCAGTGTGAATTTCTGCCCCACGTTTAAGGCGTAGGCTGACATCATGCGGAACCTGCGGAGCTGAAAAGCCAACTGCTTTAGCTATCATTGTCGCAATTGTTGGCGCGGCGCCTGCCCTTCTGCCTCGTACACGATGGCGCCGTGACGTTCTCGGCTGAAATGTGAGCGATTTTGAGTAGAGCCCGATGTGGAGGGGTCGGATGAAGATGAAGCGCAGCAGGTTCGGCGAAGAACAGATCATCGCGATCTTGAAGATGTAGGGGGCCGGGATGGCAACCGCGGACATGTGCCGCCATGGGATCAGCTCGGCGACGTTCTACAAGTGGAAGTCGAATTATGGCGGTCTGGAGGTGTCCGAAGCCCGGCGCCGGCGCACGCTCGAGGAAGAGAACGGCCGGCTGAAGAAGCTGCTGGCCGAACCCATGCTGGACAACGTGGTACTGCAGGATCTGGCATCAGGAAAATGGTGACGCCCGGCGCTAAGCGGGATGCCGTCGCCCGTGCCGTGAGCATCACGGCTTGAGCGAGCGTCGGGCGTAAACCTGATCGGTGTAAGCCGGCGGGTGATCCGGTGTCGATCGTCGCGGCCGGACGATGGCCCGCTGCGGCAGCGGCTGCGCGAGTTGGCGGGGGAACGTCGCCGGTTCGGCTATCGGCACATGGGCTATCTGCTGGCTCGCGAGAGCATCACGCCCAACCACAAGAAGCTGCTTTGGGTCTATCGTGAGGAGAACCTGCGGATCCGTCGACGCGGTAGCCGCAAGCGCGCCCTGGGCGCACGGTCACCGATGGTGCTGCCGGACGGCCCCAACCAGCGTTGGTCGCTGGACTTCGTCTCCGATACCGACACCCTGACTTGCGGCCGCGTTTCCGCATCCTGTGCGTGGTCGATGACTACACGCGCACTGGTGGCCGACACGTCACTGTCGGGCGTGCGGGGCGCGCGGGAACTGACGCGGCTGATCGGAATGCGCGGCAAGCCGCATACGGTGGTCAGCAGCAATGGCACGGAACTGACCTCGTCGGCCATCCTGCGCTGATTGCAGGAGCGGCGGATCGAGTGGCATTACATCTCCCCAGGCAAGCCGACTCAGAAGGGCTTCGTCGAGAGCTTCAACGGTCGCTTGCGCGGCAAATGCCTCAACGAGACGCTGTTCACATCGCTGCCGGATGCCCGCTTCGTGCTGGACGCTTGGCGGCACGACTGCAACCACGTGAGATACACTCGAAACTGGGCGGAAAGACCCCGCCGAGATCGCCGGCCAACGTGTCGGGAGGCATGCCCCCCGATACGTCGCCATCCATCAAACAACCATCATGAAGGAGCGAGACTCTACTACCTCTAGCCGATAACAATCACGGGAGCAGGTCGAGAACATTCGCTTTTATCAGTGACAGGTAAAAAAAGGGGACAGACGCATCAGCGCGTTTCAAGCTTCCCGGAAATTGTCGCGGTTTTTCAGAAACCAGCGGTATGTTGACTCGATCCCCTGCGATAAGCTGATTTTGGCGCGCCAGCCCATACTGGCGAGCCGGCGTACATCCATCAGCTTCTGGGGCGTGCCATCCGGTTTCGAGGGATCGAAACTGATTCGTCCCTTATAGCCCGTAACTTTCGCCACCAGCTGTGCAAGCTCCGCGATCGAAACATCATCGCCATAACCGACATTGATGTGACTGAGCATGGGTTCGGTGTTAGCTTCATAGACATCTTTGGACAGGTCCATGACGAACAAAGATGCCTCTGCCATATCATCGACATGCAAAAATTCCCGGCGCGGCGTTCCAGTGCCCCACACGACGATTTCCTGAATTCCTGTCTCGACGGCTTCATGGAAGCGTCGCAGCAGAGCGGGTAGCACGTGGGAGTTGGCGACGTGGAAATTGTCACCCTCGCCATACAGATTAGAAGGCATTACGCTGCGATAGTCGGTGCCATATTGCCGGTTGTAACTCTCGCACATCTTGATGCCGGCGATCTTCGCGATGGCATAAGGCTCGTTGGTCGGCTCCAGAACCCCAGTCAGCAGCGCATGCTCCTCCATGGGTTGCGTGACGGCGCGCGGATATATGCACGAAGACCCTAGGAAGAGTAGGTTCTGGACACCGGCTTCGAAAGCCTGATGGATAAGATTGCATTCGATCATCAGGTTTTCATAGATGAACTGCGCAGGATAGGTATTGTTGGCATGGATTCCGCCGACCTTGGCTGCCGCAATAATGACGGCATCCGGCCGTTCGGCCTGCATGAACGCACGCACGGCAGCCTGATCCTGCAGATCAAGAGCGTCACGACCTCGGGTGATAGTCCCGATGCCCCGTTCCTGCAGCTTTCGCAGGATGGCTCCGCCGACCATCCCGCGGTGACCGGCGACAAAGACCCGTCTCGGAAACATGTCAGTTTTCCACCGATACCGGAATGTCGTAACCGTGCGCCTTGAGCAACGCATGGCGTTTCGCAACCTTCAAGTCAGCCGCGACCATCTCGGCGCACATTTGCTGCGCCGAGATTTCGGGAACCCATCCGAGTTTTTCCTTGGCGTTCGTGGGATCACCCAGCAATGTTTCCACCTCTGCCGGACGGAAATAACGAGGATCGATCCGTACAATCACGTCGCCGGGCCTTACGCTGCACTCCCGGGGCTCGCGAACAGTCTCCACGATCCCGACCTCATCAACGCCCTCTCCAGCGAAACGAAGACAGATGCCCAGTTCGGCGGCGGACCAAGTGATGAACTCACGGACGGAATATTGGCGGCCGGTCGCAATAACGAAGTCTTCCGGCGTTTCCTGCTGCAACATCATCCACTGCATGCGTACGTAATCGCGGGCATGGCCCCAATCGCGTAGCGAGTCGATATTGCCCATGAACAGGCATTCCTCCAACCCCTGGCTGATATTAGCGAGGCCGCGCGTGATCTTGCGGGTTACGAATGTCTCGCCGCGCCGCGGACTTTCGTGATTAAAGAGTACCCCGTTACAGGCATACATCCCATAGGCTTCCCGATAATTGACCGTGATCCAGTATGCGTAGAGCTTTGCGACGGCGTAGGGCGAGCGCGGATAGAAGGGAGTGGTTTCCCGTTGCGGGATTTCCTGGACAAGGCCATATAATTCGGACGTCGAGGCCTGATAGAAACGCGTTTTTTCCAAGCCTAGAAAGCGGATCGCTTCCAGCAGGCGAAGGGTCCCGACCGCGTCAACGTCGGCGGTATATTCCGGTGCTTCGAAGCTGACCGCGACATGGCTCTGAGCGCCGAGGTTGTAAACCTCGTCGGGCTGGACGTCCTGGAGGATACGGGTCAGGTTGGAGGTGTCCGACAGATCGCCATAATGCAATTTCAGGTGCGCGGATTCCGCATGGGGGTCTGCGTAGATATGGTCAATCCGCTGCGTGTTGAACGAGGATGCACGGCGTTTGATACCGTGAACTTCATATCCCTTTTCGATAAGAAACTCAGCAAGATAAGATCCGTCCTGGCCAGTGACTCCGGTTATGAGTGCTACTTTTCCACCTGTCGTATTGGAGGTCATGCCTGTTCTATGGCCCTATCGTACAGTTGCTGATCTCAAAGACGGCTCGACGAGACTACCGAACCCTCAGAAATTCGTTCGCTATTTCTAGTCCACCGATCGACGCAAGGCTCGCTCATGTGCTTCGCGCCGAAGGAGATTGCCGAAGGAAGCTGCGGAATCGCTGTAGCTCCATCGCCTGCGATCGTCCAGAATGATAGAATTCAAGCGCTCTCTGTCTTTTAACCATCGTTCATGGCCAAGGCGAACTCGCTGAAACGCGCCGGTGCTGATACGATCAAGATCCGATTTCGACAGGATAGGCAAGCTTAGCGGCGCATCCGGATCATAGAGAATGCCGGAGGACAGATGGCCGATATACTCGTTCATCGTCGGGGCATCGGGGGCGAGGACGATCTGCCCCCTAGCCATGGCTTCGAGGAAGGTGGCTCCGATACCCTCTTGCGTGCGCGGCGCGAAGTAAAAGCGGAAGGTGCTTGCGCAGGCATCCAGTGCCGCCCGGTCGTCGAACCAGCCTGAAACGCTGACAGGGACGGCGCCATCTTTCATTTGCGCAAGGCGGGCCGACTGGGCAATCCTATGGTGAGGACGATCGGGAGCGGCGTGTACATGAAGCTTGGTCAGGCCCAGCGCCCTGCATTGAGCCCGGACCTGGCTCGCGTTCGTTCGCTCCATCGGGCGCCTTTCCCAAAAGAAGGCGCCTTCGGGTTCGGCGAATGTGATGGGTTCCGCAGCTGGTTCGGGGAAATACTGGAAATAGGAGCTGTCCAGTCCCGCGCACTGCAGGGTTTCGTGCATCGCGCGGGAGAAGGCGATGAAGCGATGCATCTGGAAGCGCTGCCACCATGTCTCATCATAGTGAGAGGCCGCGTCGAACATTGGGATCAGGATCATCCGACCGACCTCGGTCGCGCACAGCAATTCAGACGCAATGTACTCCGTCTGCCAGAAAATGTAGCGATCAAATCGTTTCGCCGCGATCGCCGCAACGATGTCGTCGGCAGGGTCCCTCGGATCATCCGGCGAATGATAATATTCCTCGACGGATCCGAGCGCTTTAAGGATGTCGAGGAAAAAGATGTGCGATCGGCTCAGCTTGTGAAAAGCATGCCCAACAAAACAGATTCTCACGGTGATTGCTCCATCAGGCCCAAGTCAGGCGGCTAAAGGCGATTCCCAATCTCCGGTCATCGCCTGGTGGCTGAGCCAGCTTGTCGACGGAAAGCCGGAGCGTGTTGGATCCCCTTCGCCATTTGCCGGCTGGAGCAAAGGTAAGTGGCTGTGGGCCGGTCGACGGCTCCAGCTCATAATGCCCAACCGGTCGCTCGTTGAGATAGATGGTCACTTTTTGACCACCTTCAACAAAGGGATTCGCGCTGCAATACAGTGACATCGTTTCAGGGCAGGCAGCGAAGCTCGCCATCAACAGTGCGTCGTGTGCAACGGACCACACGAAGCCGCCTGACACTTCCACACCCGACCACCCATTCGAAAGGAGGCCGGAGAACTCGTCAAGTTGGTCTTCTCGTGCCGCCACATCCGTCGATCTCGACGGCGGCATGATCTCGAAGTGAAAATCCGCAAGACGGATGCCCGCCACCCGACTGTCCTCGCGCGTCAGCGGAGCGAGAACTTCAGGAATGATCGTCAGCCGAGAACCCGGCGGAAGCGCCTGGCTAAAGCGAAGGTCCAGATGGAACTGCCCCAGCCCGATGTCCGCTTCGGCGATCACCCTTCCGCCTGACATCAATGTCAGCTTCTGGTCTGGATGGGTATTGTCGCCTACGATGGTGATCCCCAGCGACGCGAAGTCCGAGGGCGTCACCATTTCGGTGATCCCTGCCCAGCGGACACGGGTGTCGAAGCCCGATGCAGGGTCCGGCATGTCAGGCGCGTGGGATCCCGACGCGTAATAGCCGCAATAGGGGGTATGCATCTCGAACGGCGAGGCCGTCGCGCTACCGAACATGAACTTGTCGACCTGTGTCGGGCGCAGTGAGCGGGAGCGATAGGCGTGCGCCCATTCGCGCTGGATCCTGCTACCCTGCGCGCCTGAAAAACCGCCGGCCAGATAGTGAGCCACGATTTCGTCGATATATTGCATTCGGGCGCCTTCGTCATACGCGCGAAATAGAAAGTCGTGGTCGGCGCAAATAGAGTAGCGGGGGTTGTATCTTATGTCACGCAACAACGATGCGCGCGTAAAAGTGGCCTGGTGACCCGGAATTCGGCTATGCCAGCGACGGTCGATCGTCCCTCTCCGCAGATCGTCGCGCAATGCAGAAAAGTCGCTCGATCGCTGGATTTTTTCCAGGCGGCCATTCACGTATACATGATCGCCGTAAAAGATATCGGGATCGCCAGCGACCCGTGCGAACATGTCGGCAACGGTATCGGCGCTATACAACCGGTCTCCGGCGTTTAAGAATAGAATATAGTCATTGGATGCCATGAACGCAGCGGCATTCATCGCGTCATAGATGCTACCGTCCTCGATATGCTCGACGCGATCAAATGCGCCTGCGTAGCGATCAAGAATGGTGCTGGTCGCGTCCCAGCTCATTCCGTCAACAAATATATACTCGACGTTCGCATAACTCTGATGGAGTACACTTTCGATCGTAAGGGGTAGGTCGGCAGCAGCATTTAAGGCGACCGTGACGATTGATAAGGACTTTTCAGTCATCAAAATCTTCTGCTTTTATGTTGAATTTTTATGATGATAATTCATTAAATGTCGAACTATTCTTCACATGTAATGAAAAAAATTTCATGGCCCGACAGGATATAAAAGCTTACAATATCATTCCTTTGTGTCAACAATGGAGATCAGTTCTGCATTGTAGGATCTTATATTTGATCGGTCTCGCCCGAAAGGCGAAATGGCTTGATGTTCTTCCGGCTGCCTCTAAAAAGCGCATGGCCATGCCGATCTGTTTTTTTGCCCGTATCTTGCAGCCTCTGTATTGGGTGTCTTCGCCGGAATCAATCAGGAGCAATGCGTGGGAATGACCGGGGAGCTGAATATCAACACGGATGTGGCTGCGCTCATGGCGGCTGGGCAATGGGATGTCGCTGCCATACTTATCCGCCAGATGCTCGCGGACCAGCCAGACGATGCCGGCGCCCGCATCCTGTATGGTGATTGCCTCTTGCAACTGGGCCAGTTCGCCGCCGCAGAGCAATCCTATCGGGTCGCGTTGTCCGATCGTGGTAGTATGAGCGTGCTTTTGTCCAAGCTCGCGCTCTTAGCCCGGGCGCGCAATAGGTTCGACGAGGCGCTCGGTTATTATCAGGAGTTCCGTGGCAAACCATCGGCCCATGCAGGGGGCGATACGCAGATGGCGGACGAGGCAGCCGCCATCAGGGCCGCTTGGCCCCGGCGACCGGAGGTGTCGCCGGATCAACTTACCATCATTTTCTCCGGATTGTCGTTTCCAGGCGTCCCAGCGGTTCATTGGGGGCGAGACAAGGCTTTCTGGCGCTACGCCCCGATCGCTCAAGCCTATATGTCGGTGCTCGATGCGGCCGGATTTTCCTATCGCGTTATTGCTCATCCTGAATATATAGCCGATGCGGCTACGGAATTCGGCACCTCTGACTGCATTCACATCCGTATTGCTCCACCGGATAATCCCCGGCTTTTGAAGGGAGCGTATAATATACTGGTCTGCCCCGCGACGGTTGCCGATCTTCCGATCAGCAAAAAGGAAAAGCATCCCTTTGCCGACTGGATGACGTTGATCGAAGCGTTTGACGAGATCTGGGCGCCGACGCGATACAGCTTCGACATACTTGTCAATTACACTCGCGCGAAGGCGCGCCTCGCGCCGCCGCCTTTAATACCGGTCGGAAACACGGGCCTGGTTGGCGAACCAGAGCGTCGCCGGGCGATCGGTATCCAGACGCTCGACAATCGCAAATTCATTCCTTTAGCGGTTTTTCCGCGCATCCAGCCCCTCTTCAGCAACTGGTCTGCACGTCAGGCACGGACGCTCGGCAGCATCGTCCAAGGCATGATCGAGGAGCCGCGTGTCTTCCTCGCGATGGTCGTCCAAGGTGACAGCCGCCAACACGTCCGGGCCCTTGTGGAGGCGTTCAGCGAATACCTTCTCTGGCATCCCGACGCGCTGCTGCTGATCCTCTACATGGCGGTCGATCTGCCTCCGGAGGCGATCAATCCCGATATCGCCAGGCATCATCTGGAACTTCCCGATCGGCTGTTGGAAACGCTCTGTTCGGACCGTATCTGGCTTTGTTCCGATCAGTGGAGTCCTGATGCCCTTGCCGAACTCTATGCCATGACCCATTTCTTCATTGGCTGCCCGTCCATTGAAGGGCATTCTCAGATGCTGGTGGACGCGATGACGCACGGCTGCGTGCCGATCATGCCGCGCCATTCAGGGTTATGTGACATCATCGACGATGACAGCGCAGTAGTGATAGCCAGCACGCCCATGGATGATCTGCCGTCAGAGCATCTAATCACGGCCGAAGATGTATCCGATGCCTTGGCGCGGGCTGGAGCGCTCTCCGACGAAGCCTATGCCGCTCTCCAGGCCCAGGCTGTCACAAGCGCGCACAGAATACATGGAGGGAAGAATACGACCGGCCTGTTTCAGCAATTCGTGAGCACGTTACGCGCGGCTGGATCGGCGGACCGCTCATGATCTGGAAAACAGCGGCAGAGTTGCCAGGGGCGTTATCGGGAGACGCGGTATCAGACTCGGGCATTCCCACGGCTGCGCTGGAGATTTCGCCGATGTTCGAGGAGCATTGGAGCGGCATTCCGATGGTCACCGCGGAGTTGGCCGGCCATGCGCTCGGCGACAGCGGTGTCGACTGGATATTCCTGCACAACAATATCGTCATTCCGTATGCACTGGTCGAACTCCTGCTGGTGCGCCGGTCTGGTCGTGCACTTCTGCCCGATCTCGCCGACCTGGCGTATGCGGGAAACCTCATCAATCGCTTCGAAGCCAGCACTCGCGCGTGCGTATGGCCGAACGTCAAATGCATGGCCGGCTGGTTCGCGCGTGAAGCCGTTATCATCCATGATTTGTCGACGTTGATCGCGCCGGAATTCCATAACGACGACACAATCAATTATCATTGTGATCGTGTCCTGCACGACTGCAGGACCTCCGATCATATTTTCTGCGTCTCCGATGCGACACGCAGGGACGTCATCAACTATTTGCGCGTGCCCGAGCGCAAGACCTCGGTAATTCCGCTAGGGGCGCGCTTCGAAGAGTCGGACCTCTATCAGGCGTGCGAGCAGCGTCGCAGCATCGATGTCGAACCCTATATCGTGATCATCGGAACAATCGAGCCTCGCAAGAACGGAGGCATGATCATCGACCTGCTGATGAAATATCCCCATCTTCTGAACGGCTACCAGATCGTCTTCATCGGTCGGGAAGGCTGGCTCGACGAGAAGCGGCGGATCATGGATCAATTGGCGACGTTGGGCATCGCGAGCGACAGAGTTGTCTTCACGGGTTATGTTTCTGACGAGATCAAGACCCGCTTGCTCCTGAACTGCGCCTTCGCCGTCTATCCATCCTTCTTCGAAGGCTATGGCCTTCCGGTGCTGGAATGCGCGGTGCTGGGCAAGCTATGCGTCGCATCGCGGACGAGCAGCATCGTGGAAGTTGCTCCTGACATGTGCATATTCTTCGATCCGACCGATTTGGAGAGTCTGCGCTCTGCGATCGAACACGCTCTTGCCTGCGTCCGGCTGCCGGGCAGGCAGGACCCGTCCTTTATCGATCTGTGCCTCGCGATCGAGGCTCGCGGTTGGCATCATTGCTACAATCATGTCCGCAATTGGCTGATGTCTGGGGAGCCTCACGCGTCATGATCGGGCAGGTTGTGCATCTTGATGCATGGTTCGATGGGGCAACGGGCAGAGTCGAGGGATATGCCGCGCCAGCGGGTGAGATTGCCCCCTGCACGATCCATTTTCGGAATGGTGGTCGCCTCATCGCTGCCGCCCGAGCGGTTCATTTCATGCGCGACGCGACTTACATCCGCGCGGGATGGTGCGGTTTCTCGCTGGGGGTCGTGCCAAGTCTCTTTCTGTTCGATGACAGTCTCGATCTGTGCTGCGCAGCATCCGGGAATGTTCTGCTGAGCTTGTCTTTTGCAGATATTGCTGATGGCTGGGCGGCGTCTCCCACGAAGGCAAGAACTGCCAAGATCATCGACTTCCTCCCCTCGCAAAGCGCTATACCCTCAGTCGAGGCACTCGGCCCGCTGGTGTCACGCATCATCGAGCGTAAGGGGCCGATAGTCGCGGCAGAGGCGATGTATGAGATGCTGCTCCGGCGCCCTGCCGACCCGGGCGGTCTAGTGGAGGTCGCGGGGCGGTTGAGAACCGGCCACGTCAAATTAGCGATGGAGGGGATGCTAGCGAGCGAGGAGTATGCCTCGCTCGCTGCTAGTCGTCGCCTTCTATCGCCCTTCGATTATGGCACCCCCCCTGAAATGGTTCTGGCTTTGGTGGACTAGGCCGTGAACTCATAAAAATGGATCAGGCTGATGCGGCCCTCTTGGCGTTTCGGTGCTGATGAGCACGGCGCCGGATGAAGGCGTGGATCGGGTAGATGTCGAGGAATTTTCCTCGTTGGCCATCGATAGTCAGGGTAAGCTGTTCGCCATCAGAAAGGGAAAGCAAAAGCTTACGGGCCTCGGCGCTCTCCTTTACCTGCGGATCGAATTTTAGGGCCGCGATGTCGCGATAGGCCACGAACCTCTGGTTTGGTAGCAAGCGCAGGCCTTCACGCTCAATGACGAAGATCTTCTCGCCAGAACTATCGCTGTAGATTCCAAGCACCTCTCCTGCGTCGTCGGTGCTGGACCCGCGCAGACCGATGGTGCTCTCCACGGTGCGCTTGATGATCGGATCACACATTGTGATGGTATACTCGATTTTGCCCTTTCGTCTTCATCGGGAACATGATTCAGAATCGGCATGAGCCGATATGATCTGACCGACTTCGAGTGGCGCGTGATCGAGCCGCTGCTGCCCAATAAGCCCCGAGGCGTGCCCCGTGTCGATGACCGCCGCGTGCTGAACGGCATCTTCTGGGTGCTGCGTTCCGGTGCACCGTGGCGTGACCTGCCCGAGCGCTATGGCCCACGCACCACTTGCTACAATCGCTTCGTGCGATGGCGGAAGGCTGGCGCCTGGGACCGGATGATGGATGCCATCACCGCCGCCTATGACGGCGACATCCAGATGATCGATAGCGCCTCCGTTCGCGCCCACCAGCAGGCCGCGACGGCAAAAAGGGGGGTCGAGATCATTGTCTCGGTCGCTCCCGAGGCGGCCTCACGACCAAAATCCACGCGGTCGTCGATGCGCAGGGGCTTCCGATCCGGCTCGGCTTAACCGCTGGGCAAGCGCACGACGGCCAGGTCGCTGACACGCTGCTCGACCAACTTGACCCACATACCATCGTGCTAGCTGACAAAGCCTATGACGCTGACCGCATCCGTGAACTGATCGAAGTGCAAGGAGCTACGCCGAACATCCCGCCGAAAAGCAATCGGCGCTGGAAGCCCTGCTTCAGCAAGCGCCTCTATCGCGAGCGCAACCTGATCGAGCGATTCTTCTCCAAGCTGAAACACTTCCGCAGGGTCGCCACCCGATACGACAAGCTGGCCGAGAACTTCCTAACTATGGTCCAGCTCGCATCAATGCGGCTCTGGCTTCGCGTTTATGAGTCTACGGCCTAGCTGATTGATCCCATGGCATCGCGGGGCCCCTGATCCGGAGGCCAGCGATGCCGCGGGCCCGGCATGCGTGTCTATATGCTGCCCAAAAGGTCAGCGTTCGCGCGCTTCCAGCATGCCATGCATCAGATAATGACGCAGGGGGGCAATGCCCGCAGCGGCGACATCCGGATAGCGGGATAGATAACCGTCGCCGTCGAACAGGCCTGACTGCTGCAGCTTTTCGTTCTGGCGCTTGCGCTGCCACCTTAGCGGCATAAAGCGCCACCACCATTTCCCGGGTTTGTCGAGTGCGAAAACCGCCAATTGACGAAGCCATTCCATCTGCTCCCGAGTCTCCCGCAACAACCGCTCGGTTTCGAGGTTCCTCGTTTGCACTACCATCGGCATCGGCTGCCGCGCCGGGATGGCTTGGACTCCGAGGCGCTGCGGGGCCCCATTCGGCGATCCCGCTTCCACGCGCATCCGTGGTAGTGCTGGAGCGGTCAGCGCTTCTGCCGGCTCCGCATCAGTCTCAGGCAACAATGCTCCCGCACTGGCCAGACGTTTCATGAGCATGCTCTTGTCGCGATGCTTCACGGGATCCATCAATGCCGATTGGTAGGGCGGCGCGGCGGCTGGACTCGAAGAGGTAGGCGCAGGTTGCGCTGCCGCCTTCTCAACGGCTTCGCTCAGGGCTGCATTCTTCGATGTCAGCAGGTCGATCTGGTTGTTCAGCCTTTGCAGTTGCGCCTTGGCCGCACCGAGTTCTCGTGATTTTGCATCGCGGTCGCGCGCTAGAGAGGACAACTGGCTTTGATGATCTGCGCGTTGCTCAGCCAGCTTGAATATCCATCCATTCGCGTCCCCCAGCTTGGCCTCTAGGACCGCTTCACGTTCTTCCGCCTCCTTGAGTTCCCGCTCTAAAGAACTGACCCGATCGCGATGCGCAGTGAGCAGTGAAAGCGTTTGTTCGATTTCCTCCTGACGCTGCCGGAGGATATTCTCGGCCCGAGCGATGTCCTGCTCGAGCTTCTTTACCTGTGAACGCGAATCATCCAGCAGCGCCTCGGCCTTGGCCGTGTGCTGTTGCTGTTCATTCTTTTCATTCTGCAGTTGCGCGCTCCGCGCCTCTTCAGCGGCCAAGCGCGTCGTGAGGTGCTTAAGCATGTCGAGCTTTTCCGCAAGGTCAGTTTCCAGAGCTGCCAGCTTGGTGGTCACGCGCTCGCGTTCCTCTCGCGCCGCGTTTTCCATGGATTTCTGCCTGGCGCGATCCTCGTCGAGTTTCTCACGCAATTTCGCTAGTTCACCCTCACGATGCGCGCGATCGGTCTCCATCTCGGCAAGGCGGGATTCCAAGCTGATCCGAATATCTTCGTTCTGGCGTGAGCGAGCCTTCTCGGTCTCCAGCAGTCCGTGCCATACCATGCTGGTATGATCAATGAACTCCTTCTGCTGGTGGATAAGTCCTTCGAGTGTCTTGATGCGCTGAGAAAGCGATTCTGGACCCCCGCTCGCTACTGTATTCACGCTTAACCTCACTTTCGAAAGATGGATGCATTTCTGGGCGAATTCAGGTCGCGTCCCTGCCAGTCAGCCACTACTCATAGATTGCCCTTAGAACGCTTTGCCATTCGCCGCCAACCCGTTGTGCAGAATAGCGATCTGCCACAAGTGCCTGTCCCCGATGGGCGATGTCATCGCGCCAGACACTGTCCTCGACCATACGTCGCATATGGCGTGCAGCCATGTCGAGGTCCGGATCAGCCCATGTTTGTCCGGCACCGAAAGGATATTGCCCTTGGCCGACCTGACACAGGGAGGCAGCAACGAGAGCTGCCGTGCCGTGCGTCGTGAAATCCATATTCCCTGAGTGAGCAGTCGCAATCACCGGCTTGCCCAGGAGCATGGCCTCCGCGATGTTTCGGCCGAAACCCTCGCTACGATGTAACGAGACGAAGCAATCGAGAGATCTCCAGAGGTCGAGTAAATCGGCACGGGTGAGGGATTCCGTAATGATGCGGATGCGGTGATCATGGGCCTCTTCGCTTACTAATGCCTGCCACTCGGGATTATCAGAGCGTAGAGCTTTGATGACGAGGCCGACCGACTCATCGTCACGTCCGAACGCCTTATGGAAGGCCGTGATACAATTGCCGGGTGCTTTCCGCGCGTAGCTCGACAGGCCATCGAAGGCGAATCCGAACAGAAACGGGATTGCCGGCAGGTTGAAAGCACTGCGATCCAAGCCAGAGCTCTCCCGCACAGAGACAGCCATCGGCAGATGCCGAACGGGTTTGGGCGACGAGCGACAATAGGCGTCATAAGTGAATCGGCTCGAAGCCCAGACTTCGTCTACGAGATCATAACTGTCACGCCAGGCCAGAGGCATTTCTGATAGCTCCCAAGGCCAAAACCCGACATTGTAATAATCGGCAAACAGCGCCCGGCCGCGCTGCATAATTTCAGCGGCCGTGCTGAGGGGGCTCATACAGAACATGTTGAAGGCAAATGGAAGGAGATCTCCAGCCTCTGCAAATCCCTGTTCCTCATCGGGCATGGTGATGCCGGGAGAAACATTATGTAGCGAATAAGGGATGTCGACGGCGTCCAGCGCGTAAGCTGCCATGCGAACATCTTCGCTGACGCCGCTTCGTCCGTGGATATGGCCAAACAGATTGACGCCGAAAGGGCGGGCTACAGAAAAAATGCGCGATGGTGGGCGGGCGAGCATGATCTTGGGATGGCTGAGGATCGGAAAGATGCGGCTCCCTTCACAAGCGCACCAGGCGCGGAACTGGGGATCGCTCGGCGACATGAAGCGGGTGGCAAGGGTCTCGTCAACCGACCATATGTAAGTGAGAAGGCGCGGAACATCCCTGAAAGCGTCGTCGGGCGCAAGCAGATGACTTGCCTGCTCATCGTCCAACAGCGCACCCAGGTTGGTTTGGGACAAACCCCGCGCGAACAACCAGGCGAAAAAGGCATTCTGCTGAAGCGCGTTGGCGTGGGCCAGCGGCGTCGATAGTGGCGAGCGGTGGGCTAGGCGATGCATCAGCCATGTAACCGGGATAGGTCCGCGTTGTCTGTACTTGGGATGGGGCCGATTCGCAGCCAAGAGGCCACGGTCACCGACGGGATCGAATTGAAGTCCCATCTCGGCGAAGCCATGGAGGATATACCACCAGTACAAGTCTGCCACGCCAGCGCGCGTATGGAGGTCGAAGGCGGTCTGAAGGTCCTGCCGTTCTTGCCAGATGGCCCGTGCCCGGGCTGGAAGCGATGCGCCGGCCGGCATCTGGGCTGACCCTGATCCAAACCACTGCATGATCCGGCGCGGCAAGATGCCGGCCGTTCTGCTCAATGAACTTCGTCTCACTCGTCCTGCCCTGGTAGCCTACCGTTCATGCCGCGTACTCGGCCGAAATCGAGCGTAAGCCGCTCCTTGCTTTGGCGGCAATGTTTTTATTATCTGTTCCGTCTGCCGCGCTCGGGCGTTGGCGGCAAGCAACGCTGTTGCCACTGATCATGCCACGTGGCATCGACGGCAAGCTCATTCGGGCCTGCATGCGGACTGTTTACGTTTGTGGCATTCGACCAGATGTGCCTGACACGCCGATCGCAGTGGCGTAAAATATAATGATCAGGCGCAGATATGGTGAATAACGGTGACTGAGGTGTTGTTGCTTTCCTTAAATATAAGATGAATTTGTCGAAAGATTTTCTATTGAGGGATTTTCATGAAATTCGCCTTTGTCGTGCAAAATTTGGCGCAGGTGAGCGATTCCGTTGGATATGACTGTATATACCAGTATAAGACAATTAGAGAATTGTATCCTACGGATGGCGGCGTTCGGATTTTTTCAGAAGTATTCGACAGAAGAATTCATTGCGATATAGACATCGAGCCGATGAAGGATTTTTGGGAGGCCGTTGCGGCATATCCCGACGCCTGCATCATTTATCATTTCTGCGATGGCTGGACAGAGATTGACGAATTTCTACGCGAAACGGCGCGCAATGCCGTAATTCGCTGGCACAACAACACGCCGCCATGGTTCTATATCCGGGACAATGTAGATTTCGCTGCCGACTGCAATCGGGGTTACGACATTATCTCCCGGTTCGCGCACGCGGGAAGTGTGCGATTTATGGTCAACTCTGAGTTTACACGCCGACAGCTCCATGCATTGGGTGGGCTGGATTCGTTGATAAATACCGTGTTTCCTGCCAGCACTTTTCTCCTGAAGGATCGCCGCGACAATCGGGCCGCCCTGCCGCAGTCGGCTGACCGCCCGATCGAACTCCTGTTCGTAGGACGGGTGGTGCAGCACAAAGGACATCGACACATCCTTTCAGTTGCCGCGGTCGTGCAGCGCTTTTGCGAGCGTCCGGTCCGCGTGCTGTTTGCCGGAGCACTTGAAGCGCGTCTCCAGAACTATTGGTTAGAGCTGACCGACATTGGGGTGAGGCTGGGTGTCGAAACTGTTTTTCTAGGACTCGTTTCCGACGCTGATCTGGCGGAACTATATGCATCCTGTGACGCCTTCATCTGCATGTCGGAGCATGAGGGTTTTGGCATGCCGGTGTTCGAGGCCATGCGAAGCCATGTGCCAGTTATTGCCTGGTCGACGAGCGCCATGGCGGATCTGCTGAAAGGCCACCCTTTCGCATCAAGTGAATTTTCACTTCATCGGTTTGCCGCTTGTGTCATTGCAGCCATGGAGCCATCCATCAGGCAGCGTGTGATCGCCTTACAGCAGTATGTCCTGGAGGGGTATACTGATGCGACTGTGCGCTCCCAACTATGTGCCGCAATAGCACGGGCAGAAGATTTGGGACTAGATCCGATCTCCGATGCGCCGGCCGTTCCCGATATCGACGATATCGCCACCTTTGTCTCGAATCTCACCGAATGGATAGAGCAGGAAATCGGCACGTCTGTCGAAGTATTCATCCACGACGCCCCCGTGAATTATGTCAGCCTCTATGACATCGCGATCCATGACCGACTCATTCGGGCCGTCTATTTTGATAGACAAGCTCGGGGCGCACGCGCACGCTCCGATCATTTCGATGAGCTGCACCCGTTCCACTCCATCATCCGGCATGCGATGCTGGGCGAGGCGATTGCTGACGTCAATCCGCCTCGTGATCTGGAAACGCTGTTGAGCTTCGACGACGAGGTATTCGTGCGCTTGGCTTATTGGGCGTTGTTGGGAAGGGAGGTCGATTCAGGCGGACTTTCCATTTATCTGCGTCGCATTCGCAAGGGCGAGGATAAACTGAGGCTGCTTCGCGAACTGGCCAGTTCCGCTGAAGGGCGGAAGCATGGCGGGCGGTTGGGAAAGGCGGTTCTGGCGGCCGGCCAGCCCAGCGATATCGTTCGCTTGCAGCAGATGGAGACGACAATCGGGCGGCTGCAGCGCTTCCTCGCCCCTGAAGTGGGCGGGCCGCCGCCTCATGATCCCCTCGGCAGCATTCGCCATGTCGACGATTTGCTGCAACTTAACACCCCGTCATTCATCGACATGTCCTATCGCATTTTGCTTGGCCACGCCGTGGAGGCGGGGCGCATGGACCGCGATCTGGCGGCCCTCCGTCAAGGGCAGTCCCGGCACGCCTTCTTATCAGCGCTGCGAAGGTCATTAACCGAACAGGATCAGATCGGCAGTCTAGAGGGCTTGTCGGCCTATCTCGCAGCACCCGAAGATGGGGCGGATCCCGTGTCGATCCGTGTGGCGCGACTGTCTAATGAGTTGGGACGATTGACTAATCAGTTGGCGCTGTGGGACCAGGCTCCATCGGGCGTTCATGCGCAGGAGCCAGACCGTGCCTTGCTCCGTCTGACTGAACAGGCGGTCCGCACAAGCTCTAGCCCTTCGATGGAAAGCCTGCGCGCGCTATCGTTGGAAAGAGCGGCCGGACGCCGAGAAGCCGTGACCCAATCAGCCGGCTTGTGCCCGGCAGAGACGCAAGCTGGGCCCGGCGAGATCGAAATCCATCATATCCATCAAATTCTGATTAACGACGAGGACCGGATACCTGATGAACTGCCAGACATCGTGCAGCGCAATCGGGACTCGCTCCGTAGGTTCTATCCGGAAGCTGAGTATCGCCTGTGGGGGGCGGATGATCTGCGGCAATTTATCGCAGCGCATTTCGAGCCAGCCGTGGTCGAGGGTTTCGACATCCTGCAGGCCTACGCGCTCAAGGCCGACTTGGGACGATACTGTCTTTTGTATGTTTTTGGAGGACTCTACAGCGACCTCTCCAATCGTTTTCTTTCGCGGTGGCGGATTGCGGAAGGAAAGACGATCGCCTGCTTCCGCGAGCATAAGCCTCTCCATGGCGCCGTGTGGATGCTCCAGAACACCTTGATCTATGCCTCACCGGGGCAACCAGAATTACGACTCGCGATAGATCTCGTACTGGAGAACATCCGTAATCGGGAATATGGAGTCAGTTCCCTTGCGCCAACTGGCCCTATCCTCTTTGGCCGCGCTATGGCTGCAGTCGGCCAGGCGAGCAGCTACCAGATCGGCGATGCGATCAATCTGCCGGTCGAAGGCGGGTTGAACCGTGCCAATTATGTCGATCGGGACGGCACATTGGTCGCGGCGAGGTTGCAGGGCAATGGGGGATGCCTCTCGGAACTCGGCCTGCAGAAGACAAACGTCTATGGTGAGATGTGGAGCCGTCGGGAAATCTACGGCGAAGGTCTCCTACTGTTCGCGCATGATAACCCTGCCGTGGAGACGGCGGAACCGCGCGACATTGCGGGTATCGTTCTGGGCACGCAGGGCAAAGAGCGAGGGATAAGCATTCGTAAGATTGCCTTACCGCGCGGGCAGTACAGGATCACCGCCCGATTCCTCGTGAAGGATCGGCCGGGCGCTATCGGCTTGGCAGTCGATAGCGATGGCGGAACCCGTCAGATCGTGAGGGGCAAGGCCGTGTTGCCGGATGACTGCGGCGACGTCGGCGTCGCATTCACGCTCGACGAGGCAATGACCGTCGACGTCCATATCCGCGTCGGTCATGCCTTTCACGGTCTCTTCAAACGTCTGATGGTTCGCGGTGTTTCTCAGCACGATTCCGATGTGACACTGACGGAAACCGAAGCAAGTGGTGTTCACGCCCCCGAAGCGAGAAGCGTGACAGTGCAGCCCGTCAGTCACATTCATCATATAGCCTATCATCCCGCCGTCTTGGCTTTGGCGGATGAGAGCGAAATTGCGGAGAACATCCGTCTTGCGGCAGCCTTGCATGATGGGGCGCGGCAGATGGTCTGGACCGAAGCTAGCCTGCGCGAGTTTATCGCGTCTCGCTTCAATGCCGATGTCGTCTGGGCATATGACTGTCTGCCCCAATTTATGAACCGATCGGAACTGGGGCGCTATTGCCTCCTCTATGCATTGGGCGGGCTCTACGTTGATCCGTGGCTCCGGATGGTAAGTCCGATCGGCGTTGCTTATGGCAAGCAGTTGACGTGCTTTCGCAGCGCCGAGGTGGAGGATGGGGCCTCATGGTCGATTGACACCAGCTTGCTTCACGCTGAGCCCGGACGGGCCGAATTCGAGCAGCTCATCGATCAGATTGTCGAAGGCGTGCGTGGCGGGGATTATGGCGCGATACCAACGGCTGTGACCGGGGCAGAGCGGCTGGGGCGGGGCTTGGCGATATCTTATGATGCCAGACGATATTTTGGCGGCGAGATCGTCCCCATGACCCGCGGACGTCCAATCGTCAACGACTGTTTCGTTAGCCAAGATGGACGTCTCATCGCCGTCTGTAAGGGGAGCGACAATCCCATAACACGAATGCGACAGGAAGTCAGGGCGGCGTGGCTGGAAGGGCGCATCTACGCGCATGTCGAAGGGCCGCATTTGCCCCGGCGGGCGCCATTGGTGCAAACTTTAGGCTGATCTGATCCCGGAAAACTCTACCCCGGGGTGGTCCAGAGAATGGTGTCGGATCACGGACGAGCCGTGGTGACATGCTCCCCGAAGTTCCTCCACTCATAAGTAGGGGCCGGCGTTGTCATGGTGCCCATCCGAGCGGGGTTCCACAAGCCGCTTGGCAGCATCGGCGGGCGTCAGCCCGCCTATCCCGCTATGCGGACGCGCATGGTTGTAATCGTCGCGCCAGCTCCTCAGTACCGATCGGGCGGCATGGCTGAGCGATGCGAACAGCGTTTCATTGAGGCGTTCTTCGCGCAAGCGACCATTAGAGCTCTCCACATAGCCGTTCTGCTGCGGTTTGCCGGGCGCGATGTAATGCCACTCGATGCGGCGGTCCTGAGTCCATCGCAGGGTCGCCAGGCTCGTAAGATCAGTGCCGTTATCGCTGACGATCATGAGGCCCTTGCCGCGAGCCACGATGATCGCGTAAGCTCTCGGCTGACACGGGCGCGTGACAGCGACGCCGCGCACGACCTGCTAAAACCGCTTCGTGCGGTGGCGGAAGGCAGGCATATGAGATCGAATGATCGATGCCACCACCGCCGCCCATGACGGCGATATCCAGATGATCGACAGCACCTCCGCTCGCGCCTAACAGCAGGCGTGACGGCAAAAAGGGATCGAGCTATTGTCCCGGTCGCTCCCGAGGCGGAGTTAAGAACAAAATCCACCCGCTTGTCGATGCGCAGGGGCTCCCGATCCGGCTCGGCCTGACAGCAGGACAGGCGCACGCCGGGCAGGTCGCGGGATCATCTTGGTCCGCACACCATCGTGCTTGCCGACAAAGCCTACGATGCCGACCGCATCCGTGCGCTAATTGAAGGGCAAGGAGCCACGCCTAACGTCTCGGCCGAATTCAATCGGAATTGGAAACCCTGCTTCAGCAAGCGGCTCTACCGCGAGCGTAATCTGATCGAGCGCTTCTTCTCCAAACTGAAGCACTTCCGTCGCGTCGCCACGCGGTACGGCAAACTCGCCGAAAACTTCCTCGCCATTGTCCAACTTGCGTCAATGCTTCTGTGGCTCGGTGCTTATGAGGCTACGACCTAGATGAGATGCCTGAGGAAGTGGCCAAGAAACTGCAGGCGGGCCTGACGAGATCGACGTGATTCGGCCATCCCCTGCGCACAGCTTAAGTAACATTGGGGGGCGGATCCACCCCCTTGCCAGTCCCCTCGCGCCGCCCCGATCGCGCGTCGAGGGCGTGGAGGCGGCGTGTAACGTCCGGGCGGTGGAGGAGCTGTGCGAGCGGCGCGGGCAGGCGGCGTTGCCAGTTCGGGTGTTCGTCGGTGGTGCCCGGGATGTTCACCTGATCCTCGGCGCCGATCAGGTCTTCCAGCGAAACCATGGCGAGCACCGAGCGCGTGCGGGAGATATGGTCCACCGCGGCGTCGACGACGCGTGAGGAGTCCGTGCGCGGGGGGAGGGGCCCGGTGCCGATCGCCTGCCAGAGCAGGGTTCGGTCGCGTGCCCGGAGCGCCTGCGCAGAAGCCAGGTCGAACGCCTCGTGAAGGCGCGCGGTCCATTCGAGATCGTGGCCGCTCCACCAGCCGGCGAGCGTGGCCGTATCGTGCGTTCCGGTCATGGCGACGCTCTGCGCGTCGTAAGCGTCGGGGGGCAGGAAGCGGCCATCGCTCTCCCGCTCGAAGGGGAGGACGCGCATGCCGAGCATGCCCTTGTCATTCGCCCGCTCGCGGAAGCCGGCGGGGATGGTGCCCA
Source organism: Sphingobium lignivorans (assembly GCF_014203955.1). Taxonomy (NCBI): domain Bacteria; kingdom Pseudomonadati; phylum Pseudomonadota; class Alphaproteobacteria; order Sphingomonadales; family Sphingobiaceae; genus Sphingobium; species Sphingobium lignivorans. The sequence continues at coordinate 1,058,072 of NZ_JACHKA010000001.1, forward strand.
GATCCTCGGCGACGATGATCGCCTCGTGCCGCTGGCTCTCCAGGGCGATGATGCGCAGCATGTCCTCGAAGGGGCAGGCCAGATAGGCGCCGGCGCTGCTGGGGCGGCCCTCGGGGATGACCCACAGCCGCTGCAACCCGAAGGCATGGTCTATGCGCACGCCGCCGCAATGGCGAAGGGCCGCGCGGATCATGGCGATCCAGGGCTCGAATGCCTGGTCCGCCAGGGCGCGCGGCGAGAAGGTGGTGAGGCCCCAATTCTGTCCCGTCGGTCCCAGCGGATCGGGCGGCGCGCCGATCGTCAGCTTCTGGAGATAGGCCGAGGGATTGGCCCAGACATCGCTGCCCCGGGGATCGACGCCGACGGCCAGATCGGCGATCAGGCCGATCCCCATGCCGGACGCGCGGGCCGAGGCTTGCGCGCGGGCAAGCGCCTGGGCGGCGAGGCGCTGGCCGAGAAGATGGACGCCGAGCGCGTCGGGATGCGCGGCGATGAACGCGCGGAGCGGGTCTTCCGCGGCGGTCCGCAGATCATCCGACCAGCGCGCGCGGAGCAGCGGGGAAAGATGCAGGGCATCGAAGGTGGCGTGCCGGTACAGCGCTTCGCCTTCCCCCGCCGCCCAGTCATGCAGGTCGCGGCGCTGCGGCGCGGTCAGGCCGGCATAGCTGCGCTCCAGCGCATCGAGCGCGGCGGGGAGGGCGGTGGACCAGTCGATCAGCGCCGAGGCGTTGACGGTTTCCTGCAGGCCGAGTGGCGCCAGCGCGCTGTTGAGAAAACGGCGGCTGGACGGCGCATAGGGGCTGTAATGCTCCGTGCGTCCCGGAATGAGGGCATGGACCGGGCTGATCGCGAGGAAGGCGGCGCCGCGCTCTCCGAAGAGGTGCGCCGCTTCCGCCAGATCATCCAGCGTTCCGAACGCGCCCGAACCCCGCAGGGCCGGTATCTGCACGGAAGAGCCCCAGCCTCGATGGGGCAGGCGGCACCGTGCCGGCGCGATGGCGAGAACCATTTCGTGGCCACCGACATGCAGCCGGTGATAGCCGGTCCGTGCGATGGGCGGCAGGCTGCCGCCGCGAATGGACAACGCGAGCGATTCCCCATCCTCCAGGATCAGCTCGGCCTGTTCCCGCCGGGCGAGCCCTGCCGGAAGGGGGATGGGGTGCCCGGCATCGCCGCTGAGGAAGCGCGGGGGCAGGCACTGCTCGTCATCGCATCTGGCGAGGCTGTGCGCCCGGTCCGCAGACGTCCCGGCGGGATAACCGAGCGCGCCGAGCACGGCGACGAGGTCGTCAGGGGCGACCTCGGCCGGCCGCCCTTCGGCGTCGGTCCATCGGCTTGATATGCCCAGAGCGGCCGCGAGCCTGTCCAGATCGGGTTCGACCCGCATGCCGCCTGCCGTGTTTGTCAGGCGACGGGCGCCTTCTTCTTCGGGCGTCCGGCGCGCCGTGGCGCTGCCGCCGGGACAGCCTCCGAGGTCTCCGGGGCCGTCTCCGGCTGCTCGGCTACGGCCTGCTGAGCCGCATCGATCGATGGGGCGGCATCACCGTCCAGTTCCTGTTCCGCGCGCAACCAGTGGTCCTGCGAACGGCCCTCCGGGCGGCCCTCCGCTTCCCATATGGCATAGGCACGATCCTTGATCGTCTGGTCCCGATCTTCGCTCATTCATGATCCTCCTTCACTTGCCGGTCGGCACAACGCCTAACGCGCCGCGCGCAGTTTGGATGCGACAAGCCGCAAGAGCCTTGATCGAGATTAAGTCCTGCATGTGCGGTCGACATGGCCGGGAACGTGGAGCCTCATCCATCGTTACGCTGGGGCAATTCAAGGAGACTGAGAATGATCAAGCGATTGCTCGTCGGTGCCGCGCTGGGTGTATGGGGTAAGAAGCTCTATGATGAAGGGCGGCTCGATCCCTATATCGCCAAGGCGAAGTCCAAGGTGGACAGCTATGCCGGCACAGACACGGCCACGGCCGGCCCCGGCAAGACCAGGACAGCGACCACGCCGGCCGCCTGAACCGCGTGGGGCGGGGCTTTGCTGCCTCGCCCCGTCGGCCTGCGGGCCGAAGGCCGGGCGGAGGGCTGGCGCTTATTCCGGCCGATTCTGGATCAGGCTGTCCAGCTGGGCCGGTGAGAGCGGCTGTTCCAGCTGGTCGCTCGTGCATTGTTCCGGCGCTTTGTCCGGCCGCCAGCGCAACAGCCGCGTGCCGTGGCGGAATCGCCCCCCGGTCACCTGATCGTAGCGGACCTCGACGACCAGCGAGGGGTCGAACTGCCATCCGTCCCCCGATGGAAGCTCTGCGACGAGCCTGGCTTCCATCGGTAGTAGGTCATCAAACCAGGCGCGCAGCCTGCCCGCCATCAGGCGAGCTTCAACCCTTCCTTGTTCATGCTCGCGGTGAGCCGGGCGCCATCGGCATCCGAGAGGGCAGCGGCGAGGGCGGGGAACAGCGTTTCCTCTTCCTCCGCGATATGGGTTTCGAGCGCCGAACGCAGCTCGCCGACCTTGGAGAGGAAACGCGGCGCATTGGGCGCCATCATCTCGAGCTCGAACAGGGCGTGCTTCACGTCGCCATGATCGGTGATGAGTTGTTCCGCTTCCTCGGCCAGCCCATGATCCCGCATGGCGGGATAGATGACATTCTCTTCCTCGAAGGCGTGCTTGCCCAGCAGATGCTTGATCTGCGTGAGCAGCATGGAGCGTTTCGCTTTCTGGGTCTCTTCCGTCGCCTCGAGCGCATCGAGCAGCCGGAACACGGTGCGGTGCTCGGTCTGCAGCGCTTTCTGCCAGTCCCGTCGCAGCAGGCTGGGGCCCTGGACAAGGAGCTTGCGGCCGAAATTGGCGGCAAGCCCCGCGGCCATGCCGATCGCAGCGAAGCCTACCAGTACGGCTGGAGAGGGAGCGGCCTTGGGCCGGGCGAAAGCATCACTGATCTTCATGTCGATTGCTCCGTCGCAAGGGGGACATCTAGAGAACCGCTGCCGGAGCGTTGGGTTTCCGGTGCTTTCGGGCGCATCCGGCGGGGCAGTTCGATGGCCATGGTGAAGCTCTGCTCCTGCCAGTCCCGCCGGACGTAGAGCGCATCGTCGCCCGCAGTGAGCGTGTAGCGTCCCATTGCGAACAGCTCGGGCTGCTGGCGTCGACGGGCGAGCAGGTCGCGGGTCAGGTCCAGCTTCCGGACATCGCGCGCGTCCATGTCCGCGCGCGCGTCCATCGCGTCCCAGTCGACCTGCCGGCGATTGTCGGGATCGGTGAGCGCAATGCTCGTCAGCTCGGTGCCCTGATAGATGTCCGGGATGCCCGGGGCGGTCAGTTGCAGGGCCGTCTGCGCGAGCACGAGATCGCCATGGATCGCCTCGAAGGCCTGCCGCTCCTCGGCCGACCAGACGAGATGATCGGCGAGTTCCTGCATGAGACGAGTCGTGACCGCCGCGGCGCGTTCCTCCGTCTCGATCGCGGGATCTTCGTGGCTGGAGTTGTCCTTCGCTTCCCGCATGGCCTTCGCCAGATGGTCGGCACTGCGCGCATCCCTGTCCGGTTCCCGGTACATCATGAGCGCGACCTGCGCGGCATAGATGCCCCAGCGATCCGGGAGAGCGCGCTCGGCCGCGAGCGCGCGCCCGCGCGCGTACAGCCGTTCGCCGAGCGCGGGCAGATAAGTGAGTGCGATAATGGCCGCGCGCGCATCCGCCGAGCGCTTGGTGTCATGGGTGGAGAGTCCGGTCAGGGCGCAGGGCGTTTCCTGCGCGCGGGCAGCCATGCACTGCTCGAACCCAGCGGCGTCGATCGGCTGGAGATCCGGTTCGGCGCCCACCTCGCAAAAGGGGAGATAGGCGACCGAGCGGAAGAACACCGTGTCTTCCTCCGATTTCGCGGTGAGGGCACCGGTCAGCTGTTCGAAGCGCGCGGCGAAGGTGCGGGCCTGCGGATCGTCGGGCGCCGAAAGCAGGTTGAACACCGGTCCGAGCGCTTCGCTCGGCAAGCGGTCCGCCCGGGCGGCTTCCAGCGCGCCTGCCAGTCGGGCACCCGGCGGCAGCGCGTCGGCAGCGTAGGAGCGATAGACCGGCCAGTGGAGAGCAAGCTGCGCAATGGCGGCCCGCACCGCCTGCGCGGCGGGAAGCGAGGCGGCAAGGGCCTGCGATGCCGCATGGCTCACGCGGTCCAGCTCGGGCCCGAAGACATGCTCCAGCAATTGTGCCCGCACGGTCCGCACTTCGGCCCCGGTGTCGCCGGGGAGGCAGCCATTCGCGGCTTCACGAAGCGCCTGCAGTCCTTCCGGCGCGGTCAGAAGCTGCGTGACCGGCGCCATGAATTCATAGCCGCTCATACCCTCCACGGGCCAGCCGGCGGGCATGGCCTCGCCTTCCTTGACGATCTTCTCCACCCAGATCGGCAGGACCCCGACCGCATCCCTGAGGCGGCGCAGATAAGCCCCGGGACGGGCAAGGCCATCGATATGGTCGACCCGCAGGCCCTGAATGTGGCCGGCCTGCACGTGCCGGATGATCCAGCGATGGGTGAAGTCGAACACGTCGGGGTCTTCCTGACGGACCCCGATCAGGCTGCTGATGTTGAAGAAGCGGCGATGGGTGATGGCGTCCGCGCTGGTGCGCCAATGTCCCACGCTCCAGTGCTGCCGGTCCAGCAATTGCCGGAGGCTCTCGCCGGTGAGCGCTTCGTCCGGCGGGAGCGCGGACAGGGAGCCCTCGCGCAGGGGGTAATGCTGATCGTAGATGCGCAGCGCGGGCGCATCCGCATCCCCGGCAAGCGAGATGTCGCCTGCCGAGAGCAGGTCCGCCGGCGACCCGTCCAGCACGGCGAAATGCAGGGGCCCCCTGCGCCAGTCGATGTCGAACATGGCGGCGTAGCGGCTCGCGGGACCTTCCCGCATGACGTCCGCGAGATAGGGATTCTCGGGCGACAGCACCATGTGGTTGGGCACGATGTCGAGCACCAGACCCATGTCGGCATCCCGGGCCGCGTGGGCGAGCCTCTCGAAAGCCTCCTCGCCGCCCAGCACCGGATCGACTTCGTTGGGATCGACCACGTCATAGCCGTGCGTCGAGCCGGTCGCGGCCGTGAAGAGCGGCGAGAGGTAGAGGTGACTGATGCCCAGCGTCCGGAGCCAGGGGATGCGGGCGCGCACCGCGTCGAGGTCCACGCCGTTGCGAAGCTGGACGCGGTAAGTGGCGACAAGGCCGGGGGCAGCGCGATGAGCCATAGCGCGTCTCATTCCATTCTGACGGCAGCCGCGATGGAAAAGCGGCTGTCGGGTTGTGCTTCGACGAAGAAGGGATCGAGGGGTGGTTCGATCGCGCCATCGCCGAGGGAGAAGCGCAAAAGCAGGCGCCCCGGCCCGAACGCCCAGGCGACATCGAACCGGGCGCCTTCCCGCGCCATCGTCACGGCGGCGGCGGGGGTGGGGGTAGGGGCGGCGAGCAGCGGCTGGACATGGATTTCGCGCAGCGCGAGCACATCGCGCACGAAGGCCTCGTGGCGCAGCTGCCGCTCGGACTCGGGACGACCGATCTGTGAGCGCAGCGCGGTCTCGGGCGCGTTGGGATCGGGCACGGTGCCGGCGAAGGCACTGAAGCGCTCGAATTCCCGGGCCCGGCCGGACCGCACCGCCTCGGCCAGCTCGCCCTCGAAATCGGTGAAGAAGAGGAAAGGCGCGTCGGTCAGGAACTCGTCGCCCATGAACAGCATCGGCGTGCAGGGGGAAAGGAGCGTCAACGCCGTCACCACTCGCAGCGCGCTCTCATCGCTCACGAGATGATGGAGCCGCTCGCCTTCCGCGCGATTGCCGACCTGGTCATGATTGCCCAGGAAATTGATGAAAGCGCTGCGCGGCAGATCGGACGAAGGTTCGCCTCTCGGCTTTTCGCTCCCGGGTCGCGTCTGGCCCTGTTCGACATAGCCGTCGCGCAACGCCGTCTCGATGTCGGCCAGCGGATCGACGGCGAAAGGCGCGTAATAGCTCTCGCTCTCCCCGGTCAGCAGGCAATGCACGGCATGGTGCCAGTCGTCGTTCCAGGTCCCGTCGAACGGGGCGTCATCGTGAAAATAACGCGTGAGATTGCGCTCGTCCTCGGTCACCAGATGGATGGGCCGACCCCATTCGCGCGCCCGGATCGCGCGGCCGATATCGTCGAGGATGTGGGAGTCGGATTCGTCGTCCATCGCATGGACGGCGTCGAGCCGTAGGCCATCGAGCTGGAATTCCTCGAGCCAGTAGAGCGCGTTCTCGATGAAGAACGCGCGGACGGCGGGCTCCTCATAAGCGATGCCCTGCCCCCAGGGGGACGTGCGCGAGGAATGGAAGAAGCGCGGGCACCAGGCCGCCAGATAATTGCCGGCCGGCCCGAAATGATTGTAGACCACGTCCAGCATGACAGCGAGGCCGAGCCGGTGCGCTGCCTCCACGAAATGCTTGAGATCCTCCGGGCTGCCATAAGCATTGTGCGGCGCATAAGGCAGGACACCGTCATAGCCCCAGCCGCGCTGCCCTTCGAACTGGGCGAGCGGCATCAGCTCGATCACCGTGACGCCAAGCGACTTGAGGCGTGCCAGCCCGTGCCGTGCTGCGTCGAATGTGCCTTCCGGCGTGAAGGTGCCGACGTGTAGCTCGTAGATGACGGCCTGATGCCAGGGCACGCCCTGCCACTCGGCCGTCCATTTGAAGGCCGTCGGATCGACGAGGCGGGACGGGCCATGGACATCGCCTGCCTGCGCGCGCGCGGCGGGATCCGGATAAAGCTGGCCGTCGACCCCGAACAGATAGGTCTGGCCCGCCCGCGCCGCAGTGGTGACGCTGGCCCAGCCATCGTCCTTGCGCATCATGGGCGTCGCCACGCCATCCACTTCGACGGTGATCTCCCGGGCGTCGGGGGCCCACAAGGCGAACCGCCACTGACCATCCGCAGCGGGTTCGGCGCCCCAGGAGCGGGGGAGGGCATGCGTGCTCATGGCTGGGCCGGCGCGAAGACGCAGACGCTGGCCGGCTCGATCGCGACCGTGTCCCCGGGGCAGGGCTCCGGCGCGAAGGCTTCGTCCCGCGCGGTATCGACGACGCGGACCCAGCCCGTGACGCCATTGGGCGTGGGCAAGGTGAAGTCGAGCCCATCCCCGGCATTGAGGACGATGAAGAGCGCGCTGATATTCTCGTTCTCGACGAAGGGCGCCCGTGCGGAATGGTCGACGAACAGGCCAAGGACCCGCAACCCGGCCTGCCCCCAGAGTTCCTCGTCCATCTCCCGGCCGTCCGGCTGATGCCAGGCGATCTCGATCCTGTGCTCCTCCGTGCTTTCGCCCAGCAGGAACATGTCCTGCGAAAGAACGGGGTGGTCGCGGCGGAAAGCGATCATCTTGGCGACGAAGTCGAGGAAGGCGTCATCGCGCCTTGTCCAGTCGATCCAGGCGGTCTCGTTGTCCTGGCAGTAGACGTTGTTGTTGCCGCCCTGCGAATGGCCGATCTCGTCACCGGCCAGCAGCATGGGAACGCCCTGGCTGAGGAACAGCGTCGCGATCATGGCGCGGCGCCGGCGGGCGCGCGCGGCGATGATCGCCTCGTCCTCGGTTTCGCCTTCGGCGCCCATATTGTCCGACACATTGTTGTCGTGCCCGTCCGCCCCGTCCTCGCCATTGGCCTCGTTGTGGCGATCGTTGAACGAGACGGTGTCCATGAGCGTGAAGCCGTCATGGGCGGCGAGGAAGTTGATGGACGAGGTCGCGCCCCGGTCGGAATGATTGAACTGGACGGGGGAACCGAGCAGATTGCCGGCAAGATCACCCACCATCCCTTCATCGCCGCGCCAGAAGCCGCGGACCGTATCGCGGAACTTGTCGTTCCATTCCCGGAAGGGATGGGGGAAGCCGCCCACCTGATAGCCGCCTTCGCCAACGTCCCATGGCTCCGCGATCAGCTTCACGCCGGCAAGGATCGGGTCCTGCCGGATGGCGCCGAAGAATGTGCCTTCCCGGTCGAAGCCGGCGGCCTGGCGCCCCAGCGTGGATGCGAGGTCGAAGCGGAAGCCGTCGACATGCATCACCTGCACCCAGTAGCGCAGGGAATCGAGCACCATGCGCAGCACCATGGGATGGGCCACCGAGAGGGTGTTGCCCGTCCCCGTCTGGTCGAAGGAATAACGCGGGTTCTCGGGGGAGAGGGCATAATAAGCCGCGTTGTCGAGCCCCCGGAAGCACAGCGTCGGGCCGCGCTCCGACCCCTCGGCCGTGTGGTTGTAGACCACATCCATGATGACCTCGATGCCGGCCCGGTGGAAGCGCTTGACCATGTTCTTGAACTGGCGGATCGCCGAAGGCGCGCCGTCGCGCTGCTGGAGGAAGCGCGGCTCCGGCGCGAAATAGCCAAGCGTCTGGTAGCCCCAGTAATTTGACAGGCCCCGGTCGACGAGCGCGCGATCATCGAGGAAGAACTGGCAGGGCAGCAGCTCGATCGCGGTCACGCCGAGTTTGCGCAGATGGTCGAGGATGGGGTCGCTGACCATGCCGGCATAGGTGCCGCGCAGTTCCTCGGGAACATCCGGGTGGACCATGGTGAGCCCCCGTACATGCGCTTCATAGATGACGGATTCGGTCCAAGGACGGCGGATCGCCTTGTCATCCTCCCAGTCGAAGTCCGGGTCCTGCACGACGCTCTTGACCATGAAGGCCGCTGAATCGCGCTCATCGAACGTGAGATCGTCGCCGCTTTGCAGATCATAGCCCCAGAGCGCATCGTCCCAGCGGATCTGGCCGGCGACTTGACGGGCATAGGGATCGAGCAGCAGCTTGTTGGGATTGAACCGGTGGCCTTCCTCCGGGGCATAAGCGCCATGGGCGCGATAGCCATAGAGCTGCCCGGGCCGGACGCCGGGCAGATAGCCCGACAGGATCGAGCCCTCGCGATGCGGCAATTCCAGCCGCTGGAGTTCTTCCGAGCCGTCCGGGGAGAACAGGCAGAGTTCGATGGCTTCCGCATTCTCGGAGAAGACGGCGAAATGTGTGCCTTCGCCCGTGAATTCGGCCCCCAGCTCGTGATGCAGTCTGTCGGGCTTCGCGAAGGCAAAAGTCATTGGTCCTCCTGAAATTTGAAGTCTTTCTCTCTCTCTTCTCATCGGCGGCCGTTCGCGAGCAGCCGGAGGGCCGGGGCCTCGGTCCGGCTGCGATCGGTGGATGCAAGCAGGGGCCGGGCATGCAGGGCAGAGCCGTCCAGCCGCGCAAGATTGGCCAGAGCGCGTGCCGAGAGGACGTGAATGCCGCCCTCGGAAATGGTGCACCATCGGCCGGGTGCACGCAGGGCGCGGTCCAGTTCGAACCCGTCGGGGAGGACCGCGTCCTGCGTCACGATCGCATCATGGATCGTGACGTTCCGGCCGATCCTCGCGCCCGGCAGCACGACGACATTATCGAGGCGCGAGCCTGCGCCAATGAGCGCGCCGTGCGCGATGGAAGACCCCGTCCAGCTGAACACCGAAATGCTGTCGCGCGCGTGAATCCGGGAGGGATCGAGAACCGGCGTGGCAGCGACGTCGAGCGGAACGGGCCAGCTCGGATCGAGCGGCAGGGTCCCGGCCGCCATTTCGCTATGGACGCGATGATAGGCATCGATCGTGCCGAGGTCGCGCCACAGGGGCGCGGCGTCTCCGCGACCGGGCAGCGTATAGGCATGCGCAAGCCGGCCTTCCACCATTTGGGGGAGCACATGCTTGCCGAAATCCAGCTCTTCATGGAGCGGCGCCAGCCGGTCCAGCAGGCTTTTCAGCCGCGACCAGCTGAACACGTAAATGCCCATCGAGGCCAGCGCGAAGCCGGGCCGGTCCGCAGATGACCTGGCGGCGGCGGGCTTCTCGAAGAAATCGACGATGCGGCCATCGTCATCCACCTGCATGATGCCGAACTCGCGGGCGGTTCCCACAGGCACATGCGCCGCGCCCACCGTCACGCCGGCGCCGCTCCTGCGGTGCGCGTCCATGAAGGGGCGGTAATCCATCTGGTACAGATGATCGCCGGCCAGGATGACCACGAGATCGGGCGCCTTGGCGTCGATAGCCGCCCGCACCTTGCCGACCGCGTCGGCGGTGCCGTTGAAGCCGCCGAAATCGCTTCCGTCCAGCAGTTCGATCCCCAGCGGGCCACCACGATGCCGGCTCTGCCAGCTCGCTTCGATATGGCTGCGCAGCGTTTCCGGGGCATATTGCGTCAGGACCATGGCCTGCGCGATGGCCGAGTTCGAGACGTTGGCGAGCGTGAAGTCGATCAGACGGCAGGACGGGCCGACCGGCAACGCGGGCTTGGCCTGCGCATCCGTGAGGTCGTAAAGCCTGGATCCCCTGCCACCGGCAAGAACGATGGCCAGATCGCGCGAACGGACGGCCGGAGCAGTTGCTTGGTTCATTCTGACCCTGTGCGGACGGTGTTGACGGGGAGATGTTGACAACAGCCACAACTCGCACCCGCGATCGCCGTTCCCGCACTTGCGCTATGTTATCATCTGCCGTCCTTTCCCTGTCATCGCCGGTCTCGTCCGCCCGAAAGGAAATGGCCCGCCATCAAGGGAAGGGCGGGCCATCCAGGCAGGAAAATAGACGCTGCGGCGGCTTAATCCCGGTCGAGACGCCGGGCGTGCGCCAGATGCTGTTCGATCACCGGCACCAGCTCGCCAGCCGCTGCCTTCAGAGGCGTCACGGTCCCGTCCGTCGCATATTTTCTCATGAGCGCCAGTGCATCCTCATGCGCATCGACCTGGCCGTCGATATACTCCTCGTCGAACTTCGCGCCCTTGAGAGCCTTGAGTTCGTTGAGGTCTTCTTCCTGATCGCGGCTGAGCGTGGCATCCGGCGTGATCTGCGGCTGGGAGGCGCCGGCCGCTTCCTTGATCCTGGCGGTCGACTGCGTATGCGCCTCGATCATCTTTTGGGCGAACTCCTTGACCTCGGCGGATTGGGCGTTTGTGGCCGCGAGCTTTGCCGCCGCGATCTCGAAAGCGTCGCTGCGAGCGGCGGTGTTGGCGAATTCCTGTCCCGAGGGGGTGGGCGTCAGGCTTTGGGTCACGTTGTCGATGGTGTTGGTGGCGGCGTTCTCGGCCCTGTCCACCGTACCTTCGACATCCTGCTCGACATTGGAGTTGCACGCCGCGACGGCGAGAAGGGGCAATGCGAGAAGGGCTGTCCTCATAGCGATCATGATGATCTCTCCCAGGCTGCTTGTGGCGAATGAAACGTGGCGGGCTTTGCGAGGTTCCCCCGCCGCGCTTCGCCGTCACGCCGTGGCCTCGCCGGCGATCGCCCGCGGACCCGCCCGCAGAAGGGTGGGGCGAAACCAATGTTCGCCAGCGCCGTTCCCAAGAAGCCGGCCCTTTGCCGGCGGGACAACGGAGGTTGCTCATGGGACTGATTCTTTGGTTGATCGTCGGCGGCATCATCGGCTGGCTGGCGAGCATCGTCATGCGGACGGACGCTCAGCAGGGCATTTTCCTCAACATCATCGTCGGTATCGTCGGTGCATTTCTTGGCGGACTGATCTTCTCCGGCGGATCGATCAACAATGCGCCGCTCACGCTCACCAGCTTCCTGGTGTCGCTGGTCGGTGCGATCGTGCTGCTCGCGATCGTCAATCTGGTTCGGCGTGGCCGGGTTCGCTGAGCGAACGATAAATGATGGAGAAGAGCGTGCGGGGGATCGCCGCTGGCGGGAGACCGAAGGTGCTAACCCGCGTTAATATCACGCCTCTCGCGCTTTGCGGCAGAACGCCCTATGCTAACTGCCCGTACCGGGCGGAAAACAGGCCAGGGCGCCTGTCGTGAGGTGAATTGATGGGAACAAGGCAGGAGACGGTGCAGTCGCACCGGACGGCAGAAGGACTGCCGCAGGACGCTGGCGTCCTGAGCCTGCTCTACCGCTATACGGACCAGCTCTACCGGGCGAAGACGCTGGACGCGATCTATGACGCCGCCCTCTCCGCCATCTGCGACGGGCTGGAGACGGACCGCGCATCCATTCTCCGGTTCAACGACGAGGGCGTCATGCGCTTCGTCGCCAGCCGGGGGCTTTCGCAAGGCTATCGGCAGGCCGTGGATGGCCATTCCCCGTGGGAAGCGGGGGCGCGCAATGCCGAGATCATCAGCATCGAAGATATCGCGCAGTCCGGGGAATCGCCCGAGATCATTGCCGCCATCCGCAAGGAAGACATCCGGGCCCTGTGCTTCATCCCGCTGGCGCCCGACAACCGGGTGATCGGCAAGTTCATGGTCTATTACCGGGATGCGCGGACGCTCGGCCGGGACAAGTGCGAACTGGCGCTCACCATTGCCCGCCAGCTCGGGTTCGCGTTACAGAAACACGAGGCGGATCATGCCGCACGCCACCTCGCGGCGCTCGTCGACGGCTCGAACGACGCCATCATCTCCAAGACGCTCGACGGCATCATCACCAGCTGGAACGCCGGCGCGACGGGCCTCTTCGGCTACACCGCGCGCGAAGCGATCGGCAAGCCGATCCTCATGCTCATCCCGGAGGACCGCAGGACCGAGGAAGACGAGATCCTCGCGGCGATACGCGCGGGAAAGCGAGTCAGCTCCTATGAAACCGTGCGGCGCCGCAAGGACGGGCAGCTCCTCGATCTTTCCCTGACCATCTCGCCGGTGAAGGACAATGACGGGCGGATCGTGGGTGCGTCCAAGATCGCGCGCGACATTTCCGAGCGGCGACGCCATGCCGAGGCGCAGGCGCTGCTGCTCGCGGAGATGAACCATCGGGTCAAGAATGCCTATGCGCTCACCAGCAGCCTTCTCCTGCTGAGCGCACGCACGACCAAGGATGCCGATACGCTGGCGAAAATGGTCGCGGATCGCCTCGCCGCCCTCGCTCGCGCCCATAGCCTCACGCTTCCGTCCGCGGCATCCGGGGAAGGGGATAAACGCCCTGATTCGCTTCGGTCCGTCCTTGCCGCCACGCTCGCGCCGTTCGAGGGAAGCACCGATGCGGGCGCCCCGCGCCTCGTGATCTCAGGCGATGACGCGCCGGTCCCGGACAGGCTGGTGACGTCGCTTGCCCTGCTGTTCCATGAGCTGGCGACGAACGCCACGAAATATGGAAGCCTGTCCGTTCCGGGTGGCCGGGTGGAGCTTTCCGTCCGGGGCAGCGAACAGGAGACGGAGATCAGCTGGCTGGAACTGGGCGGTCCGGCCACTTCGATGCCAGCGGAAAAGGGGTTCGGCAGCCGACTCCTCGACCTTGCGGCGCGTGAACTCGGCGCGATCGAACGGCGCTGGGAAGCGGACGGACTGCACGTGATCCTGCGGATGGCCCGAACAGCAGACCCGAACCCGGGCGCTGTCGTCACCGATTCTCCAGTCGCTCCCTGACAAAGCGGCGGGCCTGCGCCACGCCTCGACCCGGAAATGCAGACAATCTAACATATGTGAATTCAACGGCAGTCGAATCAGCTAATCTCATGTTTCGGGGCGAAACAGGAATTTGTTGATGGGCAATCTTGCCATTATCGCCGACGATCATATTCAGTTCAGACCCCACCAATATCTTGCTCGCGAGGCCGACCGGCCGGAGTTCGTCTACAGGATTGAGGAGGGATGGGCGTGCCGTTTCCGTCTGTTGAATGACGGCCGACGGCAGATTACTGCGCTCTTCCTGCCGGGTGACTATTGCGAGCCGCAATGGGTCCTGGGGCATCGCCCTGCCCAGCCGATCGTGGCGCTCACCAATGTGCGCGCCTCGTGCATCCCCTGCGCGTCGATCGGCAATCGTCCGTTCGATCAGCAGCGTCGTCTCTGGAGCGCGCTGGCGCATGCGCTCGACCGGCAGTCCGACTGGCTGGTGACGCTGGGGCGCCGCACGGCGCTGGAGCGCATCGCGCATCTTCTGTGCGAGATATTCGAGCGGCTCAGTCGCAGCGGTCTCACTTATGGCCAGCAATGCGCCATGCCGCTGACGCAGATGGACATGGCCGATCTCACGGGCCTGACCCCGGTTCATGTCAATCGCACCCTTCAGTCCATGCGGTCGGCCGCGCTGATCGAATTGCAGTCCCGCTGGCTGCGCATCCCGGATCTCTCGGCGCTGCGCCAGGCTGCGTGCCTCGCACCGGCCTAGCGCCGGAAGCCGATCAGCCCGGCCTCCTTGCTGTGCTTAGCGGGGCCGCCGTTCGGGATGGAGATAGGCCGGATCGAACTCGGCGAGTGCGCGGAGCGCACCAAGGTCGCGGATCGTCACTTCCCGCTTGCGGAATTCGACGGCGCCGCTGTCCCGCAATTCCTGCAGGACCCGATTGACGTGCACGCTGGTGAGCCCGAGGCAATCGGCAAGATCGGCCTGGGTCAGCGGCAGGGGGAAGGGCGTTTCCGGCGGGGCGTGGCCGACCAGAGTCAGCCGGAAATGCAGCTCGCAGAACAGATGGGCGAGGCGCTCGATTGCCGGACGCCGTCCGAGCGAGAGAACCCATTCCCGATGGATGGCCGCGTCCAGATTGGTCGTGAACCAGAGCAGGCGCGTGAGATGGGGATGGGTTTCGGTAATCCGGAGCAGTCGCTCATGGGGGACGATGCCGATCCGGCAAGGCGTCAGAGTCGTGACGCTGTCCGACAGCTTCTTGAGCGTGAACCCATGCAGGTCCACGAAATCGCCGGGGATGTGAATTTCCGTAATCTGCCTGCGGCCTTCGCTCAGATCCTTGTGACGGCACATGAAGCCCTGGAGCAGGACGATCGCGTGACTGAGCTCCTCTCCTTCCCGGATGGTGGCATGTCCGGCGCGGACGGAGCGGATGTCGCTGATCGCCCAGCGCAGCATCGCTTCCTCGTCCGCACTCATATCGTCGTGCGTCCGCAGGCGCTCCAGAAGAGGGGCGATGGCAGCAGTCACGGCACCCAGTCCAATGCTGACGCCAGAATATCTCAAGACAGGCCTTTCGCAAGGCAATGGTGCGGACCGTCAGCCGTGCCGGTCCGCGCCCGGGCCGAACAGCATGCCATGGCCCGGCTCGCCAGCCATATCAGGGGCGGCCGGGAACAGGAGGAAAGAAGCGTCATGCGTCGGGTTCGCCGATCTCGTCTTCCTCGTCGGTGGCCAGAGCGTCTGCCTCGTCGTGATCGAGATGCCGCTCGATTTCCTCGGAGATCAGCTCGAGCTGATCGTAGCTCATGGCGAATTCGTGCGTGTCGCCGTCCTCGTCGTCAAACTGGAGCAGATAACCTTCCGTGGATCGGGCAATGGTGAAGGTGTCGAGCAACTTGGCCATATCGCATCTCCCTTGGTCTCCGCCCCAAACGCCAGATGACGCGAAATGTTTCTTCCAAATGATGCTGCGCGGCCAATGACAGAGGCGCCGCGCCGCGCCGGGCCGAGGCCCGCTCAGGCGATGATCGGGGCGATCCTCGCGCGGAGCAGGGCTGCCGCATCGCCCGGCGCCAGCCGCACCTGCAGGCCCCGCTGGCCGCCGTTGATGTAGACGAGGGGCTCGGCCATCGCGCTTTCCTCGATCACCGTGGGCACCACGCGCATCTGGCCGAACGGACTGATCCCGCCCACCTTGTATCCGGCGATGCGCTCGGCGTCGGCCGGGCTCATCATCTGCGCGGACTTGGCGCCCAGCGCGGCTGCCAGCTTCTTCATCGACGCCTCGCGATCGGAAGGCAGGATGAGGCAGGCCGGTTTTCCATCAGCCATCGCCATCAATGTCTTGAGAACGCGGCAGGGATCCTCACCCAGCGCCTGCGCGGCCTGGATACCGATGCGATCGGCCGACGGATCATAATCATAACTGTGGATCGTGAAGGGGATACCCGCCTTCTCCAGCGCCCGTGTGGCGCGCGTGGCTTTCGACATGGCTGCGCTCCGGATGCTCGACGTCCCGCCGCATAGCCCGGCGATCGCGCCAAGTGAAGGCGCTGCCCCGGCCTCCTGCGCTATGAGCAACATATTGGCAACCATTGCCCTTATCCTTTCAGTATAGAGTGGACTGGCACAATCACCGCCGGACGGGGGCAAGGGGCGGTTGATGTTGAAGCGAATAGACGTGACTGAAGTTCAGCTCGGCATGTTCATCCACAAGCTGGAAGGAAGTTGGCTCAAGCACCCGTTCTGGCGGACGAAATTTCTCCTCGATGATGAGCAGGTCCTGGCCGATCTTCGTGCCAGCGAGGTCGAGGGCGTGCTCATCGATATCGAGAAGGGCGCGGACGTCGGTGGCGCCCCGCCGCCAGCCGCCGGGCGCCGACGCCCGCTGGTCCCTGCATCCTCGTCGGCGGACCATGTGGCGGAGCGGGTGAGGCTGGAGCGGATGCAGGCGAGCCAGCAGGCCTTTCGCGCGGCATCGAACGTCATTCCCTTCGACCTGCGCTCGGCCACCGCGCTCAGCGTGGCGCGCGAGGTCGGCCATGCCCGCGCCGTGGTGGCGAAGGCCAGCCGCATCCTCTCCGGCGTGTTCGAGCAGGCGCGGCTCGGCAAGGCCCTGTCCAAAGCGCAGGTGGAACCGGTGATCGAGGATCTGTTCGCCTCGATCCAGCGCAATCCGCATGCCTTCAATGGCCTCATGCGCATCCGCCGCGAGAACAGCACGCTCTATTCCCACGGCCTTGCCGTCAGCGCGCTGATGATCGCGCTGGGCCGGCAGATGGGGCTCGACGAGCAGCGCGTGAAGGATGCCGGCATGGCGGGCCTGCTCATGGACGTCGGCATGGGGCACCTGCCCATCGATGTCTCGACGATCCTGGACGACCTGAGCAGCGCCCAGCGCAACATCGTGGAGACTCATACCACGCTTGGCTACGAATTCCTCGAGCTTGGCGGGGAATTGCCCGAGGAAGTGACGCGAGTCTGCCTCGAGCATCATGAGCGCTATGACGGCAGCGGGTATCCGCATGGGCTGGTCGGTGAGGAAATCGGCCTGTTCGGCCGCATGGCGGCGATCTGCGACGTCTATGATTCCCTCACATCGGACCGCCCGCATCGCCCGCGCGTCGATCCCAATGCCGCGCTCGGACTGATGCGCGGCATGGAAGGTCAGTTCGATGAAGCGCTGCTCGATCAGTTCATCGAGAGTGTCGGCGTGTATCCGATCGGCTCGGTGGTGCGCCTGACCAACGGGCGGCTGGCGCTCGTGGTGGATCAGAATGCCCAGGACTATACCAGCCCGCGCGTCTGGAGTTTCTATGATGTGGGGTCGCGGCGGGTCATCAAGCCCGAGGATCTCGACCTGCGATTCTGCCGGGGGCGGGTGGAAATCGTCTGCAGCGACGATGCCTCGGACTATGCCATCGAGAATCTGCCGGCTATCCGCGAAATGGTCTTCAACAGCGCCTGCAAGGCTTTGGCCTGACGAACAAATCTGCGGGTAGCGAGAGCCCGCACCGATCTCCCGGATCTTCGACGCAGCCCGTTCTGCTCAGGCGGATTCACGCCAGGCAGGGCCGGCGAGGTCGGGAGCATCTTGCAATCATATCATGATATGATATCGCCATATCATGCGATTCCTGGCCGACATTCCCGATGATGATCTCAAGTGGCTGGATCAGCGCGCCGGCGAGCAGGGCCGGTCCCGCGCCGCCATGCTCCGGGAAGCGGTGAGCGCTTACCGGGCCGAGCAGTCGCAGCAGGGAATCGAGCGTTTCTTCGGCCTCTGGTCGCGCCATGGCTCGGCGGTCGACGGGCTCGACCATGAGCGCCGCATCCGGGGCGGCAGCGACGGCACGCCCGGCGGGAAACGCGCGTGAGCGAATTCTACTTCGACACCAACATCCTGATCGATGCGCTGCATGACCGGCCGCAGGCATGGGCCGAGCTGCGCCGGGCGCGGCGGCCGTGGATCAGCCGGATCAGCTGGATCGAAGTGATGGCCGGCGCCCCGGAAAGCGCGCAGGCGGACACCGAGCGCTTCCTCGACATGTTCGCGGTAGCGGAAGTGGATGAGGAAGTGGGGCGGCGCGCGGCTTCGCTCCGCCAGCAGCGCGGATCGATGAACCTTTCCGCGGCGATCATCCTGGCGTCCGCCCAGCTCAGCGGACGCATCCTCGTGACGCGCAACAGCAAGGATTTCCCCGCCAACATGCCGGGCATCCGGATACCCTACACAATCTGAGACGACGGAAGGCTTGAGCGATGTGCGGAATCATCGGGATCGTAGGAGCGCAGGATGTCGCCGACCGGCTGCTCGACGGGCTGCGGCGCCTTGAATATCGCGGCTATGATTCGGCCGGCATCGCGACCGTCGTCGACGGCACGATCGAGCGGCGGCGCGCGGAAGGCAAGCTCGCCAATCTCGCGCGGGCGCTGGCGGACGATCCGCTGTCCGGCACCACCGGCATCGCGCATACGCGCTGGGCCACCCATGGCGCGCCGACGACCAGCAATGCCCATCCCCATGCCACCGGGGAAGTGGCAGTGGTCCACAACGGCATCATCGAGAATTTCAAGAGCTTGCGGGACGAGCTGATTGCGCGGGGGCGCGTCTTCCACAGCGAGACGGACACGGAAGTCGTCGCGCATCTGCTGAGCGAGCATGTGGAAGCCGGGGCCAGTCCGCAGGAAGCCGTGAAACGCGTGCTGCCGCGCTTGCGCGGCGCCTTCGCGCTCGCCATCCTCTTCCGCGCCCATCCCGAGCTGCTGATCGGCGCGCGCCTGGGCTCGCCGCTGGTCGTGGGCCATGGCGATGGCGAGACCTATCTGGGATCGGACGCGCTGGCGCTGGCGCCGCTGACGCAGCGGATTGCCTATCTGGACGAAGGCGACTGGGTGGTCGTCACGCGCGAGGGCGCGCAGGTGTTCGATCGCGATGACAACCCCGTCGAGCGCCCCGTCACGCTCTCCGGCGTGTCCGGCGCGATGATCGACAAGGGCAATCATCGCCACTTCATGCAGAAGGAGATTTACGAGCAGCCGATCGTCGTCGCGCAGACGCTGCGCAGCTATCTGCGCCGCATCGACGATCAGGTCTCCCTGCCCGTGCCGGATTTCGATCTCTCCGCGATCCGGCGCGTTACTATCGTAGCCTGCGGCACGAGCTTCTATGCGGGCATGGTCGCGAAATACTGGTTCGAGCAGTTCGCGCGCGTACCGGTCGACCTCGATGTCGCGAGCGAGTTCCGCTACCGCGCGCCGGTGATGGAGGATGGCGGCCTTGCGCTGTTCATCAGTCAGTCCGGCGAGACGGCCGATACGCTGGCGGCGCTGCGCCACGCCCGGGCCGAAGGGCAGAAGATCGCCGTGGTGGTCAATGTGCCGACCAGCTCGATGGCGCGCGAGGCGGACCTGCTGCTGCCCACGCATGCGGGGCCGGAAATCGGCGTCGCATCCACCAAGGCCTTCACTTGCCAGCTGGCCGTGCTCGCTGCGCTGGCGGCGAATTTCGCGCGCGCGAAGGGGCGGCTGACCCCGGAGGACGAGAAGGCGATCGTGGGCCATCTGGCGGAAGCGCCGGCCGCGATGAATCAGGCGCTCGCGCAGGACGAGGCGATCCAGGCACTGGCGCCGCTCATCGCGCCCGCGCGCGACGTGCTCTATCTCGGCCGGGGCACGGATTATCCGCTGGCGCTGGAAGGCGCGCTCAAGCTCAAGGAAATCAGCTACATCCATGCCGAGGGCTATGCCGCCGGCGAGATGAAGCATGGCCCCATCGCCCTCATCGACGAGGCCGTGCCGGTGATCGTCATCGCGCCGTCCGGCCCGCTGTTCGAGAAGACCGTTTCCAACATGCAGGAAGTGCAGGCCCGGGGCGGCAAGGTGGTGCTGATCTCGGACGAGGAAGGCATCGAGGCAGCGGGCGAGGGGTGCCTCGCAACGCTTGCCCTGCCGAAGGTCCATCCGCTGATCGCGCCGATGGTCTATGCGGTGCCGGTGCAGTTGCTGGCTTATCATGTGGCGGTGCTCAAAGGCACCGACGTCGACCAGCCCCGCAATCTGGCGAAGAGCGTGACCGTGGAATGAGGCGGGGCGGACGTGAGTAGATGATATTGTGGACCCAGGCCGGGTGGATAATTTTGAGCCAGTATCTGGCGTTCGCTATATGAACCATGCCAAGGAAGCTTTCGGCCAGTTGGTCGTAGCGAGTGGCGATGCCGCGATTGATCTTGAGATGGTCGAACATACACTCGATACGGTTGCGCTGCTTGTAGTCTAGAGTCTGTCCTGTTTAGATTGAAGCATAGCCACTATTCCTGAGGTAGTTGGCGCACTCATGGGGTGGGAAGGCATTGAGCAGTTTGCCTATCCGCTGCCATGTGGCTTCGACGGTGCGCTCGGCGGCTTTTCGCAGTAGCAGCTTGAGCTTGGCGAAGACCTGTTCGATTGGATTGAGGTCAGGGCTGTAGGGCGGCAGGAACAGGAGCTTGGCCCCTGCCGCACGGATTGCCTTGCGCACGGCCTGACCCTTGTGACTGCCGAGGTTATCCATGATGACGATGTCGCCGGGCACGAGGGTGGGCACGAGGAACTGCTCGACATAGGCGAGGAAGAGCTGGCCGTTGATCGGGCCGTCGAGGACGCAGGGCGCATCGATCCGGTCGTGACGAAGCGCCGCCACAAAGGTCAGCGTCTTCCATTTGCCGAACGGCGCCTTGGCGATCAGCTTGTCGCCGCGTTTTGCCCAGCCCCGCAACGGGGTCATGTTGGTCTTGGCCCAGGTCTCGTCGATGAAGACCAGCCTGCGAGGGTCAAGCCGGCCCTGGTACTTCTTCCACTGCGTCCGCCGCCGAGCTACCTGCGGGCGGTCCTGCTCGCTGGCGAACAGGCTTTTTTTTGAAGCTGTGGCCAGCCTTGCGCAGCAGCGACCACACCGTGTTGGGGCTGACTCGGTGACCGCGCCCGGCCAGCTCGACCGCCAGCCCGCGCACCGTCAGATGCGGACATTCCTCAAGACGAAGCAGCTGGCCTGCTGCCGGTTTGGTGGACACCGAGATAGGCTCATTTAGGCTACCCCAGCTTCTCGCTCGAAGTCGATAGGGCTGAGGTAACCCAGGGTCGAGTGACGCCGGGTCGGATTGTAGAAGCACTCGATGTAATCGAACACGTCCGCCTTCGCCTGCGCCCTCGTGCGGTAGACCTTTTTCCCGATCCGCTCGGTCTTGAGCGAGGAGAAGAAGCTTTCCATCGCGGCGTTATCCCAGACGTTGCCGGACCTGCTCATCGAACAGGTGACGCCGTTGTCGGCCATGAGCCGCTGGAACTGCTCGCTGGTATATTGGCTACCCTGGTCCGAGTGATGCAGCAGGGCATCGGGCTTTCCGCGTCGCCAGATCGCCATGATGAGCGCATCGGTAACGAGCTGGGCGGTCATCGTGTCGCTCATCGACCAGCCCACCACCCTGCGCGAGAACAGGTCGATGACGGCGGCCACGTAGAGCCATCCTTCGGCAGTCCAGACGTAGGTAAAATCTGCCACCCACTTCTGGTTGGGCCTGTCGGCCGTGAACTGGCGACCCAGAACGTTGCCGGCGATGACCGAGCGTTCGCCCTGATCCTTGGGCAGTCCACGGCGGCGTGGCCTGGCCCGCAGCCCTTGCGCTCGCATGAGCCGTTCGACCCGATGCAGACCGCAGGAGATGCCTTCGGCGAGCAGGTCGTGCCAGACACGCCGGGCGCCATAGGTGCGATAGCTGCCAACATGGCTGGCCCTGACCCTCGAGCCGATCACCTCGTCGTCGCGGGCACGCTGTGACGGCGCCCGGGTGAGCCAGGCATGGAAGCCGCTCCGCGAGACACCGAGCGCCCCGCACATCCATGCCACCGGCCAGATCCCTCGGTGCTTCGCGATGAAGGCGAACCTCATATCGAGTCCTTCGCGAAGTAGGCGGCGGCTTTTTTTAGAATGTCGCGCTCTGCCTTCAGCTTGGCCACTTCCCGGCGCAGACGGTCGATCTCCAACTGCTCCGGCTTCATCTGACCCTGCCCGGGAAAGGCATGGCCAGGATCAGCGGCCAACTCCTTTACCCATTTGCGCAGCAGGTTCTCGTGCACATCCAGATCGCGGGCCGCCTGCGCAACTGCCACACCGCGCTCACGGACCAACCTTACCGCCTCAAGCTTGAACTCGCGGCTGAACTTCCTTCGTTGCATTGTGGGCCTCCGATAGGTGAAAACACCCTATCTCGGTGTCCACCAAACCGGCAGCAGGCCACAGCATCCATTCCTGCTCCCCCGCCAATACCCGTTGCTTGTGGCCTCCCATCGGACGTGAACCGGCGTTGCCCGTATCACGCAGACGCTGCGACCACTTCACTGCGCTCGCCACGCTCACACCGAACGCACCAGCAACCTCGCGAACCGAGCGGCCCGACAAAACTGCCGCTGCAACCCGATCTCGCAAATCGTCAGAATAGGCTCGTGCCATCGCTGCTGGCCTCCTCCCCAGCAAGCAGCTTGAATCACAACAAAGCCACCTTGGGAATCCCCAAACGATTCAATCTAATCAGGACAGACTCTAGAGTGCCCGGTTGTGTTCGATCTTCACACGGCGGCTTGATTTGCCGGGGATGACGGCCTCGATTTTTCGCTCGGCGAGGTCGGCACGGATAGCATCAGCATCGTAGCCCTTGTCGGCAAGCAGGACGTCGGGCGTTCGCTCACGCAGACCTATAAGCGCGCCATACGCCTTGCAGTCTGCGGCTCCCCCGACCGTCAGTTGAAAGGCAAGCGGTGGTCCGAGAGCGTCAGCCAGGCAGTGAAGCTTACTGGTGAACCCGCCCCGGAAGCGGCCAAGAGCGCCTCGATGAGTCCTCCTTTTCCGCCCGCTGCCGAGACGTGGGCGCGGATGGTGGTGCTATCGATGCTGTAGTGGCCACTGTCCAATGATCTCGGCCAGTGTCACGCCGACGGTCTCCCAGACACCGGCTTCACTCCATCGTCGGAAGCGCCGATAAATAGTGTTCCAGCTACCATATTTGGGCGACACGTCTCGCCATGGAGCGCCACACCGGAGCCGCCAGAGGATGCCGTTGATGATCGAACGGTTCTGCTCGGGTGGCCTGCCTCGCCTACGGTTCTCCGGCTCGATCGGCAGCAAGTCCTTCAGAACGCGCCACTTCGCGTCGGTCAAATCGCCCTGGCTCAAGCCCGCCTCCAGCCCGTGCGGCAATCATTTGTCGAAAGCCCGGTTCCGTGCAAGCATGGTTACATGGAAGTGCTGACAATCCTCGTTATGATCGTCGCGGTGCTCTCGGCAGCCATAACAAACGCGATCGTGCAAAGGCGCCAGTTCGCTTCCGGGCGTGGATGGGTCCGCAGCACAGTCGTTTCCGGCTTTATGGACTTCGTTGCAGCTATTGGCATCATCGCCACCTACTTCATCATAGGCCACCTGATCTGGAAGTTGGCGCAGCAGCCACTTTGTCCACGCGCCCTAACTTTCAAAATGGACCACTTTCCGGGGCAGGCCAACATTAAAGCGGCCGAAAAGTTAGCCAACAAGTTAACCCGATCTGATCGCTGTCCTGCAGTACGTTCCTAACATATTGAATAATGGTGAGCCCTGCTGGATTCGAACCAGCGACCTACTGATTAAAAGTCAGTTGCTCTACCGACTGAGCTAAGGGCCCTCCGTGCGGGGCCCTAAAGAGCCCGGCCCTTGCGGTCAACCGGCTTGGGGCGTGAAAGGCGGGCCGCCAGCTGGGCGATGCTGCGACCGGAGCGGGGATCACGCCAATGCGGGGCTATGGCGCGCAGGGGGCGCAGCACGAAATCGCGCTGCGCGAGCGCGGCATGCGGGATGGTCAGGCGCTTGTGCCGCACCGCGCCGCCCGACCAGAGCAGCAGGTCGAGGTCCAGCGTGCGCGCGCCCCAGCGGCGCTGGCGGCGGCGGTGGAATCGGCGCTCGATTGCCTGGAGCATGTCCAGCATGGCAAGCGGTTCCAGCGGCGCCGCAACCAGCGCGGCAGCATTGGCATAAGTGCGGGCGGAGGGGCCGATCGGCCGGCTGGCGATCACGGGGGAACGGGCCACGAGGCGCAGCGGAGCGACATCCAGGGCCTCGAAAGCAGCTTCCACAATCGCGGGCGGGCCAAGCCGGGCGCGCAGCGGCCGGTTCGAACCGATGCCGATGGCATAGACATGCCCGCTCACGGGCTCCGTCCGTCTCCGAGTGCTTGCCTTGATCATGTTGCGCGGCCTATCGCGGCCGCATGTCGCTGACCAGCCCCGTCGTCAGTCCGGTGCCGCATGCCGAGCCCGGGCGCGATTGCCCGCTCTGCCCGCGCCTTGTCGCGCTCCGCCAGGTCTGCCGCGCCGAGCATCCGGACTGGTGGAACGGACCGGTGAGCGGCTATGGCGACCCGGCTGCCCGCATCGTTCTCATCGGGCTGGCACCGGGGATGCGCGGCGCCAACCGAACCGGCCGACCGTTCACGGGCGATTATGCCGGCGACCTGCTGTTCGCCACGCTGGACAAGTTCGGCCTTTCCCGCGGGCAATATGCGGCGCGGATCGATGATGGCGTGGAACTGGTCGACTGTGCGATCCTCACCAGCGTCAAGTGCCTGCCGCCCCAGAACAAGCCGATTCCGGACGAGATCCGCACCTGCCGCCAGTTCCTGCAGGCCGGTGTCGAGGGATTGCCGCGCGCGAGGATATTCATCGCGCTGGGCCGGATCGCGCATCAATCTGCTCTCAAGGTTCTGGGCGGCCGGCCGGGGCAGGCACGCTTTGGCCATCTTGCGGAACACGCCATGCCGGGCGGCCGGATCCTGCTCGATAGCTACCATTGCTCGCGCTACAACACGAACACCGGCCGGCTCACCACAGCGATGTTCGAGGCCGTTTTCGCGCGCGCCTGCACATTGCGGGATGAACTCGAACCGGCCTGACGGCTGGCTCGACCGGCGGGCATCACCGGCGGAGCTCAGGCGCCGATGTGCAGCATCTGCTCGGCGGAGCGCAGCAGTTCGCCGGCGACGAAGGGCTTGAGTACGATCCTTTCCTGCGAAAGCGCCTCGGGCAGATGGCTGGCGCCATAGCCGCTGACCATGAGGAACGGGATATTCCTGCCTCGCAGAGCTTCCGCGATGTCCTCCACCGTTTCCCCTTGCAGGTTCCCGTCCAGCAGCACGAGGTCGAGCGGGAGATGTTGGGCGCTCTCCAGCGCATCCGCCTTGTTGGTCACGGGGCCGATCACGCTTGCGCCTGCCTCACTGAGCACCGAGACGATGTCGAGTGCGACGAGGGGCTCGTCTTCCACCACCAGCACGGACTTGCCATGCATCGAGCCGCTCGCACGGGATGCGGCCTTCGCGGCGCTGGCGGGGAGTGGTGCAGCCACAGGCGCAGCGGCCGGCGCTGTCGCCGGCGCAAGGCCGGTGGAACGGCTTTCGCCCTCCTGCATGGGGCATGGCAAGGTGAGCGACCATTGCAGCCCTGCCGGGTCGTAGGTCGCCTTGGCCGTGCCGCCTTCGCTGCGCAGGCTCCGTTCGATGAGCGCGCTGCCAAAGCCGGTACGGCGGGGCGGTGCGACGGGCGGACCACCGCTCTCCTTCCATTCGAAGAACAGCTTCCCCTCCGCCAGCGACCAGTCGAGGTCGACCCGGCCGGTCGGGGTGGAGAGGGCGCCGTATTTGACCGCATTGGTCGCCAGCTCGTGGATGACCATGGCCAGATGGAGGGCGGGTTCTGGCGCAAGCTGCACGTCGGGGCCTTTGGCCGACAGCCGGTCCGGTGCGATCACGCCCATGTCCAGCTGGCCCTGCACCAGATCGCGCAGGCTCGCGCTTTTCCAGGTCGCCTCGCTGAGCAGCGAGTGCGCCTTGCTCAGCGCATGGATCCGGCCGATGAAGGTGGGGGCGAATTCCGAAGGGCCACTGGAATGGCGCAGCGTCTGGGATGCGATCGCCTGAACCGATGCGAGCGTGTTCTTGACGCGATGGTTCAGTTCTCCGACGAGTAGCCGCCGGGTATTTTCCGCGCGCTTGCGCTCGGTGACGTCGACGATCTGGATGTTGATCGAGAGGAGCTGATCGTTCTGGTCGCACAGGGCGGAGCAGTAACATTCCGTCTCCAGCGTCGCGCCGTTGCGGCGTGACAAGGCAAGTTCCAGCATGTCCCGTCGCTTGCCGCCTTCCCGCATATCGTCGATGAGCGCCTGCAGCGAAGCGAGTGCGGCGTCATCGAGCCATTCGCCGGCACTGATGGCGCGCCCCAGCATTTCCTCCTCGCGCCAGCCGAACAGGCGCTCGGCTCCCATCGACCAGGCGGTGATCTGCTGGCGGGCATCGATCTCCACGATGGCGAGCGGCGAATTGTCCCGATGTGCCTGGAGGCGACCGAGCGCGGACGCCAGTTCGTCGCGCTGGCTGGCGAGTTCCAGCCGCTGGCGGTGCAACTCCACGAAGATGTCGACCTTGCTGCGGAGCACCATGGAATCGAGGGGCTTGAGCAGATAGTCCACCGCACCCGCCTCATAACCCCGGAAGTGCCGTGTATCGTCCGTCGCGACGGCGGTCAGGAAGATGATCGGTATCCGGCGGGTTCGCTCCGTTCCCCGCATCAGCTCCGCCAGCTCGAAGCCATCCATGCCCGGCATCTGCACGTCGAGAAGCGCCAGGGCGAATTCGTCGACCAGCAGCCGCTCAAGCGCTTCGCGGCCCGAACGGGCCCGCACCACGTCCAGGTCCTCGCGCGCGAGAAGGGCCTCCAGCGCGTCGAGATTCTCCTGGACGTCGTCGACGACCAGTATGCGGACAGGACTAGGCAGCATGGCTGATCTCCGGCACTGGCACGAGGTTGCGGCGATAGATTTTTTCCCCGGGATCGAAATCGTCGAAGCAGTCCGAGGCAACGGAGAAACGCAGCGTCTCCTTGGAACCGAGGCCGAGATAACCGCCCCGCACCAGGGAGTTGCCGAACAAGCCGATCGCCCGGTCCTGCAGGACGCGGTCGAAATAGATGAGCACGTTCCGGCTGGAAATGAGATGCGCTTCCGCGAACACCTGATCGGTCACGAGGCTGTGCTCGGCAAACACCGCCCGGGCCCGCAGGGATTTGTCGAAAACGACCGATCCATAAGCGGCGGTATAATAATCGGACAGCGAAGTCCGGCCGCCGGAGAGGCGGTGGTTCTCGGTGAACCGAGCGAGGCGGCTCTGGTCGTAGACGCCCGCCTGGGCATTGCGCAGCGCGCCCGGGCTGATGTCCGTGCAATAGAAGATGGTGCGATCCTCCAGCCCCTCCTCGCGGAACAGGATCGCCAGCGAATAGAATTCCTCGCCGTTCGCGCAGCCCGCGATCCACACCTTTACCGAGGGGTAGGTGCGCAGATGAGGAATGACTTTCTCTCGCAACGAACGGAAATATTCCGGATCCCGGAACATCTCGCTGACCTGGATCGTGAGGAAACCCATGAGCTCGCCAAATGCGGCCGGGCTGCGCAGAACGAGATGCTGGATCTGCGAGAAGCTCTCGCACTCCAGCCTGTCCCGCGCGCGCATCAGTCGCCGGTACAGCGAACCGGGCGAGTAACCCCGAAAATCGTAATGATAATGACGCCAGATCGCTTCGATGAGCAGATCGGCCTCAAGGACCTCGTGGGGCTCGAGCTCGGGAGTCATCGCGGCATCCATACGCGGACGAGGGACAGGAGCTTGTCGACGTCCAGCGGCTTGGAAAGATAATCATTGGCACCGGCCGCAATGCAGTCCTGTTGATCGCGTGGCATCGCTTTCGCGGTGAGTGCGATGATCGGAAGATTGCGCCACTGGCTTTGGCCGCGGATGTGGCGCGTGGCGGTGAGGCCATCCATTTCCGGCATCATCACGTCCATCAGGACCAGATCGACCATCGGCGCTTCGCCACGCAGGGACTGGTCCAGCGCATCGAGCGCTTCCTGCCCGTTTCGCGCGATGCGAATGGTCGCGCCGTGCGGTTCGAACACGCTGGTGAGCGCATAGACGTTGCGGATGTCATCTTCCACAACAAGGATTCTCTTGCCGTCCAGCGCGGCATCCCGGTTGAGCGATCGGAACACCATCTCCTTCTGCTCTTCGGGCAGTTCCGAGACGACCTGGTGGAGAAACAGTGTCACCTCGTCGAGCAGGCGCTCGGGCGACTTCGCGCCCTTGACGATGATCGACTTGGAATATCGCCGCAGCCGCAGTTCCTCCTGCGCGGATATGTCACGCCCGGTGTAGACGATCACTGGCGGGAAGCCGATCGTCTCGTCCTCGCTGAGCCGTTCGAGCAGATCGAAGCCGGAGGTGTCCGGCAGGTTGAGATCGAGCACCATGCAGTCGAATGTCAGCTCGCTGAGCTTCTCGAGGCACTCTGCGGCGCTGTGCGCGACCACCGTCTCGACATCCTGTGATCCGAGCAGCAGCCCGATGCTCTCCGCCTGGCGGGCATCGTCCTCGACGACAAGGACGCGGCGCACGCGCTGGGCCATGCGCGTCTCCAGCGCGGCCAGCATGTCGACGAGCTGCTCGTGCTTCACGGGCTTGAGGAGATAGCCGACTGCCCCGTTGGCGAGGGCAGCCTGCGCATCCTCGCTCACCGACACGATGTGCACGGGGATGTGCCGCGTGCGCACGTCGCGCTTGATCCGGTCGAGCACCGAAAGGCCGGTATGATCGGGCAGGTTCATGTCGAGGATGATGGCGTGCGGCAGATATTGCCGGGCCAGCACCACGCCTTCATCGGCGGTGTCCGCGATGAGGCATTCGAAGCCCTGTTCATGCGCCAGGTCGCACAGCAGCCCCGCGAAGATCGCGTCGTCCTCGACGATCAGGATGACGCGTGAATTGCCGGTAAGGCTGGCGCGATCATCCTCAAGGGTCGAGTGGCGCGGCGCCGGCTGGTCGCTGCCCGTTCGAACCCGTGCCGGAAGGGACCGTGCGGTCGCCGTGCTGGCAGGCCGGGATTCGAGCGCGGAGGGTTCCAGGACGAGAGGCAGGACCAAGGTGAAGATGCTGCCTTCGCCCGGCGCGCTTTCCACCCTGACGTCGCCGCCCAGCAGGGCGGCCAGCTCCCGCGAGATGGAAAGGCCCAGACCCGTGCCCCCATATTTGCGGCTGACCGTGCCGTCGGCTTGCCGGAAGGCCTCGAAAATGACGTCCAGCTTCTCCGGGGGAATGCCGATGCCGGTGTCCCGAACGCTGAGCGCGATGCGGTTGTCCTCCGCAGCCGCTGCCCGAAGCGTGATTTCACCGTCCTCGGTGAACTTGATGGCGTTGGAGAGAAAGTTCTTCAGCACCTGTTCGGCGCGTTGCGGATCCGTCCTGATCTCGCCGGACAGGCCCGGGTCGACGCTGATCCTCAGCTTCAGGCCCTTCGCGTCCGCCGCCGCGGAGAATGTGGCGCCGAGCTTCTCGAAGAGGCTGGAGATCTTCGTGGGCCGTATATCGAGATCGATCTTCCCCGCCTCGATCTTCGAAATGTCCAGGATATCGTTGATGAGGTTGAGCAGGTCGTTGCCGGAGGTTTCGATCGTGCTGGCATGCTTGACCTGCTCCGGGCTCAGATTGCCCTTGCGGTTCTCGGCCAGCAGCCGTGCCATGATGAGCAGCGAGTTGAGCGGCGTCCGCAGCTCATGGGACATGTTCGCGAGGAATTCGGACTTGTAACGACTCGCCCGTTCCAGCTCCGCCGTCTGCTGTTCGAGTGATTTCTGGGCGCGTTCCAGCTCGTCGCGCTGCGCTTCGAGTTCCTGCGCCTGATTTTCGAGCGACGCGTTGCTTTCCTCCAGCTCGGCCTGCTGTGTCTCCAGCCGAGCCTGCGATTCCAGCAGGCGCTGGCTCTGCGCCTCCAGCTCCTCGTTGTTGGCTTGCAATTCCTCACCCTGCGCCTGCAGTTCCTCGGCCTGCTGCTGCGTTTCCTCAAGCAGGACCTGCAGGCGGTTGCGATAGGTGGCCGAGCGTATGGCGACCCCGAGCTGGCCCGCTACGCGGCTCATGAACGCTTCGGCCCGGGAGGCTTCCTCCCCGGCAAAGCCCATCTCGATCACGCCGATCACGTCGTCATCGGCGCGTGCGCCGGCGATCAACAGCTGTCGCGGCGCTGCCTGGCCGAAGCTCGATCCGAAATAGAGGTAGTTCTCGGGGACGTCGGCCAGGAGGAAATTGCGCCGGTCCTGCACGGCTTGCCCGAGCAGGCCATCGCCGGGCTTGATCTCCAGGGGGATCCGGGCGGTGTCGGGAACTCCGTAGACGGCGCGCCGCACGAAGCCCCCTTCATCGCGAATGAAGACTGCGGCTGCCTGTGCGTCCAGATACTCGGCGAGGAAGCGCAGCATGCGCTCTGCCTGTTGCTCGACCGACAGGTCGCCGGCAATCGCATTGGCGAGGCCGACCTGACCGACCTGCATCCAGTCCTGCCGCTCCAGTTCCAGCTTGTTGCGGATGAACATGATGCCGATGCCGGAGAGCAGCCAGGTCACGGAAAGTCCGATGGTGCGGTTGACGAAGGCGATGGAGGGATCGACTCCATCGCGCCCGAGGAAGAAGCCGGTCACCACGAGAATGCTGACGATGCTTCCCACGACGACGGGGGCCAGCGGCTTGCGCGACAGGAAGGAAAGCACGGTGGGGATGAGATAGAAGGCCCACACCGACGTACCCAGGGGCACCATCAGGTCGACGAGGAACGGAGCGATCAGGAGAAGAGAAAGAACGCCGTAGAGGATAGCTTCACGATTCTTAAGAGGCACTTGGTCCGCCCTATTGTTACGCAAGGACAGACAGTCCTCACCCCCGGCGCGGAACGAACGATTCCTCAGATGGTTCCTGAAAATGTTCGAAAGATGCGGTCAGCCTCCGGCGGAAGGCAGCGCCAGGGCTTTCAGTGTCTCCAGCCGGTCCGCTTCGCTCGCCGGCTTGTCCGTCCGCCAGCGCAGGATACGGGGAAAGCGGACCGCGACGCCCGATTTATGACGGCGCGAGAGATTGACCGCCTCGAACGCCAGCTCGAAGACCAGTTCCGGCTCCACGGAACGGACGGGGCCGAACCGTTCACGCGTGTGCTTGCGGACCCATTGGTCGACCTGCAGGATCTCCGCATCGGACAGGCCGGAATAGGCCTTGGCGACAGGCACCAGCGCGTCGCCATCCCACAGGCCGAAGGTATAATCCGTATGGAGCGTGCTGCGGCGGCCATGCCCTGACTGCGCATAGATCAGCACGGCGTCGATCGTCATTGGATCGACCTTCCATTTCCACCAGTCCCCACGGCGGCGGCCATGCTGATAAGGCGATGATCGGCGCTTGAGCATGAGTCCTTCCACACCGCGCTCGCGCGCCATCTCGCGCAGGGCGGCCGCGTGTGTCCAGTCGTCGGCCATGATCTCGGGCGAGAGTGCGATGCGCCGGTCGTCCAGTGTCGCGAGCAACGCCGCAAGCGCCGCGCGCCGATCCGTCAGCGGGCGATCGCGCAGGTCCGTGCCGTCCAGTTCGAGAAGATCATAGGCGAGGACGCGTGCTGGCGCCTGGGCCAGCGTGCGCGCGCCGGGCTTGAGGCGCTGGATGCGGGTCTGGAGCGCCGTGAAGGGGAGAGGGGCGTCCCCCGCGTCCCAGGCCAGCAACTCGCCGTCGATCACTGCGTGCCGGGGTAACAGCGCTGCTGCCGCCTCGATCTCTGGAAACCGTCCGTCCAGCCGCTCCTCGCCGCGAGACCACAAGGCGAGGTCGCCGGAGCGGCGGATCAGCTGAAGGCGGATGCCGTCCCATTTCCACTCGACCAGCCAGTCCTCGAGGGGTCCCAGCGCCTCGGCGAGCTGTTCGAGCGGGGAGGCGAGGAAGAAGGGGTAGGGCGAGGCCATGTCGCCCGGCTGCGGCTCGGGGGAGAGAAGGCCGGCGAGGAAGTCGGCAGACGGCGCCCATGCGCCGAGCATGCGCTGCGCGATCAGCGCGATCTCCACGCCGGAAAGTTCGGCAAGTGCCTGCTGGACCAGCCCGCGCGAGACGCCCACCCGCAATGAGCCCGTCAGCAGCTTGTTGAACAGGAAGCGCTCGCCGAAGGGCAGCGTGCGCCAGGCCCGCTCGACAACGGCTCGGCGGTCGCCCTCCGGCGCGTTGGCGACGGGCAGCAATATGTCCTCGATCCATGTCGCGAGCGGAATGTCCTCGCTGGCGTCGGCCGGATCGTCGAGCAACAGGGCCAGCGTTTCGGCCAGATCGCCGACCTGATCGTAGCTCGCGTCCACCAGCCATTCGGGCGTGTCGCTCGTTTCCGCAATCCATGCGCGCAGTTCGCGGCTGCCGGCCAGTTTCGCGCGCGGACCGCCGATCTTGTTGCCGGCAAGCAGCCACAGGGCCCATGCCGCATCTCGAGGCGGCGCATCCCGGAAATAGCGCACCAGTGCGGCGCGTTTCTCGAGCGTGCCGGTGCTCCGGTCGAGGCGCTGGAAAAGGTCGGCGAAGCGCCTCAAGTCTCTTCTCCGCCGAACTCGGTTCGGAACGCGCCGGCATTCACGCCGCGGTCCCGCAGCGTCTGCACGAGGGCCTGAGTGTCCCCATGCGTCGCGATGATGCGCCGCGCGCCGGTTTCCTCGACTGTCCGCAGCAGGTCGGGCCAGTCGGCATGATCGGAAACGACAAATCCGCGATCATAATTGCGACGGCGGCGATTGCCCCGAATGCGCATCCAGCCGGAGGCGAAGCCTTGCTGGGCGTTTCGGAAGCGCCGTAGCCAGGGCGATCCCGCGGCGGAGGGCGGGGCCAGCACCAGCCGTCCAGCCAGCCGTTCCCCCGGGGGCTCGTCGGCGACCCGGCGGGTCTCCGGCAGCGCGACGCCTGCATCGCGATAGATCTGGACGCCGGCATCCATCGCACCGTGCAGCCAGACCGGCTCCCCATCGATCAATGCGATCTCAGCCAGCAGCCGCTGCGCCTTGCCGAGCGCGTAGCAATAGAGAATTGCCGCCTCGCCGTTCGCAGCGCATTCGGCGCGCCAATCGATGATCTCTCGCGCCACGGCGGCGGTCTCTGGCCAGCGATAGATGGGCAGGCCGAACGTCGCCTCGGTGATGAAGACATCGCACGGCACGACTTCGAACGGGTCGCAACTCGGATCATGCTGGCGCTTGTAGTCGCCTGCCGCGACCCAGACCTCCCCGTCGACTTCGATCCTGACCTGCGCGGAGCCGAGCACATGCCCGGCGGAATGGAACGACACCGCGGCATTTCCCAGGCGGAAAGGTTCGCCATAGGCATGGGGGTGATAGTTCTGCGGCCCCAGCCGCCATTCCAGGATCGGCAGGCCGGGCGCTGCCACATGATATTCTCCCATGCCCATACGAGCGTGGTCACTATGGCCATGGGTGATGACGGCGCGCGCGACCGGGCGCCAGGGATCGATGTGGAAGTCGCCGGCAGGGCAATAGAGCCCCTCCGGGCGAAGCTGGACGAGATCAGCGCTCATCCGCGCGGTGCCTTCTCATCCTACCTCCTCATGCGCGATCCATCATGGCTCCAGCCGCACAATGGCGGGCGTGCCGCTTCGTTCCGGAGGGGCGGGGCGGCCCCGGCATGTGCGAGGCAACGATCGCCCGTAAGTTCATTGCCGAATGTGCGGCCCCGGCTCCAGGCCCTCCGCCGCCAGCGCGCGACGGCCCATCCTGCCCGCGATGAGGGCGCAGGCGATGAGCTGCAACTGGTGGAACAGCATGACCGGTAGCAGCACCATGCCGACCTGTGCGGCAGGGAACAGAACGCCCGCCATCGGCACGCCGGAGGCGAGGCTCTTCTTGGAGCCGCAGAACAGCAGCACGGCGGCGTCGCCGCGTGGCAGGTTGAGGACGCGGCCAAGTGCAGCCGTGAGTCCCAGCACGAGGCCCAGCAACAGCAGGCAGATCAAGGTCAGCAACAGGAGATCGTCGACGGAGACCCGGTGCCAGATGCCCTCGACCACCGCTGCGCCGAAGGCGCTGTAGACCACCAGCAGGATCGAGCCGCGATCGACCAGCGAGAGGATGCTCTTGTGGCGCGTGACGAAGCCGCCGATCCAGGGGCGCAGAAGATGACCGATGATGAAGGGTAGGAGCAGCTGCAGCACGATGGCTTCCACTGAGGCGAGCGAGATGCCGCCGGTCGTGGCGCCCATCAGCAGCGCGACCAGCAGGGGCGTCAGGAAGATGCCGACCAGATTGGAGAAGGATGCCGCGCAGACTGCCGCCGCGACATTGCCCCGCGCGATGGCGGTGAAGGCAATGGAGGACTGCACGGTCGAGGGCAGGAGGGTGAGGAACAGCAGTCCTGCCGCAAGCGGCGCGGACAGCAGGGGGAGCGCGCTGAAGCCGAGCCCGAGCAGTGGAAAGACGCCGAACGTGACGAGCAACGTGGCGATCTGCACCCGCCAGTTGCGCGCGCCTTGCCAGATGGCTTCGCGGGAGAGCTTGGCGCCGTGAAGGAAGAACAGGAGCACGATTCCCGCATCCGCCGCGCCTTCCGCAACGCCTGCCCATTGCCCGCGCGCGGGCAGCAGGCTGGCAAGCACGACAGTGCAGAGCAGCGCAATGATGAAGGGATCGAACAGGGAGCGGAGTCTGGGGATCACGGGGGACCGTTCACATAGGAGTCGAGCTGCGCCAGATGCGCCGAAACCTGCCCGTCATCAAGGAAAGAACCCAGGAAACTGTTGCGCGCGAGCGTGACGAGGTCCCGCCGGTCGAGACCGCGCGCAGCCGCGACGGCGCGATAATTATCGGCGATATAGCCGCCGAAATAGGCCGGATCGTCCGAATTAATGGTAGCCCGGAGCCCCAGCGCCAGCATGCGGTCGATGGGGTGGTCGCCCATCTCCTTCACCACGCGAAGCTTGAAGTTGGAGAGAGGGCAGACGGTGAGCGTCATGGCCTCGCGCGCCAGCCGGGCTGTCAGCAACGGGTCCTCGAGCGCGCGATTGCCATGGTCGAGCCGGTCGATCCCCAGCAGGTCGAGTGCTTCGAGGATGTAGGCAGGCGGCCCTTCCTCGCCGGCATGGGCAACCCGCCGCAGTCCTGCATCCGCCGCCGCGGCGAAGACACGGACGAAGCCGGATGGCGGATGGCCCACTTCCGAGGAATCGAGGCCGACGCCTTCGATATAGTCGAGCCAGGGCTCGGCGGCGCGGAACGTCGCCAGCGCGGCTTCCTCGTCGAGGTGGCGCAGGAAGCAGAGGATCAGTTTCGCGGTCAGGCCGTGCCGTGCGCGCGCATCCGCCATTCCCGCGAGCAGCCCGCGCATGACGACGTCGAAGGGAATGCCCCGGTCCGTGTGGGTCTGGGGATCGAAGAAGATCTCGGCATGGACCACGCCGTCAGCGGCCGCACGATCGAAATAGGCAACGGCGAGATCATGAAAATCCTCTTCCGTCCGCAGGACGTCGGCCCCCGCATAATAGATGTTCAGGAAGTCCTGGAGGTTCGAGAAGTCATAGGCGGCACGCACCTCCTCGACAGAGCGGAAGGGGATGGCGATCCTGTTGCGACGAGCGAGCGCGAACATCAGCTCCGGCTCGAGGCTGCCTTCGATGTGGAGGTGAAGCTCCGCCTTGGGCAGGCCGGTGATGAAGCGGTCGAGATCGTTCATGACATGCTCCGGATGAGACAGCGAGCGAGGCGCAGTGGCCGGCATCAATGGCGGGCCAATGACAAGCCGCGGTCCCGTGGTTCGTGTTTGGGATTCTTCTACACCGGCTTCGCGTCCATCGCCATGGATGGCCAGCGCCCGCTTTCCCGGATATTGCCGGCCCTCGTCCGGCCGGCATGCATGGCGCGGCTTTCGTCCATTCTCTTCACGCCCGGAGTCCCCGAATGACCGTCGAGAAGCGCTATCTCACAGCTGATGAACTGCTGGCGGACTCCTTTCGCCTCGCCAATCTCATTCTCGACGCCGGCTTCCGTCCCACTCACATCGTCGGCATCTGGCGCGGCGGGGCGCCCGTGGGCATCGCCGTACAGGAGCTGCTCGAATATCATGGCGTCAATGCCGACCATATCGCGATCCGCACGGCCTCCTACACCGGTATCGACCGGCAGGAGCCCGAAGTACGCGTCTATTCGCTGGGCTATCTCATCGATACGCTGGAGCCGACAGACCGCCTGCTGGTGATCGATGACGTGTTCGACAGCGGCCGCTCGATCGACGCCTTCCTGCGCGAATTGCGCGCGCGTTGTCGCCACAACACGCCCGAGACGATCCGCATCGCGACGGTCTATTACAAGCCGGCCCGCACGAAGGTGCCGCTCAAGCCGGATTTCTATGTCCACCGCACGGACGAGTGGCTGGTCTTCCCTCACGAAATCGATGGGCTGAGCCATGAGGAAATCCGCCGGCACAAGCCGGACGCGGCGCTCATCCTGCGCGAGGATTGAGGCCGGCCTCGCGACTGAAAAGGCACCGCGTGCGGAGAGCCAGTTGTCCGGAAGCGGTTTAGCTGGTTAGACCTGTCTTTCCCGAAAGCTTCTTCCAGCACTCAGATGGGATCTTGCATGATCAGAAGACTGTCCCTGTCCGCCTGCCTTCCTCTCCTGTCCCTCCTGAGCGCCGCGTCGGTACAGGCCGCGTTGCCGGAAGCAGCCGCGCCGCGAGCGACCATCGCGCGGCTCGAGGCTCTCAACGCCAGTGACAGTTTCAAG
Organism: Sphingobium lignivorans; assembly: GCF_014203955.1. Lineage (NCBI taxonomy): Bacteria > Pseudomonadati > Pseudomonadota > Alphaproteobacteria > Sphingomonadales > Sphingobiaceae > Sphingobium > Sphingobium lignivorans. Next base: position 1,094,600 of record NZ_JACHKA010000001.1, read on the forward strand.
ACTGCAGCCGCTCGGCTGGATGCCGATTGGGACCGCATCGTTGCCGACATCATCACGCTGACGGAGATCCCCGCGCCGCCATTTGGCGAGGCGAAACGAGCCTCCGCCTTCGCGGACATGCTGAAGGCGCACGGGCTGGAGGATGTGGAGATTGACGAGGAAGGCAACGCGATGGGGCTGCGGCGCGGCACCGGCAAGCCCGGCGGCCCGCTGCTGGTCGTCGCCGCCCACCTCGACACCGTCTTCCCCGCCGGGACGGACGTGAAGGTACGGCGCGAGGGAGACCGGCTGCTGGCGCCCGGCATCGGGGACGATACATGCAGCCTCTCGGTGCTGCTCGCCTTTATCCGCGCGATGGACGCGGCAGGCATCCGCACGACTCACGATATTCTCTTCGTCGGCAATGTCGGCGAGGAAGGCCCTGGCGATCTGCGCGGCATCCGGCATCTTTTCACCAAGAGCAAGTACAAGGATCGGGTCGCGCAGTTCGTGGCGTTTGAGCCCGGCCGCGAGGGCATCACCATCGGCGGCATTGGGTCCAAGCGCTACAAGGTCGCATTCAAGGGGCCGGGCGGCCATAGCAATGGCGACTTCGGCATGGTGAATCCCGCTTATGCCATGGCCAACGCCATCACCCGCTTCAGCCAGATGCCAGTGCCCAAGGAGCCACGCACGGTATTCAATGTCGGCATTGTCGAGGGCGGCACGTCCGTCAACTCGATCCCCTTCGAGACCGCGATCACCGTGGACATGCGCTCGGAAGGCAAGGCGGCGCTCGATGCGCAGGAGACTTATCTCCTCGGACTGCTGCAGCCCGCCGTCGACGCGGAGAATACCGCGCGCAGCACGGCCAAGGGCAAGATCAGCTATGAAGCGAAGAAAGTCGGCGACCGCCCGGTCGGCCTGACCCCGGCCAACAGCCCGATTGTCCAGGTCGCGACGGCTTCTGCGCTCGCGGCAGGCACCAAGCCGGTCTACCGCATCGGCTCGACCGATTCCAACATTCCGATGAGCCTCGGCATTCCTGCCATCACGCTGGGCTCGGGCTTCTCGACCAGCCGCAGCCATTCGCTGGAGGAATCGCTGCTGCTGGACCGACCCGGTACCGTCAAGCACATGACTGTGGGCCTCGCCACCGTCATCGCGCTGGCTGGAGGGAAATGACAGTGATGGGCGGGAGACGGCACACGACGGGGACGTCGAAGCGCTACTCCCGCTCCCCTCAGCACCCCTTCGACTGGCGTGGCGGCGACTGCGTGGGGCCAGCGACATCCGGCAGGGAAAGCTGGTCGTCGGGGAAGCGGCGGCTCGCCACGCGGTCACGGCCTGATCGCTTGGCTTCGTACAGCGCTTCGTCCGCGAGCCGGTAAAGCTGGCGGAAATCACTCGGCGTGCTGGTCGCCGCGACACCGATGCTGGCGGTGACACAGCGGTCTCCGATCGCGTCGCGATGGTCGCACGCCGCGATTTCCTGCCGCACGCTCTCGGCGAAGCGGGCGAGCGCGAAACCTTCCAGCCCCGCGATCAGCAGCGCGAATTCCTCGCCGCCCAGTCGCGCCGCCGTGCACATCGCCCCTTCCCAGCGCTCGATCCGACGGGCGATGGCCGTGAGGACCATGTCGCCGGCTTCGTGGCCGTAAACGTCGTTGATCGCCTTGAACCGGTCGATGTCGATGAGCAGCAATGCGATTGGCGTGCGCGTGGTGCCGGCATGGTCGAGCATCGGGCCGGCAGTCTCCACGAAGCCGCGCCGGTTGCGCAGGCCGGTGAGCGGGTCGCGCCGGGCAAGCTCGCCGGCCTGTGCCGCCGCCATGCGGGCACGGTCCCGCTCCAGGCGGAGCGAAGCGAGGCTGCGCGTCGTCGCGACGGAGAGCCAGATCGTCTGCCAGGCCGCGGCGAACAGCACGGGAACCTTCGATCCGCCGCCCCAGAAAGCATTCTCGACGTCCACCAGATGAATGAGCGCCAGCGTGATCATCGGCAGCGACCAGGCGAGGGCGAAGTCCCGCGCTTCCGCGCAGCCTCGCCGCCAGGCGACGCCGAGGCATATGGCCACGGCGAGCAGATCGGCAAGAGTAGCTACGCCCAGGATCGTGCCCAGTTGCTGAAGCCCGACGCCACGCATCAGGGAGGCAGGAACGCCGATGATCCCGATGCTGATGCCGAGCCCCAGCGTACCGAGGCGCAGCCAGGCCGGGAGCGTGTCGCGGCCGAGCGCAGTCACTGCGGAGATCGTCGCCAGCGCGATGGCAAGACAGGAGAGAAACGTTGCGGTCTGGGCGGAAAGCGTGCCCGCCATGCCAGGCAATACCAGCAGATGGATCTGCGACCAGACCGCCCCCCATGCGAGCATGCACATCGCCCAGCCGCCTTGCCAGGCAAGATACTGGCGGCGCAAGGCATGGGCGAGCGAGAGATTGTAAAGGCCGCTGATGAGCAGCAGCGTGAGCGCCGCGCCGATGGCAACGGCCAGTCCGGCCGATTGCATGCCGCTTTCGTCGGGACTGAGCAGTCGCATGTTCAGCAAGCCATGAGCGGCGAGCCCGTCGTAACGCATGGTGACGGCGGTCAGTCGGGCCGCGCGGCCGGGCGCTTCGAACTCGATCTGGCCGCCGGGACGCCAGTGTCCGTGAAAATCACCCCCGCGCACCTGGCGCCAGGCGACTGTGCCGTCCGAATAGGAGAAAGCGACCGCCAGCCTGTCGAAACGGGACTGATGCACCATCAGCACCACGTCCCGCGGTCCGACGGGCAACCGGTCGAGATTGACGCGTAGCCATAGGCTGCCTTGCTGATAGCCGGCGGGTGTCCCGTCGCAGGCGAAGCGGAGCGAGGCGAGGATTTCGTCCGGCTGCTGCCGGTCCGTCACCGCATGGCAAAGCGAATCGACCTGAAGACGCGTTTCGGCACGCGCAGCCACGCTCCAGAGCGTCGCGACAATCCCCAGCAGCAGGGCAAGCCAGCGACCCATGAATGGAAGAACGACACGCGAACGCTTCATGCGCGGGGCTATCGCAGGAAAGGGTTTGTAAAGCTTTACCGTTGCGATGGATCGAACATCGAAAACACGCGACAGAGCCGCCGTAAAGACAGGATACGGGACCATGAAGCCGCGATCGGGGTCAGCAACAGCGCCCGCCATCGCGTCCGCCATAACGGGCCTGTTCCCGATCGCGGAAGAAGGCGATGCGAGTCATGGGCGTCCGCTCGGGATGGTGGCTGGCCATGTGGCGCAGATACTGGTCGTAGCTCGGCTGGCCGACCATGAGCAGCGCTGTCTCGCGCAGGCGGGCGATGAGGCCGGTCATTCCGCCGCCGCCATCGCCGGCACGACTTCGCGCGCCGTCGCCACGTCGCTGCGGCGAGCGGCGATGCAGGTGCGCACCGTGAAGAAGAGCAGCGACAGCACTACGGCGAGGAACAGCGCACACAGGGCGGCATCGATCCGGTCATTGAAGATGATTCGCTGCATTTCCGCCATCGATTTGGCTGGCGCCAGCAGTTCGCCACGTCCCGCCGCATCCGAGAAGCGCCGGGCGTGGGCGAGGAAGCCCACGGCGGGGTCGGCGGAGAACAGCTTGAGCGCGCCGGCGCTCACCGTGCAGACGAGAAGCCAGGCGGTCGGCAATGCCGTGACCCAGGCGAAGCGATCCCGCTTCATGCGGAACAGCACGGCCGTCGCCAGCATGAGCGCCACGGCGGCCAGCATCTGGTTGGAAATGCCGAACACCGGCCACAGCGTGTTCACGCCGCCGAGCGGATCGGTGACGCCCTGATAAAGGAAGAATCCCCAGGCCGAGACGCACAGGCCCGTCGCGACGAGGCCGGGGAGATGAGAATTGCCGGCGCGAAAGGATGGCACCACGAGGCCGATCAGGTCCTGGAGCATGAAGCGTCCCGCGCGCGTGCCGGCATCCACGGCCGTCAGGATGAACAGCGCCTCGAACAGGATGGCGAAATGATACCAGAAGGCCTTCATCGCCGAGCCGCCGACGGCATGGCTGAAGATTTCCGCCATGGCGACCGCGAGCGTGGGTGCCCCGCCCGTGCGCGAGACAATGGTTGCTTCGCCCACGTCGCGGGCGGTCTGTTCCAGAAGCTCGGGGGCGATCGGAAAGCCCATGGCGGAAACCGCCGCCGCGGCGCTGACGGGATCACCGCCCGTGATCGCGGCCGGGCTGTTCATCGCGAAGTAGAGGCCGGGATCGAGGATGGAGGCGCCGATGAGCGCCATGATCGCCACCACGGCTTCCATCAGCATGCTGCCATAGCCGATGACCGGCGCATCGGCCTCGCTGGCGATCAGCTTGGGCGTCGTTCCGCTCGCGATCAGGGCGTGGAAACCGGAGACCGCGCCGCAGGCGATGGTGATGAACAGGAAGGGAAACAGCGCGCCCGACCAGACCGGGCCGCCGCCATCGACGAACTGCGTGAGCGCCGGCATCTTGAGCGGCGGGGCCATGATGACGATGCCGACCGCCAGCGCGGCAATGGCGCCGATCTTGAGGAAGGTGGAGAGATAGTCACGCGGCGCGAGCAGCAGCCAGACCGGCAGCACGGAAGCGACCGCGCCATAGCCGATGAGGATCCAGCAGAGCTGGACCGGCGTGAAGGTGAAGAGCGGGCCCCACACCGGCGATGCCGCGACTGACTGGCCGAAGATGATCGCGAGAATGAGCCCGACGAACCCAAGCGCGGACACCTCGCCGATCCGGCCGGGCCTGATCCAGCGCGTATAGATGCCCATGAACAGCGCGAGCGGTACGGTCGCTGCGACAGTGAACATGCCCCACGGGCTCTCCGCGAGTGCGCGCACCACGATGAGAGCCAGCACCGCGAGGATGATGACCATGATGGCGAAGGCGCCGACCAGCGCGATGGTCCCTGCGACCGGTCCCATCTCCATGCGCACCAGTTCGCCCAGCGAGCGCCCGTCCCGCCGCATGGAGATGAACAGTACCATGAAATCCTGCACCGCCCCTGCGACCACCACGCCGGCGATGATCCACAGCGTGCCGGGCAGATAGCCCATCTGCGCGGCGAGCACGGGGCCGACCAGCGGGCCGGCGCCAGCGATGGCCGCAAAATGATGACCGAAGAGGACGCGCCGGTCGGTCGCGACATAATCCAGCCCGTCCGCCCTGTAGATCGCGGGCGTCGGCCGTGCGGGATCGAGCCGCATCACATGACGGGCGATGAACAGCGCATAATAACGATAGGCGACCGCGAAAGTGCAGAGCGCCGCCGCGAGGATCCAGAGCGCATTGATCGGTTCGCCACGCGAGACCGCCAGAACGATGAGCGCCAGCGCGCCGACCGCGGCGACGATGATCCAGGGAATGTGCTTGAGCATCGCGATCTCCTGCCTGCTCGTTGCCGCACTCGGGTGCGATGGGCAATGGCTTTCGGCATGGCGCGGTCGTTCGGGAGGGGCACTTTTCCCAGCGCTCAAGGTGCGCCGTCGCTTCCCGCGCGGAGCGTCCGCAGCGCAATGTCGAGCTGGACACGCGAGATCTGGCCGACATGGCTGTGCCGGACGACGCCGTCGCCGTCCACGAACAGGGTGGTGGGCAAGGCCTTTCCACCCGTAATCTCACCGAGTCGGCTGTCGGGGTCGAGCAGCACCGGCGCCGTGCTGAGGCGCTCGGTTTCCAGGAAATGCCGCACATGCCCGGCCTCTTCGCCCTGATCGACGAGCAGGACGGGCGGCATGCCCGGTTCCGCCGCGGCTTGCACGAGCATCGGCAGTTCCCGCCGGCAGGGCGGACACCATGTCGCCCAGAGATTGAGGACTACCGGTCCGCCTCTGACATCGCCGAGCGTGAGAGAGTCGCCGTCGAGACGTTCGAAGGCGAGCGACGCCGGCAACATCAGCGGCGGATCGCGGGGCGCCAGCCGCTCGAAGCCCGCCCAGAGGAGAGTCAGCGCCGCGAGGAGGGCAAGGCCCTGCGCCGCAGGGCGAGCGCGGCGCAGGGAGAGGACAAGGACAGCCCCCGCCGCGACGACGCCGGCCGACCAGGACCAGCCGCCGAGCCAGACATGCAGCGCGGCGATCGGATCGAGCGCGAAGCTGACCCTATGTTGCCAGACATAGGCACCTCGAGCGGCGATCAGCCCGGCGGCCAGGGCGAGCAGTCCCGGCCAGAAGGCCGAGCGCCGCCCGTCCCGGCGCAGGCGCCATTCGCATGCGGTGAGGAACAGCAGCATCAGCGCGAGCGCCACGAGCCGGTCGAGCGGGACCATCACCGGGCCGATATGGAGGATATTGCTCATCGGGGTTCCCTATAGGCCCGCATGTTTCAGGCGATCAGCCCGCGCAGCTCCGCAAGAGCAGATGCCTCGCTGTCCCGGTCGCTCAGCAGTGAGCGGAAGCGCCCTTCCCGATCCATCAGGATGACGAAGGCGCTGTGATCGATCGTGTAGTCGCCGCCGTCGACGGGCACTTTCTGGAAGAAGACCCGAAAGGACTTCGCCGCCTGCGCGATCTGCGCTTCGCTGCCGGTGAGGCCGAGGATGGGCGTGCCGAACAGATCGACATAGGCGCCCACGTCGGCCGGCTTGTCATGGCCGCTGTCGACCGACACGAAGACAATGCGGAACTTCTCGCCGTCCGCGCCCATCGCCTTGCGCAAATGCGCCATGCGGGAAAGCGTCGTGGGGCACACGTCCGGGCAGCGGGTGAAGCCGAAGAAGATGGCATAGGGCGTGCCCTTCAGCGTCTCGGGCGTCACGGGCTTGCCGTTCCGGTCGACCAGCGAGAAACGGCTGCCGATGTCCGGTGGGGCCTGCGTGCCGACCGAGCCCGGGCCTGCGCCGGGCGTCCCGGTCAGCCGCATCGCAAGCAGGACGCCGCCCGCAAGCGCGACGAGGCCGATCGCCAGCCAGAGCCAGAGGCGCAGTCGGGACAAGGGCGAGCGCGTGTCAGTGCGAGTCATGGCTGTTGCCTCCGTGCGCGTCCTTGCCGGCAGTGCCGTGGGTCACCGCCTCGACCCGGAAGCGAACCGCCACGTCGCCCGCGCGAGCGAACCGCAAGGTCACGGGAAATGTCTCGCCGCGCTTGAGCGGACGCTTGAGGCCCATGAACATGATGTGGAAGCTGCCGGGCTTCAGCGCCACCGATCCGCCCGGCGGGATGGCAAGCCCGTCCCGCAACGGGCGCATGCGCATCACGCCGGCGTCCATGCTCATGGTGTGGATCTGTACTTCGGCCGCGACGGGCGTGCTGCCTCCGAGGAGTCTGTCCGGGGCTTTGCCCTTGTTGCCGATGGTGAGGAAACCGCCACCGGCGGTCTGGCCCTGCGCGGTTTCACGCGCCCAGGGGGCAGTGATCTCCAGGGCTCCGGCGGTTGCCGTCTGGGCGGACGTAGCGGTTGGGGCGAGCGTGGCGGCAAGCGCAAAAGCGGCAGGAATGAGGGTATGACGGATCATGGTCCGGTCTCCGAAAGAAAAGGATGCGGTGGGGCAGGTCGGCCGCGGGGATTGTCTGGCGACGAAAGCCGCCATCGCCATTGAAGGCGCGATGGATCAGGCGCGCGCGGGCGGACCCCGCAGCGGCGGACGCAGATGTCCGCCATGGCGGGCAAGCTGCCAGGCGGGAAGCGGCGGTACAGGCCGGGCCGCGTGCAGGTCCGGTTCCACAGTCGGAAAGGGCTCTGCCTCCGCCAGCAGTGGTGCGGCCAGTGCCGAAAAGGCGCAGGGCTGATCTCCGGCTCCGGTATCGCGATGGTCCTCCTTCCCGTCCGCGTCAGCGGGGACGGCGATTGTTATCGAGGCCGGACCGGTGCCGGTGCAGAGAGCGACGCTGAGCGACTTGTGCTCCACTGCGGTCATGTAGCCGGCGGGCATGAGCAGCTTGAACGCCAGCGCGACGCACAGCATCAATGCCGCCACGCGGCGATGAGCAAGGAGAAGGCAGCGCAAGCGATCCACGCTTCGCCAATAGGACGCAGCGCGGCCCGTGTCACGCGGGAGCCGTGGTCCGCCGGCCGGGATGGCGCGGCACGGTGAGAACGCGCCGCCGGGCCGTTCCGCTGCCGGGGCTCGGATCATTGGAAACATGCCATTTACCCGCCTGTTGCGTGCTCCCATAACGTGCGCGGGCCCCAGCTCTGGCCCGCAGCTATTCTGGAGGCAGAATATGAGCGAGACCGGCACTTATCTCGCGGTTTTCACCAGCAACAAGTCGAGCCCGCGCTGGCAGGCCTGGTATGCGATGTCCGATGAGGAGCGCCGTGCCAGGGATGAGGAAGGCCTTGCCGCGCTGAAGGCCTGGGACGAGTCTAACAGGGATTCGATCGTCTATGATGGTGGTCCGCTCGGCCCGACCAAGCGGACTTCCCCGGCTGGCGTGGCGGATGCAGTGAATGAGCTGACGGTCTTCGTGGTCGTGCGTGCCCCATCGCATGAGGCAGCCGCCAGGCTGTTCGAAGGTCATCCGCACTTCACGATCTTCCCGTGCGACTGCGTCGATGTGATGCCTCTCCTTGGTCCCGACGCATGACCCGGCATCGTATCTATTCCATGAGCTTTGCCAGCGTCTATCCGCTCTACGTTACCAAGGCGGGAAGGAAGGGGCGCAACGCCGGCGAAGTCGACGAGATCGTCCGCTGGCTGACGGGCTATGCGCAGCAGGAGATCGCGGGCCATCTGGAGAAGCAGACGAGCTTTGAGGATTTTTTCGCCCAGGCCCCCGCTCTCAATCCGGCCAGACATCTGATCAAGGGAACGATCTGCGGCGTCCGCGTGGAAGAGATCGAGGAGCCGCTGATGCGGGAAATCCTCTATCTGGACAAGCTGGTCGACGAGCTTGCGAAGGGCAAGGTCATGGAGAAGATCCTCCGGACATGAAACGGCGGGGCGGCCGGATCGCCGTCATCGCATTCAGGCGCGCACGCCCCCCCGCTCCCAGCCACCCAGCGTTACGGCCGTCCCATATTGCGCGCGGAGACGAGCGAAGAGTCCGCCTGCCGTGAGCAGCGCGATCTGGCTGGGCGCGCGCGCATCCACCTGCGCCTCATGCTGGCTGATCAGGCTTCCTTCCGCGGTCATGAAACGCAGGGTGACGACCGGGCGCGCCGGCGTGAGGCAGTCCGTACCCAGAATGTCGATGCGCAGGGCCGGGTCGGGCGCCGGCAGCGAAGCGTCGGCCGGCAGCAGGACGGGCAGCACGCCCATGGCGATGAGATTGTTGCGGTGAATGCGCTCGAAGCTGCGCGCGAGGATGGCACGGATGCCGAGCAGGGCCGTGCCCTTTGCCGCCCAGTCCCGCGCGGAGCCGGTGCCGTAATTCTCGCCCGCGATGACCACGAGCGGGATGCCCCGCGTTGCGAAGGCGGTGGCGGCATCGAAGACGGATGTGCGCTGCCCATCCGGGCCAAGGGCAAGATTGCCGGTGGCCCCGGCAAGCCGGTTGTCCAGCCGTTGATTGTCGAATGTGCCGCGAATCATGACATGGTGATTGGCGCGCCGGTCACCATAGCCACCAAGCCGCTCCGTCGACACGCCGCGCGCGCGCAGATGCAGCCCGGCAGGCGAGTCAGGGCGTATGCGGGAAATCGGCGAGATGTGATCGGTGGTCACATTGTCGCCCAGCCAGAGCAGCGCTCGCGCATCGATGATGTCACCGCGCGCGCCGGCCTGATCGGCGCCGAAGAAGGGCGGTGGCTGGATGAAAGTGGAGTCCGCGTCCCAGGGGAAGCAAGGCGCCTGCGGGGCGGGAAGCGCATCCCATGCCCTGTCCTCGGGTGGCTCGGGCGTCTCGGTGCGCAAGGCGCGCTCGGCGGCCGCCACCGTGGCGGCAATCTCTTCCGCTTCCGGCCAGATGTCCGCCAGCATGACCGGCACGCCGTCCCGATCGGTGCCGAGAGGCGCTGCGGAGAGATCGATACGGAGCGACCCGGCCAGAGCGCCCGCGACCACCAGCGGCGGCGAGGCCAGGTAGTTGGCGCGCACATCCGGATGAATCCGGTTCTCGAAGTTGCGGTTGCCCGAAAGCAGGGCTGTGAGCAGAGAGGGCGCGCCCTGCCGCCCCGACGCAATCTCCGCCTTCAGGTCGCCTGAATTGCCGACACAGGTGGTGCAGCCAAAGCCCACCAGATGGAAGCCCAGCGCATCCAGATCGTCCTGCAGACCACATAGGCGCAGCATGTGCGCGATGCGGCGCGAGCCCGGTGCCAACGAGGTCTTCACCCAGGGTGGCACGGCAAGGCCGCGCGCGCGGGCCTTGCGGGCGAGCAGCCCGGCCGCGATCATGAGATGCGGGTTGGCGGTGTTGGTGCAACTCGTGATGGCCGCGATCGCGATGGCGCCGTCCCCGCATGTGCCGGGCGCGGGCGGCGGCCCCATATCCGGAAAGCTTTCCCTCAGGCTGGCGGGAACGTCCGGCAGAGCGCGCAACTGCTGCGGGCGGCTCGGACCGGCCATGACAGGCGCCAGATCGTCAAGCGCGATGTCGATCGTGCGGCTGTAGCGCCGCTCTGGTCCAGCATCGCGCCATAGCCCCGTCGCCAGCGCATAGGTGCGGTACCGCGCAATGGCCTCGGGCGGCCTCCCATTGGCGGCCAGATAGTCGAGCGTCCGGTCGTCGACCGGGAACAGGGCAGCGGTCGCACCATATTCCGGGCACATGTTAGATATGGCGGCGCGATCCGCCAGCGCCAGATGATCGAGCGCATCGCCCGCGAACTCGACGATCTGGTCGACGACGCCAGCCGCGCGCAGTCGCGCCGTCACATGCAGCGCGATGTCCGTCGCCATGACGCCGGGACGAGGGCGCCCGGTCAGGCGAACGAGGTAGACGCGCGGTAGCGGGACGGGCAGGGGATGGCCTAGCGCCGCCATTTCCGCCTCGATGCCGCCCACGCCCCAGCCGAGAATGCCGAGCGCGTTGACCATGGTCGTGTGACTGTCCGTACCGATCACCGTCTGCGCGGCGGTCCACGCCGGTCGGTGCGGGAGCGGGCTCGCTACCTCGCTGAGCTGCTCCAGGTTGATCTGGTGGCAGATGCCATGCCCCGGCGGCACGACGCGCAGACGCGGGAAACTGCGCTGCGCCCATTTGAAGAAGCTGTAGCGCTCTGCGTTGCGTGCATATTCGAGCGCGAGGTTGCGGGCGAGGGCATCCGGCGTTCCGCTGTGATCGACGCGGACGCTGTGGTCGATCACCAGATCGATGGGGATGGCGGCATCCACGCCGCCGGGTGCCCCGCCATGCGCGACATGATGATCGCGCAGTGCGGCGAGATCGGCCAGCGCGGCGACGCCTGCCGTATCCTGCAGCAGGATGCGCGACGGCCGGAAGGGAATCTCCGCGCCATCCAGCGCGCCGTGGATCAGCCAGACGTCGAAAGAAGCCAGCCACGGCGCAGGATCGGCTTCATGCGCGAGGATATTCTCCAGAAGGATGAGCAGCGATCGCGGCAGGGCAGCGAGGCGACCGCGCTCCGCCGTCTCAAGCCGCTGCCAGGGCGTCGCGATGCCGGTTCCCCCGGCGGGCGCCGCGTTCATGCCCCAGGACGCCGGGCCCTGAGCGCCGCCAGGCTCCCGCCGGTCTTGACCTTTCCGGGCAGCGGATGCCCGACGATGTCCTCGGCCAGGATGGCGCAGTCGATCAGTTTTTCCAGATCGACGCCGGTTTCAATGCCCATTTCCTCGCACATGAACACGAAGTCCTCGGTGCAGATATTGCCGGCCGCGCCGGCATGGGCGGCGAAGGGGCAGCCGCCCAGCCCTGCGACCGCGGCATCGAAATGCGCGACTCCCATCTGGAGTCCCGCATAGGCGTTGGCGAGCCCGAGCCCACGCGTGTCATGCAGGTGAAGCGAAAGCGCCACATCGGGATTGGCATCCTGCACCGCGCCGACCACATGGCGAATGCGCTCGGGCGTGGCCCAGGCCATGGTGTCGCCAAGGCCAATGAGGCCAAGGTCCTCGCCATGGTCGCGCGCGATGGCGCGCATGTCCGCGACGAGCCCCACCACCCGATCGACCGGCACGTCTCCATCGAAATTGCAGCCGAACGCAGCGGTGACGAAGCCGGTGCGCACCGGGATGCCATGCGCCTGATACATGGCGATGAGCTCGGGCTGCGCGGCGAGTTGCTGGGCCGGATCGCGGTTCTGATTGCGCTTGAGGAAGGCATTGGAGGCATAGAGTGTCAGCTTGCCTTCCAGATGAAGTCTTCCGGTCGCGATCACGCGCTCGAGGCCGCGCTGGTTGAGCCACAGGCCGGTATACAGGACGCCGGGACGCGGTGTCAGCCCGGCCACGACTGCTTCCGCATCGGCCATGCCCGGCACTTTTTGGGGATGCACGAAGGAGGTGACCTGGATATGGTCGAGCCCGGTATCCGCCAGCGCATCGATGAGACGGATCTTCTGATCCGTGCTGATCGGCCCTTTCTCGATCTGGAAGCCCTCGCGGGGGCCTTCCTCCTTGATGTGGACACGCGTGGGCAGGCTGGTCATCATAGGGATCCCTGAGCGATGATTGGAACGCGACTTCCCGAGAAAGTCATTGACATAATGGACCGTTGTTCCGTTAAGTAGAACAATATGGACGGAGCAGTGAAGAGAGGATGGCCATGAACTCGAAGGCAGGCGTCGCGGCCGTGGACCGTGCATTCGACATTCTGCATGCCTTCAGCCGCGAGAAGCCGGTGCTCACGCTTGCCGAAATCTCCCGCAGCACTGGGCTCTACAAGAGCACGATCCTCCGGCTGATGGGGTCTCTGGAGAAATATGGCTTCGTCTGGCAGCGGGCGGATGGCAATTACCAGCTTGGGCCCGGCTTGCTCAGCCTTGCGAGCATCTTCCAGGACAGCTTCAGCCTGCGCGAATTCGTGGAGCCCGTGCTGGAGGAACTGGTGACGGCGACCAACGAGGGCGCGACTTTCTTCATTGATGACGGCAACGAGCAACTCTGCCTGTTCCGCGTCGACGGCCGCCACGCCATCCGGGATTACAACATCCGCGTGGGCGACCGGCGCCCCATGAACAATGGCGCGGCGGCGACGATCTTCCGCCGGTTCACGCAGGAGCCGGGCCTTGCGCTGACGCCCGAGACGTTCATGGCCGAATCCTTCGGTAGCGTCGAACCGGAGATGGCGGCGCTGGCGACTCCTGTGTTCGGGGTCAATAACGCGCTGATGGGCGTCCTCACCCTGTCCGGCCCGATCACGCGCTTCAATCCCGAGCATGCCGAGGGGATCAAGCCCGCGCTCGTGGAAGCGAGCATTCGGCTTTCGATCAGCCTGGGGGCATCGCCCGCGCGGTTCGCGGCGCTGCGCGGCGGCTGAGCGCGCGGCACGCGCTGTCGCAAGCATGGATCCCGCTCCCGCCCGCACGATCAGATCGCGCCTTCGGCACGCAGCTTGGCCAGTTCGTCGGTGTCGACGCCGAGCGCCGTGAATACGGCTTCATTGTCCGCGCCCAGTATGGGCGGGGCGGATCGGGCGCCCGGGCGACCGTCCCCCAATGCGAAGCCGGCGCGCACGACTTTCACGTCCTCGAGTCCGGCCTGTCCCAGCGGCAGTGCCTGCACGAGGTCGCGCGCGACGATCTGCGGATGCGCGAGTGCGCCGGGCACCGTGAGGATACGTCCGGCCGGAATGCCGGCAGCGTTGAGCAGCGTTTCCCAGTCCTGCGCGGTCCTCGCCGCCAGGGCTTCATTGAGGAGGGCATTGAGCGCCTCGCGATTGGCCTTGCGCGCTTCGCGATCGGCGAAGCGAGGGTCGCGTGCAAGGTCGGGGCGCGCGATGATGTCGCACAGCGCCTCGAACTGCTCCTGCTTGTTCGCCGCGATGTTGAGCGGACCATCGGCGGCGCGGAAGGCGCCGGAGGGCGCCGCGGTCATGTTCTGGTTGCCGATCGGCTTCGCCTCGACACCGGCGATGAGATAGTTGGAGACGGCCCAGCCCATTGCCGAGATGGTGGAATCCAGCATCGAAAGGTCGATGTAGCAGCCCTTGCCGGTGCGCTCGCGGCGGAACAGAGCGCTGGCGATGGCGAAGGCGGCGCCCATGCCGCCGAGCGTGTCGCACAGTGGATAGCCCACACGCAGCGGCGCGGATTGTGCGTCGCCGGTGATACTCATCACGCCGGAATAGCCCTGCACGATCTGGTCATAGGCCGGATTGGCGCTGAGCGGCCCGTTCTGGCCGAAGCCGGAAATGGCACAATAGACGATGCGGGGATTGATCTCCTGCACCGCGTCCCAGGAGAAGCCGAGCCGCTCCATCACCCGAGGCCGGAAATTCTCTACGATCACGTCCGCCGTGCCGAGCAGCTGGGTGAACAACGCCTTGCCGCCCGGCGTCTTGAGGTCGAGCGTCACGGACTTCTTGCCGGCATTCTGGGCAAGGAAGGACGTGCCCATCAGCGCTTCGTTGAGTGCCGGGGATGCGCCGAGCTTGCGGGCGAGGTCGCCGCCCGCCGGGTTCTCCACCTTGATGACTTCCGCGCCGAGCATGGCCATCTGGTAAGTGGCATAGGGACCGGAGAGCACATTGGTCAGATCGAGCACCCGCACGCCCTCGAGCAGGTCGGCGGGCGGCAGGTCGTTTTCCTCGGCAGCGGATCGGACACTCATGGTCAGATGTCCACGGTCTCGACATCGTAGCTGTAGAGCCAGTCATAGCGGTCGTGGATCGGCGCGCGGCTCCACTCGCTTTCCATGTAGCGCACGGCGCCCTCCTCGGTCGCAAGGGCCGCTTCATGGAAACGGGCGGTATTGTCCTTGGCGCCGCGCACCATGCGGCTGGTGCGCTCGACACGGGCCCCTTCGTAGCGACGAAGGGCTTCCTGGGGATCGTCATATTTGTCCAGGCAGCGGCCAAGGATGACGCCATCTTCGATCGACATCACCGCGCCCTGCGCCAGGAAGGGCAAGGTGGCGTGGCACGCGTCGCCAAGCAGCGTCGCGCGGCCCTTGCTCCAGACCTGCCGTGGCGTGCGCTCCATGAACGCCCATTTCATGATCGCCGGCGCGGCATGGATCAGGGTCTGCACATCTTCGTGCCAGCCCTTGAAATCATTGGCGCATTCCTCGACCGACCCCTGCGTGTACCAGCTCTCGACCTGCCAGTCGTCGCGCTCGATGGTGCCGATCATGTTCATGAGCTGGCCGCCACGCAGCGGGTAATTGACGAGATGGCCGCCGGGGCCGATCCACGTCCAGCCGACCATCTGCCGCATATGCTCGGGCAACCGCTCCATCGGGATGACGGCGCGCCAGGCGATCATGCCGGTGAAGCTGGCCTCGTCGTCGCCGAAAAGAGACTTGCGGACAGCGGACTTCACGCCATCGGCGCCGACCAGAATGTCACCGCTGACGGTGCGCCCGCCGGAGAGGTGCAGGGCTGCCCCGTCGTCCGAGACTTCCACATCCTCGACATGGCAGGATAGATGCACAGCATCCGGCTTGATGGCCTGCACCGCGTTGATCAGCGTGTTGAGAAGGTCCGGCCGGTAGACCGTCAGATAGGGGTAGCCATATTTCTCGACGGCCATCTTGCCGAGATCGAACATTTCCCAGGCGCGGCCGGTGTTCCAGAGGCGGAATTCCTTGCGACGCGGCTCGCAGGAGGCCAGGCGCAGTGTGTCGAACACGCCGAGTGCATCGAGCGCGCGCGATCCGTTGGGGCTGATCTGCACGCCGGCACCGACTTCGCCCAGCTCGGGGGCCTGCTCGTAGACGTCCACGTCATAGCCCCGGCGCAGCAGCGACAGGGCGGCGGCCATGCCGCCAATGCCACCGCCGGCGATGATGATCTTTGGCGACTTGCTCACGCGTTGCTCCAGTCTGAAAAGGGGGAAGGGAAGAAGGTCGGGAAGGTCCGGGTCATGGCAGGCGGCTCCGCAGCCAGCCGAGATTGCGCATCACCGGCTCGTCCGAGACGCGCAGGAGAACGGCGTCGTCCAGCGCGCGGAAGCTGTGCGGGCGCCAGGCCGGGACGGCGATGGTATCGCCGAACGCCCAGGCGTGATGCTCGCGATCGATTTCGGCGATTCCGCGGCCCTGGACGACCGCGAAGATGGCGTTGGCGGTGGTCTGCACGGGCGCCGTGGCCTGTCCGGCCCTGATGCGGTGCATGTGCAGCGCGATGGTGTCGAGCTGCGCCGGGCCGAGTTCGACTACGATGGGAACGTCCGGGCCCTGCCGGGCCTGTTCTGCCTCGAAAGCGGCAAGCGTCTCTTCCCAGCGGAAAGCGATGGGGGCCTGGTCGAGCCGTTCGACCTGCTTTTCGATGCCATCCGGGTGCGGCTCGTAGAACATCGGTTCGAGCAGATGGACGAGCGGCACGTCCAGAAAGTCCATCCAGTAGCATTGCGCAGCGCCGTCATTGGCGTGGGAATGCCAGGCCCAGTTGGGTGTGAGCAGCACGTCGCCGGGGCGCATCTCCACCTGCTTGCCATCCACTACGGTCGAGGTGCCGCGTCCTTCCAGGATAAGCCGCAGCGCGTTCGGCGTGTGCCGGTGGGCGCGCGCCGTCTCGCCGGGGCGGATCATCTGATAGGCAGCGACGATCGTGCGCACAGTGGAATAGACATTGCCTTCCACCGGGTTGAACATGGTGAGATTGCGCCGTTCGGCCTGCTGCGTGTCGATCAGTTCGCCGGCCCGGTCGAGGATCGGCTTCACATCCGCATAATGCCACACATGGGGCAGGAAATTGCGGCGCGGCTCGCGCCAGAGCGCCGGCAAGCGGCGATGCCATCCGCCTTCCATGTTGAGGTTGGTGAAGCTCTCATACAGGGCCGCCAGCGCCTTATCGCGATCCGCGCCCATCTCAGGCCTGCTTGATGATGGGCGGAACGTAGGGCTGCGCGAAGACCTCCGTCATGCCTTCCTTGCCCTGCACCACGTTCACGGCCATTTCGCCGACCTGGTCGATCACGATGCGGATACGATCGCCGTCCACCACCGGTCCGACGCCTTCCGGCGTACCGGTGGCGATGATATCGCCCGGCTGGAGCGTCATGACGGCCGAGGCTGTCGCGACCATGCCCGGAATGTCGAGCACGAGATCGCGCGTGTTGGCCTTCTGGCGCAGGTCGTCATTGACCCACAATTTCATGTCGAGCGTCGCGGGATCGTTCACCGCGTCGGCGGTCGTGATCCACGGGCCGACCGGGCAGAATGTGTCATAGGCCTTGCGGAAAACGCGTTCCTCGCGGCCGCGCACCACCATGTCGAGCAGGCAGGCGTAGCCGAAGACGACATCCTTCCAGTCCTCCCGCGCGACGCTCCGGCAGGTCTTGCCGATGATGATCGCCAGTTCGCTTTCGTGATGCACCTCGCGTCCCGGGACGGCGGGCAGCACGACCGGGTCGGCCGGGCCGGATAGGGCCGATCCGGGCTTCAGGAAGAAGCCCTGATTGGTTGCGCGATACTGCGCCTGCATCTCGCGACCGTGCGCGTGGTAATTGACGGGGTAGGCGATGATCTTGTTCGGCCAGGGAACCGGCGTTTCGAGGCGGACCTGCGCCAGCGGGATCCCGGCGAGTCCGGGGAGAGCGGCTTCGATCGCGCCGCGCAGCCGATCGAAATCGCGGATCAGGCGGATCATGTTCATGTCCGGCCATTGCGCCGGATTGGCTCCGGTCAGCGCCGTGATGTCCGCGATCTCGTCGCCGATCACCACACCCAGCCGTCCACCGTCAAATCGTGCCAGTCGCATCCCGACTCCTGTAAGTTCTATTAGACAGAATATTATTCTGTTTTAGCGAGGGAGGGCAGAGAGTTCAACCCCATCCGCTGGCATCGGCAAGAAGTCTGCGCGAATGCCGCTTGCCCGGAAGAGTGAAACGCATGCCCCGGGCCGGTGCGCTGCCGATCACCCCTTGGCTAAAGCCCGCTGGAAATCAGGGGGAGGAAAGGGGGCAGCCAGCAGAGAGACGGGCTGCCCCTGGGAGATCAGAACCGCACCCGGAAGCGCGCGCCGTATGTGCGCGGCGGAGCGATGTCCTGACCATTGTAATTGTTGATGAAGGGATATTGCTGCGTGCCGGTATAGACCGCCTCATTGCCGATGTTCCGTACGAAGAACTGGACGGAATAGCCATTGTCCGGCGCCCGGTAGGTGAGGCTCGCGTTGAACAAGGCATAGGCATCGGCCCGTGCGTTCTCGACGAACTCGGCGGCGAGCCAGCGCGAGGATGCAAAGCTCATGTCCGGCGAGAATTCGATCGCGGCGCCATTGGCCAGGTCGAATGTGTGCGTATAGCTGACCGTGCCGGACCATGTGGGCGTGCGCGGGAGCTGGAATCCGGTGCAGTCGATCGTCCAGAAGCCGATCTGCGTCGTGCCCCCGGCGACGGGCGTCACGTCGCACGACGTGCGTGCCGAGGGATTGGCCGCCCGATAGTTGCGATAGGAGAATTCCTTGTATTCGCTGTCGACATATTCGACGGCGACCCGGAACTGGTCGTTGCGGGTGGGGAAGAGCGTCAGGTCGATGCTCGCGCCCTTGGCCACGGCCTTGCCGGCGTTGAACAGGGAGGAAACCTGCGCGCCGCCGCGATCCAGCGACGTGAAATTCTCCTGCCGGTCGCGATAGTCCATATAGAACAGCTCAGCGTTGAACTGGACCAGCCGGTTGAAGAAGCGGTTCTTGGCGCCCAGCGTATAGGCTGTCACTTCCTCGGGCTTGTAAGGATCGATGTCCGCATTGGATTGGCCGCCGGACTTGAAGCCCGTTGCGACGCTCGCATAGAGCATGCTGTCCGGGCCGGCATCGAACTCCGCGCCCGCCTTGAAGTTGAGCTTGTTGACGCTGTAAGTGCCCTGCACGTTTGTGCCGGCCGACGTCAGGATCTCGCAGCTGTTCTGCGGTCCGGTCCCGGGCGTGGTGCAGCCTGCCGAGCCGAAGAGCGCATAGCGATGGCCGTCGACGCTTTTCTTTTCATCGGTATAGCGCAGGCCGCCCGTCACGCGCAGCGCCTCCGCCAGCGAGTAGGTGAGTTCGCCGAAAGCGGCATAAGCCTCCGTGCTCAGGTCCGCGACGAAGGCGGTATCCGAGGCGAAGCCCAGTCGCACCGAATTGTAGCTGTCCTGATCCTCGCGGAAATAATAGCCGCCCACGACCCATTTGAGCTTGTCGTTCGCATTGCCGAGACGGATTTCCAGGGTCTTGGCGTCGGAGGTGGAGGGCGCACCGGTGAACTCGTTGACCGTATTGAAGTAGAGGGCCGGCAGGACGAGGGAATCCGTTTCCACACGCTGATAGGCGGGAATGACGGTGAGCGTCGCGGGGCCGAGATTCCAGTCGAGATGGGCATTGAGGCCCCAGATCGTGATGTTCTGGTACACCTCGCTCGTATCGAGCGGATAGATGCCCGGAGGCGCGGTGACGCGGCCGATCAGCGCGTTCAGGCTTTCGTCGATGGATGTCCAGCGATCGTCGGGGATGATCGGCTGGGGATTGGTGATCCCGGGCGCGTTTGGCGCGGTGGGTTCGTAGACCACCTTGCCGGGGCCACGGCCGCCGAGATGCTGGTAGTTGAGGCCGAGGCGCAAAGTGACGTCCGCGCTCGGTTCGGTCTTGAACTGCAGGCGGAAGGAATGATGCTTGTCGTCATCCGTGCCGTCGCTGATGTAACCCTCGCGCGAGACCCCCTGGAACGAGGCGCGCAAGGCTGAGCTCGCGCCGATCGGGATGTTGATCGCACCCTCGGCATTGAAGCCGTTATAGTTCTGGAAGCCCGCGCTCACATAGCCCTCGAATGCACCGATCCGCGGCTCGACGGGAATGATGTTGATCGCGCCGCCGGTCGAGTTACGGCCATAGAGCGTGCCTTGCGGGCCTTTGAGCACTTCCACGCGCTCGAGATCGAAGAAGGTGCCGGCGACATATTGGGTGCGCGCCGCGAACACGCCGTCATAGGCCTGCGCAACGGCCGAGTTGCTGTAGCCGGTCGTGGAGAAGTCGCCCGCGCCGCGAATATAGACTTGGAGTGCCGAACCGCCCTGCGTAATCTGCACGCCCGGTGAGAGGCGGGCGATGTCGGTGGCCTGGGAAACGCCGGCCTGCTGCAGCTTGTCGGCGGACAGCACGTCGATGGAGATGGCCGTCTTCTGTGCGCTCTCGCGCCGGAACTGCGCGGTGACCACGATTTCCTCGGTGGACGCGTCGTTCGCCCCGGCAGCCTCGTCGGGCGCCTCTTGTGCATGAAGCTGCATGGGCATCATCATCGCACACAGGACTGCGCCGGCCATCAGACGGACGACGCGGGTCTGCTGTTTCATCATTCCCCTCCAGAATCAGACTAGGTCAAGCGCTTGCCCGCTCTCGAACCGCGCCGTTTATTGTTCTAACTAACAGAACGA
Organism: Sphingobium lignivorans; assembly: GCF_014203955.1. Taxonomy (NCBI): domain Bacteria; kingdom Pseudomonadati; phylum Pseudomonadota; class Alphaproteobacteria; order Sphingomonadales; family Sphingobiaceae; genus Sphingobium; species Sphingobium lignivorans. The sequence continues at coordinate 1,114,925 of NZ_JACHKA010000001.1, forward strand.
TGTTCTTTTTAAGAGATCGTCGAGCGCTTGTCAATCGAGGCTGACGGCATGTCCTGGTCTCGCGAGCGGGGCGTGATCTTCGCGTGCCTCGGGGACGCGGAGCCTTCTTGCGGGGGGAGGAGGCGGAGCCGCGCTGGCAATGACCCGGAGGCGAGAAAGCCACTGGACAAGATCACGACTCATTTTTAGAATGACGTTCTATTTTTAGAACATCGTCGCGCCTTCCGCTGCCAGCTGGCTTCAGACGGTCTGCCTTAGGAGATGCCCATGACCACCTTTCCCGACGTTCCGGCCTTCACCGGTTTCAACACGCCCTCGCGCGTCGAAGCCAATGTCGAGGATCTCAACGTGCATGGGCAGATCCCGGCGGAAATGGATGGCGCTTTCTATCGGGTGCAACCCGAGCACCAGTTCCCGCCCAAGCTGGGTAACGACATCGCGTTCAACGGGGATGGGATGATTTCCATGTTCCGGTTCAGGAACGGCAAGGTGAACTTCACCCAGCGCTGGGCGAAGACGGACAAATGGAAGCTGGAGAACGAGGCCGGGCGGGCGCTGTTCGGCGCGTATCGCAATCCGCTGACCGACGATGAGACCGTCAAGGGGAAGATCCGCGGCACGGCGAACACCAATGCCTATATCCACGGTGGCCGGCTTTATGCGCTCAAGGAGGATTCGCCGCCGCTGGTCATGGATGCGGTAACGCTGGAGACGCAGGGCTACATCGACTTCCACGGGAAGATGAAGGGCGAGACGTTCTCGGCGCATCCCAAGACCGATCCCGCGACCGGCAATCTGTGCAGCTTCGGCTATGCCTCGAAGGGCGTGCTCACCCGCGACATGACCTATTACGAGATCAGCCCGGATGGCGAGCTGCTCTACGATGTGTGGTTCGAAACGCCTTATTATTGCATGATGCACGACTTCGCGATCACGCCCGATTATGCGCTCTTCTCGGTCATGCCGATGACCAGCAGCTGGGAACGGCTGGCGGCCGGCAAGCCGCATTTCGGTTTCGATACCTCACTGCCGACCTATCTGGCGGTCATGCCGCGCAAGCCGGGGACGACGGCGGACGACATCCGCTGGTTCAAGGGCGGCAACTGCTTCACCGCGCATGTGATGAACGCTTTCCAGGAGGGCTCGAAGATCCACCTCGACCTGCCGGTGGCGGCGAACAACATGATGCCCTTCTTCCCGGACATCAACGATGCGCCGTTCGATCCGGTGGCGGGCGCGACCTATCTGACGCGCTGGACCGTCGACATGAACCAGAATGACGAGGACTATAAGTTCGTGCGGCTTTCCGAGATGATCGGCGAGTTCCCGAAGATCGACGACCGGTTCACCGGCCAGAAGAATCGCTATGGCTGGATGGTCGTGATCGATCCGTCCCAGCCGGTCGAGATGAAGGGCGGCAGCGCCGGCGGCTGGGTGATGAACACGCTCGGTTTCGTCGATCTGGAGACCGGCGCGGACCAGAAATGGTGGTGCGGCCCGGTGTCCTCCATCCAGGAGCCCTGCTTCGTGCCACGGTCACCCGACGCGCCGGAAGGCGATGGCTGGATGGTCATGGTCTGCAACCGGCTGGAAGAGCGCGGCAGCGACCTGCTGATCTTCGAGGCGACGAATATTGCCGGCGGGCCAATCGCGACGATCAACATCCCGGTCCGCCTGCGCTTCGGCCTGCACGGTAACTGGGCCGACGCGGATCGGATCCGGCCGCTCGAACGGGCGGCCTGAACGGAAGGAAAGCGACGGACCGGGCAAGGCGACGCATTGTCCGGCCGTTGCTCGCGAAGTGATCCAGCCGACGGGCGCCGTCAGCGCTCCAGGCCGCCGCTCACGAGATCGGCCAGCGTATCGCTGGCTCTGGACCAGTCCATCTTGCTGATGTCGAAATCCATGATCGCGGCCAGACGCCCGCCATGGGCCTGTGGATAGAGATAAGTGCCGAGCACGATGGTCATCATGAGGAAGAAGCGCTCCTCGTCGATATCCGGCATCGCCCGGCGCAGCAGCGCGATCAGGCGGCCGCGCACCGGCGTGACGAGGGGACGCGTGATGCTGCGCGCTTCTTCGGAAGGGTCAGTCAGTGCGCAGCAATAGACCATGTGGCTGCGCCGCGCTTCGCCTTCGCTGCCACTGCGGCTGATAGCGGATTCGAAGAAGGCCTGGACGATGTCGCGCACGCCGGGCTTGCCCAGCTGCTCGATCCGATCGAAATTCTCGTGCTGCGCCTTGTGGATGGGGTCGAAATGGCGCTGGAACACTTCCTCGAAAAGATGGCGCTTGCTCGTCCAGTTGCGGCTCAGGGAAGCGAGGCTGGTGCCCGCCTGCGCGGCGATCGCGCGGATCGTGCAGCGGTCATAGCCGTAGCGGATGAACTGTTCGTCCGCCGCGAGCAGGAAGCGGGCCTTGCTGGACTGATCGGCGCTCCCCTCCGCCACGACCTTGCCGGAGGTCGCGCGCCGGGGCGTCCTGTCGCTCATGCCCGGTCACTCATCAGCCGTCATTCCACCATAATGTCCGTCGAGATAGATCAGCGCATCGCTGGACGGATCGAGCGCGACATAATCCACCAGACCGCGAATGACCATATGACTGCCGAACGGTTCGGCCTTGTCCACCCGGCAGACCAGGCCGGCGAGCGCGGACTCCAGCAGGGGGATGCCGCTGGCATGCGTGGTCCAGTCGCCATGGCCGAAGCGCTCCGCCGCGGGTGCGGTGACGAACGCATGGCAAGGCGCCTGATGCGCCCGGGCGAGGATGCTGACGCCGAAGAGGCCGCGCGCCAGCAGCGGCTCGCACAGCGAGGCATTGCGATTGATGGCCAGCAGCAGCGAGGGTGGCTCCATGCTCAGCGACATCAGCGCCGTCATGGCGATGCCGTAGCGCGCGCCTCCGGCATCTGCTGTCGTGACGAGTGCGACGCCGCTTGCGAGGCGCCGCATCGCGTTTCGGAAATTGGCCGCCAGCGTCTCGTCGATGCGGGCGGCCTCGCTTTGCTGGGGAGGCGCGTTCACGGGCATCAGCCGGGCAGGATGCCCGACTTCTGCATGAACTCGCGCACCTGCCCCCATTCACCGTCGCGTTGCGCGGTCATGTGGTCGCCGATGCGGGCGCGGCTCTGACTGGTGAGATAGAACATCTCGTAGAGCTCGACGCGGCTACCGAGAGCCGAGCCCGCGAAATCCCAGGCCATGCGCATGATGCGGGCGCGGTCTTCCGCCGCGATGCCGTTGGAGCCGGGCAGATATTTGCGCAGCATGTCGCCGATCTCCGGATTCTCGAACAAGGCGAGCGATGGCGTGCAAAGCAGATTGTGCGAGCCGATGGCCCGGATGATCTGGTTCACCCGCGTCATCCAGCCGGGCATCACGCAGCGCAGCACGGAGAGGTCGCGGTGCGGGAAGAAGGCGCCCGCGCCCCAGTCATGCGCGCGCTCCTCGGCGGCGATGATCGCCGAGCGGGTGAGCGAGAGATAGGCGTGGATCTCGCCGAGCTGCACCGCCACGTCCGGCGCGTTCAGGCTGTTCGTCACCTTGGCGATGCTGGAGCACAGGTCATAGGCGAATTCGAGCTTCACCATGGCGCGGATGGCCGTCTGCTGAAGCGTGTTGCCTGGCGAGACACCCTGATTGAGGATGTTGTAGACGTTGAGGTCGCCTTCGCAGAACAGGCGCTCATAGGGCACTTCGACATCGTCGAAGATCACGAAGGCATCCTGCTCGTCGAAGCGCGAGGAGAAGGGGGCGTCGGCCACGCTCGCGTTCACGCCATAATGATCGCGGCAGATTTGGATCACGCCCTTGGTGTTGACCGGGATCGAGAAGATGAGGGCATAATCCTCCGCGCCCGTGGGGATCGGCGCGGACGAGTAGACATAGATTTCGTCGGCGAGCGGCCCGAGCGTGGCGAGCACCTTGCCGCCGCGCACGATGACGCCATTCTCGTTGCGACCCACGATACGCAGGGTCAGGTCCGAGTTCATGCCGGCAAGCGGCGGGGCGCCCTTGTCGATGTTGGCATGGACGATGGTATGCGTCATCGAGAGGTCGCCCTCGATCACTTCACGATGGAAATTGCGCAGGCGCTCATAGCCTTCCGGCTTGCCCTGAGCCCAGATGTCGGCGCGCGCCGTATGGCCGGAGAGAACCACGTTCACATAATCGGGGGTGCGGCCGAGCATGCCGTTCGAATAGCGGGCGAGACGCTCCAGCCCGCGATGGCGGATCATGAGATCCTCTTTTGACTTCGGCAACATCAGGCTGACGTTCATTTTCTCGCCCGGCTTCTCCGGGTCATCGACAAGGCATTCGTCCGCATAGTCGAGTTGCCAGTCGAAATAGCCGGCCATGCCGTCGATCGAACCGGCGAGGCCGGGATCAGTGGCGACATCCACCTTGCCTTCGCCCAGCCAGACGACGCGGCCGTCATCGAGTGAAGCTTTATACTGCTTGCCATTGCGAACTGCCATGTCATCTCTCCTAAAACTGAAAACGCCTGTATTCACGATTCGCATTTGATGCAATATGGAACGTAACAACGTTCTGTTTGGAAGAACGATTCGGCGAGCGGTCGCTGCCCGCGCGCAAGCCAGGAGAGGACAGAGAATGCCGAACATCGATCAGACCCGTGCGCCGCAACACCTGCCCACCAGCACCGTCGAAGCGCTGAAGCGGCTGCTTGGCAGCGACGCGGTGCTGGATGAGGGGGCCGGCCTGGCGGAGTTCCACGATCCGTTCGAGGGGCCGGGCGCGCGCGATCACCAGCCGTCAGTCGTCGTGCAGCCGTCCAGCGTGGAGGAAGTGCAGGCCGTGCTGCGCGTTGCCGGCGAGCAGCGCTTTCATATCTGGACCTCCTCCATGGGGCGGAATTATGGCTATGGCGGGTCGGCTCCGGTGGTGAATGGCGCGGTGGTGCTCAACTTCCGGCGCATGAACCGCATTCTGGAGATCGATGCCCGGCAGGGTCATGTACTGATCGAACCCGGCGTGAGCTTCCGCCAGCTCTACGACGCATTGCGGGCGGACGACGTGCCACTGATGATGTCCGTGCCGGATCTCGGCTGGGGAAGCATCATCGGCAACGCGCTGGACCATGGCTATGGCTATGGGGTGTGGGGCGACCATGCCGGCGCGCTGTGCGGGCTGGAAGTCGTGCTGCCGGGCGGGGACCTGCTGCGCACAGGGCAGGGCGCCATCCCCGGCAGCCCGCTCTGGTCCAGCCATCGGCGCGGCTTTGGCCCTTCGCTGGACGAGCTGTTCAAGCAGAGCAATTTCGGCGTGGTGACCAAGGCGGGTCTGTGGCTGATGCCCCGCCCCGAGCAGTTCGTGATCGGCACGATCCAGTGCATGAAGACGACGGACATCGTGCCGCTGATCGAGACGCTGCGCTCACTGCTGCAGGCCGGCGTGCTGCAGGGCATTCCCATGATCGTCGGCACGCCGGGGGACGACGAGGCCGTCGAGACGGGGCAAGCGCCCTTCACGCTCGCCAATATCAAGACGGTGCTGCGGCCGGGGCGCTGGAATGTCCGGCTCGGCCTTTACGGCCATGCCGGGATGATCGCGGCGCGGCGCGCGCTTCTGGAACATGCAATCGCAGCCATCCCCGGCGCGGAGCCGGAATTGCGCACATATCCCGGTACCGCCGGTCCGGACGAAGTCGAGCCGCGCGACTATATCTCCGCCGGGATCCCGAACCAGCTGCTGTTGGAGCGCTTGCGAGGCGTGTTCGGCCAGAGCTTCGGCCATATGGATTTCTCGCCCGTGCTGCCCTGCACCGGCGAAGCCGCCCTGCGGCTCGACCGTGCCGTGCGGGAGGTTTCGGCGCGTTATGGGTTAATCGGGCCGGTCGGGATGCTGCTCAACCAGCGCAGCATGGTGGCCGCCTGCATGCTGATGTTCGACGCAGGCAATCCGGCGCGGGTCGCCGCCGCGCGCACGGCCATGGCCGAGCTGTACGGGCAGGCGGCGGAATGGGGCTGCGCGCCCTATCGCGCACATGTGGCCCTCGCCGATCAGGCGCTTGGCATCTTCGGTTATAACGATCACGCGCTGGCCAGAACCTATGGTCGGATCAAGGACGCGCTCGATCCGGCGGGGCTGCTTTCGCCCGGTAATCATGGAATCTGGCCCGGGCGCCCGGCCTCATGAAACGACAGGCGCCCACAGACTTCGACCGATCGGCCGGACTGACGCGATTGACAGGCCGAAGACCGCTCAATAAAAAGAACATCGTTCTGCTAAAAAGAACGATAAGCGGCACTGCTTGTGAGAGCAGGGTTTGCGGGTCGGCCCGGCGGCCGTCCTTATCACCCGACTGGGAGAGGATTTGCGGATGAATGAGGACGGGCGCCCTTCGATCGGCACCATGCGGCGCTACGCATGGATGAACATATTCACCGGCTTCCTGGTAGGGGCGTCGCTCTGGCTGGCGTATCGATGATGATGCCCATCATGTATGGCACGATCTCGCAGGACATGGGCTGGACGATTACCCAGACGACCAGCTTCATGGCGATCAAGTCGGCGGTGTCAGGTGTCGGTGGCCTCTTTGCCGGCGGGTTGATCGTGAAGTTCGGCCTCAAGCGCGTCTTCGTGCAATCCGTGGCGGTCATCGGCATCGCGACGCTGCTCCTCTATTTCGTCGACAGCCTGCCTGTTTATTACGCGCTGGCCTCGGTCTCCGGTTTCGCCTCGATCCTCAGTCTCATCGCCATTCAGGTGACGCTGGCGAAATGGCATTCGGCCAGCATCGGGCGCATCACCGGCGTGGCGATGCTCGGTGGCGCGGCTGCCGGCACGATCGTACCTCTGGCGACGGCTTATGGACTGCAGCATTTCGGCTGGCACGCGACTGCGGCGACCGCCGGCGTTCTGGTGCTGGCCTTTGTCCTGCTCGCGGCCATCTTTCTCTTCCGCGAAGCACCGGAAGCTTATGGCTATACTGCCGACGAACTGGATCCGGGTCCGGCTGGTGGCAGGAGCAGGATGGCCGGCGCAACGCCTGCAACCGATGCGGGCCCCGAGTTCCGCTCCATCCTGAAGACGCGCCAGTTCATCCTGCTCATCGTGGCGGCAGCACTGTCCGGCGCGATCAGCAACGGGGTGAATGAGTATATCCCGCTGTTCGTTGAGCGGCAGGCCAATCTCGGCGCCTATATGGCGGCGCTCGGCTTCACGATCGTCATCGTCATCTCGGGGCTGGGCAAGATCCTGTTCGGCTGGGTGTTCGATCGTTTCTCGACCCGGGGCGTCGCGGCTTGCTGGGCGCTGTGCGGCGTGGCTGTGCTGCTGTCCTTCCCGGTCGCCGGTTTCGCGACCTTCCTTATCTTCATGCTGGTGCGCGGCGTGTCGCATGGCGGTGTGGTGGTGCAGGCGCCGGTATTGGCTCGGCATCTTTACGGCATCAGGCCGATCGCGCAGGTCATCGCCTTCCTCAATGCCGCTTTCCATCTCGGCGCGTCGCTCGGCATCTGGGCGATCGGCATCGGCGTCGATCTGACTGGCGGCTTCGGCATTCCGTTCATCGCCGTCGCGGTGGTGGCAGCCATATGCGCGCTCATCGGTCTCGGCCTCGAACCCCGTTACTGGGCCGGCTACACCGCCCGGCGCGCGCCTGCCCATGCATGAGGGGGAACGCCTGCTGATCCTGGGCGCGGCGAGCCTCGTCGCGTCCGCGATCAGCGCCTGCTTCTCGGTAGGCGGCGGTTATGTCCTCTTTGGCGCGCTGACATGGATCATGCCGCTTCCTTCGGCGATCGCTATGCAGTCGGTCCTGTCCTTCGGGTCGCTGGTCTCCCGGTCCTTCGCTTTCTGGGCCGAGATCGACTGGCCAATCGTGCGCAGCTTCACGGCCGGCTCGCTGCTCGGCGTCGGCGCGGGGCTCTGGCTCTTCGTGCGGACGCCCGAGGGCATTCTGTCGCTGCTGCTCGGCCTGCTGCTGCTGGCGCTTGCCTGGGCGCCGGGCGTCCGTTGGGGCCTGCGACAGGGCGCGTCCTATTTCGGCGTCGGCATTCTCCATGCGGTGGTGGGCACGCTCTTCGGCCTCGGTGCGGTGCTCCAGCCGGTGCTGCTCCGCTCGAGCCTCAGCCGCACCGCCATCGTCGGCACGTTCGCGACCTGCATCATCCTGCTCGAGATACTGCGGACCGCGGGCTATGCCAGCGCCGGCTTCGCTTATGCGTCCTACTGGCCGGAAATCCTCGTCGCGACGGTGACCGGACTGGCCGGCACATGGATCGGCAAGCGCATGGTGCCGAGGATCTCGGAGCGCCATTTCCGCTTTGTCCTGCGCCTTTTCATCACCGCGCTGGGGCTGCGCTTCGTTCACAAGGCGCTTGCCTGATGATCCGCGTCGCTTCGCCGCTTCATCCCGACAGGAGAATGAGATGACAGCCGTCCTTCCCGGCACGGTCAGCCCGGCCGCCTTCGCCCGGGCGCTGGCCGGATTTCGCGCCATCGTCGGTTCGCAGGCCGTTCTCGACAGCGACGAGGACCGGCAGACCTATATCGATCCCTATGCGTTGGGCGACGGGCTCGCGCATGACTGCTCGGCCATCGTGGCGCCGGCCTCCACGGAGGAAGTGCGGGCCATCATGCGCGTCGCCAACGAATTCAGGGTACCGCTCTGGCCAGTCAGCCGGGGCAAGAATCTCGGCTACGGCGCAGCCTCACCGGCGGAGCGCGGCAATGTGATCCTCGATCTCAGCGGCATGAACCGCATCATCGAGGTGAACGAGAAGCAGGCCCATTGCTTCATCGAGCCCGGCGTCAGCTTCTTCGATCTCTATCGCCATCTTGCCGAGAAGAAGATCCCGCTGTGGATGTCCACGCCCGGCAACAGCTGGGGGAGCATCATCGGCAACGCGCTGGATCGCGGCATCGGCTACACGCCCTATGGCGACCATTGCGAGCAGATCTGCGGCATGGAAGTGGTCCTGCCGGATGGCGATCTGGTGCGCACCGGCATGGGGGCGATGGCGGGCAGCGCCGGCTGGCAGCATTATAAATATGGCTATGGCCCCGGCTGGGACCAGATGTTCTTCCAGTCCAATCTCGGCGTGGTAACGGGCGCCGGCCTATGGCTACAGCCGGAACCGGAAATGACAGCCAAGGTCGAACTGGCCTTCCCGAAGTTCGACGATGCGGAATGGGCGATCGACCTGCTGGCGGACCTGCGGCGGCGCGACGTCATCCAGCACAATATCGTGTTCGGCAGCCCCGTGCGTTCGGCCTCTGTCCTGTCCCAGCGCGCGGAATGGTATGACGGCCCCGGCGCCATTCCGGACAGCGCCTGCGAGGCGATGATCCGCAAACTCGGCATTGGCTGGTGGAATGCCAAGGTCAGTCTGTTCGGCCATGCAGCGACCGTGAAGGCGCAGGTGGAGATCATCCGCAAGCTGTTCGAGCCCCGCCTCGGCAAGGAACTGAAGTTCGAGATGTGGGAGCAGGGCGATCCGCCCGAAAAGTCGGCGCGGGGCATTCCCACGACCATCGGCCTGCAGAGCGTCAACTGGTATGGCGGGCGGGGCGGGCACCTCAGCTTCGCGCCGGTGATGCCGTCGGACGGCAAGCTGATACTGGACTATGCGCGCAAGATCAAGGCCTATTACGAGCAGGTGGGGCAGGATTATTATGCCAGCTTCACCATCGGGCGGCGGCACGTCAATAATGTGAGCCTCATCCTCTACGACCGGGACGATCCCGCGATGGTGGCGCGCGTGGACAAGCTCTACCGCCATCTCGTCACCGAGGCGGCCTCGCAGGGCTTTGGCGAATATCGCGGCCACATCTCCTACATGGATCTGGTCGCCGAGACGTTCGACTTCAACGATCATGCGCTGCGCAGGCTCAACGACAAGGTCAAGGCCTGTCTCGATCCCAACAACATCATCGCGCCGGGCCGCAACGGCATCGGGACGAGGCGCGCATGAAGAGGGAGGGCAGGATGAGCGCTTTGGCAAAAGCGGCTCGCGGCGTCGCTTCACCGTTGCTGGCGGCTGGTCTGCTCCTGGCGGCGATGAGCGGCTGTTCGGAAAAAGCGGCGGAGGCGCCGGCAAAGCCGACGGGCCCCGCCATGATGCCGCAGTCGCAGGTGGTAATGTTCGGCGCCGGGTCCTCGCAGGAGGGCGAACGGCTATATGGCGAAAAATGCGCATTTTGCCATGCCGGGCGCAACACCGGGACGATCATGCTTGGCCGTCGGCTGGATCCCGCTACCGCCGAACTGCACAAGCGCACGGACCTGCAGGCCGATTATGTGAAGGCGGTCGTCCGCAACGGGCTGGTCAACATGCCGCCGCTTTCCCGCGTGGAAGTGTCGGACGAGGAGTTGGACAGGATCGCGGCCAGGTTGGCGCGAAACGGGCGGAAATGATGTGGATCGACCGACGCAGATTGTTGCAGGGGCTCGCCGTGCTGCCGGTGCTCGGCGCGCCGGCGGCGGCTCTGCTCCAACCGCGACTTCGAGACGGTGCCGCGCCGCGGTTCATTGCCGATGCGCGGATGCCGGGCGCCCGGGCGCTGGCGGCAACGGCGGGGGGGCAGGGGCTCCCCTTCGCCGATCCGCAGGGCGAGATCGTGACCTATTTTCTGGGCGAAGGGGCGGCGTGGCTGCGGACGCCCGGGCCGATCGTCGGCCTCACCAGCTATACCGACATGATGCTCATGCGCGATCTGGCGCGACAGGCGGGCAGGCCGCTGTATCACGCGGTGATCGATGACAAGGCCGGGGCTTCGGGGGGTGGGCTGGCGCCGGCTCAGGCCAGGCTGTTGGCGACATTGCGTGACGCCCCCGCCGCGCGCGGGCAGCCGCGCGCCTTCGTCTGGCTTGTCTGAGGCTTGCGATTTTCCAGGGGAGGGTAGAACAGGATGGAAGCCGGGCGTTTTGATTTCATCATCGTGGGCGCGGGATCGGCGGGCGCGGCGCTTGCCAACCGGCTATCGGCTGATCCGGCCAACCGGGTCTTGCTTCTCGAGGCCGGCGGTGAAGCGAAGCATCCCTATGTGCAAATGCCGCTCGGCTTCCTTCAGGCGCTCCGTAACCCCGACCTGACCTGGCAGTTCGCGTCCGAGCCGGAAGCGGCGGTGGACGGAAAGGTCTTTCCCCTGCCGCGAGGGCGCCTGCTGGGCGGCTCCTCGTCGATCAACGGCATGGTGCATTTCCGCGGGCATCCCGCCGATTTCGACGATTGGGCCCGGCTGGGCTGCGAGGGGTGGGGCTATGAAGATGTGCTCCCTTACTTCAAGCGCTCGGAGGATCACTGGAGCGGCGGCAACGCGTGGCGCGGCAAGGGCGGCCCGATCAGCGTTGCGCCGGTCGATACCACCCGACTGATGGCGCAGGAGATCCGCGCCGCGGCGGCGCAGTGCGGCATTGGCTACAATCCCGATTATGACGGCGCGGACCACGAAGGCTGCGCCGACGTGCAGATCGCGATCCGGGATGGGCGGCGCTGCGGATCGGCGCGGGCCTATCTGGACGACATCCGGGGCAAGCGCGCCAATCTGTCCATCGCCACGCGCGCGCATGCGCGGCGCATCCTGTTCGAGGGGCGGCGGGCCATCGGTGTGGAATATGAAGCGGGCGGCGAGATCCAGATCGCGCACGCGGGCCGCGAAGTGGTCCTGAGCGCGGGAACCTATGGCTCGCCGCATCTGCTGATGCTCTCCGGCATCGGCGATGGCGCGGACCTTCGGGCGCATGGCATTGATGTCGTGCTGTCGCTGCCCGGCGTCGGGCGCAATCTCCAGGAGCATGTCCGCCTCGCGCATCAGTATGATGCAACGCCGCCCTACAGTTTCGCGAAGGAACTGCGCTTTGACCGCGCTGCCATGTCCTTCCTGCGCTGGTATCTTTTCGGGACGGGCACCTTCGCCAATCAGATCGCCTCGGCTTGCATTCTCGCCCGCTCGCAAAAGGGGCTGGACCGGCCGGATCTGCAGATCATGGTCAGCCCGGTGCGGGTGGACGCGAATATCTGGTTTCCCGGATTCAAGGCACCCAAGAAGGACTGCTTTTACAACGGCATTTGCTTGCTGCGGCCGCAAAGCCGCGGGCAGGTGAGCTTGCGCGATGCCAGCCCTCACAGCAAGCCGCGCATCGAGCTCAATCTCCTGCAGCATCCCGACGACTGGGCAACGCTCAAGAAGGGCCTGGCGCTATCCCGCCGCATCTACGCGCAGGGCCCGATATCCCGCTATATTGATCGCGAGACGCTGCCGGGGCCGGACGTGCAGACGGAGACGCAGCTTGACGCGATGAAAGCGGAGCTGACCGGCGTGGTCCATCATCCGGTCGGCACCTGCGCGATGGGGCGCGGGCCGGACGCGGTGGTCGATCCCCGATTGCGCGTTCGCGGCATTGAGGGGCTGCGTGTCGCCGACGCCTCCATCATGCCGCTGCTTGTGGGCGCCAATACCAATGCCGCCGCCGTGATGATCGGTGAGAAGGCGGCCGATCTCATTCTTCATAAAACCGCCTGAGGACCCATCCATGGCCGACGCCGAAGCGCCCCGCGACATCCTGTTCGATCGTGCCCGCGCGCGCATTGCCGGACTGAACCGGCATTTCATCGCCGGGCACTGGCAGGCGCAGCAGGACGGCACACGCATCCCTGTCCTCAATCCCGCCGACGAGCGGCAGATCGGCGAGATCGCCGCCGGAACCGCGCATGAAGTGGATGCCGCGGTGAGCGCCGCGCGCGCGGCCTTCGATCATCCCGGCTGGCGTGCCATGTCCGCCGCCCGGCGCGAGCAGTTGCTCCTCCATCTGGCCGATCTCGTCGAGCGGCAGGCGGACGAGATCGCTGCCATGGAGACGCTCGACAATGGCATGCCCTTTGCGCACGCGCGCGGCGCGGTGGCGGGCGCCGTAAGCGCCATCCGCTACAACGCCGGCTGGGTGCGGCGGCTCGGTGGGGAGACCGTGCCCGTCTCCGTTCCGGGCGACTGGCATGGCTATACGACGCGCGATCCGCTGGGCGTCGCCGCGCTCATCGTGCCCTGGAATGCGCCGTTCGCGATCACCTGTTCGAAAGTGTCTGCCGCGCTGGCGGCCGGCTGCACCGTCGTCCTCAAGCCTGCCGAACTGGCGCCCATGACCGGACTGCGGCTTGCCGAACTGGTCGCGGAAGCAGGTTTTCCGGACGGGAGCGTCAACGTCGTCACGGGGCTTGGTTCGGTCGCGGGTGCTGCATTGGTCTCCCATCCCGATGTAGACAAGATATCCTTCACCGGATCGACCGCCACCGGTCAGGGCATCCTGCGCGCAAGCATCACGGACTTGCGGCGCGTGTCGCTGGAACTGGGGGGGAAGTCCGCCGTGCTGGTGATGGAAGACGCCGATCTCCGCAAGGCCGTGCCGGGAGTCGCCATGGGCATTTTCGGCAATAGCGGTCAGGTTTGCGCTGCAGGGTCCCGGCTGTTCGTGGCCGATGCCATCTATGAGCCCTTCATGACAGCGCTCGTCGATTTCGCGCGTGGGCTGAGGGTCGGGCCGGGTATGGCCGAGGGCGTGGCAATGGGACCGCTCATTTCAGCGCAACAGCGTGACCGGGTGCTCGGCTACATCGAGGCCGGCAAACGCGAGGGCGCCGCGTTGGCCTTGGGTGGCGACTGCCCGGACGGGCCCGGCTATTTCGTTAACCCGACCATCTTCGTGGAAGCGCGGGCCGGGCATGAGCATCGTTCGCGAGGAGATTTTCGGGCCGGTCCTGAGTGTCATGCGCTTTGGCGATGCGGACCTCGACGCGCTAGCTCGCGCCGCGAACGACAGCGTCTATGGGCTTTCCGCCTATGTCTGGACGCGCGATCTGGCGGCGACCCATGGCCTCGCGAAGCGGCTGCGTGCCGGATCGGTGAAAGTGAACGGGGCTGGGATGGAGTTCGCCTTGCCGTTCGGCGGCTTCCGCCAGTCCGGACTGGGTCGCGAAAATGGCCGCTATGGCGTGGAAGCGTTCACCGAGACCAAGGCGGTGATGATCGATTACTGAAGCGGGAGCCAAGTCTCTCTGCGTAGAACGATCGGCTCCCCAACGCCCACGGGTGAACCACACGCCTTGCCGCCTGCGATAATCGCCGGGCCTGTTGCTCAATGACGCCGGAGGCTGTAGGGCCCGGGCAAGGCGTGTTCGCCTCCCCACGCTGCCAAACGCCTGAACAAGGCGAGGTGACAGGGTTCGACGCGCCGTTTCCGGGGTCGATGAGCCGCCCATTGGCGGATGATGGCAAGTCATCGGATCGGAGAGGTGTTCACGAAGGTCGGCGGGCCGCTGCAAGCGAGCTCGTATCCAGGGTGAAACGCCACTGACTGTCAGTGAGTTTTTTGACGTCGTCGACCCGGGTTATCATGTATCAAGGAGAGGGCGTTGCGCCGGCGAGGTTCATTCAGGGCCTAGCAGGATGCAGCGATCGGCGCACCGTATATGGCGGGCAGGACATCCCGAGGGGAGCCTGCGGAACGATAAGCCATGCGGTGCGTATGTTGCGGTGCGGTGGGTCGCATCACTGATCCGCAAAATTGGATCATATCGTGCTGCTTATGGAGTAAGAAGTTGATATATTTCGTTTTTCTGTGTTACAGTTTAGCCAAAAGTGTAACAGGCAACAAGACGGAATTGCTCCAGATTGCTCTCTATGCCTGATCGCCGTTGCGAATTTGCCTGATCCGCTCGGCGGGCAGGCCAGTTCACTGGTCGACCCCTTGCCCCCAACGCATGAACCAACATCCTGATAAGGCATGAGGAAATGGGGCGTAAGGCGCACGCTCGCCGGAGTCTCAATACCCGCTGGCGTTGCTTGCACCGTACCCCGTATTACCGACCGTTTCGGACCAGATTGTCCATGCCTGACGCCGCGTTCTGACCGCCCCGACCACAAACGGGAGGCCAGTTCACGCTCTTCCGGGCCCGTGGCGTTGGTATAGATCGCAGTGGTCTTGATATCGGCGTGACCCAGCCAGCGTTGTACAAGATTCAATGGAACGTCCGACTGGATGGCGCGAACCGCGAAACCATGACGAAGGCCCTTGGGTGTCGCGAAACTCCCGGCAATACCGGCTTCCCGCATGATTTGGCAGACATGGCGATACGCCGTCATTCGCGACCAGGGCCAAAGTCTTGGACGTTCCAGGACACCCTGTTTCATCCAGTTGTTCAGACTGACAAGCAATTCCGTCGGCAGGGGAATGGCCCTGTAAACGCGCTTCTGCCTCTTCTTGAGGCAGCGGATGATGACTTGCTTGGATTCGAAGTCAATGCTTTGATCTGTAAGGGAAAGCGCTTCAGATATTCGGCAACCGGTGATCGCCAGTATCCAGCAGAAAGCATATGTAGACGCGGAATGTCTTTTAGCCGACCTCAAAAATGCCTTTATCTCGTTATGTGTTAAATATTTTCTCTGACCATCATTGCTATAAACTGTCCAAGACATACCCGAAAACCTTTTCCTATTAATTCTGCGACGCCGAAATTTTGGCGAGTTATGAAGGTTTGTCGGGAAGTGATGTTACACTTTTGGCTAAACTGTAACAGACTCATCAATGGAGATGGATCGAATCTGGAGGCAATTGATGCCCGGTGCGATCAGGAGATATGGCGAGCCCGGACTGGATAATGTCCGTCTTCTTCGCCGTGGCACGGTGTGTAGCGATAAAGAGGTGGCACGTTTCACGTTGCGGGCCGACAATTTCACCCAGGTCCGGCTTGCTTATGGTGAGGAAGCGGCGGCTCTAGCACTGGACGAGCTTGCGGGGCGCGTGAACCGGCTGCTGCGGGGGAGCGGCAGCGCGACGCCGGAACTTGACGGGCGGGTCGATTGCCGGCTCTCCAGCCTTGCGGCGATGGAAGATGCCGCGTCTGCGGACGCGTGCCGGTCCTGGCTCTGGTCCCTCTGCGCCGCCATGTCATGCCTGCCCGTGGAGGCGGGTGAGGGCAGCGTCCTCCTGTTGCTCTCGGGCGCCTGGGACCTGCCACCGCCTTCCGTCGCGCCGGAGGAGCTACGCGGCATCGCTCCCTGGCAGCATGAAACCGTCGCAGGCGATGCCGATCGCGCGCCGGGTTCCCGGGCCGAGCGCTACCGCGCGGACATGGCGCTCGCGGCGGACTTGATGAGTGCGATTTCGCCCGATGCGGCGGCCCGGCCGGACGCGGACCGTCTCCTGCTGCTTTGGCAGCCGGTCCGCGACGCGCGGGAGCCGGAGGACAGTCTCTATTATGAAGCGCTGTTGCGCGTCGTCGACCGGGATGGCGAGAGGTTGTCGCCCCAGTCGACCCTTGGCGCTTTCGAGCGGCTGGGCCTCTCGCGGGTCCTGGATCATCACATTGTCTCCCGCGTGCTCACCGAGCTGGAGCTGGATCCCGACGTCCGTCTCGGGGTGAACATCTCCGCCTACAGCGCGCGCCGTGACCCCTGGTGGGACGACGTGGCACGGCGGCTGCGGGCGATGCCCTCCGTGGCGCGGCGACTTACCATAGAGATCACCGAGACAGCGGCCCTGCCGGATATTTCGGCTGCGGTGCGCTTCGTCACGTGCATGAAGCGGCTCGGCTGCCATATCGCGCTCGACGATTTCGGCGCGGGCTATGCGTCGATCCGGCATCTGCTCGCGCTCGCGCCGGATGTCGTGAAGATCGACCGGGCATTCCTGCAAAGGGCGACCCTCGATGATCGGGGACGGGGCGTCTTCACGCATCTTGCCGGTCTTGCCGCGTCCCTCGCACCGACCGTCATCGCCGAGGGTGTGGAAACGGAGGATCAGGCGGCGTTGTGCCGGTCCCTGGGCATCGACTGGCAGCAGGGTTATCTCTGGGGTCGGCCGAGCGCGGGGCGCGTCTGGCGGGTTGCGGGCGACTGGAGAAGTGCTGCGGTGCTCGCGCGCCCCAATGCTGCTCACTTCTCCGTAGCGCCTCCCGCGATGCTGCCGGGCGCGTCGCCTGTTTCGGCGGCCTTCATCGGCCCTGCCGGAGCGGGCGCGTGAAGATGGGGCCGCAGGGCATTGGCGCGCCGGTCGCGCCGGCGGCGGCGTCCCCAGCGGGTGACGAGCTTGCGGAAGACTGGCCGGATGGCGCCGGCTTCTTTCGCGGTTTCATTCTGGCCTTGCCGCCGGCTGGCCTGCTCTGGTGGGGTATCATGAAGCTGATTGCACCGTGAAGGATCGGGTGGGGCCGATCATCGCAGGCGCACCGAGACCGAGGGTTCAGGCCCGGGTGGGGAAGGCTGCGCAGCGTGAAAATAAAGGGCATGCAGCCATGCAGCCCATGGAAATTCGATGTTCCTTCGGGGCGCCCCGAAGGCAACGGGGAAGCGGCGATCACCCAACCTCCCACTTGGGCCGCCGCTTCCCATCCCTTGCGCGCTCCGGTGTCCCGCCGGGATGCGTATCCGCGCGTCCGGTCGGCCATCGGCGCCCTTCGGAGGCGACGACCCGGGGGGACAGAGGCGTGATGCTCCTATCTCCAGCCCAATCAACGGGTGCATCACGTCTCGCCTCCGCGGTCGGCGGGGGCAGCGGGAATTGGTCCAAACTGGCGCGGTCTGCGGCCGTGGCCACCCATCGATCTGGTACAGCGCTGTCCGATCCCGGGAATTTCGGAGGGGGATAGTGTTTTTCCACATCATCGGTTCAAAGCGCCTGTCGACTTTCGGTCAGGCGGAGGCGGGAACTTATCTCTGCCGGATCGGCGCGATGGCCCGGCCCGCGCTGGCAGGCCTGGTACTGGCGGCTTGTCCGGCCTTTGCCCAGCAGAGTCCGGCGCCGCCACCCGTGCCCTCCACGCTGGATCCGAACCGGATCCGCGAGAACATCGAGCCGCTGCCGGAGCTGCCGCGCACGCCCCCGCCCTTGCCGGGGCCGGCGAGCGAGCAGCAGGCACCGGAGGCCGCCGCAGCCACGCGGTTCGTCTGGCGGACCATCCGGATCGAGGGGGCGCAGGCGCTGCCGCTCGATCGGCTCATGGCGGAGTGGGGCCATGCCCCAGGCGCCGAGGTGTCCGTGGAAGACGTGTTCCGCTTCGCCAACGCGATCACGCGCCTATATGCGCGGGAAGGCTATCTGCTTTCCTTCGCCGTAGTTCCCCAGCAGCGGATCGAGGAGGGGGATGTGACGATCCGCGTGGTCGAGGGCTTCGTCGAGGCGATCCGCTTCACGGGCGATCCGCTGCCGGGCGGGCCCGGCGGGCCGGTGGCAGCCCTGGCCCACCGCATCATGCGCGCCCGTCCCCTGACCAATGCGGATTTCGAGCGCTATCTGCTGCTCATCAACGATATTCCCGGCGTTCGCGTCGCTGCCACCGTTTCTGCCTCACCTGGGACGCCGGGCGGTTCGGTCGTCACGCTCAACATCAGCCGGGACAAGGCCGCGGCCGAGGTCGGTTACAACAGCTACCTGCCTTCTTCGCTCGACACGCATGTGATCGGCGGGTCGCTCAGCCTGTATGGCACGGTGGCGGCGCGCGACCGCATCCGGATCGACGGATGGAAGAGCGCGCTTGGCGATGCTCATTGGAGCCTCGGTGGCGAATATGCGACGTTCATCGGTACGGACGGGCTCGCGGTCTCGCTATCCGGCTTCTACTCGAACACCGATCCCGTCGCGCCCCTGCTCGAGCTGCTCGATTATCAGGGCAAGGCAATCAATGTGCGGTTGGCGGCTCGCTATCCGCTGATCCGCTCGCGCGTGCGCAATCTGGATGTCGAGTTCGCCGCGAGCCTCGCGAACAGCGAGTCCGATATCCTCGACGTCGCCGAGATGCGGGATCGGCTGCGGACGGTGTCGCTGGGCGTTTCGTACAGCTTCTCCTCGGGCGACCAGTCCTCCACGGCGATCCGGCTGGGGACCGAGCATGGCCTGCGGGTGCTGGATGCGCGCGGCAACAGCCGGGCCAACGGCGTGCCCGATTACATGGTGCTGACCATGGAGGCGCAGCGGCTCCAGCCGATCGGCCGGGCGCTGGGCGGGCAAGTATCTCTCCTGATGGCTGCGCAGGGACAATATGCGAACCGGGGGCCGCTGCTGAGCGCGGCGGAATGCAGTCTTGGCGGTCGGAGGTTCGGGCGGCGCTTCGATTCCGGCGAGGTGACGGGCGATCATTGCCTGCTTGGCAGCATGGAGTTGCGCTGGAGCCTGCCGGTCCGACTGGGCGGCGACGCCCCGGGCGGGCTGCAGCTTTATGGCTTTCTGGACGGCGGCACGCTGCGGCAGAAGGGGGCGCTGCTGCCTGGAGAACGCCGGCAACGCGGCGCCATGTCCGCTGGTGGCGGCGTCCGGATCGAGACGAGCCGGTACATTTCTGGATCATTCGAAGTGAGCCGCGCGCTCACCGCTCCCACCGGTTCGCCGCTGGAGCGGAGCGTGCGCGCGATGGGAAGCGTCTGGCTTCGGTTCTGAGCCGCGCCGGAAGGCAAAGGGCAGTGAGGTGTTCATGGGTGGGGTCGCGATGATGGGCAAGAGGCAGGGCCGCAGCAGCCGCTGGTATCGGGAAGCGAGCATCCTGGCTGCCATCGCGGCGGCAGGCGTGCTGGTCGGGCCGAAGACAGCGCTGGCCGATCCCAGGGGCGGGGCAGTGGTCGCGGGACAGGCGAGCATCGCCGGGGAAGGCAGCGGCCGCCTGCTCGTCACCCAAACGACCGACCGCGCCATCGTGAACTGGGACAGCTTCTCGATCGGTGCTGGCGAGAGCGCCATCTTCCGGCAGCCGGGCGCGCGATCGGTCATCGCCAACCGGGTAACCGGTGCCGATCCCTCGCAGATCCTCGGCTCGATCCAGGCGGACGGGCAGGTCGTGCTCATCAACCGCAACGGCATCCTGTTCGGCAAGACGTCCTCGGTGGATGCGGCCCGGGCTCGTCGCGACAACGCATGACATGAATGACGCTGCCTTCATGGCGGGCGGATCGGTGCTGCGCTTCGAGAATGGCGGGCGATCCGACGCGGAGATCGTCGTCGAAGGCCGGATCAGCGTGCGCGATGCCGGGCTTGCTGCGCTGGTGGCGCCGCATGTGCGCAACAGCGGGCTCATCACTGCCGATCTTGGCCGCGTGGCAATCGGTGCCGCGAAGGGCTTCAGCGTCGATCTGTTCGGGGACGGCCTCATCAGCTTCGCGCCCGGAGACGCGCTTTCCCAAAGCCTGACCGACGCGTCCGGCAATCCCATCGGCGCCCTCATTGAGCAGCAAGGCACTATCACCGCCGCCGGCGGTCGTGTCCTGCTGACCACGAGCGCGGCTCGGGAAATCATCAACGCGTCGGTCAACGTGACCGGAATCGTGCGTGCGGACAGCATCCGCAGCGAAGGCGGCACCATCATTCTCTCCGGCGCCGGCGGCGTCACTGCCAATGGCCTGCTGTCCGCCAGCAGTACCGAAGGGCGCGGCGGCACGATCGCGATCGAGGGTCAGTCAGTGACCCTCGGCGGCGCGATCAATGCATCGGGCGTCTCCGGCGGCGCGGTTACGGTGAGAGCGGAAGGCCTGCTCTCGCTGGCAGACACGGTGCTGGCGACCGGCACGCGCGGCGACGGCGGCATGATCGATTATCGGGCGGCTCGCATCCTGGAGACCGCAACCGGCCGGAGCGATGCATCCGGCCTGGTCGGCGGCGGGACGATCAGCGCGATTGCGAGCGGGAGCCTCGTCACGTCCGGCAGCTATCGGGCCGAGGGCCTCTATGGTGCGGGCGGGCGCATCGACCTGACAGCCAGCGAGGTCACGCTGCTCTCCGCGGGACTCGATGCGCGTGGGCGAACGGTCGGCGGGCTGGTGCGCGTGGGCGGCGCATTTCAGGGTGGCAAGGCACCCGACGCCTCCAAGTCCTATTTCGCCAGCCTGCTGGGGCGCTGGGGCGACCTGCCTGCCCTTGCCAGTGCCGGCAGCCTGCTCGTCGGCAGTGGCAGCACGATCGATGTTTCCTCCGCGCGCGGCGCGGGTGGCACGGCCATCCTCTGGTCGCAGGACCGCACCACGTTCCTGGGCGGCATCGATGCGCGCGGCGCGTCCGGCGGATCGGTCGAGATATCCTCGGCGGGCGATCTGCGCCAGGCGGCGCTCGATGGCGTTCAAACCGGGGCGGGCGGTCACCTGCTGCTCGATCCCAAAAACATCGTGATCGGCACGGTCGACGATGTGGAGAGCTGGCAATATGCCGGTGTGCTCGGTGCCGTCTATTCCGGGAGCAGCAACCCACCGGAACTGGCCGATAGCGTTCCGGCAGCGCTGGATACGTTCGATTCCTTTGGCGAGGCGGTGGCGCTCAACGACGATGGAACGCGCATGGCGGTCGGCGCCAGCGGCGATGATGGTGCGGCCAACCAGTTGACCGGTTCCGGCGCCGTCTATCTGTTCAGCTTTGCCGATGGCAACTTCTCGAACGGCACGCTCAGCGGCATCATCGGCAAGGGCTACAGCGGTGGCAAGAATGTCGATGTCGCTTTGCTCGCGGGATCGGATGCCTTCGGCAATTCGGTGGCCCTGAACGCAGCTGGAGATCGGCTGGCAGTCGGCGCAACTGGGGACGATGGGCTTGCGGAGGATGCCAGTGGCTCCGGAGCGGTCCATCTGTTCAGCTTCGCCGATACCAGCTTTTCGGGCGGCGCGTTGATCGGTACGATCGGCCGGGGCTATGCCGGCGCGGGCAATATCAACATCGCCGCGGAGGCAGGTGACGGCTTTGGCCGATCTGTCGCGTTGAACGGCGCCGGTGACCTGCTCGCCGTAGGCGCCTGGAATGACAGCGGCGCAGGCAACGTCGCCAATAAGTCCGGCGCGGTCTATCTCTTCACGTTCGACGATACGAGTTTCGGCGGCGGCGCTCACAGCGGGACCATCGGCTATGGCTATGCAGGCTCCGGCGATCTGGCTCTCACGCTCGACATCGGCGATTATCTCGGTGTCTCCGTCGCGCTGAACGATGCGGGCGACCGCCTCGCCGTGGGCGCGCATGGCGATGCGGGCTTTGGCAACAGCGCCGCCACCAGCGGCGCGGTCCATGTCATCGGCTTTTCTGACACGAGTTTTGGCGGCGCTACTCATCTTGGCACCATCGGCAAGGGTTATGTGGGCGCTGGCGATACTGATGCCACCGTCGTCGCCGGGGGCGACCAGTTCGGCTATTCGGTCGCGCTGAGCGCGGACGGTACGCGCCTCGCGGTGGGCGCGGTGACCGATAACGGCAGCACGAACAACATGGCGTCCGCGGGAGCAGTGCACCTCTTCACTTTCGCCAACGGCAACATGGCGAATGGCACGCATGCCGGCCTCATCGGCAAGGGCTATACCGGCGGCAAGAATATCGATGTCGCGGAGATCGAGGCGAGCGACTTGTTGGGCTTTGGTGTCGCGCTGAACGGCGCTGGCGATCGTCTGGCGGTCGGCAGCTATGGCGATGATGGCGGCACCAACGCCGCGAGCGGGGCGGGCGCTGTCTATCTCTTCGGCTTTTCGGACACGGCCTTCTCGGGCGGCGCTGTCCGGGGCGTGCTGGGCCGGGATGTCTGGCGGACCGGTGACATCAACGTCTCGGCGCTCGGCAGTGCGGACAGCTTCGGCGTCACAGCTGCGCTGAACGGCGTGGGGGACCGGATGGTGATCGGCGCCTGGGCGGACCGAGGAGCGGACGATCTGACGTCCGGTGCCGGCGCGGCCTATCTGTTCAGCTTCACGGACGGAAATTTCTCGGGCGGAACGCTCACCGGCATCATCGGCAAGGGCTATTCGGGCGGCAAGAATGTCGATGTGCCGGGGCTGGAGCTCAATGACTGGTTCGGCAGCGGCGTTGCGCTCAACGATGCCGGTGATCGCCTGGCTGTCGGTGCACTGGGAGACGATGGCGGCAGCACCTCGAACAGTGGCGCAGTCTATCTGTTCACTTTCTCCGATGGCGATTTCTCGGGTGGGACGCATGTCGCCACTGCGGGCAAGGGCTATGGGATCGACCTGCCGGATCTCGCCATGAGCGACCAGCTCGGCGTTTCCGTGGCGCTGAATGCGGCCGGCGACCTTCTGGCCGCCGGTGCGATCGGGGACAGGGGCGCAACTGACAGCCTATCCGGCGCCGGCGCCGTCTACCTCATCAGTTTCGCCGATACGGATTTTCAGGGCGGTGCTCTCGCCGGTGTGGTGGGGGCTGGCTATGCAGGGGGCGGCAACGTGGCTGCGCCGCTGGCCTCGTCCGATCAGTTCGGCGTCTCCGTGGCCTTGAACGGCGCGGGCGATCGTCTCGCTGTCGGCGCTATCGGCGATGGCGGCAACGGGGAAATCGCCGGGGCCTCCGGCGCTGTGCATCTGTTCAGCTTCACCGGCCCGGGCTTCTCGGGCGGGAGCCACACCGGCACGGTCGGCAAGGGCTATACCGGCACGGGCAACGTGAACGTCAGCGCGCTGGATGCCAGCGACCAGTTCGGGCGCGGCGTGGCCCTCAACAACATCGGGGATCGGCTCGCCATTGGTTCCGTGGGTGACGGGGGCAGCGGCAACACTGCCGCCAGTTCGGGTGCCGTCTATCTGCTGAGCTTTGCCGACGGCAACTTCTCCACAGGCTCGGTCTCGGGCACGATCGGCAAGGGCTATACGGGCGGCAACAGCCTGTCCCTTGCCCAGCTGGGCGCCAGCGACCTGTTCGGCACGTCGGTCGCCATGAATGCAGCCGGTGACAGGCTGGTGGTGGGGGCGACCAATGACGCCGGCTATAGCAATCGCGCGTCCGCCACGGGCGCGGCTTATCTGTTCCGCTTTGCCGATACCGATTTCTACGGCGGCCGCCTGGTGGGCACCGTGGGCAAAGGCTACACCCAAACGGCCGATGTCGCACTGAACACGACGCCGGATGCCGCCGAGCAGTTCGGGATTTCGGTGGCCCTGAACGGCGCTGGCGATCGGCTCGCTGTCGGGGCTTTCGCCGATACCGGCGCGGCGGGCGGGATGAGCACTGTCGGCGCGGTCTATCTGTTCAGCTTCAGCGACGACCAGTTCTCGAACGGCGTTCTCGAAGGCCTGATCGGCAAGGGCTACACAGGCGGCAAGAATCTGAACGTCTCGGCGCTGGAAAGTGGCGATGGCTTCGGTTTCTCGGTGGCCCTGAACGATGCCGGCGACCGACTGGCAGTAGGCGCCTGGGGCGACGATGGGTTCGCCAACGGCAATGCGGGTTCGGGCGCGACCTATCTGTTCGGGTTCGCCGATTATGCCTTCAGTGGAGGGACGCGTCTCGGGACGATCGGCTCGGGCTATGTCGGGGCGGGCGATTACAACCTGACGCTGGGCGGCTCTGACGCCTTCGGGAGTTCCATCGCACTGAACGGCTCGGGGAATCGCCTGGCCGTTGGCGCCTATCAGGATGACGGGGCCACCAACACGGTCGCTGATGCCGGGGCGGTCTATCTCTTCACCTTCGCTGACCAGGATTTCGGCGGGGCGGTGCATGCCGCGACGGTCGGGAGCGGCTATAGCGGTGCGAGCGGCGGTCCCACGCTGGAAGCGAGTGATTATTTCGGCATCTCGGTTGCCCTGAATGGTGCCGGTGACCGGCTTGCGGTCGGCGCCACCGGAGACGACGGCGCTGGCAATGCGGCGGATGGCTCCGGCGCCGTCCATCTGTTCACCTTCACCAGCAATGCCTTCACCGGAGGCGCCTATGCCGGGGCGATCGGCAGCGGCTACAATGGTGGCAGGAGCATCGGCCTCGCCTCTCTCGAAGCGGGCGACCAGTTCGGCCGCTCGGTCGCGCTGGATGGCAACGGCGACTATCTGGCGGCCGGCGCCAATCGGGATGATGGCGCCGGCAATATCGTCAGCAACGCCGGGGCGGTGTATCTGCTCAATTTCGCGGATACGAGCTTCACCGGCGGGGCGCACAAGGGCACCATCGGCGTCGGCTATACCGGCCTGTGGGACCAGGCGGTTGCCCTTGATGCTGACGACAATCTCGGCGTCTCGGTCGCCCTGAGCGCCAACGGCCTGCGCATGGCGGCCGGCGCCAACGGGGACGATGGCGGCAGCAACGCGAGCAGCAACAGCGGCGCGGTCCATCTGTTCTCGACGGAACTCGTATCGGGCTGGACTTACGCCGACTATCCCGGCGCCACGGTGAATATCTCCGCCACGTCGCTCGCGGCCCTGCTGGCGACCGGCACCAACCTGACGCTCCAGGCCTCGAACGACATCAGCTTGACTGCGGCGCTCTCGGTGAACAATCCGCTGGGCGATGGCGGCGACCTCACGCTGCAAGCCGGCCGCAGCATCCTTCTCAACGCCAGCATCACGACGGATAATGGCGACTTGTCGCTCATCGGGAACGACCGGCTCGCGAACGGCGTCGTCGATGCCTATCGGGACAGCGGCAATGCCGTCATCACGATGGCAAGCGGCGTCTCGATCAACGCAGGAAGCGGCGCGGTATCGATCGACCTGCGGGACGGCGCAGGCAAGTCGAACAGCGGCAGCGGCGACATCACGCTGCGCGCGATCACCGCCGGCTCGCTGGACGTGACCAACAGCGGCAGTGCCGGAGACATACTGCTGCAGGGCAATATCGCCACGAGCGGCGCGCAGGACTATCTGTCCGAGCGCGATCTGAAGCTGGCGAGCAGCGTGAGCCTGACGGTGACCGGGGCTGCCACGCTCAGCATCGATGCCGCGCGGCAAGTGCTGTTGCAGACGGGCTCGAAGATCGAGAACAGCTTCAGCGGCAATCTCACGCCGTTCGATGCCGTGGCCATCTCGTCGAACCGCCGCAGCGTGCAGGCGGCTGGCGCGCTCGCCGGAATCCAGCTTGAGGGTGGCGCCATCATCAGGACCGCCGCCGGCGGCGCGGGGGCCATCGACATCTCCGCCCGGGGCGGGACGGACGACAGCCGCGGCATCAATCTGATCGGCGGCTCGAAGATCGAAGCGCTCGGTGCGGGTGCGATCACGCTGCATGGCACGGGCGGCTCCGGGGCGGGCACCACCAACTACGGCGTCTTCCTCACGCAATCCTCCGAGATCACGGCGGCGAATGGGGATATCGACGTCACGGGCGAGGCTGTGGGAACAGGGCCGGCACCGGGGCTATTCGTCTTCAACGGGTCGCTCCTGCGCACGACCGGCACCGGGAACATCGATCTCACCGGCAGCGCGTCGGGGGCCGGAGCGGGCGTCTGGATCTCCTCCAGTTCCGCGAGTGTTCGCGCCGCGTCCGGCGCCATCATCATCACGGCGAGCAGTGCGCCGGGCGGCGCCTCGGACTTCGAGATCGTTTCGGGCGGGCTGCTCGGCGTCGCCGGCACCACCGACATCACGATCAATGCAGACACGGTTTCGTTCGCCGGTGCGGTGTCCGGCAGTGGTGTCCTGACCATCCAGCCCCGCACCTCGGGCCGCACCATCGGCCTCGGCGCCGGGGCGGGCGACCTGTCGCTGAGTGCTGCCTCGCTCGCCAATATCCAGAACGGCTTTACCGGCATCCTGATCGGCAAAGCGGATGCCGGGGCGATGACAGTCGGCACTGGCCTCTCCGCGTTCAGCGACAATCTTCATCTGCTGAGCGCCGGCGCGCTCGCCATCAACGGCGCGCTCAGCGTCGGCAGCAACCGCCTCACGCTGGAGACGGCCGGAGGGGGCACGCAATCCGAAGCGATCACCGCCGGGCAGCTTCTGTTGCTGGGGACGGGCGCCGACTACACGCTCGGATATGGCGGCAATGCCGTGGGCACGCTGGCGGCCAATCTCGGCACGGGGGATGCCGTGGTCACCAGCGGCGCGGCTGCCAATCTGGTCGTCGGGACTGTCGGCAGCACCACCGGCGTCACGGCCGCATCGCTCGTGCTCACCACCACCAACGCGGCAGCGGACATCGCAATCAACAATGCCGTCACGACCAGCGGCGCGCAGGACTATGTCTCCGAGCGCGATGTCCAGCTGGCTGCGGGGACGGCGCTGACGGTTTCAGGCGCCGCCACGCTCAGCATCGATGCCGCGCGGCAAGTGAGCCTCGGCGCCGCCTCGACGATCGAGAACAGCTATGCGAGCGATCTCACATCATTCGACGCCATATCGATCATGGGCAACCGGCGCACGATCGCGGACGCGGGCAATCTTTCCGGCGTGGAGATGGCTGCCGGATCGGTCGTCCGGACGGCTGCGGGCGGCGCCGGCAACATCGTCCTCTCAGGCCGTGGCGGCGCGGTTCTCGGCCACGGCATCGCCATGGCCACCACGGCCACGGTCCAGTCCCTCGGCGCGGGGAATGTCACGCTCACCGGAGAAGCGGTGAACAGCACGAGCAACTATTCGGGCGTTTATCTGAGCGGCGGCAGCGGCATTTCGTCCAATCTGGGGGACATAGAGGTCACGGCGCTGGCCTCAGGCGCCGCCGGCAATTTCCCGGCGCTCTATCTTTTGGGCGGCGTCGGAGCCTCCATCCAGTCTTCCGGCGGCGACATCACGCTCCAGGGGACACGGCAGACCGGCGACGGCGAAGGGGTCTGGATCGGGCTCACGGGCGCGCTGGTCCAGACAAGCACGGGCGATATCAGCATCATCGGTGCGTCCGCCAACGCGGCTCGCGACGCGGTGCGCATCGCGGGGGCAGGGCAGGTCCTGACCTCGGCCGGTGGCGACATCGCCATAACGGGAACGGCGGCGGGCGGCGGCGCCGGGCGGGACATCGGCACGCTCTCTACCTCCCTGCTCGGTGGGGCCGGCACTGGCGACATCACCCTGAATGCCGACACCATCGGTCTTGCGGGCACAACGACGGGCGCCGGCATCCTCACCTTCCAGCCGCGCACCGGCGGGCGCCTGATCGGCATCGGCGCCACCGGGAGCGAACTGGTGATCTCCGCGGCGACGCTCGCGACAGTGACGGACGGCTTTGCAGAGATCGTGATCGGCAACAGCACCGCCGGGGCGATCAGCGTCGGCAGTGGCCTTGCGACGTTCCAGGATCATCTGCGGCTTGTCGGGAGCGGCGGGCTTGCCGTCGGCAGCGCGCTGAACGTCGGTACAAACCGGCTGACGCTGGATGTCGCGGGTGCGACGAGCCAGAGCGCCGCGATCACCGCAGCCCAGCTCCTGCTGCTGAATGCGACGGGCGCCTACACCCTCACAAATGCCGGCAACGCCATCGGCACGCTGGCGGCCGACACCGGCACGATCGCCCTGACCCATGGCGGCGCGGGCGATCTCATCGTGGGCACCGTCGGCATGCAGGCCGGCATCGCCGCCACAAGTGCCGCGCTCACCACGACTGCGGCAAGCGCCACGCTGCAGATCGAGGAGGACGTCACGACCAGCGGCGCGCAGAGCTACACCGCCACGCTAGGCGACATCAGCGCGGCGAGCGGGGTCCATCTGCTGGTCAGCGGCAAGGCCGCCCTCACCATGACGGCGGGGACACAGATCACGCTGACCGGCGCCACGATCGACAACAGCTATGCCGGCGACGCGGATTCCTTCGACGCTATCGTCCTGCGGGCCAATGACGATGGCACGTCCTTCTCTGCCGCGGGCAGCAACCATGGCGTCCTGCTCGACGCAGGCGCGCTGGTCAGGACGGCCGCAGGGGGCGGCGGCACTATCGATATCTTCGGGCGCGCCGGAGAAGGCAGCGCCACGGCCATCGGCGTGCAGATCAACTTCAGCGTGGTGGAGTCCCTCGGCGCGGGCACGCTCACGATCGAGGGACATGGCGGCGCCGGCACCGCAGGCAGCAGCCGGCATGGCGTCCTGATCCATGACGCGCCGACCGGAGCGAATGGCGGCTCGCGGATCGAGAGCCATCTCGGCGATATCCTCATCACTGGCACCGGCGGCGCCGCGACCAGCGGAGCCAGCAATTACGGCGTCGCGATCGTCCATAATTCGAAGATTCTGTCCACCGGGACGGGCGCGGATGCCGCGCGGATAACGATCTCCGGCACGGGCGGCGGCACCGGCGCCTCTTATGACAATGTCGGCGTACGGATATCGTCGGCCGCGACCCGCATCGAAAGCATCGATGGCGATATCGAGATCACCGGTCGGGGCGGTGTGAATGCCGAGGGTACGACGAGCGGCAACCAGGGCATCCTGATGGCCGGCGGCGCGGTCATCCAGTCGACCGGCCTCGGCGCCAATGCCGCGGCGATCAGCCTGGATGGCCTGGGCGGCGGCAAGGGCGCGTCGGGCGCCAATGCAGGCGTGCTGGTGACCGGGGCCAACACCGCGATCCTCTCCGCTGATGGCGCTATCGATCTCCTCGGCACCGGCGGGGCGAGCGCGGAGGGGAGCGAGAACCATGGCATTGCCTTGTCCGCCGCGGCCTATGTCGCATCCTCGGGCACCGCTGCCGTCACGCTCACGGGGCAGGGCGGCGGCAAGGCCACATCCGCTTCGGCCACCAATATCGGCATCTATCTCTCCAGTGCCGGCACCTACGTGGAGAGCGAGCGCGGCGATATCGCGCTGACCGGGACGGGCGGCGCGGGCGCCGATGGCATCGATGCGAGCCATTACGGCATCCAGATCGGCAGCGGCACGCAGGTGCGCTCAACCGGGACCGGGGCAGACGCGGCGGCGATCCTCCTGACCGGCACGGGCGGCTCGGGCACCGGCAACAAGCGGATCGGCGTCTATCTCAATGCGGAACAGGCCGTGCTCAGCGATGCCGGCGCCGCGACGATCATCGCCCGGGGCGGCAGCGGAACCGAAGGCACCGGCAATGATGGTCTCTATGTATCCGGCACCGGCCCGAAAATCGCGAGTGGCGGCGGGGAGATCGTGGTCGATGCGGCCAAAGGCGGCGCCGCCGGCAAGGACTTCAACAATCTCACCGGCAGCCTGGCCGTGGAGACCGCGTCCGGCCGCTGGATCTTCTATCTGGGCGATCCCGCCGACAGCAGCTTCAGCGGCCTTGCCAGCGGCAGTCTACCGGTCTGGGGCGCCAACCGGCTCACCTTGGCGCCGGCCTCCGTCCCTGCGGGCAATCGCTACGTGTTCGTGCACCAGCCTACGCTCTCCGTGGCGAGCGCTTTCAGCGACACCAAGACCTATGGCGATGTCTACACATTCCCGACCGCCGTGCTGGATACGCATTACACGCTGTCGGGGCTGGTCGCTGCCTCCGGCTATGGCAATGTGTGGCTGCAGGAGACGACGGCGAATATCGGCCTCTCCGGCGCGCCGCTGCTCTCTTCCGCCGGAAGCGTCGCGGATGCTGATGTCGCGGGCTCGCCTTATGATGTGGACTTTGCGATCGGGACCCTTGCCAACACCGCAGGCTATCTCTTCGCGACGCCAACCTCATCCGGTACGCTCACCCTGGCTGCCAAGCTGCTGAGCCTGACCGGGGTGGTTGCGGCGGACAGGGCCTATGATGGTGGGACGGTGGCCGACCTGTCTGGTGGGGCTCTGGTGGGTGTCGTCAACAGCGATGATGTGAGCTTCACCGCGGGGACTGGTGCCTTCGCGGACAAGGACGTCGGCACCTGGCCGGTGACGGCCAGCGGCTATGGCTTGGCCGGTGCCGACGCCGGCAACTATACGCTCGCACAGCCGAGCATCACCGATGCTTCGATCTCGGCCAGGCTCCTCAGCTTGACCGGCGTAGTCGCGGCGGATCGTGACTATGACGGCAGCACGCTGGCTGACCTCTCCGGCGGGACTTTGGTCGGGGTAGTGAACAGCGAGGATGTGAGCTTCACCGCTGGCACGGGCAGCTTCGCGGACAAGGACGTCGGCACCTGGGCGGTGACGGCCAGCGGCTATGGCCTGGCCGGTGCCGATGCGGGCAACTACACGCTGGCGCAACCGGTGGTGGCCGATGCCAGCATCTCGGCGAAGCTGCTGAGCCTGACTGGGGTGGTCGCAGCCGACCGCGCCTATGACGGTAGCACCGTGGCCGACCTCTCGGGCGGCACGCTGGTCGGGGTGGTGAACAGCGAGGATGTGAGCTTCACGGCCGGCACCGGTAGCTTCGCGGACAAGGACGTCGGGACGTGGGCGGTGACCGCCAGCGGCTATAGTCTCGCCGGGGCCGATGCGGGCAACTACACGCTGGCCCAGCCGAGCATCGCCGATGCTTCGATCTCGGCGAAGCTGCTGAGCCTGACTGGGGTGGTCGCAGCCGACCGGGCTTATGACGGCAGCACGCTGGCTGACCTGTCCGGCGGCACGCTGGTTGGTGTCGTGAACAGTGAGGCTGTGAGCTTCACAGCGGGGACTGGCGCCTTCGCGGACAAGGACGTCGGCACCTGGGCCGTGACGGCCAGCGGCTATGGCCTCGCTGGTGCCGATGCGGGCAACTACACGCTGGCGCAGCCGGTGGTGGCCGATGCCAGCATCTCGGCGAAGCTGCTGAGCCTGACTGGGGTGGTCGCAGCCGACCGCGCCTATGACGGCAGCACGCTGGCTGACCTCTCCGGCGGTACGCTGGTCGGGGTGGTGAACAGCGAGGATGTGAGCTTCACGGCCGGCACCGGTGCCTTCGCGGACAAGGACGTCGGCACCTGGGCCGTGACAGCGAGCGGCTATGGCCTCGCGGGCAGCGAAGCCGGGAACTACACACTGGCGCAACCGGTGGTGGCGGACGCCATCATCTCGGCGAAGCTGCTGAGCTTGACCGGCGTCGTCGCGGCGGACCGGGCTTATGACGGCAGCACCGTGGCTGACCTTACGGGCGGCACTTTGGTCGGTGTGGTGAACAGCGAGGATGTGAGCTTCACGGCCGGCACCGGTAGCTTCGCGGATAAGGACGTCGGCACCTGGGCAGTGACTGCCAGCGGCTATGGCTTGGCCGGTGCCGATGCGGGCAACTATACGCTGGCGCAGCCGGTGGTGGCGAACGCGTCGATCAGCGCCAAGCTGCTGAGCCTGACTGGGGTGGTCGCAGCCGACCGGGCCTATGACGGCAGCACGCTGGCTGACCTCTCCGGCGGCACTTTGGTTGGTGTCGTGAACAGTGAGGATGTGAGCTTCACAGCGGGGACTGGCGCCTTCGCGGACAAGGACGTCGGCACCTGGGCCGTGACAGCGAGCGGCTATGGCCTCGCTGGCGCCGATGCCGGGAACTATACGTTGGCCCAGCCGAGCATCGCCGATGCTTCGATCTCGGCCAAGCTGCTGAGCCTGACCGGGGTAGTCGCAGCCGACCGGGCCTATGATGGCAGCACGTTGGCCGATCTCTCCGGCGGCACTTTGGTCGGTGTCGTGAACAGCGAGGATGTGAGCTTCACCGCCGGGACCGGCGCCTTCGCGGACAAGGATGTCGGCACATGGGCGGTGACAGCGAGCGGCTACGGCCTCGCGGGCACCGATGCCGGCAACTATACGCTGGCGCAGCCGGTGGTGGCCGATGCTAGCATCTCGGTCAAGCTGCTGAGCCTGACCGGGGTAGTCGCAGCCGACCGCGCCTATGACGGCAGCACCGTGGCGGACCTGTCCGGCGGTACGCTGGTTGGCGTGGTCGGCAGCGAGGATGTGAGCTTCACCGCCGGCACGGGCAGCTTTGCGGACAAGGACGTCGGCACTTGGGCGGTGACGGCGAGCGGCTATGGGCTCGGGGGGAGCGATGCGGGCAACTACACCCTGGCGCAGCCTCTTGTGGCGAACGCGTCGATCAGCGCCAAGCTGCTGAGCTTGACCGGCGTGGTCGCGGCGGATCGTGCTTATGACGGCAGCACCGTGGCTGACCTTACGGGCGGCACTTTGGTCGGTGTGGTGAACAGCGAGGATGTGAGCTTCACGGCCGGCACGGGCAGCTTTGCGGACAAGGATGTCGGGACCTGGACGGTGACGGCGAGCGGCTATGGCCTCGCCGGGGCCGATGCCGGGAACTACACGCTGGCACAGCCGGCGGTGGCGGATGCTTCGATCTCGGCCAAGCTCCTCAGCCTCACCGGGGTGGTGGCGGCGGATCGGGATTATGATGGTAGCACATTGGCGGCGCTCTCCGGCGGCACGCTGGTCGGCGTGGTCGGCAGCGAGGATGTGAACTTCACGGCCGGCACCGGTAGCTTTGCGGACAAGGACGTCGGCACCTGGGCGGTGACGGCGAGCGGCTACGGGCTCACCGGTGCCGATGCGGGCAACTACACGCTGGCGCAACCGGTGGTGGCGGATGCCAGCATCTCGGCCAAGCTGCTGAGCCTGACCGGTGTGGTCGCAGCGGACCGCGACTATGACGGCAGCACGCTGGCTGACCTCTCTGGCGGCACGCTGGTCGGTGTCGTGAACAGTGAGGATGTGAACTTCACGGCCGGCACGGGCAGCTTTGCGGACAAGGACGTCGGCACCTGGGCCGTGACGGCCAGCGGCTATGGCCTGGCCGGTGCCGATGCGGGCAACTACACGCTGGCGCAACCGGTGGTGGCCGATGCCAGCATCTCGGCGAAGCTGCTGAGCCTGACTGGGGTGGTCGCAGCCGACCGCGCCTATGACGGCAGCACGCTGGCTGACCTCTCCGGCGGTACGCTGGTCGGGGTGGTGAACAGCGAGGATGTGAGCTTCACGGCCGGCACCGGTAGCTTCGCGGACAAGGACGTCGGGACGTGGGCGGTGACCGCCAGCGGCTATAGTCTCGCGGGGGCCGATGCGGGCAACTACACGCTGGCCCAGCCGAGCATCGCCGATGCTTCGATCTCGGCGAAGCTGCTGAGCCTGACCGGTGTGGTCG
Organism: Sphingobium lignivorans; assembly: GCF_014203955.1. Taxonomy (NCBI): domain Bacteria; kingdom Pseudomonadati; phylum Pseudomonadota; class Alphaproteobacteria; order Sphingomonadales; family Sphingobiaceae; genus Sphingobium; species Sphingobium lignivorans. The sequence goes on from NZ_JACHKA010000001.1 coordinate 1,148,555, forward strand.
CAGCCGACCGGGCCTATGACGGCAGCACGCTGGCCGATCTCTTCGGCGGCACGCTGGTTGGTGTCGTGAACAGTGAGGATGTGAGCTTCACAGCGGGGACTGGCGCCTTCGCGGACAAGGACGTCGGCACCTGGGCCGTGACAGCGAGCGGCTATGGCCTCGCTGGTGCCGATGCGGGCAACTACACGCTGGCGCAACCGAGCGTGGTCAACCTTGCGACGATCCATCGCCTTGCCCAGGTCGTCTGGACCGGGGGCGGGGACGGGATCAACTGGTTCGATGCCGCGAACTGGAGCGGGGGCGCGGTGCCGGACGGGGCGAATGTCGCCCGGGTCGTCCTGCCTGCCAATGTGAGCGTGACGTTCGATCCGGGGCGGACGAGCGGCGGTGCCCATGGCGGGCCGGTCTCGATCGACTGGCTGGATACCAGCCCCGATGCCGACAGCGTTCCAAGCGCGACGGATACGACCTTCTCGATGCTGGGGGGGAGCCTGAGCGTCGCCCGCGGTCTGACGGTGGACACATTAGGACAGTATGGCGGCGCCATCCTGGGCACGGGCGCGATCACGGTGCTCGACAGTTTCGCGCAGAGTGCCGGGTCGATCTCGGTCGGTGGTGATGTCTCGATTAATCAAGGGCTTGGCGATCTTTCCTTCGTGTCTATCTCCGGCAGAAATCTCGATCTTCGCGCTGCCGGTTCGGTGCTTGCGGGCGCGCTGACGTCGATCGGTGACACGACAGTTAGCGCGGGCTCCAGAGTGGCGCTCGGCGGACCGACGATCGTGGGCGGAACGCTGACCATCCATGCCGGTCCCGGCGCGTTCGACGGCATTTCGCAGGGCCTGCCCGTGACGGTTGGCGGCGATCTGCTGATCTCCGGCAATGGGCCCATCACGCTCGACAATCCGGCCAATCATGTCGGCGGCATCATTCGCTGCGCGTCGAACGGCGGGTGGCCGCGGATCGGCGGGGTCTGCGGCGCCGGCGGCGGGGCAGGGGCGTCCGGGCGGCAGGCCGATGATCTGGTCAGCCGCTCGCTGTCCGTCGGGACGGCGGGCGACGGCGTCTTCGCCGATGGGGGCGGGCAGGGGGCAGGTCCGGCCTTCGCGCCGTGGCGCGGCGGATCAGGCGCGGCTTCACGCGGGGGCGGCGGCTCGGCCGGTCTCATGGCCGGGGCGCAGGCCGGCGGTCTGGAGACTGTCGCGGCATCCTTCGTGCTGGAAGGCGGTGCTCGTCTGGTGCTGCGCAACCTGCTGGGCGCGGCCGGACGGGGCGGATCGCTTTATGTCACGGCGGATCTGGATGGCGACGATGAGGACACGCCGCATCGCTATCGGCGCATCGTCCCGCGCACCAACCCCGGCCCGGAGGTCTATTATGTCGGCAATTGATCGCGCGCGCCGGGGGAGGGGTGGGATGCCTGGGGATTCGAGCCGTCGCGCGGCATGCGGCGCCGCTGCACCCGGCAGGAGGCTCTTGCAGCCCGCGCTCGCGCTTCTTGCGTTCGGGTTGCTCCTTGCCCGACCGGTGCCGGCCCTCGCAGCGGACGCCCCTACCGTCGTGGCGGCCGTCCACGGTGACTGGTCGGTCCTCTGCTTCGCCGACCCCCGGGTCGTCCCGGCCTGCGAGATCGCACAGCTCGCGCGGAACCGTGGGGCCTCCGGCACTTATGTCGCTCAGTTCAGCCTCTCGTGCATGGGGGCGCACGGGCCGTGCGGCGTGCAGCTGCTTTTGCCGCCTGATGTCGATCCGGCGGAAAAGGTGCTGGTCGTCCTCAAGGAAGAAGGGCAGCCGCTCCTTGTCCCGGTCTCGGATTGCACGGCTGCGTCCTGCATGGCTGCCGGCTCGCTCCCTGCCGCCGTGCTCGATGGACTGGAAGCGTCGGCAGCCTGCCGGTTCGAATATCGGGACCGGCGCGGCAGCGCGCAGGCCATTCCGGTCAGCCTGAAGGGCTTCGAGGCGGCAATGGCCGAGATGCTGCTTCGCAATGGCGCGGGTGATGGCGTCAGTGATGCCGATGCCGATCAGCCTCTGGAGAAGAACCCATGAATCGATATTCTTCCATGTCCCTCGTCATGGCCGCAGCGATCCTGCTCCTTGCACCGGCGCAAGCCGCCGAGCCCGCGGAAAGCCGCGCGCAGCATGGCGACTGGACTCTCCTATGTTCGCCGCGGGACGGGTTGCCGCCTTGCGAGCTGGCGCAGGCAGTCACCGATCGGGCAGGGGGCAAGCCGGTCATGCGCCTGTCGATCGCTTATGGCGGCAGGGACGATCGCTATGGCGTCCAGTTCGAGGTGCCGACCGGCATCTTCGTGCAAGGCGACGTGCCGGTGCGTCTGGGCGAGGGGCAGCCTTTGCCCGGCTTCCGCGTCACCCGGTGCGAGGCGACGGGCTGCTTCATCGACCGGATCATGGCGCGAAAGGAGCTCGATCCTTTCTACGGCAGCGAGAAAGGCGCGATCGCGTTGAGGACCAGCGCTGGCGAACCGATGGTGATCCCGCTGTCCTTCAAGGGCTTCGCTGACGGGATGCGGGCGATGGAGGAGCGCAACCGGACCTGGGCGAAAGGCAAGGGTGGCAAGGCCGATGCCGCGCCGTCCCGGCCGTGATGCGCTTCCGTCCATCGGGAGGCGGGCCATGAGCGAGGAGATGACGCTGGAGGAAGAACTGCGCTATCATCAACTCGCCGAGCTGCTGCGTTGCGCGGCGGAGGCGGTTTCCACTGCGCGCAGTCTCCTCGAGCAGACCCGCTATGCGATCTCGCCTTTCGCCCTGGATGCCTTCGCGGCGACGGCCCCGCTGGAATCCTTCTCGACATTCCTCAAGCGGCAGCAGGAGGCGGCGGGCGCAGCACCGCCCGCCGGCCTGCCGCCTGCCATCCCGCCCCGGCCGAACGGAGCGTGGCGGGATGTGCTGTGGCACGGCCATGTGCCCGAGCGAATCTGCGAATGCCTGCCGCCCGTCGGCCTTGCCTGCGCGCGCGTGCTGCTCCGGCTGATGGAGGAACCGGGGCGCCCGGTGCCGGTCCGGGAGCTTGGCGCCGCCGCCGGAACGCGGTCGAGCTCCACGAGCGTCGTCAAGGTCTATATCTGCCGCCTTCGCAGCGCCCTGGCGCGGCAGGGCATTTCTCCAGCCGTGATCGAGACGGTCTCGCGCAGCTACAGGCTGCGGCCGGACGGGCTGGTGTCGCTCAGTCAGCTGCTCGCGGTGCGACGGCCGGCCGCCTGATCCGCGCCGGGCAGGCGCCGCTGGCGCCCCCGGCCCCGGAGAGCGATCGACGCGCCTCTGTCATCGTTCCGTCACGAAAATGGCGCGAGAGTGTAAAGAAGCCCTCCTAACGGCGCTCCCGAGAAGAAAATCCCAGGGGGCAGATTATGAAGACTCGGGTTGCAATGAAATTGGTGGCGGGCCTGCTGGCCGCGGCTTCGACCACCACCGTGGCACGCGCGGGCGAACTGGCCGGGCAGGTGCTGGATGCATCGGGCACGCGGGCGCTCCAGTCGGCGCGCGTTGTGATCGCCGAGATCAACCGGACGGTGGAGACGGCGCGTGACGGCAGTTTCCTCATTCCCGATCTGCCGGCCGGCACCTACACGGTGCAGGTCAGCTATGTCGGCGCGGAGACGAAGAGCGAGACGGTGACGGTGCCCGCGCAGGGGCGCGTGACGCTCAACTTCGGCCTGAGCGGCTATGGCCCGGATGACATCCTCGTGGTGGGGCAGGCGGCGAACCTCTCCAGCTCGCTTTCGCGCCAGCGCGCCGCCGATGGCGTCGAGAATGTGCTGACGCGCGACTCGATCGGCCAGTTCCCGGACCAGAATGTGGCGGAATCGCTGCGTCGCCTGCCGGGCCTCAATATCCTGAACGATCAGGGCGAGGGGCGGTTCGTCTCGGTGCGCGGGCTCGATCCGGAGCTGAACGCCGCGTCGATCAACGGCACGCGCGTCCCCGCGCCGGAGAGCGACGTGCGCTCGGTGGCGCTGGACGTCATCCCGAGCGAGCTGATCGAATCGATCGAGGTCAAGAAGACCCTGACGCCGGACATGGATGCTGACACCATCGGCGCGTCCATCGAGATCAACACGACCAGCGCTTTCGACCGCAAGAAGGACCTCTTCTCGGTGAAGCTGGAAGGCAGCTACAATGACTATGCCGACGCGCTGACGCCCAAGAGCAGCTTCGATTTCTCCAAGCGCCTCGGCGACAATTTCGGCATTGCCGGCGGCTTCAGCTACTACAAGCGCAAGTTCGAGACGGACAATATCGAGGCGGCGGACTGGACGGAGTCCGATGCCGGCGTCTATTATGCCGAGGAAGTCCAGTATCGCGATTATGACGTGGAGCGCGAGCGCATCGGCGGCTCGCTGAACCTGGACTGGCGCGTGAGCGACAGCACCAAGCTTTACGCGCGCGGCCTCTACAGCGAGTTCTCGGATCAGGAATATCGCGGCGACATCATCCTCATCATGGACGAGGAGCCGCGCGCCGGCACCGCGACGAGCGCGTCCTTCTCGGACGAGGACGGCCGCATCGAGGTCCGCCGCCGGATGAAGGATCGCTTCGAGAAGCAGCGCATCAAGTCGCTGACCATCGGCGGCGAGACCGAGGCCGGCCCGTGGAAGGCGGTCTATGCAGGGTCCTGGTCGGAGGCGTCGGAGCGGGAGAACGGGTCCGTCGATCCGACGCGGTTCCGCGCGCGCTTCGACGGCGACGGGGTGGGCGTGGATTTCGATTATTCCAACCCGCGCCGCCCGCTGTTCACGATCACCGGGGACACGGACCTCTTCAACGATCCCGAGGAATATGGCTTCAACGAGCTGGAGCACACGGTGCTCTCGGACTCGAAGGACCGCGAATATATGCTGAAGGGCGACCTTTCGCGCGTGTTCGCCTCGGCCGCCGGCTCGTTCACGGTACAGGGCGGCGTCAAGGCGCGCTGGCGCGAGAAGTCCTACGCCCTCCAGTCGGACGTCTATGACGATTATGACGGCGACTATACGCTGGCGGACGTTCTGGGGCGGCAGAGCTATCGCATTGCCGATCTGGGACCGCTCCCCAGCCACACCGGCCCGACCGATTTCTTCAATCGCAACCGCGCGAACTTCGAGCTGAACCAGGTCGATACCGACGTCGCGTCGAACGCGTCCGACTATTCGGTGAAGGAGGATGTCCTTGCCGCTTATCTTCTGGGTCGGTGGGACAGCGAGAAAGTGCGGGTGATCGGCGGCGTGCGCATGGAGCGCACATGGAACGACATCCGCGCCAAGCGCACGCAGATCGTGGCGGAAGGCGACGAATATGAGGGCGTGGAAGTCGAGGAAGACACGGTCTTCGTCACGCCCAACCGGTTCGAGCGCAGCTATACCGACTGGCTGCCCAGCCTGGCGCTGCGTTACGAGCCCTCGGACGGGCTGGTGCTGCGCCTGGGCGGCTACAAGAGCCTCGTGCGCCCCAAGCTCTCCAACCTCGCGCCCCGCATGGAGATCAATGAGGACCGCGAAGTGACCGTGGGCAATCCCGATCTGGCACCCTATCGCGCATGGAATATCGATGCCTCGGCGGAATGGTATTTCAGCAAGAATGCGGCGCTCACCGGCGGCTTCTTCTGGAAGTCGATCGACAATTTCGTGGTGGAGCAGCGCATCACCACGCCGGGGACCATCGATGGCGTGGCCTATACGGAACTGACGACCTACATCAATGGCGACACCGCCAAGGTGAAGGGTGTCGAGCTCTCCTACAACCAGCTCTTCACCTTCCTGCCCGCGCCGTTCGACGGCCTGCTGCTCAACCTCAATTACACCTATACCGACGCGACCGGCACGGTGCTGACCGATGGCGACATCGCCGATCCGCGCAACATTCCGCTGGCCGCCTCGGCACAGAACACGTTCAACATCGTGCTCGGCTACGAGAAGGGGCCGCTCTCGCTGCGTGCGGCGGGCACCTATCGCGACAAATATCTGGACGAACTGGGCGGCGAGGCGGAGCAGGATCGCTATGTCGACGAGCATTTCCAGCTCGACTTTTCCGCCAAGTATCGGCTCACGAAGAATGTCCGTCTGTTCGCGGAATGGATCAACGTGACCGACGCGCCCTATTTCGCCTATCAGAATTACGGCAATGCCAAGCGCATCCTGCAGTATGAGGCGTATAACTGGACCGCCAAGTTCGGCCTTACCGCCAGCTTCTGATCGCGCGAGAGACTGGCCGGCCGCGTCCCTTGCGCGGCCGGCAGTTCATTTTGGGAGGATGCCGATGTCACGATCCGGTCTTTCGTTCAGGCGGGTGTTTCTGCCGGCGCTGCTGCTGGGCGCATCCTTCGCGGCGCAGGCCGAAGCGCCGCTTCCCCGGTCCGCCGGCACGCCCTATGCGCCGCGCACCCTGCCGGACCGGATCGTGCTGACGCCGGGCGCGGACCCCAGCCGGGAAATGGCGGTCGCTTTCCGCACGGACCTGCTGCAGGGCACGGCCGAAGCCGAGATCGGGCCGGCCGTGGATGGCCCGACGCTGGGCGAAAAGGCCGTGCGCCTGACCGGCACCAGCCGCCGGATCGAGAGCAGCAATGGCCCCGCGCTTTATCATCAGCTGCGCTTCACGGGCCTGACACCGGACACCGCTTATGCCTATCGGGTGAAGGGCAGCGCGGGATGGAGCGAGTGGCTGCAATTCCACACCGCCGCGCAGGAGCCCCGGCCCTTCCGCTTCATGTATCTGGGCGATATCCAGAACGGCATCCTCACTTATGCTTCGCGCGTCATCCGGCAGGGCTTCCATGCGAATGGCGGCATCGCGCTGGTGCTTCATGCCGGCGATCTCGTCGCCCAGCGCGACGACCTCGATCATGACGATGAGTGGGGCGAGTGGAATCAGGCGGGCGGCTATAATTATGCCATCGTCCCGCAGGTGCCGGCCACCGGCAATCACGAATATGTCGACGTCCCGGCTGCCGAGGGCAAGGAAAGCCGCGCGCTCGGTCCTTACTGGCCGGTGCAGTTCGCGCTGCCGGGCAATGGCGCGGCGGGCGTGAAGGCGACCACCTATTTCATCGATTATCAGGGCGTGCGCTTCATCGTGCTGGATGGCACCTCGGCGATCGACCTTGGGACGATGGCGGCACAGACCCGCTGGCTGGATGAGACGCTCGCCAGCAGCAAGGCGCGCTGGAACGTGGTGCTGTTCCACCAGCCGGTGTTCACATGCGCGCGGCCGAACGACACGGCGCAGATCAAGGCCGCCTGGAAGCCGGTGTTCGATGCCCGCAAGGTGGATCTGGTCCTGCAGGGCCATGACCATTGCTACAGCCGGCTGACCAACGAGGCCGGCAGCGCTGCTGGCATCGCGGCACGCGCGGGCGGCGCGGTGCAGGGGCCGGTCTATCTGGTCTCGGTGACGGGCTCGAAAATGTACGGCCTCAACGATCGGGCAGCGACGCAGCCGGACAAGGTGGCCGAGGCGACCGAGCTCTACCAGATCGTGGATGTGGCCGGCGATCGCCTCAAATTCCGCACCTTCACGGCCTCGGGCAAGCTCTACGACGGGTTCGATCTGGAGCGCCGGGCCGATGGCAATCATCTGGTCGAGACCGACGAGCCGACGATCGCGCGGCGCACCTGCACCGGCAATGTCGGCCCGGACGGCGGCGCCTGCGTGGCGCGATCCAAATGAGGGACCATGACATGGGACGAGCTGCGCGCATGAGATACGGGGCCGGGATCGGCGGGGCGCTGCTGGCATCGCTGCTGACGCTTTCCGCCTGCGCGGAGCGGGAAATGCCGCTGGCGGCGCGCATCGCCAATGCGCTGCCTGCTGCCTCCGTCACCGCGCGCGGCGAGACCGAGCCGGTCGGCACCGCGAATGCCGATGCGGCGGACGATCCCGCGATCTGGCGCAATGCTGCCGATCCGGCCGCCAGCCTCATCGTCGGCACGGACAAGAAGGCCGGCCTCTATGTCTATGGGCTGGATGGCAAGCGCCGCGACTTTCTCGACGCAGGGCGCGTCAACAATGTCGACCTCAAGGACGGCGTCATGATCCGCGGCGCGCCCGGCGTGCTGGTGGTGGCGAGCGACCGCAACGACCCCGCGCAGGCGAAGCTGGCGCTGTTCCGGCTCGATACCGCGGCGGCGAAGCTGATCGCGCTCGGCACGCTCGATGGCGGCGCGGGCGAAGCCTATGGCATCTGCCTCGGGCGCGATGCCGCCGGTCTATCCGCCTTCATCGTGCTCAAGGACGGCACGATCAATCAGGTGATGATCGATGCCGCCGGTGCCGCGCCCACGGGGCGGATCGTGCGCACGATGAAGCTCGGCAGTCAGGCGGAAGGCTGCGCGGTCGATGATCGCACGGGCCGGCTCTATGTCGCGGAGGAGGATGTGGGGCTCTGGCGCTTCGGCGCGTCCCCCACGGCCCCCGTGGAGCCGGTGAAAGTCGCGGCGGCCGATGGCCGGCAGATCGTGGCGGATGCCGAAGGCGTCGCGCTTGTGCCGGAGGGGGATGAGGGCGGCTATGTCATCGTCTCCAGCCAGGGCGACAATGCCTATACGCTCTACAGCCTGCCGGACGAGCGCTATGTCGGCCGCTTCCGGATCGTGGACGGCACGGTTGGCGGCGCGCAGGAAACGGACGGCATCGAGTTCATGGCGGGCGATTTCGGCCCGGAATTTCCCGGCGGGCTGTTCATTGCGCAGGATGGCCCGAATGGCGCGCAGGCGCAGAATTTCAAGCTGGTGGCCTGGGCCGACATCGTGGCTGCGTTGGGGCTGGAATAGACGCGCCCACGGACCAGCCTCCGCACGGCATTCCCCGGGCCAGTTGCGCGCGCCGCTTGTGGTCCCCGGAAGCCTCATCCATCGCCGGAGGGAACGCGATTGCGCGGGCTCTGTCGCCTGCTAGGGTGGGCCGATGTCCAGATCGCTCCGCTGCCTCGCCACTCTCTCGCTTGCCGCCACGCTGTGCGTGCAGGCCGCCGCGCAGACCCCGGCGCCGGCGCAGGACCGCTTCCTTGCGTCCCTCGCGGCGCTGTGCGGCCATGCCTATGAGGGCAAAGTGACGAGCAGCGATGCGGCGGACGCGGACATGGCGGGCAGCAGGCTGGTCATGCATGTGCGCTCATGCACGGCCGACGAGGTGCGCGTGCCGTTCCATGTGGGCGAAGACCGCTCGCGGACCTGGGTGGTCAGCCGGACGCCCGCCGGGCTGCGGCTCAAGCACGATCATCGCCATGAGGACGGCAGCGAGGACAAGCTCACGCAATATGGCGGGGACACGGTGGCCCCGGGCACGGCGGAACGGCAGGAATTCCCCGCCGACGCCTATTCGCGCGCCGTGTTCATCGCTCAGGAGATTCCCCGCTCCGCCACCAATGTCTGGGCGATGGAGATCGCGCCCGGGCAGAGCTTCGTCTATGAACTGCGCCGTCCCGGGCGGCATTTCCGGGTCGAGTTCGACCTCACCCGGCCGGTCGCGCCGCCGCCGCCGCCGCCCTGGGGCGCGGAATAGACCGGCAGGGCGGACGTTTGATCAGCCCGGAATGTTAATCAATCCCGGCCCGGCGGTAGCGCGTCCTAGGGCACGTGGGCAAATTCCAGCCCGAATGAACGTCGGTTTTCAGAAGCCCTCGATGCGGAGCGAGCGGCAGGAATGGAGTGGGAAGCGGACATTTCCACTTTTCGTCATTCCCGCGCACGCGGGAATCCAGTTACACCCCGGCGCTCGTACGCGATGTCTCAGCTGGATTCCCGCGTGCGCGGGAATGACGATTTAAGGGCGAGGTGATGTCTCCTTTGTCCTTGTGTCCGAACTGTCAGCTATCGGGCCACCTTGCCAGCATCGCGGTGTCGGGGGGTGGTTACTTGACTCGATTGCCTCATCCTACTACTGGGCCGTTTATGAACAGCATCTCAAACCGCGCATATTATTATCCCGTCATTTGATGGGGTGTTTGCGTGCGCCCCGTTGTCGGGGTGATTGAGCGGTTTTCCTAAATGCCAGCCAGCTATCCTGACAAGCAACGCATGCGTTGCATTGGGAGGGTAAAGCCAATGGTTTTGGCAGCCGGTCTGTAAGACCGGTCCTTTGGGGAGTGGATCGTAACCACACCCTCCCACCAATTTATAACTGCGCACCCTCAATAGCTGACTTGGATAAACCACAGCGAGTCCGCAATGGCGTCGCATCCGGAAGATCTGATACGCGCTTGAATGCCCAGAGAGCGGGCGTCTTTATCGACTTCGGAATTTGTCCACGCGGCCTCAGCCTTTGGGTGTCAGCTTGAGCATCTTGCCGTTGGGGCCGTCCTGCAGCAGCCACAGCGCGCCGTCCGGCCCCACGCGCACATTGCGCAGGCGCATGCCCATCTTCCAGTGATCGGCCTTGGTCGCCTTCTCGCCATCGAGCGAGATGCGGGCCAGCGCCATGCCGGAGAGGCCGGTGATGAAGAGCGAGTTCTTCCAGGCGGGGAACAGGTCCGCGTCATAATAGGCCATGGACGCCGGCGCGAGCGACGGGTTCCAGTAGAGCTTGGGCTTCACGAAGCCGTCATCCTCGGTGTGATCGGGGATCGGGCGCTTGTCATAATGGTCGCCATAAGAGCGGACCGGCCAGCCATAATTGGCGCCCGGCTTCACCAGATTGAGCTCGTCGCCGCCGAGCGGGCCCATCTCGACTTCCCAGAGCCGCCCGTCGCGATCGAACGCGATGCCGGTGAGGTTGCGCTGGCCATAGGACCAGATCGCGGGATGGAAGCCCTTGTCCGCCAGCGGGTTGCCTGCCGCGGGCGTCCCATCCAGGTTGAGGCGCAGCACCTTGCCGAGCGTGGACTTGGGGTCCTGCGAGGGATCGAACTTCGCGCGCTCGCCATTGGTGAAGAACAGATATTTCCGGTCCGGCGAGAAGGCGATGCGGCCCGACCAGTGGGCGCCGCTCTCGATATAGGGCTCCGCGCGGAAGATCACTTTCATGTCCTTCAGCGCGGCCCCGGCCTCGTCCAGCGTCGCGGTGGCGAGCGCCGCGCCGTTGGTCTTGCCTTCGCCTGCCTCGGAATAGCTGAAGTAGATCTTGCGGCTGGTTGCGAAGTCGGGGGCCAGCACGATGTCCATCATCGCACCCTGACCGGCGCTGACCACCGGGGGCGTGCCGGACAGCGTCCGCTTGGCGCCGCTCGCCGGATCGAACAATATGATCGCGCCCTGCTTCTGCGTCACCAGGATCTTGCCGTCGGGCAGGAACGCCATCGACCAGGGCGAATCGAACGTGCCGACCTCCGTGATGGTGAAGGGCTGTTCGGTCTCTTTTCCGGCTGCCCCGTCGCCGGACGGCATGGCGTTCGTCTGCGCGTCGCCGGGGGTGGAGACGCCCGAGCAGGCAAGCAGCATGAGCGAGAAAGTGCAGGCGAGGCCGACGGTCTTGCGGGCATTCATGGCATCTGGTCTCCGAGCGATCGCGTTCTTGTTGGCCGGGACATAATCGCAAAGTCGGTGGCAGGGTAGGGTGCGAGCCGGAATTTCGGCTTGGCTGAGCTGGCACTTTGCCGGCCGCGTTGTCCAAAACCGCCGGGGAAATAATTTGTCACACAGCGGCGGAGATCGGGAAACAAACAAAGGGCACTCGCAGGGGATTAATTTTCCCGGAGGTATGCATGGTTTTCAGGTTCTGGCACGTCGCGCTGCTCGCCATCGCGCCCGCGTCTCTCGTTCCCGCGGCCCTCTCCGCGCAGCCCATCTCCTCGACGCGCGACAAGGTCTCCTTCCCCGCCAAGGCATCGGCCGAGCGTCCGTCGCGCGACAGCGATGGGTCTGCGGTCGCGAAGTGCCATCCCGATGCCACCAAGGCGCTGATGTGCAAGGCCGCTGCGCGGCTGAAGAAGGCGCAGGCCGCCCAGGACGCAGCGAGCCGGGACAGCCTCTGACCATCGCCCGGCCGGTCGCATCCGGCCGGCGAAAACCGACTGGTGCATGATTGCATCAGTGCCCGGCCCGATGACGCCGGCAATATTTTGTCACGATCTGGCAAACTATCGGACAGGTCGCCGATCTAATTTTCAGGCTCTCTGCAGTGACGGAGCACCGGCCCGCTTTCCGTAGCGTCCGAGATGCGAAGCCTGCAGGGCGCAGGATGGAACAGACACATCTTTCAAAGGGGTTTGTTCCATGAAAAAATATATGTTCGCCGTAGCGTTCGTCGCGACGAGCATGTCGCCCGCTTATGCGCAGGAAGAGCCGGAGGTTTCGGTTTCGGGTTCCGTCGCGCTGGTGAGCGATTACCGGTTCCGGGGCGTTTCGCAGACAGACGAAGGCATGGCCATTCAGGGTGGCTTCACCGTGTCTCACGCCAGCGGCGCCTATATCGGCACCTGGGGTTCGAACCTGGCGGGCTGGGGCACGTTCGGCGGGTCCAGCATGGAGCTGGACATCTATGCCGGCTATGCTTTCCCCGTCGGTGCGGCGACCATCGACGTCGGCGGCACCTGGTTCATGTATCCCAGCGGCGCTGACACCACCGACTTCTTCGAAGGCTATGTGAAGGTGAGCGGCGATCTCGGCCCGGTCTCCGGTCTGGTGGGCGTGGCTTATGCGCCTTCCCAGGAAGCGCTCGGCAACTGGTCGAACACGCCGCAGAGCGTCGTCGGCGACAAGGAGGACAATCTCTATCTGTGGGGCGACGTCTCGGCCGGCATCCCGCAGACTCCGCTGACGCTCAAGGCGCATCTCGGCTATTCGGACGGCAATCCCGGCCTTGGCCCGAACGGTACGAGCATCGCGCCGACCGGCACCTACTGGGACTGGATGCTCGGTGCTGACGTGGCGCTGGGCCCGGTGACGGTCGGCATCGCCTATATCGATACCAGCATCACCAACTCGGACCGGCAGTATATCCTCCCCGGCTTCGCCAATACGCGCGACGGCACGAACATCGCCGCCGGCAAGGTGATCGGCTCGATCAGCGTATCCTTCTGAAAAACAACGGAGCGCGGCGGCCTGCCTGCCGCGCTCCTCTTCCCGGGCGGGGCCGTCATGTCCCGGTGCCGCAAAAGCCCTCGCCGGCGACGCGACGGCTTGCCTTCCGGGGCGACTCCGCCTATATGCGCTCTGCTTTCCTGACATCGTCAAGAGGTTGGGGCCGGCTCCGCGAGGAACCGGCGACGAAGCTGCTTGGTTTTTTCGCCCGATCGCGGGCAGCGGAGCATGAATGTCGGACGTCGACCAGACTGTCGAAGCGCAGATCGCGCAGATCGTGGAGCCGGAGGCAAAGGCCCTCGGTTTCGATCTCGTGCGCGTGCTGCTGTTCGGCAAGGGCGACGATCGCACGCTCCAGATCATGGCCGAGCGGCCGGACACGCGCCAGCTCACCATCGATGATTGCGCCGACCTTTCCCGCCGCGTCTCGGACCGGCTGGACGCGCTGGAAGAAGAAGGGCGCGACCCGATCGAGGGCGGCTATCGGCTGGAAGTCAGTTCGCCGGGCATCGACCGTCCGCTCACGCGGCTGAAGGATTATGTCGACTGGGCGGGCCATGAGGCGCGCGCCCATTTCGTCGAGCCGATCGAGGGCGGGCGCAAGCAGGTCAAGGCGGTGATCGCGGGCGTGGACGGGGAAACCGTCCTGTTCGACGATCCCAAGTCCGGGCGCATCGCCATCCCCTTTTCCATCATCGCGAGCGCCAAGCTGATACTGACGGACGCGCTGATTTCTGCTACTGTGCCGCTCTCGACCGAGGGGGCGGACGACATCGTTACCCAGGAACAGGAAGACTGACCCCATGGCCAACGTTATCTCCGCCAACAAGGCCGAACTGATCGCCATCGCCAATTCCGTGGCGAGCGAGAAGATGATCGACAAGGCGATCGTCATCGAGGCCATGGAGGACGCGATCCAGCGCTCGGCGCGGGCACGCTACGGCGCGGAGAACGACATCCGCGCCAAGCTCGATCCCGAGACCGGCGACCTGCGCCTGTGGCGCGTCGTCGAGGTGGTCGAGGCGGTGGACGACTATTTCAAGCAGGTCGATCTCAAGGCTGCGCAGAAGCTGCAGCCGGGCGCCGTGGTGGGTGACTTCATCGTCGATCCGCTTCCGCCGGTCGACCTCGGGCGCATCGACGCGCAGAGCGCCAAGCAGGTGATCTTCCAGAAGGTCCGCGATGCCGAGCGCGAGCGCCAGTATAACGAGTTCAAGGACCGCGCCGGCGAGATCATCACCGGCGTCGTCAAGTCCGTCGAGTTCGGCCATGTGGTGGTCAATCTCGGCCGTGCCGAGGGCGTCATCCGCCGCGACCAGCAGATCCCGCGCGAAGTCGTCCGCGTCGGCGATCGCGTGCGCGCGCTGATCCTCAGCGTCCGCCGCGAGAATCGCGGGCCGCAGATCTTCCTCAGCCGCGCGCATCCCGACTTCATGAAGAAGCTGTTCGCGCAGGAAGTGCCCGAAATCTACGACGGCATCATCGAGATCAAGGCCGCCGCCCGCGATCCGGGCTCGCGCGCCAAGATCGGCGTCATCAGCCATGACGGCTCCATCGATCCGGTCGGCGCCTGCGTCGGCATGAAGGGCAGCCGCGTGCAGGCCGTCGTGCAGGAAATGCAGGGCGAGAAGATCGACATCATCCCCTGGAGCGAGGACACGGCGACCTTCGTCGTCAATGCGCTGCAGCCCGCCACCGTCAGCCGCGTCGTCATCGACGAGGACGAGGAGCGGATCGAGGTCGTGGTGCCGGACGATCAGCTCAGCCTCGCCATCGGCCGTCGCGGCCAGAATGTCCGTCTCGCCAGCCAGCTCACCGCCAAGGCGATCGACATCATGACCGAGGCGGACGCGAGCGAGAAACGCCAGCGCGAGTTCATCCAGCGGTCCGAGATGTTCCAGAACGAGCTGGACGTGGACGAGACCCTGTCCCAGCTGCTGGTGGCCGAAGGCTTCACCGAGCTGGAGGAAGTCGCTTATGTCGGCCTCGACGAGCTGGCCTCGATCGAGGGCTTCGACGACGAGCTGGCCGAGGAGCTGCAGAGCCGCGCGCAGGAAGCGCTCGAGCGCCGCGAAGCCGCTGCCCGCGAGGAGCGCCGCGCGCTCGGCGTGGAGGATGCGCTGGCCGAGATCCCGCACCTCACCGAGGCCATGCTGGTGACGCTCGGCAAGGCCGGGATCAAGACGCTCGACGATCTCGCCGACCTGGCGACCGACGAGCTCGTGACAAAGAAGCGCGTCGATCCGCGCCGTCGTCGCGACAACAACGACGACAAGGGCGGCGTGCTCGCCGAATATGGCCTGTCCGAAGAGCAGGGCAACGAGATCATCATGGCCGCGCGCGCGCACTGGTTCACCGATGAAGAGCCCGCCGCCGAGGAAAGCGCCGATCAGACAGGGGGTGATTGATGCCCTATGTGAAGATCGAAGTCATCGAAGGCATCAGCCGGGAGCAGAAAGCAGGGCTCGTCGCGGATGTGACGCGCTCGCTCGTCGACCGTCTCGGCAAGCGGCCCGAGCAGGTCTTCGTCGTCATTCAGGAAGTGTCGGCGGACGACTGGGGCTATGCCGGTGCGCTGATCTCCGAGCGGACGACACCGCGAAGGGAGGACGCCAGTGCTGCGGTTCCCTCCCAATGAGAGGCTAGCTCTCCCAATCAGTGCCAGGGTTTCCGCGCTCGCCATGTGCGTGCGCGACTCCGCGTCGCCCGCGAGTCTCCGGGCTGGCGCCCTTGCGCCTGTCGCTGCCGGGCCGGCCGAAGTCGGGGAGGCGCGCGCATGAGCGAGCGGCGTTGCATTCTCTCGGGCGATCATGCCGAGCCCGCCCTGCTGATCCGGCTGGCGATCTCGCCGGACGGATTCGTGCTGCCGGACGTGCGCGCCCGTGCCCCCGGGCGCGGTGCGTGGATCGGCGTGACTCGCACGCAACTGGAAGAGGCCATGGCCAAGGGGCGGCTGCGCGGCGCGCTGGCCCGCGCCTTCAAGGGCGCGGCGCTGGAGATCCCGGCGGACCTGCCCGCACGGATCGACGATGCCCTGCGCGCGGAGCTTCTCGCGCGGCTGGGACTGGAGGCGCGGGCCTCCAACCTGTTGACCGGCTTCGAGAAGATCGACGTCGCGGCGCGACGCGGGCAGGTGCGGATGCTGTTCCATGCCGCCGATGCGGGCGGCGATGGCGCGCGCAAGCTGGACCAGGCCTGGCGTGTGGGCGAGGAGCGGGAAGGCGAGCTTTTCGCCGGAGAGCGCTTGCCGGTGGACCGCGAGGCCCTATCTATGGCATTGGGGCGTCACAATGTCGTACATGTCGCAGTGACGAACGCGACCGCAGCAGATCGTATCGGCGGCCTGCTCGGCCGCTGGCAAAGCTATCTGGGATACGCTAACGCGGCGCCGGACTCCGGTTCGGCTGACCGCGCTCATATGGATCATGGGCCGCAGAGCGGCGTGAAGACGAACGATGCGGACGGCGCCGCTGCGCCGGGCCGGACGGACAATGAAGGGTTAGATTGCGTCGATGAGTGACAATAGGGAAGACAAGCCGACCTTGGGCCGCAAGCCGCTTGGGCTGAAGCGGACGGTCGAGGCCGGTCAGGTTCAGCAGAGCTTCAGCCATGGCCGCAAGAACACGGTCGTGGTCGAGGTGAAGCGCCGTCGCGTCATCGGCAAGCCCGGTGAGGCGGAAGGCGCGCGCCCTGCGCCTGCGCCCGAGCCGGCCGCGGCACCCCCGCCGCCGCCCCGCCCGCAGGCACCTCGTCCCGCCGCGCCGCCGCCGCCGCGGCAGTCCAGCACCGACAGCCTGCTGACCCGTCAGGAGATGCAGGCCAAGCTGCTCCGCGAGGCCGAGGAAGCGCGCATGACCGCGCTCGAGGAAGCGCGTCGCCGCGAGGAAGCCGAGCGGCTGGCCGCCAGCGAGGAAGAGAAGCGCCGCGCCGAGGAAAATCGCCGCGCCGAGGAAGAAGCCGAGCGTGCGCGCCAGGCGGCTGCCGAGAGCAAGGCGGCCGAGCCCGAGACGCCGGCGACTCCCGCCGACGCGCCGGCAGCGGCGACGACACCGGCAGCGGCCTCCGCGCCCGACCAGCAGGCGCCTGCCGCGAGTGGCACGGCTCAGCAGGAAGAGCGCCCCGCCGCGCGGCGTTTCACGCCCGTGGCCGCGCCCAAGCGCCCCGAGCCGCCCAAGCAGGACCGCAACAAGCGTGGCGACGATCGTCGTCAGGCCGGCAAGCTCACTGTCAATCGCGCGCTGGCCGATGACGACAGCGCGCGGGCCCGCAGCCTGGCCGCGCTCCGCCGCGCCCGCGAGAAGGAACGCCGCGCCCACACGCCCGGCAATTCCCAGCCGCGCGAGAAGCAGAGCCGCGACGTGATCGTCCCCGAGGCGATCACCGTGCAGGAACTGGCGAACCGCATGGCCGAGAAGGGCGCGGACCTCGTCAAGTCCCTGTTCAAGCTGGGCATGATGGTCACGGTCAACCAGACCATCGATCAGGATACCGCCGAACTGCTGGTCGAGGAATTCGGCCACCGCATCCAGCGCGTGTCCGACTCCGACATCGAGATCGATACGGCAGGCGATATCGATGCGCCCGAGACGCTCCAGCCGCGTCCGCCCGTGGTCACGATCATGGGCCATGTCGACCACGGCAAGACCAGCCTGCTCGATGCGCTGCGCGGCACGGATGTGGTCGCTGGCGAAGCCGGCGGCATCACGCAGCATATCGGCGCCTATCAGGTGAAGACCAAGGGCGGCGACATCATCACCTTCCTGGATACGCCCGGCCACGAGGCGTTCACGGAAATGCGCGCACGCGGTGCCAATGTGACGGATATCGTCATCCTGGTCGTCGCGGCCGATGACGGGCTGATGCCGCAGACCATCGAGGCGATCAACCACACCAAGGCGGCCGGCGTGCCGATGATCGTCGCGATCAACAAGGTCGACAAGCATGATGCCAATCCGCAGCGCATTCGCGAACGCCTGCTGGAGCATGAAGTCATCGTCGAGGAAATGGGCGGCGACACGCAGGACGTGGAAGTCTCCGCGCTCAAGAAGACCGGCCTCGATGACCTGATCGACAAGATCATGCTGCAGGCCGAGCTGCTCGAGCTCAAGGCCAACCCGGACCGGCCCGCCGAGGGCACGGTCGTCGAGGCGCAGCTCGACAAGGGCCGCGGCCCGGTCGCGACGATCCTGGTCGGCCGCGGCACGCTCAAGGTCGGCGACATCTTCGTCGTCGGCGAGCAGAGCGGCAAGGTCCGCGCGATGGTGAACGACAAGGGCCAGCAGGTGAAGGAAGCCGGGCCGTCCAGCCCTGTCGAGGTGCTGGGCCTCTCCGGCGTCCCGATGGCGGGCGACCAGCTCTCCGTCGTGGAGAATGAGGCGCGTGCCCGCGAAGTGGCGGCCTATCGTCAGGAGCTTGCCCTGCGCAAGCGCACGACGGCGGCGCCGACCAGCTTCGAGCACATGTTCTCGGCGCTCAACACGCAGGTCATCGAATATCCCGTGGTGGTGAAGGGTGACGTGCAGGGCACGGTCGAGGCGATCATCAGCGCGCTCAACCGCGCGTCGACCGACGAGATCAAGGTGCGCGTCCTGCATTCGGGCGTCGGCGCGATCACGGAAAGCGACGTGACGCTGGCGGCGGCCTCCAGGGCGCCACTGATCGGCTTCAACGTCCGCCCCAATGCCAAGGCGCGCACGCTCGCCGAGCGGGACAAGGTGTCGCTGCGCTATTATGACGTGATTTACGACCTCATCGAGGAAGTGAAGAGCGAGATGTCCGGCCAGCTCGCGCCGGAGCGCATCGAGACGGTCATCGGCAAGGCCGAGGTCCTGCAGGTCTTCCCGGCCGGCAAGAAGGACAAGGCAGCCGGCCTGCTCGTTCTGGACGGCGTCATCCGCAAGGGCATCAATGCCCGCCTCACGCGCGACGACGTCATCGTCTCGGCCACGACCATCGCGTCGCTCCGCCGGTTCAAGGACGATGTGTCGGAAGTGCGCGCGGGCATGGAGTGCGGCGCCGTGCTGCACGACACGAACGACATCAAGGCCGGCGACATGCTGGAGCTGTTCGAGGTCGAGGAGCGCGCGCGCGTCCTTTGAGCTTGTCGCTCCGGCCAGTGGGGACGGGCAGCGCGATTCGCGCCCGCCTGTCCCCGGGCAGGTGCATGCGGCGCTTCGCCGTCGCGGGTTGAAGTCGTCCGGCGCGATCGCGCCTTGAGGGAGTCTATGCGATGAGCGGTTCGGGTGAACCCTCCGTCCGTCTGCTGCGAGTGGGCGAACAGGTGCGTCATGTGCTGGCGGATATCCTCCAGCGCGGCGACGTGCATGACGATGTGCTCGCGAGCCATGTGGTGAGCGTGACGGAAGTGCGCATGTCGCCGGACCTGCGCCATGCCACCGTGTTCGTGAAGCCGCTGCTGGGCCGGGACGAGGAGGTGGTGCTGAAGGCGCTGCGCACCAACACCGCCTTTTTCCAGCGGGAAGTCGCCAAGCGCGTGAAGACCAAATTCGCCGCGAAGCTGAAATTCCTCAGCGACGAGAGCTTCGAGGAAGGCAGTCACATCGACGCCATCCTGCGCTCCCCCGCCGTCGCGCGCGATCTCGACGAGGACTGAGAGCGGCGACCTCCCCTCTCCCAACCCTCTCCCCTGAAGGGGAGAGGGCTACGGCCCCTCCCCACAACAATTCAGCCATGGCGCTCGCTATCAAGACGACTTCGGTAGCGGACTCCTGGCCAAGCCGGAATGTGTCCGCGCCGCCTGGGCGGTCGGGCGCCGGGGTCAGGATGACGCTGCGCTCACGCCGGGGTACGGCCATGCCGGCAATCGCCAGAAGAGTTTTGCGGGGAAAGCCCTCGGGCTTTTCGATCTGACCGGGCGCTGCGTGGGATTGCGCTGGCGTCGTGCGCAGGCGCGGATATAGCGGGCAGTCATGGCCAAGCTCTACTTTTACTACGCCTCCATGAATGCCGGAAAATCGACCACGCTGCTGCAGGCCGATTTCAATTATCGCGAGCGGGGCATGGCCACGATGCTGTGGACCGCGAAGGTCGACACGCGGGATCGGGCGGGCTGGATCACCTCGCGGATCGGGCTGGCCGAGCGGGCGCGCATCTTTGATGTCTGGACCGATCTTCTGGCGGAGATTTCCGCGCGGATGGCGGAAGGCCCGCTCGCCTGCGTCCTCGTCGATGAAGCGCAGTTCCTGACGCGCGGGCAGGTGCTGGCCCTTGCGCGGGTGTGCGACGAACTGGGCGTGCCGGTGCTGTGCTATGGGCTGCGCACCGATTTCCAGGGCGAATTGTTCGAGGGGTCTGCCGCCTTGCTCGGCCTTGCGGACACGCTGGTGGAGCTCAAGGCGGTCTGCGAGTGCGGCGCGAAGGCGACGATGAACCTGCGGATCGACGCGGCGGGCCAGCCGGTGAGCGAAGGCGCGCAGACGGCGATCGGCGGCAACGAGCGCTATCTCGCGCTGTGCCGCAAGCATTTCATGGCGCGGCTTGGCGGATGAGCGCGTCCGTGCGGTTCATGGTTGCTTCAGGCAGCGCATGGCACGAGTGGTCGCTGAAGATGCGCACCGTGGCAGGAAGAGGAAAGCGGGAATGGCCCTGACCAATCGATACAGCTTTGCCTTCGCCCTTGCGACGCTCGGTTTCGTGGCGAGCGGCGGCGTGCAGGGGCTCGCGCAGGTGGCTGCCTCGCAGGAGAGCGCGAAGAGCGCGGAAGTCTCCATTCCCTTCATCAACCATGGCGGCGTGCGGGACTGGCAGGCGGTGGGCGACGACAAGCTCTATATTCAGGACAGCGGCGGCAAATGGTATCTCGCCACGCTGGCAGCGCCATCGCCTGACCTTGCGTTCGCGACGGCCATCGGTTTCGAGACCAAGGGCGCAGACCGGCTCGACAGGTTCGGCACGCTGGTGATCGCGGGCAACCGCTATCCGCTGGCCTCGCTGGTGGCGAGTTCGCCCCCGCCGCCCCGCAAGAAATAGTCCGCCGCCCGCCTTCGGGCAGGGCGTGAACCGTCCGCGTCCTCAGCGGCCCGGCGCGCTCTCCCAGTCTTCCCGCAGCAGCGAGAACAGCATCGTGTCGCGCACATGGCCGGTCCAGGTGATGCGTTCCGCGCGCAGCATGCCTTCCGGCTGCGCGCCGATCTTGCGCACGGCGGCCTGGCTGCGCGTGTTGCGCGCGTCGATCCGGAACTCGATGCGCCGGATCCCGCTGGCAAAGGCATGGTCGATCATCAGCCGCTTCATCGTCCCGTTGAGGGCGGTGCCGCGCTCCTCGGGCATGATGTAGCTGTTGCCGATCTCGAGCGTCTGGGCGCTTTCCTCGATGCGCAGATAGGCCGTCATGCCGACCAGGCTCTCCTCCCGGAGCACCGCGAAGGGCAGGCGGCTGCGATTGGCCATCAGCGCATCGAAGCTCGTATCGAACGCGGCGGGGCCATAATTGGTCGGGTAGATCTGCCAGATCTCGCTGTCGGCGGCGCAGGCGGCGCGCAGCGCATCGCGATGGGCCGGCGTCAGCGGCGTGAGCGTGACCGCGCCCGCGTGGAGCGGCACCAGCAGCCGGTCGCGCAGGGGAAGAGGGTTCGTCGTCATCATCGTCGCTCTTTCAGGCCAGGGCAGGGCGCGAGGGCGCGCGGAACAGGGGCAAAGGCGCGAAGCCGGCCAGACCTGCCAGCCCGAGCCGGCGCGCCACCAGATCGGCGAGCAGGGGCAGGGCGATGGCGGCGGCAAGGCTGATCGTCACGGCGATGGGCACCGGCAGTCCCGGCGCGGCATGGCCGAGCAGGATGCGCGTGCCTGCGCCCGCGATTACATGAAGCAGGTAGATCGGGAGGCTGTGCCGGCCGAGCATCGCCAGCAG
The DNA here is from genome assembly GCF_014203955.1 of Sphingobium lignivorans. Taxonomy (NCBI): domain Bacteria; kingdom Pseudomonadati; phylum Pseudomonadota; class Alphaproteobacteria; order Sphingomonadales; family Sphingobiaceae; genus Sphingobium; species Sphingobium lignivorans. The sequence goes on from NZ_JACHKA010000001.1 coordinate 1,170,380, forward strand.
GGCGCCCACGCCGCCCGATCGCGCGGCGAGGCTACCACCGACATAGGCCGCATAGCATCCCGCCAGCATCAGCGGAAAAGCGCTGGCATAGCCGAGCTGCCGTCCGTTCACCGTCGCTGTCCATGCGCCAACGCCGATGGCGAGCAGGCAGAGCGCGCCCGCGATCAGGTTCGACGGCGGGTGCTGGCCGCTCTGCCGCAGCCAGGCGCCGATGAAGATGAAGGGGAAATAAGAGAGGAAATAGCCGCCCACGCCGGTGCCGTGGAGGCCGAGGCACAAGGCGGTCGCGCCCAGCAGCAGGGCCGGCGTCCGCAGCAGGCCGATGAGCGCGGTGCCCGCCATCAGCGCGAGCAGGAACCAGAAATGCTGGATGGGCTCGACCGGGATCCGCATCAGCGCCTGCCAGTCCATGGCGCTGTTCACTTGTCCGGCAAAAGCGGTGGAAAGCAGCCAGCTCACCACCGACCAGAGCAGATAGGCATGATAGAGCGAGGCCTGCCGCCGCAGCTGGAAGCGCCATCCGTCCGCGCGCGGGAAGGAGAGATAGCCCGCGATCAGGAAGAAGCTCTGCACATGGAAGCCATAAGCCAGCGTGTCGGCGAAGCGCAGCGGGACAGTCTCGGTCAGCAGCCCCGCCGAGGAATAGCCGCGCGTGACATGGAACAGCACCACCGCGAGAATGGCGATCCCTTTCGTGCAGTCGAGCGCGATATCCCGCTTCTGGTCCATGGCGAGCCCTGTTTCCCGTGTTTTCCGGGGCTTGGACGAGGGGGCGGCGGCTTGGCAAGCCCCTTTCACCCAAGGCTGATCGCCATCCAGCGCTGGCGGTCTGCAAATGGCGCTTTCCCGGGCTTCCGGTGCTCACGTACCTTGAGTACGCTGCGCTCCGGGTCCCGAGAAATCACCATTTTCGCCACGCCATCATCTGAATGTCGATCAACCTTGGCCCGGCAAAACGGGGGAGCGCGTGGCGGCGGCCCTCTCTCGTGCAGGAACGTCGCAAGATGTCGCGTACGCTTCCCAAAGTGTCGCTGGCCCTTGCGGCGCGTGGTTCCGCGCCTGATCTCGCTGGTCCGGAATCGGAAAGCATGATCCCGGCACAGGAGAAAGGCCATGAAGTTCGCTCAGTCTCTCGCGCCGCTTGCCGTGCTGGCACTGACGGCATCCCCGGCGCTCGCCACCACCAGCCCCGCGCCCGCGCCCGCGCGCAGCGCGTCCATCCCGTTCGCCAACATCAATGGCGTGCGCAACTGGGTGGCCCAGGGCAACCAGACGATCTATTTCCAGAACAATGGACGCCGCTGGTATCGCGCCGTCCTGTTCGCGCCCTCGACCGACCTGCCGTTCGCGACGCGGATCGGCATCGACTCCCGTCCGCTCGGCACGCTCGACAAGTGGGGCGCGGTCATCGTCCATGGGCAGCGCTATCCGTTCCAGTCCTTCGAGCAGGTCGACGGCCCGCCCGCGAAGGCGTCCGGCAAGAAGGGATAGGCCGCGCGGAGGGAAGGGGCGTCGGCACGACAGCGCCCGTCCAACATGGGCCGGCCTTAAAGACGACAAAGGCTACCGCACGACCGTGTCATCCTTCCCTTCTTCCCGCCGTCGTTCCCGCGCTGCAAGCGAACCCGAACCGGGAAGAGCTTGCCATCCGCCTTGGTTCTGCGTCGCGAGGGTGACTGGATTCCGGCGTGCGCCGGAATGACGAGGAATGGGGGGCAGGGTGCGCGCCTCCCGATAATTCAGCCATGGCGTTGGCGGCGCACCATATCGTCATTTCACGATGTCATCCCGGACTTGCTCCGGGATCCCGCTTCTTCCGGTTTCTCAAGCCGTCTGAACTCGGCGAGGCTCAAGGTGGCGGGATCCCGGATCGAGTCCGGGATGACAAAGGAAAGGACCGAAAAGCACGCTTCTGGTTCCCTCAAAGTTCGGGCATTTGCCCCGGCCGCCTCGCAACGAGACCTGATATCGGCACTGACAGGACGGGCAGGGCGGGCTATGGGGCGCCATGATCGCTCCTGCTTCCGACCCCGCGCCGCTCCATGGCTGGCTCATCCTGGACAAGCCCGTCGGCATGGGCTCCACCCAGGCAGTGAGCGCGGTCAAGCGGATGCTGCGCGAGGCCGGCCTGCCGCGGGGGAAGATCGGCCATGGCGGCACGCTCGATCCGCTGGCCGAGGGCGTGCTGCCCGTGGCGATCGGCGAAGCGACCAAGCTCGCCGGGCGGATGCTGGACAGCGACAAGATCTATGATTTCACCGTGCGCTTCGGCGCGCAGACCGACACGCTCGATCTGGAGGGCGCGGTGATCGAGACCAGTGCGCAGCGGCCCACGCTCGCGCAGGTCGAGGCGGTGCTGCCGGGCTTCACCGGGCCGATCGAGCAGGCGCCGCCCGCCTACAGCGCGATCAAGATCGAGGGGCGGCGGGCCTATGATCTGGCGCGCGCCGGCGAGCAGGTGGAGATGAAGCTGCGCGCCGTGACGGTGCACGCGCTTGCGCTTGCCGATGCCGTGCCGGAAGAGGCGGCCGAGGGCGCGCCGGACGGGGGGCTTGCGTCGGTCACGCTCACCGCCCATGTATCGAAAGGCACCTATATCCGCAGCCTTGCCCGCGACATCGCGCGGGCGCTTGGGACCGTGGGTCATGTGACCATGTTGCGGCGGCGCAAGGCGGGGCCGTTCGGGCTGGATCAGGCGATTTCGCTGGACATTCTGAACGATGCTGCTAAGGCGCGCGCCATTGCGCAGCATATGCTGCCATTGACGGCAGGGCTGGACGACATCCCGGCTCTTCCCGTCACCTCCGAGCAGGCCATGGCCCTCAGACAGGGCCGGACGCTCGCCGGGGATCCTCGTACGCAGGGGCTCATGCTGGCGACCGAGGGCGAAACGCCCGTGGCGCTGGTGGAGGCTTTGGGGCCGGACATCCGGGTCGTGCGGGGCTTCAATCTCTAGAACGAAAGGAATGGACGATGTCGATTACGGCCGAGCGCAAGGAAGCGCTGATCAAGGACAACGCCCAGCATGAGGGCGACACCGGTTCGCCGGAGGTTCAGGTTGCGATCCTCACGGAGCGCATTTCCAACCTCACCGAGCACTTCAAGGCTCACCACAAGGACAATCACAGCCGTCGGGGCCTGCTGATGCTGGTCAACAAGCGCCGCTCGCTCCTCGACTATCTGAAGAAGAAGGACGGGGGGCGTTATACGGCCCTCATCGCGAAGCTCGGTCTTCGCAAGTAATCAAGAGCGCGGCCCGCTTCGGCGGGCCGTTTGCATATGGCGCCATCCCCGCGAGAGCGGGGGGCTGCGGCAAGCGACGGGCGCAAGAGCGCATCCGATGCCGCAACGATGCTCCCGCCTTCGCGGGAGCGACAAGGAGAGGGCGGCAATCCGGCCAACCTCCCGGGGACGAACGAACGTCCCGAACCGCAGGGGCCGGACAGCCCCGAAAGCAAGCCCCGCCGCGCAATAGGGCCGGCGGACGGAAGGAAACCCAATGTTCAATGTAAAGACTGTCGAAATCGAGTGGGGCGGAAAAACCCTCAAGCTCGAAACGGGGCGCGTTGCCCGTCAGGCCGATGGCGCGGTGCTCGCGACCTATGGCGAAACTGTCGTGCTGTGCGCTGTCACGGCCGCCAAATCCGTGAAGGACGGGCAGGACTTCTTCCCGCTCACCGTCCATTATCAGGAGAAATTCTCGGCTGCCGGGCGCATCCCGGGCGGCTTCTTCAAGCGCGAGCGTGGCGCGACCGAGAAGGAGACGCTCGTCTCCCGCCTCATCGACCGCCCCGTGCGCCCGCTGTTCCCGGAAGGTTTCTATAACGAAATCAACGTGATCGCGCAGGTCCTCTCGTTCGACGGCGAGACCGAGCCCGACATTCTGGCGATGATCGCAGCGTCGGCCGCGCTCACCATCTCGGGCGTGCCGTTCATGGGCCCGATCGGCGCGGTCCGCGTCGGCTACAAGGATGGCGAATATCAGCTCAATCCCAGCCTCGATGAGGTGAAGAGCGGCGAGCTGGACCTCGTCGTCGCCGCGACCGACGCGGCGGTGATGATGGTCGAGTCCGAGGCCAAGGAGCTTTCCGAAGAGGTCATGCTCGGCGCCGTCATGTTCGCGCATGAAGAGAGCCGCAAGGTCATCGGCGCGATCATCCAGCTGGCCGAGAAGGCCGCCAAGGAGCCCTGGGAACTGAACCTGGGCGACGGCAATGCCGAGCTCAAGGCGAAGCTCAAGGAGCTGATCGGCGCGGACATCGCGGCAGCCTACAAGCTGACCAACAAGTCCGAGCGCTCCAACGCCCTCAATTCCGCGCGCGACAAGGCCAAGGAATATTTCGCGGCCCAGGGTCTCGACGCCCAGAGCGTGATGGCCGGCATCAAGCTGGTCAAGAAGATCGAGGCAGACATCGTGCGCACCGCCATCCTCAAGGAAGGCCAGCGCATCGACGGTCGGACCACGACGCAGATCCGTCCGATCGAGGCGATGGTGGGCTTCCTGCCGCGCACGCACGGCTCGGCGCTGTTCACGCGCGGTGAGACGCAGGCCATCTGCACGACCACGCTGGGCACCAAGGATGCCGAGCAGATGATCGACGGCCTGACCGGGCTCTCCTACGAGAGCTTCATGCTGCACTACAACTTCCCGCCTTATTCGGTCGGCGAAGTGGGCCGCTTCGGCGCGCCGGGTCGCCGCGAGGTCGGTCACGGCAAGCTCGCCTGGCGCGCGCTGCACCCGGTGCTGCCCGCCAAGGAGGACTTCCCCTACACGATCCGCGTGCTCTCGGACATCACCGAGTCCAACGGTTCCTCCTCGATGGCGACCGTCTGCGGCGGCTCGCTCTCGATGATGGACGCCGGCGTGCCCCTGAAGCGCCCGGTCTCCGGCATCGCCATGGGCCTGATCCTGGAAGGTGAGGACTTCACCGTCCTCAGCGACATCCTGGGCGACGAGGATCACCTCGGCGACATGGACTTCAAGGTCGCCGGCACCTCCGAAGGCATCACCACGATGCAGATGGACATCAAGGTCGCCGGCATCACCAAGGAGATCTTCGAGGCTGCGCTGCACCAGGCCAAGGAAGGCCGTGCGCACATCCTGGGCGAGATGAACAAGGCGCTGGACAGCACCCGTTCGGAACTCTCGGCCCATGCTCCGCGCATCGAGACGATCCAGATCGACAAGTCCAAGATCCGCGACGTCATCGGCACGGGCGGCAAGGTCATTCGCGAGATCGTCGCGGAGACCGGCGCCAAGGTCGACATCGACGACGAGGGCGTCATCAAGATCAGCTCGTCCGATATCGCGCAGATCGAGGCGGCCAAGGCCTGGATCCTCGGCATCGTCGAGGAAGCGGAAGTCGGCAAGATCTACAACGGCAAGGTCGTCAACCTGGTCGACTTTGGCGCGTTCGTGAACTTCATGGGCGGCAAGGACGGTCTCGTCCATGTCTCCGAGATCCGCAACGAGCGGGTCGAGAAGGTGGCGGACGTCCTGAAGGAAGGCCAGGAAGTCAAGGTCAAGGTCCTCGAGATCGATCCGCGCGGCAAGGTTCGCCTGTCCATGCGGGTCGTCGACCAGGAGACGGGCGAGGAGCTGGAGGACACCCGTCCTGCCCGCGAACCGCGCGGCGACCGGGGCGACCGTGGTCCGCGTCGCGAAGGCGGCGATCGGGGTGATCGCGGCGGCCGTGGCGGCGACCGTGATCGCGGCCCGCGCCGTGACCGTGGCGACCGGGGCGGAGAGCGCGGCGAGCGCGGTCCGCGCCGCGAGCGCAACGACGATGACGGCCCGGCGCCTGAATTCGCCCCCGCGTTCCTGAAGCGCGACGACGACTGAGCCCTTCGCTCATCGACAGAACAGGGAAGCCCCGCAGCGATGCGGGGCTTTTCCTTTTTCGGCCTGTCCTTTGCTGCCCGCGCGGCGAGGTGATGCGGCCGGGCGGGGGGGCGCGCGCGACATCTCCCCGGATGATTCATTCCGGCACAAAGTGTCTTGAAAAGAACCGGCGCGCGCGGCGGGTTTCCGCGCCATTTTCGATTGACTTGCCGTCCCCCGTGCAGGCACAAGAAGATCGTCCGGGTAAAACAAAATTGCTTGAGAAAGCCACAAAGGCTTCGAAGCTTATACGGGGTCGCACATATGTCGGGCATTTGCGGGACATGACGGTCGGGTCAGGTAGATATATTGGCGTGCCTGCGAGCAGTGGGTAGCGCGCGATGGCGCGTGACCTCTCATCAGCCAATATGATCTTTCATCCGGGAAATCTAAATTGACTTTCGCAGCGAATGAACGCGTTCGCGCGCTCGGCGACGAGCTTGCTCGCGAATGCACGCCGCCCGCCGCCCTTGCGCTGGCCGCGAAGGCCCAGCGCCTTTATGACCTGTTGCGTCACCGTGAGCGCCACTTCCTGCGGCCGGTCATGGCGGATCGGGCCATGGCCGCCATGCTCTCGCTCTTTCTGGCGGAACTCAAGGGCGTGACACTCACGCCCGAGAATCTGTCCCTCATCAATCTGTTCAACGACGACGAGAAACGTGGCGTCGTCGATTCCCTCATCCTTGCGGGACTGGTCGCCCGAACCGGGGAAAACCCGGAACGGCGCACAGTCGGGCTAACGCCCCTCGGGTCCGCGCGGATGCGAAGCTTCATCAGCGACTACCCGGATATCTGATGAGCTTCGCGGGTCAGCGCGCCGGGGTGAAGTCGGCCGGTCTTCGGAAATCCCACGCGAAGACCGCCCCGGCTCCCGGCGCGCTGGCCCACCCGTAACGGAAGGGGCATGATGCTGATGAGGTCGTCCAGGCAGAAATTCACATGTGTGAAGCAGCTTGTCCGGCATTTACGGGACATGAAAGGGCGGGAGACGCCCGTTATAGTGCCCGGGAACGGAAAATCGGGACGCGATGCATGCGGAAGCGGGGCTTCCGCGGCCGGCATCGCCATTTGTGGTTGCATCTGAGGTTTTTTGACGTGGCGGATTTCGGGCATCGTGGCTTACCTTCGGGAGCCGTTCAGGGCGCCGATCGCCGGGTGGATGTGACTCTCGAGGCGAAGGCGACGCGCATGCACATGCTCGGCCGCCTGCGCACCAAGCATTTCTACGCACCGGTCATGGCGGATACCGCCATGGACGTGATGCTCAGCCTTTACGTCGGTGAATTGCAGTCCGGGACTGTGAGCGACACGGCCCTGGCCGTCGCGAACATGCTCAGCAGGAACGAGACGGACGCGATCATCGACAAACTGGTCCAAGCGGAACTGGCCGTCACAACGGGACAAGAGCCCGAAGGACGGACAGTCGGGCTGACGCCCCTCGGGTCCGCGCGGATGCGAAGCTTCGTCAACGACTACCCGGAAGTTTGACGATTTTCGCAGGTCGGCGCGTCGTTCGATCCCCGTGAAGCCATCCCCCCACGCTGGCTCTCACATTGCGGGATCGGGCGGTGCGCCGACCGTTGCTTCGCACCTGAAGGCTGTGTTGCCGTCTCCGTCCCTCCCCCCCCCCCACAGGAGCGGCAACACAGCCTGATGGCGGCGTTCAGGCTGCGTTCAAGCGCAAATCCCTGTTTCGCAGCCATGTCGGTTCCTACTTTCGAGGCGCATGGCGCACCCCGCATCAATCGCTTGGCGACCCCAATTCGCCGCGCTAAGAGGCTGCGCATGACTGCTTCCCCCATGCGCCGTGTCGCTCTGCTGGCCGCCGTGCTCCTGCCCGCCATTCTCGTCGCGGGCTGCGCGCGCAACCAGAACCGCGCCGACACCCAATATGTCGCCCGCGACGTCAGCACGCTCTACATGGCGGGCAAGCAGCGCCTCGATCGCGGCCGTTTCGCGGAAGCGGCAATCCTGTTCGACGAGGTCGAGCGGCAGCATCCCTATTCGCCCTGGGCGCGCCGGGCGCAGCTCATGAGCGCGTTCAGCTATTATGCAGCGCGTGACTACACCAAGTCGATACAGTCGGCGCAGCGCTTCCTGTCGATCCACCCCGGCAACCGCGACGCGCCTTATGCTTATTATCTGATCGCGCTCTGTTATTACGAGCAGATCAGCGACGTGACGCGCGACCAGAAGATCACGCTGCAGGCCAATGACGCGCTGGGCGAGCTGATCCGCCGCTTCCCCGATTCGCGCTACGCGGCCGATGCCCGCCTGAAGCTCGATCTCGTTGCCGACCATCTGGCCGGCAAGGAAATGGAGATCGGCCGTTTCTACCAGCGCCGTCGCGAGTGGATCGCGGCCACGATGCGCTTCCGCAAGGTCATCGATACCTATCAGGCGACGAGCCACACGCCCGAGGCGCTGCACCGGCTTGTCGAGAGCTATCTCGCGCTCGGCATGCCGGAAGAGGCCAAGCGCGCTGCCGCCGTGCTGGGCAAGAATTATCCCGACTCGACCTGGTATGAGCGCTCCTATCGCCTGATGCAGCAATATGCGCCCAACGCCTGACCGGACGCGCCTGCCGGCTGGCGGGTGAGTTTCGGACCGGGGCGGCGGGCACTGGCCACCACCATCATCGCGGACCGGCGCAATCGCGCGTGACAGGCACGGGCGCAATCGACTAACTCTCTGCCGGCCATGCTCACCGGGCTCTCCATCCGCAACATCGTGCTCATCGAAGCGCTCGATCTCGCTTTCGACGGCGGGCTGACCGTGCTCACCGGCGAGACGGGCGCGGGCAAGTCCATCCTGCTCGATGCGCTGGGCCTCGCGCTCGGCATGCGCGCGGACAGCGGGCTCGTGCGGGCGGGCACGGCGCAGGCGAGCGTCACCGCCAGCTTCGAGCCGCCGCTGCCCGGCACCGCGCTGGCCGCGCTGCTCGCGGAGAACGAGATCGCGCAGGAGCCCGGCGAGCCGCTGCTCATCCGCCGTACCCTGAAGGCGGATGGCGGGAGCCGCGCGTTCCTCAACGATCAGCCCTGCTCGGCGGCGCTGCTGAAGGATGTCGGCGCGCTGCTGGTGGAAATCCATGGCCAGCATGACGAGCGAGGCCTGCTCAACCCGCGCGGCCACATGGACCTGCTCGATGCCTATGGCGGGATGGACAGTGGCGCGGTGCGTGCCGCCCATGGCGCCTGGCAGACGGCGCAGGGTCGACTGGAGGCCGCGCGCGAGGCGCTGGACAGCGCGGCGAAAGAGCGGGACTATCTCGCCCATGCCGTGGAAGAGCTCAGCCGCTTCGCCCCCGAGCCGGGCGAGGAGGAGGCGCTGGCAAGCGAGCGCGCGGCGATGCAGAAGGGCGCCCGGCTGACCGAGGACCTCGCCACGCTGGAAACGCTGCTCGGCGGATCGGACGGCGCGCTCTCGGGGCTGCGTCAGGCGGCGCGGCGGCTGGACCGGATCGCGCCCGAGCATGATCTGCTGGCCGCGGCGCTGGCATCGCTGGATCGCGCCGTGATCGAGGCCGCCGAGGCCGAGGACCAGCTGGCCCGCGCAAGCGAGGCGCTCGCTGCCGACCCCGCCCGGCTGGACGCGATCGAGACGCGGCTGTTCGATCTGCGCGCGCTCGCCCGCAAGCATCAGGTCGCGCCGGACGATCTGGCCGACCTCTCGGCGCGCATGGCGACCCAGCTCGCCCGGATCGACGCGGGCGAGGCGGGGCTGGCCGAACTCGAGGACGAAGTGGCGCAGGCCCGCGCGGCTTATGAAGCCGCCGCGCAGGCGCTGAGCGAGGCCCGCCGCGCGGCCGCAAAGCGGCTCGATGCGGCAATGGCCGGCGAGCTGGCGCCGCTCAAGCTGGATGCCGCGCGCTTCCGCACCGATGTCGAGCCGCTGCCGGAAGGGCAATGGCGCGCCTCCGGGCGGGATCGCGTGGAGTTCATGATCTCGACCAATCCCGGCGCGCCCTTCGCGCCGCTGACGAAGATCGCGAGCGGCGGCGAGCTGTCCCGCTTCATCCTCGCGCTCAAGGTGGCGCTGGCGGCGCAGGGCGCGGCGGGGACGATGATCTTCGACGAGATCGACCGGGGCGTGGGCGGCGCGGTGGCAGGCGCCATCGGCGAGCGGCTCTCCCGGCTGGCGGGCGGCGCGCAGGTCATCGTGGTGACGCACAGCCCGCAAGTCGCGGCGCGCGGGGCGGGACATCTGCTCATCGCCAAGTCCTCGGAAGGCACGATCACCCGCACCGGCGTCCACCCGCTCGACGAGGCCGAGCGGCGCGAGGAAATCGCCCGCATGCTCTCCGGCGCTGCCGTCACCGACGAGGCGCGGGCGCAGGCGGACCGGCTGCTGGAGGGCGTGTGAGTGTTGCGGGAGAAGGGCGGCACCACCCCGGCCCCGCCTCTGAAGAGGAGGGGAGCAAAATGATGCAGCGGTTCGCCTCGCGAAGGTCGAGCCTAAGGACGAGGATCCCTGCTGAGGACGCGCTTCGCCAGTCCGACAACGCCGACGCCGAGCACAGCGATACCAAGCAAGCCGGTCAGCAGCAGAGCCGTTGTCAGCCCGTTCGCGCCCGATCTGGGAGCCGCGAACACGTTGAACCCAACGACCGCTATAATCGCGATGAGCAAAAGCGCCGCGTAAGAGCGTACTTTCCTGAAGTCGTCTGCCACAACTATACTCCCTTTGGACGAGTTATTGTATCACGGCCACCGGGCGTCCTGCCAGAGTGTTTGCAATCGCCTCTTCAGAGGCGTGTTCCGGAGTGGCGGATCAACGATCGTTGCTATCGCGCCTCGGCTTTGCCACCTTGCGCTTCCTGAACAGCGAGGTGATGGACAATCTCGACGGCGTGCTAGAGACATTGCGCTCGACGCTCGCGATCCTGCTCGATCGATGGGCGGGAAGCACCACCCCCAGCCCCTCCTCTGAATAGGAGGGGAGCAAGATATGATCCTTCGACGATGACTGACCTGCTGAACCTCTCCGAAGCCGAAGCCGCCAATCGCCTCATGCGGCTCGCCCGCGAGATCGCGAAGCATAACCGGCTCTATCATGCCAACGACGCGCCGGAGATCAGCGACGCTACGTTCGACGCGCTCGTGCGCGAGAATAATGCGCTCGAGGCGGCGTTTCCGCATCTCGTGCGGGCGGACAGCCCGAACCGGCAGGTCGGTGCGTCCGTCGCGGCTTCCGCGCTTGCCAAGGTGCGGCACGAGAAGCGCATGATGAGCCTCGACAATGCCTTTGCAGACGAGGACGTCGAGGAGTTCGTGGCGCGCGTGCGCCGCTATCTCGCCCTGCCCGAGGACGAGCCGGTGATGATGACGGCGGAGGACAAGATCGATGGTCTCTCGCTCTCGATCCGCTACGAGGACCGCAAGCTGGTCCGCGCCGCGACCCGGGGCGATGGCGAGGTGGGCGAGGATGTCACTCCCAATGTCAGGCACATAGACGACATTCCGCAGACCTTGCCGCAGGACGCGCCGGACGTCATGGAGGTCCGCGGCGAAGTCTATATGGAGAAGGCCGCTTTCCTCGCGCTCAACAAGCGGCTGATGGATGAGGCACGCGCGGCGGCGGATACGCGCGGCGAGACGTTCGATCCCGAAGGGGTGCGCCAGTTCGCCAATCCGCGCAATGCCGCTGCCGGATCGCTGCGCCAGAAGGATGCGAGCGTGACGGCGAGCCGGCCGCTGCGCTTCCTCGCCCATGGCTGGGGGGTGGTGAGCGGCGGCGGGCTGCCGGCGGACACGCAGTTCGGCGTCATGAAGGCACTGGAGCGCTGGAAGATCCCCGTCTCGCCGCATCTGGTGCTGTGCGAGAGCAGCGCCGCGATGCTCGCGCAATATCGCGCCATCCAGCACCAGCGGGCGGACCTGCCTTATGATATCGACGGCGTGGTCTACAAGGTCGACCGGCTGGACTGGCAGGAGCGGCTCGGCTTCGTCGCCAAGGCGCCGCGCTGGGCGATCGCGCACAAATTCCCGGCCGAGCAGGCCGAGACCACGCTGGAGGCGATCGACATCCAGGTCGGGCGCACCGGCAAGCTGACGCCTGTGGGGCGGCTGAAGCCGGTGACGGTGGGCGGCGTGGTCGTCTCCAACGTCACGCTGCACAATCGCGACGAGATCGCGCGGCTGGGCGTGCGGCCGGGGGACCGCATCATCGTCCAGCGCGCGGGCGATGTCATTCCACAAGTGGTCGACAATCTGACGCGGGACGAGGCGCGCGCGCCTTATGTCTTTCCCGATCATTGCCCGGAATGCGGCAGCGAGGCCGTGGCCGAGGAAGGGGAAGTCGACGTGCGCTGCACGGCGGGGCTGATCTGCCCGGCGCAGCGGATCGAGCGGCTCAACCATTTCGTCAGCCGCGCCGCGATGGATATCGACGGGCTGGGCGACAAGACCGTGCGGGAATTCTTCGCGCTCGGCTGGCTGGAGCAGGGGCCGGCGGACATCTTCCGGCTGAAGCGCCATCGCGAGGCCTTGCTGGGCCGTGAAGGCTGGAAGGAAAAGTCGGTCGACAACCTCCTGAAAGCCATAGAGGATCGCCGCGAGCCCGATGCCGCGCGGCTGCTCTTCGGGCTCGGTATCCGCCATGTCGGCGCAGTGACGGCGCGCGATCTCATGAAGGCCTTCGCCACCTTGCCGGCCCTGCGCGAGACAGCCGAGGCGGCGCACGCCGGCGATGCGGCGGCGCGCGCGCGGCTGCTCGCCATCGACGGCATCGGCGAAGTGGTGGTGGAAGCGCTGGGCGACTTCTTCCACGAGGATCACAACAAGGCGATCTGGGACGATCTGCTGGGCGAAGTCTCGCCGCCGCCTTATGTCGTCGACGTCAAGGCCAGCGCGGTCTCCGGCAAGACCATCGTCTTCACCGGCAAGCTGGAAACGATGAGCCGGGACGAGGCGAAGGCGCAGGCCGAGGCGCTCGGGGCACGGGCGGCGGGCTCCGTCAGTGCCGCGACCGATCTCGTCGTGGCCGGGCCGGGCGCGGGCTCCAAGCTCAAGAAGGCAGCGGAGCTCGGCATCGAGGTGATCGACGAGGCGGCCTGGGCGGAGATCGTGCGCAGCGCGGGCTGAGCGTCCGGCGGGGGGGCGTGGGCAAATTCCGGTGCATGGTGGGCGCACCCTGTTACGTCATTCACGATGTCATCCCGGACTTGATCCGGGATCCCGCTGCCTTGATCCTCGCCAGGCCGGGCCGGTTTGAGAAAAAGAAAGAAGCTGGATCCCGGATCGAGTCCGGGATGACGACGTAAATAACTGAAAAGGCGCGCTTTCGGTTTTTCAAGTCCGCGAGCCTGCCTATGCCGCCCGGTGCCACCGTTCAGGCTCGGCTCAGCCGGCACCTGTCAGGAACGCCGCCTTTGCGGATGATCCGGCACGGGAGGCGGCCATGCATCACAAGCGCGGACGGGCGCGCAATCGGCGCGCGGGCTGCAAGCTGTGCAAGCCCTGGAAAGCGAACGGCGTGCGCACCGAGCGGCCGGATGGCGAGCGCTTCAGCGATCATCGGCGCCGGTTCGCGGACGGGTTCGGCGCGGCTTGAAGGTCGCGGCCGTCCTGCTTCAGGGGCGCAGGAAGAGATTGGCGGTAGCCTCGACGATGGCGTCTGAGCCGAGGCGGTAAACGGCGTAGAGATCGGGCAGGTCGCCGGTCTGGCCGAACCGGTCGAGGCCGAGCGGGCTGACTCGCATGCCGCGCACGGCGCCCAGCCAGGACAGGGTTGAGGGCGAGCCGTCCACGACCGTCACCAGCCCGGCGCGTGGATCGAGCGCGTCGAGAAGCCTGTCGACATGGCTCGGCGTCGCGGGCGCGCCTGACCAGCGCTCGGCGCGGGACTCGGACCAGCCGCGGTGCAGCAGGTCCGGGGATGTCACGTTGAGCAGGCCGACGCCGGGAAGATCCTCGACGAGGATCGCCCAGGCCTCCATCACCTCGGGCGCGATGGCGCCGGTGAAGACGAGCGCTGCCTCGGCGCCCGGCCCGGGCCGCTTGACCCAGTAGCCGCCCTTGAGCGCATCGGCCTGCCAGTCGTCGCTCTCGCGCTCGATCTGGTCGATGACGCGCGTGGAAAGGCGCAGATAGACCGAGCCGCCGTCCGCCGCCTGCATGTGCCCGAAGGCCCAGTGCATGATGAGCGCCAGCTCATCGACGAAGGCGGGCTCGAAATAAGTGAGATTGGGCTGGCCCATGCCGATCAGCGGCGAATAGATCGACTGATGCGCGCCGCCTTCCGGCCCGAGCGTCAGGCCCGACGGCGTGGCGACCAGCAGGAAGCGCGCATCCTGGTAGCAGCCATAATTGAGCTGATCGAGCCCGCGCGCGATGAAGGGATCGTAGACCGTGCCGACAGGCAGCAGCCGCGTGCCGAACAGCGGCCCGGACAGGCCGAGCGCGGCGAGCATCAGGAAGAGATTGCTCTCCGCGATGCCCAGCTCGATATGCTGGCCGGCATCGTGCCCCTGCCATTTCTGCGCCGAGGGAATGCGGGCCGAGTGGAACACATCCTTGAGCTCGCGGCGGCGGAAGAGGCCGCGCTGGTTCACGAAACCGCCCAGGTTGGTGGAGACGGTCACGTCCGGCGAGGTGGTGACGATGCGATCCGCCAGCGGATGGCCCGACTTGGCGAGATCGAGCAGGATGCGGCCGAAGGCGGCCTGCGTCGACTGTTGCGGATCGGCCGGCGGGGGGAGGCTGTCCGGCAGGGGCACGGGTGCCGCTTCCGGGGGCGCGTCACGCCGGGCCAGGGGCGAAGCCTCGACAAAGGCCTTCAGCGCCGCGGCGGTGTTGTCGCCAAGGCCGCCATAAGGCTCCCATTCCTCGCCCGGCGCGATGCCCATGCTCTCCCGCAGCGCTTCCATCTGCGCCGGGTTCATGAGCCCCGAATGATTGTCCTTGTGGCCCGCGAAGGGCAGGCCGAAGCCCTTGACGGTGTAGGCGATGAACAGGGTCGGGCGATCGTCGTCGATACGCTGGAAGGCATCGACCAGCGTCTCCATGCAGTGGCCGCCCAGATTGGTCATGAGCGCGGCCAGACCGGCATCGTCGAAGGACGCGATCAGGCCGGCCACATCCGGCACGCCCGCAAGGTCGGCAAGCAGACGTTCACGCCATGCGCTGCCGCCCTGATAAGTGAGCGCCGCGAAATCCGCATTGGGGCAGGCATCGATCCAGTCCGCCAGCGCCTGGCCGCCCGGCCGGCTGAAGGCCGCGCGCTGGAGCTTGCCGTGCTTGAGCGTGACGACGCGCCAGCCGCAGGTGCGGAAGATGTCGTCGAAGCGGCTGAACATGCGGTCCGCCGTGGTGGCATCGAGCGACTGGCGATTATAGTCGACGATCCACCAGCAATTGCGGATCTCGTGCTTGTAGGCCTCGATGAGGCATTCGTAGATATTGCCCTCGTCCAGCTCCGCGTCGCCCATCAGGGCAATCATCCGCCCGGCCCGCTCCTGCGGCAGGGCGCCATGGGCGATCAGATAATCCTGCACCAGACTGGCGAAGGCCGTGATGGCGACGCCGAGACCGACCGAGCCAGTGGAGAAATCCACGCGAATCCGGTCCTTGGTGCGCGAAGGGTAGCTCTGCGCGCCGCCCATGCCCCGGAAGCGCTTGAGCTGGTCGAGCGTCTGATGGCCCAGCAGATATTCGATGGCATGGAGCACGGGACCGGCATGGGGCTTGACTGCCACCCGGTCATTGGGCCGCAGGATATGAAAGTAGAGCGCCGCCATGACGGCCGTCATCGAAGCGCAGCTTGCCTGATGGCCGCCGACCTTGAGCCCGTCCCGGCTCTCGCGGATATGATTGGCATTGTGGATGGTCCAGGACGCGAGCCAGCGCAGCCGCCCGTCCAGCGCCTCCAGCGAAGCGAGCAGGTCGTCCGGAATGGCCGGCCTATCGGATGTCATGGTCATGCGACCTCGCTGAAGGAGTAAGGCGCCGTCTGCATCGGTTCGATGAGATTGGCATCATAGCCGGCATCATGCAGGGCCTGCAACAGCACGCGATTGCGGTCCCTGTCCGGCAGCTCGACCGTGAAGATCGCATTAGCCGAACGGGCCGAGGCCCCCCCGAATACGCGATCATGCGAGACTTCCAGGATATTGCCGTCGAGCTGGCCGATGATCGTCGCCACCGCGCCGAGGAGGCCGGCATTGTCGAGCATCGAGACGCGCAGACGGATGAGCTGGCCCGAGCGTGCGAGATGGCGCTGGAGCATCGCGGTCAGCACGCGCATGTCGATATTGCCGCCGCACAGGATCAGGCCGACGCTCTTGCCCCGGAAGCGCTCCGGCTCGGCCAGCACGGCCGCGAGGCTGGCGGCGCCCGCGCCTTCGCACAGGGTCTTCTCGATCTGCAGCAGCAGGGCGACGGAATCCTCGATCAGCGCCTCAGGCACCACGATCACATCGTCGACCAGTGCCTGCGCGGCGGCGAGCGTGAGCACGCCGGGCTTCGCCACCGCGATGCCCTCGGCGACCGAGGTGCCCCCGGCGAGCGTGCCCGAATAGCGACCGAGCGCGAGCGCCATGGAAGGATAGAGCTCGCTCTGCACGCCGATGACCTGCGTGGCCGGGGAGAGGGCCTTGAACACGGTGGCGACGCCGCCGATCAGGCCGCCGCCGCCCACGGCGACCAGCGCCACGTCCAATGGCGGACCCTGCTCGACCATTTCGAGTGCGATGGTGCCCTGACCGGCGATGATCTCGGCATCGTCGAACGGGGAAATGAACGTGAGGCCCTGCTCGATATAGCGCGGCACGGCCATGCTTGCCTCCGCGAAGTCCTTGCCCGTAAGGTCGACGGTGGCGCCGAAGCTGGCGGTGCGCTTGACCTTCACGGTGGGGGTGGAGAGCGGCATGACGATGGTCGCAGGGATGCCGAGGCGGCGGGCATGGAGCGCCACGCCCTGGGCATGATTGCCGGCGGACACCGCGACGACCCCGCGCTGGCGCGCCTCCTCGCCCAGCGTGAGCAGCTTGTTGAGCGCGCCGCGCTCCTTGAACGAGCCGGTGAACTGAAGATTCTCGAACTTGAGCCAGATTTCCGCGCCGGTCAGCTCGGAGAGAGTCTGCGAATGCAGGAAGGGCGTCCGGACGATCGCATTGCCCAGCCGTTCGGCGGCCAGTCGGACGTCTGCAAGTGTCAATGTCATCTATGATCTCCGAACCACGGGAGTCGCGCCACCGCTCCGGAAGCGAGACCTTCCGGCGGGCGGGTCCGGACAAGGGACCGGGCGCCGTTCGCTGTCGCGGCGGGGCCGGCCAAACCGGCCCCGGCCGTCATCTCTATAGCTCTATTGCGTCTTTTCGAGTGTCGGCCACTTGACGCCGAGCTGATCCAGATAAGTCTTGTACTTTGCCGGATTGTAATAATAGGGCCGCATCTTTTCGCGGAATTGCTCCATGATGTCGGCATTCATTTCGATATAGGGTTTCTCATTCGTGAGAACCGGCTGGTATTTGACCTCCTTAGTCTGAACATCGGTGAAATAGGTCTTGGCCGAGGCCAGGAGCTCCGGCTTCGTCATGAGATCGAGCATGGTCATGGCCATCGCCTTGGCCCCGGCGACGGCGCCCTTGTGCGCAATGGGCGTGGCCATGGCGATGGCGTTCGACCAGTTGTGGCCGGGCAGGTTCGGAATGTTGGACGGGAAGCGAATGGTGATCGTCGGCTTGGTCCAGGAGACATCCCCGATGTCGTCCGAGCCGCCGCTCTTGGGCTCGGGCACGGGCGCCGCGAGCGCATCCAGCTCGGTATCGAGCCCGGTCTGCTTTCCCTCGACGAGCTTCTGCACGGCCTTGGCGAACTGCTGTTCCTCCGCCGTCCAGGTCGGCAGGCCGACCTTCTTGATATTCTCGAAAGCGGCTTCCGCGATCGGCTTGCTCATGTGCCGGGGCGCAGCCGTGCCGATGATGCGGCTGGAGACGGTCGTGTCCGTCATCATCGCGGCCGCATCCGCCATCTTCTTGCTGATGTCGAAGTTCTTGCGGATATGGTCGAAGGTCTGCTCGCGGACATAGTACCAGACCGTCGCGGACGAGGGGACGACATTGGGGAAGTCGCCGCCATCCTTGATGACATAATGCGAGCGCTGCTCGGGCCGCAGATGCTCGCGGCGGAAGTTCCAGCCGATGTCCATCAGCTCGACGGCATCGAGGGCGCTGCGGCCGCGCCAGGGCGCGCCGGCCGAATGGGCAGATTCGCCACTGAAGGTATAGAGCACCGAAATGCCGCCGGTGCCGCTCTGCTCGCCCCAGCTCGTGCCGAGATTCGAGCCGACATGCGTGAAGAGCACGGCATCGACATCCTTGAACATGCCGTCCCGCACGAAGAAGGCCTTGGCCGCGACCGGCTCCTCCGCGACGCCGGGCCAGAGCAGCAGGGTGCCGGGGATCTTCTCCCGGATCATGATGTCCTTGACCGCGAGCGCGGCCGCGATGTTCACGGCCTGCCCGGAATTATGGCCCTCGCCATGGCCGGGCGCGCCCTCGACGAGCGGCTCGCGCCAGGCGACGCCCGGCTTCTGGCTGGCCTTGGGAATGCCATCGAGATCCGAGCCGACGGCGATGACCGGGCCGCCTTCGCCATTCTTCCACACCGCCGTCCAGGCCGTGGGCATGCCGGAGACGCCGCGCGTCACGGTGAAGCCGTTCTTCTCGAGAATGGCCGTGATATATTTGGAGGTCTCGAATTCCTGCATGCCCAGCTCGCCGAAGCTGAAGATGGAATCGATCATCTCCTGCACGAGCTTGCTCCGGCTCTCCACGCCCTTCACGGCTTCGGTCTTGAGTGCCTCGACGCGCTCGGGGGCGACCTGGGCAAGCGCGGCGTCAGCGCCGATGAGACTGAGGAGCGCAATGACCGCCCGGCTTCCCGCAGCAAATGAATTCATGTGATATTTCCCTTTATCCATCCCCGCCGCGACGGACGGGGTTGCGCTGTGCGATGAACCGGCGATGCCCCCCGGTCCCACCGGACCGGAACGGATTCCCCATGCACGGGAACGGAGGAACATGCATGGCGAAGGCCGAACCGGTCCGGTAGCTCGAAGCTGCCCCTTCTAGGAGACGGGCGCCAGCAGTGAATCGAACAGCAGCTTGTAAGTGCCGTGCGCCTGACTGCGGTGCTGGGGGCGGAAGCCGATGAGGATCACATCCCCCTTGCCATGCTTGACCGAGACCATCGCCGCCTTGCCGGCGATCACTTCCTCGCCCAGCAGCCAGCCGCTCTGGAGCACGTCCTTGTCCGTATAGGACGCGATCACCTTCACATTCTCGTTGCGGATGCGCGGGATGACTTCATAGGCCTGACAGCCGGCCGTGAAGATGGCGAGCGCCTTGTCCGGCATGCCATAAGCGTGCGGATCGCTGGTATCCACGTTCATCCGGAAGGTGGAACCGGGCGACCAGAACTCCTTGGACGACTTGCCCGCGACGACATTGGCGACCGGAAGGCCGAACTTCTTGATCGGCAGATCACCGGCCTGCGCGAATGTCACGAGCTTGCCCCCGGCCTTCACGAATTCCTCCAGCGCCTTGACGCCGGCATCGCCGAAGCCGCTGTGATATTCCGGCGGCACGCCCTCGAGATTGTCGCGCCCGCCGGGGCGGCCGCCCATGTCCGAAGCGTCGCCCGTCATCGCGCCGAGCGAATCGTCCGGCAGCACGATCACATCATATTTCTTGATGAGATTGCCGGCCTTGATCTCGGCATCCATGATGGAGGTGTAGCCATAGTCATAGCTTTCGAACACGAAGCGGGTCCAGCCCTCGTCCATGTTGCCGCCGCGATAGCGCTTGAGCATCGCGATGCGCGGCGCCTTGACGGCGATCGCGCTGCCGGCCGGCGCGGCGCCTGCGGCCGTGAAGTTCACGCCCGTGGAGGCCGCGATGCTCTCGGCCGTGGCGCCGCTCACGCCGGAGACGATGAAGTCCCCGACCTTCGCCGCGCCGGACGCGGTAGTGACGCGCTGCACAGTGGCGCCGCCCTTGAGCAGCAGGTTGACGGCATGGAAGCTGTCATTGAGCGCAGCGTCCAGCAGATAGGGGCCGCTGCCCTCGACCGTGCCGCGCGGCGCGATCGCTGCGCCGAGGCGCTCCAGCCCGGCGATCGCGACCGGGGTGGCGACCGGCGTGCTCTCGACGCCCATGAACTCGGTCATGGCATCGGTCGACATGTCATAGGGCCGGATGGGCGTGCCGTCCTTCGTGCGGGCATAGCTGTCGTCGGGGAAGAAGGTCTGGCCGAGCAGCCAGCGCACCAGGCCCATCTTCGGCTGGTCCATCGGCACGACGAAGGTGCCTGCCTCATAGATGTGCCCTTCATGCGTGAATGGCGCGGGCGCGCGATAGACGTCGACCTTCTGCGCGAGCAGGGCATTGACCATCTTGGTCGCGGTCAGCGGATCGTGCTGCTTGACGTCGATCACATAGGCCTTGGTTTCGCCCTCGGCGCCGCGCCGGGTCTGGCGCAGGGCCTTGGTGTACATATTGCGCAGCACCATTTCCTTGTTCTTCGCCGCCGCGTCCACCAGCGCCCAGGACGTCACTTTCTGCCGGTCGACGATGTCGCGCACGCGCCACCAGCCGCCGGGCCAGGGATTGGGCATGTTCATCTGCGCCTTGTTGTCCGGCACGTTGCGCTGGCCGCCCTTGAGCTGGTCGGGATGGACATAGAGCGGGGTGGCGAGATTGGCGCTCGCGGATTCGTCCAGCATGCCCGCGATGTTGTGGAACGGCGTGATCCAGTGGAAGCCGAAATGGCCCCAGCCTGAATAGATGGCGTCGCCGATGCCGCCGGAGAGGTCCGCGGCATCCAGCTCATAGGCCATGGCCGCGCCGAAGAAAGTCATCTCGCGCCACACCAGCGGATCGCCGAAAGGCCGGATCGGGTCAGTATAGGGCGGGATGGAGATGCGCGGCGCATACTGGCCCATCTGGTGATGGTCGATATAGGCCTGCGGCGTCCAGTCGCGGTACAGGATGCTGGCCAGATGCCGGGATTCCGCCATGTTCAGCATGAAGGCGTCGCGGTTGTTATCGTGGCCGACATATTTCTGGTAAAGCCACGGCAGGGCGCTGCCTTCATAGGGCGTGCCGACATATTTCATGTACCAGTCCTGCACCATGTCGTGCCCGTCGGGATTGAGCGAGGGCATGATGATGGTGATGACCTTGTCGAGCACATTCATCATCTCGGGGTCGGTGCGGGTCGCCATGTCATAGGTGAACTCGACCGATGTCAGCGATGCGGCAATCTCGCTCGAATGGAGGTCGTAGGACTGGACGACGACCGCCTTGCCGTCCTTCACGATCCGGTCGAGCTCGTCCTGCGGCACGCCGCGCGGATCGGTGAGCTTGAGGTTCATCTGGCGATACTCCTCGAGCCGCGCGAGATTGGCGGGCGAGGAGATGTACAGCGCGAGGAAGGGGCGTCCTTCGGTCGACTTGCCCAGCTCCACGAGCTTGATGCGGTCGCTCGTCTTCGCCAGTTCCTGATAATAGGCGACCATCTTCGCATAGGGCTCGAGCTTGCGGTCTGTGCCCATGCGATGGCCAAACCAGGATTCGGGCGTCGGCACGGCCGTCTGGGCGGCGGCATGGCTGACGGGGACGACGGTCGTCGCGACCATGCCCCCGATGACTGCCGCGCGCAGCGCGAGAGTCGAGCCCGACAGCATCAGGGCCCGGGCAGCTTTCTGAATGATCGGTTTCATCGGTATCTCCATAAGAACATCAGTGGACAAGGCGTGGCCAGACGGACCCGGCCACGCTTCCGGCGGCTAGAACCGGGCTTTCAGGGACATGAAGAAGTTGCGACCGAGCACGTCGTAGTTGGACGATTCATAGGTCTCCGGCGTGTTGCTGTAGGAAGGCGGTGCCCGGTTGAACACATTGGTCACGCCCGCCGTCAGCTGGATGTCCTTGGTGAAGGCATAGCCGACGTTGAGATCGAACAGATGATAGGCCGCGATCCCCTGCGGCGCGGAGTTCGACGTGACGGAATTGCTGTGCTTCATCTTGTCGATGAAGCGCCAGGTCACGCCCATGTCGAAGCCGCCGAGCGTGTAGGTGAGGTTGGTGTTCGCCTTCCAGGTGGGGTGGACCGCGCCGGCATTGCTCTCGATCGAGAAGCCGATGGTGCCTGCATAGTCGTAAGTCGGGGCGCCCGGCAGGTTCTGCACGGCGAACTTGTCCAGATAGCTCACCACCGTGCGGAAGCTCAGGCTGCCCGGATCGCCGCCGAAGCCGAAATCGGACAGGTCGGCCGCCCAGTCGAACTGCACGTCGATGCCCTGCACCTCGAAAGTGCCGAGATTGAGCAGTGGCTGGCTGGTGGGCGGCTCGAGCGTTCCTTCCGGCGCGCGGGCCAGCAGCTGGCAGTAATAATTGTTGTTGTCGTAGGTCGGGTTGGAGGCGCCATCCGCGTTGAAGCAATATTGCACCGACTGGGTGATCGCGAGAACGCCGATCGCGTCCTTGATCTTGATGTTGTACCAGTCGACCGACATCCGGATCCGGTTCAGCAGCGGGCTGGTGAAGGGCGAGCTGAGCACTGCGCCGAACGACCAGGTGTCGGCGGTTTCCTCGTCCAGATCAGGATTGCCGCCGGTGAGCGGGAAGATCTGCGAGGTGCCGATGAAGCCGGCCGCCGTGGTGCCGTAAGTGCTCTCGGACATGCCTTGGGCGAGGCAGAG
This sequence comes from Sphingobium lignivorans, assembly GCF_014203955.1. Lineage (NCBI taxonomy): Bacteria > Pseudomonadati > Pseudomonadota > Alphaproteobacteria > Sphingomonadales > Sphingobiaceae > Sphingobium > Sphingobium lignivorans. The sequence goes on from NZ_JACHKA010000001.1 coordinate 1,192,968, forward strand.
CTGCTTGACCTGTGCTTCTGCCCGCCGGCGATATTCCGAGCGATAGTCGCATGGATCGCCGGCGAGGGTGCCGGCCTGCGCCTGGCCGATGCTGGTGCTGCCTGTCGAGATCGGCGCATAAAGCTCGCCGACGCTGGGCGCGCGGATGGCGCGATTGTAGCCGCCGCGCAGGCGGACCTGATCGATCACGCGCCAGTCGAAATCGACCTTGTAGGTATGCGCCCCCCCGATCGAATTATAATCCGAATAGCGATAGCCCAGATCGAGGTTGAACTCCTGCATCAGGGGCAGATCGTGCAGCACGGGCACGAACAGCTCGCCGAACAGTTCCTTCACGTTGACCGCGCCGGCCGAGGAGCGCAGCACGGCGAAGCCGATGATGTCGCTGGTTCCGTCCGGCTGGTCGAGCGCGTCGTCCGACTTGTAATCGAAGGAATTGCGGCGGTAGCTCGCGCCCACCGCGAACCGCACCGCGCCCGCCGGAAGCGGGAACAGGCTGCCCTGCAGAGTGCCCTGCACGATGTCCTGCCTCATGTTGGTCGTGTTCAGGGTGTCGCGCATGACATAGTCCTTGCACGCATCGGAGATCGGCAGGTCGCCGAAGATATTGAAGTCCGTGCAATTGCCGAGCCCGCCCGTGGGGCTGGCGAGCAGCGCTTCCATCCGGCTGAGGCTGAGGCCGCCGGTCTGGCCATTCTTGAAGTCCGATGAACTGGTGCTGCCATAGAGGTCCCAGCTCAGATCGCCGATGCCGAGCTTGCCGGTCAGGCCGACCATGAACTGCCAGACGTCATATTCGTAGGTCTGGCCGCGATTGCCGATGGCCTGCCAGGACTTGTAGAACTGGAAATCCGCCGTGGGATTAGGCCGCGAGGCGAGGATGGTCCTCAGGTCCTCGGGGACGAAGAAGCTGTCATAGGGAATATTTTGAAGGTAGATGTTGTTCGAGAGCGTGGTGTTGACGATCGAGAATTGCTTGTAGGTCGTGAAGTTGAATTGCCCGTAGGCGGAAATGGAATCGGTGACGTCATAGTCCACCCGGCCCATCGCCATGTAGCGTTCCATGTCCGACTGGATGTCGGCGCCGGTCCAGCCGAACTTGAACTGCTTGGACGGTCCGAAGATCGAATTGCCCGAGTCCACGAGATAGGCGTCGTCGCTTTCCACGCCCTTGAAGTTGACGACCGGCGCATTGTTGGCAGTGTAGAGCGTGCCGTCATTGTTGAAGCCGATCTGCGCGCCGCCGCTGTAACGCTGGCTGCCATTGCTGGCGACGAACGGATCAAAGCCATATTTGTCGTGGAAGATGGAATTGACGGCCGCGAGCGTCGGCTCGTTGCCCGAGAAAAGCGCCGAACCATAGGGATTGGCCGCGTTGCCGGTCTGCGGCGTGCGGTCCGAATACCAGGGGCGCTCGCGGCGCTTGGCACGCTCGCGCTTCGAATAATCGAGCGAGACGAAGGCCCGGCCGCGTCCGTCGTCGAAATTGCCGCCCGCGGTCGCGCTGACGCGGTAGTTCGCGCCGTCCCCATAATTGGAAATGCCGGTCGTCGCCTTGAGCGTGAGGCCGGAATAATCGCGCTTGAGGCGGAAATTGACGACGCCCGCCGTGGCGTCCGAGCCGTAAGTCGTGGACGCGCCGCCGGTGATGACCTCGATATTGCCGATCAGGGCTTCCGGTATGGTGTTGAGGTCGACCGAGCCGTCGGGATTGGAGGGTTGCAGGCGCTTGCCGTCGAGCAGGATCAGCGTGCGCTTGGAGCCCAGGCCGCGCAGGGTCGCATAGGCCTGGCCGCCGTTCAGGCCGGTGCCGGTGCTGGAGGTGTTGCTCTGGCCCAGGCCGCCGGCGAACTGCGGCATCTGCGCAAGGGCCCGCTCCACGGTGATCTGGCCAGTGCTTTCCAGCGATTCCGCGCCGATGGAGACGATCGGGCTGTTCGCCTGATAGTCCGGGCGGGAGATGAGCGAGCCTGTGATGACGATGTCGTCCGGTGCGTCGGCCTCAGCCTCGGCCGTCTGGGCGGACGCCGGTTGCATCGCGGCCAGCAGAACCACGCTGCTGGCAGTCGCCAGCAAAATGCTTCGATGGACGACGGAGCCAATGTTACGCGATGAAGAAGATGGAAAATTCAGCATGACCTATCCCCTTTGTTTGACAGGTGTCCTAAAACTGAAAATGCCTCTCCATCATCGAATAGAGCATCGATTATATAGTTTTGTTAATTAATAGAAGCTTCCTTGATTGATGTTCATATATCTAAAATATTATACTTTAGTATTTTACTTTGAGGTGATGAATTCTGCCAAATGACAAAAATAATCATGAATTCAATATTTGAATTGAAAATATATTTTCAGACTATGGGCATTCTATAGGCGTGATGAATCATCCTGCCGCGCGGGTAGGCGTATCATGACAGTGAATTTCGAGTGATTCCGTGGCCTGACTCTCATGCCTGAGAGACAAGTCGGCGCAGGAACTATCAATTTCTATTATGTCGGAGAGGATGACTCTTTATGAGTCTTTCCTCATTCGATTCATCACCCTGTTGATGGCAGTTTGGGGCAATATATATTAATGTCAAGCGGAAATTCCGCTTTAAAAGTCCTTTATCATGGAATTCCTGAGCGGACGGCTTTTTCACGAGCGGGAGCGGGCGGCTCTCCTCAAGGAAAACAGCTGCTTAACCAGGGTTCCGTAGGGTCATGCGCCCGTTTCCGGCACGGATTGCCCGGCTCCGTTTTACTGGATTACGTCTTCCGGCAGGATATCGAAGGCGATGGTGAGTCGGTCGCTTCCGTCCGGGCAAGGTACGGTGCCGTGCCACATATAGGACGGGAAGAGCACGAGCATGCCCGGCTGCGGCCTGACGAAATGCCCGGCTTCCAGAGGCGGGGCGGTCGGAATGCCGGGCTGGCCGAAGCGGATCCAGCCGGCGCGCGTCTCTTCATCATCCATGCCGTCGGGCAGGGCGATGTAGCAGGCGGAGGAAATCCAGCCCTGTGGATGCACATGGTCGACATGAAAGCCGCCCGGTGAGAGCCTGACCGACCACATGCCCTTGAGCCGGTAGCCGCCCCGCCGCCTCGCGCGGAAGGGATCGCTACCGGTGCCCAGGGTCTCGACATAGCGGCGGATGGCGCCATCGATGGCTGTGCGAAAACCCCGGATCGCGGGATCGTCGCTCCTGAGCAGGTCCGCGCTCGTCTGCGTGCCGGAGCGGAGCGACTGGTCGAGCGGATGCGCCATGAAGCCATGGAGGCTGCGCAGGGACGCTGCGAGATCGCCCAGATAGTCCGGCAGACTGCTCCAGCCCGGCGGTGGCTCGATCGTCATGGCACTGACGAAGGCGTCATAATCATAGAGCGCGTCGGCGCGCGCGTCGCCCAGCAGGCGCCATGCCGTCCATTGCGCGGCGATCAGTCCCTGGTCGAGCGGTGTCAGGGCCAGTTGCGCCTCGATCCTGTCCAGCGCCTGTTGCGGCTGGCCAGTCACCAGCAAGGCGTCGATCATTTGGCGGCGGATGCTGCCGCTCGCGGGGGCCAGAGCTTCGGCCCGCAGCGCATGGGCAAGGGCCCGTTCGGGATCGAAGCCGATGGCGAGCTGAGCGGCGGCGCTTTCCGTCTCGGCACTGCCGGGCCCTCCTGCCTGCGTGAGCAGGCGATAGCCTGTCGCCGCGTCGCCCGCGGCATCATGAAAGCGCGCCATGATCATCCGCAGGCGGCCGGCCTGTTCGGTCGCAAGGCCCGGCGCCAGTTCCGCCAGCGCTGCATCAAGGCGTCCGGTGCGCATCCACATGAGCTGGGCGAGATCGCGCAGCGCCTCGACATAGGATGGACGCAAGGCCACGGCGCGGCGAAAGGCCTGTTCCGCTTCATCCAGCCTGTTCTGGCCCTGCAGTGCCCGGGCCAGCACCAGCCATGTCTCGGGCGCCTTGCCGCCGAGCGCGAAAGCCTGGCGTGCCGCCGCTTCAGCGCGTTGCGCATGGCCCGCGTCCCCGAGCGCTGCCGCCAGATTGTGATAAGCGGACGATCGGGCGGGGTAGAGCGCGACGATGCGTTCGCGCTCCGCGAGCCTTTCCTCCGGCCTGTCGAGCGCCTGAAAGGCCCGGGCACGCTCGACGAGCAAGGCTTCTGCCGGACGCGCGACGGCTGCGGCCGGGCCGGTCAGAGCGATGACGCGCTCGGGTTCGCCGCCGGCATTGAGCAGGCGTGCCAGCTCCACGGCAGCGTCCTGAAACAGCGGGTCGAGATCCAGCGCGATGGCGAGTTCCCGCGTCGCGCCGGTTGCATCGCCTCGATGGCGCGCGGCGAGGGCGAGGAAGAAATGGGGCCGGGCATCCTGCGGCGCCTGCCGGGCCGCCGTTTCGAGGAGCCGCTCCGCCTCGGCCAGCCTGCCTTGGCGCATCAGGTCGACAGCGCGCTGGAGATCGCCGGAGAAATGGGGGAGGGGGCCTGTGCTCACGGACGGAGGGGGCCGAAGGTCCGGTAAGGCTGCAGGTCCATCGAAGCGCCTTTGATCGGGGAAGACGCAGCCATCATGTCCGCCCTAGCCCGGGGTGACAACCAGCAGGCCGACGGCCGCCGTGTCGGTATGATTGCGAACGGCGTGCGGCACATCCGCCGGATAGCGCGCGATGGACCCGGTGCCGACGACGGCTGTCGTGTCCGCGCTCGTCACCGTCAGTTCGCCGAGGAAGACGGTGAGATGTTCCCAGCAGCCACGCGTATGCGGGTCCGACACCAGCTCGCCGCCGGGCGCGATGGTCAGATGATAAAGCTCCGGGCCCACGATCTTGTCCGGGCTGAGAATCCGCATGACGCACAGGCCATCCTCCGTGCGGATTTCGGGAACGAACGAGGCGGCCGTCAGCTCGATGCGCCCGCGCCGCTCCACTTTCTGCCCGCCGACGAAATCGGCGAACTCCACGCCGAGCGCCTGCGAAAGATGCCACACGGTCGCCACGGTCGGATTGGCCTGGCCCCGCTCGATCTGCGACAACATCGATCTCGATACGCCCGACGCCGCCGAAAGCGTATCGAGCGTCATTCCATGTTCCTTGCGAAGATCGCGCAGTCTGGGCCCAATAGCGGGCGGTTTCTCTCTGATGGTCATATTGCCCCGGAAAACCAAATTGCCATTTAGCTAGCCGATTTTTGCCAAAATGACAATGGATGCCGATGTAATCTGTTGTAATGCCCTGATAATTCTTCCAGTTTTGGCCTATTATTTCGCAATTATTTCTGCGGCCGTAAGAAAATATGTCAAAGTCTTCTTGTTGGGAAAGTCGCTTTCATGCCCCGCCTCTTTCTCTGGCGGGGACTTCAAGGCGGCATCAAGGCAGCACTTGGTCACACCGCCCTCCGCGCCGGTGCTGCGCAAGGAGTCAGCAGATAGAGTTTTCCATTATATCGGACAAGCCTTCTGTCGCGCGTGCGTCTCCATTCGACGCAGCGCGGGGATGTCCATGGAGGGGGGAGCGGTCCCCTCTGGAGGTGGGCCGGCTAGACCAAAGCCGCCTTGTAGAGCGCCGTCAGCGCTGCCCAGGCGTTCTCGGCGGCTGCTTCGTCATAGGCTTGGCTACCCGGCACGCACCAGCCATGGTCGGCCGGATAGACTTCCACGCTGGCTTCCTTGCCGGCCTTGGCGAAGGCGGCGGTGAGGATGTCCTTGGATTGCGGCTCGCGCGCATCGTCGTTCCGCGCCACCGCGACGAGATAGGCGGCGTTGGTCTTCGGGATCAGCAAATGCGGGCTGTTGGGCTTGTCGGTGGTGAGCCCGCCGCCGTGGAAGCTGGCGACCGCGCCGATGCGGTCCGGCACGGCGGCGGCGGTGCGGAAGGAGAGGGGGCCGCCCATGCAATAGCCCTGCACGCCCGCTTTCTTGCGCCGGTCGGTCTGCGGCCGGGCATCGAGGAAAGCGAGATAGGCCACCGCGTCCTTGTCCACGCCCTCGTCGCTCATCGCCCCGCGATAGCCGAACAATGTCTGCCGGTTAGCGGGATCGTTGAAGTCCGCGCTGATCGCCGAGGCTTTGGCGCTGCGATAGAAGGGGTTGGGCACCAGCACGACATAGCCCTGCGCGGAGAGCCGGCGGCCCATCTCGCGGAACACCGGCCGGAGCCCCATGATGTCCGGCCAGACAAGGACGGCGGGCCATGGCCCGGTGCCGGCGGGATGGAATAGCACGGCGTCGGCCACCCCGTCCGGGGTCTTGACCGTCACGTCCTCCTCGACGACCTGCCCGGCAGCGCAGGCCGCGCCGGAAAAGCCCGTGGCCGCCGCCAGCGCGACGAAGGTGCGGCGCGTGAGGCTCCAGTCCTCGACAAGCCCCTGATTGATCTCATTGTCGCACATGCCGACTCTCTCCCGTCACTTTCGCCCGGATGCTCCCCTGCGCCCGGCGCGCTGTCAACCGGCCCGCGCTTTTACCCTTGCTCCTGCCCGTGCTACACTCGCGTGCATGGAGAGCCTGCATATCCACGAGACACCGCCGCCCGGCGCGGCGCCGGACTGGACCATCGCCCAGAACTGGTCATCCTACAGCGCGCAGGATCATGCGATCTGGGACCGTCTGTTCGCGCGGCAGAGTGCTCAGCTTCCTGGCCGCGCCTGCGAGGCCTATCTGCGCGGGCTGGACGTGCTCAGGCTTTCGCGGCCCGGCATCCCGGATTTCGCGGAACTGTCCGATCGGCTGATGGCGCTCACCGGCTGGCAGGTCGTGGCGGTGCCGGGGCTGGTGCCGGACGATGTGTTCTTCGATCACCTCGCGCATCGCCGCTTCGTCTCCGGCACATTCATCCGGCGCGCGGACCAGCTCGATTATCTCCAGGAGCCAGACGTCTTCCATGACGTGTTCGGGCATGTACCGCTGCTCGCCGATCCGGTCTATGCGGATTACATGCAGGCTTATGGCGAGGGCGGCCTGCGCAGCCTGAGTTTCGGCGCGCTGCACAAGCTGGCGCGGCTTTACTGGTACACGGTCGAGTTCGGACTGGTCGAGGAAGCGGGTGGCCTGCGGCTATTCGGGGCC